>DIWZ01000008.1:0-115623 GCA_002435955.1 Pelobacter sp. UBA6093
AAATTTCCACTGTTACCACTGTTATACCTCTAAGGAGTTATGAGAATTGTCAGAAATAAATGGATTGACTGATAGCATTAAAAAAATGATGAAACGGATAGGTGATCTTGAGGAATCAGTCCGAAAACACATTAATACCACACGCTACCAAAATGACCTTCTGAGCGATTCGGATAATTGGAACCAAATATGTAGCTCTTTAGACACCATCGGGGATACGCTGTATTCACAGCAAGATTATTTAGAAGAAGAGTACCCCGCCAGCGTTGGTCTGAAATACATTTTTACTTACGGTCTTATGCAAGCGCTGTTTATACAGCAAGACGCAATGAATCACTTGTCTGAGGCATTTGGAATCAAGTTTGAATTAACTGATCGTCTAAAAGAGATTCGGTCTTTGCGTAATGCTTCAATTGGTCATCCAACAAAAAATAAAAGCAAAGGATTAACGTACTACAACTACATTTCAAGGATGACGCTATCCAAAGCAGGTTTTACATTGATGCGTAGCTACGATCAAGGAAGCAATGAGTTTATTGATATTGACATTTACTCATTAATCCATGACCAACTAAAAGATATTGAAGAAAGCTACAAGCTATTGGATGAAAAGCTTAAAGAGGCAGATCGAGTTCACAGAGAAAAATACAAAGACAATTTACTTGCGGACATATTTCACTCATCAATGAGTTATACCTTCAGCAAAGTAGCAGAGGGTATTCATTCCCCTCACGGTAGTAATGTTGTCTTTGCATTATCAATGCTAAATTCTATTCAGGAGACATATCAGAGATTTGAAGCTTCTCTCTCTGAAAGATGGGATCTTAATGAGTACACTAAGTACGACCTCGATGAGTATAATCATGCATTGAGAAAATTAGAAAGATATTTAAAAGTCGATGATCCAGACATGTCAGAAGCTGATGCTAGGATTTATCACTTTTATGTTCGAGAACAGCATAATCATTTTGAGCAGATAGCAAAAGAAATCGATGAAGATTATCAAGAAACGGTATAACACAGCCATCAAATCCGACGCTCGTTCCTCGCGCGGCTTATGGCAACGTTATGCTTTTAAATAGAATGGATAAATCCATGAGCACTCCTAGAGTTTTCATTTCATATTCACACGACTCCGCTGAACATAAAGGTTGGGTTCTAGATTTTGCAACAACACTAAGGAATCGGGGCGTTGATGCAATTTTGGATCAATGGGATCTTCGTCCAGGAAACGATCTTCCGCATTTCATGGAAACAGAGCTTGAAAGGTGTGACTACGTAGTGATGGTATGCACCGAAAACTACGTAAAAAAAGCAAATATGGGAGAGGGAGGTGTTGGTTACGAGAAAATGATAATGACATCTTCCATGCTACAAAGAATCGACACCAATAAAGTTATTCCTATTATTCGTCAGGTTGGCAACTCATTGAGACCAACATTTTTAAAATCGAAATTGTACATTGATTTTTCGAAAGACGAAGATGTCGAATATAGCCTAGATGAGCTCCTACGAACTTTATTAAATTCCCCACTATATGAAAAACCTGAAATTGGAAAAAATCCTTTTGTTCCTTTGGGTAGCACAAAGCCAGACAGGACATCTGACGGTCTTAAAGAAGTGATGAAGACTATTTCCAATGCGTTTGCCAAAAGCACCAGAAATTATGTCACCCTAGACGAAACATTACCTCGAACAGAAATGCACAGATTAACATTTGATAAATATGTAAAAAATGCAATCAGTGAAGGGCTAATTACGGAGATATATTCGAATTGTTATGCAGTTACAGACAAAGGTTACGAATATCTGATAGTACATAATATTGTTGAGGCATAACCAAACGCTCCAGAGGACGCACAAAAAGCGTGCGCCGCTGAGCATTACGTTATGCATAAAGGAATTACGAATGCCTGTATTTATAAGTTATTCTCATCAAAACAAAGAGTTTGCTGAAAAATTAGCAGCAAATCTAGTGCAACACAAAGCTCATGTCTGGATCGATAGCTGGGAGCTTAATGTCGGGGATTCAATAATCGATAAAGTTCAAACGGCTATTGAAGAATCAAGTGCTCTTTTGGTCGTGCTCTCAAATGCTTCTATGGAATCAGAATGGTGTAAAAAAGAATTAACTGCAGGTTTTTTTAGAGAATTAGAAGAAAAAAGAGTAGTTCTTTTGCCATTACTTTTGGAAGATTGCAAAATGCCAATTTTCTTAAGAGACAAAATGTATGCAGATTTTCGTTCAAACTTTGATGAGGGACTTTCAAAAACCTTGGAGGCTATCGCCAAAGTAACCTCAACTACTCAAGGCCGTCTTGAAAAACAACCTGAATATCACACAGATTGGTCTATGGATTGGGGTTTCAATGACCTGGGATTGTTTGTTTTAAGGCATACTTTTGTGGACCATGGAAAAGATTGTCCATATGTTGTTTTAACTGAAATGAATATTGTTGCAAATAAAAGTGCTACGAAACGTTATCAGTCTCTTGTAAAAGATGGGAATGAATTCTTAGGTCGATACCCCATAATTCTTGCCCTTGGACACTTTGCTAAAGAAAATCCTCAACTTAGGCTGCAGTTAGAAGACTCGTTTCCTAAAAAAATCAACTTCGGTTTTCAAGATTCCAAACTCGGTGTTTCATATGAGGTATACGTTAGCTCACGTAGGTTGGGAGAAGACACGGGTAAAGATGTTCTTATCGATTTTGGTAACCACTTTATGATGGTTAAGGATGCCATAATTAGGGAAATGGAAAATGGAGCAAGTTGACTATAGCTATATTTGCATAACAAAAAAATTGAGAGGGACTTTTTTAAAGCTGCGCTCGTTCCTCGCTTCACTTTAAAAAAAGCCCCTCATTTTAGCGTTATTGCGCCAAGCGAAGCTTGGAGCATCTTGCAGGGTGCAAGTCCCTGTCGGGTAAGGGTTAGCCACCCACCCGTATTGAGTGTTGCGCCTGAGGCGGAGCGCCTGCGCGGATGGAAGTATGCAAAGGGCCGCGAACAAAACAGGTGAAGCGTACACAGAGAAGGTTATAGGCCATAAGGGAGGCCGCACTCCCTGAATTGCTGGTACAGCCCCGAAATCGAGGATGTTGCAGTCGACGAGCGTTTTAACGGCCGCGAAGTCAATAGGAAACGACCGCAACGGCAAGGTCGTGGAAGGCTGCCGGGGTCCTCAGGCTATGGCATGTAATCAGAGATGGTTCAGGAACTTGGGAGACCCCAAAGACTCCTGACCGGCCTATGAGAGGTCGACGCAGGTAGGAAAGCCGAACCGGCAACGGGATAGGTGACTGAAGGTCGCTGGGGAGTCGGATCGATCCATAATACTCCGAGACGGGAGAGCCGATCACACGGGGAAGGGATCGACGTGAATATGTAGCCCGCAAAGGAAACTCATGCCGGACACAGTCGGACTGGAATACCATGAGCCAACCTCACTGAGGGCCATAGCGAACAAAGCAAGGCACCACAAGCAGCATCGTTTCGGCAATCTTTATCGAGAGCTGAACGAGCCGCAACTAAGGAAGGCCTGGCAGCGGCTCAACAAGTCATCCGCCAGCGGAGTCGACAAGGTGAGTGCCCAGGCCTATGAGCAAGACCTCGAAGCCAATATTGCCGATCTGGTCTGTCGCCTGAAGAACAAAGGCTACAAGGCCAAGCTGGTCCGTAGGAAGTACATTCCCAAGGCCAACGGCAAACAGAGGCCGCTGGGTATTCCGGCGGTCGAAGACAAGCTGCTGCAGACTGCAGTATCCATGCTACTTGGAGCCATCTATGAGCCGGACTTTCAACCGTGTAGCTTCGGCTATCGTCCGAAAGTCGGCGCAAGAGATGCCGTGCAGGCCCTCGGGTTCAACCTTCAGTATCGCCCCTTCGGGTACGTGGTGGAGGCGGACATCCGCGGGTTCTTCGATCATCTCGATCATGCATGGCTCAAGAAGATGCTGCACCAGCGCATCGCCGATGAAGCCTTTATCGGCTTGATCGACAAGTGGCTCAAAGCGGGAATCCTGGAACCGGACGGCAGCATCCACTATCCGGAAACCGGCAGTCCCCAGGGAGGTGTGGTCTCGCCCGTGCTGGCGAACATCTACCTACACTATGTGCTGGATCTGTGGTTTGAAAAGGTGGTGAAACGCTATTGCAAGGGCAAGGCGATGCTCGTTCGCTATGCCGATGATTTCGTCGCGGCCTTCCAGTACCGGAACGAAGCCGAAGCGTTCTATCGGGTACTACCCAAGAGGCTGGGCAAGTTCGGCCTCGAAGTGGCCCCGGAGAAGACCCAACTGCTTCGGTTCAGCCGGTTTCACCCGAGTCGCAAGCGTACCTTCGTCTATCTGGGGTTCGAATACTATTGGGACCTCGACAGGAAAGGGGAGAGGCGGCTTAAACGGCGCACTTCCCGGGCCAAGATGAAACGGGCGCTGAAAGACTTCACCGAGTGGGTCAAGACCCATCGTCATGTGCCGACCCTGCAGCTCTTCGCAGCGGTAACGCGCAAGCTAGGTGGTCACTACAACTACTTCGGGCTGCCGGGGAACTCTCGGAGCATCAGTGAATATCACCGAAAAGTCCTGGCGATCTTCTTCAAGTGGTTGCAGCGCCGCAGCAGGCGGCATCGGATGAATGGCTGGCGGTTCTACGAACTGGTCGAACGACTGGGATTGCCGGGACCGAAGATCGTCCCATACCCACGACACAAAAGCTTGGTATTGGTTTAGGTGCTTTCGCGAATTGCGGAAGTGAATATTCACGAAGAGCCCGGTGCGGTAGTTCCGCACGCCGGGATCTGTGCCGGGGCGGTCGGGTAACCGGCCGCGCCTACGGCGGCGGTGTAAAAAAGGTAACCGAAATCATGGATGTCTCTGAGCACGACTGGAAACAGCACTTCCCAACCTATTCCTTTAAGAACAGAGATATTGTCCTTAAAGAATATGAAAGTGCGTCTGCTGCACTTGAGTCGGAGGAGAGACTATTTATAAATGCAACCAATATTACTTTGGTAATTTCTGCAGCGTTAAGTTCAGCGGCATTGGGTTCCTTAGAGAAACTTGGCCAACTTTATGAGGGAGTCATTTCACCAATCTGGCTCCTAATTATTTTACTATCTCTAGTTTTTTCGTTTTCAATTACTACCTTGAAGTATTTTGCTGATCGGCAGAAAACCCTTCTTTTTGGCAGGAGAAAAATCGTTGTTTTAAGGCGTATGCTAGGCCTAGCGTATGGATCAATACAATTTGTCCTTCCAAACTGGCGTGTCGAAGGCGCAGATCAACCATTCTCAATAAGGATGTTCCCGGGATGGCTGAGTTATGTGACTTATCCCTTTTGGGTAATTGCCATTTTCTCTGGAATTATTACCTCTTTTTTGTCTGCAAGTATATTTTCTATGTTCGAATTAATATCAACGCAGCAACCTTCAATATTGCCATGCCTTGTTGTGTCGTTCGTATCGTTTTGGCTAGCAATTTTAGCCTATGTCTACAGGAGTTCACTTTATGATAATCATGAAAACACATTGCTTTGCATAACAAAATATTTAGCTTATAAATTCAATTTAAGACTCGTTGATAATTTTGAATATATTATATATCGAGCAAAGCTCTCCATATACGAAATCCAAAGAATGAAGATAGGATTGAAAGACCTAAAAAGGATTCTCGTCTTCATAGAAGATAGGGAGTTTTACCACCATAAAGGAGTCAGCCTTAGGGCGACCTTCAGAGCTTTTTTGAGTCTTTTCGGACAGGGACGCCGGTCCGGAGGCTCGACAATAACACAACAGCTAGTGCGAACCCTGTTTGTTGAAGATTTTAATAAAACAATCAGGAGGAAAATTATTGAAATTCTATTGGCAAAGTGGTTCGAAAAGGTTGCAAGTAAAAAACAGATAATCGAGATGTACCTGTCATCTGTTCGTTTTGAAAAGGGGGTCTTTGGTATACCGGAGGCTATGAAGTTTTATTTTGAGAAAATCCTTGAGGCCCCATCGCCTGCTGAGTGTTTCTTTTTGATTGAACGGGTCTCAAATGTAAAGGCCCGGGTGCTCTCTTTAAAAATTGACCATACCATTAGGCAGGCAGTTGCTGCCGGTGTTTTGACACAATCAGATTCAAAAGAGATTGTCTCCATTTATTCAAAAATGATAAAGCGTATGAAAATCTCCCCCGATGATAATGAAAAATTTGAGTCATTGAAGAATAATTGGTTAGATGGATGTAGTCAAACCTAACCAGACTCTTGCAGCGGATCGCAAAAGGCCGCGACCGCTGAAGAGCAACGTTAGCGCTTAATGCGGAGCAATAGATGATGAATATCCCAATAATCGTGGACGGTCCCAATTACGTCAACCGCATCCTTGAACTTGGAATAGAGAAACGCTTCGTGGCTTCGCAACTTTCCGGAAGGGGAATGATTGAGTTCGTGAATCACATGCTATCCAATACTCACGAACTCGAACTTAAGGGGCAGTGCCAAACCCTCGAGTTCGTCTGTTCCCAGCGGTGTTTTGGACCCAGCAAGAGCAAGTTCTCTACTGAGGAACAAAAGGCGTTTCTGGACCGCTTGGGGATGGAAAGCGGTGTATTTGTTGAACAGGTTACCATACCCGGTACTTCGGAAAAGGGAGTTGACGCCACCATACAGTCGAAGCTGGAAGATCTTGCTGCGGATAGTGACGCAATTGTTCTTGTGTCCCATGACCGGGATTACATTCCAGTTCTTCGCAAGCTACGCCACAAGACGCGCGTAATATGCATTGCCGTCAACGATAACTTTCCCGCCGAGCTTGGATATGAAGCCCATCATATTATCCGCGTGGGGCGGGAGATCCCATGGTTGTTCACATATCGATACCCATGGATACCGGTTGACACACTTACGCTTGAGCAGTGCGCAGATCTCTACGCAAATGCGGACGACCGCAAGTTCAACCAAGTCCGGATAGCCAATAATGGATATGTCTATATCGAATGTGAGGATTTGAATTATACCGGTAACTGCGTCGCCAGGTTTGAAATCACTTGTGCGTACAATGGATATGTGGGGCCAGTTGCTGCCAGTGACGCTGATTACATCAAGCAGGAATTCGCTGATATCACCAAGGTGCACAGAGAAGGCCTTCGGGGTTACTTCGACTACCATCCCTGACCTCGATGCGAAGCGCTAGCATGCAGGTGCACAGGACGGAGAATCCGATGGCGCCTCTTCCCCGCCTGGAACCCAGTCGTTAGCAGGCAGGAAATTACTGATGGAAACCAATCATTCCGAAGCAATCAGCAATGCCCTAACCATTCTAAACAAAAAGCGTGGTGAGACTCTTGAATTATGCATGCAAATGCTTTCAGTCGATAACCAGAATATGTATCCTGTAGACCTTCTTGCCATAGGAGCGGTAAAACGCTCCTTGAGCACAAGCGCGGGTTTTCGCAGTTTAATTGAATCATTGAATATGACATGTGCTCGATCCGTATTGAGAATGCAAATTGATACCTCATTGCGCTTTTCTGCCATATGGTTGGTTGATAATCCCCACTCGTTTGCAAATGAAGTGATTTCCGGAACGCATATTCGAAAAATCAAAGATAAAAATGGCCAAAAAATGACTGATGCCTATCTGGCTGAAACTCTTTCCAGGAAACATCCTTGGTTGAAAAAGGTCTATGAAAACTTGTGCGGCTATATCCACTTTTCAGAACAGCATCTTTTCAGCACAGTTCAAAGCGTTGACAATAAAACACTTTCATTTGAGTTTGCGATTACGGACGAGGACAACAAATATCCCGAGTCCTCATGGCTGGAAGTAATTGAGTGTTTCAATGAAGCAACGGACATTTTTTTAAGTTATCTGGCTGGTTGGGTTGTAACTAAGGGGAATCCGGAAGGCGTTGCTAACCACGCGCTACACTCGGACGGGTGAGACAGGGGCGGTTCGCGTTTAGGTTTCTGCCGGGCCGGCCCGCCCCGTTGCCGCCGGTGAGTACAACGTTATGTTTTAGAAAGATAAAATGAGAAACGAATACGATATTTCAGGGTTATTTTACGTAGTTGAAGGTCGTAAATACAGAAAGTACCTTGATATAAGGCATAAGAATACTACCATCGAAAAACCAGACATCATGGTTGTGATGATGAATCCAGGATCTTCTTATCCAATAGATGGTAATGAGGCTAATCCACTACCAACGCCAACGGTGCCAGATGATACCCAGGACCAAATCATAAAAGTCATGAACAATAACTCTTTCGAGTATGCGAGGGTTTTAAACCTTTCCGACCTGAGAACACCAAAGTCAAAAAAACTGTATGAGTTCCTTAAAACCGAAAAGGAAAATGAGACCCATTCAATTTTTTCCGACGCTAGAAAAAGCGATTTCGAGTCACTTTTCATGAAGAGTGTTCCAGTCATATATGCTTGGGGTGTCAATTCGGCCCTAAGCAAACTAGCCAAACGTGCAATTGAGAAAATCAACAATCCTGACCATGTCGGCATAAGAAAAGAAGAAGCAAAATACGCCTACTATCATCCTCTCCCAAGATCTAAGAGCAAAAGGATAGAATGGGTTGAGAAGATAAATGCTGCAATAAAAAACATAACAGTGGCCAAGTTGTCCGGGGTCGGACCTGTGAAAGTCCTTGATTTACAATAAGAATTCATTGGATTTGGCACTTATTTTGAGCTTAGGCCCGCCATTTTAACCCTGAAATGAAAAAGGGGGGGGAGATTTGCCGAAAGCCAATCGATATTTCTTGCCGGGTCATATCTGGCATATCACGCATCGATGTCACAAGCAGGAATTTCTCCTTAAATTCGCTTATGACCGTAGAGCATGGATCCGATGGCTTTTCGAGGCCAAAAAGCGATACAGTCTCTGTATTCTGAATTACGTGGCTACCTCCAATCATATCCACCTCTTGGTCAAAGATAGAGGGGACAACGAGATTCCCAAAAGCATGCAACTGGTCGCCGGGAGAGTCGCGCAGGAATTCAACCAAAGGAAAAAACGTAAAGGGGCCTTTTGGGAAGACCGCTATCATGCGACGGCTATTGCTTCTGGTGATCATTTTGCCAGATGTTTGACCTATATGGATCTGAACATGGTCCGCGCCGGGGCGGTTGAAGATCCGGTTGATTGGCCGGAGAGCGGTTACGCCGAACTGAGCCAGACAAAGCAGCGGTACCATTTGCTGGATCACCAGGTTTTGGAAGAATTGCTTGGGGTGACAGGGAATTCCGAAATGTATTCGACAAGACGCGGATGGGTGGAGGAAGCCATGCGTCGGAACTTGCTGGAGCGTGATTCCTGCTGGTCGGGGAGTTTGGCCGTCGGAGATGAAGAGTTTGTCGCCGGTGTAAAAACCGGTTTGGGAATCAAGGGTTGGCACCGAACAGTGACCAAGGAGGGTCAAGGTTTCGTGCTTCGTGAAAACGAGGCCGACTACGCCATTTTACCCCTGAAATGCCAGTTCTAAGACCAAAATACAGCGATAAAAGAAAGTAATTCTTTTAAAAAACAAATACTTGTCCAGGTCCGACCCCAGAGGCACAGGCACCCCAGAGGCACCACTGCCGCAAGTGTTTTCATGCTGACTGCTGCGGCCATATCTCGAGAGCACAAAGAGTTTGCGTCAATTGCCCCGAAGGTAAATCGGATTATCAAAGGATTCGCAGCGGCAGAGTTCGATGCGTCTTAACTTTCCAGTCAACCGGACAACCGAAAGCGGGGCGCTCTCCGAACGGGCCGCCTCGCGCGGTTGCCGGTTACTTTCACGGTGGGCGCTATTAAAGGATGGGGTCGATGAGTCTAGCCGACATTAATTCTGACAGAGATAAACTCGCTGTGCTGTCGATGCCTGCACGAGAGTCGATGAAAACCATCCTGCAACCAAACGAACAGGTGCTTTGGTCTGGTAAACCTCTGCCTAGAGCCGCGTGGTGTGAATCTATGCCCGGAAACATCAAAAGCCGCCGGGCTTGTGCTTTACTTTACGCAATCACCGCTGCATTGGCGTCCTACCTCTTTCTGTTTTTATCGGCGGCACTGCTCGGCTATATTTTCGACAGGCTAAGCGGCAATGGAAATTGGTGGGATCTTGTTACACTTCCGATTGTTGCGGGCTTGTTATTGTGTGACGCGTTCTTTCTGCTGTTGGTCATATTCCCTTGGATATCGATCTGGGAGGGCGGCCATCGCAGCTATGTGCTGACCAACCGCAAGGCGATCACGATCAGTGAGTTTCCCCGGGATATCAAGCTTAAATGGATGGATCTTGGCGATGTGGAAGCTCCCAGGGTAACTCGGAAACGCAAAGATGGACTGGGCGATATAATCTTTAGCGGCACCATGACGCGCAGCACAACCGGTGATCTTGGTATGGAAGTTTATACATCCTTCGATACCGGTTTTACCGCTTGTCCAGAAGCGGAACAGGTGGCGGTTATTTTCTCCAAAGCGCGCCAGCAACGCCTTGGCGACCGCGAACGCGAAGATATTGAAGAGATGCAGCGAGATTACCAGGGATGGCTGCGCCGTAAAGGGAGATTATGAGCTTATCTAACCAAACAGACTGGACACCAGCTAGCCTCAAGGTGCTGTCGGGTCCAGTACAACAGGCGCTGCAGCGGATACTTCAGCCGGAAGAGCGTGTGCTGTGGGCTGGCAAGGCAATGCCGGGTGCGGCCTGGGGCGACATGATGCCCGGAGTAGTCAAGAGCCGGTGGGTTCGGGCCATGTTCTTTACCATCATAGCCACGGTTTCGCTTGGTCTGCTCGCCTTATTCTTGTTGATGTTCATCGGTGGACTTGTCCTGGACCTGCAGAGGGGCAAGTTCGGTATGTCTGACGCCCTCTGGTTGTTGCTCTTTGTGCCCTTTGTGCTGTTGATTACGTTCCCACTTCTGGTGTCGATCATCTATCCGTGGTTGTCAATCCGTCGGGCCCGTCACCGCAGTTATGTACTTACCAATCATCGGGCAGTGACGGCCCGTGAAATATCAGACGATGTGCAACTGGAACTCATCGAGCTTGGCACTGTTGAAGAACCATCGCTGTCCCGGTTGCGCAGGGACGGCGTTGGAGACGTAATATTTGGTGGCTTTGTCATTCGTACGTACACTGGTGATGGCGGAATGGACATGGATACCCACATTGATACCGGCTTTACTGCCTGCCCAGAGGCCGAAAGAGTCTTCGCACTGTTCACCGAAGCCCGCGCTCACCGTCGCAAGACGTTCGAGCGCTATGAGATCGAAGAGATGGGTCGAGATTATCAAGGTTATCTACGCCGTACCGGGCGGCTATGAGTATGGAGCAAAGTACTTTAGGCACAGACGCAGTGCTTCGCCATTCGGGACACTCCCCATATTTTGCAAGTGCTGAGTGCTGAGTAACGAGTGCTGAGAAAAACCGGGTGACATTACAATTTCCCCAGCACTCAGCAGCCAGGCGTAGGCCGGATGAAGCGCAGCGCATCCGGCGATCAGCAAAAAAAACATCTCCCTAGAGCGATGCCGGTTCCGCTGCGCTTGAACCGGCCTACCCAATAGTTCAACCCTCAGCACTTGGTACTCAGCACTTAAGTTCCTCCAAATCCCGATACAACTCCAACGCCTCCGGGTTTGCCAACGCATCCCGGTTTTTTACCGGCTCGCCGTGGATCACGTTGCGCACCGCCAGTTCCACTTTTTTCATATTGATGGTGTAGGGGATATCGGCCACGGCGATGATTTTCGCCGGTACATGGCGGGGGGTGAGATTGTCGCGGATGGCGGTTTTGATGCGCTGCCGCAGTTCGTCGCTGAGGGTCTTGCCGGCAGCCAGACGCACGAAAAGAATCACCCGCTCGTCCCCCTGCCAGCGCTGCCCTACAGCCAGGCTGTCATCGATTTCGGGAAAGGTTTCCACCAGACGGTAGAGCTCGGCAGTGCCGATGCGCACTCCACCCGGGTTGAGGGTGGTGTCGGAGCGGCCGAAGATGATCAGGCCGCCGCTGTCGGTCAGCCGGCACCAGTCGCCATGGGCCCAGACCCCCGGGAATCGCTCGAAATATGCCTTGCGGTACTTGCTGCCGTCCGGGTCGTTCCAGAAGTGCAGCGGCATGGAGGGGAAGGCCGCAGTGCAGACCAGTTCCCCGGTTGCTCCCTTCACCGACCGGCCCGTTTCGTCGAAGACTTCGACCCGCATGCCCAGTCCCCGGCATTGGAGTTCCCCGGCATAGACCGGCGCGAGGGGGTTGCCCAATGCGAAACAGCCGTTGAGATCGGTACCGCCGGAGATGGAGGCGAGCTGTAGGTCCGCCTTGATCTGCCGGTGGACAAACTCGAACCCTTCCGGCGCCAGCGGCGATCCGGTGGACAGCAGGGTCCGCAGAGATCCCAGGTCGAAGTCCCGCCCCGGGCGCACGCCGGATTGTTCCAGTGCCGTCAGGTAGCGGGCGCTGGTGCCGAAAACGGTGATTTGTTCCTCCTGCGCCAGGTGCCACAGGGCTCCGGGCTGCGGATAGAAGGGGTCGCCGTCGTAGAGAACCACCGTTGCACCTGTCGCCAGGGAACTAACCAGCCAGTTCCACATCATCCAGCCGCAGGTGGTGAAGTAGAAGATAGTGTCCCCCCGTTTCAGATCGGTGTGGAGGATGTGCTCCTTGAGATGATTGACGAGGATGCCGGCGGCCCCCTGCACCATGCATTTGGGCGGCCCGGTGGTTCCGGAAGAATACATGATGTAGAGGGGATGCTCGGCAGGCATCTGGGCAAAGCTGAGGGCCGGGGCCTGTTCGGTAGTGAATGCCTGGTAGAGAACCGCCTGGGGGATCTCCGCGATGCGCAGGGAGGGCTGCAGGTAGGGAACCACCACCACCCGTTCGATGGCGGGGATCGCTTCGGCAATCTGCCGCGCCCGCTCCAGGCAGTCGTAGCTTTTGCCGCGGTAGCGGTAACCATCGGCGGTGAACAGCACCTTCGGTTCGATCTGGCCGAAGCGCTCCAGCACCCCGCGCAGGCCGAAGTCCGGCGAGCAGGATGACCAGATGGCGCCGAGACTCACCGCGGCCAGCATGGCGATCACCGTTTCCGGCAGATTGGGCATGAAACCCGCAACCCGGTCGCCCGCCACCACCCCGGCTTTGCTTAGGGCCTGGGCCAGATCGGCCACCCGTCCGGTCATTTCGGCGTAGCTGAGCCGAAGTGTCGGTCCTTCTTCCCCCTTGAAAATGAGGGCGGTTTTCTCGTCCCGGTAGCGCAGTAGATTTTCGGCAAAATTGAGTCGCGCGCCTTCAAACCATCGCGCTCCGGGCATCCGTTGCGGATCATCCACCACCCGGTCGTAAGGCCGCGAGGCGATGATGCCGCAGAATTGCCACACAGCCTCCCAGAAAGCGGAGATGTCGGTCACCGACCAGGCATACAAGGCATCGTAGTCGGAAAAATCGGTGCCGTGCCGCTCATTGACAAAGGCCAGGAAGCGGGCCATGTTGGACTCATCGATCCGCTTGCGCGGCGGGCTCCAGATCGGCTTCTTCAATCCGTCCATCAGATCACCAGCATCTCCATGAATGTGGGCAGCGGCGTATCCTCCAACCGCTCCCGGTCCGAACACAGCTCCAGGATGGCCTGCGCCCGGTCGGCCGGGAAGCGCGTGGCGAGATTGTTGCGGAATTTCTCTATCAGCAAAGGAACGCCTTCGGCGCGTCGCCGGCGGTGGCCGAGGGGATATTCCACTGCGACCCGGGGCGTGTGGCTGCCGTCTGCGAAATAGACCTGCACGGCATTGGCGATGGAGCGTTTCTGCGGATCGAGATAGTCCCTGCTGTAACTTTTATTCTCCACCACCTCCATTTTTCCCCGCATCAGATCGATGCGTGGATCGGCGGCCGCCTCGTCCTGGTAATGATCGGCGGTTAGCGCCCCGTGGATGAGAGCCACGGCCGTCATGTACTGCAGGCAGTGATCGCGGTCGGCGGGGTTATGCAGCGGCCCGGTCTTGCTGATGATGCGCAGGGCCGGTTCCTGGGTGGTGATGACGATCCGCTCGATGTCGCTCAGCCGCTGTTTGACCTGCGGATGCAGCTCCAGGGCCGCTTCCACGGCGGTCTGGGCATGGAACTCGGCCGGGAAGGCGATCTTGAACAGGATGTTTTCCATGACGTAGCTACCGTAGGGACGTTGGAAACGGAATCTTTCCCCGTGGAACAGGGCATCGTAAAATCCCCAGGTTTTGGCGGTCAGGGCGCTCGGACAGCCGATCTCCCCTTTCAGGGTCAACAGCGCCAGGCGCACCGCCCGGCTGGTGGCATCGCCTGCGGCCCAGGACTTGCGCGGTCCGGTGTTGGGGGCGTGGCGATAGGTGCGCAGGCTCTGCCCGTCGATCCAGGCCTGGGAGACGGCGTCGATGACCTGTTGCCGGCTGCCGCCCAACAGGGCCGTAACCACCGCCGTGGAGGCCACCTTGACCAGCACCACGTGATCGAGCCCCACGCGGTTGAAGGCGTTCTCCAGCGCCAGACAGCCCTGGATTTCGTGGGCCTTGATCATGGCGGCCAGTACTTCTTTCATGGTCAACGCAGGACGGCCGGCGGCCAGGTTGCGGCGGCTGATGAAATCGCCGGTCGCCAGAATGCCGCCAAGATTGTCCGAGGGATGCCCCCATTCGGCGGCCAGCCAAGTGTCGTTAAAATCCAGCCAGCGGATCATGGCGCCGATGTCGAAGGCCGCCTTGACCGGATCAAGCTCGAAGCGGGTGCCGGGCACCCGGCTCCCGCCGGGCACCACCGTGCCGTCAACCTCCGGACCCAGCAGCCTGGCGCACTCCGGGTAGCGCAGCGCCAGCAGGGCGCAGCCCAGTGCGTCCATCAGGCACAGGCGGGCCGTCTCCCAGGCCTCTTCACTGTTGATGCAATAGTCGAGCACGTAGTCGGCGATGTCGACCAGTTCCCGATCCGGCTCCGGGCGGATATTGATGTCGGCGGTGCGGTCGGTCATAGTTGATTCTCCTATGACGGCAAAAAGTTACAGACCCTCTCCCTTAAAGACAATGAAAAGCACCTCACGCCCGCTCCTTTCAGTCGCTCAAGCTTTTGAGGTTCATCACTTCCGCTTGTCGATCGGCACGAATGCGCGCTGCGGCGGACCGACGTAATCCGCCGAGGGGCGGATCAGTTTGTTGGCGGCGCGCTGTTCCATGATATGGGCCGACCAGCCGCTGGTGCGGGCGAAGACGAACAGCGGGGTGAACATCTGTGTCGGAATGCCGCAAATGTGGTAGACCGAGGCGCTGTAAAAATCGAGGTTGGGAAACAGATCCTTTTCCCGTTTCATCACCTGGTCGATGCGCTGCGAAACCTCGAACAGTACTTCCCGGCCGGCGCTGGCGGACAGTTTATCCGCCCAAGCTTTGATGATGTCGGAGCGGGGGTCGGCGATCCGGTAGACCCGGTGGCCGAAGCCCATGACCTTCTCCTTGCGCGCCAGCATGTCCATGATCGCCGCTTCCGCCTCATCGGCCGACGCGAAGCGGGAGATGAGGTAAAAAGCTTCTTCGTTGGCGCCGCCGTGCAGGGGACCGCGCAGGGTGCCGATGGCCGAGGTTACCGCCGAGTAAAAATCGGACAGGGTCGAAGCCGTCACCCGGGCGCTGAAGGTGGAGGCGTTGAACTCGTGTTCGGCATACAGGATCAGCGAGACGTCCACCGCCCGGCGGTGCAGTTCCTCCGGCGCGCGACCGTGCAGCAGGCGCAGGAAATGCCCGGCGTGGCTGGGCTCGTCGGTGACCGTGTCGATGCGTCGTCCATCCTTTTGGTAATGGTACCAGTAGGTCAGCATGGCCGGAAAGGTGGCGATCAGCCGGTCCGCCACCTGCTCCTGCGGATGGTCCGGCGATTCCGGTTCCATGGTGCCCAGGGCGCTGCAGCCGGTGCGCAGCACATCCATGGGGTGAGCGCTGCCGGGCAGCTGCTCCAGGATCTTGCACAGCGCTTCCGGCAGGCCACGCAGCGCGGCAAGTTTAAGCCGGTAGGCTTCCAGTTCGCGGCGGTTTGGGAGGTGACCGTACAGCAGCAGGTGGGCTACCTCTTCGAAGCTGGCCTGTTCGGCCAGATCCGTGATGGCGTAGCCGCGGTAGCTCAGGCCGAGGTCCTTTTTGCCGACCGTGCTCAGTGCGGTATCGCCGGCGACAATACCGGCCAGTCCGGGGCTTTTAGGGGTGGTCATGGCGTTTCCTCCTTGGAGAACAGCCGATCCAGTTTTTCTTCCAGGGTGTGGTAATCCAGCAATCGGTACAACTCCTCCCGGCTTTGCATGCCATCCAGCACTTCGGCCTGGGTGCCTGCTTCGCGGATGGCCCGGTAGACCCTGAGGGCCGCGTCACTCATGGCGCGGAAAGCGGACAGGGGATAGAGGGCCAGGGATACGCGGGCTTCGCGCAATTCTTCGAGGGTGAATAGCGGGGTTTTGCCGAATTCGGTAAGATTGGCCAGCACCGGGATTCCCACCGCCTCGGCGAACCGTCGGTAGTGCTTCAGGTCGGGGAGAGCCTCGGGGAAGATCATGTCCGCCCCGGCTTCCCGGCAGCGGCAGGCGCGCTCGATGGCCGACTCAAGGCCCTCCACGGCGAAGGCATCGGTGCGGGCCATAATGACGAAGGACTGGTCGGTGCGGGCATCCACCGCAGCCTTGATGCGGTCGATCATTTCCTGCATCGGCACGATGACCTTGCCCGGCCGGTGACCGCAGCGTTTGGCCGTCACCTGATCCTCCAAGTGCATGCCGGCGGTGCCGGCGCGGATCAGCTCGCGGACCGTGCGGCCGATCATGAAGGCCGTTCCCCAGCCGGTGTCGGCGTCCACCAGCAACGGCAGGTCCACGGCGGCGGTGATGCGCCGCGCATCCTCCAGCACATCGGTGAGGGTCGTCATGCCCAGATCGGGCAGGCCGTGGGAGGCATTCGCCACACCGGCCCCGGAGAGATACAGCGTACGAAACCCCGCTTCTTTGGCCAGGATGGCGGCGTAGGCATTCACCGTTCCCGCGACCTGCAGCGGTTGCTCCATATCGAGGGCGGCGCGCAGGCGCCGGCCCGGCGTGAGTCGGTCGGTCATGAGGTGTCCTCTCCAAGTACTACAACATTAACGCAGAAGGGCAGGGCGTCAAGGTGCGCACGATCTGCTGCTCAAGAACATTGACGATTCCGATCTAACGTCTTATCCTGACAGGGTTTTTTCTATGCGGGAGGTACGGTTGCCGCCAGCCGCGAAATGCTTCAGTGACGAACCATGCCACCCCGCAAAATATTCAGGGAATAGACGTGATCATCGATTACACCACCCTTGATATGCTCTTAATCCTGTCAGGGGACTTCTGATGAAGACGTTATCGAGTCAGTCCAGGAGACGCAAATGACCGATTTTCGTTTCTGTTGCTGTCGTGAGAAATGCCCTTAACCCAACTATGGAGATTTCTTCAAAACAGCTCAGCTTTATTAAAAACCCGGCCTTTTCAGGTCGGGTTTTTTGTGGATATCTCAAAAATTCAGGGGTTAAGGCGCAACGCAAGACGCAATTCGTCTATGTCATATATCATTAATAATAAACAAAGTTGTGGAAAACTTGAATAAAAGAGCTAATATTTTATGGCTAAGCGGTTGGAAAACTGGGGATTATTCCTCATGAAAACGATCAGGCGGTGAATTTTTCGGGCATGGTGGCAGATTCCACGCCGCCATGGACAGTATAGGCTCAGGAATGAACAGGGTTACAGGGAACTTTTTTCTGAATGAGTGTGAGGTTCAGCTGATTATCACGGGGGGAAATGTCATGTCCGTAAACTTGTCCGGGGGGGCAATGCGCCTGCTGGCAAATGAAAGCAGCTTTCTGTCCCTGAATGATAATGCCGATCTCGGGCTGGCCTGGATCGATACGGAGTTCCGGGTCGTTTTACATAACTCGATGATGGGCCGGCTTTGCGGCAATCCTGCGGCCGACCTTGTCGGAGGTTATTGTTATGAGGTTATTCGTGGGAGGACGAGCATCTGTCCCAGGTGTCCCGGGAGGCAAGCTATGGACGCACGGGCCTCGGTTTTTCCAGCGTTGGAAAAGGATTCCAGCGTTGGAAACAATTCCGGTATAAGCGTGCATGCGATTCCAAGTTTGGCCGATGACGGATCCGTCAGCGGCTTCCTTTTGGTTCTGCAGCATCATAAGCCATTTAAAGGGTTGGCTGATTCCCCTCCTGAAAATGAACCAGCTTCCCGGCGGCTGAACAACGAAATTGCCGACCCCTTGATGATCGAGAAAGAGCTCCAGAGACAGCAGCCTGACCAGCTCAAACAGCATGAAGATCCGGACCAGCTATTCCGCCTGGTACAACTGGGTAAAAAGGAATGGGAATTGACCATGGACTGCGTCAAGGAAATAGTGGTCCTGGTCGATGCCGCCGGAAAGATCCGACGCTGTAACAAGGCCATGGTAAACCTGACCGGAAAGGGCTACCCCGATCTCATCGGCCAGCAACTGCGGGATGTTTTCAGGCAGGGAAGCATCCCGGTTGATATCCTTCTGGGGCAACAGACGGAAGTTTTCCACGAGCTCGACGGGCGGTGGTTTCTTGTAAACAGCTACCGTTTGGACGAAAGTCAGGATGGAGGCGGAGCTGTCCTCACCCTCTACGATTACACCAGCCTGAAACAGCTGACCTCCAAACTGGAGGATTCCAACCGGAAGCTGGAAATCAAGAGCCGCCAGTTGGAGGAAGCTTACGCGGAGTTGAAGACGACCCAGGTCAAGATTTTCAATCAGGAAAAAATGGCCACTATCGGGCAACTGGCGGCCGGAGTGGCCCACGAGATCAACAACCCCATCGGCTTTATATCGAGCAATCTCCGAACCCTGCATAAATATCTGGCCAGATTGAGAGAATTTATCGATGTTCAGGATGAGGCATTGCAGGCGCCGTGGCATCCGGGAGCTCTCGATGCGGTTGTCAAAGCCCGCAAGAAGCTGAAACCGGATTTTATCGTCGAGGATGTCGTGGATCTGATCGACGAATCCCTCGACGGCGCCGAACGGGTAAGGAAAATCGTTCAGGATCTGAAGACATTTTCCCGGGTGGACGAGTCGGATTGGAGAACTGTCGATCTTGTGGAATGTTTTGAGAGCACCATCAACATGGTCTGGAACGAGATCAAGTACAAAGCCACCCTGATTCGGGATTTTGCCGAGCTGCCACCTGTCAGGTGCTATCCGCATCAGGTCAATCAGGTTTTCCTGAATCTCCTTATCAACGCTGCGCAGGCCATCGACAGGGAGGGGCAGATAACCGTAAAAGCCTGGCAGGATGGAGAAACGGTGCTGTTCTCCGTTGCCGATACCGGTTGCGGCATTCCCGAGGAAAATCTACCCAGGATCTTTGAACCGTTTTTCACTACCAAGGAAATCGGCATCGGCACCGGCCTGGGGTTGAGTCTCTCTTATGAAATCGTAAAAAAACACCTGGGGGAAATCTTCGTGGAAAGTGACCCGGGAAAAGGGACAGCTTTCACTGTGCGCCTGCCCGTCGATGTAAAGGCTGTGTCCCGGCCTGCGGATGAATGATGCCGGTCAGAGGGAAACCAGGGATGGCTAATCGGTGGATCAAGGGCAACAAGATCCATCTGGGAAATCATGAAGGTCTGGTTGTGACCTTCGATCTGGATGAGGGGGAGCATGTCTGAAACGGTTCTATTCGTTGACGATGAGGAGAATGTCCTGCGTTCCATCGAGCGCCTTTTCCTGGAAAAGGACTTGATCTTGCGCAGCGTTTCGAACGCAAGGAGTGCACTGGCCATCCTGCAGAAAGAGGATGTAGCGGTCATCGTCTCCGACAATATGATGCCGGGCATGTCAGGGCTCGATCTGCTTTGCCGGGTCCGGGAGATTTCACCCTCCACCATCAAAGTGTTGATGACGGCCTATGCGGATCTTGGCACCGCGGTTGAGGCGATCAACAAAAGCGAAATTTTCCGTTTTGTCCTGAAACCCTGGAACAACGACGAATTGGAGTGGGTAGTCGAGGAAAGCCTGGCCCGCTACCGAATTATCCAGACACTTTCCCGGGGAACCGAGTCAACTTTGCTCTGTCTGGCGCAAACGATCGAGCTCAAGGATCCCTATACACGCGGGCACTGTGAACGGGTGGGAGAATATGCCGTGGCCATGGCGCGTCGGCTCGGGCTCGCGGAATCGGCCCTCAAGGAGATTCGGCACGGCAGCTGGCTGCACGACTGTGGAAAGATCGGGGTGCCGGAGAAAATCCTGAACCTGGGCGGCCCCCTGGACGCAAGCCAGTATGCGATCGTCAAAAACCACCCCTGTTGGGGGGCGGATGTGGCGAGGCAGGCCGGGCTTCCGACAAGGGTGATCAATATCGTCCTGCATCATCACGAGCGTTTCGACGGAAAAGGATATCCCCTGCAGCTCAAAGGGCGAGCCGTGCCTCTGGAAGCCAGGATTATCAGTGTTGCCGATATCTACGATTCCCTGACCACGGATCGCCCCTATCGAAAAGCCATCTCCAGAGGTGAAGCACTCCAGATCCTCTGCAATCTCAAAGGGGGTGCTTTGGATCCTGACATGGTCGACCTGTTTCTGGATTTATTCGGAACACAAAACGAGTGATGGTGTCCTTTGTCAAAGGATGGGCCTGTGATCGAGTATGACGAATGTGAAAAGAGGATGGTTCTCAAGCTGGTCTATTACGGTCCGGCGCTGTCTGGCAAGACCACCAACCTGCTGCAGCTGCACGACCTGCTGCAGCCGGAAGGGCGCGGCGATCTCATGGTTCTGGATACTAAGGATGACCGGACCATTTTTTTCGACCTGCTGCCGTTCTTCCTGATGGCTCCCAGCGGCCTGCGAATCAAGCTCAAGGTTTACACGGTTCCCGGACAGGTCAAACACGATGCCACCCGCAAGGCGGTCCTGCAGAGGGCCGACGGCGTGGCGTTCATTGCAGACTCCCAACGGTCGGAAATAACCAACAACTTTAACAGCTTTCAAAATCTTGAAAAAAACCTGGGCTTTGTCGGCCTGGATATCGAACATATCCCCCTGGTGGTGCAGTTCAACAAGCGGGATCTGGGCGGAATCGTTGCCGAAGAAGAAGTCCGCCGGGTCTGGAACCCTTCGGGGATTCCCGTTTTCATGAGCTCCGCCCTGCACGGTACCGGTGTCTTGGAGACCTTTGTCCAATTGGCGGATCGAACCTACGAGCACATCGACTCTCGATACGGGCTGGCCGGGAATCATGGGCTGGATAAACACATGTTCCTTTCCCAGCTTGTTCGGAGGAGATCGGATTATTCTTGAAGATTTCTGCTGTAACCGTCTGCGCCAGACTTTCAGAAACGCCTGGCACGGATGACAACGTGGAGCAGCCATGAATCTTACCACTGAGATCGAATTTCTCGTGGGTGCGGAAAAACGCCTTACCGATGTTCTCGATGAAGCGCAAACCCAGCCGTTGCTTAACAGCGCCGTAAAAGCAGGGGTCGGGTTTGCCGCCATTGTCGATGATCGAGGCGTGCCCTTGTGGAGCCTGGGAACACACCAGCCTTTGCCGATCCCGGTGGAGGAGGATTGGGATGCCACCTGCAGGCTTCTGCTGGAAGGCGAACCGGTGGGGGCGGTGTGCCTGATACGCGGCCAGGTCAGTAGCAAAGGGTGCGGGATCATGGCCCACCTGATCGCTGAGGCCCTGAACAGTATCATAAACAATAATCTGAAGCGGATGCTGACGACGGAAATCCATACCCGGGTGGTGAACCAGTCCTACGACGAATTGCTCGAGAGCAACCGGCGGCTGACTGAATCGGAAAAGAAATACCGGGACCTGGCCGAAACCCTGGAACGGCGGGTACAAGAGCGGAGCGGAGAACTTAAACGCGCCTATGCCCGGCTGATTCAACAGGAAAAAATGGCTTCCGTCGGCCAGCTTGCTGCCGGGGTAGCTCATGAAATCAACAACCCAATCAGTTATATCCTGAGTAATCTCAATATGTTGCGAAGATATTTGGGGAAAATGGCAAGCATGCTGGAGCACTATCGCGAGTTGCATGCGTCTGCCGGATCCGAGAAATGGCAGGAGTTAAAGCTCGATATGGTACTTGGAGATGCGGGCGAACTTTTGGATCAGAATGTTTCGGGAGCGGAAAAAATCATCCAGATCGTTTCCGACCTCAAGGGTTTTTCCCACGTGGACGACATGGGTGAAAGTGCGGTGGACATCAACCTGGAAATCGATCGCACCCTCGGCGTCCTCTCCCGGGAAATCCCCGGAGATGCCAGGATAGTCAAGGAATATGGCGACCTTCCGACCTTTGAGGGAAACGCAGCCCAACTGTGCCAGGTCGTTTTGAATTTGTTGCGCAACGCCTTCCAGGCGCGGCCCCGGGGATTGCAACTGGTTATCACCACCGAGCATAAAGGTGAAAACATCCGCATAAGGTTTTCCGACAACGGCCCCGGAGTGCCGGATGACATCCGTAACAGAATTTTCGAGCCTTTTTTCACCACTCGCGATGTCGGCCAGGGCACGGGGCTGGGGTTGACGGTCGCGTATGATATCGTCACTGGATACGGCGGAACCATCGAGGTGGAAAACCGCAGGCAGGGTGGAGCCGTGTTTCTTGTTCAACTGCCGGTGACAGGGGGAACCCATGGCCAGTTACGCTGAACTTTTCCGGACCGTTCTGGGAAACCAGGGAGCCGAGCCAGTCGTCGAGGATGAGTCGGATGCGATCATCCCCGATCAAAACGGCTATACCCTTCTGTTTGTGGATGACGAGGACGGCGTTCTCAAGGCGCTGAAAAGGATTTTTCAGGACGAAAATTACCAGATCCTGACCGCTTCCAGCGGCTCCGAGGCTCTGAGAATGCTGGAAAAGCACAGCATTCACCTGGTCGTGTCCGATCACCGGATGCCCGGCATGAGCGGGGCGCAACTCCTTAAGCAGATCAAGGAGCGCTGGCCGGAAATCATCCGTATCATGCTTACCGGATATGCCGATGTTCAGTCCATCATGGGGGCGGTCAACGAAGGTTCGGTTTACAAATTCATTACCAAACCCTGGAATGACGAGGATCTGCGACTCACCATCAGCCTCGCGCTGCAACAGTATGCCCTGCTGCAGGAAAACCGCAAACTCAAGGAGGTCAGCAGGCAGCAAAAGGAAAAACTGAAAAACTACTCTGCCCTGATCGAGAAGAACAACGGCATGCTGGCAAGCCTGCTGGCCAAGGCCGGCCTGGTGAAACTGGAGGACTTTCATCGTGCCCTGAGCCAACGCCTGGGGGAGGAATTCATCATCGATACCCTGGTGCGCCTGGGTACCGCCAATGAAACCGAGATCCTCAAACTCCTGCAGGACAAGCTGCATCTGGAATATGTGGATCTCAAGGAGATGAATCTGAGTGGCGAAGTCGTTCGCATCCTGCCCAAGGAACCTTGCATAAAACACCGCATGATTCCCATTCGGCTCGATGACCGGCAGTTGACCCTGGCCATGGCTGATCCTTCCGATATATACCAGTGCGACAATCTTGCCATGATAACCGGGTTCAGGATCAGTCCGGTCATCGCCCGCAGTGCGGATATTCTGGAGAAGCTCAACGCCTTTCATGAGACCTCGTCCCAACCAGGCAAGATGAATTTCGACGAAATCCTGGACCTCGACCCCATGGATGAGGTGGATATTGTCATCGAGGACGATGAGGTCGATATCAGTGTCCAGGAACTGATCAGTTCCTCCGAAGTTCCGCCGATCATCCGGATAGTCAATTCCATCATTGCTGAAGCCATCCGCTATCGAGCCAGCGATATTCATATCGAGCCAAAGACCAAATTCACGGTGATAAGATTTCGCATCGACGGCATGCTGCATGACAAGATCCGCATCCCTTCGGATTTGCACCCGGCCACCATCTCGCGGATCAAGATCCTGGCCAAGCTCGATATCTCCGAACGCCGCAAACCCCAGGACGGCCGCATTACGGTGAAAGCCGCAACCCGGATGGTGGATCTGAGGGTTTCCACCATGCCTTCCATCAATGGGGAAAAAGTGGTGATGCGGATCCTCGACAAGAGCGCTGCCGTTCTCAAGCTCGAAGATCTCGGGCTGCTGGCCGAGGATCTGAAAAATATCTACAGTCTGATCAAAAAGCCGCAGGGGATTCTGATCGCCACCGGTCCCACCGGCAGTGGCAAAACGACCATGCTCTATTCCATCCTGGGGGAAATGCTGGTGCGGTCGAAGAATTTCGAGACCATCGAAGATCCGGTGGAATATTTTGTCGAGGAGGCCAATCAGGTCTATGTGCGCGAAAAGATCGGGCTGTCCTTCGCGTCGGTGTTGCGGGCCACCCTGCGCCAGGATCCGGATGTCATCCTGGTGGGTGAAATCCGCGATTTCGATACCGCGGACGTTGCCTTCAAGGCGGCCCTGACCGGACATATGGTGCTTACTACCCTGCATACCAACAGCTCGGTAGCCTCCATCACCCGCCTTATCGATATCGGCATCAAGCCATATCTGATCGCCTCCGCCCTGGAGGGGATCATTGCCCAACGGCTGGTTCGACGGTGTTGCAAATACTGCCGGGTCGAAGAACCGCCGGACAGGGAGATCCTCGATCTTCTTCGGGTCTCTCCGGATAGCATCGGTGCGCAGGTGGTGCGCGGCAAGGGATGCCCCCGCTGCAACAACACTGGCTACCTGGGGAGGATCGGGATTTACGAGCTGTTCATCATGAACGATGACTTCCGACATATTATCTCCGAGAATTCCAGGGGATCGGAATTGCTGAACATGGCCAAAGCCAACGGCATGAAAAGTTTGCTCGACGACGGGCTGGCCAAGGTCAGGCATGGAGAAACGACCCTGGACGAAATCCTCAGAGTGCTCGGCCCCCAGATACGACACGAAAGAGTCTGTGAAAAATGCCGAAAAATTATCGATGCCAAGTTCCTTTTTTGTCCGTACTGCGGGCAATTTCGACGGGACATCTGTGAAAAATGCAAAATGCCGCTGGAAGACGATTGGATCAACTGCGCCCTGTGCGGCGATAAAAGAAGCCGCACTTTATGACAGGTCGACATACAGGGCGCCGTAGCGACGAGAGGCGGGGTGCTATGGAGGAAAGCAAAAACTGCATTTTGCTGGTGGATGATGAAGCCCATGTGGTCAGCGCTCTGCGGCGGGCTCTGATGGAGGAGGACTACGATATTGTTTCAGCCCATGGCGGAAAAGAGGCCCTGGAGATCCTCTCCAGTCAGCCGATCAAAGTAATCGTTTGCGATGAAAGGATGCCCGGTATGCACGGGGCCGAATTGCTTTCCATGGTCAGCAGGAGGCATCCTCAAACCGTGCGTATCCTCCTTACAGGCCAGGCCACCCTGGAAAGCGCCATGAAAGCGGTGAACGAGGGGGAAATCTGGCGGTTTTTCGCCAAGCCATGGAACGATCTTGATCTGGCTCTCGCGATTCGTGCGGCCATCGAAAAATACGATCTGGAAATGAACCTCCGGAAAATGATGGCTCTGGTGCGCACCCAGAATCTCGAAATCAAGCATCTCAAGGAAACCACCTCCGGCAACACCCCGGCGGGAAAATCTGAAGATGGCAGCTACTTCATGCCGGAGCTGACGGACCATGAAATCGCCCAAATCCTGAAGGAATGCGGGGAAGGCTAGAATTCCCCCCGGCGATTCCCAAGCAGCAGTCGTCTTCAACCCATGCTGTTTACCGCCTCCTGGGCCAGCGCGATGATCCCTTGCGGCAGAATACCGGCGAGGATGATGGACGCCAGCAGGAACAAACCCAGGCTGGTTGCCGACCAGCTCAGAGTCACACTTTCACCCGATTCGGCCATCGGGCGGTAAGCGGCCCTGACCAGCTTCAGATAGTAGAACGCGGAGATGGCGGAGTTGATGACCGCCAGGATGACCAGTGTGTAATGGCCCCTTTGCAGAGCCGCGGTGAACACCATGAATTTGCCGGTAAAGCCGATGGTTGGCGGAATGCCGGTCAGTCCGAAGGCGCCGGCGGCAAGGGTGCAGGCCAATAGCGGCGCACGGCGGTAGAGGCCGTGCAGGTGGTCGAAGGTGAGGTTTTCCCCCTCGGCGGCGAGTTGATAGATGACGAAAAAACAGGCCAGGTTCATCAGCAGATAGCCGAGCATGTAATAGATCGCTGCGGCGAAACCGATCTGGTTGACGCTCAATACGCCGATCGTCACGTAGCCGGCATGGGCGATGCTGGAATAGGCCAGCAGCCGTTTCAGGTCGTTTTGCACCAAGGCACAGAGATTGCCGATGGTCATGGACATAACGGCGAACACCGCCAGGATCCAGGTCAGACTGACGGCCTCGGCACCGACCAGGCTCACCAGACGGATGATGATCGCGATCACGGCGATCTTCGGCAGGGTAGCAATGAAGGAAGTCGTTTCGTTGGCCGACCCCTCGTAGACGTCGGGGGTCAGGAAATGCATCGGAAACAGTGCGAGTTTGTAGAAAAAACCGCACAGCAGCATGACCATACCGACCACCGCCAGCGGTTCGTTTTGCATCAGGGCCGGGAGCGTTTGAGCGAGTTCGCCGAGCAGGGTGGAGTGTCCGAGGCCGAAAACATAACTCATGCCGTATAGCAGCAGCCCAGTAGCAATGGCACTGAACAGGAAATATTTGATCGCCGCCTCCAGGTGCTCCCGGCGCATGGTCTGGTGGCGAAAGGGGATGATGGCGAAAAGGGCGAAGGCCGAGATTTCCAGACTCAGGAGGATGGTCAGCAACTCATGGGCGCTGGAAAGAAGCGTCATGCCGAGGGTGGCGACGGCGAGGAACAGATAGTATTCGGGCCGCAACTGTTCCTCGATGCCTCGCAACCCCGGTCCACTCCAGATGGTCAGACAGAGGCCAAGCGTGAGGATGATTTTGAACAGCTGGGAGAACAGGTCCACGCGGTAGGTCTGGAAGAACAGCATCCCCTCCTGATTGAAACCGGCGACGGCCGCCGCCAGACAAAGCACGGACAGTCCCGAGGCGAGATTGTTCAGCGTGTCGGTCTTGCAAGGGCCGAGAGCGCAGAAGAAAAACACCAGGGCCATCAGGCACAGGGTCAGTTCGGGTAGTAACAGCATCATCTGCATGGCAAGTCCTTCAAAGTTACTAAGGTTCAAATCCCAGGTCCCAGGTCCCAAGTCTCGGGTTGAGCGTCCTGCGTCTTCCGTTCACCAGCTACTTCAACGATGCTCCCCGCTTCCACCTGTCGGATCAGATGGGCGACGCTGCTGTCCATGACCGCAAGCAGCGGTTTGGGATAAAATCCGAGCCAGAAGACACCAACCGCCAGCACCCCCAGGATGGCTATCTCGCGCAGATCCAGATCCCGCAGAATTCGACGTTCTTCCCGGTCCGATTGCGGTAAGGCATGACCGTCGGAGCGGTCCCAGATCATCTTCTGCAACAGTCTCAGCATGAAAGCCGCCGCCAGGATCGCCCCGAGGATGGCGGCCGCCCCGACCAGAGGATATTTGGCAAAGGCGGCGATCAGCACCAGGAATTCGCTAACAAAACTGTTGGTTCCCGGAAAACCGAAGGATGCCAGGCAAAATATTCCCAGAAAGGTCACGAAAAGGGGCATTTCCATGCCGAGGGCTGCGTTGCCGCTGATCTCGCGACTGTGGGTGCGTTCATAGATGATCCCCACGCAGATGAACAGGGCGCCGGTGGTGATGCCGTGGTTGATCATCTGCAACAGCGCCCCCTTGATCCCAAGGTCGCTGAGCAGGAAGATGCCGAGGGTGACGAAGCCCATGTGACCGACGCTGGAGTAAGCGATCAGTTTCTTGATGTCGGACTGGCCCAGGGCCAGGTAGCCGCCGAAGACGATCGAGACCAGGGCGATGCCGATCAGCCAGGGCATGCATGCCAGGGTGGCGGCCGGCGCTATCGGCAGACAGAAACGCAAAAATCCGTAGCCCCCCATCTTCAGCAGGATGCTGGCCAGAATCACGCTGCCGGCGGCCGGGGCCTCGACATGGGCCGCCGGCAGCCAGGTGTGCAGGGGGTAAATCGGAATCTTGATGGCGAAGGACAGGGCGAATGCCAGGAAGATCCAGAGCTGATACATGAAAGGGTAAGCCGGTTCCATCAGCTCCGGGATGAAGAAGGTGCCGGTGGAGACGTACAGGGCGATGACCGCCACCAGCAAAAAGATACTGCCGGTGAAGGTGTAGAGGAAAAACTTGATGGAGGCGTAATCCCGGCGCTGTCCGCCCCAGATCGCGATGATCAGGTACATGGGGACCAGCATCCCCTCCCAGAAAATATAGAACAGCACCGTGTTGAGACTGATGAACACCCCGATCATGGCGGTTTCCATGAGCAGCATGACGACCAGGAATTCCTTGAGCCGGACAGTAATGTGCCGCCAGGAGCAGAGGATGCACAACGGCATGATGAACGTGGTCAGCAGCACCAGTAAAACGCTGATGCCGTCCACCCCGATCACGTAATCGAGATCAAACGCCGGGAACCAGCGGCGCAATTCGGCGAACTGGTACTTGGCCGTGGTCGGATCGAAGCGCGTGAATAGCGGGCAGGACACGATCGCCGTTGCCAGGGAGACGCCCAGCCCCCAGAATTTCAGTGCCCGCTCGTTGTGTAAAAACAGGCAGCCCAGTGCTCCGGCTGCCGGCAGGAGCAGGATCAGCGACAGGATCGGGTAGTTCAGGGTGTTGAGGATGAGATAGTTGTCCATGGGCCTCTCGATATGGGGCGATACTGCTGGGTGGCAATGATCCGGTAGTTCAAATTCTCTTTTCTTCACCACGAAGGACACGAAGGCCACGAAGGGAAAAGCAAAGGTCAGGGCTTTAGACCCAAACACAAAAAGATCTTGGTTTTTATGTCTTTCTTCGTGCTCTTCGTGTCCTTCGTGGTGACAGGGTCCTTATTTTTCTCCCATCACAACCACAAAACCAGCGCCAGCACCACGAACAGCGCGATTAACGAGGCGCCGATGTAGTGCTGCAGGCGTCCGGTAATGTGGCGCCTGACCCGGTCTCCCTGGCTGACCACGCCCCGGGCGCTGCCGTCGACCACCCCGTCGATGCCCTGCCGGTCGAAAAGGGAACAGGCTCGTGCCGTGGCCATGGTGCAGCGCAGACCCACGGTTTTGTAGAGGTTGCCGACGATATCGTTAACGAGATTGACGGGGCCGCGGGCCAGGCGCATGAAAAGCGCCGTGCCCTTGCGGTAGACCCAGTCCGTATCGAGATTGATGACGTCTTCCGGTTTCAGTTTTTTCACCAGCAGATAGAAGCCAAGACCGGTGAAGCCCAGAATCTGCAACGTTTCCGAGAGACGGGGGCCGGTATAGGGGACGAAATCAGCCGGGAAGGGCAACATGCGGTAGAGCCAGTCGGGGTGGATGCCGATGAAGATGCACAGAAAGGCGGCGATCGCCATGCCGGCCTGCATGTTCCACGGCGGGTCCTGGGCCTCGATGCCCGACTCCCGGCGATACCAGATGCAGTAGGGCAGCTTGATTCCGACGGAAAGAAAGGTCCCGACGGCGGCTGCCAGCAATAGCAACATCAGGCCAATCCGGTGACTCTCTCCTGCGGCGGCGACCACCATGGTCTTGCTGACGAAGCCGCTGGTCAGGGGGAAGCCGGATATGGAAATGCCGCCGATCACGGTGAAGATCAAGGCCATCGGCATATGCCGGTAGAGCCCGCCCAGTTCGGTGAGTTTGGAGCGGCCGGTCATCTGCAGCACCGAGCCGACCCCCATGAACAACAATCCCTTGTAGATGACGTTGGTGTAGGCGTGGGC
The DNA here is from genome assembly GCA_002435955.1 of Pelobacter sp. UBA6093. Taxonomy (GTDB): domain Bacteria; phylum Desulfobacterota; class Desulfuromonadia; order Desulfuromonadales; family Syntrophotaleaceae; genus Syntrophotalea. Next base: position 29,873 of record DIWZ01000008.1, read on the forward strand.
CACGGCGGCGTTGATCGCCAGGGCGGTGCCGATGCCGATGCCGCAGACCATGTAGCCGACCTGGCTGATGATGTGGTAGGCAAGCACCCGCCGTGCGTCGTTTTCGACCACCACGTAGCAGACCCCGAACACAGCCATGATCGCCCCGACCACAGCCAGGATCTCGAATCCAGGGAAGCCCCGAGCCAGGGCGTAGACCGCAGTCTTGGAGGTAAAGGCGCTCATGAACACCGCGCCGGTCACCGTTGCCTCGGGATAGGCGTCCGGCATCCAGGCGTGCAGCGGTGGAATCGCGGCGTTGAGGGCGAACCCGATCAGAATCAGGTACTCGGCGAAGCCCGCCTGATCCGTGAGGATCCGGGCAAATTGCAGATCGTGGACCTGCTGATAGTGAAAAAATATTCCGGCAAGCAGGATCAGTCCTCCGGTCACATGCACCATCAGGTAGCGCAGGCCCGCCGCCACGGAAGCAGGCTGTCGCCGGTACCATACGAGGAAAACCGAGGCCACCGCCATCAATTCCCAGAACATGAACAGACTCAGGTAATCACCGGCCAGGATAGCTCCGAACGCACCGGCCATGTAGAGGAAGGCGGCGACGTGCTGGCCTGTCTGTTTGACATGCAGGCTGTAGAAACAGCCGATGATGGCCATCAGGGCGAACATGTGCATAAACAGGAACGCCAGCCGATCCGCCCGGCCGAACAGGAGTTCGAAGCCCAGGTAGTTGCCCCCGCCGAAGGTCTCGGGCAGGTGCTGGATCTGCAGCAGCACCAGCAGCGGCACGCCGAGCAGGACCACTTTGTGCAGATGCAGCCTTGTCGCCAGCGGCAGCAATGCCGCGCCGAGGATGAACCAGGAGGCCGGGTGGACAAACAGGCCGCTGGTGGGGAGAAGACTATTTTGCAGTTCCGCCAAGCTACCGATCATAGTAATCCGCATTCTTTCCCAGCCATTTATGGGAAAGTCCCTTGCACACATAAGTCATCGCGATACAGACCGCCAGGCCGAACAGCGCCCAGAAACCATAGATGCGGTCACCGGCGAAATGAACCTCGTGCCGCTCGACGAAAAAGTCACCGATCACGATCAGGACGAGCAGGCCGAAGAACAGCCATTTCAGTGCGATGCGGTGTTGATGCAGGTATTCGAATATTTTCTTCATCAAGTTCTCCTGAGGGACGTTTTTATAAGCATCTTCTTCACCACGAAGGCCACGAAGGGCACGAAGAAAGGCTTGAAAACAAAACTCATTCAGTTTTGTGAAAACCAAAGATTCTTGATTTTGACCTTCTTCGTGGCCTTCGTGCTCTTCGTGGTGCAGGCTTATGTTGTTCTGTACGTTTTTTCACCACGAAGGCCACGAAGAGCACGAAGAAAGGCTTGAAAACAAAACTCATTCAGGTTTGTGAAAACCTAAGATTTTAGGTTTTGACCTTTTTCGTGGCTTTCGTATACTTGGTGGTTACCTTCCCGTCAGCAGTCCGATAATGCGCAGCAACAGATCCGGAAAAATCCCCAGCAGGACCGAAATCAGCCCACAGACGAACAGCGGTACCACCATCAGGGCGACTAGCGGCGTTTTCTCCAGACTGCCGGTAATCACCAGTTCCCCGGCAGGCGGGGTGCCGAAGAAGGCGGTCAGGAAGATCGGTACGAAATAGCCGGCGTTCAGCAGGCTGCTGGTCATCAGCACGGCGAGGATGATGCCGTTGCGGGTATCCATCGCGCCGAGGGAGAGGAACCACTTGCTGACAAAACCGCTTACCGGCGGGATGCCGATCAGGCTCAGGGAGGCGAGACCGAAGGCGATCATGGTGAAGGGCATCCGATAGCCGAGGCCGCCGAATTCCCGGATGTCCTTTTTGCCGCTGGCCACTGCGATCGCCCCGGCGCAGAAAAACAGCGTGATCTTCGAGAAGGCGTGGTTGGTGATGTGCAGCAGCCCGCCGGTGATGGCGTTTGGCGTGAGCAGGGCTACGCCGAGGATGATGTAGGAAAGCTGGCTGACCGTCGAATAGGCGAGCCGTGCCTTGAGATTGGTGCGGGTCAGGGCGATGACCGAGGCGACGATGATGGTGAAGGAGACGAAATAGGCGGTGAACAACCCCAGGCCGGTCCGCTCAAGCAAACCGACGCCGAAAAGGGACAGCATCACCCGGCAGAGGGCGAAGACCCCCGCCTTGACCACCACCACCGCGTGCAGCAGCGCGCTGACCGGGGTTGGCGCCACCATGGCGTCGGGCAGCCATGTGTGCAGCGGCATGATCCCCGCCTTGGCAAAACCGAACAGGAACAGCAGGAAGGTTATGGTCACCAGGGTCGGATCGGCCCCTTGCGGGAAGATGCCGCCCAGAACTTCGCCGACCGAAAAATCCAGGGTGCCGCACAGCACGTAGGTCAGGGCCATGGCCGGCAACAGAAAAGCCTTGGAGGTGAACATCAGGTAAATCAGGTACTTGCGACCGCCGTAATAGCCATCCGCATCCTGGTGGTGCATGACCAGCGGATAGGTGAAGATGGAGATCAGTTCGTAAAACAGATACAGGGTGAACAGGCTGCCGGAAAAGGCCACCCCCAGCCCGGCGCCGACCGACACCGCATAACAGAAGTAAAAGCGGGTCTGGGCATGCTCCTTGAGGCCGCGCAGATAGCCGATGCAGTAGAGTGCGGCGGCGATCCACAGGCTGGAAGCGGTGCCCGCGAATAGCATGCCGAGGCCGTCCAGGTGAAACTTCACCGATATTCCCGGGTAGAGGGTCGCCAGGGTGAATTCTGCGGTACCGCCTGCCAGCACAAAGGGCAACAAAGACAGTACGGTCAAAAAGGTCAGCACCGCACCGACCACGGAAAAGGCCTCCCGCAGGTTCGGTTTTTTGCCCGCGGCCAGGATCAGCAGACCGGTCACCATGGGGATCAGCGGGGCTATGAAAAGTTTTGCGGATACCGTTGTGATCATGTTTTCCTGTAAAAATCCAGTTTACTTTTTCACCACGAAGGTCACGAAGAGCACGAAGAAAGGCTTGAAAACAAAACTCATTCAGTTTTGTGAAAACCAAAGATTCCTGGTTTTGACCTTCTTCGTGGCCTTCGTGCTCTTCGTGGTGCACGATTATGTCGATCTTGTCCAGTTTCCTTTCATCCTTTCAGATCCCTTACTTTATCGGGATCTATGACCCGGTATTTGTGAAACACCATAAGGATCAGGCTCACGATCATCGCCGCTTCCGCTGCCCCGATCCCCATGACTATCAGGGTGAAGATCTGGCCGACGGCCGGATCGGGTGCCACGAAGCGGTTAAAGGCCATGAAGTTGAGGGCTGCGCCGTTGAGAATGAATTCGCCGGAAATCAGCATGCCGACGAAGGTGCGGTGCCGGATCATGCCGTAAATACCGAATATCAGCAGAAACAGGCCGAGGAGCAGATAGGTTGCAAGCTGGTCGCTGGGCATCATTCACGCGCTCCATACCGGCCGATTCGGGCGATGATCAGCGCTCCGATAATGGCTACAAGCAACAGTATCGAGATAAGTTCGAAGGGGAGGCAGAATTGATGCAGCAGACTCTCTCCCAGGTGCCTGATGGTGAAGTCGCCGATCCTGGCGATCGCAGGGTTCCATGGCGTGTTCAATACGGTCCAAAGGAGCAGGGCCGAGGCCGCCAGGCAGGCGCCGGCGGCGAGCATTCTGTTCCTTTTGGGAGGAGGCCGTTTCTCTGCAGCCTGGTCCGGTTTCGGTCCGACCATGATGCCGAAAGCGATAACGACGCATACCACGCCGATATTGATGAGTAGTTCCATCAGGGCCAGAAACGGGCTGCCCAGATGGTAGAACAGTCCGGCCACCCCCAGCAGCGAGATCGCCAGGCCCAGCACCGAATTCATCAACTGGCGGGCTCGCAAGGATATGAAAGCGCCGGCAAAGATGCAGACGATAAAACCGAAAAAGAGTCCTTCGGCCAGGTAGCGGTAAAAGCTCATCCCTCCTCCAATCTTTTAAGCAGATTGTAATGGAATTCCTCCCGGCTGAATCCGGCCAGCTCGTATTCATCGGAAAAATCGAGGGCCTGGGTGGGGCAGACCTCGACGCATATCCCGCACAGGCTGCATTTGGTGAAATCCAGATGGTAAGCGGTCAAGGTTTTCCCCTTGCTCCCCTCGCGTTTTTCCCCGACCACGGTAATGCAGTTGGAGGGGCAGTTCAGGTCGCACTGCATGCAGACGATGCAGCGGTGAGTGCCGGTCTCCGAGTCCTTCACCAACAGCGTGTGGCCGTGGAAATTGGGTGAGATGGTGAGCTTTTCCCGCGGATAATGCACGGTCACCGCCGGGTGCAGCAGGGCGCGAAAGGTCACGCCGAGACCGACCAGGAGGCTTTTGGCGCCGATATATAGTTGGGTGAAGTATTCTTTCATGGGACCTCAAAACTTCGTTTTTCACCACGAAGAGCACGAAGTACACGAAGGAAGATCCAGGGCTTTTTTGTTTTAAAAAAACCTGAAAAGCTTGGTTTTTAGGCTTTCTTCGTGCTCTTCGTGTCCTTCGTGGTAAAAGCCGTCCACCAAGATCATGCCCTTACAGCTTCACCACCAGCGCCGTTATCAGCAGGTTGAGCAGGGCGATGGGGGTCAGGTATTTCCAACAGAAATTGAGCAACTGGTCGAAACGGACCCTGGGGAAGGTCCAGCGTATCCAGATCATGATAAACAGCAGCACATAGACCTTGAGCATGAACCAGATGGCGCCGGAATATTCCATCCAGGGCAGCGGCGGTCCCGACCAGCCGCCGAGAAACAGCGTCACGGCGATGGAGCATACGAAAAACATGTTTGTGTATTCGGCGAGGAAAAAGAAGCTGAAACAGATGCCGCTGAATTCGGTGTGAAATCCGGCGGTCAGTTCGCTCTCCGCCTCCGGCAGATCGAAGGGAGCCCGGTGGGTTTCCGCCAAGCCGGCGATGAAATAGATGACAAACGCCACCGGTTGCATGAAAACATGCCAGATATGGCTTTGGGAAAGGACCATCGCCCTCATGCTGAAGCTGTGGGTCAGCAACACCACGGTTACCAGCGACAACAGCATGGGAATCTCGTACGCCACGCCCTGGGCCACCGAGCGTACCGCGCCGAACAGGGCGTATTTATTGTTGGATACCCAGCCGGCGACCAGGGTCGCTACCATGTTGAAGGCCATTACCGCGATGATGAAGATCAACCCCATGTCCAGATCGAGCACCTGGAGTTTGCTGCTCAGGGGGATCACGATAAACGATACCCCGACCGGCACAAAGGCCAGAAAAGGCGCCAGGCGAAACAGGGTGGTGCTGGACTGTCGCGGAATGATGAACTGTTTGCCGATCAGCTTTACGGCGTCGGCCACCATTTGCAGCATCCCCTGGGGGCCCACCTCCATGGGCCCCGGCCGCAGCTGGAAGCGGCCGGCGAGTTTGCGCTCCAGGTAGCCGAGCAGTAAGCCGTTCATGAACACGAACGCGATCACCACCACAGCCGAGAGGATCATGCGGAGCAATTGAGGGGGCAGTGTGCCGACGGTTTCCATAGGGATTACCTGTCGATTTCCGGAATGACCAGATCCAGAGTGCCGAGCACCATGACCAGATCGGAAAGGAGCATGTCGCGGCAAAGCTCCGGCAAAATACTCAGGTTGGAAAAGCACGGCGAACGAATCTTGAGGCGATAAGGCACCTCGCTGCCGTCGCTGACCAGGTAGTAGGTGAATTCCCCTCGGGCCGCTTCCACCGAAAAGCTGGCGTCGCCCTGGGGCAGGGGAAGCTTTTTCGGTGTCTTGGCCAGGTGCGGCCCATCCGGCAGCCGGTCGAGGGCCTGCTCGATGATGCGCAGGCTTTGTTCCATCTCCTCGAGTCGCACCAGATAGACTTCCAGACAATCGCCCGAGGTCCCCACCGGCACCTCGAAATCGAAATCGGCATAGACCGAATATGGCTCGCTCTTGCGGATGTCGTAACCGACGCCGGTACTGCGCAGCAGCGGACCGGTAATCCCGTAGCGCATCGCCATGTCCGGGGTAAGGTGGACGATGTCCTGCACCCGTTTGATGAAAATGATGTTGGTGGTGACGAGGTCGTGGTAGATCCGGAAGCGGCTGCGCAAGCGCTCGATGAAGGCGCGGGTTTTGGCGATGAAGGTTGCGTCGATATCGCGATTGACCCCGCCGACCCGGAAATAACAGTAGGTGAGCCGCGAACCGGTAACGTCCTCGAGGATGTCGAGGATCTGTTCGCGATCATCGAAGGTATACATGATGGGGGTGAACGCTCCCAGATCGAGCAGGAAAGCGCCGAGCCACAGCAGATGGCTGGAAATCCGGTTCAGTTCCGAGGTAATCACCCGGATGTACTCGGCCCGCAGGGGTGCCTCGATGCCTGTCATGCGCTCGATAAGCCCTATGTAGCCGTGGGTGCAGATCAACGCACCGACGTAGTCGAGCCGCGAAGTATTCGGCATGAACCCCTTCCAGGGGCGGGATTCCCCCATCTTTTCCTGAATACGGTGGCCATAGCCGAGAACCGGCTCCGCCTCCAGAACATATTCGCCGTCCATCTCCAGCAGCACGCGCAGTACCCCGTGGGTGCTCGGGTGCTGCGGCCCCATGTTGAGGTAAAACCCCTGCCGTTTTTCATTCCCGTTGTTAGTGGTCATTCGATTTTCTCCGGGTCGGATCCGCTCGTACCCCCTTCAGACTTGGCCGGCAGGGTGGAATCTTCCGTCTGGCCTGCGGCCTGGCGCCGGATCCGGTCGGCGGGCAGGATCGCGTCCTCCGCCTTCAGCAGCGGCCTGAGATCCGCCGATTCTTCCGGCAAAAGCAGCGGTTCCAGGTAAGGGTGGCCGCTGAAAACAACGCCGAACATTTCATGGGTTTCCCGCTCGTGCCAATTGGCGCCGTCGAAGATGTCGGCGATGCTGGGCACGCTGCCCTGGTCCGATACCGCTGCCTTGGCGAGGATGCGGCATGGCTGTGTAAAACAGGCCAACTGGTAGAGGATTTCGATAGCAGCAGCGACGTGAACCGCACTGACGAAGGCAAGATAAAAATTTCGTTCGCGCAGCAGTTTGGCGAAATCCCGCACCTGTGCGGACTGTAGCCGGACCTCCAGATGGTAGCCCTGTAGCCGGTAATCGGCCCGTTCCACCACCGCCGGCAGGTTGCGCAAGTCATCGATCAGCCGTTCGGTTACATCCATTTAAGATCCTCATTATCCGGTTCCGGGGCTTGCCACTGAGAGCCAAACCATTCTCACGCTCGTTCGCTGCGCTCACTCAAGCTTTTTCCTTCCCTGGCGGATTCAACTGGGGAAACGGGTAGCGGGTGCCGGCGATTTTTTCCTGCAGTTTGAGGATGCCCTCCATCAGGCCTTCCGGTCTCGGCGGGCAGCCGGGAACATAGACATCCACCGGGATCAGCTTGTCGACCCCTTGCACCACGTTGTAATTTTCCCGGACCGCAAATGGGCCGCCGGAGACGGCGCAATTGCCCATGGCAATCACCCACTTGGGGGCCGCCATCTGTTCATAGAGAGTAATGATCGCCGGGGCCATTTTTTTGTTGACCGTACCGGCCACGATCATCAGATCGCTTTGGCGGGGGGAGGGCCGGAACACCTCCGCGCCGTAGCGGGCCATGTCAAATCGGGCCATGCCGAGGCACATCATCTCGATGGCGCAGCAGGCCAGCCCGAAAGTCAACGGCCATAGGGAATTAGCCCGGCATAGATTGAAAAACTTCTCCACCAGTTCGAGTTGTAAAAGCGGCGGTTTACCTTCCGGAGGGTGGTAAATGCCGCCTTGCTCACGCTGTTGCGCCAGCTCCGCGTAGCTATGGATCCTCAACCGGCCGGTTTTTTCTTCGTCCATATGAAAACCCCTTTTGCCCAGGCATAGATGATGGCCAGGGAAAGAATGCCGATAAACAGAAACAACTCGATCACTCCCCGCAGCCCGGAGACCGTATCGAATGCCACGGCAACCGGAAACAGATAGAGAATATCCACGTCGAAGGCGAGAAAGATCAAGGCGTACAGATAGTAGGTGATGTTGAAGCGGATGCCCCAGGCCGAGCCGTACGGGTCCATGCCGCACTCGTAGGGCTCGCCGGTCTTGGGCTGGATCGAGGGGGGACTGAACAGGCGGGAAACGACCACCTGGGCCACCGCTGCTGCCAGCCCGACAAGCACGAAAACCAGCACATACATGTAATCGAGAAGATGTTGCTCCGACATAACGATGCCCATGAAAGTAGTGTTTTCAAGGTGTTATTTTAACCTAAATGCTGGAGATGTCATGGGGAGGTGGAGGATTTTTCGTTTTTGGGGCGAAGGGGAGGCGATTCTCACGTTCAATAGACGACAGGAGTTGGTCCCTTCGTGGAGGAACGCAGCCAACCGAAGCAGGTAAAATACCTCATGGAGAATCTAGATAATCATGTCTAAGGATATGAATTGTAATCGACTTTTGTTTGCGGCAAGGCTTGCCGAGGGAGTGAGTCTGGTGCAAAATGAAACTATCCCGGTTCGCTGGCAACCGGCTCCAGGTGGCGTGCGGATCACGCAGAACAGAAAAAGGGGCAAGCCGGAATGGAGAAGCTAACAAACATCCTGGAGAAACTTGAACTGGTGTGGGGGGATATCACGCTGCTTGTCGCCTGTTATCGCAATTGCCTGAAACTGGCGGCGCAAAAAGGTATCCGCACCATCGCGTTTCCGACCATCAGCTGCGGAGCCTACCGGTTTCCCGCCGGAAAAGCCTGTCCCATCGCGCTTGCAACCATCTGTGAATGTTTAGCGGAAAACCGCACCATCGAAAAAGTTTTCCTGGTGGTGTATTCCACAGAGCAATACCGGATCTACAGTGAACATATGCAGCTTACTGGTTGATGTACGAGGCGGCCCGGCATGTCAATGGTTGCCGCAACAACCTCCGTGCGGTTTCTCCTGCAGCATCTCGTCGATGCTCTCATCCAGCGCCTGTTCCAGATCGGCGATGACTTTTTCAAACTGTCCGGCGGCCAGGCCCCTGTCGCAGGCGGGGCAGGTGGAGTAGGTCTTTTTGAACCAGCTCAGGGGCTGGTAGATGGCTTCGCCGCAGTAGGGGCATTCCAGGGTGATCATTTCTTCCGCGAGCACGTATTACGTCTCCTTGAGGTGAAACCGGCATGGGGTGCCCGGTAATGGTGACTATGTGTAACACCATAGCAGAATCAGGGGTATTTTGGAAAGGGGCTGCGGGGAGATCTGGGGGAGCAGGGCGGTAGCACAGGTTGCCATGGTTATTGACACCCCAACTTTCTAAATGTACTTTAAGAAAACCAGTTTTAATGCCAGGATGGAAACCGGGCGGTTGCCGGATAAATCAACATGACGACCCACACCAGTACTGTGGAGGCGGCACGGAAAGGATGGCTGGGCTTTGGAGGGAGGGGCCTGACATCCACCATTGTCCCGCAGGAAGTGCAGCATTTCCTTGGCGAGGGTGCCCCCACAAAGGGCACCCTCCTTTCCCCAATACCTTAGGAAGGAGACAGTTTATGGGCCATCTGGTGGGAAAAGACATTTTTCGCGAGCTTGGTGGGAAGATCGATGGGATGGAAATGCGGGTGCCTTGGAATGACAAGTTGCACGCCATTTTGAAGGAGCTCTACACCTCGGAGGAAGCTGACGTCATCGTCAAAATGCCCTATGGCCTGTCGACTTTTGAAGAGATCGAAAAGGTCACCGGCTATGAAAAGACCGCGTTGCGGCGAATCCTCGACAGCTCGACGGCCAAGGGTCTTGTCATGGATATGTGGGTTAATGGCAGCTTTCACTACGTTCCTTCCCCCATGGTAGTCGGAATATTCGAATTCACCATGATGAGGATGGGTCCGAATGTGAAATCGAAGGAATGGGCGGGGCTCCTTCACGATTACATGGATGAAGACGGTTCCTTTCTGAAGGCGAATTTCGGGCATGGCGAACAGCTTTTCGCCATCAGGGCCATGCCCCATGAAGAAGCCTTGCAACCTTCGGATTGCTTCGAGGTACTTGATTACGAAAAGGCGTCAGTCCTGATCGCCGAATCGACCAAATTCGCCATTGGGGTGTGCAGTTGCCGCCACAAGATGCTGCACCTGGACCAGAAATCCTGTGACGTTCCCCTTGAGAAATGTTCCCAGTTCGGCTATGCGGCTGATTTTATGATCCGGCATAATCTGTCCCGCGAAGTCAGCAGGAGCGAGATGCTGGACAATTTCGCCGAGTCGCGGGAAATGGGCCTGGTGCTAGGCGCGGACAATGTGCGCAATAATATGAAATTTGTCTGCCATTGCTGCGGATGCTGCTGCGGGCCGTTGCTCGGCATCAGCAAATACGGTTATGCCAATTGCATTGTCACATCGACCTTCATCGCCGAAATCACGAATGAAACCTGCGTCGGCTGCGGGAAGTGCGCTCGGGCTTGCCCCATCAATGCCATCACCATGGTTGCCGCGACAAATCCGCAAGGAAAAAGAAAAAAGGATGCGCTGCTGGATGTGCCAATCTGCATCGGCTGCGGTGTTTGTGCCCTGAAATGCCCCACCAAGGCGTGCACCATGGTAAAACGACAACAAACGGTCATTCACCCTGAGACCACTTTCGAAAGGCTGATGCTGCAGAGTCTGGAGAAGGGAACCCTGCAGAATCAGATATTCGCTAATCCGCAAAGCATTAACGAGAAATTCATGCGTGCCTTTGTCGGCGCTTTTCTGCGGCTGCCGCCGGTAAAAAAAGCCCTGCTGAGCGACAGGCTCAGGTCCAGATTTCTTGCCGCAATGAAGGATGGAGTGAAGAAACAGGGAAAGGAATGGGTGCTCGACCTGTAACGGGCGAACGTCCACTTCAGATCCTGTCGCCGACTATCGATAACGGCTGAAAATCCCGTCTCACGCAAAGCGAACGGGCGCGAGATAAAAAGAATCTGGTTATGCACTTTTCTAAAGTTGCCCTAATTCTTCGAAAGCCGATGCACCGCTGGCGTGTAAGAGGACAAACAAATTTAATTTTTATCACGAAGGACACGAAGAACACGAAGGGAAAAACTAAGGCAAGAGAAAACCATAAGGGTTTGTTTTGTAAGTATTTCTTCGTGCTCTTCGTGTCCTTCGTGGTTCAAGCTTTTAGATTCTGCTTTGGCTGTATAGCCTTTAACCCGTTTCTTGTGATTTTGATTTTATCCGTGATAATCCGTGTGTATCCGTGGCTAAAAGCTTTCTACAGCTCACCACCCGCTCGCTGCTCTCGCTAGAGACACTGAGAGAGGCGGTGAAAAACCCTTTAAAACCTGAATAGGACGCGGATAACATCTGATGCGCGCGGATTTTCGCGGATTAAACCAAAGACCAGGGCTTGTGGTCCAAATCTTTTAGCCACGGATGTTCACGGATGGCCACGGATGGACAAACAACATATCTGGTTATGCACTTTTTCAAGTTGCCACAAATTCTTCGAAAGCCGTGACTCCCTTTGCGGCTTTGCGTGAGCATGAGGGGTTTTCGTCTCCAGGGCGACTCCCTCTATCGGGCTATAAATAAGATCTCGATTCCTGCCTATTCAGGGGAGCTAAGAATTGATAATATGTCACGACGCATCGGGTGATGTTGATTTTGACTTTTCAAAGCCCTAAAGCTCGCGGATATTCTTTATCAGTGTTCTCTATTGTATAGACAGCTCAATGTGGTGACGCAAGACCTGAACCTTGCCCTATACGCTGTCACCTATCAAATGGAGGGAGTATGGTTTCCGGATTCCTGATTCTGCTCGGTCTCTACGCCCTGATCGGGTTGCTGATCGTTGCGCTGTGCAGCGCGCCGTTTATCGTTTACATTTACAACCGCTTCATCAAGCTCCAGACCCGGGCCCGGGCCGCCCTCGGTGACATCGACGTACTGCTCAGAAAACGACAGGATCTGATCCCTCGCCTGATGGAGGCCGTCAGGGATTACGCCGGCCACGAGGACAGCGTCTTCACCGAGGTCGCCGGCCTGCGCTCCCGCGCCCTGCAGACTACCACTATCGGCGAGCGGTCCGAGCACGACCGGGCCCTGCAGGAGTTGTCCCGGAGCCTGGCCGCGGTGGCGGAAAGCAACCCGGCCCTCAAGGCCGACGAGAATTTTCGCCAGTTGATGGACGCCCTGCAACAGATTGAAAACGAACTGGAAGCCGCCCGCCGCTACTACAACAGCCAGGTGCGCGACCACAACATCCTCCTCAAGGCCATCCCTTCCCGCGTCATCGGCCGTCTGGCCGGTTTTGCGCCGCAGGAATTTTTCGAGCTGGAGGGGAGCGGCGGGCAATTGCAGCAATCCAAATCCCAGCCAATCAGTTCAGGGAACTGCTAGTCGTCGCCCCGATTTCAGGGTTGCCAGGATGTCAGACTATCCGCAAGGGTAGGGAGAAGGGCGCGGCTTCAGGAAAGCCGCTTGTTCAGCGCTACCGAAAAAATAGATAATTGACATCCAGAGTCCTGAAGGTAGTATTGGCCACAAACATGACAGAATTGGTAAGATTTTGGATTGAAGCAGACTCGTTGCGGTTTCCGTGTGAAGGTGTATTTTTGATAGGAGACAACCCGCAAAAGGGTCCATGGCTGAACGCCATAACAGAGGAGGGAAAACGATGATTCTAGGGAAATGTACGCACTGTGCCGCGCCTATCAAGTTGGTCGGCAACCTCGGTTCTCTGCTTCTGGGTAGCACCTATTTTTGCAGCCATTGCGGCCATCCCGGCCCCGGCCTGATCACCATGGTGAGCAGGCGACTCCGATCCCGGCTTTCGCGCGATGGGGATTCGGAGAAACTGATTGCCGAAGATCAGACGGGCTGATTGGCCAGCCCGGACCCGGGTCTGCATCACCAATGTTTTTGCAATTTCCCAGGAATTTGCGGTCTCCACGTGCACTGGCGCCGGTAGGGAGATGCTGCTGAAAGCCGGCAATTCGGTGGTCAATTTTCCGTTATCATCTCGAAACGGTCGGAGACAATAGGACCGTCCGGTTTTTTTGCTGCCAGGTGTTGTCTGCCTGACAGTGGGGGCCAACCGGACGGTCCTTTTTGCAAAAGGTTTAGCGAATCGGAGTAGGGCTGCAGACCAGGTTCGGATGTTCACTCGGCCGACCGCAGGTGAAGCATTGGAAACGCAGGTTTTCAGCCATCGGTTCGCACATCTGGCTGATGTGCTCTGGCCCGGAGCCGCAGAATTCGGCACGGCTTTCTACCTCTTGAGGTTGGCAGATGTGGTCCTTCTGATCCGAAATCACCCCGCACTTACCGCATTTATAAGCAGAGATCATGATACCCTCCGTTTATATAGTAGGGACAAGCAACTGAGACCATTTTGGTAATAATTGTATCACCGGATTTCCCAGATTCACTTCAATCCTGGTTTTTTCGTTGATGCTTTCGCAAAATTTCATCCTCACGCCCGCTCGCTTCGCTCACTTAAGCCGCAAAGCCGCCAAGCCGCCAAGAAAAGCACAACCCCGGGTAAATCATCTCACGCAACGATGCGAGGACGCGAGGTAAAACTCGAGCCGAACCCGGTATTCTGGTTTGCTGGATTTAGGTTCCGTTGTGCCGTTGTGACGTTAGTTGAGAAGAAACAGGCCAACGGAAGTCGGGGGGAGGGTCGAAAATCGTTCCGCTTTCTGAAGACGCTGTTTAGCTGCTTCAGCGCTTGGCGATAATCCAGACGGCATGCACGATGCCGGGGATATATCCCAAAAGCGTCAAGAGGATGTTCAGCCAGAAGGCTCCCCCGATTCCCACCTGAAGAAAAACCCCGAGCGGCGGCAGCAGAATCGCAATCAAAATTCGAACCAGATCCATAATTTTCTCCTTATCATGTGTTCTTGGTGGGCTGTTCTTCAAAATCCTGTGAGGATTTCCGGAAGAACATCGATTCAAAAATCAGGCCCCAGCGGCCGCATTCAACAAAGCACGGATCAGAACAAACCCCAGCATGCCGACTGCAATCACCAGGCCGACGAGCACCACGCCGAGCCCCCAGACAAACAGTCGGCTGACCACCACGGTTTCCCGCGGACTGTCAAGATAGCGATTGAGCAGCTGCACGTTGCGCTGGTTCGCTTTCCAGACAAAATCGAAAAGGTCTCCAAGCACAGGCACAGTGCCCGCGAGCGCATCGAGGGCAACATTGAAAGCCATTTTCAGAAGCAGAACTTTCGGTGCGCCCATGCGAGCCGCTTCCGAAATAACCACACTGGAAATGAGAGCTCCGATCGTATCGCCAACCCAGGGAATGAGGCCAAGCAACCCGTCAAAACCAAAGCGCGCATTGAAGCCTGGAATCTTGATTGAGCTGTCGAGATACCAGGCCAGCCGCTCCAATTTCTTCCTGGACTTTTCCTTCTCGGTCCTTTGCATTAAAAATTTCCCAACAGTGATTAAAATCCTGCGTGAATCGAGAGAAACGTGAGACTGCCGACTTGATAGAACGGCTGAGGGAATCCCAGGCGTCATCACTGGCTGCCTTCAGTTCATCAAGACGACAATCACTAGCGGTTCCTGCTGTTGCCGTTGCATCAATTCGGCCGCACTCAACAGGTAACGGCCGTTCGGATAAGCGTTACCTTCTCTGGCTGCCGAGGCCAGCGTCCACCAGACGCGCGGTTTGGTTGCTGGTCAATACCGCTGGTTGCAAAGGCTGTGATGATGCCAGCCAGTAACAATTCAAGACCGATAAAAACCGGTCAATCGGTTGCCGGTCTCCGATCAGACCAGCAGGTGCCAGAAGGACGGCTCAACCTCTCGCCTGCGTCAGGGCCTTGAATCCCTTTTTATGCAACGCAAAATGCTTTCCGGCATGAAGCCTTTCATCGGCGAGCGCAAAAGGACAATTAGTATAAGTGTACCTGATCAAACCTAATTATCAGCAAGACAAGCATATCCCCCCTAAGAAAGTGCAAAATCATTTGATAATGGCAGAAGGCGGCCGGATTCGGAATCAGACCCGGCTCTATCGGCTGAGGGTTACCGAGGAAAGGCATAAGTACATTGGGGTCTACCATAGGATTTAGCAGGTGGCGGACCCCGTTGAAGACACCTGGATGTCAGGGACATTTTTGCTTAAGTTTGTGTATAATCAATTGACAGTTAATGCAATAAAGCAAGAATGTCCCCAGAGTTATTCCGAACCTTCCGGCCGCTGACCGGAGAACAGCTGCAAGGGCTGACAAAAACGGCCCGAGCCGCCTCAGGGGGCGATTTCGAGCCGTTCAAGATTTCCTCCCTCTTCGATGCCGCCGCCAAAAACCACCACTGGCTGGGAGAGGAACCGGAACGCCTTCGGAAGCTGATGCCAGCCTGAGAGGCGAAAGACAGGCCATCGCATGAAAAAACCAGGATTTCTGAGAGGTCGCACTTCCTTGATCGTGCGGTGGTGCCTGGGCATTTTCGCCGCTCTGCTGTTGATCGTCATTCTGGCCCCCCTTTTCATCGACAAACCCCTCCGGCGGTACGTGGAACGGGGCATGAACGAGGCCCTGGCCGGGTACAACGTCCGCATAGGGGATATCTATCTGTTTCCCTTCGGCACCGCCATCATGGTCAATGATCTGGTCTTGCGCCAGGAGGCCCACCCCGAACCGCCCGTCGCCGCCTTCCCCAGCATTGTCGCCAGCGTTCACTGGCGGGAACTGCTCACCGGCAACCTCGTCTCGAGCTGGATCCTGGACGAACCGGAACTTCACCTGAACCTGCAGCAGCTGCGGGCCGAGGCCGAGGATGAGACCCCGGTCGAAAAACGGGGCTGGCAGGAGGCCATCAAGCGTGTTTACCCCATTAAAATCAACCAGGTGCGGATCGACAACGGCAGCCTGACCTACATCGACCAGGACCCGGATCGCCCTCTGAAGCTCACCAGGGTAAATCTGACCGCCGGCAATATCCGCAATATCCATTCTCCCGAAGAATCCTATCCCTCCCCCTTCCGGATGGAGGCGGAGATTTTCGAAAAGGGCCATGGCCTGGTCGAGGGAAAGGCTGATTTCCTGGCCGAGCCGCACCTGGGCGTGGAAGCGCAAATCCGTCTGCGAGACATCCCCCTTGAGCGACTTCTTCCCGTGACCACCCGGGCCAACGTCCATCTCACCGGCGGAATCCTGGCCGGCGAAGGCCGCGTCGAATACTCGCCCCAGGCCAGGCTCGCCCGTCTCGACGACCTGGCCATAGACGGCCTGAAAGTCGATTATGTGCATGTCGCAGCCACCGCCGCGGCGGAAAAACGCCGGGCGCAAAAGGTGAAAAAAGGCCTGGGGGAAGCCAAGGAGAGTGAATGGCAGTTAAAGGTGGACAACCTGCACCTGACTCGCGGCGCCTTCGGTTTCGTCAACCAGGCGAAATCGCCTTCCTACCGCGTTTCCCTGAACGACATCGACCTACAGCTAAAAAACCTGTCCAACCGCTTCCGTGCAGGAGAGGCGGAGGCCCGGCTGGAAGGGCGGTTCATGCAGAGCGGCGACACCTTTGCCAGAGCCGCTTTCCAGCCGACAAAGGAAGGCGTCAATCTGGATGTGCTGGTGGCCATCGTAGACACTCGGGTGCCGGAAATGAACGATCTGCTGCGGGCCTACACGGGGATGGACGTGGTGGGAGGAACCTTTTCCTTCTATTCGGAAGTCAAGGTTCGGGGCCGACAGATCGACGGCTACGCCAAGCCGTTATTCAGGGACCTCGACGTCTATGATCCCGTGCAGGAAAGGGGAAAGGGCTTGATCGACAAAATCAAGGAAGGACTGGCGGAGGCCCTCGCCCAAATCCTGGAAAATCCCCAGGAGAGAATGGCCACCCGGTTCGATCTCTCCGGCACGGTGGAAGACCCCGAAGCCAGCACTTGGCAGATCATCCTGCAATTGATCCGAAACGGCTTCTTCAAGGCGATTCTTCCGGGATTCGAAAACCGGGAGGGGGGAAAGGGGGACGGAAACGGCGGAGAGTAAACTGAAAGGCCTTACCGGTTGCATCGCTGCCTCAACCACTGCTATGAAAGGGTGCGGGTTGAAGAACAGCGAAGGGTTTCCTCGATGGAGGTATTTAATGGAGCAAAGGAAGTTTCTGGTTAGGCTCGTCCGTCCGGTTTTCGAGGTCGCGGTGGTTGAGTGCGGTTGTGCGGGGTCGGACCAAGGCAACTTATTGAAGGGTCTAATCTTTTGAAATTGTTTGGTAGACCGCATGTGTCCAGTTGATCGCTACGATACCTCATTTCAATCTGGTCGCGATAAGAATGCCCGCTTCCTAAAATAAGCGATTCCCACGCACCTGAGACCACGATCACATCACCTGCCGGAGTTTGACATGTTCCTGCCCTATAAGGATTCCCCATGCGACGTTTCGCCAATTTTTATATCGTCCTGTTCTTGATCGATGCCGGTCTATCGCTGACCGACGAACTCTTGTCAGCGTTCGTTGCACATCTGCCGGCTCTCTCCGCGGCCCGCAATCTCGTCGCCTTTCTGGTGATCGTTCTTTCCCTGGTGGTTTATTCCCTTCTGGGAATCGATCAGCGGCTGCCGAAACGGGTTTTTCTACCACTAACCCTGTACGCCTTCTGGTGCTCCCTGGCGCTGTGGCCGCTGTTGGGTATGATCCCCCGAGAATTCCTGGGGTTGACGGCGGCCTTCGGGCAGGTTCTCATCGGCGGCGTCGCCCTGATTGCGCTACGCAGTTCTTACGGGCGCAACCTGCTGCCCGCGGAGCTTTTTCAGCGGCCGCTGTTCAGCTGGCGCAACACTCTTGTCTTTTCGGCTGTCAACCTGCTGCTGCTCCCCCTGATGCTGGTCTATTCGTTGATGGCGACGGCCGGCTTCTATCTCGACGAGGCGACCGCCGGTTTTATGCGGGTAAGTCCGGTCGGCATTTACACCTCCGAGCGCAGTTATCATTACGATGGCAAGGAGGTGCGCCTGGTGGCGATGATGCATATCGCCCGCAAGGAGTTTTACCAGGAACTGGTCGCTTCGCTGCCGGCGGAAGGGACGATCATTCTCGCTGAGGGGGTGACCGACCAGGATCGGCTGCTGAAGAGCCGGTTTCATTTCGACAGGCTGGCCAGTCTGGCCGGCCTCAGTTCCCAGAAGACGATGCACCTCGATGGCAATCTGCTAAAACTGGACGACCTGGAACCGGCGGATGAACGCGCGCGGGATGAGACCAAACCGGATGTCGTGCGGGCCGACTTGGATATCAATCGCTTCGACCCGCAGACGGTCGAGTTTCTCAACGTCCTCGCCCGTACCCTGTATGGTGACAAACCACTGGCGCAGGGATTCGCGGCATATTCCGACTGGGTTCAGGTCCATGGAACACCGGAGGTGTTTTCGGGTGTGATGGACGATATTCTCCACAAGCGCAACGAGGTGGTGATCGATGCCCTGCAGCGCAGCCTGGATCGCTACAACACCATCGTCGTTCCCTGGGGAGGGATGCACATGCCGGCCATCGAGGCGGCGGTACTGGAGCAGGGGTTTGCCCCAGGGGATAAAAAGGAGCGGCTGTTGTTCGCCTTCAGCACCATCCCCTTTACCGCTTTGTGGCAAGGGATGTCGGCTCCAGCCGGGCAGGAAGGCGAGATGCAAGGAACTGAGGGGGCCGGCTCTGCAGAGTGATATGCGTACCGGGACGGGCAAGAAGCTGAGGGTGAAAGCTCGGGCATGTACTGGGCGCCGTTGGTGAGACCCTGTGTTGCAACGATTGAATTCATGACCCGCGCTGATGGGAGGGTAAGTCATCATGGAGGGCAAACATGAGTGAGGGGTTCATTCCGCCGCATGGCGGCTATCAGAACTTGCTTTCGTACCGCAAGGCGGAGATCGTCTACGACGCCACGGTTTTTTTCTGTGAGCGCTATATTGACCGCTTCAGCCGCACCCGTGACCAGATGGTTCAGGCTGCCGGCTCGGGGAAACAGAATATTATCGAGGGGAGCATGGCCTCGGGAACCTCCAAGGAGAGCGATATCAAGCTGACTAACGTGGCCCGCGCCAGCCTGGAAGAGTTGCTTGCCGACTATCGCGACTTTTTGCGAACGGGGGGCTTGCGCCTGTGGGATAAAAGCAGCAAGGAAGCGGTGTTTGTGCGCAGACTGGGGTGAGAAAGAAACCCCAGTGACCCTCGACGGGCGCAACGAGTGGTATCTATGGTGGGTCCCTCTGCCTCTGCGTTTTGCCAGAGAGTTTACTGGTACTGGATATAGAGAGGCTGGGGGTTCAATCTGAGCACCTCGGCTGGCGTCATCAACCGATCGCCCTTTTTTGTGTCGTTATGGAGGAAGAGTTTGAATCCGGCATATTGGACCGGTTCGGCTACTATATAGCTCTTGTATGTATCCCGCTTCAGAGAAGGATTTCCCCAGCCGTCCATATGCATGACGATCTGGGTTTCGGGACTCAGTGCGATTTCACGGAAGTTGGTGACGCCGTTGCGGGTGAAGCGGTGCACCGTCAGAACCTTGGGGGGGAGCTTGTGCTTTTTCACAAGCTCCCGCAAATAACTGGTGACGTAGTTCACTTCCGCAGCATCAAAGGTACCCATTTTTGTCCCCGGCACCGCACGGGTTTTGACCAGGTTGAACTCCGGGTCGATCCCCAGGTGCACGTCCGGATTTTTCAGTATCCACTCGAAGCGTGGCAGAATCTCGCGGATATCGTCATGTCCGGTTTGAATGTCGATGAACAAAAGAGCGTTGGCCTCCTTTGCCCAATCATAGACCTGGTTGACGATTTCGTCGGTCATGATCATGCGGTATTTCCCGGCTTTGCCCGGCGTGACCTGCGCCGTTACCGCGATCAGGTGCAGGGCGGGCTGGACCTGCACGGATGGGTCCGCCGCTTGCCAGATGGCCACTTCCTGCCGCAGTTGATGCAGCATGTCCTCCTTGGAGGACTTGCCCAGAATCCCCATCCGCCAGGAAAGAGGATTGCCGTAGAAGGCCAGGATGCGCTTTTGAGGCAGGATGGCTCCCGGAAGGGGCGCAGGGCAGTTTACCGGCCATCCGCTCAGTCGGGCGAACTCGGGGTCTTCTCCGGCCCGGTATTTGATCCTGGGAGCCGGGGCCGATTTGGCGCTTTGCTCCGCAGCCGGGGTCAAGACAGAGGGGGCGACCTCGTTTGCACTGTTGGATAAGCCAGTGCTGGGAAGGGGAATTTCCTCGGCCGGGTGTTGGTGCTCCGGATCGATGGCGGCAGGAGTGGTTGCAGGCGCCCGATGACTGGCATTGCGAGTGTTTGGCCAGGACAGGTACCCATTCCGGTACGCCGTCAAGGCGAGAATAAAAGCGAGCAGGGTGAGCACCAGGGAGACAATAAGCAAATTGGATAGGGTTATGCCTGCGGTTTTCAAAAAAGATTCCTAAAAATGAGGGTAAAGGCCGGAATAACAGTGGCTTGGAAGCCTCTGTTATTCGGGCGAAAGTTTGACTCGCGAGACCCGATGAATCACCGTATGCAAACTTCGATCCAGGCTCTAAATCTTTGGGACTGGGCCTGAAAAGCCGAGATGCTTACCATTTCCCTCCTTCCTTACCCATGTAAAATGACCAAATTTGTCAGTTACAGTCTTCCTCTCACGGGGCAAGAATTTGAAACCTTAGCCCGACCGGGACCGGCGTGGCAAGGGAAACTGCGAAGGTTGGCACTGGCCTCTATGTTTTTGTCTTCCATTGTACTGCGCGAATGCGATTTGCGGCAATGAAAGATCCAGGGGATGAACTATTTCATGCTGGCAAGCGAGAATCTGAAGATTTTTCTTCATCACACTTTAAAAAAATATTAAATTAGATAAAAATTTTATGGAATGCACAATCTAACTAGTGTTGGAGGGAAAAATATGCGCGTAACGTCTATCGTTGTTTCCTTGATCTTGAGCGCTCTGCTCATCTCCACGCTGGCGGCCTGCGTCAGATTCACCGACAAAGCACGCAGCCGCTACGCCAGCAGTGTCGTCGATTACCTTTATCCCCAAAAAGAGGTTGCGGAAATTCCCTCCATCCCCCAGCTGTCCTTGCCGCTGCGGGTCGGCGTTGCCTTTGTGCCGGAATCCTCTCGCATGTCCCGTCCTGACAGTCTGTCCGAAAAGGACAAGCTGGACCTCATGCAGCGCATCTCCGCCGAATTCCGGAGCCTGCCATTTGTCAAGGACATCGAGCTTATCCCTTCGGCCTATCTCATGCCGGGCGGCAGTTTTACCAATCTGGACCAGATAAGGACGATGTACGGGGTCGACGTCATGGCGCTGCTCTCCTTCGACCAGGTGCAGCATACCGACGAAGGGCTGTTGTCCCTGTCTTACTGGACCATTGTTGGCGCCTATGTCATCCGGGGCGAAAAAAATGACACCAGCACCATGATGGATGCGGCGGTGTACGATATCGCCAGCAGGAAGATGCTGTTTCGGGCGCCGGGCACCAGCCACGTCAAGGGCTCGGCGACCCTGGTGAATCTACCGGAGCAGTTGCGAGCGGATTCGGCGGAAGGCTTCAGTTTGGCCGCCGACAACCTGGTGGTGAACCTGAATGGTGAGCTGCAGCGGTTTCAGGCGAAGGTGAAAGAACAGCCGGAAGAGTATGTAGTGCGCCACAAAGCGGGCTATACCGGTGGCGGAAGCCTGGGCGGCACCTTTGCCCTGGCGCTTCTTGGACTGGGGGGATTGGCCCTGTGGCGCAACAAAAAGGGATGAGATTGCGCCTCCCGACCCTGACCCTGTCCCTCGTCGGAATGGCGCTGCTCGTCTACCCAATCCCGTCACTGAGCGAACTTCTGGTGTATGACCGACAGGCGATCCTGGCAGGTCAATGGTGGCGCGTCGGAACCGCCCCTCTGGTGCATTTCTCGTTCAGCCACCTGGGGTGGGATTTGCTCGTTTTCGGTGCCGCGGGGTGGGCGATCGAAACCGCCCGCTACCGAAAATTCTGGCTTGTGTGCGCGATTGCGGCCGTCGGGCCTGGCTTGCTTTATCTTCTGACTGCGCCGCAGTTGGCAGTTTATGGCGGGCTCTCCGGACTGGCCACCGGCGCGGTGGCCTACCTGTGTCTCTGTGCGATTTGCACTGGGGGAAAAAGCAGTCCGATTTGGCTGGTCATCCTGGTGCTGATGGGGATAAAAATTCTGGCTGAAGCTGTCGGGGATGAGGCAATTTTCGTGCGGGCAGGCGGCATCCCGTTTCGGGTGCTCCCTTTGGTACACCTCGTGGGCGTTTTGGGCGCGGTAGTCGCCAGGCTTTGCAGTTTCTTTTCCTCCAACCAATCACCCGGGAGCCTGTCGGACTATCCATGAGCCGGCTGCAAATTCGGCCCGGATAGTCCGACAGCCTCTTGGGCGGATTTTTGGACGGGGTCTACCACAGGATTTAGCAGGTGGCGGGCTTAGGCCGGGTCTCATTGCTGGTGAAGTTGAACCAACCATGAAAGATGCCAGTCGATCGATTGAGAGGCATCCAGAGTATGTTATACACATTTTGCGGCGTGCCGTCATAAAATATCACGAAAAACCAACCTTTCGATTGAGATGCTGCAGGAGGGATCATGACTGGTAAAGATTATAAAATTGTTACTCGGGGAGAAGTCCATCCAGGATTTAATCGTAGCGATGTTGAAGCCAATCTTCGTAAACTTTGCAACTTTAAAGAGGAGCTTATTCAACAAATCTTTTCGGGGAAACCATTTGTTTTTAAGTCTAAGCTGGATCTTGCCACGGCAACAAAATATAAAAACGCCCTGGACAAGACTGGGCTCGTCTGTCGCATTTCCCAACCTGAACCAATTTCCGGTAATGCTGATTCAGCTCAACCCAAACCAAAGCCCAAGGTTGTCACTTGCCCCAAATGCCGGACTGAGCAGGAAGAGGGGATCTGCTGTGTCGCATGCCAGGTGGTCATGAGCAAATACACTCAGAGGCCCCCGGTTCAGAGGTACTCCGATTATGTCGCTCCAGAACAGTTTTGTGTAAAGGAAAAAGAATCCGGGGGCTTTCCGTTTTTCAAGGTCGTTGTGGGAATTCTGGTTGTTTTAAGCCTGGGTGTCGGCGTCCATGTGTTAAAGCCGTTCGCTTCAGCTAAAGGAGAGCTGAGTAGTGAGGGTGGGCGTTACGAGAACCACCACTACGGGTTCGCCCTCTCATTCCCCGACACCTGGAACACGTACACCGTTGAGGACGCGATCCAGTGCCCGACCATCCGCCGTGAATATGCTGATGCCTACCTCCTGCTGATTAGCCCGACGAACCCTGATCATTGCATGATGGTGGTCAATATTTCCGGGGTCACACTCGATGCCTTCGAGCAGATGGGTTGGGAAGGTTTGGTTGAGTCGACCAACAAGCGACACCCGATTTCCTACCAGAGTGTCGACGATATCAACGGACTTACGGTCTACCGATTAGGTTATGAGATTGCCAGTTCCTACCGGGAAGACACCTACTTCGAAGCAAATGGCACCTTGATCCAAATATATTTCTATGTGAAGAAGTCTTTTGACACTGAGCAACTGGCTGCTGAAATGCGTAGCCTTCTTGATGATAGCCTGAGTGCGATTTGATGAGGGACTGTAGGATGTGGTGAAATTGGCCTGCGAAGATTGTCGGCAAACTGGAAAAAGGGGCAATGAGCGGCCCCTTGTTTCCACCTCTTTTATTCCTGTTAGGTACGATTTAGGCCAGCAGGGACGCTTTACTCCAGGGGATACCCGGCCTTTTTCCAGGCTTCGACTCCTCCCTCGAGAGCTTCGGTGTTCCTGTAGCCTTGCTTCATAAGTTCGACTGCCCGACCGGCAGAGGTGTTTTCATCGGGTCAGTTGCAGTAAAAGATAATTTCCTGCTCCTTTTGAATGTCGAGCAGCCTGTTCAGGAAATGATGCAGCGATTCGGCTCCCTGGAGATGCACCGACTGGAACTTTTCATCTGACTCGTAACCGCATACCAGAATCGCCTTGCCCGAATTCATTCTGCGGCGTGTCTCCATTGGCGAGACGCGTGTTACCTCTGACTTTTGCATAATGAACCTCCGTGAAAAATGTTTCTGGATTGCTCGTTAACCTCTTTTCAGCTTGGGCGGCTCCCGCCGCGCATCATAGCCTGAAGTCCTCCGGCGGGGCTTCCGGGTCGGGAGATCCGCGAAAGGTCCAGTAGAGATAGAACAGGGACGGCGCCAGAACGATCACGCCGAAGGGCAGCACCGTGAAAAAAGCCAGCAGGGTTGCCCGCGGGGCGGCGGCTTCGGCGATGGACAACTGGCCCAGCAGCAGATCCGGATACAGGGCCGCGGCGAAACCGAGCAGGGTAAAGGCCACAGTGGCACCGGCGCCGATCTGGGCGGCCGCAAAACGGCGCCGCCACAGCAGGACCTCGGTGAGCAGACCGCAGCCCACCGTCAGGGCGATACAGACCAGGGTTCGGGGCAAGCCCAGCCGGGCGGCAAAAGCGGGCGCATTCAGCATGGCGACCGGGATCTGCAGGGTGGTCAAGCCGCCCAGTACCAGAGCGGCGATCATGCCTCGCCTGCGGAAATCCTCCTGCAGCTCCCCCCGGGTGCGTACCGCCATGTAGATCGGGGTCAGGTAGGCGCAGATCGCCATGCCGATCAGCCCTCCGACCAGGGTGAAGGGGTTGATCCAGTGCCAGGGTGCCGCCAGCACGCGGCCTGCCTCCAGTCGGATGCTTCCCCCGGCCGTGGCGACCACTGCCATGCCCAGCGCCATGGGGGTGAGCATGCTGGAAATCCCGAAGGTGCGCGCGATCAGAGGCACGCCCCGACCGGTCTGCCGGCCGAAATGGCGAAATGCGAAGGCCGCGCCGCGAAAATTGATCCCCACCAGGGCGATCACCAGCGGCGCGAGCAGGGCGATGAACAGGGCGGCGAAGGCCCTGGGAAACACCATGAACAGCACCACCACTACGTAAATGAGCCATACGTGGTTGGTTTCCCACACCGGGCCGATGGCATGGAACAGGCTTTCCCGCTGCTCCTGTTTGCGGGGACCGGAGGCCAGCGCGGTCCAGATGCCGCCGCCGAAATCGGCGCCGCCGAAAACGGCGTACATGATCAGCCCCAGCAGCAGGGCTGCGGCAGCCAGTTCGTCAAGAGTCGGCATGGCGTTCCTCCCGGTCGGCGACGGGGCCTGCGGTCGGTGGCTCCGCCGGCAGCAGCATCTTCATCAGGCCCGCG
This sequence comes from Pelobacter sp. UBA6093, assembly GCA_002435955.1. GTDB lineage: Bacteria > Desulfobacterota > Desulfuromonadia > Desulfuromonadales > Syntrophotaleaceae > Syntrophotalea. The sequence continues at coordinate 55,090 of DIWZ01000008.1, forward strand.
GTAAGCAGGATGTAAACCAGCAGGAAGACGGCGAACAGCACGGCGATCCCCTCGTTGGGGGTGGCGCCGGCGGCAACCTTCATCACCCCCTGGATGATCCAGGGCTGGCGGCCGAATTCGGTTACCATCCACCCGCATTCCAGCGCAATCAGGCCGAAGGGTGCGGCCAGCACCACCAGCCACAACAGGCGCCGGTTGCCAGTGATATCGTCCTTGAGCCAGATACGCCACCAGAACCAGCCGGCCACCGCCGCCATGATGAAGAAAGCCCCGACCATCAGATCGAAGAAGGGGTGCACCAGCCGCGGATCGGGCACCTCGTCGGCCGGAAAGTCGTTGAGCCCCCGCACCACACCGGCGGGATCCTTGTAGGCGAGCAGGCTCAGCAGTTTGGGGATTTTGATGCCGAAATGTACCTCGCCGGTGGCCGGATCGGGCCAGCCGCCGATGACCAGTGGCGCCCCGGCCATGGTCTCGAAATGGGCTTCCGCCGCCGCCAGCTTGGTCGGCTGGTGCTCGGCCAGAAACGCCGCCGCCCAGTCGCCGCTGACCAGCATGAAGGGCAGGCTGCAGCTGCCGACCGCCAGCGCCAGCACCAGGACTCGTTTGAGGTAGGGGCTGGCGCCCTGGCGCAGCAGGGCCAGGGCGTAGATGCCGGCCATGCCGAAGCCGGTGGCCGCATAGGCCGCCAGGGTGCCGTGCACCGCCTGGTGGGCAAAAGCGGGGTTCAACATCGCCGCCAGCGGCGATACGTCCCTGAGGGCGCCCCCTTCGAGGGTGAAGCCGGTCGGGGTGTTCATCCAGGCATTGGCGCTGATGACGAACACGGCGGACAGGGCCGCCGACAGGGCCAGAGGAATGGTGCAGAGAAACAGGGCCCGCCGCGAGAGGCGCTGCTCGCCGTAGATGTAAAGCGCGAGAAAGATCGCCTCGGTGAAAAACGCGTAGCCCTCCATCCAGAAGGGCATGCCGATCAGCGGCCCGCTGAACTCCATGAAGCGCGGCCACAGCAGGCCGAGTTCAAAGGAGAGGACCGTGCCCGACACGGCGCCGATGGCGAACAGCAGACCCGCCGGGCGGATCCAGGCCCGGGCCATCCGGTGGTACAGCTCGTCGCCGGTGCGCAGGGCGATACCTTCCGCCAGCATCAGCATCAGCGGCAGGCCGATGCCGATGGTGGCATAGATGATGTGGAAACCGAGGGACACGCCCATCAGGGCGCGGGCAGCCATGACATTGTCCATGGGATGCTCTCCTGTGCCGGGGGTATATCGGCACAGTTTATCATCGGATCTGCGGTTATCCATCCCGCATGCGATATTTGGTCCCCGGACTCCTCTCCTGCTTCCGTACCAGCGGCGAGATACTCCGCTCGTAGGATGTGGTGAGGTACGAACCGCATCGGGGTTTAATGAAATAGGGAATCTGGTTATACACTTGGCTCAAGTGATTTGACTTGCCCTTCGACTTTTTTGCACTTTGTGTACTTGATAGGCCCCTGAGGTAAAAAAAGCAGAATCTAAAAGCCTGAACCACGAAGGACACGAAGGACACGAAGAGGAAAACTAAGGCAAGAGCAAACCATAGGTGTTTGTTTTGTAAGTATTTCTTCGTGCGCTTCGTGTCCTTCGTGGTAAATATTGAATTTGGTTGTCCACTTTACGCCAGCGGTGCACCGGCTTTCGAAGAATTAGGGCAGTTTGAGAAAAGTGCATAAACAGAATATGGAAAAACCGGCCCTGCCTTGTGAGGAGGGTTGCAGAGGACGGTGCCCTTTTCTGACAACAGGCGAGAATATGCTATAAATTCACAAGTAGCTGGCCCGTGCATTGAACCGCACGGGACAGCGGAGTGGTTGGTTTTCGTTGGCGTTTGTCTGTGTGCCTCCCTCTGTTGCCGAATGTTGATGCGGGAAAGAAGGCGTTGATGGATTTTGGCGAGCGGTTTCACGACAGTTGCGGCTTCGGCCTGCTGGCCCAGATCAAAAACCGGCCGAGCCATGCCCTAGTGGAGGATGCCATCCGGGCTCTTGCGCGGCTGATGCATCGCGGTGCCATCGCCGCCGACGGCAAGACCGGCGACGGTAGCGGTCTGCTCTGTTCCATGCCGCAGGACTTCATGCGGCGGGTTGCGAAGGAAGGCGGCGTCTCGCTTCCCGAGCAGTTCGCCGTGGCCATGCTGTTTCTCGGCGATGAGGAGCGTCAGCTTGAGGTTTTTCGGGAAGAGTGCGTAAAAAACGACCTCCAGTTGCTGCATGTTCGCGAGGTGCCCCTGGATACCGGGGCCCTCGGCGAGCGCGCCCTGAAGCTGTTGCCGAAAATCCTTCAGGCCTTTGTGGTCCCAGCCGCGCTGGTTGCCACCCGGCGTTTCGATGCGCTGCTCTATCTGACCCGCAAGGAAGTGGAGCACCGGCTGACCGCGGAAGAGGGTTTTTACATCCCGTCCTTTTCCCGTAAGGTCATTGTCTACAAGGGGCTGGTCATGCCGGCCCAAATCCGGATCCTTTATCCGGATCTGGCGCAGGACGATTTCGCCTGCTCCTTCGTACTGTTCCACCAACGCTTTTCCACCAACACCTTGCCTCTGTGGAAGCTGGCCCAGCCTTTTCGCACCCTGGCTCACAACGGAGAGATCAATTCCCTGCAGGCCAACCGCTTCAATGCCCGGCACAAATTCAACGGGGCTTGCAGCCCGGTGTTTTCCGACGCTGAACTGGCGCGGCTGCTGCCGCTGCTGGAGGAAAACGTCAGCGACAGCGCGAGCCTCGACAACAAGCTCGAATTCCTGCTCGCCAACGGCATGGATTTCTTTAAGGCGGTGCGCGCCCTGATCCCGCCGCCGCGCCACAACGTCGCCCACATGGAGCCACACCTGCGCTCCTTTTACGAATATACTTCCACGGCTTACGAACCCTGGGATGGCCCGGCCGCCATCAGCCTTACCGATGGCCGCTATGTCGGCTGCATTCTCGACCGCAATGGACTGCGGCCGGCCAAGTATCTGATCACCACCGACGACCGGCTACTGGTGACCAGCGAATACGGGGTGCTGGACATCCCCCCCGAGCAAATCCGTGAGCGCGGCCGCCTGCAGAGCGGGCAGATGATCGCCGTCGACCTGGAACAGGATCAGTTTTTCACCACCGGGGATATCGACCGCTATCTGATGGAGTCCCAGCCCTACAGCGACTGGCTGACCGAACACACCTGCTACCTGCAGGAATTCATCGAGCAGCAGTTCGACGACCTGACGGGCTACGAGTGCGCCGACCTGGCGGTCCGGCAGCGCTATTTCAACGTCACCCACGAGACCCTGGAGATCTTCATCCGGCCGATGCTCGAAGCGGGCAAGGAGCCCACCGGCTCCATGGGCGACGATACGCCGATGGCCGCTTTTTCCAGCCAGCAGCGCAGTTTCAGCGATTTTTTTCGCCAGCACTTCGCCCAGGTGACCAACCCACCCATCGATCCCTACCGGGAAAAGGCGGTGATGTCCACCACCGTCGGCTTCGGCGAACTGGGCAACCCTCTCATGGAAACCGCGGACCGGGCGCGGCGCCTGAAAAGTATCTCGCCGATCCTCTCCCGGGAGATCTTCGGCGTGTTGCTCTCTTTCGGCGACCCGGATCATCCTCGTTATGATCCGAGCTACCGGGTCGGCGTCTTCCCTACCGGTTTCCGGAGCGATCTGCAGGCCAGCCTGCGGCTGCTCGGCGATCAGGTGGAGCAGAGGGTAGGGGAAGAGGGCGTGCGCACCATCGTGCTCGATGATCGGGTGGTCGACGCCGGGCTCAAGGTCATTCCCATGGCCATGGCGGTTGGCTATATCAACCAGCGACTGCTGCAGGCAGGGCTGCGCCACCTGGTGAGCATCGTGGCGGTGACCGGCGAGGTCTGCGAACCGCATGCCGCCTGCGTGCTGCTGGGCTACGGGGCCATGGCGGTCTATCCCTGGCTGCTTTACGCCAGCGGCCTGGCGCTGTGTGCGCGCACTGATCGCACTCCCCGGGAAACCCGCCGGGCGCTGCGCAATCTGTACCAGGCCCTGACCATGGGAATTCTCAAGATCATGTCGAAGATGGGGATCAGCACCGTCGCCAGTTACTGCAACGCCGCGCTGTTCGACATCATCGGCCTGTCCCGTGAGATCGGGGCGGACTGCTTTCCCGGTACCGCGATCCATCTACCGGGCTTGAGTTACGCGCAGATCGAGCAGCGCATCGACGCGGTGCACGGCAAGGTGTTCCGGCGCAACTACATGACCCCCATCTATCCGGTCGAGATCGGCAGCTTCTACCAGCACAATGCCGCCAGCGAATATCACGATTTCGGTGCGCAGGTGGTTTTGGCGGCGCACCAATTCGCCCGCACCCTGGAACGGGAGGACTACCTGGCCTTCCGCGACCGGGTGGCGCGCCGCGAGGGCTGCTTCATCCGCGATTTTTTCGCTTTCAACAGTCCCAACCCGCCGGTCCCCCTCGAGGAGGTGGAGCCGGTGGAGGCTATCACCCGCCGTTTCGATTCGGCGGCCATGTCGCTGGGGGCTTTGTCGCCGGAATGCCACGAGGCTCTGGCCGAGGCGCTGACCATCCTCGGCGGCTGCTCCAACAGCGGGGAGGGGGGCGAGGACCCGGCCCGCTACAAGACCAGCCGCAACAGCAAGATCAAGCAGATCGCCTCGGGGCGGTTCGGTGTGACGCCGGCCTACCTGCGCAGCGCCGAGGAGATCCAGATCAAGATCGCCCAGGGCGCCAAACCCGGCGAGGGCGGCCAGTTGCCCGGCAACAAGGTGAGCCCGCTCATTGCCAGCCTGCGCTATACGGTGCCGGGGGTGACGCTGATCTCGCCGCCGCCGCACCACGATATCTATTCCATCGAGGATTTGGCGCAGCTTATTTTCGATCTGCGGCAGGTCAATCCGGGCGCCCGCATCTGCGTCAAACTGGTTTCCTGCGACGGTGTTGGTACCATCGCCGCCGGCGTGGCCAAGGCCTATGCCGATCGCATCGTGGTGTCGGGCTGCGAGGGGGGTACAGGCGCCGCGCCGCAGACTTCCATCAAATTCGCCGGTAACCCCTGGGAACTGGGGCTGAGCGAAGCCCATAACAGTCTCAAGGCCAACAACCTGCGCGAACTGGTGGAGCTGCAGACCGATGGCGGCTTCAAGATCGGTGCCGACGTGGTCAAGGCGGCCATGCTGGGTGCCGAATTCTATGGCTTTGGTACCGCCCTGCTGGTGATGCTCGGCTGCAAGATGCTGAGGGTCTGCCACCTGAATACCTGTTCGGTGGGTGTCGCCACCCAGCATCCGGTGCTGCGCGAGCATTTTGTCGGCACGGTGGACAAGGTGGTGGCCTACCTGCGCAATGTCGCCGAGGATGTGCGCGAGATCCTCGCCGGGCTGGGGATGCGCAGCCTTGACGAGGTGATCGGACGCAGCGATCTGCTGGCGGTGATCGACCATCCCAAGGCGGCCAGTTTCGACTTCTCCCGGGTGCTGCACCGCATCGACGGCCCCGACCTGCGGCGACTGCCCAACCTGCCGTTTGACGACAACGCCTTCGAAAAACAGGTGCTGGAGGAGGTGCTGCCGGTGATCCGCGATCCGCGCCGCGAGGTGCTGGTGGAGCGGCGCATCCAGAACATCAACCGCAGCTTCGGCGCCCTGATCAGCGGCGAGGTGGCCCATTATTTCGGCAATACCGGGCTGCCCCGCAACGCGCTGACCTTCCGCCTGCAGGGCGTGGCCGGCCAGTCGCTGGGGGCGTTTCTGGTCACCGGCCTCAACATCTTCCTCGAAGGGGTGGCCAACGACTACGTCGGCAAGGGGATGCACGGCGGGCGCATCATTGTTACCCCGGCCATTTACCAGGACGGCGCCTCGGCGGTTGGCAACACCTGCCTCTACGGTGCTACCGGCGGCAAGCTGTTCGTCGCAGGTACTGCCGGAGAGAGGTTCGCAGTGCGCAATTCGGGGGCGCTGGCGGTGGTGGAAGGCACCGGCGACCATGCCTGCGAATACATGACCGGTGGCACGGTGGTGATCCTTGGCGAGACCGGCATCAATTTCGGCGCCGGCATGACCGGCGGCGCGGCCTTCGTCTACGACCGCGGGAAAACCTTCATGGACAAGCTCAACCGTGAACTGGTGGAGGCGCGCCGCATCAACGTCGACGAGGACAGCGAAGGCAAGATCTATCTGCGCAAGATCCTGCTCAGCTTCCACAACCGCACCCACAGCCCTAAAGCCGCCCGCATCCTGGACAACTTTCGCGAAGAACTGGCCTATTTCTGGATGGTAACCCCCAAGGACATGAAGGCGCCGTTGAACCCGAAAGAAGGGGATTGAGCCATGCAGAGTTTTATCGAGGCCAACCGTCAGGATCCGGAAAAAAAGAACGTCAATCTGCGCGTGCGCAGCTTCGATGAGATTTACCACTACTACAGCCTGGCCCAGGTGGCGCCGCAGGCCGAGCGCTGCATCCAGTGCGGCGACCCGTTCTGCGCCACCATCGGCTGCCCGCTGGGTAACTACATCCCCCAGTGGCTGGCCGCCATTGCCGCCAAGGATCTCGAACAGGCTTTCCTGCTCTCCAACGAGAGTTCGCCCTTTCCGGAAATCCTCGGCCGCATCTGTCCGCACAACGTGCTGTGCGAGTGCGCCTGCACCCTGAACGACGGCTACGGGGCGATCACCATCGGTCCCATCGAGGCGTCGATAACCGACCTCGCCTTTGCCAACGGGCTGCAGCTGCCTTTCCCCGGCATCACCCGTGAGTCCAAGGTGGCGGTCATCGGGTCGGGTCCGGCCGGCCTTTCCTGCGCTCACTTTCTGCTGCGGGCCGGCATCGGCGTCGATATGTACGAACGTTCCGACGAGCCGGGCGGTCTGCTGGCCCTGGGTATCCCCAACTTCAAGCTCGACAAAGCCATCGTCCGGCATCGCTTCGAGATCCTGCGCAAAGCTGGCCTGCGGCTGCACCTGGGCCAGGAGGTCGGGCGCGATGTGGAGTTCAGCCAGCTGCTCGACAGCCATGACGCGATCTTCCTCGGCACCGGCGCCACCGGCGGCAGGCTGCCCCACCTGGCCCACGAGCGCCACGGCAACGTGCTTCGCGCCATGGAATTTCTCACCGAGATCCAGCACCGGCTGCAAGGCAACTCCATCCACCCACGTTTCAACGTGCGGGATAAAAAGGTCGTGGTCATCGGCGGCGGCGACACCGCCATGGACTGCCTGCGCAGCTCGGTGCGTGAAGGAGCCGAAACCGTGACCTGCCTCTACCGGCGCGACCCCTCCAACATGCCGGGCAGTCATAAGGAATATCACAACGCCCAGGAAGAGGGGGTGACCTTCCTGTTCAACCGGGCGCCGACCCAGATCATCGTCGACGGTCCGGATGCGCGTTTGACCGGGGTGGAGGTGCGCAACACCCGGCTCGCCGGTTTCGGTACGGACGGCCGCCACCGGGTCGATGAGATCCCCGGCACCGAACACTGCGTCCTGGCCGATGTGCTGATTCTGGCCCTTGGTTTCGACGTGGAGGAGTTCGATTTTCTCCAACAAGCCGGGGTGGAAACCGGACCCCGCCGGTGCATGGTCATCGACCCGCGCACCGGGCGCACCTCCCATCCGAAGATCTATGCCGGCGGCGACTGCTCCCGCGGCGCCCATCTGGCGGTGACCGCGGCCGCCGACGGGAGGCGTGCGGCCCTGGCAATCATGGAACAGTTGCTCGGGGGGCGTTCAGAGGTATGATTTTTGATCCGGTTTATACATCACAATTCAACGAATCGAGGAGTGTCATAGGTTTTTGCAGGTCCATCATGGGGCGGGTTTTTTGTTTAATGCCACCCCAAACTGGAAGACAGCCGAAAAATGCCAAAAACGCCTTATATCAAATACTTTGCAAGTTGCCGGAGCATGTTTTCTCCACAGATTCTACAGGCGAGGCGTATTTAAATGCTCTCCCCCTGTTGTGAACTGTCAATTTGCTGCTAGCATCGAAAAGCAGCACCAATGATCAACCTTGCCACCATCAAACTCAATCAGCCACAACAACCAAGGAGGTGTCCCATGGGAACTCATTTTATCACTGACGATTGTGTCGCCTGCGGTGCGTGCGAACCGGTCTGTCCCGTAAGCGCTATCAGCGCAGACGATCCGGTGTACCTGCTCGACCAGGAGACATGCACGGATTGCGGAGCATGTGACGATGTCTGTCCGGTCGATGCCATCAAGTGGGAAAAGACCGAAGGCTAGGCCGACACCACCGGCTTGGCCTCAGCGAAATGTCCAATCAAGAAGAAGGGAGTGAATGTATTATTTCACTCCCTTCTTTCTGTATCCTTATTCCGGCTGCGCTACCGAGCCGGAGTAGAATACTTCGCACTCTCCGCCAGAGAGGATCTCCCTGCCTTTCTTGAACAACCCGAAAACCGATCCAGTGAGGGATTTGAGGATACTCGGCTTTTCTATCACCGGCTCCTGGAAGCTGCCGCGGATTTTTTGCTGCACCTTGGCGCAGCCATTGGCGTCGATCAGCGCCATGGTCACCTCATTGAACTGTTCGTTGATGAAATCGAGCCCACCCTGCAGAGCGACCCGGTTCTCCTTGGTAGCCATGGCCACATCCTGCGCCAGTGCCACTCCGTCCGCGACATTCCAGTCAGATACCAGTCTGGGGATCTCGCTACGGCCATCCGATCTTTGAGAAAGCCTCGCAAAATCGAACCCCTTGGTGGCCGCCAGGCCCAAAGGACCTGCAAGGAAAAAGGCGCCCACATCCAACAGGTTAAAATTTTGACTGGACTCAAACCTGGAAAATTCCTGATCGAGATCGCGGCCAATAAGGATGAGGTCCTTGCCCCGCAGCAGAATCTGCCCCTTCGCGGTCTGTCTCATCTGCTTCACGGTCTTTCCCTGTAATGCCAGATGCGCGGACAAATCCATCGCTCCTTCAGCGACCTTTTGCGGTGACAGGATTTTGAAGAACTCCTCGATGCGGAACTGAGGAAGCGCGTAGCGGACAGCATAAAGGGGAGTAGCGCCCGAAAAGTCCGCCCGGAGGTTCCCTGATCCCTCGGCACCGAAGACCCGCATGGTGACCGGCTTGAGATTGAAGACCCCATTCTTCCCTTCAGCCGACAACTTCAAATCGGACACCGCGAAGGCGTTTCTCCGCACCTTCTTGCAGGCCAGTTCAGCCGTAAAGGAAAGAAGTTTCAGGCGATTCGAGCGCTCCCCGGCCGAGAGCTTCAGAGGGTCGAGCTTAAGGTTGCAGCCCAAGGCTTCGAATCCCTCCCCGGATTGTTGGTCCGCAAAGCGGAGCGTTCCATCCGCAAGGGAAACGTTCGCCAGGTCCAACGCGGGGAAGGTGTCGCCGGCCTCCGGGTTTTCGAAATTAAAATGGCCGTCACGATCCCGCTCGATGGAGATCCGGGGGTGTTTTAGCGCGACCATTTCGAAGCGGATCTGATTTTTGAACAAAGGGAGCAGCTTAATCCCAAACTTGGCCTCCTTTACGATGGCGACCTCAGCCCCCTGGGTGCCAATATGCACGTTTTCCATCGTAATCTGCAAAGCCGGGAAGAGGTCGATTCCCATGCGGCCGCCGGCCCTGACTTCCAGTCCCAAAGCCCCAGAGGCGGCCGCTTCCAATCGGGGCCGGTAAGCATCGGTGCTCACAAAAATAAACAGGGTCATTGCAACGAGGACCAGAAGACCCGCGAACCCGATGGCGGCAATAAGGAAGATCTTAAGTTGTTTTGACATGGACTTGATCCCGCCTATCGTAGATGAAGAAGCCCTACCCAAAATTCGCCACCCCGATCATATAAAGACTATCAAATCTAGAGGTACCCGCCATCGGCCGATTCGTTTCCATCCGGAAGAATGCCGGTGGGGCACGCACCGCATCGGTTTTGAAGGAAAACGGAGCCAGCTTTGGCTGAGGCTCTAGTCAGGATGGGAAGGTCGGTCATACAACCTCCGGTAAAAAATGATACCATTAAGAGTCTACTTTCATCCTGATAAACCACCTTCCTCCGGAGGCAGCTATGGAACTCATGGAGCTACGCAAGACCCGGACGATCATTCTCAACCAGGGCAGCCCTGAGGTAAAACGCGAGGAAATTCGTGACTATTTTCATAAAACCTTCAGTATCGACGAGCAACTCTACGAAACCCTGGCCGTCGATGCGGCTTTTTATCTGCGCGCCGAACCGCTGCGTCATCCGCTGATCTTCTATCTCGGGCACACGGCCAGTTTCTATATCAACAAACTGGTGATCGGCAAGCTTCTCACCGAGCGGATCAATCCGCGCTTCGAGGCGATGTTCGCCATCGGCGTCGACGAGATGTCCTGGGACGATCTGGACGAAGCGAATTACGACTGGCCGAGCGTGGCTGAGGTCAAGGCGTATCGCAACCAGGTGCGAGATCTGGTGGACGGGGTGATCAGCGCGTTGCCGTTGCAGTTGCCGATCACCTGGGACAGCCCGTTCTGGGTGGTCATGATGGGCATCGAGCACCAGCGCATCCACCTGGAAACCTCATCGGTCATCATTCGCCGGTTGCCGCTCGACATGGTCCGTACGTTGCCGCTCTGGGAAATCTGCCGCGAATCGGGTTCGGCACCTGAAAATGCGCTGTTGCCTGTTCGCGGCGGCATGGTCGAGCTGGGCAAGGGGAAGGACCACCCCCTTTATGGCTGGGACAACGAGTTTGGTCTTCATCGCTTCGAGATTGAGGACTACCAGGCGAGTAAGTACCTGGTATCCAACCGGGAATACCTGGCGTTTGTGGATGCCGGCGGTTACCGCAAGCCGCAGTTCTGGACCGAGGAAGGGCGGCGCTGGCTCGATTTTTCCAGGGCCGGGCAGCCCCTGTTCTGGATCAAAAACCAGGATGGTTATGGACTCCGCACCATGGCCCGGCAGATCGACATGCCCTGGGACTGGCCGGTGGAGGTGAATTACCTGGAAGCGAAAGCCTTCTGCAACTGGAAGGCGCAACAGACCGGGCTGCCGATCCGCCTGCCGACGGAGGATGAATGGTACCGCCTGCGCGACCAACTGCAGCTGCCCGATCAGCCTTATTGGAAGCAGGCGCCGGGTAACCTCAACCTGGAATACTGGGCGTCTTCCTGTCCGGTGAACCGTTTTAATCATGGAGATTTCTACGATGTGGTCGGCAATGTCTGGCAGTGGACCGAAACGCCGATCAGCGGCTTCGACGGTTTCGAGGTGCATCCCTGCTACGATGATTTTTCGACTCCGACCTTCGATACCCAGCACAATCTGATCAAGGGCGGTTCCTGGATTTCGACCGGCAACGAGGCGACCCGCGACAGTCGCTACGCTTTTCGCCGCCACTTCTTTCAGCACGCCGGTTTCCGTTATGTCGCCGCCCGGCAGCCGCTCGCCCAGCCGCAAGCCATGTACGAAACCGATGCGTCGGTGGCCCAGTACTGCGATGCCCACTACGGTCCGGACAAATTCAGCGTGCAGAACTTCCCACAACACCTGGTGCGGATCTGTCTCGACGCCATGAGCACGCGACCGCGACAACGGGCGCTCGATCTCGGCTGCGCCGTCGGTCGTGCAAGCTTCGAACTGGCGAAACATTTCGACTTCGTCTCCGGCATCGACTTTTCCGCCCGGTTTATCCGCATCGCCCATCAGCTCCAGCAAAAAGGGGTTATCCGTTATCAGTTGCCGGAAGAGGGGGAGCTGGTTTCCTACCACGAAAAGCACTTGAGTGACTTCGGCCTGCAGGGGATCGGCGAGCGGATCGAGTTCTTGCAGGGGGATGCCCATAACCTCAAGCCGCAGTTCAGCAACTACGATCTGATCCTCGCGGCCAACCTGCTGGATCGACTCTACGACCCGGCGCGGTTTTTATCGGCGATCCACCAGCGCCTCAAAATCGGCGGGCTGCTGGTGCTGGTCTCACCCTATACCTGGCTGGAAGAGTACACCAGAAAGGAAAACTGGCTCGGCGGCATCCGCAGGGCGGGAGAACCCTACACCACCCTGGAAGGGCTGCACGATCTGCTCGAAGCTCACTTCAGACCTGTGCAAGAACCGCAGGATGTGGAGTTCGTCATCCGCGAAACCGCCCGCAAGTATCAGCATAGCGTCTCGCAACTGACCATCTGGGAGCGAAGCCGTTGATAGCATCTGCCCTCTGCTCTGCCGGCAATTCAGGAGTCTTTCAGTCGGCGGTTTGCCAATGAAGCAGTTGCTTGCGAAAGTCGATGCGGTAGTGATGTTGCCTGAGGAAGTCCATGCCGAGCAGGCCATCGAAGGGGGCGTCCTCATCTTGAATATCGATTACATACACAGTGGGGTTTTGCCAGGTATGGGGGCCGACTTGGAGGGATCCGAGGCGGACCTGATCGGTGGCGATCAATTGGCCGCTCGCCAGGCGCGACCAGCCTTTGGCCAACTGCTTGATCTGCAGTGGTGCCATGGTGCGGCGATGGAAGACGGTTTGCGAAGCGCCGGTGTCGAGCAGCAACCGGGCGTGGATCCGGCTGTAGCCGTCGCTGATTTCCACCGGCACCAGCACCTGGTTGCCATGCACCTCCACCGGGGTGGTTTTGGGGCGACGCAGGGATTGCTCGGCGGCGCGCGCTTTCTGCTGCAGTTCCCGACGCTCGGCAGGGGAGAGGTCGGTGTCGTCGACGAATACCGGGGTGCCATGTTCATCGAGGTAGCGCAGCATCTCCCCGTGGCCCGTGTGGGGGATGATCAGAATAATTGCCAGAAGCAGAGGCAGGGCTATGCGGCCCGGTGTTGATCGGTGATGCGGTATTGAAAAATTCGTTCTGTTTGGTCGCATATTTTTATGGCACTTTCGTTGCGGACGATTCGTCGGGGTGGCTCAAAATCTGGCCTCATTCAAAGTGTGCGATGTTGTCATTGTATCGCACGAATAAATTTGGACAAGGGATGGCCGATGCGGTTCACTTCGTTCACCGGCATCCTATATGGGTTGGCTGTTTTGGTAGGATGTGGTGAGGGGCGAACTGTATCGGTGAATTATGGAAACCTTGGGAAATCTAAAAATCCGTCGATATGGCAGCGCAGGCCCAACGGTGATCGTGCTGCACGGCGGGCCCGCTGCAACCGGTAGTGCACAGGAGTTGGCGCGGGGGCTGTCGGACGGATTCCGGGTCATTGAGCCGTGGCAACGCGGTTCGGGAGGAGATGAGCTGCTGAGCGTGGCGCGGCATGTGGCCGACCTGCACGAACTGGTACGGGAGGTTGGCGAAGAACGCCCCCCGGCGCTGATTGGCGAATCGTGGGGAGCCATGCTGGCGCTCGCGTATGCGGCTGCGCACCCGCACGAGGCGGGCCCGATCGCGCTGGTTGGGTGCGGAACCTTTGACAGGTCATCGCGGACCCGCGGTGTAAGAATCCGCGAAGAGCGGATTGCCCAATACCTGGCGGAACATCCGGAATACTCATCGGATTTGCATCTAAGACCGGGCGAACGAATCATGAAATGGCAGAACATGACGGACAGGTACGATCCCCTGCCGGAGACATCGAATGCCGAAAACGCGCCTTTCGACATGCAGGCTTTTACCGAAACCTGGAAGGATATGCTTCACTGTCAGGAATCCGGATTGTATCCCGCTGCCTTCGCCGTCATTCATTCCCCCGTCATCATGCTTCACGGCGCCTACGATCCTCACCCCGGCAAAATGATCCGGGACAGTCTGAAACCCTATCTCCCCCAGTTGGAATATCGGGAATTCGAAAAATGCGGGCATCATCCGGCCATCGAGAGGCATGCCAGGGAGGCATTCTTTACTGCATTGCGTGATTGGCTGGCCAAGAGCTTGCTGGACGGAGTTTCCGGATGAAAACGAACCGGTTTTAAGGGCGATGACCATGGACGCTTCCGGCCCCACTTACATCATCAGTCAATGGCTCTTTCTGAAGCTGCTGGGGATCGTTTTCGGCATCGCGTTCTGCTCCCTCCTCATCCAGGTCGACGGTCTGTACGGTTCCCGGGGTATTCTACCCATACGGGATTTGATCGGTCCGTTGCAAAAGCGGGAAATCGTCAGGGTTCTTGCCTGGCTGCCGAGCCTGTTTCTGTTCCACTGCAGCGACATCTTCATCAGGTGCTGCGCCGCTGCGGGAGTGGCGTTCTCCGTGTTGCTCCTCGCCGGATTCCTGCCCGCCCTGATGCTGGTGCTTCTCTGGTTGCTCTATCTCTCCTTCGTTTCCGTCGGGCGGGAATTTCTCTCATTCCAGTGGGATATGCTGCTTCTGGAAACCGGCTTCATGGCCATCTTCTTCGCACTTTTGACCCCGCCTCCCGTGTTGGTCATCTGGGGTTGGTGGTTGTTCCTGTTCCGCTTCATTGTTTCGGCCGGGGTGGTCAAACTGACCAGCGGCGACCCCCATTGGCGAAACCTGACTGCCCTGCGCTACCATTATGAAACCCAACCCCTGCCCAATCGCATCGCCTGGTACGCCCACCAGTTCCCTCAAACCGTGCAAAAGTTCTCTACCTTCGGCACTTTCTTCTTTGAGCTGGCGGTGCCGTTTTTCATCTTCGGCCCGGATCCGGTGAAATATGTCGCGTTTTGGCTCCTGGTGTTTTTTCAAGGCCTGATTCTGCTAACCGGGAGTTACGGATTTTTTAACCTCCTGACCATCGTGATGGCGGTACCGTTGCTGAACGACAATTATCTCCAACGGTTCGCGGAATTTGTCCGCGGTCCGATCTCCAGCCAACCGGGTACGCTGTTGACGGCAGCGATCTGCGCCGTGATAGCGCTCTTGATGCTCTTCAATGTTCTGCAGTTGATTCAGCTTTTCTACCGTTCCCGAATCTTTGCCCGGATTATCATCCCATTGAGCCGCTGGGGCATCTCCAGTCCATACGGTTTGTTCGCCGTCATGACTACCGAACGCTTCGAATTCGTCATCGAGGGCAGCCATGATGCGCGGGCCTGGCAGCCCTACGCTTTTCGCTGGAAACCCGGACATCCCTCCGCGCCGCCGCGTCAAGTCGCTCCGCATCAACCACGTCTGGACTGGCAGATGTGGTTCGCCGCGCTGCAACCCTCCCTCATCGAGCCCTGGCTGGGGAAATTCGTCTTGCGCCTGTTGCAAGGCTCTCCACCGGTCGTTGCGCTGCTCAAGAACAATCCTTTTCAGGACGCCCCGCCTCGCTACATCCGTGTGGTCGCGTACCAGTACCATTTCACCGATTGGCAAACCCGGCGCACCATGGGAACCTGGTGGCGCCGGGACTTGATCGGGGCGTCAGATCCCTTATCCTTGCCTGAAGAGCGGGTCGACAGGCGGTGACTCTGCATTGTGCAGGCGACTTTAATGGTGTGGATAAAGCAGCAATCAGACCCCTGAGTGTGCTACAATGAGGATGAAAAAGAGATTTCAAGTCGGTCAGCGTCTCTGGGGTGCCGATACCGGTGAAGGATGTTCGCCAACACTTTAAGGACGTGCCCCGAAAAAGGCTCTGGTGAGCTAGCCTGTCCTGAACAGGTCGCCTGAAAGAGTCTTGAGAGGGCACAAGTGAGATGGCAGTGCGAACATTCATTGGATCAAGGACCGGCACCATCGGAGATCCCTGCAGGGTAGGACCTGCCCAAGTGGTTGCATGGCAACCTGAACCGGTAATCCTGCCCTGTCAAAATATACCGAACCTTTTACGAGGTTCGGTTTTTTTTGGATGCGCCGCGCGCGTCCAGATTAACCGCATCCTGAAGATGGTGTTTGTTAACGGAAAAGGGGAGGGGGAGTTGGGTAAAAAATAACCGTCCGGTTCGTCACCATCAGGCGTTGCCTGGTTGGGAGTGGGATCAAGCCGGACGGTCTATTTAACAGTGGTTATCGAATCTGGGTCGGTTTGCATACCAGCGCCGGATTGTCGGTGGGACAACCACAAGAAGCGCATTGGTAATCCAGGTGTTGGGCCATCGGTTCGCAAATGTGGCTGCGTTGCTCCGGTTTGGAACCGCAAAAATCACTACGTTCGGCCATTTCCAGGGGATGGCAGATGTGGGTTTTGTCATCCGATACGACTCCACAGGTCCCGCATTTATAGGCAGAGATCATGCTGTCTCTCCTTTTGGTTATAAATGGAAGAATTGTGACCGTTTAAGTAAGCATTATATCACCAGATCATTTATGCACAAACGGGATTTTGCCCCGCCATCATCGATAGAAAAACAGTTCTCTGGGATGTCTCATGACGTTGCACTCGTGATAGTCCCAACAGCGGCGTTTGCCCTCGTTGGTTTTTACTGCCAGATGCTCCCTGGAACAGTTCAATACCATACCTTCCTCGTCGGTTATGGGATGGCAGACGAAAGCGTCGTTGCCGGATTGGGCTTCCTGGCATACATAAATGAAGCGATCCCTCTTCATGACGTACTCCCTTTTTAATCCTTGCGGTTCTTTTTTCATCCTGACCCTATTATAGCACTGACGGCATCGATCACGGCCACATCGACTTTTATGCCCATGAGGGTCTCCTTGGTTTTTCAGGCGCGCTCCGCCCAACCGGGATCCGGACTGAAGCGTTCCCCGTATTTTTCCGCCAACAGGCTCAGACTGCTTTCAATGTCGCGATACCCTCGACTGCGGGCGTATTGCATCGGTCCGCCCCGAAATGGTGCGAAGCCGGTGCCGAAAATCATCGCGCCGTCCACCAGATTTTCGTTTTCCACGATCCCTTCGCTCAGGCAGGCCATGCAGGCGTTCAACATGGGCAACAGCAGGCGATCGAGGGTTTCGTCATCGGCCGGCGGCGCATGTTTGTCTTTTTGCGCCTTGCCGTTTTTCCAGGTGTATATTCCCCGTCCCGACTTGCGCCCCAGTTCGCCTGCCGCAACCAGATCGCGTAGCCAGGGCGGTATGGGCGCCATGGCTGTTTCGAAATGATTTCGCAACAACTCGGAAACGCTCAGGCAGATGTCCAGTCCCACCTGGTCGGCCAGTTCGGCGGGACCGACCGGCATGCCGAAGTCGACCGCCGCACGGTCGATGGTTTCGGCCGCGACCCCTTCATCGAGCAGGACCATGGCTTCGAGCAGATAAGGGGTAAGGGCCCGGTTGACCAGGAAGCCCGGTGCACTGGCGACGGAGACCGGCAAGCGGTCGATCCGACCGACAAAGGTTTGAGCAATCGCCAGAGTCATCTCGTCGGTGGCGTCGTGCCGGACGATTTCCACCAGTTGCATCTTTGCCACGGGATTGAAAAAATGCAGCCCCACGAAGCGCTCCGGGCGATTGAGTACCTTGCGCAGCTGTTGCAGTGGAATACTCGAGGTATTGGTAGCGAGCACCGCACCGTTTTTCATCAGGGGTTCAATATCCTGATAGATCTGCTGTTTGACTTCGAGTTTCTCCGGCACAGCCTCGATGATCAGGTCGGCGCTGGAGACCCCCCGGTTATGCAGATCGGGGATCAGGCGGTCGAGCACTTCGCGGGTTGCCCTCTCCGACAGGCGTTTTTTGCGGCACAACCCGGACGCTCTGGCCATCGCATCTGCGATCACCTCCGGCTGTCTGTCGTACAGGCTGACACGCAGCCCCTTGTAGGCGCACCAGACGGCGATATCCCCGCCCATGGCCCCGGCACCTATGACATGCACCCGGTCCGGTGCAGGCAGCCTGGTATGGGTCTGTTCTTTCATCTTTTCCCGCAGCAGGAATATTCTAATCAGGTTTCTTGCGGTGGAGTCCGTCAGCAAACGGGCAAAGGAGGCAATCTCCGCATCGAACATCAGCTCGGCATCGCCGCCGTGCTCCTCCCACAGCCCGATGAGCGCTTCTGGGGCGGGATAATGTTCCGGCGGAGCTTTGTCGGCGCTTTTGCTGCGCATCAGGCGTGCTTCCAGCCGCCGGGCCGGCCGTGTGGAAAGGATACGGGCTTTGACTCCCTGCGGATGGCCGCCCATTTGCCCGGCCATGATGGCTTCCACCGCATTGCGAAGATGCCGCTCCTCGACGATGTCATCTACCAGGCCGTGTTTGCGGGCCTCTCGGGCATCGAGGGTGCGTCCGGTGAGCATAAGGGTCATAGCCTTGACGGGATCGATCAGGCGGGGCAGGCGAACGGTGCCTCCCAGGCCTGGATGCAATCCCAGACGGATTTCCGGCAGGCCCATGCGGGCGCCGGGAACAGCGAGTCGATAATCGCAACACAGAGCCAGTTCCAGCCCACCGCCCAGGCACAGTCCGTGAATGACGGCGAGGGTCGGAAAGGGCAGAGCGGCCAGGCGGTTGGCGATGGCGTGGGCCGCCTGCAGTTTGTCCATGACGACAGACTCGTCGGTGAGACCATAAAATTCATGGATGTCGGCTCCAAGGCAGAACCCGTCGGCTTTGGCCGACCGCAGCACCAGCCCCTTGGGCATGTCGCGCACGATGTTGTCGAGGATCTGGTCGAGTTCCCGCAGCGCCGTTTCGCAGAGCAGATTGACGTTGGCTTCCGCCCGATCGAAGAACAGCCAGACCACGCGATTTTCATCCTGGGTCTGTCGCCAGTGAGCCCATGGTCGCTCGGCAACTGTCTGATCCAAACCCTGCAAAGGGCCGAATTCCATGGCGCGGGGACGCAATGTCCGCAGAATGTCACCACTCATGATTCCCTCCCGATCAAACAGCTTCAATCAGCATGGCGCCGGACTGGCCACCGCCGATGCATTCGCTGGCAATGCCGTATTTCAGTCCCTTGCGCCGCAAGGCATTGACCAGATGCAGCACAATGCGGTTGCCGCTCGCCCCGACCGGATGACCGAGACTCACCGCACCTCCATCGATGTTCAGCCGCTCCCGATCGAGGCGCCCTGGCGGCTGGTCGAGGCCGAGCACCTCCCTGCAGAAATCGGGATTCTCCCAGGCGGCCAGGCAAGCCAGAATCTGGGCGGCAAAAGCTTCGTTAATCTCCCATAAATCGATGTCGTCCAACTTCCCGTTCTGGCGCTTGAGCAGTGTGGTGACACTGAGGACAGGTCCGAGGCCCATGATTTGCGGTTCGAGGGCGGCCCAGGCGCTGTCGATGATCACCGCTTTGGGAGTCAACTGATACTTGCTCACCGCCTGCTCCGAGGCCAGTATCAGCCAGGAGGCGCCGTCGGTCACTTGCGAACTGTTGCCCGCCGTCACCTTGCCGAAGGGGCGTTCGAAGACCGGTGTGAGCTTCCCCAGGGCGTCGAGAGTCGTGTCGGGACGAACGCCGTCATCCAGGGTGTAGATCCTGCCATCGGCGGCGAAGGCAGGTTCGACCTCGTCCGCCAGCCAGCCTTCGGTCTGGGCCCGGGCCAATCGCTGATGGCTGCTGAGAGCGTAACGGTCGGCTTCTTCCCGACCGATGTCGAACAGGTGAGCCAGGATCTCGGCCGTTTGTCCCATATTGAGATCGGCTACCGGATCGGTAAGCCCCTGTTTGAGCCCCACGACGGGTTTTAAAAAACCAGAACGCCATCGGGCCAGGGTGCGCAGGCGTTTCAACAGGGAACTGCCCTGGCGCAGGTCGGCAAACCATTTAACCGCCTCGGGTCGCAGGAGTACCGGCGCATGGCTGAGGGCTTCGCTGCCGCCGGCCAGCACCAGATCCCAGACCCCCGCGCGGATAGAACGAAATGCCGTATCGATGGATTGCATCCCCGAGCCGCAGTTGATCTGCACGGTGAAAGCCGGCGTCCGGACCCCCATGCCGAGCCGCAGCGCGGCGATGCGGGCAGGATTCATCTCGGTTGGCAGGACGTTGACGCATCCCAGGATCACCTGGTCGAAGGCCTGTACAGGTATATCCTGACGCAGCAACAGTGGGCGGCCGCATTGCACCGCCAGATCAACCGGAGTAAAGGGACCGGGCCTGCCGCGTACCTTGAGAAAGGGGGTGCGGGCGCCGTCGACGATATAAACAGCCCTTGATCGGCTGGGTGGGGGCGACTCTGGAGCAGATGGCATGCCGTTCAAGCGTTGATCCTTTCCTTGTGTGCGATAGTGCCGTTACGGACTCATGAACTGTTTGTTTCATTCTAACGGAAAATCCGCCGACTTCAGCAGGAAGATTGCAGTTTGATATCTGAAACCTCGAAACCACTTTAATAATGGGATCCAAACCTCTCAGGTAGCGAATCTAAATTGCCACGGCATTCGGAAGCAAAGGCCCAGGGGAGGAGAATGGAGCGGGTATGCAAAACCGCCTGTGATCGAGGCAATGAATTCGGTCCCGATAGCGATTTCGATCGTGATCGACTCCGGCGGTTGTATTTTGTGCCCGGGCCTGCGACAATCCAGCGCCTGTATTTATTCCTGCAAGGAGACCATCATGGACCTGATCGCCATTGCCCGCAAGCTCTCAGAGGGTCTGCATCCCCTGCGATTCAGCAACCCGGTTACCCACGTGTACAATCCCCTGGAATATGCCTGGGAAAATCATGAAGCCTATCTGCGACGCTACGGGCAGGGCCCCAAGGAAGCCGTTTTCATCGGCATGAACCCCGGTCCATGGGGGATGGCCCAAACCGGTGTACCCTTTGGAGAGGTGTCCATCGTGCGCGACTGGTTGAGGATCGATGAGCCCGTGGGCCGACCGGATCCGGAAAACCCCTCCAAACCCGTCACCGGCCTGGCCTGTCGGCGCAGCGAGGTGAGCGGCCGTCGCTTGTGGGGCCTGTTCCGCGACCGATTCGGTGACCCGGAGAAATTTTTCCGGCGTTTTTTCGTTGTGAACTATTGTCCGTTGCTGTTTCTGGAAGCCTCGGGGCGCAACCGTACGCCGGTGCAACTGCCCGCTGACGAACGAAAGCAGGTGATGGCCATCTGTGACGAGGCCCTGCGCAGAACCGTCGTGGCCCTGCAGGCGAAAACCGTGATCGGCGTCGGCAATTTTGCCGAAGACCGCGCGAGGGAGGCCTTGACCGGTCGAGACCTGGTCATCGGTCGCATCCTGCACCCCAGTCCCGCCAGCCCGGCTGCCAATCGGGGATGGCCGGAGAAGGCCCTGGAACAACTGCGCGCGCTGGATCTTCACCTGTAATTTTCTTCGTAGCCCTTCAATTCAAGGATGCTGTGATTATGCGCAGCTTCGGCCAGAGCGTCGAGGGTGTCGACGCCGAGTTCGCGGTGCAGGGTTGCGACCCGCTTCGGTCCGAGTCCCGAAATCCGCAGCAGATCGGCAAGTGCCCCCGGAATATCCTGTTCCAGTTCATCCAGTATCTGAAGGGTTCCGGTTTCGACGATTTCCGCTATCTTGGCGGCCAGGTCGTCACCGATGTCCTGGAGTTCCGAGAGATCCCTTCCCTGGGCAAGCATGGTCGTTATACTTTGCGGCTGGTCCTTGACTGTGCTAGCGACATTGCGGTAAGCCCGCACCCGGAAAGGGCTGGCATTGTCGATTTCAAGGAGGTCGGCGATCTGATTGAAGATGCGGGCGATATCGGTGTTGTGGACGGGCATGGGTTATGATACCTCGGTCCGGAACAGTTTCAGCAGGGTGTCGGCGAGAATTTGAGCGAGGGAATATCTGGTGATGGGAAGCTGATGCGCATCGACTACCGGTATACTGTCGGTGGTTATGATGCGTCGTATCGGGAATTGTGCCAGGCGGGTCGTGGCCTGTCCTACCAGCAGGCAATGACTGACGATGATGGAAATTTCCGGCCGGGCTCCGGCATTCAGTAACGCGTCAATAGCAGCGGCCATGGTGCCGCCGGAGCTGATCATATCGTCCACCAGCACGGGCAGGTGGTCTTTCACTTCACCCGTTACGGCTTGTACGGCGACTTCCTGGTCGTTTTTTCGAACTTTTTCCAGGTAGGCCACCGGCAATTGGAGGAGTTTTCCGTACCACATTACCAGTTTCACCGCTCCGGCATCGGGGGCCACCAGTACACAGTCCCTATGCCGGTTTTCGCGAAAAGCTTCGGCCAGCAGCGGCACTGCGGACAGGTGAAGCAGGGGAACGCTGGCAAAACCCTCGATGGCGGCGGTATGCAGATCGAAGGTGAGAATGCGGTCGCAGCGCGTGGCAAGCAGGTCGGTGACCAGTCGGGCCCCGATGGGTTCCTCCCTGGTGACCCGGCGGTCCTGGCGTGCATAGCCGAAGTAGGGAATGATGGCGATGATGTGACGGGCACCGCGCCGCCGGCAGGCGTCGGCAAGCAACAGCAGTTCCAGAATATTCCGGCCGGCCGGCGAGGCCGTCGATTGCAGCAGGAGCACCGTGCGGGTTTCAACTTCGGCTTTTACCTCAACACGGATTTCCCCGTCGGCGAATTCTTCGATGCGGCATTCACCCGGCTCCACATTGAGGGCATTGGCCAGTTTGCGACCAAGAGCCGGGAGCGAACGCCCTATGAACAGTATCGGCTCCATGAGGTCTCCCATGTCAGGTGATGAACTCAAGGTGCGATTCGTCGATTTCCCGGATGCACCCTATCACTGTACAAAAGCGCAGGGCATTTTCAATGGAGAGCCGGGCTCTTTTTCCGTCGGTCTGTCTGTTGGGCTGCCAAATCTGCGGTAGGCGGTTAGAATGATACTGTAGAGACTTTTTCAAAGGAGGCGTGATCGCAATTTTGGTCATCGGCGACTTCTGAAGCGTAGCGCAGTGTTGTTCGGATTGTCTCTGCCTGGTGGGATGATACTGCTCTGGCTCTGCCCTTAACCCTGGCAAGGAGGCTGTCGGACTATCCATGCGCCGGCTGTAAATTTGGCCCGTATAGTCCGACAGCCCCTTGGGAGATATGACAATGCAGGTTTTTGTGTCGGGTGGTACCGGTTTTGTAGGCAGCGAAGTGATACGGCATCTGGCGGCGGCGGGGCATCAGGTGGTGGCGCTTGTGCGCCCCGGGTCGGAAAACAAATTGGTGAACGTTCCGAACGTCAGTGCGCATCGCGGTGATGTCTCCGTGCCGGACAGCCTTACGGAAGGTCTCAAAGGTTGCGATGCGGTCATTCATCTTGTCGGGATCATTCGTGAATTTCCCGAGCGCAAAGTGACGTTCGAACGCCTGCACGTGGAGGCCACGCAAAACATGATCAGGGCCGTCGATGCCTGCGGCATCAAACGGTATCTGCATATGAGCGCAAACGGTACCCGAGAGGACGGCGTGACGCCATACCAGCGGAGCAAGTGGCGTGCAGAGGAGGCCGTACGGAATTCGCAACTGGACTGGACCATCTTCCGTCCGTCGATGATCTTCGGGCCGGAAGGCGGTTTTGCGGAAATGCTGAAGGAGTTGTTTCGCTTGCCGGTAGTACCGGTGATCGGTGACGGCCGGTATCGCCTGCAACCGGTGTCTGTCGGCCAGGTGGCGCTGACCTTTCTAAAATCCCTGGCCATGCCTGAAACCGCGCATGAAACCTATCATCTGGGCGGTGCCGAACAGTACACTTTCAATGAAATCCTCGACCTAACCGGTAAGGCTCTCGGCAGAACCGAAGTGATCAAGCTCCATCAGCCGGTGGCCCTGGTAAGACCCGTTGTGCGCCTGCTGGAAAACTTCAGGGCATTTCCCCTCACCCTGGATCAGTTGACCATGTTGCTCGAGGGAAACGTCTGCGATCAGCGCCCCTGGGCCAAGACCTTCGGAATCGATCCGCTCTCCTTTGAAAAAGGGGTCGTCACCTGTTTTAAAAGCCAGGGGTGAGACAATCGTCCACATGTCGGTGTGAAACGTAGAGGGTTGGAAAAATTGCAATCTCGAAAACACATTAAACAATAGTAGAAAAGGTACCAAAACATAACGAAAAAACAAAAACACATCTTTTGCCTTTCCGGTAATGCTTCTTCGCATGACTGTTGATGTACTGACGCTCGGCATCCGTCTGAGGCCGTAAGGGGAGCTTCGAAATGTCGGGATCAGCACAACGGCAGTTCGGGGCAGCTCTCGCACAGCGTCAGTTCTTCCGCAGGGTGCGTATCGGCGAGTTGCCGGGCTGCATCACGTAAGGCGGTGCGCAGGCCTTCCTCGACGGTAGGGTGATAAAAGGGCATGCTCAACAATTCGTGTACGGTCAGTTCCCGGTGTATCGCCAGGGCCAGCAGCTGAGCGAGGTGTTCCGCTTCGGGGACGATCATTTCGCCCCCGATGATGCGTGCGCTGGCCTTGTCCGCATACAGGTGCAAAAGGCCGGCATTGCGACCTTCGGCGATGGCGCGGGATTGTTCGGAAAAGTCGGCGCGACCGGTTACGACCTCGTCGGCGTGGTGTTTGTCGACTGTCTGACCGACCGCGGCGACCTGCGGTTCGCTGAATATTATTTTGAGTGCTGTACGGCGACGGTATTTTTGTATTTCGGCTGCTGCGGCGTTTCTCCCGGCGATGAACCCTTCATCCTGCGCTTCATGCAGGATAGGCAGGCATCCGTTGGCGTCACCCGCGATAAACACCGGCAGATCAGCAACCTGCATGGTATGGGGATTAAATGCCGGCAGGCCGCGTCGATCCAGTTCCACGCCCAGATGTTCCAGTCCGAGGTTCCCAACGTTGGACGTGACGCCCAGCGCGGCGATGATCGCATCGACCTCGACTTCATGGGAACCGTTGCGGATGACGAGAGATTTTTTATGGGGGAACACTTCCGCTTCCGCCCCTGCGTAGAGGGGGAGCTCCCGGCGCAACGTCTTCAGGGCCACCCGGTTCACCTCCGGATCACGAATACCGCAGATATGCGGGTTTCGGCCGAAGCCCGCAACTTCGATACCCAGCCTGGCCAGGGCCTGCCCCAATTCAAGGCCAATAATGCCGAGACCGACCACCGCCACGCGGCGAGGCAGGTCCTGTTGCTCAAAGAACGTGTCGCTGGTGAGCACCCTGTCCGCGAATGCCTGCCAGGGCTGTGGCACGGTCGGCTGCGATCCCACCGCCAGAACGATGCTTTCGCATGCGATTTCCTCATCGTTGACCAGCACGCGGTTCGGCCCGAGCAGGCGGGCGGCTCCCATGATGAGGCGCTCTCCGGCGAGTTTTCGGGTGGCATCGACCATCCCCGATGCAAAGTGATCGCGCAACCGGCGTACGTGCCGCAGTACGGCGGGGATATCGCAGGCAGCATATTCGTTGCCGGCCACGCCTTCCTCGGCAAGTTTTCTCGCTCCGTGCCAGTCCTTGGCTACCTTGATGAACGCCTTGGACGGCATGCATCCCACCCTGGCACACGTTGTCCCCAAGGGGCCGTGGTCGACAAGCAGGTAGTTGTCTGTGGTTTTTTCTATCTGACGTACTGCGGCAAGCCCGGCACTGCCCGCGCCGATGACAATCACATCGACCTTTTTATACATAAGGCCTCCTGGGAGTTTGTCGACAGATTCCTGGCAACAGGTAAAAAATCCGGTTGACTGTGAAATCCGCCATCCGTCGTTAGAATTAAATGTAGCAGACTGTTTGCCATTGTGGTGATTATGAGAGGGCGGTTTATGGATACATCGATCTGGCAACAATTTGGCATGGCCCTCGGACTTGGTCTCCTGGTCGGGTTGCAACGCGAATGGGCCGAACCGAAAGCGGCGGGCATTCGCACGTTTGCCCTGATCACCGTTCTGGGTACCGCGAGCGCCCACCTGGCGGTGAGCTTTGGTGGCTGGATTCTGGCCGCAGGTATGATAGCCCTTGGGGGGCTGATGGTGCTGGCCAACCTGCGCCGGAGCGGCTTCAAAGATGCCCATCCCGGGCCGACCACCGAGGTGGCGGCTCTGGTCATGTTTACGGTTGGAGCCTTGTTACAGCTTGGGATGATCGCGGAGGCAGCCGTCATTGGCGGCGCTGTGGCTTTGCTTCTTCATTGGAAACAGCCGTTGCACCACTTTGTCGAGCGCATCGGTGGTAAAGACATCCAGGCAGTTTTCCGCATGGTTCTCATCGGCCTGGTGGTTTTGCCTTTGCTGCCGGACCGGTCTTTCGGCCCGTACGAGGTCCTGAACCCTTTCCGGATCTGGCTGATGGTGGTCCTGATTGTCGGCATAAGTATCGCCAGCTACCTGCTCTCCAGATATGTCGGGGCCAGGGTAGGATCGATTATAAGCGGTATCCTCGGGGGTCTCATATCGAGCACCGCTACGACCGTCAGTTATGCCCGCCGCTCAAAAACCGCCCCTGAGTCATCGGCTCTGGCCGCCCTGGTCATCATGATTGCTTCGACCATCGTGTTTGCCCGGGTTGCTTTTGAAGTGGCCGTGGTTGCGCCGGGCATCTTCTGGCAAGTGTTCCCCCAGTTCGCTGTGATGGGCGCATGGATGGCCGTCATTGCTGCCGGGGCTTATGCGTTTTCTCGCCAGAAGCAGGCAGTTGTTTCCGAACCGAAGGATCCCTCGAACCTTGCCGCCGCTGTGGTTTTTGGCGGTCTCTATGCACTGGTGCTGTTGGCGGTGGCAGGCGCCAGGGAACATTTCGGTGATAGCGGTCTTTACCTGGTGGCGGCACTTTCGGGGATGACGGATATGGATGCCATTACCCTGTCCACGGCTCAATTGATCAATGCCGATCGTCTGAGCATTGATACCGGCTGGCGTATGATGATGATCGGAGCCCTTTCCAATATCCTGTTCAAGGGGGGAGTTGTCGCAATCCTGGGCAGCCCACGGCTGCTGGCGAGGATCGCAGTGCTTTTTGGCGGTTCGCTGGTCGGCGGTGGTTTGCTGCTCTGGTTCTGGCCATAATGTCGCACCACCTCCCGGAAGGGGCATTGTCACTCTGATGAAGATAAGGGGGTTGAAGGCCGCAGATAAACCACTTATACTCATAGACCGGAAAATTCTTTGTAATACAGGGGAAACAGAACCTGCATGAAAACATCAAGGACGATTTGACATGCCCAGCAGCATCTTTCTGGTTGGCGCCCGTGCATCGGGCAAGACCACCATCGGCCGCGCATTGGCGGAGGTTTTGAATTACACCTTTGTCGATACTGACCTGTTCATGCAGGAAAACTCCCACCTGAGCGTTTCCGAAGTGGTTGACAGGGAAGGGTGGGAGGGGTTTCGTCGCAGGGAAAGCGCCGCGTTGCACGCCGTGACCGCGCCGGAAACGGTCATCGCAACGGGCGGCGGCATGGTATTGTCAGCGGCCAATCGTGAATACATGCGCGCCAACGGGACGGTATTTTACCTGTGTGTTCCCGCTGCGGTTATGGCTGCGCGCCTTGAGGCCGATCCGAATAACGCTCAGCGGCCTACACTTACAGGGCGCTCGATCGTCGACGAGGTGAACGAAGTGCTGGCAGCCCGCGAGGCCCTTTATCTGGAAACCGCGCATCATGTGCTGGATGCTGTTGCTCCTGTCGATGAGGTTTTGAACCAGGCCCTTGAATTGCTGGATTTCAAGGCGGTCTGAGTTACCGGACGCCACCTCATTCCGAAGTCATGCCATAAAAAATCCGGACCGATTAATTCGGTCCGGATTTTGTTTTTTGTCCGGGGTCGACAGGTTGCTGACGGACGACTAATGGCAATAGGCTTCGGTAACGTACCGCCTCATCATGACGTGGGTGTTGAAATAGTAGGCATTTTTGCCGATGGCGTTTTTCATGACGCGAATCCAACCCGGACGGTCCGCGTAATAAAGGGGGATGATGATCTTTTCGAGTTTGAGATACAGATCCTCGACATCATCATCCGTATGGTTCTGGGTGATTGAATTGCCGTTGGGCGGCGGGCCGATGGCCCAGCCGGTTATGCCTTCGATGTGGCCTTCGATCCACCAGCCGTCCAGCACGCTGAAGTTGGGTACGCCGTTGATGGCCGCCTTCATGCCGCTGGTGCCGGAAGCCTCCAGCGGTCGCATGGGATTGTTGAGCCAAAGATCGACGCCGGGGATCAGGCGCGCTGCAACCTCCATATTATAGTTGGGCAGGTAGACCATGCGGATGCGATCCTGGTAGTGCTTGATATTCTGCGTGATATGGTGAATCAGTTCTTTGCCAGGCTGGTCGTGAGGATGGGCTTTGCCGCCGAAAACCAGCTGCAGTTTGCCTTCGCCGATGCGCAGCAGACGCTCGATATCGGTAAAAATCAGGTCTGCGCGTTTATAGGTGGCAACCCGCCGGGCAAACCCGATGGTCAGTATGTCCGGATCAAGCTGAACGTCACAGGTTTCGGCGATGTATTGAAAGAGGTACGCCTTGGCTCCGCAGTGGGCCTCCCAAATTTCTTCATCGGGGATGCTGTCGACCCGAACCAGCAACTCCGGCTCGGTGGCCCAACTTGGCAGGTAGTGACTGAACAGGTTGACGAAATAGGGTGAGGTCCAGGTGAACGGGTGGATACCATTGGTGATGGCGTGAATTTCAAAGCCGGGGAACATGGCCTGGGAAACCTCGCCATGCTTTTTGGCAACGCCATTGACATACTGACTGAGGTTCATGGCCAGCAGGGTCAAGTTCAGATTGTCCTGACCGCCGAGTTCCTTGAGTAAATCGAGGGGAATTTCATGATCCAGGGTGCGCTCGATCAGATCGTAGGAAAACTGGTCATGCCCGGCCTGGACCGGCGTATGGGTGGTGAAGACGCATTTGCTTATGACCTCGCGGGTATTCCAGGCATTTCGCTCATCCCAGGTGTCCTCCAAGGGGCGGCGGCTGCGTGCGAGCAGTTCCAGGGTCAGCAGGCTGGCATGACCTTCGTTCATGTGGTATTTGCGAATGCTGAAGCCGAGTTGATCGAGAATACGGGCGCCGCCGATTCCCAGAACGATCTCCTGCTTGAGGCGATAGGTTTCATCGCCACCGTAGAGGTGATCGGTAATGCGCCGATCTTCATCGGCATTGCCGTGAATATCGGTATCGAGAAACAGCACCGGGACCTGGCCGCGAGACGGGCTGGTGACCCGATATAGCCAGGCCTGAACCTTGACGTCCCGTCCTTCGATGGTGATCAGCGTTTTTCCGGGCAGACATTCGAGCAGGGTTTCCGGATCCCACTGATTGGGGCTTTCCTGCTGTAGCCCCTGGTCATCGATGTTTTGACGAAAATACCCTTTGCGGCTGATCAGGGTCACAGCCACCAGGGGAATGTTGAGATCTGCAGCGGTTTTGATGGTGTCACCTGCGAGAACTCCCAAGCCTCCGCTGTAGGTCGGGATTTCAGCGGTCAGGCCGATTTCCATGGAGAAATAGGCGATTCTTTTTTCAACGATAAATTTTTTCCAGTCACCCATGAAGCAAGCCTTAAGGATAAAGTTCGGTCAGAAATAAATTGTGAATATATTTACCCGCATGGCTCAAGATGATAACCTATCAAGATCATAAGCATTCATTGCCGAGGGCACAGGGGAATTCAAAAAGCTCACACGCTTTTCTCTGGATTCTGTGGCTCAATTGAGCAAAGCGAACGGGTGATAAAATTGAACCTGTACTAGATTATACGAAAATTCTCCCGGGTCAACAGGAGAATGGGCATGTGCAGGCCTGGCATTAGATTGGAAAATTAATTCCTGCGTCCGACAGACATCCTGGAGTCTGTCGACAGACTCCTAGATGTAATACATGAATCGATGGTCGCTTTCGCGCTTGACGCCCATCTCCAGTCCACGTTCGCACAGGTTCTGAAGCGTCATACTGTCAAAAAAACTGTTGAGGTGGGTTGTCGCTTCGCACCAGACTGTTTGTGTAACGCACTGTCCGTTCATGGTGCAGCGCCCTTTGCCTTTGGGCGCCTCGCAGGCACAGGCTACCAGCAGGGTGTCCCCCTCAGCGGCTTCAATGACTTGCCGTACGGTGATCTGCTCGGGTTTGCGGGTTAGAAAATACCCCCCCTGCGGACCTTTTTTGCTTCGAAGAATCCCTGCTTTTTTAAAACTCTGAAAAATTTGTTCCAGATACCTTGGCGAGATCTCCTGACGGCGGGAAATATCCTTGATCTGGGCCGGTTGATTTCCAGCGTTATAGGCAATGTCGAATAAGGCCCTCAGTCCATAACGGCTTTTGGTCGATAGTCTCACGGATTCCCCCACAATATGGCGTTAATTTATCTTGTAGACTGTAAATGAGCGTTCATCCATAGTTTCCGGATGGACACAAATTGATAGGCTGTTTTCCCATCAATTACGGCATGGCGCATATCTGACGGGCTCCCTGGGGTAGCCAGGTTCCATGCTTTTTTATAACAGACCATTCATAGTTATCATAAACATTTATTTCCCGCAAGTTTTGTCAACTATTATGAGTCGGATTCAGCTCAAAGTATTGAAAATCTCAATGTTTAGGGGGACTTTGTCAATGCCGAAAGGGTGTGTAGCAACACTTGGAGATCTTCGTGGCGGGAAAAATATCCGGGACTGACCCGAAGTGTTCCACGTGGGAATGTACCGAGGGAACGATGTGCATCGGGTGCACAATGCAGCCCTGCCCGGACACAGATGGCGTGTTCCGTGTCGAGCCAATAAGCGATTTCGGCCGGATCACGTCCTGCAAGGTTGAACGACAGGACACCGGCGAGCATAGCGGGGTCGGAAGGGCCGTAGAGACGGATGCCGGGCAGGGAGCGCAGTCCATCCAGCAGGTGCGCCAGGAGTTCGGTTTTGTGTCGACGCACGTTGTAGAGGCCTGTTTCCCGGAGAAAGGTGATACCGGCATGCAGGCCGGCCAGAGCCGGCAGATTGGCGGTGCCGCTTTCCAGGCGTTCGGGGAGATGTTCCGGAGCCAGGGGGGAGGAGGAATCAGCTCCGCTGCCGCCATAAATCAGCGGTGCAGGCTGCAGCCCTTCCCGTACGTAAAGCAGACCGCAACCGGGGGGACCCATGAGATGTTTGTGGCCCGGGGCTGCCAGCAGATCGATGCCCATGGACTCAACATCGATGGGAAGGTAGCCGGCGGTTTGTGCTGCATCGACCAGCAACAGGACGCCCTGGTTGCGGCACCATGGACCCAGGTCTTCGACGGGTTGGATGCTGCCGCTGACATTGGAGGCGTGAGTAAGTACAACCATGCGGGTAGCCTGCAGATCGTCCATCACCGCTTCACGCACGTTTGCAGGATGCAGCCGCCCGTCCGGGCCGGGGGGGACTTTGACGACCTGTACGCCACGGGCCTGCAGGGCGTGCAGCGGTCGTACCACGGCGTTGTGCTCCATGGTCGAGGTGACGACCCGGTCGCCGGGATTGAGCAGGCCGAAAAGCGCCAGATTTATGGCTTCCGTTGCATTGGCGGTGAAGACCACGCGTGCGGAGTTGCGGATGCCGAACACTTCCGCCACACTTTCGCGGGTATCCAGGAGTTGGCGGCCGGCATCCAGCGCCATGCGGTGACTGCCGCGCCCCGGGCTGCCTCCCAGATTGCGCAGGGCATGATCGGCGGCCCGGTAGACCGACTCTGGCTTGGGGAAGGAAGTCGCAGCGTTATCGAGGTAGATCGTCATAGGGCAAGTTCAAGCGACTGACCAGCCATCCTGCTCCTTGCGGTAGATAATCTTGGGGGGCACTCCTGCTGCGCTGAGCTCTGCCTCAAAGGCCGGCCGCTGATCCGCCGCGAACCGAATAGCCAGAGCGCAGCCCGTTGCCAGGCCGGCCGGGGCCGGTAACAAGCGCAGGGCAATATTAGCTTGTTTCAGCACCTTCTCCGCTTTCAGTACTTCGTGGCCGGTTTCAAACAGGGCCAGCAGATCAGCTTCCGACACGACAGGTATCATGGCTCAGACTCCGGAAGCAGGCGCCTGACCCCGCAGTGCAGGTCAGGCGCCCAGTCCCTTAATAATCCCTTGGCACCGCGAGCATGCGGTCCAGGGAAAGTTTTGCGCGCTGCCGGATGTCTTCCGGTACGGTCACTACCGGCTCGAGGGTCTGCAGGGCTTCCAGCAGGTCCTCGAGGGTAATCAGTTTCATATTGGGGCAGATAAGCACATTCGGGTTGGCCAGGATGAATTCCTTGTCCGGATTTTCCTTGCGCATGCGGTACAAAATGCCCATCTCGGTACCGATGATGAACTTTTTGCTCGGGTGGGTGCTTACATAGTCGTACATGCCGCTGGTCGAGCAGATATGATCAGCCAGTTCGAGGACCTCGGGCAGGCATTCCGGGTGGGCGACGAAAGGCGCATCGGGATGCTCGGCTTTGGCCTTCAGTACGGCGTCGGCCCGTAGGTTGTCGTGGGTGGGGCAGAAACCAGGCCAGAAATGGAAGGTTTTCTCCGGACAGTGGGATGCAACATAGCGCCCCAGGTTACGGTCCGGGGCAAAGATAATTTCCTCGGTCGGAAGCGAACGCACCACGGCCAGGGCGTTGGCGCTGGTGCAGCAGATATCGGTTTCGGCCTTGGTGGCGGCAGTGCTGTTGACATAGGTCACCACCGTGGCTTGCGGATGCTGCTGTTTAAATGCGCGCAGACCCTCGGCGGTCACCATGTCGGCCATGGGGCAACCGGCATCCAGGCGCGGTAGCAGCACCTTTTTATCCGGGGCCAGGATCGCAGCGCTTTCCGCCATGAAGTGAACACCGCAAAACACGATCATGTCTTTATCCGTGCGAGCCGCTTCCATGGACAAGGCCAGCGAATCGCCGGTGATATCGGCGATTTCCTGAATTTCATCGCGCTGATAGTTGTGCGCCAAAATCAGGGCGTTACGCTCCTGTGCCAGACGCCGGATTTCACTTTTGAGATTTTCCTGTGACATCAGTATCTTATACCTCCGGGAAGGGTTGGATTGATGAGTATGTTATGAAAACAATCATCCATAAGGCAACCAAAAAAGTCAAGTATAAAGCCGGCAGGTTAAGTGCTGAATATTAAGTTCCCCCTATCCTCAGTAATGAGGGTCGGGAGCAAATCGTTTATGCCTGCTGAAAGCTGCGTGAATCGCCGCGGCCTTTGCCGACCTGCCGGCCGATGGACAGGATGCGCCGATGCATGCAGGAGCGGCAATCGGCGGCGGTTTCATCGATGCACGCCTTGGCAGGGTAGATTTCATACAGGGCGCGGTATTTCTTGGGCGTCAGGTTGGGCATGACCACGTTGGCGCCGCGCGACAAGCCTAGTTCGCGACCGGTAGGGGTGTTCAGGGTTGCAAGTGCCGAGGTCGCCGGGATATTGGCCAATGGCTGGGTCAGGCGCGCCAGGGCGATGACTTTGTAGGTCATCAGTTCGGTGTTGGGCACCTGGTCTTCCGCAAGAATGCCAGGAGTCGCGGCCTGGCGACCTAACAGGGTTTCCTGGTGGGGGATGAAAGGGCCGACTCCGATCATGTCGAGGTCAAGCTCGCGGAACGTTTCAATGTCCAGTGCCAAATCTTCGTAGGTCTGGCCCGGTATGCCAATCATGACGCCGCTGCCCGTTTCAAAGCCGAGGCGCTTGATGGTTTTTAGCTGATCCAGGCGGTCAGGCTCTTGTTCGTGCAGGGGAGGATGAATGTGCCGGAAAAGTTCAGGGTTCGAGGTTTCAAACCGCAACAGATAACGATCCGCCCCGGCCTCGCGCCAAGTGGCAAGCTCTTCTTCGCTGCGTTCCCCAAGGCTCAGGGTTACGGCCAGGGGTGTTTCCTTCTTGATGCGCTTGATGAGCCGGGTCATCCATTCGACATCGAGGCCATAGTCCTCCCCGGATTGCATCACAACTGTGCCGTAGCTATAGGCCAGGCCTTCCTGGACACAGGCCATGATTTCCTCTTCCGGCATCCGGTAGCGGGTCAGTTTGCTGTTGCCGGCCCGCAGCCCGCAGTAATGACAATCCCGCGAACAGTGATTCGAAAACTCCAACAGTCCGCGCAGATGCACCTCATCCCCGACATGAGAGAGACGCACATCATTGGCTTTGTTCCAAAGTTCCGCCAGGGATTGCTCATCGTTATTTTTAAGCCAGTAGAGAATTTCCTCACGTGTCATGATGCTTCCTTTCCGGGAGTCCCCGATCATCTTACGCGTTAATCATCGAACCGCATCGATCATTTGGCCATGGTGAGCACGTTTTGCGAAAAGTGGCATAAAGCACGATAAAAGCATAGACAAACGAGTATCAAACACCACCAAAAAAATCAACTAAAAATCGGATAAAATATGTAATAATTAGGTTGTAGGCTGTGTGGGTAGGGCGTTAATGCATAGGCATAATTGAGCAAGATACTGTGATTACACGTCAAATCAGTGGGATTTGCGGGTTTCCGCAGTGCCGGCTTTTTTTGTTGACAAACCGTATGTGATAAATATATTTAAAAACACGATTTAAACGCTAAGGAAAGCGCAGCGATGGGCAATGGGCCCCGAGATGCCAGACTGAATATATGAGCCGATCAAGGATAAAATCGATCAAGAAAGGACCTTTGCCATGAGCGACACTCCCCAGCGTCATGCTGATACTCTGGCCCTGCATGCAGGCCAGAAGGTTGACCCGACCACCAAGGCGCGAGCCGTTCCCATCTACCAGACGACTTCGTATGTATTTGATGATGCCGATCATGCCGCACGGCTTTTCGGCCTTGAGGAATTCGGCAACATCTATACCCGCCTGATGAATCCGACCACGGATGTGCTGGAACAAAGAATTGCCGCCCTGGAAGGGGGCGTTGCGGCGCTGGCCGTGGCGTCCGGGCAATCGGCCATCACCCTGGCCCT
Organism: Pelobacter sp. UBA6093; assembly: GCA_002435955.1. GTDB lineage: Bacteria > Desulfobacterota > Desulfuromonadia > Desulfuromonadales > Syntrophotaleaceae > Syntrophotalea. The sequence goes on from DIWZ01000008.1 coordinate 89,631, forward strand.
GCTGACCCTGGCTCACGCCGGTCATGAAATCGTCGCCTCCACCAGTCTGTACGGCGGCACCTACAATCTGTTCCGCTACACCTTGCCGCAGTTCGGGGTCACGGTTAAATTTGTCGATCCTTCGGATCCGGAGAATTTCCGCAGCGCCATCACCGACAAGACCCGGGCGGTGTTTGCCGAAACCCTGGGTAATCCCAAACTCGATACCCTCGATATCGCCGCAGTGGCAGCCATCGCGCATGAGGGCGGGGTTCCCCTGGTCATCGACAATACCGTGCCATCACCCTATCTGGTGAACCCCATCGCGCATGGTGCCGATATCGTGGTGCATTCGGCGACCAAGTTTATCGGAGGACATGGTACCTCCCTGGGCGGAGTGATTGTCGATGGCGGATGTTTCGATTGGAGCAACGGCAAGTTTCCGCAACTGACGGAACCCGATCCCAGCTATCACGGCATCAATTTTGTCGAAGCCCTCGGCAATCTCGCGTACATCATCAAGGTGCGCGTGCAGTTGCTGCGGGATGTCGGCCCTGCGCTCAGCCCATTTAACGCCTTTTTGCTGTTGCAAGGGGCGGAAACCCTGCATCTGCGCATGGAACGTCACAGCACAAATGCGGCCAAAGTCGCGGAATTTTTGCAGTCTCATCCGAAAGTCGGTTGGGTCAACTATCCGGGGTTGCCTGCCCATCCCTCCTATGATCAGGCCAAAAAATACTTCCATCGAGGGTTGTTCGGTGCCCTGGTCGGTTTTGGGATCAAGGATGGCGGAGTCGCGGAAGGCAAGTGCTTTATTGACAATCTGCAGTTGCATTCCCTGCTGGCCAATATCGGGGATGCCAAGTCGCTGGTCATCCATCCCGCATCCACTACCCATCAGCAGCTTTCACCGCAAGAACAGTTGGCTTCGGGGGTGACCCCGGACTTTATCCGTTTGTCGGTAGGGCTGGAGCATGTTGATGACATCATCGCCGACCTGGATCAGGCTTTGGGCAAGATTTGAGTTTCGAGGAACGAAGAGCGAGTGTTGAGGGGAATTTAGCTGCCCATTATCGATTTTTCTCAGCACTCGTTGCTTTAAATATATAAGGAAAGGAAAAAATTGTGGCAAACATCCATGACAGCCTCATCGAGTTGATCGGCGGGACGCCGCTTTTGCGTCTGCATCGCATCAACCCGCCTGGCGGGGCGGAGGTGCTCGCCAAACTCGAAGCGTTCAACCCCGGCGGCAGCGTCAAGGACCGGACCGCATTAAGCATGATCCTCGACGCCGAAGAAAAAGGGCTTTTACAGCAGGATTCCGTGATCATCGAGCCGACCAGCGGTAATACCGGCATTGCCTTGGCGATGCTGGCAGCGGTGCGGGGATATCGACTGATTCTGACCATGCCGGACAGTATGAGCATGGAGCGTCGCAATCTGGTAGCCGCATTTGGCGCGGAGGTGGTGCTGACGCCTAAAAGTCTGGGTATGCAAGGGGCTATAGACAAGGCGGAAGAACTTGCCGCAAACAACGAACATGCCTTCGTGCCTCAGCAGTTTCGCAACCCGGCCAATCCCGCCATTCATCGCCGTACAACCGCCGAGGAAATCTGGCGGGACACCGATGGCGGCGTCGATATCCTGGTGGCCGGGGTCGGCACCGGCGGCACCCTGACCGGCATTGGTGAAGTGATCAAGGAACGCAAACCGGAATTCCGCGTGGTGGCCGTCGAACCGTCGGATTCTCCGGTACTTGGTGGAGGGTCGCCGGGAGCGCACAAGATACAGGGCATCGGCGCGGGCTTCATTCCGGAGGTATTGAATGCCAACGTTATCGACGAGATCATCGAGGTAAGTAATGATCAGGCCCTGGAAACGTCTCGGCGCCTGGCTCGTGAGGAAGGCATATTGGCCGGCATCTCCGCTGGGGCGGCACTTTGTGCGGCCCTGGAAGTGGCCGGGCGTCCGGAAAATCGCGACAAGCAGATTGTGGTGATACTGCCTGATACAGGTGAACGCTATCTATCGACAGACCTGTTTAATGATTGATGGCAGCGCAAACAGTCGGCAACCATGCTGCATTTTTCACAGGGTTATTGCATATAAATGTTTGACAATAGCCGATTGTGTTGCTAGTGTTTTTCCAAGTGAATTTAATTGATTAGTACATGAAAAAACTTGGCATTTATCGACCTCTGTCTGCTCAGGATTAGCGACATGCTGTTGCGCTTTTTTACATTCTTTCTGCTACTGACCATGTTTTTCCCAGCCGGAGTGTTTGGGGCGGTTGAGCATGGCTGTGGAATGGATAAAAGCGCCCCCACCATGTCCTGCTGCCAAGGGTTTGAGAACAATCGCCACTCGGTGGATGGCGTGGCGCAACTGACGCACCATTGTTCGCAAGACCTGGCGCCAATCGCGCAACCATCAGCTGCGGTAAATTCCAAGATTCAGATCGATACTGCGCCTCTTGCCGAGATCGGCATCGTGTCGATATTCTTTCAGCGCCTTACCGCGAACCCCCTTCAAACTTACTTTATCCGGGTGATGTCCCATCCACCCGGGGAAGCAGCCCCTGTTTTCCTCCGTACCTGTTCCTTCCTGATTTGATCCCTTCGGCGGAGTCCGTCTGCTTCTGATCTCACTTCTTCCAAGTGGGCAAAGGCCGTCGTGTATCTTCCGCTCGCACAATCCGGGGACCCTCATCTGTGTCGTCAGGTGAAAAATCCCCTCCCATGTACCCACTATTCTTCATGCAATTCGGCTCATGTTTGAAAATCCGCTTTTTGACCGATTATCCAACTGGATAATTCGCATCAAATAGTCTGCTCTTTAATCCGGCCTTTGGTCTGTGATAAGCGTCGCGGTTCGACAACCGGTATAGCTGCAGGCCATTGACCACGTTAATTTCGCAAGATGCGGTTGTGTTCCATATACAGGACACACCAGGTGCGTATCGTGAGTAAATTGGTGCAAATGAATCGTTTTTATAAAGAATAGAGTTATAGTTATTGTCATTAGATTTACTTCTTACTTCATCCGGAGGGTATTTATGCTGATCAGGAATCTGGGGATCGGAGGACTGGTGATCGGTGTGTTTTTAATCGTGTCCGGCGCGCCGACTCTGGCGCAGGAACAGGTCACGACGCCCGTCGAAGCTATGCATAATGGTGCTGTGCAATTTGACGAACTGGTGGCGGAAGCACTTATGAATAATCCCGAGATCGAGGCGTCCGAGGCGCAGTGGGAGATGTTCGTGCAGAAGGCCCGCCAGGCTGGAAGCTTCGAAGATCCGATGCTGATGGTCGGAATCAACAATGGCCTGGTTCGCGATCCTGTAAACTTCTCGCGGGACGAGATGACTTCGAAGACGATCGGCATCAGTCAGATGGTCCCCTTTTTCGGCAAGCGGGCTTTGATTCGTGAGGGGGCCGAGAAGGAAGCCCTGTCTGCTCGGGCCCGGTACCAGGAACGGAAGCTGGAACTGGCGGCCATGGTCAAGGAGACCGGTGCGCGCCTTTATGCTGTCGATCAAACCTTGGATATCGTCGGGCGTAGCCTTCGCGTAATGGACGACATCATGCGCTTCACGGAGAGCCGATACGGGGTGGGGACGGGGATGCAGCAGGATGTCCTGCGGGCGCAGGTGGAGCGCTCTCGCATGCTTGACATGCAGATCAGCCTTCAACAGCAGCGCCGCAGCCTGCAGGCGACCATGAACCGGCTGCTCTCTCGACCGGCCGGTACCCCGGTGGGGACGATCCCCGACCTGCAGGTGCAGCTGGTAACCTTTTCCGCCGAGGAACTGGAGGTTCGGGCGGAGAACAGCCGTCCCTTGTTCGCAGGTCTGGCGGCCCAGGTGGACAAAGGCCGGCTCGAGGAGCGCCTGGCGAAAAAGGAATTTTACCCCGATTTCACCTTTGCCCTGGAGTACATGCAACGCGAGGAGGCGATGGAAAGCGAGGGGTTCGATATGTACGGCGCTTCGGTAAGCTTCAATCTGCCGGTGCAACGGCAACGCAGGCACGCCATGGTCGCCGAGGCCAGGTCGCAAAGTCGAATGGCCATGGCCGAGGTTAAGGAACTGCAAAATGCTATCCGAAACGGCATTGACGATCTACTGGCCAAGCTGGAGCGATCCGCAAGGTTGATCGATCTCTACCAGACAGGGATCATCCCCCAAACGACCCGCTCTTTTGAGTCGGCGCAGATCGCTTATCAGAACAATCAGGCGGACTTCGAAATGATGCTGGAGAGCCTGCTGACGCTCTTCAGCTACGAGCGCGAATACTACGACATGCTGGCGGAATACCATATGAATCTGGCCCGGCTTGAAGCGCTGGTAGGGAGCGAACTGCCAGGGAATCAAAAATCACACCGAGTTGAAACTCTTGATTAAATTAAAGGATTTGCGATGAGCAGAAAATATTTGAAAGTGCCGCTGATCATTCTGGGGCTGATGATCGCTCTTGCCGGTGGTTATTTTCTGGTACGAACATTTGGCCAGGTTGGTAATGGTACGGAACCGGTCGTCAAAGAGGGAGCTGAACCATCCGAGGTGGAGAAGACCCGGTACACCTGCGGAATGCATCCGTTCATCATCCTCGACGAGCCGGGGACCTGCCCCATCTGCGGCATGAATCTCACTCCCCTCAAGCCGGGGACGGGCGGTGAAACGCAAGCTGCCAAGGGCGGCGAAGCGGAGACGGACGGAGGTGGCGAACGCCGGGTCCGGCACTGGATCTCGCCCATGGACCCGACTTATGTCCGTGAAGAGCCCGGCAAAGACTACATGGGGCACGACCTCGTCCCGGTCTATGAAAATGGCGGCGGTGGCAGCGAAATAACCATCGATCCGGTGACGATGCAGAACATGGGGATCCGCACCGCGCCGGTGACTCGCCAGGACCTGCATCGCGAGGTCCGTACGGTGGGCCGTATCGGGTTCGAGGAATCGAAGCAGTACATGGTCAACAGCAAGATCGGAGGCTGGATCGAGCGCTTGTACGTCAACCAGACGGGGCAGTTGGTCAAAAAGGGACAACCCCTGCTGGAGATCTACAGCCCTGAGCTGGTCGCGGCCCAGCAGGAATACCTGCTCGCCCTGGGCCATCGCGACGAACTGAAGAAAAGCTCTTTCGCCGAGATCGGCGCCGGCGGCGACCGGCTGGTGGAAGCGGCACGGCAGCGCCTGCGGTACTGGGACATCAGCGCGAAGCAGATCAAGCAGTTGGAGCAGAGCGGTCGGGTCCGCAAGACCATGACCCTGTATTCACCTTTCAACGGCATCGTCATGGAAAAGAAGGTATTGGAAGGGATGAATGTGATGCCGGGGATGGAACTGATGCAGATCTCCGATATCTCCCGAGTCTGGGTTTATGCCGACATCTACGAGTACGAACTCCCCTGGGTGAAGCAGGGCCAGCAGGCCATCGTGGAATTCCCACATGCGGCCAATAAGACTATGAAAGGGAAGGTCGCCTACGTCTATCCCACCGTCGAGCCGATGACCCGCACAGTTCAGGCTCGCATCGAACTTCCCAATCCCGGCCTGGAGCTGAAGCCGGAGATGTTTGTCAACGTGCGCCTGCAAACGGAACCGATAATGGATGCCCTTACCATCCCCATCGATGCCGTTCTGAACTCCGGCACCGGCCAGCACGTATTCGTTGCTCTGGGCGACGGGAAGTTCGAACCGCGCACGGTCACGACCGGGCTGCAGGGGTCGGACGGTCGGGTGCAAATTCTCTCCGGTCTGAACGACGGGGAGGAAGTGGTCACTTCCGCCCAGTTCCTGTTGGATTCGGAAAGCAAGCTGCGCGAAGCAATCCAGAAAATGCTGGCGCCGAAGCAGCCCGGTCCTGCCCCGGACGATGAACACGAAGGGCACGACATGCAGGAGGAGGATCTGGAGAGGTTGTTTGAGTGAAATTTGTCCATAGTCAGTGGTCCGTTGTCCGTTGCAAAAGCAAAAGGCCAACGACTTTAAACCACTGACTACTGACCACTGACTACTGACAGGTTTAAGCATGCTCGAAAAAATAATCGAATGGTCCGTTCACAACAAGTTCATGGTTGTCCTGGTGACCGGCTTTCTCATCGTCGGGGGGATCTATTCCCTGAAAAACATCCCCATCGACGCCATTCCCGACCTCTCTGACGTGCAGGTGATCATCTTCACCGAGTACCCGGGGCAGGCGCCGCAGGTGGTGGAGGACCAGATCACCTATCCGCTCACCACCCAGATGCTCGCGGTTCCAGGGGCGAAGGTGGTTCGCGGCTACTCGTTTTTCGGTTATTCCTTTGTCTACATCATCTTCGATGACGGAACCGACATTTACTGGGCGCGCTCGCGGGTGCTCGAATACCTGAATTACGTCTCCGGCCGGCTCCCTCAGGGGGTCACACCGACTTTGGGCCCCGATGCGACAGGCGTGGGCTGGGTGTACGAATACGCCCTGGTCAGCGACCGGCACAATTTGCAGGAGCTTCGCTCCCTCCAGGACTGGTTTCTGCGCTATGAGTTGACGGCTGTAGAAGGGGTTGCCGAGGTGGCGAGTCTCGGCGGCTTCGTCAAGCAGTACCAGGTGGCGGTCGACCCCAATCGCCTGCTCGCTTATGACATCACCCTGCCGATGGTCGAAATGGCGATCAAGAACAGCAACCTAGACGTCGGAGGCGGCGCCATCGAAATGGGGGAAACCGAGTTCGTGATCCGCAGCCGCGGGTACATCAAAAACCTCAGTGATCTGCAGAATATCGTGGTCATGCCGACACAGCGCGGCACCCCGGTGCTGCTGCGGGACATTGCCGAGGTGCGACTGGGTCCGGAGATGCGGCGCGGGGTCGCCGAACTGAACGGTGAAGGGGAGACCGTCGGCGGCATCATCGTCATGCGTTTCGGCGAGAACGCCCTCAAGACGATCGACAATGTCAAGAGCAAGCTCGAGGAGCTCAAGGCCGGGCTCCCCGAAGGGGTGGAGATCGTCCCCGTTTATGACCGCTCGGGGCTGATCCAGCGAGCGGTCTCCAACCTCCAGGAGAAGCTGCTGGAGGAGAGCATTGTCGTCGGCCTGGTGATCATCCTCTTCCTGTTTCACCTGCCGAGCGCAGCCGTGGTCATCTTGACTCTGCCCGTGGCGATCCTGATGTCCTTCATCATCATGTACGCCCAGGGGATCAACGTGAACATCATGAGCCTGGGCGGCATCGCCATCGCCATCGGCACGATGGTCGACTCGGCCATCATCATGGTGGAGAACGCCCACAAGCATCTGGAAAAAGGAGGAGGGGGAAGATCGCGCAGTCAGGCCATCATCGAGGCGGCCAAGGAGGTCGGTCCCACCATCTTCTTCGCCCTGCTGGTCATCACCGTCTCCTTCGCTCCGGTTTTCACCTTGCAGGAGCAGGCCGGGCGCCTTTTCAAACCCCTGGCCTTCACCAAGACTTATTCCATGGCGGCGGCGGCGATCCTCGCCATTACTCTCGTTCCGGTCCTCATGGTCTGGTTCATCCGGGGGAAAATCCATTCCGAGGAGCGCAACCCCATCAGCAGAATCCTCATTCGACTCTACCACCCCGTGGTCGATTTCGTGCTGCGCTGGCGCAGGATGACTCTGCTGGTGGCGTTGCTGCTGGTCGTCTCGACCGCCTGGCCGCTTGCCAGGATGGGAACGGAGTTCATGCCGCCGTTGTACGAGGGGGATCTGCTCTACATGCCGACCACCTTGCCCGGGTTGTCGGTCACCAAGGCCAAGGAGGTGCTGCAGCAGACTGACCGCATCATTCGCCAGTTCCCCGAGGTGCACCACGTCTTCGGTAAAATCGGCCGCGCCGAGACCGCCACCGATCCGGCGCCGATGATGATGATCGAAACCACCATCATGCTCAGGTCCGAAGAGGAATGGCGCAAGGTTCCAGTCCACCGTTTCTACAGCGGATGGCCGGGGTGGACCGAACCGCTCAAGGTCCCTCTGCGCTGGGTGTTGCCGGAGAATAAAAGAATTTCGGTGGAACAACTGGTTGATAAACTGAACGCCGCTATTCAGTTCCCAGGGCTGACCAACGCCTGGACCATGCCCATCAAGACTCGCATCGACATGCTCTCCACCGGCATCAAGACCCCCGTCGGCATCAAGGTCATGGGTCCCGACCTGGAGGTTCTCAGCCGCCTGGGCGAGGAGATCGAGGCGGCGGTACGACCGTTGCCGGGAACTTTGAGCGCCATCGCCGAGCGAGCGGTCGGCGGCTTCTACCTCGATATCGATATCGATCGTTTGGCGGCGGCCCGCTACGGTATCCAGGTGGGAGACATCCAGATGGTCATCCAGTCCGCTCTCGGCGGGATGGCGATCACACAGACGGTAGAAGGTCTGGAGCGCTATTCGGTGAGCCTGCGTTACGACCGTGATTTCCGTAGCGACCCAGAGGCTCTCAAGCGGGTACTGGTGCCTGCCCCAGGCGGCGCTCACATCCCCCTGGAGCAGCTCGTCACCATCAGCGTGCGCAACGACCCCGACAGCATAAAGACCGAGAATTCCCGGCGCACCGTTTGGGTGTTCGTCGACCTCAAGGGAATCGACGTCGGCACCTACGTGAAAAACGCCCGCAAAGCGGTCGCGGAAAACATCACCCTGCCATCCGGCTATAACATCGTCTGGAGCGGGCAATATGAGTACATCGAGTCGACCCAGAAACGCCTGATGATGGTTATCCCCCTGACATTGGTGGTCATCTTTCTCCTCATCTACCTGAGTACCCGGTCGGCGGTCAAAACAGGGATCGTTTTTCTGGCGGTTCCCTTCTCGCTGGTGGGGGCTTTCTGGCTGCTTTACCTGCTCGACTACAACATGTCCATCGGTGTGTGGGTCGGTCTCATCGCCCTGGCCGGTCTCGACGCCGAAACCGGGGTGGTCATGCTCCTTTATCTCGACATCGCCCATAGAAACTGGACGGAGAAGGGGCGCATGCTTACCCGGGGCGACCTGAGACAGGCCGTCCATCACGGGGCAGTCAAGCGTATCCGCCCCAAGGTGATGACCGTGATCACCATCATTGCCGGCCTGCTGCCCATCATGTGGAGCACCGGCGCGGGGGCCGATGTGATGAAACGCATCGCCGCCCCCATGGTCGGCGGCTCGGTAACTTCCCTGGCGCTGGAAATGCTGGTCTACCCGGTTATTTTCTATATCTGGCGCGGCCGGAAACTGGACCCGACCCTGGAGCCGACGGCGCAGGGGGAATTGGAGGAATAGTTCTTCCGATCGATTAAATTTGCACCACGAAGTCACGAAGGACACGAAGGACACGAAGAAAAACAGAAGTAAAGGCTTGATTTTAAACAAAAATATTGGTTTTGTTTATAGCCTTCCTTCGTGCACTTCGTGTTCTTCGTGGTGAAAAAACAGGTTTTCCACTGAGTCCAACCAATAAAAATACGCCGGTGTAACTACCGGCGGCAATCACTCAAACGGAGGTAGTAATGAAACACGGAAAAACCAACTGGGCCGCGGCCCTGATCGTAGGCGGTACCTTGCTCGCCGGCCCGGCATTGGCCATGAATGACCACAAGGGTCATGACATGTCCGGCCGGACGAGCCCCGGCAGCATGCAGCAAATGCAGGACATGCAGCATGACCAGGGTGGCATGATCATGCTCGGCGAAGAAAAGCAGGACGGGGTCAAGGCGATGTTTCACCTGATGACCATCGATCCGAAGGTCGTGCCCGCCGGACATAAGGCCACCCATCACCTGATGGTGATGTTCAACGATGCCGCAAACGGGAAAGCCATCACCAGTGGTACCGTGGCAGTCAAAATAGAATCACCCGATGGCAAGGAAGCCGCACCCGCTAAAATGATGGGCATGCAGGGCCATTTCGGGGTGGACGTGACGCTGGATAAGCCAGGCATCTGGCATTTCCGCATTGCCACCAAGCTGGCCGACGGCAAGGTACGTCAGTTTCATAGTCACCACGTGGTGAAATAACCCCACCGGGACCGCCCAGCGGCGGTCCCGACTTTCTCCTTCCATGGGCCGTCGGCGACGACGGCCAATTTTTCCGAAGGGAGATCACCGGTATTCTACGGAACAGGAAGCCGATCAAACAAAGAGGGGACGAATGAAGCTGAAATATCTGGGTTGGGCACTGCCGGTACTTGTGGGGTTGGTCGCATGGGGGGCCATAGCCCATCTCGGCGGCGGTTCGCGGGCGCTGGCCCTGGCGGAGTTGCAGGTCGAAAACCTGACCTGCGGCAGTTGCATCAAAAAGATCCGCAAGGCCCTTGGTGAGGTCAAGGGCACGGAAAACGTCGAGGTCGACCTGACCAGCGGAAGGGTAAAGGCCGAATTCGAACCGGAAAAAACCGATCCCGATACCCTTGCCCGGGCTCTGTCCGAGGCAGGCTATCCGGCCGTGGTGAAGCAGGTTTTTTCTCCCGCCGACTATCTCGACCTACATCGGGAAACCGGTCGTTTGGCCGCGACGCATGTTGGTCGTATCGGGGACCGGTTGATCAGTGTGGAAGATTTCGAGCGGGAACTGGGCAGGATGAGAGACCTCTCCGCGACCGCTTCAGGCGGGGACGAGAATGGCCTACGTCGGGAGGTTTGGCTGATGATTCAGCAAAGGGAGACCCTTCTGGGTGAGGCCGAGCGCCTGAAAGTCCTGGTTCAGGACGGGGAGGTGGACGCCAGGATGAACGAGATGCGTCAGGGCATGCCGGAATTCGATGCCCTGGTCGCCGAACGATTCGGCGGCGAGCAGGATTTTTTGCGCCAGCTGAAGGAGGAACTGACCATCCGGCGTCTCCTGGATGAACAGGAACCGAGCGGGAAAGGTGACGAAGGGTTGCGCCACGCGCGGCTGAACGAGTGGTATCGGCAACTGGTCGCAAGGACAACCGTCGAGGTCTTCGATCCCGCCCTTCGTTCCGCGCTGCTGAGCGGCGGAGGGTCCTGCTGCCCGTAATACTTTAAATCTCAAGGAGGAATCAAATCGTGGTTGATCGTGAGGAAAAGAGAGCTCAGTTCGAAGAGCCGCGGCATCGTGGCGGGTTCGCCCGGATAATCGTGCTGGCGGTGGGGGTGTTGCTGGCGGCGGGGGCGGGCTTCTGGGCGTTCTTAGGGGAAAACGGCGGCAGCGGCAAATACCCTGCAGTTTCGGCTCGTGCCGGAGAGGTTGCGCTTCCGCTGGAGGAGATTTCCGACGGACAGGCGCATTTCTTCAGCTACAGGCATCAGGGAGAAACCATCGATTTCTTCGTGCTCAAAAGCCATGATGGCGTCATTCGCACGGCCTTTGATGCCTGCGATGTCTGTTACCAGGATCGCAAGGGGTATCGGCAGGAAGGGGATGCCATGGTCTGCATCAACTGCGGCCAGCGGTTCCCCTCCGATTTGATCAACGAAGTCCGGGGCGGGTGCAATCCGGCTCCCCTGAAACCTTCCATCCGGGACGGCCAACTCGTCATTGCCGAGGCAGCACTGCTTGAAGGCGCCTGGTATTTCCAGCAGGAAAAGATCTAGGAAGCTGTCGGACTATTCGGGCCGAAGCNNGAACAGATTTTGGCTCGTTTGAAGGTTCATTGCCGTAGCTATGGGCCAAACAGCCGAATTTGCAGCAGGCGCAATAATAGTCCGACAGCCTCCTAGCATTTAGGGGACCACAGACAACGGACGAAACCCATGAAACTTCACACCATCGCTTTCAACAATCTGCGTCGCCGCAAGGCGCGCCTGACCTTTCTGGTGGCGGGGCTGCTGATCGGTATTGCCACCGTGGTAACGATACTGTCTCTGACGTCGTCCTTGACCATGGAGGCCGAACACAAACTGGATAGCTTCGGGGCCAATATCCTGATTACACCCCGTAGCGACGACCTTTCCCTTTCCTACGGCGGCATTTCCCTCGGGGCGGTGTCGGTTGACGCCCGGGAGCTCCGCCAGCAGGACCTCAATCGGATTTTCGATATTCCCAACGCCGGTAATATCGCAGCCGTTGCCCCCAAGGTGCTCGGTGCCGTGGAGGTGGGGACCGCCCGGGTATTGCTGATGGGAGTAAACGCCGCGCATGAGTTCCACATCAAACGATGGTGGTCGGTCGAGGGGCGACCCCTGGCCGCCGAGGATGAACTGGTGGCCGGCAGTGGGGTCGCCAGGGCTTTGGGACTTGGCCTGGGGGACCAGGTGGCGCTGGAGGGTCGGACCTTCACGGTGACCGGCATCCTGCGTGAGACGGGTTCACAGGACGACCATCTGCTGATCGGGTCGCTGCCGGCGGTGCAACGTCTTCTCGGTAAGGAAGGGGTGGTGTCGCTGGCGGAGGTGGTTGCCTTTTGCGGCGACTGTCCGGTGGAGGATATGGTGAATCAGATCTCATCAGTTCTTCCGGGGGCAAAAGTCAGTGCCATCCAGCAGGTGGTGAAGACTCGCATGCACGCCCTGGAGCAATTCAGGACCTTTTCCCTGGGGGTGGCTGCGGTAGTTCTTCTGGTAGGTGCCCTGGTCGTATTCGTCACCATGATGGGCTCGGTGAACGAGCGGACACGGGAGATCGGAGTGTTCCGCGCCCTCGGTTTCCGGCGCAGCCACGTTATGCGTCTGATCCTGATGGAAGCGGCCGGCGTCAGTTTGCTGGCCGGCATACTCGGCTTCGTCGGCGGCATGGGCCTGACCCGGCTGATCCTTCCTTTCCTGACCCAGGATCATCCCCATCTGGTGTGGGATCCGATGCTCGGCGTCGGCTCGATTTTTCTTGCCCTGCTGATGGGGATCCTGGCCTCGCTCTATCCCGCCATGCGGGCCAGTCGCCTCGATCCAAGCGATGCGCTGAGGGCTTTGTAATTGTAGGTCATTTGTCACTTGTCATTTGTTGAAATCCAATGACGAGTGACAAAGGACGAGTGACAAAGGACAAAGGACGACTTTTATGGCATTTATCGAAATAGCAGAGATGAAAAAGACCTTTCACGGTGATGGCGAACCGGTGAAGGCATTACAGGGGATCGATCTGGAGGTGGCAGAAGGAACCTTCCTCGGCGTCATGGGACCCTCGGGATCGGGCAAGAGCACCTTTCTCTCCATCCTTGGCGGTCTCTGCCATCCCTCCTCCGGCCGGATCGCCATCGACGGCATTGAACTCTATTCTCTTGGAGGGGAAAGGCTGGCCGATTTCCGGCGCGAATACCTGGGGTTCGTCTTCCAGTCCTTTAACCTCGTCCCCTACCTGACCGCCCTGGAGAATGTCATGCTGCCCCTGGCGGTCAAGAAGAGGATGAGTACGGCTCACAAGCGTGATGAGGCCCGGCAGGTTCTCGATCGGGTGGGACTTGGCAAGCGCTGCGGCCATCTTCCCAGTCAGCTTTCAGGCGGGGAGCAGGAGCGCGTGGCTATCGCCCGGGCCCTGGTCAACCGTCCGCCACTGATCCTGGCCGACGAGCCGACCGGGAGCCTCGATACGGTGACGGCGACCGAAATTATGCAGCTGTTCCGAGGCCTGAACGAGGAAGGTCAGACCTTGGTGATGGTGACCCATAATCCTGAAAACCGGGACTGGTTCCATCGCACAGTGATGCTGCGGGACGGCCTGGTTTCCGACGATTGCCGGCAGAGAGGGAAGATGCAGGAGGAAGTTATCTGAAAGGGCGAACATGGATCCGGTATTCATCCTTCGGAATTTTATCGTGGGGGAGGACATTCCGAGGATGATTTGACCGTGGTGATGATTCAGGCAGCGGGCCGATTTTTGAGCCTTTAGCAGAATTCCGGAACGATCTATCAGCAAAGGAGAACCTATGGAAGGGAAGATTCTGTGTCGACTGATTCTTTTCATCATCATCGGCCTGATTGTCGTCGGCTGCGAAAACAGAAGGCAAGCGGCCGAAAAGGGCAATGTCAAAGCGAATCCGGGTTATCTGGAACATTTCGGTCCGCCTCCCACACCCGAAACGGGAACCTGCTTTGCTCGGGTAGGGTTTTTCCCTTCAACCACTGATCCCGGGAAGGTGCGGGCCGTACCTTATTTTCTCTTCCGCGAAACCGGGCAGTTGGAACAGATTCTGCGCCGAATGGTCAGTGAACAGGACGTTTTCCCCGCCGGCGCTGATATGGTCACTTTGTTTCCGCCGGGAACAGAAGTCAGTCTTTCTTCAGTAACAGATGGCCTTGTGGAGGTGAATCTGATCACCCCGGAAAACGGAACGGCGACATTGGATCTGCAAGCCGCTGCCGTGGCTCTCACCGAAACCGCGGTACAATTCGAAGAGATCGAACGGGTTCGGATCTTTCTCAATGGTGAGCCGTTGCCAGGCATGCCGGGCGACGGTTTCCGGCACCAGCCTGACCGCATCTTGCCTGCCGGTCCGGCGGTTTTGCTGACGGTGATCGGTACCTGGGAAGAGGGGGCCGAGGGACCAGAGGAAATACTTGTCGGGTTTGACCGGCCGGTTACGGTCGAAGCCTTCCAACTGCTGGACGCTTTGGGGCAGCCGGTGAAAGGTGAATATTATCGGTCCGCCTTCGACATGGCGGTGGTGATTCACCCTGCAAGCCCGCACGAGTTTACGGAAGGGATGACTCTTCGTGCCGAATGGTATGTCACCGACGCCCTCGGCCGCAAGGGGAAAGGCGCTGGAGATTTTGCTCTTGTTCGCCATGACCATTAAGCTCGTGGCCCGTACCAACCTTAAGGGAGGCCAGGAATGAAACATCACTTTTGGATGATAATCGGCTGTGCTTTACCCCTGATCCTGATCTTTCTTCTGCCGCTATTCGGCGTCGGAACCGGACCGCTGTTGTTTATTTTTCTCATTCTCTGTTTCGGCTTGCATCTGATCATGATTGCCGGGGGAGGGCACAAACACGACGGAAAAGGCAAAAGCGACCAGGGAGGTAACCATGGGAGGTATTAACATTAGAGCGTTCGGTCTGGCCTGGGGCGCTACCTTCGCCCTGCTGTATGTCGGTTGTGCGTTCGTGATGTGGTCGTCCGGAGAAGAAACGACCATCCTGTTTTTCAACAGCCTGCTGTACGGTCTTGATATACGGCCAATCATCAGGATGGATGTCCACTTGTGGGAAGTGTTGGTAGGGATTGTGGAGATATTCATCGTCGGCTGGCTGACCGGCGCCACCATCGCCGGCATCTATAATTTCGGGGTTCGCAGATTGGACACGAAATAATCCGGAACGAGGAGGCGCATCGATGCACGGAACCGAAGCATTGAAACGAGAAGTTGATCTGGATGACATTTTTACCTCAATGATCTACCCGAGGAGCCTGCCATGAAAGATCCTGTTTGCGGTATGGACGTAACTTCCGAAAAGGCCGCCGGAAAAACAGAACACCAGGGCAAGGTCTATTACTTCTGTTCCGTGAAGTGTCTGGAAAAATTTAAACAAGACCCTGAAGAATTCCTTGATAAGTCGCGTAAGGACAAGGGGAAAATATCAGGCAAAGAGGATCTCCGGGAATACACTTGTCCCATGCATCCGGAAGTATTGCAGATCGGCCCGGGCAGTTGCCCCAAGTGCGGCATGGATCTCGAGCCGAAGACGATCAGCCTTGAGGAAGAGGGGGGAAGTTCCGAACTGAAGGACTGGAACAGGCGGCTCTGGGTGGCGGCGGCACTTTCCCTGCCGGTGTTGGTGCTGGCCATGGGGCACGCCGTTCCCGGAGTGGGCGATTGGATTATGGGTTTGGCCCCGGCCCGCACCTTGAACTGGATCCAACTGGTTCTGACCACCCCGGTGGTGATGTGGGCGGGCTGGCCGATTTTTGTCCGCTGCTGGCAGTCCCTGGCCAACCGCAGCCTGAATATGTTCACCCTCATCGGTCTGGGCGTCGGGGTGGCCTACCTCTACAGCGTCGTGGCCACCCTGTGGCCGCAATGGTTTCCGTCCTCTTTCCGCGGCGCCGAAGGGGAGGTGGCGGTGTATTTCGAGGCCGCCGCGGTGATCACTGCGCTGGTGCTGCTGGGACAGGTCATGGAGTCGCGCGCCCGCAGCCAGACCGGTAAGGCGATCCGGGCGCTGCTGGGGCTGGCTCCCAAGACCGCCCGACGCATTGCCGAGGACGGCAGCGAGAAGGATGTGCCCCTGGAAGAGGTCGAGGTCGGCGACCGACTGCGGGTGCGGCCCGGCGAAAAGGTGCCGGTGGACGGGCTGGTGTTGGAAGGGACCAGCAGTATCGATGAATCTATGATCAGCGGCGAGCCCCTGCCGGTGGCCAAGCAGGCCGGGGATGCGGTTACCGGCGCGACGGTGAACCAGACCGGCTCCCTCATCATGAAGGCCGAACGGGTCGGATCCGATACCCTGCTGAGCCAGATCGTGCAGATGGTGGCCGAAGCGCAGCGCAGCCGCGCCCCCATCCAGAAGCTGGCCGATCTGGTAGCCGGATATTTCGTGCCGGCGGTGGTGGCCGTGGCCCTGGCCACCTTCGTCGTCTGGGCCTGGATCGGTCCCGAACCGCGCATGGCCCACGCCCTGATCAACGCTGTGGCGGTGCTTATCATCGCCTGCCCCTGCGCCCTGGGTCTGGCCACCCCCATGTCCATCATGGTGGCGACCGGCAAAGGGGCGACCATGGGGGTGCTGTTCAAGAATGCCGAAGCCATCGAGCATCTGCGGAAAGTGGATACCCTGGTGGTCGACAAAACCGGTACCCTCACCGAGGGCAAGCCCAAGCTTGTCGCGGTGGAGGCAACCGGCCTGAAGGAGGATGAGCTGCTGCGCCTGGCGGCAAGCCTGGAGCGGGGCAGCGAACATCCCCTGGCCGCTGCCATCGTGCAGGGCGCCGAAGAGCGTGGCATAGCCCTCACCACGACGGAGCATTTCGACTCCCTTACCGGGAAAGGAGTCATCGGCAGGGTGGACGGTTCTGAGGTGGTATTGGGTACCCAGAAACTTCTGAAGGAGCGAAATATCGATCTGGGAGCGCTGCTTGAGCGAGCCGAAATTCTGCGCCAGGAAGGACAGACCGCCATGTTTGTGGCGGTGAATGGAAAAGTGGCCGGATTGCTGGCTGTCGCCGATCCCATCAAGCAGACCACCCCGGAGGCCATCCGACAACTTCACGGGGAGGGTATCCGTATCGTTATGCTTACTGGCGATAACCTCACCACCGCCCAGGCTGTTGCGGACAAATTGAATATCGACGAGGTACGAGCCGATGTGCTGCCCCAGGACAAGGCGGTCAAGGTCCGGGAACTGCAGGAGTCGGGGCTTTTCGTCGCCATGGCCGGCGATGGCATCAACGACGCGCCGGCCCTGGCCCAGGCCCAGGTCGGTATCGCCATGGGTACCGGTACCGACGTGGCCATGGAGAGCGCCGGGGTAACCCTGGTCAAAGGCGATTTGCGAGGCATCGTGCGCGCCCGGCAGTTGAGCCGGGCGACCATGCGCAACATCCGCCAGAACCTTTTTTTCGCCTTTGTCTACAATGCCCTGGGGGTGCCCATCGCTGCCGGGGTCCTGTACCCGGTGTTCGGGCTGCTGCTCAGCCCCATCATTGCGGCGGCGGCCATGAGCTTCAGCTCGGTGTCGGTGGTCAGCAATGCCCTGCGGTTGCGGCGGGTGAAGCTGTGATGGCCGTGGCCGCAGATTGTGGCTCACTGGATTCAGCACGTTTTCGGAGGTCGCGATATGGAATATAAAAAAATAGTGGCCATTGTTCGCAGCTCGGTCCTCGAAGGGGTTGAGAAAAGGCTCCGGCAATTGGGGGTAAAAGGTATTAGCGTATCCCGCGTTAAGGGCTTCGGCGAATATATCAACTTTTTCAAGGAAAACTGGAAGGTTGACCATGTCAGAATCGACATTTTCGTCGAACAATCGGCTGTCGACGGCATCGTCGGCGCCATCATCGATAGCGCTCATCTCGGAATCCCCGGGGACGGAATTGTGGCGGTGCAACCGGTGGAGAAGCTCTACCGCATCCGCACCAAGAGCGAAATCGAACCTCATGAATGTTGAAGAGAGCATCTGCTTGGTTCTTGGCGGTGAGGGGAAATAGCGTCAATAGACGGTAATAGGTCCGGAAGCGGGAACAGCCCTCTTACCGCTGCCGGTCTTCGGGTCGGCATGTTGCCTCGGGGAGGTGGACCATGGATTGGTTGGCAAGAAACTGGTTTTGGGTGCTGGTGGTCGTGATATTTATCGTCCTTCACCTTTCAGGATATGGTTGTTGCGGCCGTGGACACGGTAATCGGATACGGCCCACCAAAGAGGATGAAAAAGAGAAAAAAGAAGACAACTAAGATAATGGAAAACACTGTTGACAAAAACACACTTACGATGTAGAGTTTTAAAAAATAAAACCTACAAAATAAGTAGTAAAACGCAAGGATGACTATTGTCTTTGCGCAGCAGTGTCCTTTTAATTCTTGAGTTGAGTTTAAACATGATTGCTCGTTTAACGACACTATTCCTGCTTGCGACCTTGATTACCCCCGTTGGGGCGCTGGCTTCCGTATTGCATCGATGCGGCATTGGTGAGCCTGTCCAACAGGAATGTTGCGACCATAGCGGACTGAACGAGCAGACGGCGTGCGAGCCGTCCGGGCAGCAGGAGCATCGCTGCACCCTTAGCGCCGCCCCCACCGAACCGCCACTCGTTACCGCGGATCATAAACTGCGCCTCGATGCCCCCCAGGTCGCAGATGCTCCATCCTCTTTTGCTGTTTCTGTCTGGTCGGTTGAGCCTTCGAGCAATGCCGTTCCACCTGTGCATATCCACTCTCGCGGGAGTGGAACCCCTCTGTTTATCCGCCTCTGCTCCTTTCTGATTTGAGATCCCCCTCTCTGTGCCGAGTCGCGTGAAGGGCAAAGTTTGTCCTCCGACCGACCGGCTTCGTGCCGAATCTGCTCCGGCCAAGGTGCCTGGTACCATGGTAATGCATGGTCGTGTGTGGCCCCTGTCATCCGGTGTGGTCAATACCCTTCGGCGCGAATCCTGAACAACCTTGGAAAATCCCGTTTAACGTCATTCGTATCGCCGGTCCTCCGCTGGTCAAAGTACACCATAGCTTCGTCGCTTTTGACCACGGACAAAGGATCAGCCAAACCAAGAGTTCAGGTGCAAGTGGGGCGGAACAGCTCATCCTCCATCGCCCATCCTGCGCCTGGCAACACTATATGTCAGGGAGAAATCGATGAAACTTTTTAAAACAAGTGGGGTCCTGGCCCTTATTTTGAGTGCTTCCGTTTTCGCTGTCTCGGCGCAGGCTGCCGTTGGTAAAAGCGGTTACGGGAAGAGTCTGAGCGCCAAGCAGACAGCAACGCTGGATATAAGTCAAAAACAGACAGAGTGCGACCAGGAAGGTGATCGTCGCGCGGTCAACTATCGGTCGGCCGGTCTCAAACACAAATCCGGGATTCGGAGGTAAATATGAAATACGGTAAAGTATTGGTAGTCTGTATGAGCGCCGCCCTTCTTGCCACTCCGGCCCTGGCCGGGGCGGGTAAAGGTTACGGGAAACAGATCCTTTCCAGGTCCGAAACCAAGCAGGTCACGGCAACGAAAGGCATGGTCTGCCCGAAGAAAGACCGGACAATGGGAAATCATCACAACGGAAACGATGGTGACTCCGCAATGAATCAGAGTCAGACCGACGCCCACAAACACCTCGACCAGGGGAGGTAGCCCTGAAAACCCTATACCCGGGGAAATTGGCAGGGCTTTTGCCCTGGTTATGGGCGGAATACTCTTTTACCCCTCCGTTTTCGCCATGATCTCCGTTATAAGGTGAGATAAGTCGCAGTCAGGGGTCGCCGAGAGGCGGCCCCTGTTTTGCAATTTCGTAGTTCCTTCCATTCGCTGCCGACAAAGGCGGCTTTTTTTGCATCTGGTTATGCGCTTGGCCCGGTATACCGGCGACGATAAGGTTCTTCTTGACATAGGTACCTTTTTCACTATTATGTGATTACTAATTCACATAAGAGGGGCCATGCTGCCAAAAAAAAGCACACGCATTCGTAAAGAAGAAATTATCCAGGCTGCATTTGAAGTCATCGGCCAAAAAGGGGTCCGGGCGTTGACCATCGCTGCTATCGCCAAAGAGGCGGGGATGAGCGAAGCCAACGTCTATCGGCATTTTGGCGGCAAAGACGACATATTTTCGGCCCTCGCAGATTGCATCGGCGAGGTGGTTATGGGCAAGGCCGCGACCATCGCCGCGGAAAGCCGCGGGCCCCTGGAAAAGCTCGAAACCATTTTCTTCTCTCACATGGCGCTGATCGCGGAGCAACCGGGGATTCCCCGCTTTGTCTTCTCGGAGGACGTCCATCTCGGCAACCGCAAGGTGGCGGAGACCATCGCCTTCTTCATGGGTAGCTATATAGAGACCCTCGCCGGGGTCATCGCAGCGGGAATCCAGGAGGGAGAACTGAGACAGGGGCTCGCCCCGCGGGAGACGGCGACAACCCTTCTGGGGATGATTCCTTTTACTGTGCTGCGGCGGAATCTGACAGGTACATCCTTCAACATCGGGGACGAGGCGGACCGACTCTGGGCGAACTTTTTGCGTCTCATTCGCTGATTTTTATCTTTATTGTGAGTTGGCGATCACACACAATTTCTAAAAGAAGACATTGGCGGTCAGCCATGAAACACCTTGCGATTTTCCCGATAATTTTCCTGCTCATGACCGCATCCCTGCATGCGGCGGAACCCCTTACCCTGGGTGAGGCCTTGGCTACGGCCCTGAAAAACCATCCCCGGGTGAGCGAAGCCAGGGAAAACCTGAAGGGGGCCAAAGCCAGGACCGGCCAGGCACTGGCCAACTACTACCCGCAGATAACCATCGCCGCCGACTGGGCCAAGAGTCGCTCCTTTCTGACTCCCCTCGGTGGTATTCGCAACACGGAAGTCCACACCGAAGCCCTTTACCTCAAACAGACCATTTATGATTTCGGTCGCACTGCCGGTGCGGTGGCAGCAGCCCGTGGCAACAGTACCGCCGCCGCGGAGGATCTTGCCCTGACGGAGCAGGATCTGGCCTTCAGGGTGCGGGCCGCCTATTACCTGGTGCTGGCGGCCGCGCAACAGACCGTTGCCGTCAGGGAAACGGTACGGGCCAGGGAAGAGGTCTACAGGCAGGCCCGGGAGTTTTTCAATGAAGGGATCAGGGCAAAAGTGGATGTGGCGCGGGCCGAAGCAGACCTGCACGGGGCCGGAACCTCCCTGATCCGGGCGGAAAATAATCTGGAAATCGCCAAGGTCGAACTGGCCAATGCCATGGGAGTGCCGTCCCTGGAGGACCGCATGCCGGTCGAACCCGGCACGGCGGCCGCCGACGTGCCCGAACGGAGCCTGGCGCTGCAGATCGCGCTGGCCAACCGGGCTGAGCTGAAACGGTTCGCTGCCCTGAAGCAGGCGGCGGCCGGCAACTTGAAAGCGGCTCGCAGCGGTCACCTCCCCATTTTGTCCGGCACAGCGAGCGCCGGTTATGCGGACCAGGACTTTCCCCCCGACGGTAATGTCTGGGCGGTGGGGCTGAACCTTACGGTGCCGATTTTTTCAGGGTTTGCCACTGTTGAACAGACCAATGCAGCGGTGGCGTCACTGCGGGCCGTTGAAGCACAGGAAATCGATCAGAAACTGCAAATCGTCAAGGAGGTGGATTCTGCCTGGTTCGGGGTCCGAGAGGCCTCCGCCCGTATTTTATCCACCGCAAAGGAAGAGGCCGCCGCACTGGAAAACCTGGCCCTGTCCATGGGCCGTTATCAGGAAGAGGTCGGTAACATCATCGAAGTGACCGATGCCCAGGCCCTGGCCCTGACTGCGGAGACGGACCATATCCAGGCGGTCTATGATTACCATACCGCGCTGGCCCTGTTCGACCGGGCGCTGGGAACATTGTAAGGGCCTGTCAAGGAATAAGTATTACATCTGGCATCTCATCGTCAGGCCCTAAGGAGAGAAACATGGAATTGCTCAAGCGGCTGGCAAACAAGAAAAAATACCTGCTCTGGGTCATGGTCATGGCGGCCGCGGTGGTACTGATCAGGTTGACCGTGCTGGCCCCGGCGAAGGTGCAGGTTGTGCAGGTTGAAAACCGTGATCTTACGGCCCAGGTGTACGGCAACGGCACGGTGGAAGCCAAGGTGGTGGTGGGGATTTCCAGCAAGATAACCGGCCGGATTATCGAACTGTATGCCGACCAGGGGGACCATGTTCAACGGGGCCGGCTTCTCGCCAGGCTCGAAAGCGATGATCTGATCCAGCAGCAACGCCAGTCGCAGGCGGCGGTGAACAAGGCCGCGGCAAATCTGAAGGTAGAGCTGGCTGATCTCGGCAAAGCCCGGGCCAATCTGCTGCTGGCGGAAAAAAATGCGCAACGGTTCCAGAATCTGGCGGCGAAGAACCTGGTTTCCACCCTGGAGGCCGAGCAGTACCAGAATGTCTACCAGGTTGCCAAAGAGGAAGAGACGCGCTGCGTCGCAGCCGTTGAAGCGGCCCGGATGGAACAGACGGCCAATCGCGCCAACCTCGGCTATGCACGGAGCAAGGTTGCCGATACTCTCATCCATGCCCCGCAGGACGGCATCATTGTCCGGAGGGATCTGGAGCAGGGCGCGACGGTGACCCAGGGCATGGCCATCTTCACCCTGGCCGACCCTCAGGTTGTCTGGGTCAAGGCCAACGTTGACGAGTCGCAACTGAAGGGGGTCGCGGTGGGCAAGCCGGCGCTGATTGTCCTCCGTTCCGCACCCGGCGAACAGCTTCCCGGACGAGTGGCCCGCATCAGCCGCGAAAGCGACCGGGTCACCGAAGAGTTGGGGGTGGAGGTGGCCTTTGTCACCCCCCGTGAACACTTCCGCCTCGGGGAGCAGGCCGAAGTCTATATCGTGACCGAAACCAGAAAAGGGGTGACCTCGCTCCCGTCCGCCGCCAGGGTGACCAGGGAGAAAAAAATGGGCGTGTGGTTTGAGGAAAAAGGCCGGCTGAAATTCCGCCCGGTTACCTTCGGGATCCAGGACCGGCGCAATCTGGTGGAAATTGTGGACGGACTGGACGGCACCGAACGGGTGGTAATCGCCCCTCGGCAGGAAGCGGCAACATTCCGCGACGGCATGAAGGTCAGGGTTGCGCGATGAATCTCGCTATCCGGGATATCCGTTATCATCGGGGGCGATTCATCCTGACCTCCATCGGCCTGGGCCTGCTTCTCGGCGTGGTGATGAGTATGGGCGGCATCTACCGGGGGCTGTTCGCCGATGCCCTGGCGACCCTCAACGCCACCGGGGCGGATCTCTGGGTCGTGCAGCAGGATACCAACGGCCCCTTTGCCGAAAACTCGCGCATTCCCGAGGACATCAAGTACCGCATCGCGGCGGTTCCCGGCGTGGCGAAGGCCTCGCCCCTTTCCTTTCAGACCATCCAGATCGACCGTCTCGGCAAGCCGTTTCGTTTCTTTCTGATCGGTTACGACCTCCACGGCTTCGGTGGCCCGCCGGCCATCATCGCCGGGCGCAACATCCGCCAGAAACACTATGAGATGGTGGTGGCCAAGGGGATGAAGATGCAGCTTGGGGAAACTATCCGCCTAGGGCTTCATGACTATACGGTGGTGGGGATTACCGGCAAGATGGTCTCGTCCAGCGGCGACCCGGCCGCCTACGTGAGTCTGGCCGATGCCCAGGAGATCCAGTTCAAGAAGGACAATAACCTGATCAGAAACGAGCGGGCGCGGATCGAGGCGAAGCTGGCCGGGATCGAGACTCTTTCTCCGGTCCAGGCAAAATTCCTCCAACAGAATATCAGCGCGATTACCGAGTCCACCCACACGGTGAATACGGTGGTGGCCCGACTGGAGCCGGGGGCGAATCTTCAGGAGGTGCAGGAGCGGATCGGCCGCTGGAACCACTTTCGGGCCATTTCCGACGAGGGCCAGAAAACCATTCTGACCAAGGGGATGATCGAAAAAGCGCGAAAGCAGTTGGGGCTGTTCCGCCTTATTCTCCTGGTGATCTCGGCGGTCATCATCTCGCTGATTATTTACACCTCCACCCTCGACAAGATCAAGGTTATCGCCACCCTGAAACTGATCGGTTCGCAAAATCGGGTGATCATCGGCATGATCCTCCAGCAGTCGCTGCTCATGGGGGTTATCGCCTACGGAATCGGCTACGCCCTGATTTCCCTGACCTATGAAAAATTCCCCCGCCGGATCGTCCTGGAGGCCTTCGACCTGCAGGTTCTGTTCGTCATCGTTGTCGCGATCTGCGCGATTTCCAGCTTCGTCGGCATCCGCAAGGCATTGCAGGTCGAGCCGGCGGAAGCCCTGGGGGGATAAAAATATGTACGCGATAGAAGTTGAAAATCTGACCAAAATCTACGGTAAAGGGGTAACCGCGGTTACCGCCATTGCCGACGCTACCTTTCAGATCGAGCCGGGCGAACTTGTCGCCATTCTCGGCCCCTCGGGCTCGGGGAAAACCACCCTGCTGACCGCCATCGGCCTTATTAATGAACCGACCCACGGCAAGGTGGTCATTGACGGGGCCGTGGTTGCCGACGGGGGGTGGCTGCCGGGGCTGGATCTGAAACGGATTCGCCGGGAAAAACTCGGCTTCATCTTTCAGGCGCATAACCTGATCCCGTTTCTGACTGCGCTGGAAAATGTCATGATCGCCCTGGAAATCAATCACCTGACCAGGACGGAAGCGAAAAAGCGGGCGACGGAGCTGCTGACGGCGCTCAAGCTCGAGCACCGGTTAGACAACTTCCCGGCGGCTCTTTCAGGCGGCGAAGCGCAGCGGGTGGCGATCGCCAGGGCTTTGGCGAACCGGCCGAAAGTGATCCTCGCCGACGAGCCGACCGCTGCCCTCGATACCGAGAACGGCAAGAATGTCATGGTCCTCTTGAAGGAACTGGCGGTGGAGAATCATTCAGCCATCCTGGTCGTCACTCACGACCACCGGATGGTGGAGGGGTTTGACCGGATCTTCGAGGTGCGGGACGGCGTGATCGTGCGGGAAACGGGGAAAAATTAACGATTCGCATAGGGCTGCCGACCCCAGAGCCGCCGACAATGGCGGCTATTTTTTTGATGCAATGAGCACCTAGGAGGCTGTCGGACTATCCGGGCCGAAGCGAAAATTTGGATGTTTGAGAACAGATTTTAGCTCGTTTGAAGGTTCATAGCCGTAGCTATGGGCCGAAAAGGAGCTGAAATATGGGCCAAACAGAGCCAAATTTGCAGCCGGCGCATGGATAGTCCGACAGCCTCCTAATATCCGGCGGCAGCCCGGGACCCATTCGAGGGTATTGCAATTGAAAGGTATACTTGGTTGTACAGGGTTGAGGTGAAGGCAGAGAGTAGACCGAGAAAGAAGAAGAAAGGACGGTATCATGGAACGGACAAAGTTAGCCTGGATGGTGGCGGCGATATTCTTTCTGCTCATGGCCGGCGGGTTGGTGGTAACTACTTCGATGCACCCCGACTCCGCGCTGGCCCAGGGTGAAAAGGAACAGGTCGGCAGGTATCAGATTTCGGCCTGGGCTTCCTATTCGGGGGCGCGAGTACACCACAGCGGATATTACGTCATCGATACGGTGACCGGAAAGGTTATCGATCGCGACCATGAAATTCATGCGATCGGTAGCGGGCCGGAAGGTGAAGTGAAGTAATATAGATGCATTCGCAATAATTGCTTCTACTTTGCACGGGCAATCGCTTCACCCAAAAAAGCGCATCCGTGGATTTTTCCT
Organism: Pelobacter sp. UBA6093; assembly: GCA_002435955.1. GTDB lineage: Bacteria > Desulfobacterota > Desulfuromonadia > Desulfuromonadales > Syntrophotaleaceae > Syntrophotalea. Next base: position 115,325 of record DIWZ01000008.1, read on the forward strand.
ATCTGTCGCCTCTCGATGGTCGGTCGGGTCCGTTTATTTGCCATCCTTGGAGGCTGTCGGACTATCCGGGCCGAAGCGAAAATTTGGATGTTTGAGAACAGATTTTNNTAGCCGTAGCTATGGGCCGAAAAGGAGCTAAAATATGGGCCAAACTGTCGGATTTGCAGCCGGCTCATGGATAGTCCGACAGCCTCCTAGGGACGACATCCCGGGACAGAACCGTTTGCGCTGAAACCGGCCTTCAGGCAGCGGCACAGAGTGCAATCGCAGCTCTCCATGCATGCGGCGACAAGTTCAGA
>DIWZ01000008.1:115679-116669 GCA_002435955.1 Pelobacter sp. UBA6093
AATCTCCCAGCCTCTCAAAGATCACCCGGTTCACCACCGCCAGTTTAAGCGTATTGCTGAGTCGCTTACGCCAGAGTCGATCGTAGTCCTCCGGCCGGCCTATCATCAGGGAACGGGCGGCAAGGTGTCCCGACAACATGGCATAACGCATCCCGAATCCGAACAAGGCGTCCTGAAAGCCCGCTGCCTCACCAGCATAAAGCATGTTTCCCTTACGGGCGTTGGACGAAGCAAACAGGTTGCCGAAACCGCCGAAGCGTTGAGGATTCTTTATCTCGATTCCGGTTTTCTCCCGGAAAAAGTCCACCGTCCGCTCCACATAGATCCGCTCCCGGTGAAAATCGGCGAAAAGACAGGAGGCAATGGTCCCTTTGCCCTTGCAGACCAACAGGTACGCATATCCATTTGGCGCCAGTTGATCAGACACCGCAGCGAAGGCGCCGTCGGCCTGGTCGGTTTCAAAGACATACCCGGCGGAAATCGCGTCGACGCATTGAGGGCCATGTGTAACAATTCCTCCTTGAGGGAGGTGGCGTCGCTCCTCATTGAACCGAATTTCCACCCCTGCGGCGAGGGCTTGCTCCTTGAGAGCCTGATCGAGGGTGTCTTGATCGGGACCGCGGCGAACAAGGTAAAAGAGTGGTTGCGCCGCCCTGCAGACATGTTCATGACCGTAAGGATCATAGAACACGCATTCGCGAAACGCTGTGTACTCGAAGGTAGGGCTGATGCCGAAGGATGAAAGATCTTCGAGAACGTCTACTTCCGAGGTCCAGTTTTCGAGACCCTGGAAATCTCCATGAAAGCGATGGCCGACATCCGGATTGCGCTCGAAGACGACCGCTCGCCCGTTTTGGCCTGCGATGGTCAAGGCAGCGGCCAATCCCGCCGGTCCCGCGCCGACGATCTCGATGGTTTCCTTCATAGGTTCTCCATGCGCCTTCATTGCTGGAAGTGGTTGGTGCCTGCAGTGTGCGACAGCTGCCGGCG
>DIWZ01000040.1:0-62725 GCA_002435955.1 Pelobacter sp. UBA6093
TTTCCCATATGAAAACTACACCGTGTCCATCCATAGTTTCCGGATGGACACGAGCTGTAAAACCAGCCCTATTTATCGGAACCGGCTGGCCGGGCCGGACAAAACCCATGGCCGGGCCAAACATATTTCCGTCCAGGCACCATCAGGCCGCAAGGTGACGTATCCGCAGGAAAACTAGCTTATTTCCGTGCATAATGCAAGGAAACTCCGCCCCGATGCCGTTGACCATTGCCAGTCCTGCACGGCATGGACATTTACCGATGTTTGGTTTAAGGTTCAAAGGCTTTACACACGGACTTGCGACCCACACCAAAGGAGCGCGCCATGCAAGAACGCATCACCGCCACCCATCTTCTTCGGCTGATTGCAGCCGGCACTCCCCTGATTTACCTTGCCACCGACAATGAGGCCCGCACCGAAGCTTTGATTGCACGTACCATGGAGCGCGGGCTCAAAAACGTTTCGGCACCGCAGACATGGTCTTGCACCACCGGCTTTGCCAATGTTGAAGGCACTATCGAGCCGCTTGCCGGCCTGCACTGGGCACTTGATCAAAAATATCGAGGGGTCTTCATTTTCAAGGATCTGCACTGGTTCTGGCATGACAGCCCTTTCTTACAGCGAACCTTATCCGATTTTCTCGGACAGCGTCAGACCCACCAGAAAACCTTGATCGTCCTCGGTCCGTCCACCGCCCTGCCCTCGGTGCTGCAGCGACACGCACAGGTTTTTGAGCACCCCCTGCCTGACCGGATAGAGCTGCGTGCCTATATCGAAAACCGCTGTCAGCGCGATCCGCTGTTACAGCAGATGCTAACCTGCGAGGATGACCTCACCCGCCTCATAACAGCGGCGCAAGGTCTCGACTTTTGCAACATCGAGAATGCCTTGCGACTTGGCCGGGTCGGCAAAAGCGCCTCCCTGGCCGACCTGACCGACGCCCTGTTTCTGGATAAAAAACAGCTGCTGCGCAAAAGCGGCATCATGGAAATCGTTGACACTCCCGAAGCGTCCACACTGGTCGGCGGCATGGAAAACCTCAAACAATGGCTGGCCAAACGTGAAAAGGTCTTCGGCTGCGACACTCTGGCCGAGGGACGCAATCTGCCCAAGGGCGTTCTGATCATGGGCATCAGCGGGTGCGGCAAGAGCCTCTTCGTCAAAGCCATCGCCGCCCGCTGGCGCCTGCCGCTGGTTCGCCTGGACATGGCGACCATTTATGGTGGAACCTTCGGCACCCCGGAAAGCAGCCTGCGTCAGGCTTGCCGCACCGCGGAATCCCTGTCACCCTGTGTGCTGTGGATCGATGAGATAGAAGCGGGCATTTCCACCCAAGGCTTTAAATCCGACGGCGGGCCCGCCTCCCGGGTGCTGGGCTATTTTTTGACCTGGATGCAGGAAAAACAACACCCGGTGTTTGTCGCGGCCACCGCCAACGCCATCGAAATGCTGCCGGCGGAAATCTTGCGCAAAGGGCGGTTTGACGAAGTTTTCTACGTAGCTCTCCCTTCCGTTGAAGAACGGGAGGAAATTTTCCGCATCCACCTGGACAAATACGATCTGCCTGCTGAGCCCTTTTCCATGAGTATGCTGGCACACTCGGCTAAAGGCTTTTCCGGTGCCGAAATAGAGCAGACCGTGGCCAGCGCCTCCTTTGAGGCCATGGCCACAGAGCGTACCATGCGTCAGCAGGATCTCATGGAAGCCATCGGCCGTACAGTGCCTCTATCGGTCACCATGGCCGAGCAGATCAAAAAAATAGAAGCCTGGGCATTCAAACGTGCCGTTGCGGCCAATAAAACACCCTGAACAATCAAGAGAGCTTCCGGCCATGAATATTGAATTATCTCGCCGCGCCCTGGATGTCAAACCGTTCCTGGCCATGGAAATTATGGAGCGGGCCAAGGAACTGGAAGCCGCGGGCCAGGATATTATCTACCTGTGCCTGGGCGAACCGGATCTGCCCACCCCCAAACCGATCAGTAACGCCGCAATCCGTGCCATCGAAACAGGGCGCACCACCTACACCCACTCGCTGGGCCTTCCCGAGCTTCGCCAGGCTATTGCCGACCATTACCTGCAGCGTTATGGCGTCACCGTTGAAACATCGCGGATACTGGTATCGGCCGGCACCAGCCCGCTAATGCTTTTATTGTTTTCCGCCCTGTTAAGCCATGGCGACGAGATTATACTGACCGACCCCGGGTATGCCTGTTACCCCAACTTTATTCGTTTCGCAGGCGGCTCCCCGGTTTATTTGCGGACCCGGGCCGAAGACGGGTTTCAGCCGCGCCCCGAGCATGTACGTGACAAACTGACCTCCCGGACACGCGGAATTCTCATCAATTCACCATCCAATCCTGCCGGCTCGGTGTTGCCCGCCGAGTGGATGGCCGAGATGGCAGAGATGCCCGCACCTCTGATCTCCGACGAAATTTACCACGGGCTGACTTACGAGGGTGAAGAACGCAGCGCCCTGGAATTTACCCACAACGCTTTTGTCCTGGGCGGGTTTTCCAAAACCTACGCCATGACCGGCTGGCGCCTGGGTTACCTGATTGTCCCACCGGACTGTATCCGCACCCTGCAATGCCTGCAGCAGAACTTCTTGATCTGCGCCGGAAATTTTGTCCAGATCGCAGGTATCACCGCATTGCGCGACTGCCAGCAGGATGTCTTGCGCATGCGTGCCATATACGATGAACGGCGCCGCTATCTCATCGGGGAACTGCCCAAACTCGGCCTGCCGCTGCACAGTGTTCCCACCGGTGCCTTTTACGCTCTGGCAGATGCCCGGCACATCTGCAGCGATTCCCGGAGACTGGCTCTGACCATTCTGGAAGAAACCGGTGTGGCCCTGACCCCTGGCATCGATTTCGGTGCCGGCGGCGAGGGCTATCTGCGCTTTTCCTACGCCAATTCCATGGCCAACCTCCAGGAGGCCCTGGTGCGCCTGCGCCACTTCCTCGACAGATAACGTCAGGAAAATTTCCCTGAATGTTTTTACAATTACCACCCCCCTCCTAGTCCAGTCTGGCATCATTTAATGGCGCCCCCCCGTACAGATTCACCATCACCTCCGTCCCCCGCTTGCTCCAGTGCGGTGCTATACTGGAAACGTAACCCGAGAGGCGAGGGAGATATGTTCAAGATTCTGGCAAACGACAATATCGCACCCAATTTGCACCGCATGGTCATTTTGGCGCCACGCATCGCATGCCACCACCGCCCGGGACAATTTGTCATCGTCCATGCCGATGAGCAAGCCGAACGGATCCCGCTCACAATTGCCGATGCAGATACGCGTCAGGGCACCATCACCCTGTTCGTACAAGCGGTGGGGTATACCACCGGTCGCCTGGTCGGCATGCCGGCGGGTACATACCTCAGAGATGTAGCAGGCCCCCTGGGTCAGCCTGCTCACATCGAAACCCTGGGCCGCGTGACCTGCATTGGCGGCGGGGTGGGCACAGCCGTTCTCTTTCCAATAGCCAAGGCCCTCGCAGCCGCAGGGAACAAGGTTACCACATTGATTGGCGGGCGAACCTCATCGCTGATCATACTGGCCGATGAGCTGGGTGCATGCTGCCATCAGGTGCTGATAACCACCGAAGACGGCAGTCTGGGACAAAAGGGCTTTGTAACGAATATCCTGGCTACTCAGTTGCGCGATGAGATGCTGAGGCCACAGGCCGTTTTTGCCGCCGGCCCCGTACCCATGATGCGAGCCGTTGCAGAAATGACTCGACCCTATGCCGTGCGGACCATGGTCAGCCTTAACCCGATCATGATCGATGGTACGGGAATGTGCGGTGGTTGCCGCGTAATGGTAAACAAAGAGATGAAATTCGCCTGCGTGGATGGTCCCGAGTTCGATGGTCACCAGGTCGATTTTGACCTGCTGGAGGACCGGTTGACAATCTATAAAGAGGAAGAGCGGCGCTTGATGAAACTCCTGAAGGATGCCTGAACATCAACTCCCCCGATACCCGGCACCACCACGACACAACGAGATATGGAGTTTCAATCAGAGACCGCCGAGCCCTTGCGGGTTGGCCGCGACAAAACGTTCAGACAGATATTCAATGAAATTTTCAGCGGGCATCGGGTAGCCCAAATAATAACCCTGCATAACATGGCACTGGCGGTCGCGCAAAAATTCAAGCTGGGCCGCTGTTTCCACTCCCTCAGCTACGATATCGAGGCCCAGACCGTGAGCCATGGCGATAATGGTTTCGACGATGGCTGCATCCTCGGGATCCTGGCCGATTCCCAACACAAATTCCTGGGCAATCTTGATACGGTCGATGGGGAAGGTCTTCAAGTAGCTCAAGGAAGAATACCCGGTACCGAAATCGTCAATGGCGATCCCCACACCAAGATCTCGCAGAGCACAGAGCGTCTGAACCGCCTCATTCGCATCAGCCATAAGCAAACTCTCGGTCAACTCCAGCTCGAGATAACGCGGGTCCAACTCCGTATCGCGTAAAACCTGCGCCACCTGGTCGAAAAAATCCGGCTGCTGGAACTGTCGGGCAGAGAGATTGACCGCCACCCGCATCGGCGGATAGCCGGCCTGCTGCCAAGCCTTGTTCTGCGCGCATGCCGTACGCAATACCCAATGTCCGATAGGCAGGATCAAACCGCTGTCTTCCGCCACAGGGATGAATTGACCGGGCGAAATCATGCCCTTATCGGCGTGCCTCCAGCGCAGCAACGCCTCGGAGCCCAGGACCCTGCCCGTCGCCTGATCGATCTGCGGTTGAAAGGCAATGAAAAATTCATCGCGCGCCAGCGCCTGCCTCAAGCTGTGTTCCAGCTCGCTACGTTCCTGAACCCGTCGGTTCATCTCCTCGGTAAAGGTGCAAAAGGTATTGCGGCCTTGCTCCTTGGCCGCATACATAGCCATATCGGCGTGCTTGAGCAGTTTATCCCCATCCGTGCCATGCTGCGGATAAATAGCCCCTCCGACACTGGTTGTCACGAAAAAATGCTGATCATCCACTTCGCATGGCTCGGCAAAGGCTTGAAGAATATCACTGGCAACCTTGTCAACTTCCTCGACAGCATGCAGGCCCGGAAGCAGCACGATAAATTTGTCACCATCCCACCTGACGACCGTCATGCCATCCTTTACGAGTTTGACCAATCGCTGCCCGATAAGCTTGAGAAGCCGGTCGCCGCAGGCATGTCCGCGGGTATCGTTGATGGCCTTAAGGTTATCCACGCCGATGAACAGCAAAGCCGCCATGCGCCCGGTGCGTTCTGCAGTGCTGAGAACGCGGCGACAACGATCCTCCAGCAGAGCCCGGTTGGGAAGACCGGTTAGAGTGTCATAATAGGCCAGTTGCTTAATTTCCCGTTCAACCTGTCTCTGGCTGGAAATATCACGCAGGATGGCTAGAACAAAACGTTGCGTGCCGCAGTGGCCAACGGACAACCCCAGTTCAATGGGGAACTCCCTGCCGGAGCGATGTACCGCCAATAGTTCAAGAGAGCGGCCGATGGCTTCCGATGGTTCCCCGGTACCAAAAAAACTAGCAACATCATGTCGATGCTGTTGGCGATACCCTTCGGGCATCAATACGTCCAGGGTGCCACCCAGCATCTCATCACAACGCCAGCCGAATAATTCCTCCGCGGCGGGATTGAACAGGGTAACAATTCCCCGCTGATTAATAACGATCACCGCATCGTGAGTCGCGTCGATAACAGTTTTGAATTGCGCTTCTTTTAGCAGCAAATCTTTTTGCCCTGACCGGCGTCTTCTAATATTGCGCCATAGCAGCCACATCCCGGCCAATTGCAGGCCAGTGAACCCGGCAACAGCCATGATCAGAGAAGGGTGCAGCAACCACACCGGCTGCGGTTGATGTACGACACGGCTTCCTGGCGGAAGACCGGCCCGTACCAGACCGAAGCGCCCCAGCTGCGCATAATCGAACAGATAGGGATTAAACACCGCGCCCAGGGAGTGCTCGTCAGCACCGATTTCTTCGTTCAGAAACTGTTCGCGGGCCAGATATCCGGCTTGCAGGCCCTGCTCTCTCCCTTGGGTGACAGCCCCCCCAAGGACTCCGGATGTCAGATAATTGTCCTTCATGGCCAAAATCATGAATTCTCCGGCGCTGCCGAGGCGCTCGAGCGTTTCAGAAATAGGCACCCGCTGCCCCTGCACAGTCCTAACACTAGCGAGGGAATTGACGACCCATAATTTCGGCTGCAAACGCCCCAGTTGCGTCTCGAGTTCTTCCAGATAAGGACTCTCGATAAAGGCCACCTTTACATGTGGAAAAAACTTGAGCACTTCCTTTTCGACATTTTGTCTGATGCCGCGCGCGGCCGCGGAAGCATCGCCCACAAAATACAAGGTGCTCAACTCAGGAACCAACCGCATGGCAAGCGCGACGGTACCAGCCACATCCTCCGACGCAAAAATGCCGTGAAAATTCCCATGATCCAGATGGCTATCCAGATCCGAATCATTGAGACCGCTGTATATTACCGGGGTTTGTGGAAACAGATAACGCGCATACTGCTGGAGAAATTCAACAGCCTGGTCATCCGTAGCGTAAATCAGGTCGGGAGTAAAGCCTGTATATTTATTTTTAAGGTAGGTGGAAAAGTGCGCCAGATAGCCAGGATCGCACTCCCGGGTATGGGCATCAAGATACTCAACGCGAAAGGACAGTTGCCCGGCAACCCTGCTGCCGCCAAGGGCCTCGAGAAATCCCCCCTGCTGATCCTCCGTCCAGACAAACCCGGCATGATAGGAATGAAGAATCAACACCTTGAGATCCTGCGCAATGGCGGATCTCGGCAAAAAAAGCAATAATGCACAGACAAAAAGCAAAGCCTTGCGGCAGATCATGCGACCACTCCCGGGACCTGATAAAGCAGGTCTTCAAACCACAATGAAACACTGCAATTCAAAAAAACCATGCCACCTTTAAAGGCGTGTGAAATAACAGCACTTTTGCAACCTTCGCACCACTTTATACGCCATTTCACCCAAAATGTCACGCAACCAGTCGCATTTCCGAAATGCTCTACCCGACCCTTTTCAGGAAGGGGCACACCCCACCTTGCCCGTTCCTGTCTTCAGACGATCAGCAAAAAAAAAACCGCAACCCGAAGGTGCGGCAGCAGATTTAATAATAGGGTAAAGACGGCGTCCAAACAGGGCTTTTGCATTCAAGCCTCACCGAAAGGGTCACATGCAGAGCGCCAATCAGAGCCCCTTGCGATCAGGGCGGCGTTCAGACAACCTCGTTCCGGCGGAGACGGGCGTCATCGGCGCACCGTTGCAGACCAGATCGGCATCGCACTCAGTCCAGCAAACGTCTCCCTTGCAGACCTTGGTCACGGTCAACTCTACGTCATATTCACCTGCCTTGCCAATTAACACATCGCCATCCTGTACTTTCATATTCTCTCTCCTTGTCGTTGGGGACCGCTGACCGATACTCACTTTTTCAGTATAGCTTCGGCACGCATGATGGCAAGCGAAACGACAGACACTGGCCAAGCCCCATTACAACACAGGTTTTTTAGCCCCCAGAACCTCCCACCCATAATGCAGCACCATCCCTGCCAGAAAGCCAAACGCCATGTTCGTCCAAAGCGAGACCACCACCGTTATGGCCATCGGCCACAGCTGCCAGTTCCAGGAGACATTTTTTACGCATTTGGTCAGTTCAATGCCGACCAGCAGCATCATGGCTCCGACAATGGCCAGGGGAAACGCCGCAAACAGGCCGGCAATCGATCCGGCCAGAAACAATCCCAGGCCGATCTCAATTGCCCCTTCGATAACATTGGCACCGCCTGTACGTGCGCCAAAATAATACTGTCCGGCCAGACCGCCGGCTCCGTGACACATGGGCATGCCACCAAAAAACGGCACGATCAAATTAATAACCCCCATGCTCATAGCCAATTTTTTCTCAGCCACCGGCCGCTCGGGCCAATATCCGCGAATCAGCACTGCGGTGGCAATCACGGCGTTGGTAGCAGTCAGAGGAAGTTGGGAAAAACCGCCGTTTAGCATCGACTGCCAGGCCTCGCGCATATCGAAAGAGTGGAACCCTGGCCAGCCGAACCCGGGGCCGGATAGCCCCTGAAGCTGCCCCTTGACATATACAATCCCCACCCCCATGAGCACCAATACCACGGCAGCCGGCGCATAGCGGTTTTGCCGTAACAACAGGACCACCGCGATCGACACGATTCCCAGCACCCATCCAGACGAAATCATCCGCAGAGCTTGTACAGCAAGCAGGACTCCGAGGGCCACCTGAATGCCACGAATAACCGATACTGGCGTAATGCGGGCGACCAGGTTCATGAGGCCGGTGACGGACATGAGCAGCCAGGTCACTCCCATGGCAAACGCAGAGGCATACACCATGGAAGGCGGCCATTGCTCGGCAATGGCCACTACCGCCAAAACCTTCATCGGCTCGATGGGCATCGGCAAGCGGTAATACAGACCGGTGGCCACATTGGCCAGCCCCATCATCACCAACAGGCCGGCGGGATCCACGCCGCACACCACGATATAGCCGATAGCCAGGGGAAACAGGGTGCCGAAATCACCCATGGCTCCCCCCAGTTCACGCATATTGAATTCAAAACTGCCAATTTTCACAGGTCCCTCATCGCTGCTGAAAAAACATGATCACCCGCACCAGCTAAAAAAAACGCCCTGCCGGAACAATCGGCAGGGCGTTTATATTACATCCGGCGTTGCTTATTCATAGACAAAAAACAACTGCTGACCATTGACTTTGAAATCGGTGATGGCCTTCTGCCCCTCTTTGGAGGTCAGGTAGGTGACGAAAGCCATGGCCAGGTCGTACTTGACGTGGGGATGAAGCTTGGGGTTAACGGCGATTACGCCATAGGGGTTAAACATGTTTTTGTCACCCTGAAACACAATGGGCAGCGTTACTTTGTTCTGATAGGCGATGAAGGTAGCACGATCGGTCAAGGCATATCCCTGAAGTTCGTTGGCCATGGTGATAACCTCTCCCATGCCTTGGCCAGCCTCGATATACCAACTTCCCTTGGGGGAGACGCCGGCGGTTTTCCATAATTCCTTTTCCATGGTATGGGTACCGGATTCGTCTCCACGGGAGACAAAATTGGCTTTGGCGGCGGCAATCGATTTCATGGCGGCGGATACGGTCTTGGCTTTTTTGGCACCGGCAGGATCTTTGGCGGGACCGATGATGATGAAATCGTTATACATGACATCGCGGCGGTTGACACCGAAGCCGGCCTCGACGAATGCATCCTCCAGGCTACGAGCATGCACCAAGGTCACATCGACGTCGCCGTTTTCGGCGATCTTGAGAGCTTTGCCGGTACCAACGGCAATGATATCCACCTTGCAATCGTACTTCTTTTCAAATGCCGGCAAAATAGCCTTGAGCAGCCCCGAGTTTTCCGTCGACGTGGTGGTCGATAGCTTCAGGCGCTCGGCAGCCATGGCGCCGGTGCAAAAAATCGTCAGCAGCAGCAGGCTGCTACCAAGAATGCGAAAAGCTGATTTCATGTTGTGCCTCCTCGATTTAAGTGATGATGTTTTTCCCTGGAATGACTACATTTCACCATTCATGCAAAAAACAATCTCCATGAATGGGAACCCGAAGTCGTTGTAACATATCAGTGATAACGATTGAGAGTCAACGCCCTTTTTTGAGCAATTTACTTAAAAATCACAGAAGCTTGAATGCGCGAGAGGATACGGCATACGCGGAGATGGTGAGGCGGGAGAAGGGAGCGGATGGATAGCAGTCAGCGCGACTCGCCGGGGAACAGCATTCGCCCGGCAAGACTCAATTCGTAGCCTGGCAGACTGGCGGCCAATTCATGAAAAGCGGGTTCGTGCAGCATGGCGAGAAATTGCTGAATGGACTTGTCGAAGAAGCTGTCTTTGGGGATCAGCAGGTCAAAACGCTCCCAGCGTAAGGGCAGAAAATCGAGCCCCAGCAAGGCCGCCGCGGGGCGAATGCCCGGTCCGACATCCGCCCGGCCGGTAAGAATTTCAAGTCCGATATCGAGATGGCGCGCCACCGCGTTGCCATAGCCTTTGACATGAGCCGGCTTGATGCCGGCTTCTTGCAACTGCTGGTCGAAAATAATGCGGGTACTGGTTCCAAGGGGTCGATTGACCACAGTCAGATCCTTTTCGGCGATATCGCTGCAACCGCGGATCCCGTGGGGGTTACCTTTCGCGACAATCAGACCTTGTTCGCGACGGCAGAAATTGACCACCGCAGGCAAGGCATCGAGTTCGCTGGCGGCAAAGGAAAAATTGTAATCTTTCTCGTTTTCGTCAGCCAGGTGGCTGGTGGCCATATGGCACATGCCACGGCGCAATGCCTTGAGCCCCCCGAGACTTCCCACCGCCCCGAACAGTACGATGTATCCGGCATTGAGCTGCATGAACAGCGACAGTGCCCGGTCAAGGAGGATGTCGTCACTGCCGGCTATCATCAACAACCCGCTTTTGTGCGGCATTTCTGCCGTGCCGGTGGGATAATTGATGGTCATGCTCTCGACCCATTGCTCCACCAGATGGGCCGGGAAAAGCCACTTGCCGGTAATCTTGGTCGCAGGCAAGCCTTTTTCGGTAATCAACGTATAGACCATCTTTTCGTTGACACTGAGGCGCTGTGCAACTTCTTTGGTGGACAGCAATTTTTCCATCAACAGGGGCTCCCAGGCACGTTCTTATCACCATCCGCCCAAAGGGCGTCATAACCAGGCCAACGGTACCGCTTTTGTGCCCGAGACAAAAGTCTGCCTGCGGACCAACCGGTCAGATACGTTCCAATACCAGAGACCCATCACCGAGCTGGCGATTGGCTTCCTGCAGCATATCTTCCCCTGCGACCACCGACACAGCGCTGGCTGCCCAGCCATCCACCAGGTAACGCCGGGCAACGTCGGAAATCGCTGCGGCATCTACCGCAAGAATCCGCTGCCTGAAGGCCTGCCGCGCTTCCGGTGTCAAACCCTGCAGAAGATAATGAAACTCCCGAATGCCCTTGCCGCCCGGCGACAGGGGACGATCGAGCTGACTGAACACGCCCAGAATGGCCTCTTTGATATCGACCGCGGCGAACTGACTGTCGGCCGCCCAATGCGCAGCATCCTTAAATACATCGAGGGTGCGCAGCAGCTGGGGATCACGGTAGGAGAGCATGGCGAACAACCCCCCTTGGGCATCGTAGTTGGCCATTCCGCCGTAGGCACCCCCTTTTTCACGAATTTCACGGTGTAGATACCCGCCGCGCAGAAGTTTGGCCAAAACCATCAGGACAGCACCATCGGGATGCTCCAGGGGCACCGTACGGAAGACCCGGGCCACGTAAGATACAGGCACCGCCGTGAACCATCCCGAGGCCTTTACCTCGAACGGGGCGGGTCTTGCAGCCGTAGCAGCGAGCCCCTTCCCAGCGGACAGACCTGCAAGCAACGTGTCAAGGGCGGGTTCCATCTCCTGGAAAACCGTCGCTTCGGCAGTAACTGCGCAGCGCAAACGGTCTCGGTGGAAAACCAGCGAGGCCAGATGCTGGAGGCGCTGCGCGAAATCGGCGAGTTGCTCAGGCTGTTTGGCTGCCAGTTCCCTGACCTCCCGGATCAGATGCAAACCGCTCCAGTCTTCGCGCAGACGCCCGGCGGTGGTCAGGGCCCCCCCCGCAACGCGTGAAGCATAGCTGTGACCGGAGCCGGGTACGGAGTTTTCCAGAGAGGTTTTTATCTGCTGCAACACGGTATGCAGGCGCTTCAAATCGGAAAAATCAGGTGCCGTGCAAAAGTCCTTGAGAATCTCGAACATGCTTTGCTGGTTACGCAGCAGAGCTTTGCCGCGCAGTTCGACGGCGAGGCGGAAATCATCCAGACTGACCGGACTGTCAAAAATGGCGGCACTGGCCTGGACGCCGCCGGTAGCGGCGGCAACACGTTCTGCCATTTCCAGGTAGCTATGCCCTGCAGCACCGATTTTGGTCAACAGCGAACAAAACAACGGAACATCCCTGAGCAGTTCAACCGGCAAATCGTCGATAATCAGATTGCCGGTAAAATAAACGATACCGTTGGTGGGCTGCTCAAACCAACACACCTGCACCCCCTGGCGATCAAATTGCGAGTAAGGTACCAGCGGCTGACTTGCAGGGATATCTTCCAATTCCAGAGTCGGTAGACACGACAAATCCTCGGGAGCCTCCTGAGCCTTCCGCAAGGTCACCCCTTGCGCGACCAGATCTTCCCTGTCCCTGGCGGAAAGTTTTTTCTCGACGGTTTCCAGCCGGACACGCAGCAACCGCTCTTCGCGCTCTTTCTGCTCGGCATCCGGCTTGAGCAGCAAGGTCACCCTATGGGGATTGTCGAGCAACTGGCGACGAATGAGATTCTCAAAAAACGGTCCGCTCGCCAGTTCCTGCCGCAAACGTGCCAGATCGTCCTCCAGACACAGGGGCGATACCGGATCGTCCGCATGCAGCCAGGAACCTAACATGCGCATCAGCAACAACAAACCATAAGGATATTGATCGCCGTTGACCTCGCGGTAGGAAAATTCCAGTTGATGAATAGCCGATTCGATCTGTTGCGGCGAAAAACCCTTGCGAACGGTATCCTGCAGGGTGTTCAGGACCAGGGCTTCGACACCGTCCATCGCCTCGGGATCGGCACCTTGCAAGCCAACCGCAAAATAGGTTTCACGATAGTCATCGTGGTATCCGGTGCCGGGAGCAAGGTTCTGCCCCAGGCCGGAGTCGAGCAGGGCCTTGTACAGTGGCGCGGCGGGATTACCCAGCAGCAATTCGGACAACAGCATCATGCCGAGCCGTTCGAATTGGTCGGAAACCGGACAGGTCAACCAGGCGACCTGCACCAGCGAACGGCGGGCAAGCGACTCACCGGCATCGACCGGGAAGGTCTCCACCACCTTGCGCGGCTCCTGAAAACGCACTTCGTCGGGCACCGCACTGTCCACCCGCAGCGGGCCGAACTTACACAAAGCCTGTTCGTCGATGGCTTTAAGGTGACCTTCAAGCGGCAGGTTGCCGTAGGTGAAGAACCAGGCGTTGGTCGGATGATAATAGGTGGCGTGGAAATCCTTGAGCTGTTGATAGCTCAAGTCGAGGATATCGCCCGGTTCACCACCGGAATTGAACCCGTAGGTTACCGTAGGATAAAGGGCCCGGGTCAGGCGCCGGTGCAGCAACGAAGAAGGATCGGCCATGGCACCCTTCATTTCGTTATACACCACCCCCTTGAACTGCAGAGGCGAGTCGCCGTCCTGCGGGTCGCTAAATTCAAGGCGGTGCCCCTCCTGACGAAAATCCCGCTCCCGCAACAACGGGAAAAAGGTCGCATCGAGGTAGATTCCCATCAAATTGTAAAAATCGGTCTTGTTCTGCGATGAAAACGGGTAGCAGGTCCAGTCGCTGGCGGTCAGCGCATTCATGAAAGTGCTGAGACTGCGCTTGAGCATGGTAAAGAAAGGATCACGTACCGGATAACGTTGGGATCCGCACAACACGGTGTGCTCAAGAATATGCGCCACGCCGGTGGAATCCTGAGGGGTGGTGCGAAACCCGACACCGAAAAGGTTGTTGTCATCGTCCCGGTCGAGGTGGACCAGGCGGGCGCCGGTGCGCTCATGACGCAACTGCACCAAAGTTGCATGCAGTTCCGGTAACGGCGACACTGAAGTCACCACGAAGCCGTGCTGTCGATCACCTGCGCTATATTCACATTGAGCCATGAAAGATTCTCCTGGACGATTAACCGGAAGGGTATAGGGATCGGCGATTGGTCGACTACGACCAGCCGTGACCGTCAAACGCGATCGACAGGCAAAAAAAGGCGGCTGGCCATTCGTTTAACACAGCAGGGCGGGCCAGACAAGGCTTTTCTGGGCATAACCTCGCCAGTCCTTACCTCGCGTTCTCATGAAAGTCGATGGCGATGGCGGTGCAGTCATCCTCGGGCGGGTCAGGCGCACCGAAAGACGCCAGGGCCTGGAACAATGCGTCAAGAAAGTCGATGTGATTGCCCCGATGATGGCGCAGCAGCCGCTCCAATCCCGGCATGCCGAAAGCCTGTCTTTTCGGATTGAAAGCTTCCACCAGACCATCTGTATACAGCAGAAACCGGTCGTCGGGTTGAAAATAAAAATGATCCATGATGATTTCTGGCTGTTCGAAATACCCCAGCGGCTGGCCCGTGGCGGCAAGATGTTTCACCTTATGTCCGCGACGCACCAACGGAGTTACGTGTCCGTTATTGATGTAACGCATCTCCAGGGTAGCCGGATCGATCACCCCGTAAAACAGGGTGGTGGAAAAAAAATGATCCAGCCTGCGGGAGCGCCGGGCGAAGGAGAACAGAAAATCATTGACCCGCGCAGCCATGTCCAGGGGATTGCAATTTTCCGCGGTCCCGCGATGGATAAAACCGTAGAGCAAGGCCATGACCACCGACGCCTGCAACCCATGACCGGTGACATCTCCCAAGAATACCACCTGGCACCCGTCGGCAAGGGGGATAAAATCGAAGTAATCGCCTCCCAGACCGCGCGCCATACGGTTTTTGCTGCCGATGCAGCACCATTGGCACCGTGGGGAACCCTTGGGAAACAGTAGCTGTTGAACCTCGCTGGCCAGATCGAGATCAGCTTTAGTATGCATGGTAAAAGTCATTGCCCTCGCCTTATAGGCCGGAATACGTCCACATATCCTGGACCGATGGACATACCCCGGATTCGTCGGATCGCCAACGCTTCACGGCAATCCTTTATCATTCTACCTCAACATCCATCCGCGTTCAGCCCGTCACGACACGGCCGAAATCCTTGAGGCTGGCATCGAGCAGATGGCGTGGTTGGACATTACCCAGGGCGCCGATGAGACTGCTGCGCAGCCCGGGAATGTCCTGCGCCAGTTGGCTGACAAGGCGCTTCATACGCTGCCGGTTCTGATCCGTGCGGGTCTCCTCAGGACAGCCGCAAGGTATCCGCGGCAGTTGGTTGGCACTGGCAAACGCCACAATATCGCTTTCCTCCACATAAACCATCGGCCGGATCACCGTATGCTGGCCGTTGTCGGCCAGCAGCTTGGGGCTCATGGCGCCCAGAGTACCGACGTAGAACTGGTTAAGCAGCAGCGTTTCGATAAAATCGTCCAGATGATGGCCCAAAGCCAGCTTGTTGCACCCCAACTCGCTGGCCACCGAATAAAGCACGCCTCTGCGCAAGCGGGCACAGAAGGCACAAAAAGACGAGCCGGGGCGCAGCTTTTCCTTGATGATGGTGGCGCAGTCGGTGCGTTGCATGTGACAGGTAAAGCCGTACTCCCTAAGATGCGCCTCCATGATATCGGTACGATAGCCGGGAAATCCCGGGTCGACATTAACGGCAATCAGTTCGTACCGGATCGGCGCGCGGCGCCGCAAACTGTCGAGAATATGCAGCAGGGTCCAGGAATCCTTGCCCCCGGACACGGCCACGGCGATACGGTCCCCGGCTTCGATGAGATTGAAATCACCGATGGCCCTGCCTGTCAGTTTTCTGATTCTGCGAAACAGGCGATCTTCTTTAATAGGCAAAACACTTACCTCCGAGGAATCTGTCGGACTATCCGGGCCGAATTTGCAGCCGGCGCATGGATAGTCCGACAGACTCCTAGAAGTTATTGCTATTTATTTCCAAGCACCAAACGAGGAACACACTAGCGTACCAGAACCTCCGCCAATCTTAAAAACCCACAAACAAATAACCAGGAGCTTTCGGTGTTTTACTGATGGTGAAATTAAAGACTCCCACCGATCATACTGACTGCCCAAAAGGCATAATCGCATGGGCATCACCGAACCTGCCAGTCAGGTATAATGGGAGAGGTGCCAAAAATCTCTGACCCGCGCAAGGGGAGCTTATTCACCATGCTACCAGGGTTTATGGAGGAGTTTTTACCATGATACATTTTCTCGCCTCGAGGGTAGTTCCCATCCGGGTTTTCCTGATGGATACTTTGCTGCCCCTCTCACTCTGCGCTTTTCTGCTTTTGGTTCCAGTGACTGTCAAGGCAGAGGAAGAAGACGTTCGTCCCCAGTTGGAACGCATTCGGCAGACCCTGGTACCTCCTCCCGCCGTCCCCT
This sequence comes from Pelobacter sp. UBA6093, assembly GCA_002435955.1. GTDB lineage: Bacteria > Desulfobacterota > Desulfuromonadia > Desulfuromonadales > Syntrophotaleaceae > Syntrophotalea. Next base: position 16,177 of record DIWZ01000040.1, read on the forward strand.
CGCACGAACAGTCCCTGGCCGGCCTGCCCAGAGTCGTCGAGGTGCGCCTGGTGGTGGAAGAAAAATAGCACCAGATCGCCCCCGATGGCGCGAGTCTCTGGGCCATGACATTCGGGGGCACGGTTCCGGGGCCACTTATCGTCGTTCACCAACGTAAGCTTCCCTGTCAAGTTGCCAGTTGTAAAGTAGAGTTCTGGCCGCGATTGGAGAGTTCGAACGAGAGCTGATCAAAGAACAATCCATGGAGAGCCGCGAAAAAGCTCTCGCTCGAGGAGTAAAGTTTGGGGTCAAGCCGAAACTGACCAAAAAGGAAATCGACGAGCTGATCAGGGATTTCGAAGCACCCGGCTGCAGCAAAACGGAAATTGCAGAGTATTACGGTATCAGCCGGTCATCGGTTTATCGACTATTCGTTGAAAACCGCCAACAGAGTGTCTGAAAAAAAGCGATTAATTGGAAAAAGCCCCCGGTCACAAAATCGGGGGCTTTTTCGTCTAAAAAGGGGTTAATTGTAAGAGCAGGGCGCCAGGTCGTGTATGCACAATTATTTCTTTGTCAGCCCGATGACGCTGAAGACAATCGCTGCCACCACCAGCAGACAGCCAACCCGCCAGAACCACACTCCGCCGCCCATCCATCCAGCCGCCTGAATTATTCATCATGACAGTTCCTTTCTCTGCTCATTTTGTATCGATTGGCTGTCCGCCAAAATACTGTCGAACCTTTGCAGCTATCTGAGGGTCCGTCATATTGTCAGCCGTTTCAATGCAGGCGATGCGGTCTCCGAGGTTTTTTTCTTCAAGACGCACCTTCAACTCATCTTTTGCCACACCGGGACCCATTATCAGAACGGACTCTGCGTCACGGATGCAGTCAATAACCTCATCGTAAAACGAATTGAGTTGACCGGTAAAGACCCTCTGTCGGCTGCCATCCGCGGGTACTTTCTGTGCTTCAAAATTACCCTGAAGAGGCGTGCTGCCGGTACGTCTCAGTTGTTTTTCGGCATGTGACGATATCTGTTTGATCTCTTCACCTGTGGTCGAAACAATAACTACAATTGCCTGCCTGTGATCGACCCATAAGCCCGCTTTTGTTTTCATATTTGACTCCTTTTCAACTATTTCGTCGTTCTATTTTCGTCGGGAATGTCTGTCCAGTAAACTTTGCGACTGTAATGTATATGCAAAATGGTCTCATAACCCCGTGTCAGCAGAAATTCCAACGTGTGTTCCGGTGACTCCTTAATGGCTTCAAGGGGAAGATCGACGTATATTTTAGAATCGACCCATCTGACGCGCTCGATCCATTGGGGTGATACCAGAACCTTTTTTCTCGGCCACCAGTTTCGCGTATCCACAACCAGATAACGGATCGTCCACGTCCCACCGCCCATCCATCCGCCTGTTTGATTCATCATATCGATCTTGCTTTGTTTGCGTTGCGACCGACCCACCACCGGACAAACAAGAACGTGAGGGGAGGCAGCAGCGTCATTTGGAGTAGCGGCACAGGCCCGAGTCAAACCAGGGCACCACGGGCATGTGTTTCACATCCGCGATTGTCAGCGGCCGAATCAGCAGATCAGATATTGATTCGCGCTCTCCTCATGGCCAGCCACGTGCAAATCCCGCGCGCAGTAACCCGGTGGCGAGGTCGGCGCAGCGCCGCGTCAGTCGCCATCATTCGCCCGATAAAGGTTTTTTCTTCCAACAGGACCTCATTGATTCGACAACAGAACGACTCTCAGTAATTTTAACCAATCATATCGAATCCTCACAAATCCACAAATCGATGCACCCCCGACCTTGTCTGCACTTATGGCACCCGTTCAGCTTCGTGTGTGCTTAAAGAAGTTTGGATCAGATCACGGCGCTGCTTGTAAGTTTTTCCGGATGGGAGGGGCGGTTCCGGAATTCTCGGATGCCCCCAATGCTTTGCCGAGAAGCTGGGTACGAACTTGAACAGGCGATGCAAGGCCGGCATGAACTGTTAGAGTTGGGGACAGGTGCATACAGGTAAAGAGAAGCGGGGTGTGACGGATTTCCCGAAAAGGGAGTGATCCGGCCGGCATAACCAACACTCTAAACGCGGCGTAAGCCGCTAATAATTCGCAGAAAAAGAAAACCCGTCGCACAACCGGACGCGGTTAGTGGACGGGTATGTCTTTTGTAATTGGTGGGGTGGCGGGAATCGAAGCCACCACCCTCGTTTTGAGATTTAGCAACTTGTTCTTATTATTCAGTATGTTGCAGCGAATACCTAATGTTTTTTCCAGGTTTTCTTTCACCAAAGTTCAGGATAATTCGGGTAAATTTGCATCGAAGGCGGGCAGGAAACCGACGCGACCTACCCATAACCGAGTAGGCACCATCGAGTTGAGGTGACGCTTTCAACGTGGTCAGCTTATCAAAATGATCACCACTGTGCCAAGCAAATTTTCATTGATGGCCAACAGGCGATTGGCCCAAAAACCGATCCGCCTATTCCGGCTGTAATCCCGGTTTCCAAATCAACCTGGCGGGAGGGAGTCAAAACAGGGCGATTTCCCAAACCGGTGAAGTTATCGCCGCGAACAACGGCCTGGAGAGTGGAGGATATTCGCGCGTTAATCGAAATGCTGGGGTAATTCAAGAGGGCCTGAACTGCACAATTCGATTTTTACTGGCCTGTCTCGCGTCAACTATCCCACATGCCGTGCTATCCAGAAGACCCCATTAGTAAATAATGGTCAATTGCGACCTGCCATCACTCCGCCATCTACATCCCATACGACCCCGGTAACCCAATCGGCTTCGTCGGACAGTAAGAAATCGATAACACTTGCGATATCTTCAACCCTGCCGACACGTCCGATGGGGTGGAAGGCATCGAAGGCTTCCGTAAGGGTTTTCTCGATCCGGTCTTTGTCAATAAATGCGCCGTATATCGGGGTCACAACAACGGCCGGGGAGACCGCGTTGGCGCGGATTTTATAATCTGCCAGTTCCATTGCCAAGTGCTGAGTTAAGGAGTGCAAACCGGCTTTTGCCATTGAATAGGCGGATGAAGGGGTTGCCTTGATCGCCTGTTTGGCCCACATAGAGCCGATATTGACGATGGCTCCTCCGCCGTGGGCTTTCATGTTTTCGGCGACCGCTTGGGTGATAAAAAAGAAGCTTTTGTTTAGATCCAGGTATGTGTCGTAATCCTCCCGGGTATGATCAAGAAAAGGTGTCGGCTTGAAGGTGCCTGCTGCATTCACCAGGTACCGCAGATGTCGGGATTCGTTTTTGATGGCCTTGATGGCCATATCCACTTCGGCCTGCTTGTACAGATCTGCTACCATCAAATCTATAGCGCCGGAACCCTGTCGGGCCAACTCACTTTTGGCGGATTCGAGACGCTCTGGGTTGTGCGCCAGGAGAATCAGGTCCACACCTCGACCCCGCAGCCGGCGTGCTGTTTCTTTGCCCATGCCGCTTGAACCCCCGACGATCAATGCTGCTTTATTCGCTGAGTTTGTCATCATGGACATCTCCTTCCTCTTTCATTGCTCCATTGTCAGACACCGAAAAATTGAGATCCTGATTCTGTCCAAAATATAGCACATTGTAAGAAAAGCCCTCGATTCGAAGATCGGGGGCTTTTGAAGTGTCTCTGCTAGCCATAATGGCTGACAGGGATGCGCGGTCTATCTCTTTATTTGCCGAGCACCTCCACAGCCGCTGCCAAGACGGCTAACGGCAAAAAGAGCGTGAGCGGGTTGTCAGGTAGGGGAATAAAGCCATATTGCTCATAGTATTCGCGGGCGCCTTGGTTTTTAGCATCCACGAAAAAGCCGATAATGCCGATGTTCCCGGATACGGACAGAGTGCGCCGCATTGCCTCAACCATCATGATCCCGCCAAGACCTTTTCGTTGATGATCGACTGAAACTGCCAGACGCGCCAGTCTGGCCGCAGGTGCCTTGTTCGGGTATTTCTTGGTGTATTTTTGCGGCAGATCAGTCGCCACGACTTCACAGCCCGCCAGAGTAAAAAACCCCAAGATCCTCGCAGGTTCCTCCATGTCGACTAGAACAAAAGTCCGCGCAATGCCTTTTTCATTGTGTTGACGGGCGGTCTTTTTCAGGTAATCATCTAGTTCTTGTTCGCCACAGTAAAATGCTTCGCGGTTGTGCTGCCTCGAAAGAAGCAGAATTTGCAGCATTTAAAGCCGCTCCTTGTGTGCACGGAAGGCAGCCAACAGTTTTTCGTTTGGCGGCGGCGGATTCTCGATCGCATTGAAAAACTTTTCTGAATCTTTCGCGCTTAATCGAATGATATCCTGCTCTTCAATCACGTTCTGCGCCCGCTCTAGTGCAGATTGAACAAGGAATTGATTCACTGTCGAGCCAACCAGGGCCGCAGCGCGCGTTAGCGTCTCAAAAACTCTCTCGTCCACTCGCGCTGAAATACGCTCTGTTTTTCCAGCCATGATAGAGTTCTCCATTTATGTAAATATTGGATTTTGTGTGAGAATATCAGAATGACGCCAAAATGGCAACACCAATGACGCCATATTGGCACCTCTGCCAGAGAGGCCCCAATCGGGGAGATCTTTAACTCACTAACTCACCAGGGGCAATTCTCCATTTTCGGCTGAGGCAAAACAGATCCTTTCTCAATATGGGCCAGGTTGCTGCCGACGAAATTATGCGTAAACATCAATGCTGCTTGTGGCGCAGGTACAGTTTTTTCGATTCCGTAATCAGAACAATCACCAGGGCGCCAGCGACGCAGACACCCAGTTCCTCCAGCCGTAACGGCGTGGTGCGAAACACGCTGTTAAAAAACGGGACATAGATAAGGACCAACTGCAGGCCCAGGGTGACGCCAATGGCCATGAAAAGCACCGGATTGCCGAACCAGGATTGCGAAAACAGCGACTCGGTTTGTTTGCGCACGCACAGCGCATAGGCCATCTGGCAGAACGTCAGCATGGTGAAGACCATGGTCTGCCAGGCCTCCAACCCTTTTCCGCCGTCCCAGAACCAGTACCCGGTCCCCACCGAGATGAGGCCGATGATCAGGCCCATGACGAGTATCTGCCAGCCCAGTCCGCGCGCGAAAATGCCTTCCCGCGGATCGTACGGCGGCCGCTTCATCACATCGCGCTCGGCTTCTTCGAACCCCAAGGCAACGGCCGGCACGCCATCGGTCACTAGATTGATCCATAAAATTTGAATCGGCAGCAGCGGCAGCGGCATGCCCATCAGCGGGCCAATGAGCATGACAACGATTTCACCTGCATTGCCGGTGAGGATGTATCGGACGAATTTGCGGATATTATCGTAAATGCGGCGGCCTTCTTTGACGGCGGCGACGATGGTGGCGAAATTGTCATCCAGCAGGATCATATCGGAGGATTCCTTGCTGACGTCGGTTCCCGTAATTCCCATGGCCACGCCAATGTCGGCTGATTTCAGCGCTGGTGCATCGTTGACGCCGTCGCCGGTCATGGAGACGATCTCATGTTGCGCTTGCAGCGCGTCGATGATGATCATCTTATGTTTGGGCGAGACGCGCGCGAAGACGGAAACCTCCTTGATTCGGGCGCTGAGCGATTCCACGGTCATCATGTCCAGATCCTGTCCGGTCAGAACCGTATCGGAGGTGGTCAGTCCCAAATCCTTGGCGATGGCGAGAGCCGTCAGGGGATGATCTCCGGTGATCATGATCGGGCGAATTCCGGCCTGCTTGCACAGCCGAACGGACTCAATCGCTTCGGGACGCACCGGATCGAGCAGGCAGGCCACACCCAGAAAGACCAGGTCCTGCTCGTAGCGCTCCGGTTGATCCAGCGCATCGGCATCCATCAAACGATAGGCCATTCCAAGCACCCGAACGCCGCCTTTCGCCAGCGCGGTGTTTTCGGCTGAAATTTCCTCTTTTCGCTTTTCGCTGAGCGGTTGAACAGCGCCGTTTATCAGAACCCGGTTGCACACCTCGATCAAGCCGTCGGCGGCTCCCTTGGTCAACACCAGGTGATCGGCTTGTCCCTGGTGTCCGGCGGCGGCAAGAACAGGGTGTAATGTTGTCCTCTGGGAAGACGGCGAAAGGGCATGAACGGTGGACATGCGTTTGCGCTCGGAATCAAAAGGCAGTTCGCGAACACGCGGCAGCAAGGCTTGCAGATCGCGTTGCACCAATCCCGCCTGTTGAGCTGCAAGCACCAGCGCGCCTTCGGTGGGATCGCCGAGAATACCGTTGCGCGCATTTTCGTCGATGACGGCGTCGCTACACAGCGTCCCGGCAAGCAGCAGCAGTCCGAGATCGTCATCACCGCCTTGCACGGCCACCGCTTCATCAAGGGAATAGCGGCGCTCTGGCAGCACCACGTCCGATACGGTCATTCTATTCTGCGTCAGCGTGCCGGTTTTGTCGGAACAAATCACCGTCACGCCGCCCAGGGTTTCCACGGCCGGAAGTTGCCGGATGAGCGCATTTTTCTTCAACATCTGCTGCGCGCCCAGGGCCAGGGCGATGGTGACGACAGCCGGCAGACCTTCGGGGATGGCCGCTACCGCCATGCTGATGGCTGTCATGAACATCTCTTTCAAGCCAGCGCCCTGCAGATAAATGATGCCGGCAACGATGACGATCAACACCCCCGCGGCCATGGCCAATGATCTGCCGAGCTTCGCCAACCGTCGCTGCAGCGGGGTTTGTTCATCCTCCACGTCCTGGAGCATGGTGGCGATTTTACCCAATTCGGTCTGCATGCCGGTGGCGGTGGTTACGGCCTCGCCGCGCCCGTAGGTCACCACCGTGCCCCGGTAAATCATGTTCCTGCGGTCGGCCAAGGCAAGATCGCCGTTCGGCAGCTCCTGGGTATCTTTCTCCACCGATTCGGATTCGCCGGTCAGGGCCGCTTCCTGGACTTTGAGATTCGCGGCCACGATCAGCCGGGCATCGGCCGCCACAATATTCCCGGCTTCGATCAGCAGGATGTCTCCCGGCACCAGGTCCTTGGCCGAAATCTGCTGTTCCGCGCCGTCGCGCCGCACCCGCACGTTGGGCACCGTCATTTTCTTGAGGGCCGCCATGGCGTTTTCGGCCTTGAATTCCTGCCAAAACCCCAGCATCGTATTGAGCACCACAATGACGAAAATCACGATGGCATCGATATATTCCTGCAGCGCCGCCGAAATGACCACGGCTGCCAGCAGTATCAGGATCATGACTTCTTTCACCTGGGCGAGCAGAATCCGCCATGGACTTTTCCTTCCCTTCTCGATCAATTCGTTGGGGCCGTATTGGTCATGGCGGCGGCGCGCTTCTTCAGAAGCAAGGCCCATATCAGACGTTTGCAGTTTCTGTACGACCGCGGTTTGACCGAGCTGGTGCCAGTTGGCCGGTATATATTTATTTTCATTCATGGTTTTTTCCTGGAGGGTGCGTCGACCTGGCGTAAAACAGTCTACACCTTCGACTTTCCCCGTAACCTATTGATATAAGATGAGAAATAATGCTCGCCGACATCCGGCGGCGGTTCATGTCAAAGGAAGCGATTTTCTCCCCCGATTTCCCGGCACCGGGCGAGGGTGACGGGTTTGCAGCCGATTTTCGGATGCCGGTCCGGTTCCCGACCCGGCATCGAATTGGTCGTCCTCAAGCCCCAACCCTGGACTGGATAAGAATTCTCTCAACAGCAGGGTCAACTCGCCATGCATTCCCTCGGTCAGCCCTCAGGGCCATGGTAAAAGAGTCTCTGCCCAATGAGGCAGGTGATCGTCCTGCCAACTGTCTTCACTCACGAAATGTACAGACTGAACGGAAGAAACCACAGCGCCAGATGGCGCCAATGGCGCGGTATTTCGCAGGAGGGTTCGCTGACACATCCCGGAAGAATCCGGTTCTTTCTAATATTGAATTCAGCGGGTTCGACTCGCAGCACAAGGGAAGCCTATTCCCAGCGTCGTTAGCTTATGACGATGCACTTGGCTGCGCAGCATTTTTATATCTCCACCTGAACCCCCAGTTCGACAACGCGGTTTGGCGGTAGACCGAAAAATGCTGTAGCATTGCGGGCATTGCGCGACATGAAAATGAACAGGTGTTCCCGCCAGCGGGCCATGCCCGGCTTTCTGGTTGAAATCAACGTCTCGTGGCCAAGAAAAAATGTCGTCTGAGACATGTCAAAAGTCCAGTCATCCAGGGTGACCCCGGCCAACGCGACAGGGATGTTCGGTTCTTCCATGAATCCGTAATGTACGCCCAGGCGGTAAATCCCCTTGCTGAGGGTTTCGATGGTGACCCGGTCCCGGCGGGAGACATGGGGACGTTCCTCGGTGAACACGCTGAGAATAATCAGCCGTTCATGCAATACTTTATTGTGCTTGAGGTTGTGCAGCAAGGCCGAAGGGGTCCCCTCCGGATTGCCATTCATGAAAACCGAAGTTCCTGGAACCTGACTCGGAGCGAACCTGTTCATATCCTCTATAAAAGAGGTCACCGGCACAGAGGTGACCCGAAGTTGCTGCATCAGGATCTCACGGCCCCGTTTCCAAGTGGCCATGCCGGTGAAGACCAGAGCCGCAACCAGCAGCGGGAACCAGCCCCCGTGTGTGATCTTGAGAATGTTCGCGCCGAAAAAAGCCAAATCGAAAAGCAGAAAGCCGCCACAGAGGAGTCCCGCTAGCGGGAGCGGCCAATTCCAGCGATGAACGGCAACGAAGTAAAAGAGCACGGTGGTAACGACCATGGTTGTCGTCACCGCCACGCCGTAAGCCGCAGCCAAATGTCCGGAAGAACCGAACCCGACAACGAGACAGATACAGGCAACCATCAACCCCCAGTTGACAGCAGGCAGATAGATCTGGCCGATCTCACGCGAAGACGTATGTTGAATCTCCAATCGGGGACTGTAACCGAGCTGAATTGCCTGCATGGTCAGGGAAAACGCTCCCGAGATCACCGCCTGAGAAGCGATGATTGTTGCCACCGTGGCCATGACGACCAGAGGATAGAGTGCCCAGGCCGGAGCCATATGATAGAAAGGGTTGACGACGGTCTCTGGATGAGCAAGCAGCAGGGCCCCCTGGCCAAAATAATTAAGCAGCAACGCAGGAAGAACCACCCCAAACCATGCTAATCTGATCGGACGCGGTCCGAAGTGCCCCATGTCGGCATACAGCGCTTCGCCTCCGGTCACCACCAGAAAGACCGCGCCCAGCACCAGGAACCCGCTCCAGCCGTTGTGCAGAAAAAACTCAAGACCGTACCATGGATTTGCCGCTGCCAGAACCGCCGGTTGCTGGATGATCTGGCCGATACCAAGAACGGCAAGGACCAGGAACCAGACCATGGTCACTGGACCGAACACGGCACCGATACCGGCCGTGCCGTGATGCTGAAACCAGAATAGTCCGATGAGGATACCGATGGTGAGGGGGATGATGTATGGGTCGAAGAATGGCGTCGCGATCGACAACCCCTCCACCGCGCTCAAAACGGAGATGGCTGGCGTGATCATGCCGTCGCCGTAGAGCAGGGCCGCGCCGAACAGCCCCATGATGATCAACAGCCAGCGCCCCCCGCTGGCCGAGGCGCGCACCGGCGTCACCAGGGCAGTGAGAGCGAGGATGCCGCCTTCGCCGTTATTATCGGCATGAAGGATAAAAACCAGATACTTCACAGATATGACAAGAATAAGGGACCAGAGGATCAGGGAAAGTACCCCAAGGATATTCGGCAAGGTCACCGCCAGGGCACCAGGTTCACCAAAACATTCCCGGATAGCGTAAAGCGGGCTGGTGCCGATGTCTCCGTAGACCACCCCGACTGCGGTCAGGGACAGACTCAGCAGATAACGGCCTTTAGGTGCCTCTGAAGCAGATTCTGTAGAGGTTCGCATTTTTTCCTTTCCTTCTCTTTACTCGTCTGAAACTTTCGCACTTTTTACGGATCAGACAACGATTCTATATGAATCAGTACGTCGATAACTTCAAGATATTTTGGCATGAAGGCCGCCAGGAATCTGTCGAACTATACGGGTCGAAGCGAAAATTTAGATATTTGAGAACAGATTTTAGCTCGTTTGAAGGTTCATAGCCGTAGCTATGGGCCGAAAAGGAGCTGAAATATGGGCCAANNCATGGATAGTCCGACAGGCTCCTAGCTGAAGGTGGAGGGAACGACAACCCGACCAGAGAAACGATTTTCTCCCCTGGTTTGTGCCCCGCTACGCGGTGGCATCCCTTCGAGACTCGCCTTACGGCTCGCATTCCGTTTGCTTCGCAAGCCGTAATCCCGGCACCGGACAAGGGTAACGGGTTTGCAGTAAAACCGGCTACCTGACGTCGAGCCGCAACAATTTCGAATCCGGTTTTCGGACGCCGGTTCGGTTCCCAAAACGGGAATCGAATTGGCTATGCCGACTGGCCAAAAACCGTGCTGATCAGGTAGGCCGTATAGCCCACGTAACAGGCCAGCAGCACCACGGCATCGAGGCGGGTGATCCCGCCATCCCAGAGCTGTCATGCCGCAAGGACGGTGACCACCGTGAGGATGGGCAGCTCCTTGCGCAGTACCTGCGAATGGACGGCGATGGGGCTGATCAGCGCCGTCACCCCCAAGATCAGGGCGATGTTGGTGATGTTCGAGCCGTAGGCGTTCCCCAGCGCGATGCCTGGGTTACCCTGCGAGGCGGCCAGCGCCGATACCACCATCTCCGGCGCGGAGGTGCCGAAACCCACGATCACCATGCCGATCAAAAGCGGCGGCATGCCGAAATGGCGGGCAGTGGAGGCGGAGCCCTCGACAAAACGGTCGGCGCTCCAGACGAAAAGCGCGAGACCCAGAATTACAGCGATAAAGGCGAGTGTCATACAGTTTCTGGTCTCATCTACAGACCGGGCTCCCCCGGAATTGCCGAAAATATCCCCCAACGACGGGCGTGAACCTACTTGGTCGGTTTCTTGGTCGGTACTTGGTCGCTGCGCTAGTCATGCCGCAAGCCGTGTATTGAGCAGTTGTTAAGCGCTGCTTAATAGCTCGTTCCATCCGCGCATAAGCCTCATGCTGTGGCCTATGTCGCAAGTTCACCCCCCAAGTTACCCCTCAAGTCAAGCCCGTCTCAATATGGGCCGGGTAGCCCCCGACGGCAGTTATCCGGATTTTCCAGATAACTGAATCTTCATCCGGGTCCTGATGCTGTCCGCCGCTTTTCCTCCTGACGAACCGTTAAGCATTGCTTAACAGTAGCGGTCTCAGTTCTCTAAAATCTTAACTATCCGGAATTCCCGGACATTTGCACCACCGAGGCCGTCCTTGCGAGCTATTCGAAAAATTCGAATAACTGCGTCACCACCAAATATTCACCGTCACCGATATTTTGTCGCAAGCCGTGTCGAGAGTTTGTCGCAAGTTATCCACCGCCGTGCCGGGCCATCACCTGACGGCCCTTGTTGGTCAGTCGGTATTTCTGTTTGCTGCTGCGCGGCTTGTCGGGGATGGTCATTTCAACCAACCCGGCCTCCAAAGCGGGGAGCAGATAGGCCTTGCGGAAATGCTCATCGTCTTTCAGCCCGAGCGCCTCTTTGAGCTGCTGCCGGGTCATCTCTCCAGCAAGAACTGAGAGCAGCCGGACTTCCGGGGTGGCTTCCGGTGCGACTTCCGGGGTCGAGTTGCTCACCGTATCCAAAATCATCCGCAGCATGAAGGCGATGAATGGAGCCGAATCGGTCTTTTGGGTGCTTTCCTGAATAGCCTGGTAGTACTCGGCCTGGTGCTCGAAGATCAGGCTTTCCACCGGAATGTCGGCAAACAGGGGATTCCAGCGCGCCAGAATCAGGCTTTACCACGGGGATGGCGTGGTTTTTCGTTTGGTGTTCATCGTTAAGCCTCCTCAAGCAGAAGCTGATAATAGTCGTCATGCACGATGTCGCGGTCACTGCCGCGCTGTTCGAAGACCAGCACCGGGCTTTCCCCGTCGTTCATGAAACAGGTGCAGCTATCGACGCGATGGCTGAAATCGTTCAGAAGATGGCGCAGGCTGCGGGGAAAGCGTCGTTCGATATCCGCCACTGTGATATTGTGCCCGCCGTGGGCGACCCGCTCGGCGACGCGCAGTTTCGACATTTCGACGCTAGGCAGGGCCAGATAGATCAGCTCCACCCGCCAGCCGTCGGCGCGCAGCCGTTCGACCAGCTGCAGGTAGGTGCGTCCCGTCAGGGTGGTTTTGCCCGCGCCGTTGGGACCGGCGATGATCCAGCAATTAGGCATTATGGTTCTACCTTTCGCCACCCTTAACTGGCCGTTCATCAGAATGGACAGGAGCCAGTACGTGATATCCCTTTAATGGTCATATTTCACCCCAATACCGCCACTAACTCCCCAACCACTTGCAAATCATCCGCCTGATCCTTATTCAAAATAATCGGTTCATAACCCTGCAAAAAACTGTCTGGCCTAAGGATGATCGATGAGTGACGCCACGTGCCATCAGCCAGATGATCTTTACTGCTCTCGTAGATCTTGACGGTGTAGTGCCCGCTGGTATCGGTGTCGGCAATCTCACGGTGGGAAGCCAGTACAATCTTACCATTCCGCGAACCGGCCGATGCGTTGCGGAACAGGCACCACGCGCCGTTCGGGATGCGCCGGTTCATCGATTCTCCGACCACTTGGGCCACGAACAGCCCTTTACGCGGTAGAAATTCTTCCGGCAGCTCTACCCATTCGCAATCCTCCAACTGCTGCTCATCGCTGAAGTCACCAGCTGCAATTTTAAGATCATAGAGTGGCACGCAGTTCTCGTATGGTCGAATTTCTTCCGGCTCCAGTCTGCGAAATGGCAGAACCGTTAATGATTCGGATTGTGGCGGTTCTCCAGGTGTCTCTCTGACAGTTTCTTCTGCAGACCCGACCTGCAGCCTCTCGGCAAAGCATCGGCGCGTTTCGTCATCGATGAAGTAGACATAACACCCCTTCTGTCCTCGGGTCATGGGGGTCCGATAGGTGTTCTTGATAATCGCTTCGAGCCGAGCCGCGCCACCCTCTGGGTCGTTCTTAAGCAAACTTTTCCAGCCATGAATCGACCTGTCCATCTTTGACCGCTCAGCCGGTCTTGTCAGTACCTTGCCGTCACGAACAACGAGGTCTGGCCCGACGATGACACCAATGTAATCCACCTCCAATCCCTGGCAGGTGTGTATACACCCTACCTCGTTAACAGAGTCGGGCTTGATGATCCATGCTTGGCCATCAGTCTCTAGGTTCCAGGTCGCCTTGTAATCCCCGATGACGATGTCTTTCAGCAAAGGCTTCTTTTTACTGATCCAGTCCCAACAATAGCCAGCCACCATCCGCGCCTTGTTGTTTCTCTTGTTCTTTGCTCTGATCAACTCGTGCAGTTCTGCCGGAGTGTCGACGATGCGAAAGTCGTACTCTCGGCTGTCCAGGGTTTCGTTGGCCGTCTCTCGGATCTGTAGAGTATTGTCGAGCCATGCCAAAAATCCGTCGGAACCGTTACAGCGGAATTGAGACTCCAAGCGCGTTTCGACGACTTCGGCACCGATTCTCTCCGCCCAATTGCGAATCTCCTTTTTATCTCCAATGTCCTTCAAAGTCACCTTTTGGTCTTCGTCTATGAAAAAGACGCTCAATTTGCTGGCATTGATGATCTCCTTAATCTGGTTTTCACCCAAGTGATTGAACATGCCGGACTTCTCATTTAAACGGTGCGCTTCGTCCACAATGAGGCAGCCAAACGTGTTGGGCGGGACCGCATGGTATGAGCCTGAACCGGAGAACATGTTAGAAATATGCGTTTTCCTGTAATGACCGGCAAGCTTGGCCTCGTAGACGAGCCGGGGGGCCGAGTTGCGCGTAACGTATTGGACGACGAAATCCTTCCCCGTGAGTTCCACCATGAGGTTAATAGCTATGACCGATTTGCCGGAGCCCGGCCCTCCCTCGACGATAAAGACCTTCTTGTCATGTTCTGACGCCTGTTTCGCCATCGATTTCGCCTTTTCAAAAACCACCTTCTGGTCATCGATCAGGACAAATTCACGATTGCCGCGCAGCATGGAAGCCAACTCGTCGGCCAGATTTTTGGACGGCTTGATTTTCCCGTGGTCGATCCGGTACATGATCCGTGTCGTGTCACCGTACCTGACGTGGGCTTTGATGAATTGCTGAAGCTTCAGTGCATCAGGCCTGAGAAAGACCGGCGCCTGTTTGATGTGTTCGCTGTAGAACTTATGGGTGATTATCCCGTCATCTTCGTAATTGTGTAGGTAGGCGCAGGGATACAGACCGATAAGATCATCCTGCACGGTCTGGTTAAAGTCTTCGAGAAGTCGCTTATAGGACCAGGCTTGATAGGACGGATGGAGAGTTTCGGCAGGGCCATGCTTGAAGTGGGTGATAACGACTGCGTCGTTCTGAGTCAGTTCCGCCTTCTGCCACTGTTTTAGCTCAACAAGGACTGCCGATTCACGTCGATCTTTATCCTGGCCGGTCAGGATAAAGTCGATGCGCTTAGATGTCTGCGGTAAGTGGTACTCGATAGCGACTCCGGCATCAAACGGGATCTCGTCGTCGTTGAGCACCCGATCCATGTACTGCAAAGAGTTTATCCATGACCTGACTTCGGACTCGCTCGTGTGCTTGCGCGTTGCCGTAAGGAAAGCATCGAATATGATGCCGCCGATGTCATTGGTCATGACGTCATCTTGAAACTTGGATTTTGTAGCAGAATAGACGATCAATGCTGACCTCAGAGCTTCAGGATTACAGGTTCGTATACTTGGTGTTTTTTCCTTTTGCTTTTTCTACCGGGTACTTTCTATCGCTTTTCTTGATTTTCCGTTGCAGTGCCTTGTTCAAATCGATATCAAACCGTTGCGAAAATCGGAGCAAGAAAAAGAAGACGTCAGCAAGTTCATCTTCAATCTCCTCTTTGATTCTAATATCAGCTAACAACGCCAATGCCTGTTCATCAGACTGAAAACGGAAATGTTCCAAAAGTTCTGCCGCCTCGGTAATCACCCCGATGGCCAAATCCTTGGGACTGTGGAACTGGTCCCAATTGCGGGCTTCACAGAATTGCCGAACGATATCTGACAGCTCCTGTAAAGATTTCTGCTGTCCCATATTCAAACTCCTCCATAAAAGGGGATTTGACCCATGCATCCTCGCTGAAATCCATCAGAGCAACTCCCCTTGTTTCTTTTTCTGCGCAAAAACTGCTCGAACTGCCGCTGCGCGAGCTTCGACGGAATAGTCTTTCCGTTCTCCCAGCGGTTGAGCGTGGCGAAGCTCACCCCGAGGGCGTGCGCCTTCATCTACTGATCGATCTCCTCCCGCTCGAAACGCCACTGGTTGCCGATCTCTTTATGTTCCGGGTAAGGTTTGTAGTTCATTGCTTCCCCTTTTTGTGTTCAAGCTGCTTTTCGATCCGCTCCAACTCGATGATCTCCTCCACATCGGCCTGTCTGGCCTCGGCCAGGCGGCGGCTTTCGTCGAAGGTATCAAACCGTTCGCGGGCGATGCGCTCCAGTTGGTAAGCGCCATGTTGGGGGCGCCCGGGTCGGCGCGGTCGTCGGAACGGTAGTCGGAACTGAGGGCGAAGAGGTCGCGCACCTTCTGGTAGAAGCGCTTCTCGGAGGCGCGGATTTCGCGGATGCGGGCCAGCAGCTCGTCGAAGTAGTCCCAGCCGCCGGGTTTTTTGAGCCGCTCGTCATCCATGACGAAGCCCTTGACCAGATATTCGGCCAGATGGGCGGTGGCCCACTGGCGAAACTGAGTGCCGCGCGGCGACCGTACCCGGTAACCCACCGCCAGGATCATGTGCAGATTGTAATGCTTGGTCTGGTAACGCTTGCCGTCCTCGGCAGTTGTCAAGTATTCCTTGACAACTGAATCCTCCGGCAACTCCCCTTCCTTGAGGATGTTCTTGATGTGCAGGCTTACGTTCTGCTTGGAGGTATCGAACAGCTCGGCCATTTCACCCTGATTGAGCCAGACAGAGCCATCCAGAGTTTGCAACTGGACTTCCGCCTGTCCATCCTCGGTACGGTAAACGATCAGTTCTCCCCGGTCCGGTGTGCTCATGCCATGACCTCCCGGAGTCGGTGGCGGATCGTCAGCGGCAGGATGACCTTGCGGTACTCGTTGCGTTTGTAAGGGCCGCGCAGCGGGTTGCAGACGGAGCAGATAAAGTTGGCCAGTTGGCTGTGGGGCTCACCGTTCATTGCTTCTTGTCCTTCTTGTCAGATCCGACATTTCCGGTCGAGTGCGCCTTCATCCACTGATCGATCTCCTCCCGGTCGAAACGCCACTGGTTGCCGATCTTGGAAGCGGGAACCTCGCCGCGCTGGGCCATGCCGTAGAGCTTGGTCCGGCTCATCTTGATGTAGCTTGCCAGCTCATCAATGGTCAGCCATTTATCGTATGTATCCATGACCTCACCGCTTGGAAGAGATTCGTAGTGAAAAATTGATAAAGAAAGATAACTCTGGCTATCCATAAAGACAAGGATAAATCGGGAGGATAAAACGGGAGATCTGGGTCAGTTGCGGGATTTTTTCCGACACATCCCAACGCCGCCCGGTAAGTAAGTCCCGAGAAGGCCATCACGAAAAAAAATTTCAGGCAACGTCCGACACTTTGATTCGCGCCATCCCTGGCGCTCACCTTTCGGGCGTCCTGACGGGCGTCCAAATCCGCTGTCCTGCGGATTGGTCTCCGTCTCTCCGGTAAGTAAGGGCATAACACACAACGAGGAGCAAGCAACCATGGACATCAACGAGCTGCTTGACGGCATCATGAAGAGTATCAACCAGTTTGCCTATGATCCCGCCGAGCAGCGGCTACAGAAAAAAATGCTGGAAACCGGACGAGGTCCGGAGAATGAGGGTAAGAATGCGGAGAATTTTGAGCCGAAAGAGAGGCGGGGTGTGACGGATTTCCCGAAACGGGAGTGATCGGAGCGGTAGCGCCGATACCCTGAAAGCGACGTAAGTCGCTGACAATACGCAGAAAAAGAAAACCCGTCCAATAACCGGACGCGGTTAGTGGACGGGTTTGTCTTTTCTAATTGGTGGAGGTGGCGGGAATCGAACCCGCGTCCGAAAATCTTTCACATAAGGCTTCTACATGCGTAGTCGGTGTTTTGAATTTAACCGGATACAACTCCCATCGACAGGATGTGTATCAGGCGAGTTCGCTTTGATTTCGCTCTTGCGCCGCAAACAGTCGCTTGAGCTAGCCTACTTAATTGACGTCTTTAAGCTCCGCGCAGGCGAAGGAACTCAAGACGAGGCAGCAATTAAGCTGCCAGTGCGTACGAAACGTCAGTATCGGCGTTTGTATTGTTGCCAGTTTTTTAACGAGGCCAACTGGCGTCCCCGGCATGCCACCTTCGTTTCCAATCCCCGTCGAAACCGTGTCACCCCCATATTGATCCAGTATTGTGTGTTGAGAATCAGCAGGTAATACTTCCGTGTGTTTTAAAGCAAAACCATTATGGCACGACTGAACGAAAAAGCCAAGGTGCTTAGTGTCGGTCGCGCAGGGCGCGGGCCATTTCGCGGTCGGCTTCCTTGCTCTTGAGGGTTTCGCGTTTGTCGTGCAGTTTTTTACCGCGGGCCACGCCTATTTCGAGTTTGACCCTGCCGTCTTTGAAATAGAGCTTGGTCGGCACCAGGGACAAACCCTTTTCGTCGACCTTGCGCGCCAATTTGTCGAGCTCGGCACGATGCACTAACAGTTTGCGTACCCTGGTCGGGTCCACATTTTCGCGGTTACCGAATTCGTAAGGGCTGATATGCAGGTTGTTGACATACAGCTCCCCCCCCATGATGCGGCAGAAGGCATCCTTGAGGTTGGCTTTGCCCAGCCGCAACGATTTGACTTCGGTGCCGAGCAGCACCATCCCAGCCTCCAGCACTTCGTCGATAAAATAGTCGTGGAAGGCTTTTTTGTTGTTTGCAATAATTTTAATACCCATGTTGTTCTTCGCTGCACTCCTCGCCGGGCAATATTTGTATGATTTCCGGCATGAACGCGCCAAGGGGGATGACACGACTTCCGATCCGGATGATGAAAAACGATCCGACCATGAAGGTAAGGCCAAATATCGTCACCAACAAGTTGGGAGCGATATGCAGAGCGTAAAAAGCGCCGATGAGCTTACCCAGTACGCCTCCGGCGATCAATGCCAGCAACGGCACGGCATACAAAAGAAATAAACCGAGAAGAAACGTTCCTGCTCGCCTGATCATCCGGACCTTGTCACCGACCGCGGCACCAAGCAGGTTGTGCGTCTGGACCAGCATGGAGCGGCCATCCTCGCCGACCTTACAGAGGCCCATGGCAGCGCATCCGGCACAAAAAACGCTCTTGCGGCATGAAATCACGGCCACCTGGCGCCCTTGAAGCTGCACGACGGTTCCCTTTTCCTGCATCATAGCGAATTCCCCTTGGTACACCTCCTGTGGAAGATAAAAGAGGTGATTACAGTTCTTCTCCTGCTTGCGGAAAATGACTGGCGGCACTGCCCGTGACAGGAATGCCCTTGAGCCGATCCGGCGGTGATACCATGCCCCCGGAGACGATCAGTTTGAAAGCTTCCTCTACCGACATGCCGAGCACCTGGGCATCTTCTTCGGGAACCAGGATGTAATAACCGGAAGTCGGGTTCGGGGTGGTCGGCATGAAGACATTAATGACCCGTCGGTTGGTTATACGCTGGAGCTCCCCTTCGCTGGCGCCGGTAACAAAACCTATGGACCAGATACCCTTGCGAGGGTATTCGATAAGCACGACCTTGCGAAACCCCTGTCGGTCGCTACTGAATACTGTATCGGTAACCTGCTTGAACAGAGAGTAAATACCTTTGACCAGTGGAATCCGACAAACCAGCTGTTCCGACGCCTTGACCAGCTTGTATCCGAAATAGTTTGTGGCCAGCAAACCTGTGAAAAAGATCAGCAAAACCGTCAAGACAATTCCGAGGCCGGGCACGTGGAATCCGAGCAGCTGTTCCGGTTGCCATTTAAGCGGCAGCATGCGTACCAACAAGCCGTCCATCACGCTGATGATCCACCGCACGACAACGATGGTTAGCCCCACTGGCACCAGCACCAGCAACCCGGCCAGAAAATCACGCCGGACCTTTTTGCGCAAAAAATGCTTCAGAACGGAGGTACGAGACATGGGGCCGCCTTTTATGGGTCGCAAATTGTTTGAAACATCAGATTATAAGGAGACGCTTTACGGATTGCAAGGTTTCCCGTCGAGGTACAGGGCCTTGACATCGTCTGTGCGGCCGAAAGTACACAAATAGTCCTCCAGCTTCTCCGCACTCGGCAGATGTGACGGCTGCAGAACCTGGAAATGGGCGCCATAGCCGGGAGCTAGGGCGCCCATTTCACCTTCCAGGCCAAGGGCACGTGCACCATGATAGGTGGCCATGCCGAGTAAGGTGGCGGGATCGAGATCGTCGGCAAAGCATTGCCGGGCAAAAGCCACCTCGTCCCAGAGGGAAAGATTTCCACAACTGGCCATGCTGTCGGTGCCGAGAGCCAGCATCACCCCGGCGGCACGATAGGCGGCAACCGGCGCGGTGCCTACCCCGAGACGCTGATTGGAGCGAGGGCACAGCACCACGCAGAGGCCCCGGCCGGCAATAATATCGACATCTTGCGAGGTTACCTGAACCCCGTGGACCAGCAGGTCGCCAGACCTCAAAAGGTTGTGACGGGCCAACCAGCCCACCGGCGTCAACCCGCTGGCCGGAGGGATCCTGCTCCCCCACCCCACATCAGGATAGAGCCTCTCTGCAAACGGACCGCTACCATCACGCACCAGCAGGGTTTCTTCGGGAGATTCAGCGACATGCATCGACTGGGTGAGGTTCAGCCGCAGGGCAACCTCGGAGAGCTGCCGCAGAAATTCCGGCGCCACGGTATACAGGGAATGTGGCGTCAGGCCGTACGCCATGGAACCGGGGGCCTTGTCGAGCAGGAGCTTCTGCAGGATTTTCAGGGTTTGTCGATTGCGAGCGGCATCGATGCCGAGAGCCTCAAGAAACAATCGCCCTCGCAGCGGACAGTTATCATAGGAGTTTCGGGCGGAAATACGGGACAGGATGTCCCCCACGGCACCGGTGCCGCAACGTATGAGCCGTCGGATGCCATCGCTCAACGACAGACTGAACTCTTCCAGCGGCACACCGCGCAACACACCGATCAGGCGCAACAGCCAGTCGGTAAAACCGGGATATTCGCGTTCGCCGGCAAAGGCATCCCAATAGGGAACGTGGGTCAGCTCCAGATGCGTGTGGGCATTGGCCATGGGCGGCAGCAGTATTGCCTCGCCGAAATCGACAATCTCTTCGACCTCTTTGCTCCCGGCAAGATCGCAGGCAGCTCCCACCTCAACGATGCGGCCGTTGTGCACCAGCAAGGCGCCGTTTTCAATACAGGGCCCTACTATGGGAAGCAGGTACCGCGCCTTGAAAATTATCGTCCCGGCGGTGGCCATGATCGGCAGGCTCAGATGGCGCTGCGCAGGCTGCCCTGCCCGGGCGATTCGGTTTTTTGCGCGGTGGGTACGTTTTTCTGATCGACGAACACCAGCTTCGGTTCGTAGGCAGCAGCCTTGTCGGCATCGATGTCCAACCAACTGGCGATGATGACCATGTCCCCTCTGGAAACCATCCGTGCCGCTGCGCCGTTGATACAGATGACCCCGCTACCCGGTTGCCCTGCGATAGCGTAGGTCTGGAAACGGGTACCGTAGGTAACATTCCAGATATCTACCGCTTCATACGGGAGAATATCCGCAAGCTTCATCAATTCGGAATCGATGGTGATGCTTCCTTCATAGTCAAGATCCGCCCCGGTAACCGTGGCCCGATGAATTTTGGATTTGAGCATTTTCCGTTTCATGGATATGTCAAACCTCCTCAAGGATATAGTTGTTGTCAATCAATCGGGTCCGGCCGATACGCACTGCCAGCAGCAGAACCGAATGGGCATCCACACGGTCGACGCTTTCAAGCGTTTCGCCGTGGCAGATTTTTACATAGTCGATCTGGGCGTCCGGTTCCCTGCCAATACGTTCGCGTACCAGGCCGACCAGACGCCGGGTGTGATTTTCGCCATGTCGGGCGGCCATGCGCGCCTGGCGCAGAGCGTCAATCAGGGCCAGGGATTGCTTCCGCTCCTCTGCCGACAAAAATGCATTTCGCGAACTCATGGCCAAACCGTCCCGCTCACGCACCGTCGGCATGCCGACGATTTCAATGGGCAGATTTAAATCCGTGACCATGCGTCGCAAAACGGTCAATTGTTGAAAGTCCTTCCGCCCGAAAAGCGCAACATGGGGCTGAACGATATTGAACAGTTTGCAAACCACGGTCGTCACTCCGCGAAAATGGCCGGGACGGCTTTCTCCGCAAAGGGTTTTTGTCAGGCCTTCGACATTGACGTAGGTTTTATACCCGTTCGGGTACATCGACTCCATGGATGGATTAAACAGGATGTCGGTGCCGGCCTCACGCGCCAGTTCGGCATCGCGCTTCAGATCTCTGGGATAAGCCGCGAAATCTTCCTTGGGACCGAATTGGGTCGGATTGACAAAAATGGAGGCGACCAGCAGATCACCGCGCTTACGCCCTTCACGCATCAAGGACAGATGCCCTTCATGCAGGCTACCCATGGTCGGCACAAGTACGATGCGCTTGCCGCTCTGGCGAGCTTCTACACAGCGGTTCTGAACTTTTACAATATCACTAATAATTTCCATGGTATCTCTGGAAAACCTCATATCAGGAAAAGCTGTGCTCGGGGCCAGGAAAGGTCCCCTTCTTCACCTCACCGATATAATCCTTGACACCCTTGCGGATGACCGAGGCAACATCGGCGTAGCGCTTGACGAACCGGGGTGAATATTTATCACACAGACCGAGAATATCGTGGATCACCAGTACCTGGCCGTCGCAGTCAACGCCGGCACCGATGCCGATGGTGGGTATATCGAGAGAGGCCGTGATCTGGCCGGCGAGTCCTGCCGGTATGCCCTCCAGAACGATGGCGCAGGCTCCGGCGGCCTGCACAGCCCGCGCGTCGCACAACAACTGGCGCGCCTGCTGATCATGTTTGCCCTGCACCCGGTAGCCGCCCATGCGATGAATCGACTGGGGGGTCAGCCCGATATGGCCTACCACGGGGATGTCCATGTCCACGATCGTCCGAATGGCGTCGGTGACATGTTCTCCGCCTTCAAGTTTGACGGCCTGAGCACAACCCTCTTTGACAAGCCGGCCGGCGTTGAGACGCGCTTCCCGCAAGTCAACCTGGTAAGACAGAAAAGGCATATCCGCCACTAGAAACGCCTGCCCGAGTCCCCTGGCCACGGCGCGGCAATGATAGATCATTTCCTCCATGGTAACCGGCAGGGTATGATCGTAGCCGGCAACCACCGGACCAACGGAATCGCCCACCAGCACCATATCGATGCCTTCAAGATCCATCAGGCGGGCAAAGGGGTAATCGTAGGCTGTCAGCATGGCGATTTTTTCGCCTTGTGCCTTCATGCGCTGGATATCGAGTATCGTTTTGCGATTTTGCATGCGCACTCTCCGTCACCCACCCGGATCATGGATCGGGCCAAAAAAAAAGCCCCTCGGACGCCGTCCGAAAGACCTGTACCTGTACAGCGGAAGCGGGCGCTCTTCCACTCTGGTGCAACTGCCTTCCGTCCCGGTCCGATGGATCCAGGCGGTATGAAACTTTTATTGAAAGAGAAAGAACTTATGGGCTCCGGCACAGGTTCCGGGCTTGTCATCCATCTCTTTCAGGCCAAAATCTATACCACACTCCAGGGATGCTGTCCAGATTTTTCCCGGTCGCCCGCACCGAGCAATGACTCGAAAGTTCCCATCAGCACCACAAAGGGATGATAATCGGCCGGCAGACTTCCACGCATGCGCGCCTGCTGTTCGCGCAGCACGCGCATGCGGGACCCGCGCAAGGCCAAAAAGCGATGACAGTCACCTGCTGATTCGCGCCATACCGCCAGTGCCAGATCAAATCCCAGAGAGCCGAACTTGCTATTCAAGGTCTGCCAGGCCAGTCGATCCCAACGCTCCAGGGCCTGCACTTGTCCAAGGCTTTCGATTATCTCCGGCAAGCCGAGTTCCTGTTTGACCTCGGACAACAACTTTGCCATGGTCAAAAGATCCTCGCCGGTTAAGAGTGCCAGGTTGGCTACCGGCAAAAAATCCTCCAGATAGCTTAATGCGGCGCATTTTTTGGCCAATGTTTCATCCAGTCCGTCCTGGGTAAGTTTTGCCTTCAGCTCGGATAAGGATTGCCGGGCCTCCCCCGGGAGAATTTCATCGAGAATGTTCAGATAACTTTCGATATCCCTCTGAAATGCATCCACCACGGACGATTGCAGGGGAATGCCGAGCTTGCGGACCAGGGCCCAGCGACACATTTCCTCCAGGGTTTTTTCGAGACGAAGCAACCATTGCAACTGGCGATCGGCCGGCCATCGGTTGGCACCAGCAGTCACCACGCGCCGCACCCGAGGCCCTTCGAGGGCTTCATCGAACAGCAGGTAAAGAGCTGCCACTTCGGTGAGTTCCGCACCGGTTTGCCGACACAGCCTGCCGCACATGGCGCTGCCCGTCTGATTAATGACACGATTGGTCATCACCGTCGCCGCGATTTCCCGCGCCAGCGGATGCGCCGGGAGAGCATGGCCGAAACGTTCAACCAGGGAATCGGGAAAATAGGCGCGCAAGCTATCATGACCGAAGGGAGAATCCAGCAGGTCACTCTGAAGCAGCGCCTGGTACATCTGCATTTTGCTGTAGGCCATCAGAACGGCCAGCTCCGGTCGGGTAAGGGCACGCTCGGGGCGTGTCATGGTTTGCTTGAGACTGGGCAGATGATGCGCCGCCGGGTTAAGTAACCCCGCATTGGAAAGGCTTTCCATCTGGGCAAAGAACGACTCCAGTCGGTCGGAGCAACGGGCCCGGTCCAGACTCAGGCAAAGGCCCTGCTTATCGCAATCGTCCAGCACTGCCTGGCAGATTTCTCCGGACAAGGCTTCCAGCATCCGATCACGCTCTTCGAGACCGGACAGGTGCCCGCCATTGATAAGCTGGCGCATTAATATTTTGAGATTAACCTCGCGATCGGAACAGGCTACGCCACCCGCATTATCGATGGCGTCGGTATTAATTCGACCGCCGCTGAGACCGTATTCAACACGGGCACGCTGGGTAAAACCGAGGTTTCCACCCTCCCCCACCACCTTGACCTGCAGTTGTCTGGCATCGATGCGTACATTGTCGTTGGGCCTGTCGCCGACTTCCTGATGGGTTTCCCCGTCCGCCTTGACATAGGTGCCGATGCCGCCATTCCACAAAAGATCGGCTGGAGCCGCCAGAATCATCCGGATCAGACCGGGTCCATCCGTGGACCCCTGGTGGGTACCCAGCCAACGGCGGACCTGGAGGGAGAGCGGGATATCCTTGGCATCCCGGGAAAACACCCCACCCCCCGGAGATATCCTGCGCAGATCGTAGTCGGCCCAGCTTGAGCGTGGCAGTTCAAACAGGCGTCGCCGCTCGGCAAAGGAAGCAGCCGGATCCGGGTCAGGATCGAGGAAGATGTGCCGATGATCGAAAGCCGCCAGCAGACGTAGCTTGTCGGACTGCAGCAAACCATTGCCAAATACATCTCCGCTCATGTCCCCGATGCCGATAACGGTCAACTCCCTGCCTGCGTAGCTGACATCCAGTTCATGGAAATGTCTTTGCACATTTACCCACGCCCCGCGCGCCGTAATGCCGAGCTGCTTGTGATCATAGCCGTGGGATCCACCGCTGGCGAATGCGTCCCCGAGCCAGAATCGGTACTCTGCGGAGACGGCGTTGGCAGAATCGGAAAAATGTGCGGTTCCCTTGTCGGCGGCAACCACCAGGTAGGTATCCTGATCGTCATACGCCACCAGTTGCGGGGAGCGTTGAGGCGTGCCGTCAACGAGATTATCCGTCACATCGAGCATGCCGCGAATGAAGTCTTCATAGGCACGGGCCACCTGTTTCTGCGCTGTATCTCGCTCGGCGGAAAGGTTCTTGACGACGAACCCTCCCTTGGAGCCGACGGGCACGATCAGGGCGTTTTTGATCATCTGGGTATTCATCAGACCCAAGACCTCGTCGCGCATCCCTTCATGGCGGTCACACCAGCGAATCCCGCCCCGGGCCACCTTGCCGCCACGCAAATGAATACCCATCATCGAAGGGGAATGGACAAAAATCTCGTAGAGGGGACGCGGTGACGGCAGATCGACAATGCCCATAGAAGCAATCTTGAAAGACAGCGGATGACCGATCATGTTGTCGCATAGATAAAAATTGGTCCTCACAGTGGCATCGATAAGATTGAACAGGGTGCGAAAAATCATATCCTGACGCAGATCCTTTACGCCATCAAGCGCCGCCACCATGGCCTGCCGCAGAGGTGGCAGAAGTTCCTCCTCCTTTTGTCGCAGAACGTGAGCCTCGCCAGCCCCCTGGAATCTGGCTTCAAAATAGGCGTACAATAATTTGGCCATGCCAGCGTCACCGGCCAGGGCTCTGCCGATTTCTTCCCTGCCAAACGGTTGCCCCAACTGCTGCAGATAATCACGATACCCCCGCAGAACACCGAGCTGTCGCCAACTCATGGCGGCGGCAGTTACCAGCTTGTTAAGTGTATCGCTTTCTGTATGACCGGCCCGGACGGCCGACAAAGCAGCGAGCAACAGCTCACTTACCGAAGCCGTTTTATCCAGGCAGGATGGCAGGCGTACTGCTATGCTGTGAATAAAGCAATGAACCGCATTATCCCCCACTTCAAAATCAACATTGGTTTGTACTTCAAGGCCGAGGTCTTCCAGTACGGGCATGATCTGTCCGAGAGGTAGGGCCTGCATGCCGTAATACTGCAAAAGATATTGCCCTGCCTGCCCGGGAAGCGGACCCCACAGAGCGAAGTGCTCATGCTTCCGACTCAGAAGCTTGTCCAGAGCTTCAATATCGCGTACGGCAAACCTGGGGTGCACAAGGGCGCGATATTCACGGGGCAAAACAGGCAGATAGCGTGCAGTCAGCCGGGCACCCTCGGCCGGTCCGTGCAGCTTTTCCAGCAAATGCCCGCATTTTTCCTCCCAGGAACGACCGATACGCGTCAATACCCGCTCAAGCCGGAGTGTATCGATCTGATCATGACTGGTCACCAACGGACAGCGAACCTGCAAGGTGACGGTGTCGCCGCTCCCTTGCCCGAGGTGGACGGATAATTGATCGGTACGCAGATAGCGCCGCAGATGGATTTCCATACGATGCAGATTATCGGGCGAATAGAACCGTCGCGGCAGCATGATGACCAGAGTCAACCAGCCGGCGGCCAGGCCCGGGACGGTGGCGACCTTCACCGTGCCGTCACGATAGAGCTGAGTCAGGGCGCGGACTATACGTGTCAATTCGACGCGCTGGATCAAAAACAGCTCGATGGTGGGAAAGCCATCGAGCATCTCCATGGTTTTGCGCCAGTCATGACTGTGGCGGTGGATACCGAGAGAATGCAATACCTGTTGAATGCGACGCCGCAAGGGCGGCAGGGAAATATTGCCCTGGACACGTCCCTGAGAAGTCAGCATGCCGGCAAAAACGTGCTCCCGGCATAGCTCCGGATCGATATTTTCACGTAAGGCCAGAAACAGCAGCGGTTCCTCCGGGCGCACCGGACTCGGCTCCTCCCCGGGCACGACAGTCACCGTCTCGTACCGCAGCATGCGCTGTCGGAACGATGCAGGCATTTCACATAAACACTGGCCCGTCGGCGGAAATGCGTCCCAGTTGTCGGGGATGAATCCGGTGGCTGCGTCATTCTTCTGGAATAACACCAACTCGCCGTCATCGCGTAGCCGGATATCGATACAGCGGTAGGCCACCAATACAAAGTTACCGGCCTGTAACCATCGCCAGAAAGCCCCATAACCGTCGGCCGTTGCAAGATCTTGCAGCCGTGCAAGGCATTGTTCCATGGCTGGACGGTCCACCGCCAACTGCGCCATCCCCTTCATCAGATGGCGTACATCCTCCACCAGGTCCGGATCCTCCTCCGGCAAATAACTCTGCAACTCAAAAATCATCATCGACAAGCGAGATATATTCCTGCCGCCTTGAACCAGAATGCGCCGGCCTTGCCTGTCACGCACGCTGAGTATCGGGTGAGCAACCACTCGAAAGCGCAGGATACGTTGCTTGACCAAACCTATAACCGCATCAAACAGATAGGGCACATCCATGGCACACACGATCAGCCAGTAACGCCCCGATTTCGCCAACGGTTGCAACATAACCGAGGCATCATGGTTATCCTCACCGCCTTCGACAACAGACAGCAGTTGTTCCAGAAGCTGGGCCAACTCCTCGATTGTTAATACTGAAAAGGCTGCCAAGGCCGCATGCTCCAGCAAGCTTTCCGCCAAAAACGCCAGAGTATTCAGCCTCCCGGCATCATGCCGGTGTGCCAGAAGTTGCAGAGCCTGATCGACCATACGCTGGATAGGGCGATCTTGCTTTGATGCTGTTGTATCAGCTGCCATTGAATATCTCCCTCAAAAACATGAAGAATAAACATTGTCTTATCAACAGGTTATACGATACAAGTAAGGATGCAAGGAGGATACTGTCATCTTTACCGCTACAGGGGACAAGCGGGCTGCGAGAAAGTAACGGAGAACCATTGGGTGCTACCATCAATACCGTAAACAACATTTAATGTTACTTGCTGTCCTTGTATGTTTCATTCTGAATATATTTTACCGTACAATGCACGCAACATGTTCCATCTTGAACGACCCACGCCCCTGCCGGGAGTGGAGAAGTGTACACGTCATGCCATTACCTGAGTTTGTATACACCACCCCGGCATGCACTTTTGCACAACTGATTCCTTTGCCATGGTCATCACTTGAAGGGCCGCTTATTCCCGGGTTGAGGAGAACCAAATTTATGAAGAAGCAAATCGTCATTTGCATGGGGAGTTCCTGCTTCAGTCGCGGCAACGACCGAAACCTTGAGATTATTGAAGAATTCATCGCTGAGCACAAGATGGAAAACAGGATTGATCTGCGTGGCAGCCGTTGCGAGGGAAAGTGCGACCACGGCCCCATCCTCAAAATCGACGACAAGGTATTCTCTCACACAAACAAGGCTGACATCCTTAAAATTCTGAAGGACAACCTGTTTACCGGAGATTGACGGTCATGAATCGAAACCAGGCCCTGCAGCCGCCCATCTATACCAGCGAAACGGAATGTCAAGACTGCTCCAAGTGCGTACGCTATTGTCCCGTCAAAGCGATCAAGGTCGCAGATGGCCAGGCCAGGATCGTGCCGGAAAGATGCGTAGCCTGCGGTACCTGCGTTCGCGTGTGTCCGGCCAAGGCCAAACGGGTCCGCGATGATCTCGAGCAGACCAGGCGGATGCTGGTTTCCAGCGACAGGGTATTCGCGTCGCTGGCCCCCTCCTTTGTCAGCGAATTTCCCGATATCCCCACCAGCCACATGATTGCGGCTTTGGCAAAACTCGGGTTTACCGGAGTAAGCGAAACCGCCCTGGGAGCTCAGGAAGTATCGGCCCTGGTGGCCGCCGAACTGGCAAAAGGGGAAAATCGTCTATACCTTTCGTCGGCCTGCCCCGCTGCCGTTACCTATATCCAGAAGTACCTGCCTGACCTTTCCGGCTCCATTACCACCGTATTGTCTCCCCTGCTCTCGCACTGCACGATGCTCAAGGAACATTTCGGTGCGGATATCCGTATTGTCTTTATCGGGCCCTGCGGTGCCAAGAAAAATGAGGCCGATCGTCACCCGGAGCTGCTCGATGCCGTCATCACCTTTGCCGACCTGCGGCAGTGGCTTGACGATGAGAACATCGACGTGGCGACCCTGATACCCGGCCAGGCCGACAAATTTGTACCGGAAGCCTCTCAGGAAGGGGCGCTCTACCCGGTGGAAGGTGGCATGATCGAAACGGTGCGGATGCAGGGCGGCGGCGATAATGCACGGTGCATCACGGTAGCCGGCATCAATGGCATCCGCCACGTGCTGTCTGGGTTCAAACCCAAGTCCCTGCCCCAGCCGCTGTTCATGGAATTGCTGGCCTGCCGGGGTGGATGCATCAACGGGCCCTGTGCCGAGATGCGTGAAGGGAACCTGGATCAATGGCAAGAGGTTATCGCCCGTACCGAAGTGCCAACAACGCCGGTTCCTCGCATTCCGCGACGCGATATATTCGAAACCATCATCGACCAGCCTTTGCAGATTCGCCATTACAGCGAAAATGAGATCCGTGAGGCCCTGAGCCTGATCGACAAGGAAAGGATCGAAGATGAGCTCAACTGTGGAGGCTGTGGCTATGAAACCTGCCGGGAGTTTGCTGAAGCGATTCTCTCGGGGCATGCTGAAGCCTCTATGTGTCTGTCCTATTTGCGTCGACAGGCTCAGCGCAAAGCCAATGCACTGCTGCATTGCATCCCTTCGGCCATCGTGCTGGTGGACAAGGATTTGCGGGTGCTGGATTGCAACCGCCAGTTTGCCGAACTTTTCAACGAGGATCTAGTGGAAGCCTACGATCTGCGTCCAGGCCTGAAGGGAGCCGTGCTGGAACACATTCTACCTTTTCCCCAACTTTTCAAGCACGTTTTCGACAGTGGCGCCACCTTGCAACACGATGCGTTGCATGTTAAGGACCGCATCTACCAGGTCACTATATTCCCCATCGAACCGGGTCAAGTCACAGGAGGCGTCATCTGCGATATTACTGCCCATGAGATGCCACGCGAGATGATCGCCAAGCGGGCCCGCGAAGTCATTCACAAAAACCTCAAGACCGTTCAGGAAATCGCCTGCAAGCTTGGAGAAAACATGGCCGATACTGAAATCCTGCTACGCTCACTGGCAGAAGGTTTTTCGCCCGTCAAACGCGTAGACGACGCCTACGACAAGGACAGGTGATCCCCCATGGGCAATGCGCTGTTTGTTGAAATCGAATCGTTCCAATACAACTGCGAAGGTGAGGATATCTGCGGCGACTGTTTCGTCATGGAGAAAACACCAGGGTTCAATCGTATCATAGCGGTGCTGTCGGACGGTCTCGGGCACGGCGTCAAGGCCGGCATCCTGTCCAACATGACGGCTTCCATGGCGCTTAAATTCGTCGGCAGCAATCAGGCCATCATACCATCAGCCGAAATCATGATGGACGCCCTGCCGGTGTGCCAGACGCGCAAAATCAGCTATGCCACCTTTTCTATCGTCGATTACAGACCCGGCGAAGGGGTACGGATTATCGAGATGGATAATCCGCCTGTCATTCTCATCCGCAACGGCGCCCTGGTCGAACCATCCTATCAGGAAGTCTGGTCGCCGCGTCATGAAAACCGCAAACTGCGCATTTACGAGATTGACGTGCAATCCCAGGACCGGCTAATCATCATGTCGGACGGTATAAGTCAGGCCGGGCTCGGCTCCGACCAGCACAAACTCGGATGGCGGCGGCAGGGGTGCGCCAGCTTCGCCCTGGATCTCGTGCGAAAGGATCCGTCCGTTTCCGCCCGCAAACTGGCCAGGGAAATTGTCGACAAGGCCCGGGATCTGGAAAAAAATCGCAAGCCCGGCGACGACATGAGCGCCGCGGTATTTTATTTCCGGGTACCTCGCCGCACTATTTTGTTAACCGGACCTCCCTTCTCCAGGGGATACGATCAGGAATACGCCTGGATTCTCTCGACGTTTCGTGGCAGCAAGGTCATCTGTGGCGGGACTTCCGCGGAAATCGTGGCGCGCGAATGGGGCCGGGAAATTCACACGGATTTGTCTACCATGGCGAAAGGAGTTCCGCCTATCGCCTACATGGAAGGGGTCGATCTGATTACCGAAGGTATCCTGACCCTCACTCATACGACACAATTGCTGGAAGCTGGCGAGGCGCCCCAGGAAAACAACGGCGCGGCCAAACTGACCAATCTGCTGCGCGACAGCGACAGTATCCAGTTTGTGATCGGCACCAGAATCAACGAGGCTCATCAGAACCCACGTCACCCTGAAGACCTCGAAATACGCCGTAATACCACCAAGCGACTGGCCCGGGTACTGGAAAAGAAATACCTCAAGGAAGTCAACATTCGGTATATATGACCTGAAGGAGGCTCGGGTCACGACACCTGGCAACTCGAAAGCAACCTGGGCCTGCCATGCAGCAAGCCGGGCATTGGCAGTCAGTCCGCCACGGCGCCCAGCAATGGGCGCAAATTCCCTATATCGACCCGCTCAAGGTCAGCCACATCCTTTAATATGCCGAGAAAAGCGACATGCTCGGGATGTGCCTGACAGTGCACGGCCCGGCTGGCGTAATCCTGATGGGAAAAAGTCCCCCAATTGACCAACTGGCTGAAGTAGACTTCAAATCCAAAACCATGCGCTAATGCCACAAAATCGGGAATTTCCCGGTAATTGTTCTGCTGAACGATGAAGCTCAGCTTCACCGCCACGTTCAGGGTGGCGATAAACGCCAGATTGCTCAGCAGTTGGGAAAAGTTCCCGCCACGGCGGTTGATAGCATAGGTCGACGCATCAGCCGCATCGATGGAAATCTCGGCGGTTCTGACCAAATCGCTGGCATAGGGCATGGACGTCCACATGCCCTGATCCCAAAGCAGACCGTTGGTATGCAGACGAATGATTTGCAACCGGGGAAAAACACTCTTGTCCAACCCTTGCAATAACGACCGGTATGAAGGACTGCCGAACGGGTCGCCAAATCCGGCCACAGTCATCTCCTCAAGCTCCGGACCGATAAAGCGTCGCAAGCGTGCCTCGATCTGATGCATACGCCCCTCAGCGCGCTTTCCCACCAGCATAAAATCCCGCCGACAGCTGGGACAAGCCAGGTTGCAGCGATGATCGTAACAGAGATTTATCTTGCGCGGCCCAAAGGGCAAGTGCGTCATCTTATGGTGCAGTAAATGCCGGAGGGCAGCTGGCTTGACGTCCTTCAAGGTCATGACCGGCGCGGACGGACCCGCCAGGCGGGGACAGCGCGTATGATTGCACTGTACAAATGTTTCATCCAGCACAGAGCAGCGCAGACCTTTAGCAATCGCGCCATTCCAGATATCCCCCCAGGGTGTTTGCAACAGATTGCCCAGAGGAACGTTCAACCAGGACGGACAGCAGGCGAAAACCGAACCATCCCCATGTACTTCGCACCATGTGAAGGGTTGTGTGCAAATCAGCCGATCATCGTCCGTCATGGTCTATCACTCCCCCTGGCCAGTCAAGGCATCAATTCTTAGCAAGCAACCACCCGACTGACACCTTTCAGCGATCGCTTATCCGAGGCCACGTCAGCCGATCGATGTGTCCCATCCTGAAGACAACAAAAAAGCCCCAGGCATTTTGCCTGGGGCTTTTTACTTATTCGTGACGCAGGCTCCAGGTCTGTACAAAGCAACATACCTGTAGTCCGGTTTTTACCAGCCGCAATTACTCGGCGGCTGCAGGCGCTTCCTCGGTCATGGCGTCAGCAGGCACTTCAGGAGCAACTTCCGTATTTTCTTCAACTGCTTCGGGTGCTACTTCCATTTGCTGATCCATTTCCGGTGCAACTTCCTGAGTCTCCTCTACTGCAACCGGAGCTTCTTCTTTTTTCTGACAGGCAACCGTCATACCAGCCATAAGAAGTACGCAAAGGAACACAAGGACTTTCTTAATCATGACAAATCTCCTAAACCCCGTTGAATGTGTGCTTAAATTTCGTCTGTCACTGTGACAGACGGCCACGAAAATACTCCTTTTTACAACAAAATCAACAGAAATTTTTCAAACGGCATTTTTTTTAACCGATGCTGTCATCCAAATTATTTTACGTCTTTATTTCAATATGTTACAAACAGGGCTAAAGAGCTTTCGCGACCTCTTTACATGCATGAACGGCGAGCGGGAAAACTCTCTTTTTTCAAAAACATGAAAATTCCAAAATTTTGATCCCGACGATATTCCGCAATTTCATTCCCCGAGCCGGCAGGAAGCCTGACACCTGACAGGATGGCATCCTGCGCTATACAGCTGCGGGCGGTCAACTTTTACACTTCAAACAGGCAAAGCGCGACGCATGACCCCATGCGGCGCCCTCTTCACAACCCGAAATTGTACGCTTGCACTGGGAACTATACGATAATCAGGATTGCCTGGAATGGGGTTAGCTCGAGTGATAAGAAAACAGGTCTTCATGGCTGACCGTTATCAACGAACATTTCAGCAGGTGCACACCCAAGACAAGCAGGCAATCGTATACCGAACTGACATTATCACGCACTCTAACATTCGACCCATCCGAGTGCAAACAATAATTTAAAAAAAATTGGTCAGCAGGGGATGCCAAGGGGGATGCCTATTCGCCTCCAGGAAGCTCTTTACCTTCACCGGCAGGAATCAGAACCCCCAGGTCAGGTTCTCGAAAGCGCCAGGCTTCAAATTCCTGACGGGTATTAAGGTTGGCAAACATCGCCCAATCGGGACTAAAACCTCGTGCCGTCTTTTCATGGATATAGAGGGTATTCAATGCTCGAAGAAATTGGAATA
Source organism: Pelobacter sp. UBA6093 (assembly GCA_002435955.1). Taxonomy (GTDB): domain Bacteria; phylum Desulfobacterota; class Desulfuromonadia; order Desulfuromonadales; family Syntrophotaleaceae; genus Syntrophotalea. Next base: position 49,869 of record DIWZ01000040.1, read on the forward strand.
GCGAAGTATTGCCATCTGCAAGATAGGCCTCGATATCTCTCACGAGTTCGCGGCTATAAAACGCATTAAACGGTTCAAGAAACTCGCCAGAGCGTGTAACGCAGGCCTGCACATCTTCTTCGCGCAGACGCTTTTGCATATAAAGGATATAATCCGGGTTAATAAAGGGCATGTCGCAGGCAAGCAGATAGACGTATTTTGACCTGGCGGCTTTCAATCCGACATGCAGACCAGCCAGGGGGCCTTTCCCGGAAAACTCATCGCTTACCAGAGTAAAGGAGGTTCCCCTGTACAGCTGCGGGGTATTGGTCACTACAATGATCTGGTCAAACAAGGCGGCCAGAGTCCGCCCGTGATGCCGCAACAGATGATGATTTTTGACCTGCAGAAGCTGCTTGTCAAAACCCATCCGGCTGCTCTTGCCGCCAGCCAGAATGACCGCGCTGCCGAATAGCATAGAAACACCTCAGGTCTCATGTATCCTCTGCGACGTCCGACTACCGGACAAGCAGACAGGAAAATCCAGGATAAGCTTTCAGGGACAGCTCAGCGCGTAAATTCGCCCGCTGTCATACCAACAAATCGGGTTCCATCCATGGCTCGACCCTGCGCTGGACCAGGCAACAATGATTCCACCACCTGATTCCACTGCTGCGGGATCTTAGGCAACCATTGCCTAAAGACCTACGCACCGGAAATAATGGTCCTTTCCAGGACTTTTACCGACCGATGTTATCCTTATGCAGCAGGATAGCATTACCCCCACTCACTGCACAACTGCGGGTACTTTGGTTTTGCAAAAAAAGTCAGATCCTGCGCACAAAATAAGACTATGCATTTGTTCCTGTTGAGGCTTACCCCCTGTGTCAGGATAGATGCCGCCAACGCCCCAGGCGGTGAGGATGATGTCGTACACCACCGGCATCGGACGCGGACCGAAGGTATCGCCGACACAGGAAGGCATTGTGCCGAAGCCGATGCCGTTGAATAAGGAGCTGATGTCGTGCAGGCTGGCCAACGGCAAGCTTGGCGATCACTACAGGAGCGGTCAACTGGTTGACTTCATAGGCTTTTTGGAGAATATCCGCCAGAATCGGCGACTGGAAGCTGATGAACATGATGCCGGCACAGATGTTCAGGAAGAACACAACCAACATCATAATAAAACGGATCTATCCACCAAAAGAAGGTAGGTTTGGTTTGGTGAATAGATCCGCAAAAAAAGACTGTCAGAGGTCAGGGGGTACTCATCGCACCCCCTGCCTCCCTTATAAAATCACACTCAAATCTTTTTCACACTCGCGGCGCAGACCTTGTACTCAGGAATCTTGGCAATCGGGTCAAGTGCCGTGTTGGTCAGCACGTTGGCCGCTCCTACAGCAAAATGGAACGGCATGAAGATCACGTTTTCCTTGAGTTTGGCTGTCACCTTAGCGGCAACTTCAATCTGTCCGCGGCGGGTTGAAACGGCCACCATTTCTCCATCGGTGACGCCGAGTTTTTCGGCCAGAGCCGGATTAATCTCGACAAAGGACGCCGGGGACAACTTGTTCAAACCATCAACTTTACCGGTCATGGTCCGGGTATGATAGTGATAGAGAACACGACCGGTGGTCATGATGTAGGGATAATCTGCATCCGGAAGTTCAGCACTGGGTTTATACACCGCAGGTTTGAACAGACCCAAACCGCGGGCGACTTTGCCGCTGTGCAAAAACTTGGTACCGGCATGATCCGGCGTCGGACACGGCCACTGCAAGCTGCCCAGCTCTTCCAGACGCTCATAGCTAATCCCGCCGTAGGAAGGAGTCACCGTGGTGATTTCGTTAAAGACTTCTTCCGCGCTGGCGTAGCGCTTTTCAATGCCGAGCTTGTTCAACAGATCCATCAGGATCTGCCAGTCAGGCTTGCAGTTGCCAACAGGCTTGATCGCCTTGCGGACTCGCTGCACTCGACGTTCCGTATTGGAGAAGGTGCCATCCTTTTCGGCAAAGGAAGCGGCCGGCAGCACAACGTCTGCCAGTTGTGCCGTTTCAGTCAGGAAGATATCCTGGACGATCAGGAACTCGGTATTTTTCAGCGCTTCTTCCACATGGTGCAGATCCGGGTCGGAAACCATCGGGTTCTCACCCATGATGTACAGAACTTTGATATCACCATGGCCAGCTTTGTGGACGATTTCGGTGAGGGTCAGACCCACCTTGTCGGACAGTTCGACACCCCAGGCCTTTTCGAATTTGGCCTTGATTTCGGGATTCGCAACACTCTGGTAGGCGGGATAGGTGCCGGGCAGGCCACCCATATCGCATGCGCCCTGAACGTTGTTCTGACCGCGCAGAGGATTGATACCACCGCTCTCGATACCGATGTTGCCGCACAACAGAGCCAGGTTGGACAGAGTCATGACCCCTTCCGTACCAGTCGTGTGCTGGGTAACCCCCATGGCATAGACGATAGCAGCTTTAGGGGCCTGAGCATACATGCGTGCCGCACTCTTGATGTCTTCAGCGCTCACACCGCAGATTTCAGCGGCTTTTTCCGGCGTGAAATCCGCCAGCGTTGCTACCAGCTCATCATAGTTTTCGGTACGCTCCTTGATATACTCGGCAGCCTGCAGACCTTCGCTGATGATGTAGCTCATCATGCCGTTATACAGAGCGATGTTGGTTCCCGGAGTGATCTGCAAAAACACATCCGCATCAGCGGCCAGCTCGATTTTCCGAGGCTCGGCAACGATGATTTTCGTACCCTTTGCCTTTGCCCGACGAATTTTGGCACCGATTACCGGATGGCCTTCGGTCGTATTGGAACCTGTGATAAAAATCGCACCAGAGTCCATCAACTCATCGATGCTGTTGGTCATTGCGCCACTGCCAAGCGTAGTTGCCAGACCGGCAACTGTTGAGGAGTGTCAAAGTCGAGCGCAGTGATCGACATTGTTTGTGCCGAACCCCGCGCGAACCAATTTCTGGAACAGGTAATTTTCTTCGTTGGTGACCCTTGCCGAGGTGAGACCGGCGAGAGCATCGTTGCCATATTCAGCCTTGGTAGCTTTTACCTTATCGGCAATGAGGCCATATGCCTCGTCCCAGGTTGCCTCAACAAGCTCGCCATTCTTTCTGATCAGCGGCGTTTTCAGACGATCCGGATGGTTGATGAAATTGAATCCGTACTTGCCTTTGACGCACAGCAAACTACTGTTGGACGCACCGTCCATGGGCTCAACACCTACCACCTTGTTTTCCTTGGCGAGCAGGTTCATCTGGCACCCTACCCCACAGTACGAGCAGGTGGTTTTGACTTTGCTGACTTCCCAGGAACGGAATTTTTCCTTGCTTTTCGAAAGCAGGGCGCCGACCGGGCATACGGACACGCAATTGCCGCAGGAAACGCAGGTGGAATCACTCATACCCTTGTCGAAAGGCGCCACGGGATGAGTGGTGAAGCCGCGGTCACCGAAAGCGATTGCCTTGGTGCTCTGAAAGTTGGTACAGACCTGTACGCAGCGACGGCAAGCCACGCATTTGTTCAGATCGCGGGTATAGAATTCGTTGCTGGCATCCAACGGATAGTCGTTACGCAGCCCGGGATAATCAGAAACTTCGATACCGTACTGATAACAGAGATCCTGCAGTTTGCAGGCGCCGGCCTTTTCGCAGGTGAGACAATCGAGGGGATGATCGGACAGCATCAGGTGCAGGACCGTTTTGCGAGCTTCGATAACCCGCTGGGAGTCAGTCTTGATCACCATCCCGTCCATAATGGAGGTGGCGCAAGCCGGCGCCAGATTGCGGCGCTTTTCAATTTCAACCACGCAGATACGGCAAGCCGCAGACTGTTGGTTGAATTGTTTTTCCATATCGAGCTGGCAGAGAGTAGGAATATCGATGCCTACTTTTTTGGCTGCCGCCAGAATTGTGCTGCCGGCAGGCATTTCAACAGCCTGACCGTCAATCGTTATCGTCAACATAGACATGAAACACATCTCCCTTCGTTACTGTTTGATGATGGCGTCGAATTTACACTTGTCCAGACATGCGCCGCACTTGATACAGGCGGCCTGATCGATGACATGGACTTCCTTGGGCTTGCCGCTGATGCAGTTAACCGGGCAAACCCTGGCGCACAGGGTGCAACCCACGCACTTTTCCTCCACAACGGTGAACTCAAGCAGATCGGCACAAACGCCAGCAGGACATTTCTTGTCGATGACGTGCGCGCGGTATTCATCTTCGAAAACGCGCATGGTCGACAGGACCGGGTTGGGCATGGTCTGACCCAGTCCACACAGTGCGGTGTCCTTGATGTTATGGGACAGGCTGCGCAGTTTTTCCAGGTCGGCTTCGGTACCCTGGCCGATGGTGATTTTGTCCAGAATCTCATAGATACGCTTGGAACCGATACGGCAGGGGGTACATTTGCCGCAGGTTTCGTCCATGGTGAAGTCCAGGAAGAATTTGGCAACCGCCACCATGCAGTCGTCTTCGTCCATGACGATCATGCCGCCGGAACCCATCATCGACTGGCGTGCCACCAGGTTTTCGTAGTCGATGGGTGCGTCCAGGTCCTTGTAGGTCAAAGCGCCGCCGGAGGGCCCGCCGGTCTGTACGGCTTTGAATTCCTTGCCGTCGGGGATACCGCCACCGACATCGTAGATGACGGTTTTAAGGCTGGTACCCATGGGAACTTCGATCAGACCAACGTTGTTGATCTTGCCACAGATACAGAACACCTTGGTGCCCTTGGAGGTCTCGGTTCCGATGCCGCTGAACCAGTCCGCGCCCTTCATGATGATGGCGGGGATGTTGGCCAACGTCTCGACGTTGTTGACGATGGTCGGCTTGTCCCAGTAACCGGCTTCGGCAGGGAAAGGGGGCTTGGTGTAGGGCTCGCCGCGGTTACCTTCCATGGAGGCGATCAGAGCGGTTTCCTCACCACAGACGAAAGCGCCGGCGCCGTATTTCAGTTCGATATCAAAGCTGAAGTCGGTGCCCATGATGTTGTCGCCCAGAAGACCCATGTCTTTGGCCTGCTGGATGGCCAATTTCAGACGGGCGATGGCAAGCGGGTACTCGGCACGAATGTAGATGGTGCCTTTGTTGCCGCCGATGGCGTAGCCGCCGATGGCCATGGCTTCCAGCACGTTGTGCGGGTCGCCTTCGAGTACCGCGCGGTCCATGAACGCGCCCGGATCGCCTTCGTCGGCGTTACAGACAACATACTTGGTGTCGGATGCGTACTTGGCAGCGAAGCCCCATTTGACGCCGGTGGGGAAACCTGCGCCGCCGCGACCGCGCAAACCGCTGTTTTTCATAAGATCGATCACGTCGGCCGGCTTCATTTCGGCCAGGCATTTACCCAGTGCCTGGTAGCCGCCAACCGCAATATAGGATTCGACGGATTCGGGATCGATGAACCCGGTGTTCCGAGTGGCTATTCTGAGCTGATTTTTGTCCACCATAGCTATGCTCTCCCTGAATTAAAAAACAATGCGCTCGTAGCTGGCCGGAATGACGCCGTCGACCAGTTCGCCGCTCTTGATGTACTTGCTCACCAGTTCCTTGGCCTTGTCACCCTTGATGTAACCGAAAACAACCGGCTCTTTGCCGGGCAGGGTGATTTCGACAGTGGGCTCGGCGAAACAGTACGTCATGCAGCCGGACATGGTGAATTCGACGTTGTTGATGCCGAGGGCGGCAGCTTCCTGCTTCATGGCTTCCATGACTTCCTTACCGCCGGAAGCGATGCCACAAGTTGCAAGAGATACGTTCACTATGACTTTTTCGTTTTTGGTTTTGGCGGCAACGGCTTGCAGCTCGTCACGCTTTTTCTGCAATTCCGCCAGAGATTTTATCTTGGCCATATCTGTGTTGTCTCCCCGTGTTAGGAAAAATCGGCAATGATGTCTTTAACCTGGTCGGCAGTCACATTGGCATAGACCTTCTCACCGACCATGACCACCGGAGCGAGGGCGCAGGCACCAACACAACGCAGGCAGTCGATGGAGAAAACACCGTCGGGAGTAACCTCGCCTATTTCCACCTGAAGCTGCTGCTTGAGAGCGTCGACAACCTTGTTGGCCCCCTTGACGAAACAGGCCGTACCCATGCACACGGCAATGGGGTTTTTACCCTTCGGTATCTGGGTGAAAAAGGTGTAGAAACTGATCACCCCGTATACCTGCACCACAGGAAGGTTCAGGGCATCGGCAACATACTGCTGGATTTCCTCAGGCAGGTAACCGAACAGGCTCTGGGCCTTGTGCAAAACGGTTATGAGATGACCTTCCTTGGTAGGCAAGGTTTCGATGAAAGCATCGAGTTCCCGGAAAAGAGTCTCCGGAAAACCTTGCTGGGACTCACATTTCTGTTTTTCCTGGCAATTAGACATAGTTTCTCCCCTAAAAGATAAATGGAATCCGAGCACATACGACAGGCATCCCATGCACGTGCGCAATCGCAACACATGGCTCCATTGCCAAGCGCACCTCTACCTGTCTGCCGAGACTCTCGGGTCCCGGTTGACATACGACATGAAACGACGCGCGATGCGGTGCAACGCACGTCTATGTATTGTTTTAATCGGGTGTGGGGGTTATGCGAGAAATAGCCGAACCGGGGAGCTCGGCCATTTCTCCTCCTCCAAAACATATGCAAACGTCGGTCGATCTTGGTTTAGAAAAACAAACAAAGTCTCAAAGACAAGGGGATGGACAGGAGACAGGCCGAGTCGACGCCAGACAGGCAGCCGGTTTTCCCGGATACATCCACCTTGGCGGGGTCTCATGCCGGTGATAATGCCACCACCTGGCTTTTCTCTATTTAGTTTTCCCTGGCAAAAATGACCTAGGTATTGATAACATCAATAGAATATCTTTTCAACTTTTTTTTCTACATTCCGGACACGGAAAGCCCGGCAAAGACAAGACATTGACATATTTTCGCCTGGCTGCAGCGTATACGCCGTATTGTCGCAGACTGCAAAAAAATGACCCACCATGTTACTTGCCGAGCGACAAAAAAACAGCGTTATCAAACGTGGCGGCAATTTCTGGCAACTGTTTTCGAAACAAAGGTTTGCGACAGACTCCAATCAACAGGACTGCTGGCAGGCATTAATGGGAATTTGGGCAATATAGGGCAACGCACGATATTTGTCGGCACAGTCCAAACCATAGCCGACAATCCAGACATCCGGGATATCGAACCCGAGATAATCGATGGGTACCTCGATTTCCATGGAACCGGCCTTGCGCAGCAGAGAGCAGGTCTTGAGTGAGGCAGGATTCCTTGCGCGAAGCAAACGCAGCAAATAGTCGAGGGTATGACCGGTGTCGACAATATCTTCCACGATCAAAACATGTCGGTGCGAGATGTCGGTGCGCAAATCCATGATCAAACGCACAGCGCCGCTTGTGGTGGAAGTTTCGTAAGACGACAGAGCAATAAAATCGATACTTCTGGGGATACTGAGAGCCCGTGAGAGATCGGCCAGAAATATGTAGCATCCGCGCAAAACACCGACCATGATAATTTCATCGACATCGGCATAATCCCTGGAGATCTGACGCGCCAACTCCTGAACTCGTGTCCGGATGGTTTGTTCACTTAGCAGAATCATGGAATCGAGAGCAGGCATGGTTCCAGTCCTCAGGCATCGACACACAGCGGCACCACCTTTTGAGCCGCAACATCGACAAGGCCATAGTCAGTGAGCTTGAGCTCCGGTATTACCTCGAGGGCAAGAAAGCTCAGGGTCATGAAAAGTCGCGGCAATCCACAACCCAACTTTAGCACGGCGGCTTCCAGGCGGGATTGCATTTGAATCAGGTCTCCGGCAGTTGCCAGCGACATCAGCCCGCCGAGGGGCAAGGCCACATGTTCCAGCACCCGGTCTCCCAGTGCCACCGCCTGCCCGCCGCCGGAGTCGGCAACGGCCCGTGCGGCCGTCATCATGGAGCGATCGTCCGATCCTGCCACGATCAGGTTATGATGATCATGTGCCACGGTGCTGGCAACGGCGCCCTGCTGCAGTTGCAACCCTTGCACAAATCCTTTTCCGCAACGCCCTGAGGCCTGGTGACGCTCGATTACGGCGAGTTTCAGGATGTCGCGCGCGGGATCCGCCATCAGTTCTCCATTTTGCACTTTCCCTGACAGGATCCGCTGCTCGGTAACCAACTGCCCCTTCAACACTCCGATGACGCGCACATTCTGAGCTTGCGCCGGAATCCTCAAATCGATGCTTGTCCAATCGACGTGTACGGTATCCAGAAAAGCCGACATACACGAGGTGTTGTCCTGATCGGCACCACAGGCAACAGCATCGCCGTCCCGGGCGACCAGCCGACCTGCCTGCCAAACCAACCGGGGGCGGAAGTCACTCAGCGACGAAAAAGCGACAATGTCAGCCCTTTTCCCCGGAGCGATCAGCCCACGATCGGTAAGCCGATAATGCTCTGCGGGATTCAGGCAGGCCATGCGCAAGGCGGTCACAAGGGGCACGCCGTCTGCCATGGCCATGCGCACCAGATGATCGATGGATCCTTCATGCAAAAGATCCGCAGCATCTCGGTCGTCGGTACAAAAAGCCAGCCAGCGCTCATATTGGGGAGAAATTACGGGTAACAAGGCCTGCAGATTACGCGCGGCGCTTCCTTCCCGAAGGAACACCCGCATGCCGCGGCGCAGCCTTGCCAGGGCCTCTTGCGCCGTGGAACATTCGTGATCGGAAGAAATACCTGCTGCCGCATAGGCATCGAGGTCCGCACCGGTGACCCCTGGTGCATGCCCGTCAATCAGCCATCCCTTTGCCAGGCCAAGCTCATGCATTAATCGCGGATGACCATGGATCACACCCTGAAAGTCCATGACCTCACCGAGGCCGACGACTCCGGGGTAGCGTAACAATCTACGGAGATCTTCGGATTCAAGGCTTGCACCCGCACCGGCAAGCGATGTCGCCGGCACGCACGAAGGGACGGTCATGAGAATATCGACAAGAGAGCGGCGGCCGTCATCGCACATGCATCGAATGCCGGGAACGCCGCACACATTGGCAATTTCATGGGGATTGCTGATAGCGGTAGTAACGCCATGGGGAGCAATAAGCTTCGCGAATTCCCGCGGTCGAAGCATGGAACTCTCGACATGCACATGCGCATCGACCAGGCCTGGCGAGACATAAAGACCATGCATATCAAAACTATGTCGTGCAGGCAGACCTGTGCGTACCGCAGCAATAGTCTTACCGACAATCGCTATATCTGTATGGTGAACCGCACCGGTCACAAGATCGAGGACCCGTGCATTACGTAAGGCCAGGTCAGCGGGACAATCGCCACGTGCCACCGCCAGCAGATACGGCAAGCCCCCCTTACCCTGGCTTCCCTTCTTGGAATCATAGCCGCGCATAATCCAAGCTCCCGGGTCTTCATCCTGATGCTTCCATTATACCCCTGGATGGCGAAACAGGGATGTATCAGGTTGAATTAGCGACCACTCCATTGCTTGCCAACTTTCACCAGGTGGCGCGCAGAGGGGGGAATCAAGGGGGAGACAACGGCAAGCTGAAGGAGGCCCGGGTACCCGCGCCGGGTTCACTTTCGACCTGAACGGCTCCCCCATGTGCCTCGACGATGGTTTTAACGATGGTCAACCCCAGCCCCAAGCCTCCAACCGAGGTATTTGAAGCATCGGCCCGATAGAATTTGTCAAAAATGCGGGCGAGTTGTTCCGGAGTCATGCCGACACCCTGATCTTCGATGCTGACAACGAAACACCCGGCGTCCAACTTGCCGGCAACCTTGATTTCCCCCCCCTGGGGAGAAAATTTTACGGCATTGCTGATCAGATTATTCATGACCTGCTGAACCTTGCTGCCGTCGAAATATCCTGTCACCTCACAAGGGGGCAGAGCGAGACTGAATTCATGCCCCTTGCTGATCTGTCGACAGGCAGCTATGGCCTGGCGAACCATGGCGCAAAGATCCCCTGCCGTACAATCGAGCGCCATCGCCTGCCCGAGCTGGATACGACTTAGATCAAGAAGATCCTCAATGATTCTTTGTAAAACTACTGATTTTTCGTGGATAATGTGCAAAAATTCCTGCTGGCAATCATGATAACCCGTCTCAAATTGATCCTGATTCAAGAGTAATTCGGCAAAACCCATAACCGCCGTTAAAGGCGTGCGCAACTCGTGTGCAGCCATGGCGATAAACTCGTTTTTAACCTGGTCGATGTGCCGTTCCTGCGACACGTCCCGCAAAATGGTAATAACGTCCCCTTGCCTGCCTTCAGGACCCATCACGGGAGCAGATCGGGCTTGAAGGATCACGGGGCGCCGGTTATCGGATGGAACTTGCCATTCTACAGCGCCTGAATTCTGATGGCCCGATCGCGTATGATCGATCTGACACGCCAGCTCACCGTTGCCAGTCAGGGCGGCTACCGGTCGTCCAACGGCGTGCCGGGCTGAAATGCCGATAAGCAATTCAGCCGCCCGGTTCATCAAAACGACTCTCTGGCCGACGTCCGACACGATCAGGCCATCCGCCACCGATTCGAGAATGGCATCGATGCGTTCGCGCGCCTGCTGTGCCTGCGCAAGCGCTTCTTTAAGAACGCCTTCGTCGGCTTTGCGTTCTGAAATATCACGAATCGATTCAATGGCTCCGGCCAACTGACCGTGTTGATCGAACAAGGGGGCCGCAATCCCCCAGATATGGCCGCCCCTCCCGTTTTGCACTACGGGAGAGAAACTTTCCCCAATGACACTGCCTTGGCGATATTCGCAGGAACTGTACCAGTCTTCCGCCCTGTACTCGCTGTTCGATACAAAATCGATCAATATGGGCCGGGGCTCACCAAATATGGCCGCACCGCAAGCACGCGTATCCTGACCGAGCATCATACTCTTCGCAACTCCGGTCATCGCCTCCGTCGCGCGATTCCATGCGATGACCCGGCCTTTTTGGTCAACAACAAACGTGGCATCCGGCAAAAACTCTACAATGTCCTGCAGCCTCTGGTTTGCGGCCTGCAATGCCTCTTCAACTATTTTGCGTTCGGTGATATCCATATGGGTACCGAGCATGCGAGTCGGCTTGCCATGGTCATCAAACTCAACCACCTCACCGCGCGAATAAATATGGACGGTGCGACCGTCTTTGGCGATCAGTCTGAATTCCAGATCAAGCCTGCCTCCCTGGGCGATCAGCTTTTGGTAACAATCCAGAGTCCTGTTGCGATCTTGGGGGTGTAAGAGATTGGCCCAGGTTTCGAAACAGCCCGGAACTTCATCGATGTCGTATCCGAGCATCGCCAGGCACCTGGCGCTGAAATATTCATGCCCGGTGCGCAGATCGAGATCCCACACCCCTTCATTGGATGCGGAAAGCGCAAGATCTAGTCGCTGTTCGCTGCGTTTCAGTCGCAGGGATGCCTGTTCCCGCTCCATGGCTCCACCCAGAATCTGGCCAACGGTGCCAAGCAGGACGAGATCCTCTTCCTCCCATTTACTTCCGTTGCCCGGCGCATCGAACCAAAGTCCGCCTACAATCTTGCCACCCGCCTGCATGGGCACCATCAGCAACGCTCGTTCCCCTTGCGCCCGCCAGAAAGCTTTTTCCGCGGCCGCCTCGGACGGGATATCGGCACTGCCCCTGATGTAGAGAACCCGCCCACGACAAAGGGTGTTGATCATCCAGGGGAAATCGGTAAGGCTCAGGGTATGAGGCAATTGCCTGGGGGGGAATATATGCGGCGCTGACCATGCATAGGCCGCACTGAGATTCTGACCTTCTTCGTCAAACAGGAGGACACCTCCCCTGTCCGCGCCGAGAAACCTGCCGAGCAATTCAAGCGTCGTCTTCATCTGTTCGCTTGATTCATCGGATGCGAGTTCGACAAATCCGTTGGAAATTTTGGCAAGTAAACGTTCAAAACTGCGACGATAATAAAGTTGGCTGGCAGCGTCTTTCCAACCGCTTAAATCCTCAACCTGCAGTAAAATTTCACTGCCGATGCCTGCGGCCCCCGGAAAACTGGTCGCTGTCAACCTTCCCCAGACAATGGACCCGTCCTTGCGAAAATAACGTTTCTCGACGGAATCCTTGAGGTTAGGAGTGTCACACCGTTCCATGTCGCATCTATCGTCCGGATGGGTAATGTCCCTCAGGGTGCGGCATTTCAATTCGCCATACTGGTATCCAAGAAATTTGCAAAAAGCCAGGTTGACCTCCTGAAATGCCCCCCCCGGTCGGACAATAGCCATGCCAATGGCCGACTGTTCAAAGGCCACCTGGAAACGATTGAGGTTGACCCGGCTGGTTTCCTCGCCATTGGCCTGGGTGGTAATATCACTGACGATACCGGCAAAGCCAGCCACGTTACCTCGCACGTCGCAACAACATACCGCTTCCAGACGCAATACCCGGGTCAACAGGTTCTTTACCGTTACGTGAATTCTGCAAATGGCTTTTGGGCTACCGGTTCCGCGCATGCGTCCCAGGGTCGATTGCAACATGCGGCGCTCTTCGTCGTGATCGGGTAAAGAAGCCAGATGCAGTCCGATCAAGTCGCCGGAAGCATACCCGCACAACCGATGCAAGGCGCCATTGGCCATGTTTATCAGGCCCGCAGCATCGCAAGCAAACACCCCTACCGGCAGATCATCGATCACATCACGATAGTCGAAAGAACTCAGCTCCATGCCGCTCCCCGTGGTATTGTGCTGGACAATACCGTTTACACAAACATGCCAGGAGGTGCCTGGCCACCTGAATGCGAAGGAAAAACAAAGGCTTTTGCTGACTTGGAGGCTGTCGGACTATCCGGGCCGAAGCGAAAATTTGG
>DIWZ01000040.1:62731-271597 GCA_002435955.1 Pelobacter sp. UBA6093
GATAGTCCGACAGCCTCCTAGGAGTTCAGGATAATTGAAATCACCAGAAAACGTTTACACTAAGAATAAGATCTTTAAGTATTTTTATAATTTTTTCAATATTTAATTAGTAATGAAGGAGATATACATCAGGAAAGGTTCGATCGGAGGAGGGCAAAAGGACAGGAACTGGTTCCAGCAGGAAGAAGGGCTCAGGGAAAATGCGCCCTTAGCAGTTGCGCAAGGCACCCGAACTCCTCAAGATTAAGGGTCTCGGCGCGCCTGCCGGGATCGATGCCGACAGCAAGCAAGCTCTCCTCCAGACCGTCAAACCCGAAACCGGAGCCGGTTAGACTGTTGCGCAGGGTTTTCCTGCGCTGTGCAAAGGCCGCCTTGACAACACGCCGGAAAAACGCTTCGTCCTCAACAATAATACGTGACTGCGCAAGAGCATTAAAACATAAAACAGCCGAGTGCACTTTCGGCGGCGGATAAAAAGCCCCTGGGGGTACCCGCAATACACGCCGGATATCGAACCACACCTGGCTCAGCACTGAAAGGATGCCGTAATCCCGCCCGCCGGGCGAGGCGCACAGCCGCTCCCCGACTTCCTGCTGGAACATCAGCACCAGGCGCGAGAACAAATGCCGGTGGTCAAGGATCTTAAACACAATCTGACTGGATATGTTGTAGGGAAGATTGGCAATGAGCTTGTAGGGCGGCTCTGTCAGTATGGCGTCCCAATCAAGGGTCAATGCATCACCCAGATGGACGGTAAGATTTGTTTCAGGGCGAGCCAGCAGGCTGGCACCGAGATCCCTGTCAATTTCAATGACATGCAATCTGGCGATTTCCGGTAACAGACGATCGGTCAACGCACCCAGGCCGGGCCCGATCTCCAGCACCCGATCATGAGGCTCAAGTGCGGCAGCGTTCAAAATACCGTCAACTACATGCCGATCCTGCAGGAAATTCTGTCCAAAGCGTTTTTTCGGGCGATGATTCATGGCCCCTCCCCTGTTTTGCGCCGAGACCGTCGGGGCCAGCGTGGTATTTTCCAGGTATGGGTTAGTGGAATAACTCGAATAGCGACCAGGTAAATGGCCATGGAACAGAGTACGGACCAAAGCAGACTGCCGACACAGAGGGGCAACAGCACTTCCCACCCCAGGCTTTTCAAGGCGGAAAAACTCAAAGAATTCGGCATTTGCGCATGATCCATCCCCAGAAGCACACGTCCGGATTCGTATTCAAGGGCATAAATGAACGGTGCGGTAAAGGGATTGGTCACCCAAACCCCCAGCACAGCGGCAAACTTGTTTTCTTTGAGCATGACGGCCAGACACACGGCCAAAAGCATCTGAAACCCGAAGGTCGGGGTAAGGCCGATAAAAATACCCAGCGCCAGGCCTTTCGCGATTTCTTCGGGCGCCCCTCGCAAACGCAGGAAACGCACCACGAGCAATTTGACTTGCCGGACCAGAGGCCATCGCCGATACATACGGTTCCATCCATTTCAGGGCAAGAGCTGCTGGGGCCAGCCTGCCTGATCGAGGGGCCAATTAGCTCGCGCATTGAGATCCAGATCAGCAACACATCCAGCGGTAAGATACGCGTCCCCGGCCACACCAAGCATGGCCGCATTGTCGGCGCACAAGATCGGACTGGGGAAAAACACCCGAAAACCTTCCTTGGCGGAACGCTCGCCCATCAGCCTGCGCAAGCCCTTGTTACAGGCCACGCCGCCAGCCACCACAATGCGTTCAAGCCCCGTATCCCGGGCTGCGCGTAGGGTTTTTTCGCACAGCACCTCAATCACCGCCTGCTGAAAACTGGCGGCAACATCACACAGGTGAGCCCCTTCGATGGGACTGTTCTGACTTTGCACATAATACAGCAGAGCCGTTTTGATACCACTGAAACTAAAATCGAAGGTGGGTTTTTTCAATAACGGCCTGGGAAAATCGAAGGCCCTGGGGTTGCCCTCGGCGGCCAGGCGGTCGATGACGGCACCGCCGGGATAGCCGAGCCCCAGCAACTTCGATACCTTGTCGAAAGCTTCGCCGGCCGCATCGTCGAGGGTCCGGCCAAGAGTCCGATACTTGCCGATGCCATCTACGCGATAAAGATGGGTATGGCCACCGGAGACGGCCAATGCCAGATAGGGAAATGGGACATCCTGTTCAAGCAGAGGCGCCAGGATATGACCTTCCATATGATGCACGCCAACCAGGGGTATTCCCAGAGACAACGCCATGGCCTTGGCCATGGACAAGCCGACCAGCAAAGCACCCACCAGACCGGGTCCACGGGTTACGGCAATACCTTCGATGTCGCCCAGGGCGACCCCGGCTTTGCGCAGAGCATCATCGATAACGACCGTCACCGCCTCCATATGCTTGCGGGACGCCAGTTCCGGCACAACACCACCATACAGAGCATGTACATCGACCTGGGAGGCAATGACGTTGGACAGGATCTGGCGGCCATCGCGCACAACGGCGGCCGAAGTCTCGTCACAGGATGATTCTATGGTCAGCAACAACATGTAGCAGAATCTTCTTTCTGGTTTTCATCCGGCGCCTCCGGATGGGAACAACGCCGTTTCCTGGCGGGAAACGCGGATATTTTCGTCGCGGCAAGGAAATCGAGGGATTCGCGCAGGCGTACACCGGTACGCCGCAGCACGCGGCACAACAGCACAAAGGACAGCCTCCGGCTGCCCGGCGAGGTCCAAGGATGGCCCCCGAATCACAAGCCTCAAGTTTGATCCCGCCACGGCGGTAAAGCACCGTTTTTTGGCAGAATTTTATTTTACAGTGGACCGAAAATCAGGCCATCCAGCCCATCAGAGCAGATTGGCCGCCAGTTCCGCCAGAGGTGAGCGCTCGCCACGCATGAGGGTCACGTGACCGGCTATGGATTGATTCTTGAATTTTTCCACAGCGTACGTCAGGCCGTTACTCGATGAATCGATATAAGGGTTGTCGATCTGGTACGGGTCACCGGTCAGAACGATTTTGGTGCCCTCGCCTGCACGGGTGATGATGGTCTTTATCTCATGGGGTGTCAGGTTTTGCGCTTCGTCGACAACCATGTACTGTTTGGGGATGGAACGACCACGTATGTACGTCAGGGGTTCGATCTCCAACAGCCCCATATCAACCAGCTCCTTGTAGCCTCGCTTGCGTTTGCCATGCTCGTCAACCATGCCCAGCAGCAACTCGACGTTATCAAAAATGGGCTGCATCCATGGCGCAAGTTTTTCCTCAACGTCGCCGGGCAAAAAACCAAGATCCCGTCCCAGGGGGAAGATGGGCCGCGACACCAGCAACCGGCTGTACCCGCCCTCATCAGCCGATTTACTCAGTCCGGCTGCAATGGCCAACAGGGTTTTCCCGGTTCCGGCCTTACCCACCAGAGTCACCAGCTGGATATCGTCGTTGAGCAGCAAATCGATGGCGAACTGCTGTTCCCGATTGCGCGGCGCGATCCCCCAAAGCCCTTCCTTGGGGGATTTGATAAGGGGAACGACCCGTCCCAGGGCTGCTTCGTAACGGCCGATCCCGGTATGGGAAGTATTGGTTTCATCGATCAGGGTCAAGTGTTGATTATCAAAGAATTCACCCTCGATATCAACATAACCCTGCCCATAAAAGCGGTCGACCTGCTCCCGGGGCAACGTGACTTCGGCCATTCCGGTGTAGAGGTCTTCGATGGCAACCTTGTCCGACTCGTAATCCTGCGCATCGAGCCCGACAGCGTCGGCCTTGATGCGCAAATTGGTGTCCTTGGTCACGAAAACCACGGGACACTGACAATCTTTTTTCGTTTGCAGTGCGACAGCCAGAATGCGATTGTCGGCACGCTCCGTGCGCAACTCGGGCGGCAGGTGTTTCAGCGTCTGCTCGGTGTAAAGCAGAACTCGCAGCATGCCGCCTTCCGGAAGTTGCACCCCATCCACAAGATGGGCCTGGGCGCGAAAGCTGTCGAGCAACCGGGAAACCTGACGGGCGTTGCGCCCCGTTTCACTGAGATCCTTCTTGAAGGTGTCGATCTCTTCAACAACCGTAATGGGGATCACCACATCGTTGTCTTTAAAACGGAGCAAGGCCTGAGGGTCATGCAGCAAAACGTTGGTATCCAGGACAAAGACCTTTTTCATGGAGCTCCCTTCAAGATGCTTAGAATCAGCGGATGCCTTCACGCGAGGCAACATCCGGACCGATAACCGAAGACCCGTTGTTCGGTCACTACCCGAATATGGCCAACGAACAGGTCGAAAAAGAGTTGTGAGAAACTACCACCAGGGGGGCGGTTTGGCAACCCCTTTATCCCGTCCGGGAGCAGGCCTCTAAGAGGGTATAATTCGATTTGTACGAGCCGCTTCATTCTACAACAATAGTGGTTTCAAGGTAAAATCCCTTTTAGGCCAAATCCGTGACATGGCGCTTGCGAAAATTTGCAGACCTGGCCTTACCTGACATGCATACACAGCTTGACAAAACCCAACATATGGTGGTTAATAGATGCTGTTTCTACAGCATATTGTCACCATTACAGAATTGCAGTTTGATCAACCAAAGGACCTTTTAACATGATGACCACCGCGGATCTGAAATCCCTGCTCAGCAATAATGCCCTCACCGTACTCACACGCCGTTATCTGAAACGAGACCAGGAAGGCCATATCCTCGAGGAACCCGCGGACATGTTCCGCCGGGTGGCCGAGACCGTGGCCGAGGCTGAAACCCGCCTTGCCTCCGACATGGATGTTCAGTCCCTTGCCGACCAGTTTTACGATGCCCTGACGCGCATGGAGTTCCTGCCGAATTCCCCGACACTCATGAACGCCGGCCGGGAACTCGGACAGTTGTCCGCCTGCTTCGTGCTACCCGTAGAAGACTCCATGGAGAGCATCTTCGAAGCGATCAAGCAGACTGCTCTGATCCACAAAAGCGGCGGCGGTACCGGTTTTTCATTTTCGCGCATCCGTCCGGCCAACGACGTGGTGCTATCCACCAAAGGCGTCTCCTCCGGACCCATCTCTTTCATGAAGGTGTTTGACGCCGCCACCGAAACCATTAAACAAGGCGGCACCCGGCGCGGTGCCAACATGGGGATTCTGCGGGTCGATCATCCGGATATCATGGATTTCATCATGGTCAAAAAGGACCTTACGATTCTGACCAATTTCAATCTGTCGGTGGGCATTACGGAAGCTTTCATGAAAGCGGTTGAGACCGGTTCGGAATATGACCTGCTCAACCCGCGCACCGGCGAACCGCTTAAAAAACTGGATGCCCGCAAGGTCTTCGACCGCATTATCGACATGGCCTGGACCAGCGGCGAACCGGGCATCATCTTCCTGGATCGCCTCAACCGCGACAACCCTACCCCCCATGTCGGTGAATTCGAAGCGACCAATCCATGTGGAGAGCAGCCGCTGCTGCCCTACGAATCCTGCAACCTCGGCTCCATCAATCTGGCACGCATGATTACCCGGGACGGCGAGGTCAACTGGGACAAAATCCGTACTACCGTGCAATTGGCCGTACGGTTCCTCGACAATGTCATAGAAATCAACCGTTACCCCCTGCCGCAGATTTCCGATATGACCCTTGCCAACCGTAAAATCGGACTAGGCATCATGGGCTGGGCCGACATGCTGATCCTCCTCGGTCTGCCCTACAACAGCGCCAAGGCCATCGAACTGGCCGACAAACTGATGGGATTCATTACCGACGAAGCGCGCAGCGCCTCGCGAGCCCTTGCTGAGCAGCGCGGCGCGTTCCCGAACTTTCCCGGCAGCCGGTATGACCAGGCGGGCGAGGCGCCGCTGCGCAACGCCACCTGCACCACCATCGCCCCGACAGGTACCATCTCTATCATTGCCAATACCTCAAGTGGCGTTGAACCGATTTTTGCCGTTTCCTATGTGCGACAGGTTATGGACAACGACGTGCTCGTCGAGGTGCATCCGCTGTTCGAATCCATCGCCCGCAAAGAAGGTTTTTACAGCCCGGAGCTGATGAAGGCTATCGCCGAAAAAGGCACCATCCAGAGTTTCTCTGAGATCCCCGAAAAAATCCGCAGGCTGTTTGTCACCGCCCACGACATCACTCCCGAGGATCATATCCGCATGCAGGCGGCTTTCCAGAGGCATACTGACAATGCGGTGTCCAAAACGGTGAACTTTCCTAACTCGGCTACCCGTGAAGAGGTCGCCGAGGTGTATCGACTGGCCTATATGGAAGGGTGCAAAGGGGTAACGATCTACCGCGATGGATCGCGCGACATGCAGGTCTTGTCGGTAGCCAAAACGGCGGAACAACCCTCGGAGGAGAAGCTACCCGTCGAATCCGGTAAAACCGGGCATAAACGCGAACGGCCGCGCGCGCTGGTCGGCAAAACCTATCAGATGACCACCGGTTGCGGTCCTTTGTACGTTACCATCAACCAGGACAACAGCGGCCTGTTCGAGTTGTTCACCACCATGGGCAAGGCAGGCGGATGCGCCGCAAGCCAGTGCGAAGCCATCGGCAGGCTGGTGTCCCTGGCCTGGCGCAGCGGCGTGCAGGCTCGGCAGGTGATCAAGCAGTTAATCGGCATTACCTGCCACAAACCAGCCGGTTTCGGCGAGAATCGCGTCACCTCCTGCGCGGATGCGGTAGCCAACGCCATCCTCATGCACATGCAGACCGAAACGGGCGGTGATACAGTCTTCAAAGTAGTCAACAACGGTGGCGCCTGCCCGGAATGCGGCGGCCCGGTGGAGCATGAGGGGGGCTGCTGCGTGTGTCATGCTTGCGGTTATTCGGAATGTGCCTGACGGGGCAACGTCGTTGAAGGACTGGGATGCGATTTGTCGGCAGTGTGGAGAATGTTGTTTCGAAAAATTCGCCGACAAACATGGCCGCCTGCACACCAGCAGCATCGCATGCCGCTTTCTGGATGTGGCGACCCGTCGCTGCAAAGTCTACCATAAGCGCTTCGAAGTCGGTGAAGGATGTATCAAACTGACCCCTGAGGTGGTACGCCAGGCGGACTGGCTGCCCGAGAACTGCGCCTATGTACGATACCTGGCCGACGCCGATCGCAAATGATGGGACCTGTACGACCCCCGAATTTTCGTGCAATCAGCCTGTAATCCATGGGAACAAACACCATGCCTGAACACATTGATACCGGATCGGGCCCGACGCGCCGCCAGGCCTGGTTTGGCTGGTGCATGTACGACTGGGCCAACTCGGCTTTCGCCACGGTGATCCTGGCTGCGGTACTGCCGGTATACTTTGTCTCGCTGGTCCCCGCAGGCGGGGTCAGCCTGCCCATCATCGGGGGGCCCTTGACCGCCACGGCCCTGTGGAGTTACGCCGTGGCAGCGTCGATGACTTTGGTAGCCCTTGTCGCTCCCGGGCTTGGCGCACAGGCGGACCGCATTCGCTGCCGCAGGCGCTGGCTGGTTGCGCTTTGTATCGCCGGCGCCTTCGCCACCTGCCTGCTGGCCCTGGCCGGCCCCGGCCGTTATCTGCTGGCGGCAGGCCTGTTCATGATCGCCAATGTCTGCTTTGCCGCCGCTAATATCTTTTACAATGCGTTTCTGCCCGCCCTGGCGCAGGGCGCTGAAATGGATCGCCTGTCAGCACGTGGCTTTGCCGTGGGTTATGCCGGCGGCGGCCTGATGCTGCTGCTGTCGTTTCTGCTTATCCAGTACCATGGCTTGCTCGGCCTGTCCACCCCTGGGCAGGCCACTCGTATTGCTTTTATGCTGACCGGTCTCTGGTGGCTGGGTTTTTCCATCCCGACTTTTTTTTATCTGCGCGAGGATATGATCCCTTATCCGGCCGTACAACCGGCAGCCGTCTCGCACATGCAGGCCCTGAGGCAACTCTGGAAGGATCTGCGTAACCATCCGGACCTGCTGCGCTTTTTGCTGGCCTATCTGTTTTACAACGATGGCATTCAGACGATCATTGCCATAGCCGCCATCTTCGCCAAAGACGAACTGGGGCTTGGCACGACCACCATTCTCGGCTGCTATCTCATGATTCAGTTCGTTGCCATGCCCGGTTCATTGCTGTTTGGCCGTCTCGCCAATCTCTGGGGTGCCAAGCGTGCCGTACTGCTATCCCTGTTCCTGTTTTCGGCGGTTACGGTGTTTGCCTACACCATGCAACATGCCTGGCAATTCTGGCTAATGGGCCTGGCTGTCGCTCTCATCCTCGGCGGCAGTCAGGCCATCAGCCGCTCCCTTTACGCATCCCTCATCCCTGCCGGGAAAAATGCCGAGTTCTACAGTTTTTACGCCGTCAGCGGAAAATTCGCTTCCATCCTCGGTCCGTTGTCCTTCGGACTACTGGCCCAACTGACGGGCTCCAACCGCCTGGCGATTCTCGGCCTGGTAATTTTCTTTCTGGCCGGCATCGGCCTGCTGATGACTGTCAACATGCAACGCGGTCAACAAGCCGCCATGGAGAAAACTTCGTGAAATCAAAATATTTCGATTCTCCACGACCCCGGTTATTCGGTCACCGGGGCAACTCGGCCGATTATCCGGAAAACACCCTGCCGGCTTTCGCTGCAGCGCTCGCCGAGGGGATGCTTTACCTGGAACTCGATGTCCGTGCCACCCAAGACGGTGAAGTGGTGGTTGTGCACGATGAATCGTTGTTGCGCACCTGCGGCGTGGATACCGCCGTGGCCAGCCTGACCCTTGACGCACTTCAGCAATTCGATGCCGGTGCGACTTTTACCACGGATCAAGGTCACAGCTTTCCGCACCGCGGCCTCGGCATCAAGGTTCCAACCCTCGCCGAAGTCTTGCGATCTTTTCCCGGGGCCCTTTTCAATATTGAAATCAAGCAGGATACGCCAGCCATGGAGAAGGCGACTCTGGAGGTCATTCGGCAGGCCGGGATGCTGGATCGGGTGCTGCTGGCGGCGGAAAACGATGCAATAATGGCCCGCCTGCGACCTCTGTGCGCGGCGCATCAGGTTCCCAGCAGTTACAGTTTTGGAGAACTGGTCGGCTTTTTTGACTGGTTGCAAAAGGGATGTCAAACTCCCTATGTGCCTCCGGCAGCGGCGCTGCAGATCCCCGAAATTTACGAGGGGCAAACCCTGATTACTCCGCAAACCATCGCCGCGGCCCATGCCCTGAACCTGGAGATCCACGTCTGGACGATCAACGAAACCGTGGACATGGAGCGTCTGCTGCGCATGGGTGTGGATGGGGTAATGAGCGACCGGCCAGGCGTCTTGCGGGACACTGCGCAGGGTATCTTTTCCGATCATCATTAATATGATTTTTTCCTGCCGGTTATGGCTTGACAATTATAACCCACAGAGTTATATATAGAGTCGTTTTGAAGGGGCCTCCCCCGACATCTTTCATCTCAAACCAAGGGAGTTACTTATGCCTAGCACCAAAACCTGGCAATGTACCGTTTGCGGCCTGAAACACGAAGGTGATGGTCCTCCGAAAACCTGCGCAAAATGCGGCGTCAACAGCAGCAAATTCATCAAAATCAAATAGTTTTTCCCACATAATGCTTTACTGGAACCCCCTGGTCTGGAGTGACCAGGGGGTTTTGTCTGTCCGGAGAAAGCGGCATTCAGGTCAATTTTTGCAAAAATCCGAACTGCGCCAATTTCGGCCTGCCCCGGGAGTTGGCACTGCCCAACCAACGGTGCCGTGTTCCATTCCGCCGTGTTTTGTTATAGAATGGCATCCGGCAGGCCCTGAACCGACACAGGTCAAAAGGGGGCCGCAAGCCGCTGCCCGAAGCAGCGTTATGTTAACGGAGCTCTCTTTTTCCACACCTGGCAACGGTCGGCCATACATCCATACGTGAACACTCCTATATCAAAATCTCCTATATCAAAATCCGCTCCGGCACGGCAGCCGGGAGACATCTCCGTTAAAATCAACCTGTTGAAGCCGGACGGGAACCGATCTCACCGGTACGCCCGGACGCACATCGCCAAACAAGGACCGGGCGCACCGAAGCCGAAACGCCGGCGGCGAATCGTGCTGGCATTGCTGATCGCCGTCATCGCCGGGACCATGGCAGCCTGTTACTATGAAACACAGACCTCCTTCCTGCAGGCGAAATACCTGAGCCGCTACGTCGCCGGATTGCAGTACCATGTCGGGGAGGGGGAAAGCGAGAGCCTCATCTTTCCGAACAATGGCCCCTTCGACAACAGACTCGGCTATTCCCGGATGCCGGAAATACTGGCGACGCTCAAAGAAAACGGCCTGGTCGTAAGCCGACAGGCCCGCTTCAACCACAGTCTCACCACATACGCGCAGCACGGTTTCAACATCCCGTACCGGGAGAAGAGCCAGGCGGGTCTGCAGATCCTCGACGTCGCACAACACCAGATGTACCGGATGACCAATCCGGGGCATGTCTATGCCGCCTTTGACGAGATCCCCAAGGTGATCGTCGAGTCTCTTCTCTTTATCGAGAACCGCGATCTGCTCTCCGACAGACATCCCAAAGTCAACCCGGCGGTGGACTGGGGGCGGTTCACTAGGGCCGTGGCCGTGCAGGCCGGGGAGCAGGTCAATATCCACCTGCCGTCGATGGGGGGCAGCACCCTGGCAACCCAGATCGAGAAGTACCGCCATTCGGACAACGGCGTCACCGCCGCCCCTGTCGAAAAGCTGATGCAGATGGCCTCCGCCAGCGTCCGGGCCTACCGCAACGGCGAAGATACCTCCGCCTGCCGGAAACAGTTGGTGCTCGACTACCTAAACTCCGTGCCCCTCTCCGCGGCTCCGGGCACAGGTGAGGTCAATGGCTTGGGAGACGGTTTGTATGTCTGGTTCGGCACCGATTTCCGGGAAATGAACCGCCTGCTGCACGATGGGCGCAATGGAAGCGAAGGGGACATCAGCCGCAAGGCCGTCCTGCTCAAGCAGGTGATAAGCCTCATGATCGCCCACCGTCGGCCGTCTTACTACCTCGTCCACGGTCGCGCCGGGCTGGCGACGCTTACGAACGAGTATCTCCGTCTGCTGACCCGAAACGGGATCATCCCAGCTGAGTTGGGCGATGCAGCACAGCTTCAGCCCCTGTCTTTCCGGAATTTCAAGGAAAATCCGGCGACCCCCAAGATTATGAGCGACAAGGGTGTCAATGTGGTGCGCAACCGCCTGGCGCCCCTTTTGGGGACCTCACTCTACGAGCTGGACCGGATGGATCTGACCGTAACCTCCACCCTGAACCGCGAGCTGCAGACCGGAGTCGGCGAGTACCTGAAAAGTTTACAGGATCCGGAGATCGCGGCGAAAAACGGGATTGTCGGCCATTACCTGCTGAGCGCCGACCAGACCGATAAGATCAGCTACAGTTTTACCCTCTTCGAACGAACGACTTCCGGCAACAAGGTCCGTGTCCAGACCGACACCACCGGCCTGCCCTTCAACATCAACGAAGGCAGCAAGCTTGAACTCGGCTCGACGGCCAAGCTGCGTACCCTGGCCACTTATCTGGAGATCATCGCCGAGCTGCACCGGAATCTCTCCGGCCGTCCGGTCCCGGAACTGCACAGGCTGCAGCAGCAACAGCCTGACATTCTGACTTTCTGGGTCTGTTCGCAGCTGCTGCATAACAGAGACATTCAACTGCGGGAACTGCTCGACGCCGCCATGCAGCGTTGCTACTCCGCCAACCCCGGCGAACGCTTTTTTACCGGCGGGGGCGTCCACACTTTCGGCAATTTCAAAAAGGAAGACAATCACCGGGTCGTGACCGTCGCCGAGGCGCTGCAGTCCTCCATCAACCTGCCCTTCGTCCGCATCATGCAGGACATCGTCAGCTATACCAGGACCACCCAGTGGGAAAATCCCCGACAGGTCCTGTACGATGACCGCGATTCCCGCCGCGAGCCGGTGCTGGCCAAATTCATCGACAAGGAAAGCAAGGTTTTCCTGACCCGCTTCTGGCGCAAGTACAAAGACAAGACGGCCGATGAGCGACTGGAGACCCTGCTGGCGGGCATGAAGCCGAGTCCCCTGCGGCTTACCATCGTCCACCGGCATCTGCTGCCGCAGGCGGATGAGGTCGCCTTTATCCGCTTTATCCGCAGCAGGGTTCCCACCACCGGGCTGAGCGACAAAAAGCTCTCGACCATGTATGAGAAATATCGGCCCGGCGCCTACAATCTGCAGGATATGGGCTACCTTGCCTCCCTGCATCCGGTGGAATTGTGGCTGCTCGACTATCTGCAGCAACCCGGTGAGAAATCCCTCGATGATGCCATACGCCAGAGCGAAGGGGTGCGCCGCGAGGTCTACGGCTGGCTGATGCGCACCCGGGCGAAAAACGCCAGGAATTCACGGGTCAGAACCGTTCTCGAGATCGACGCTTTTTCGGATATCCACCGTCGCTGGAAGAACCTCGGATATCCGTTCGATCATCTGGTTCCCTCACTGGCCACGGCCCTCGGCAGCTCCGGAGACAGGCCGGCCGCGCTGGCCGAACTGATAGCCATCATCCTCAATGACGGTCAACGATACCCCACCCATCGTTTCACCCGGTTGGAGTTCGCCGGGAATACCCCCTACGAGACCATCATGGAGTATCCTCCGGCCAAGCCGGCCCAGGTCATGGAGCCGGAGGTCGCCAGGGTGCTGAAGGAGGCACTGGGACAGGTGGTGAGCAAAGGCACCGCCCAGCGCCTCAGCAACACCTTTCTGCTGGAGGATGGGCAGCCCCTGCCGATCGGCGGCAAAACAGGGACCGGCGACAACCGCATCGTGACCTCGACCGCCAGCGGATACAAAACCTCCTCGCGGGCCCTTAACCGCACCGCCACCTTTGTCTTCTATCTGGGAGACCATCATTTCGGCACCCTGACCGCCTTTGTCACCGGCAGCTCGGCTGAGAACTTCTCCTTCACCTCGGCCCTGCCACTCCAGGTATTGAAAGGTATGGCACCGATTCTGCTGCCGGAAGTAAGTCGAACGGCTCACGTAGCGATGGCCCAAGAATCGTCCGGCATTCCGATTGCCCCGAACTGAAAACGCCAAAAGGCCAGACGATACGATTCGTCTGGCCTTTTTTGCACGGTTGATCAGGGGAGCCCTAACGTTGCTTGTTAGTCTATTAAATTAGGAGGCCAGTGAGCAAATATAGAATGTCCCCGGAATCCTCTCGATACGGGTGGGTGGCTACCCCTTGCCCGACAGGGACTTGCACCCGCAGGATGCTCCAAGCTTCGCTTGGCGCAATAACGCCCAGTTTCAGCCGCGGATTTACTGTAGCAAAGCGATGGCAAATATGGGCTGGAAGCTATTGTTGGGAGACTTCACGCTCAAGTGAACAGCCATCGCTGGATTAGTTTTGTATAGCGGGGCATGACTATATAGACCATGAGAAAAACAACTGTCCCCGTAACTACTAGCGTGGTTAGCAGATGGTTGTTGGGAACGCCCAGGATCCGGAGCACAGGCGCGATAACTAACGGTACGCCAAGCACCAACGGGTAGATGGCGGACCAAGTCACTAAATACTGCTTCCAGCGCACGGGTACTTTAGCTTTGGCCCCTCCTGGAGTGAACCAGAAATCCAATCCGCTACTTATAAAAAAATCATCGCCGCTAACGAATAGCGGCTGAACCTTCTCGATCAGACGATTACGAACCGGCGACTCCATCCATGCCTGTAAATGTGTTCTTGTGTCGAATCGAATAATTATCGTATATGTCCCACTGAGTCCAGGGATAGGTCGGACGATGTGCCAGTCCAGATGGCCGGGCGCGGCTCTACAAAGTGGCGCAATTTCGTTTAACCATCTTTCATAATCGGCATGTTTGCCCTCACGCACTCTGTGCGTGATGACAACTGTCGCCCCTCCTAGGTCGCTGGAGCTCTCAGAAGCTGCGTCTGTATTCATAAACGTCCTTACAATGTCCAACGTGTGTATGAGCGGCGGCGACGCGGCTGTCGCGAACCACTGTAATTTTCGAGAACCACCACGATTCTCCCGTCCGCTCGATGCGATGGTTATGAAAAATTACTTTTTCCGCCATTTTTTGCCCGGCATGACCCAACCAAAAAAGAAACCTTCAAAAACCATTCTGATTTTGTCAAAGGGACAAGAGGGACAAAAAGGGTCAAGCTTGACAATCGGAGATTCTTAAGCACCTCGACACCTCCTCCAACTTCCTGGTCAGCAAGCCATCCGTTCCAATTCTCCGTTCAATTCGGCGCGCCGCCTGACTGAGCCCCGAAAGGTCCCGCTTTAAAAACTCGGCCAATTTAACCAGAGACAGTGCTTCGCAATTCCTTACCAGGAGTGCCGCCAGCGCCCTGGCTTCGGCAGCCGGCTGGGCTTTTCCCGCCTTGCACAGTTCCGCGGCGGTTAGTTGGTAAACCGAGCAGACGCTTTCGATAACCTGATCCAGATTAATGGCAACAGCTCGCACCTCTTCGGCGTGGAGCAGCGCCTGGTCGATAAAGGCATCATCTCCCAAGGCCCGACCTTCGAAAGACCCTCGGTGGAAATCCTTCCGATGCCCCTCCCCCAACCCATCATCAATAAACGCCCGGTATCGCTTGGTCGCCGTTAAAGGGTTTCGCGCAAACTGTGCCAACGCCCAATCCATGGTCAGCCAGGGTGGTCGGGGCAAGTCCCCGTAATAGTTGGGATGGCTGGACCAAGGATACTCATCCGGAAATCGAACCATTCCGGCCCGAACGGGGTTGAGATGGATGTACCGGATCAATTCCAGCAGATAGCTGTCGGCATCGATCAGTAGCGCCTTGTACCGCCCCTGAAACAGGTGACCGGTCCGCTGGTATTTGCGATTGATGAACTGGGTGTAGCGAAACCCGATATTCTGCATGATGCGGGAGAGGGGAATGTCGCCCACCTGAATAGCCAGATGGGTGTGCGTCGTCATGAGACAAAAGGCATGGACGCGATACCCGAAACGCTCGACGCTTTCCTGGAGCAGCAGGAAAAACCGCGCGCGGTCATCCGCATCGAAGAAGATGTCCTGGCCGCTATTGCCGCGAAGAATGACATGATAAACGGCGCCGGGGAAATGAAGTCGTGGTTTGCGTGGCATGGGAGGAGTATAGACATGAATCTCCGTTTGTCAAGCTTGACCCCTTATGCGCGCTACAAGGTCGGCGCTCGAAACGGTGATTTCGGAGCTCAATAGCCATGCCTGCATGCCCCCTGTGAACGCTTCGCCGCCCACCTCACGATGGGCCGACGCATCACTCAGGGTCATGGCTGGTCGCTATCCATTACCACGTAGGAGACTTGCACTCCCTGCCCTCTGCCGGCTTTTACCGGCGCTTTCAGAACGTCCCCGGATATCCCCACAGCGGAATTTGGCTCAAAAATGTCATTTTAAACAGCTAGTGTTACGTTGCCTTTTATAATGTCATTTGATACTATTCGAACCAATTGCGGCTTCTAGGTTAACTTGTCGAAAACTATCTACTTTTTGCTTTGCCAATTCTGGTGAAAATGCTTTTCCATACCTTTCAGCACGTACGGGGAATATCCCAGAAGAAAGAACAGGATTTCTGGCGTGATGGCATCACGACTTGGGACGAATTCGATCATTATTTACAGAAAAAACAATTAAACCTCTTTACCCATGACAAGGCAGAAAATTGTGATTCCCTCCTATATCCTTCCCGCATTGCACTCGCAAATGAAGATATAGCGTACTTTGCTACAGGGCTTGCCCGTCATGAACATTTCCGTGTTGCTGCCTCTTTTCCAGGAAAAACTCTCTTCCTCGATATCGAAACAACCGGTCTAAGCAGGCACTACGATAAGATAACCATTGTTGGCTGGAGCATGGGCAAAGAGTTCGATGTCTTCATCCAAGGTGGAGACGATGAAGCTTTTCGTCGTGCATTGTCTCAAGCAAAGGCAATCGTAACTTTCAACGGTTCTCTTTTTGACCTCAAATTTATCACTCAGGAATTTACGGACATTAAATTGCCGGTTTGCCATGTTGACCTCCGGTTTCTTGCCAAAAGGGTAGGCCTTACGGGGGGGCAAAAGGCCATTGAAGCTGAATTAGGTGTGAAACGTCCTCGTAATTTGGTGGATATGGCGGGAGAGGGAGCCCCTGTCCTCTGGTACAAGTACCGCTGGGGGGATATAAAGGCTTTGAAAAAGCTCATTCAATACAACCATGCCGACGTTGAAGGGATGAAGGTTATTTTTGACGAGGTCGTCAGTCGATTGTTGCGAAAATATAAAACGCCGGCTGCAATTGTTCGTTCTCTTCATCGTTTTACCAAAGACAAAAGCAAGATAA
The DNA here is from genome assembly GCA_002435955.1 of Pelobacter sp. UBA6093. Lineage (GTDB taxonomy): Bacteria > Desulfobacterota > Desulfuromonadia > Desulfuromonadales > Syntrophotaleaceae > Syntrophotalea. Next base: position 79,017 of record DIWZ01000040.1, read on the forward strand.
TCTGGGCGGATACAACAGGAAATGGAAATGGGATTCAGCTTCTCCCATACAAAGGGGTAGCCGGCCCTCTTATCCTGCTGAAAGACCTCAAGGTAATTGACAAAAATCATGAGTTTCGGGTTGTTGGTATTGACCTAACTGGAAGCGAAACACGCCCATCCGGATGGTGTCTAATTAATAACAATGTGGCACAAACACAGTGCCTAGGCTCAGATGTCGATATCATCAAGGCGACTCTGGAATGCAGGCCGCATATTGTTTCTATAGACTCCCCTCTATCCATACCACACGGCAGGACAACAGTATTTGACGATGATCCGTTTCGGGATGAATTCGGTATCATGCGTATTTGCGAGAGGATTCTGAAGCGCCGGGGCGTTAACGTCTATCCTTCCCTCATCCCTAGCATGCAAAGGCTGACGGCGCGCGGCATGAGACTCGCCAGCCATCTCCGCAGTCTTGGGGTGCCGGTGATCGAGAGCTACCCTGGCGCCGCCCAGGATATCATGGGCATTCCCCGCAAACGCGCCAGCCTCGAATATCTTTCTCGCGGACTTCGCCTGTTTGGTATCGATGGTGAATTCGACCACAACAATGTAACTCACGACGAATTGGACGCCATCACTTCTGCCATCGTGGGGCTATTCTTCTGGAGTGGTAAATTTGAAAGATTGGGAAACGAAGAAGAAGACTATCTGATTATTCCCGACCTGCATGTGAACGTAACGGGGTGGCTAAAGAGAAAGGTTATCGGTCTAAGCGGACCCATAGCGACGGGGAAAACAACAGCGGCAAACTTTATCAAGGCCTCTGGTTTTGCCTATGGCAGATATAGCCAGGTATTACAGCAAATGTTGGCCGACCGGGGTGTGGAAGTAAGCAGAACCGCGTTGCAGAAGATCGGTGACGAAGTGAACAAATCACCGGGCCAGCAGTGGCTGTGCAAGCAGTTGGTCAAGCTTCTGCCGGAGCGGGGGAATCTCGTCATCGACGGTCTGCGACATCCCGAAGATCACGCTTTTATGGTAGAGACCTTTGGGCCTGCGTTCGTTCATGTGCATATTGAATCGCCTGAGGTCATTCGGGCCAAAAGATATGTGGCCGATGGTAATACGGAAGAGGAATTCACAGCTGCTTGTAATCATCATGCTGAAATGGAGATAAACAAGCTTGCAGAATTGGCTCATGTCACGATCTGCAATGATGGTGATATTGTAAGGTTGCAAAAGTCAGTGGCTGATATTGCCAGGAAATAAACGGGAGTGTTTGTATGCCAGTGACGGTTATTGTAGGCGGACAATTTGGTGGGGAAGGCAAGGGGAAGGTAGCACACTATCTCGCACGAGAAATGGGAGCAAAGGTTGCTGTTCGTGTCGGTGGTTCCAATTCTGGCCATACGGTTATCGATCCTGCCGGGAAGGCCCTGATCCTTCGTCAGTTGCCGACGCCATCCATTCTGCCTGATATTACCTGTGTGCTGTGTGCCGGCAGCTATATTGACGTTGACATATTATTCGATGAAATTGCCAGCACAGGACTGTCGACAGATCGCTTGTATGTCGACCCGAACGCAGTCGTCGTAACTGAAGACGAAATCAATGTGGAGAAAATCAGCTGCCTGCGAAGTTCGATAGGTTCGACGCAGAGTGGGACCGGTGCTGCCGTCATCAGGAGGGTTAGTCGCGACGGTGCTGCTCGGCTTGCAAAGGATGATGAACGTTTGAAGCAGTTCGTTAGGCCTGTTGTGCCTTATATGCGGGAGCTTTTGTCAAAAGGGGAAAGGATTATTATTGAAGGGACCCAAGGCTTTGGACTGTCCTTGCTCCATTCGCCTTATTACCCCTATGTCACAAGTCGTGATACGTCAGCGGCTGCGTTTGTATCAGAAGCAGGTTTAAGCCCTGTTGATGTAGATGATATAGTGCTTGTAATTAGGACTTATCCTATAAGAGTAGGTGGTAATTCCGGACCGTTATATGATGAAATCGATTGGAATACGATTACTATTGCCTCAGGCTCTAATACTAAAATTGAAGAGCGAACAAGTGTTACTAACACAATCAGGCGTGTCGCCAAATTTGACCCAACAATAGTGCTAGAGGCCATTTCCACCAATTCGCCAACTAGAATTGTATTAAATCATATGGATTATATTCCATATTTAGTAAAAGAAAAAACGTCTTTAAAAAAAGCTGCTCAGTTCATGAAAAATGTTGAATCGATGTTAGGCCAGGCAATTGATATGGTTGGTTTCGGTCCAGATAGCCTAAAAAATTCACGGGATCACCTCGGTCTCACGTTGAAACTTACAACCAAAAATTAGGTAGGTAAGATGGCTGAAATGAAAACGAAAAGAGAGGCAATTAACACTAATCACGACACAGTCGTCCCCCCAGGGATGCTCTCATCACCCCAAATTGCCTATTATGTTGAAAAATATAAGATTATAGAGGGTTTTAAAGAAGAGTGCCTTGGCCCTGCGAGTTATCACATGCGAATAGGTGGTAGTGTTCTGACGTGGGTTAAAGGAAAGAAAATTGAATTTGAGCTCGGACAAGAAGATGATAAAAATAAAAGTATTCAATCAACTCTTGAGTTAAGACCAAATTCCTTAACTTTTGTTACTACCATAGAGGCCTTTGCCCTACCTAAAGATATCATTGCTCGTTTTAATTTAAAATCAAAATGGGTACATGAGGGGATATTGCTTGGTACAGGACCTATTGTTGATCCGGAACTTAACGGTAATCTTCTTATTCCATTGCACAATTTTAGTAACCAAAATGTATCTTTGAATTACGGTGAAGAATTTATTAGTGTTGAATTCACAAAAACACTAAACCCAGACCAAAAACTACCTAGACCACACGAAAAATGTAAATATGTTAAGAATAAGCATAGTGACTTTGATTTCCATAAATATAGAAAAAGGATTGGAGGTAAAACAGTTGAAAGCTCTGTACTCAGTACACTAGAAAATCATGGTAAAATCATAGAAAATTATGAAAAACGTCTAAGCATTTTCACCTGGGTAGGGTTTGGTACATTCGCAGCAGTGTTTATTGCTATAATTGCTCTTGTTGTTACGACTTGGTCTTTAATCAGTTCATCGCTTACGACTGCAAATGAAGCGGAAAATATAGTTAAGCAGTATAAAAGTCAAAATTTCGATTTTCGTTCTTTTGCCCTGAAGTCTGCATTAGATGAACAGGAAAAAAAAGTAACTATTTTGGAAAAGGACGTTGGAAGTCTGAATAATAGGACAAGCACTTCGTCAATATACTTACTCAAATTAGATATCCAAAATTTGAAGAAAAAAATTGATGATCTCGACAAAAAAATATCCACTCAAACACCTTAATTGATTTAAAAATGGATTCTAAATAATTGACATTAATTGATTGGTGATTTTATGTACCAACGAATTGAAATATGTGGAGGGATAGCATCAGGTAAAACTTCCTTTGCAACATTGTTATCAACGATTGGTTGCAAAGTTATATATGAAATATTTTCTTCAAATCCTTTTTGGAAGATGTTTTATTCTGCCCCTGGCAAATACAATTTCGAAACCGAAATCACGTTTACCCTGCAACACTATCATCAAATTAAAAAACAAGCGGAAGTAGATAAACTATTGGCGTGCGACTACTCATTTTTGCTAGATATAGCCTATGCTGAAATTGGTCTAAAAGGTTCGCAACTAGCTGCATTCATGTCCGTCTATGAAGAGATAAATATTGAGCTATCGACTCCGACATTGGTAATCCACCTGCAGTGTGACCCAGAGATCGAACTTGCACGCATAAGAGCCAGAGGGCGCGAAATTGAGAAAACCATAAAAGTTGAATTCCTTAGGACCTTAAACGAAGCGGTTACAGAACAGGTCAACAAGGCTAGAGGGCACCTTCCCATACTCACCATCGACAGTGCCCGTAATAATTTTGTTGATGATGAGGAAGTGAAAAGTAAATTGCTGCAAATGGTGACCGATGCAATACCTCAAGATGAATGAGATTGCGACGTATTCTGGCACACCATTCGGCTATGACTTCAAAAGGCATCTGCAGTTTCTGGAATTGACGTAATATGAGTGGTTTGATCGACGAAAAATTTAAAGCCGAATTGAACCGAATGGAGATGCTCCCTCCAGAAGGTGAAATATCGAGCCTCTATTTTGTTGCGGACAAGGAAAACACCAAAGATCCTCATATTCGAATTGCGCTGGAACAGGCTGAGAGTTACGAAGCCAAAGCCGTTTTCTTTCGTCTTTTTCCCGAAGACCCTAAACGTTCACCTCTCCCCCAAGTCTACATCTATCACGACATGACGCTGACCTTAGACAAGCAAAGCGGTTATGCCGAGAAACATCGCCGTCTCTGGAATGCGGGTATTGTTCACCTGATTTTCATCTTGACTGCAAACGAGGTAAAGGTACTCAATTGCCGTCAGGAACCTGATATTGACAAGGCCACCAATGAGCCTGACTTCACTCCGTTCCATTCTCTAGAAAAAATAATTTCTATCAACCGGGCGTTTGCCGCAAGAGAAATCGCATCCGGAACCCTTTGGGAAAATCCAAAATTCAAGAACGATTTTGTCTTAGAGAAGACAGCCTATTACAAGCTTCTTAGCTACCTCAAGGCTTTCAGGAAAAAACTGATTGCTCAAAGAAAATTGACTAAGCCTGTTATCAATCGACTGTTGGTTATGGCAATCTTGGTTAAATATTTGAATGACAGAAAAGATTCAAAGGGTAATCGAGTTTTTCAAGATGGATTCTTCTGTCAATTTTCCATTTCGAGCTTCTGTGACCTTGCATCGCTTTTCCGTGAGAGAGGAAGCTGTGTCAAGCTTTTTGATCACCTAAGCGTTCACTTTAATGGTAGAATTTTTGAGTTGACTGCGTTTGAAAGGATTGAGTTAGAGACGGCCGATCTGTCTCTTATTGCAGATTTTTTGGAAGGCACAAGAGATCCTTCAGGTCAGGGGCTTTTTTGGCCACTTTATTCGTTCGATGATCTTCCCGTGGAATTAATCAGCAATATTTATGAGGAATTCCTTGCTAAAGAAGATGAAGAAAACAGCAAAGGTGTCGTTTATACGCCGCCTATGCTTGTTGAATTTCTCCTTGATCAATGCCTACCTCTCAAAAGAGAGTCGCTTGATTGGAAGATACTTGATCCTGCCTGTGGATCGGGAGTCTTTTTGGTTGGGGCATTTAAACGCTTAATCCATTGTTGGCGGATAGCAAATGACTGGAAGCACCCGACCTATCGGAATTTGCAGGGAATCCTGAAAAACAACATTTTTGGTTTTGATAAGGCTCCCGAAGCAGTGTTAGTCACGGCGTTTAGCCTGTGTGTAGCACTTTGTGATGAGCTAGAGCCATTGATTATATGGAACAAATTAAAATTTGACGATCTACGAGGGGGCAACCTTCAGGATAAGGATTTTTTCGAAATAGTTGAAAGAGGCGAATTTGACAATCATTTTAACTTGGTTGTCGGAAACCCGCCTTTTGTAAAGGAATTGACGACAGAAGCAGCCAAAAGACTTGCTGCAAAAAGGAAGTTTGGAGCCCCTAAGTTACCTGGCAATCAATTAGCATTATTGTTTTTGGAACAGGCACATTCTGTTTGTAAGCAAGACGGCATTGTTTGTTTGATACAACCAGCTGGACCACTTTTATATAATGTAAATTCTCATAAATTTAGAGAACATTGTTTTAACCTTTATAATGTTCATAGCATCTTTGATTTTACTGCGCTAGAAAGAGTCCTTTTTAAAGCGCAAGTAGCATCAGCGGCGATTTTGGCTTATAAGTCTTCAGTGCATTCTGATCGCTTAATTCATATTACCTTTCGAAGAACTAAGGTTGTAAAAGAAAAGATATTATTAGAAATTGACCCATATGATTTTCATTGGGTCTCGTATGAAAATTATTGTAAAAATCCTTATGTTTGGAAAACAAACCTTCTAGGGGGTGGACGCCTACATCGTCTCGTGAAGAGATTTTCTGAGATTCCAACTTTTAAGGAATACTTAGATGATAAACAAAAAAAGCATGGATGGATTGTCGGTGAAGGATTTAAGAGAGGTAATGCGGAAAGAATTGCTCGCCTCCAATCTCTGTTAGCGGCAGATGAAATATCCGAAAGCGAAGCAACTGAACTTAAGGGACTAAATAAATCCTACAAGAAAGCACCTTATCTTACTGACAAGCCTTACTTGCCAGCTTCGGGTCTTTTAGCTAATGGCATTGATGAGACTCAAATAGACCTTCTTGACCAGATTTTTTTCGACCGCCCAAGGTCGCCTGAGATTTATAGCCCGCCACATGTTTTGATTCGTGAAAAAGTTGATCAAGGCAGAATCCCCGCCGTGTATCTGGATAAGTATCTGACCTTTGAACGCGAAATTTTTTCAATCCATGCATCTGATGAGTACCGCAACGAACTGGAACTTCTAGCTAAGACATTAAATGAAAGTTCATTACCTGTTTTTTTAGCAAGTGTATTTAGCGGGCGCTACCTTGTTAGTAGAGCAACCGCTCTCCTAAAGAGTGATATTCTATCAATGCCGTTTGCTTTACCAAATACATCCGCTTTTGATCACAAAATGTCATTTTGGGAGCAGGCTATAATTGAAGATGTGCTTAACTGCATTATAGAGTTCTGCAGTAAAGGAGAAGAGTCTCAAGCGATAAAACCGATCAAGAGAAAGAACTTACCAGCTTTCGGTGAAATGTTCTGTGACATTCTCAATCCAGTCTACAAAAAATTCCGTCCCTTGCAGCCACTTTATTTCGGTGCCTTCATCTGTTACCCCTTCTGCTACGGCGACGTACCTCAGATCATATTGCCGGTAGAATCCGAGGTCGTACCTTACTTCCATGAGTTGTTAAGCCATCAACATAGCAGCCGCCTGTTCGTGAACCGCATTCTCCGCATCTACGAGCAGAATGTTATCTTCATGATCAAACCGAATCAAACGCGATACTGGCTACGCTCTATTGCCTTGCGAGATGCTGACGAAACTCTGGTAGATCTATTAAGGCAGGGATATTGAGCTTCGTGGACAACATCTCTGAATATCGGGTGCTTGGCGGCACCGGGACTTTGCTTGGCCCCCAATCAAACGCCCAGTTCAACTGCGTTATTGAGTTGGTTCAGCGGTCACTTCATCCCTTTGCAGAATCAGCGATGCATGGCGGAATATTCAGCGAAAATGGGCTTAACAGCTTACTCTCGCTTTATATTTCGAAGACCGCTAGGCAGGGGAATCTGCCATACATTGTCCAGCACCAGAGCATTGAAGACTTAACCCGTGGGGATAGTCCTGCACCGGATATCGGCATCCATCTTGACATAGATGATGCTGCCTCACCTCCCCCCAAAATTACTGTTTTTGAAGGCAAGCGATTAACGAAAGGTCTAGGTGCCAAACGCCATCGAGAATATGTTTTTGGGTACGAGAAGAAAGGCAAGCATGTCCCGTGCGGCGGAATTGAAAGATTCAAGAGGTCTATTCATGGACAGAACCTGAATCAAGCGGGGATAATCGGCTACATACAGGAAGAAACGCCCCCCTATTGGCATGGGCAAATAAATTTCTGGATTTCTGAATTGAGTTTGCAGCAGACAACACCTAAGTGGACGGAAGAAGAGCGTCTTTCCCCCCTAACCACCGAAGGGCGAATTAGTGAATCAACCTCGGTTGTCTCTAGGGAAGAGGCCCCATTCCAGTTGACTCACTTATGGGTTAATCTTATTGAAACCTAAAGGCCCTTGCCCGGCATCCACTAAGCCCCCTCTCTCGCAGACATTCTTTACTGACCGGGCGTTCGGATGGACGTTCTTAATTCATTAACTGGCCTTCGTCCAGAGAGCACACAGGGGTCGCGTCTCAGCTCTTGACGTTGTCAGAAGTTGAGACGCGACCCTTCATTCTCTCTTTTTTATTTCAAACGATATCGCGCCCCGCGCTTCTCACCGGATTGTGCCACCCGTCTCTGGGCCTTAAGCTGCTTGATCGCCCACATCCAGTCGGCTTCGCGAATGCTGGTGGCGGTGAGGATGGCAGCGCGGGAGTATTCCTGGCCGGGTTGCATGGCGGCTAGGATGGTCTCGGGAACGGAACCGCCGTAGACGGCTGCCGTCTCGGCGGCTCTCGGTTCGGCGATAGCCGGTGCGGGTTGATAGGCGTGGCGAGCTGGACGAACCGACTTGCTGGCGGCCAGTGCTGCTGGTGCTCGGGCCGTGTGCGGCTTTTGAGAGGTCGAAGTTCCCAAAAGCTGCCGAACGGTAGCTTCCATCAGTTTTTCGTTGCGCTGCTGGGACTGGTTGAGTTTGGCTTCGAGTTCGTCGCAGAGGGCCATGAGTTGGTCGACCTTGGCGACGATGCGTTTTTGTTCTTCGAGGGGGGGGATCGGAAACACAATATCTCGCAGCCTATTTAAACTGAGGAATGGCTGCGCTCCACCTTGGGTCAAAACCTCGAATATTGAATCCCGCCGCGAAAGGAATACGTAGAAGAGATATTCAGAATGCACCTCATCAGGCCGATTAAGAATTGCCACATTTTTAAAACTGAACTCGAAATCGACATCAATTAGCGCGGGTGTGCCACAACCAGCCCCAATATTGACTACCAGCAAGTCCCCTCGCCTTGGCCTTGTTTTGCTGACCAGTTCTTTATGGTCTTTTTCTGATACTCGCAAACAGTTTTCAAAATCCAACGCGTTTGGCTTTACATGCTTGGCTGTAAGGTATGGAAAGCCTTCAGTGATTGGTTTTGGAGTGTTATGGAAACCATCTGTAATATTGAGACATGCTATCCCTAGCCTTGTCCACTCCCACCCACTAGGTAATTCACAAAAATGCTCATCGAGAGCCACTAAAGGCAATGCTTTTTGCTTTTTTAAATCTTTCGCCTTAACCAACCTCTCCTTCTCAGCCTTAATCCTCTCCAGCAAAACCGAAGCAGGCTCGTCGTTGGGATCTTGCGGAACAAGCCTCCCCTGAACCGCAAGCTGTAGAATAGCAGCGCGGAGTTTGGCGATGTTTTCGGGGTGGTCGTAGAGCAGGTCGAAGTTGGTGCTGATGCGCTGCCAGTGGTCGGCGAATTCGTCGGGTTCGCGGGCGGTGAGCAGGGCGTCGAGGGCGGAGCTGTTGAGACGTACCCGCCCCTGCTGCTGCTTTTGCTGGCGGGTTTCGAGTTCGTTGCACAGGGCCATGAGTTGGTCGACCTTGGCGACGATGCGTTTTTGTTCTTCGAGGGGGGGAAGAGGAAATGGTTTTCCAGCGAAATAATCTCTCGTAATACGCTTCTGACCAGCAGACCCGGTCATCCTTGGGATACCCTCGTTTATGAACAGTGGTGACTTGAGAAATATCAATACGTAATCTGGGGAAACTAACTCATCTATCGCTCTAAACACATGAAGTTCCGTCGTACCTGCCCCAATGCCGTTACGAAGTCCACGCATCACTGCTGACTTGCCATTCTGATAACAAGGGGTGATTTTCGCTAAACAAACATCACCTTCAGCGAAATGAGTAAAGCCAGATTTAATCTCCCCCCACGCCCTTGTTTCACTCTGGGCGGGAATACCATAAAACTCAGAAATCTGCGCCATAGGAACGAAAGACGCTTCCGCCCCATCTTCAGAATTATTTCGAGGTGCAATCTCCCCAATGTCATACAGCGTTGAATAAACCCATGTTGGTGGCAGCTCAGTCTGCTCATTGTAATCAAAAGCAATAGGAACCTTCGTCATACGAAGCTTCCCTTCTTTAATCAACTGTTCTTTCCGATCAAAAATCTTCTCAAGCAAAATCGAAGCAGGCTCATCACTCGGATCCTGCGGCACCAGCTTCCCCTGCACCGCAAGCTGCAGAATCAACTCCCGCAGCTTCTGCACCCCATTGGGCGCGTCAGCCAGATGGCCGAAATTGGAAAAAAATGTTTCGGTTGTCATATTTGTTCCTGTGCGGTTTGTTCGCGGTTCTGTAAGGGCGAAAATTTTTTCGCAGATCGGCCGGCGCTGGTGGATGTCGGGGTTATAACTCATCGCTCAGTCATTGCTCCGGTTGATCAGATTCACCACCACCTTGACGAGGGTGTCTTTCTCCTCAGGTTTGCTCTCGGCAATCAGCAGGGTCAACGCCACCAGCGCGTTATCGGCGAGGCGTTTGGAACCGTCCGCCCGGTAGAGAATACCGTTGCGCGCCAGAAAGTAGATAAAGACGGCCGCCGCAATGCGTTTGTTGCCGTCGGAAAAAGCGTGGTTCTTGACGATGAAATAAAACAGGTTGGCGGCTTTCTCCTCGATGCTCGGATAAAGATCCTTGCCGTCGAAGGTTTGGTAGACGGCACCCAGGGCGCTTTGGAACCCCTGATCCTTCTCTTGACCGAACAGGCCGTCGAAATCGTCCTTCATCGACTGAACGATGCCAATCGCCTCTGCGTACTCCAGCACGAATGCCGCCGGGCCGCTGGTGGCTTCGAAAGCGAGGGTTCCGTGATCGTAACGGTCGAGGGTGGCCAGGGCGTAGGCGTAATCGGTGATGACCTGCAGCACCTCGCGGCCGGTTTCGGTCACCAGCTCCTGATTGGCCAGAGTTCTTGAGAGCAGTTCGACCGTCCGCTGCATCTCCTTGAATTTGGCTCGTTCTTCACGCAGGCGTTGTTCGTTGAGGGTATAGCCCTTGACGAGATGGTCGCGCAGCACTCGCGTTGCCCACTGGCGGAACTGGGTGCCGCGCTGCGATTTGACCCGGTAACCAACGGAGATGATGACGTCGAGGCTGTAAAATACGACTGGTCTGTCCGAATTAGCAATGTGCATATTTTGCACATTGCTTTCTTTATCCAATTCACCCTCGCGAAAAACATTGTTAATGTGTTTGGTAACAACCGAACGCTCACGCCCAAAAAGTTCTGACAGCTGCGCCTGACTCAGCCACACCGTATCCTGATCCAGCTGCACCTCCAGAGCCGCATTGCCGTCCTCGGCCTGATAAATAACAACCTCACTCATGATGTCCCTCCCAGCGCATCCATCAACTCCCGCTTGAGCGCCTCGCGAGTGTCGGCCACGCTGGTGAGCAGCGTCTTGTACTCGGCCAGCAGCTCCTCGGGATCGCCGAGTACATCGGCAACGGTGTTGGGGTTTTTGATGTCGAGGTTGTAGCCATTGACCTTGATCTGCTCGACCGAAACCTTCCACGCCTGCTCGCTCTCCTGACGGTTTTGCCACCAGGCTTTCTCCGGCGCGAACTCCTCGATGCGCATCGGTCTGGTCTTGTTGTAGCTCTTGGCCCCTTCCGGATAAGGGTGCTCATAGTACCAGACCTCTTTGGTCGGCTCCCCTTTGGTGAAGAACAGCAGGTTGGTCTTGATGCCGGTATAAGGGTTGAAGACGCCGTTAGGCAGGCGGACCACGGTGTGCAGGTTGCACTCGGTGAGCAGCTTCTCCTTAATGCGGGTCTTGACTCCTTCGCCAAACAGGGTGCCGTCGGGCAGAACGATGGCGGCCCGGCCACCATCCTTGAGCAGGTGGGTAATCAGCACCAGGAAGAGGTCGGCGGTCTCGCGGGTGCGGAAGTTGGCCGGAAAATTGGCCTCGATTCCGTCCTCCTCGGTGCCACCGAAGGGCGGGTTGGTGACCACCACGTCGACCCGATCCCTGGGGCCGTAATCGCGCAGCGGGCGCGCCAGGGTGTTGTCATGGCGGATGTTGGACGGCACCTCGATGCCGTGCAGCAGCATGTTGGTGGTGCAGAGCAGATGCGGCAGCGCCTTCTTCTCAACACCGAAAATCGACTTCTGCAAGAGCTGCTCGTCCTCGGCGGTCTTCACATACTGGCCGCGCACATGCTCGATGGAACAGGAGAGGAAACCGCCCGTACCACAGGCCGGGTCGAGGATCTTCTCGCCGAGCTTGGGGTTGACCATATCGACCATAAACTGGGTGACGGCGCGCGGGGTGTAGAACTCCCCGGCGTTGCCGGCGCTCTGCAAGTCCTTGAGGATCTGTTCATAGATGTCGCCGAAGGTGTGGCGATCGTCGGAGCGGTTGAAGTCGATCTCGTTGATCTTGTTGACCACCTGGCGGATGAGGGTGCCATTCTTCATGTAGTTGTAGGCATCCTCGAACACCGAGCGCACCACCAGGCCGCGCCCGTTGGAACCGGAATCGAGGGTGAGTTCCTTCAAGGTCTTGAACAGCTCGTTATTGATGAAATCGAGCAGCTCGTCACCGGTGATCCCCTCGGCGTCGGCCGCCCAGTTGCGCCAGCGCAGCTTTTCCGGGATCGGCGAGGTGTAGTCGTCGGAGAGGAGTTCAAGTTCCTGCTCCTGGTCATCGAATATTTTCAAGAAGAACGTCCAGACCAATTGCCCGATGCGCTGCGCGTCGCCGTCGACTCCGGCGTCCTTGCGCATGATGTCCTGGATGGATTTGATGGTGCCTGATACTGACATGACTGTGATGCTTTCTTTATTATGCTATTGAAGGGTATCGAGTTTGGTTTATGCCTTGTCCGTATAGTTCGGCTTCAAGCTCGCGAATAGCCTGTTCGTATTTTTGCTTTCCACCAAAGAACTGATTCACGATTTCAGTCGGCGTCCCGATGCTATCAAAGGGATTGATCCTCAGAACTTTCAGATCTTCGATATTCCCTACCCCCTCATCGGCGTACTTGTCCAGCAGCGCCTCCAGCACCGCCCTCGCCTGCTCGCCGTATTTCGTAAAGTAGTTGCGCTTGCGCACGTTCTCGGCCCGTTCACGGCGGGTCAGCGGCGGCTGGTCGAAGGCGACGTGGCAGATCAGGTCAAAGGGGCCGAAGTCCTTGCCAACTTCTTCGGCCAACGCTTCAAGCAATACACCCTGCTCTTCCAACTCGGCAATTACCGCCTGCTTCTTTTCTGCCGCATTCCAGTGACGTAAAAACTCATCGAGTGATTTATATTCCTTCCGCACCGCCTTCTTGGTGTAGTCCTTCAGCGACTCTGTGATCAGCGTGCCGTCCGGGCCGTAATACTGGACCCTCTCGGCAACCACCCAGAACGGCACGTCATCGACGATATACTTGATGCGGGGCTCGCCAGTGCCACCTCCGCCCGGAGGGTCAACAGGTGGATCGACGATGACAGTACCATCATCACCACCTTCACCCTCTTCTGGAATATCAGGAGGGAGATCTTCACCCGGCTCATAGATCTGTACCGGGTCGCCATCAAAGTCGGGATCAGCGAACAGCTCCGTCGCCTTCTTGAAATCCACGATGGTGAAGTAGAACTTGCCATAATCCTCGTTGATCCGGGTTCCCCGGCCGATCACCTGCTTGAAAGTCGTCATTGAATTGATGGTCTGGTCGAGGACGATCAGCTTGCAGGTCTGGGCGTCGACCCCGGTGTTCATGAGGCGCGAGGTGGTGGCGATGACCGGATAGCGAGATTCCGGGTCGATGAAATTGTCCAGCTCCATCTTGCCGAGCTGATCGTCGCCGGTGATCTTCATCACGTACTTGCTGTTTTCGGCGGCGAGGTCGGCATTCTGGTTGACCAGCTCCTGACGCATCCGTTCGGCGTGGTCGATGTCTTCGCAGAAGACGATGGTCTTGTCGAAGCGGTTGCCGGCCTTGAGAAACTCACTCACCTTGCGGGCGACGAGGCAGGTTCGCTGTTCCATCACCAGATTGCGATCCATATCCTTCTGGTTGTAGATGCGGTCCTCGATCAGGATCCCCTTCTTGTCTGTCTGCCCCCGCTCGGGGCGCCACCCCTGGAGATCCTTGTCGAGGTCGATCCGGACGACCTTGTAGGGGGCGAGAAAGCCGTCGTCGATCCCCTGACGCAGGGAGTAGGTGTAGACCGGGTCGCCGAAATACGTGATATTGGAAACTTCCTTCGTTTCCTTGGGGGTCGCGGTAAGGCCGACATGGGTGGCGGCGGAGAAATAGTCGAGAATCTCCCGCCAGGCCGAATCTTCGGCGGCGCTGCCGCGATGGCATTCGTCGATGACCACCAGATCGAAGAAGTCGGGGGAGAACTGCTTGTAGATGTTCTTTTCCTCTTCGGTGCCGGTCACTGCCTGGTAGAGGGAGAGGTAGATTTCAAAGGCCTTGTTGACCTGGCGATTGACGATCTTGGTCATCGCCTGGCCGAAGGGTTTGAAGTCGTTGGTCTTGGTCTGATCGATGAGGATATTGCGGTCGGCAAGAAAGAGGATGCGTTTCCTGGTCCGTGATTTCCAGAGCCGCCAGATGATCTGGAAGGCGGTATAGGTCTTGCCGGTGCCGGTCGCCATGACCAGAAGGAGACGATTCTGTCCCTTGGCGATGGCTTCGACGGTACGGTTGATGGCGACGCGCTGGTAATAGCGCGGCTCCTTGCCGCTGCCGTCCGTGTAATAGGGTTGCTCGACCACATCCTCGGCTGGAGGATCGATTCCCTTCCATAGTTTGTAACGTTGCCAGAGATCGGCCGGGGACGGAAATTGATCGAGAGTCAGGGTTTGCTCAACGGGGTTCGACAGGCCTGTGCGGTCGTGAAAGACAAAACCGTCACCGTTGGAGCTGAAAGTAAACGGCACATCGAGAGCCTCGGCATAGTCGAGGGCCTGCTGCATGCCGTGGCCGATGGAATAGGTGTTGTCTTTTGCTTCGATGACGGCGATGGGCTGATTGGGCTTGTGGTAGAGAACGTAGTCGGCGCGCTTGGATTTGCCACGGGTGTGGAGCTTGCCACGAACGATGATGCGGCCGGCGGTGAAGGTGACCTCTTCACGGATCTGCAAATGAAGATCCCATCCCGCCTGCTGGAGGGCAGGGGTGATGAATTTGCTGCAGATATCCCGTTCGGACATTGATCTTTTCACCACGCCGAAGCCCCCCATCGCAAAACTACAAGGAAAACATTCTAACCTCTTGATTCCACAAAATTAAAATGGAAATTCAAAATACCCTTCACGTCTTCTTCTGTCAAATTTTTAATCTACTTCTCCGGCTGGAAAATACGGTTCTTCCGCAGAATCTGTGGGTAGATTTCAGGTCATGGAGGCCTGAGCAGCTACCGGGTCATTGAAAAAAAAGAGCAGAGGGAGGATTCGTTCGAATTTCGAGGAAGTTTATCATGACGTTTAGGTGGGGAATTGCCATGGGAAAGTGTAAAATCTGCATTTCCTCTAAACAGTACTGTCCTGTTTTTTGCCTCAGAGGTTTTTCTGGTTGATTGTCGCCTTTTTTTTTAGCACTTCTTATAAATCCTGAATTACGGCAAAAACCCAGCGTAACAATGCTACCCAAACCACCAACACCTATGACCAGAAATCGAACGGCCCAACCTGCTTTCCATAGGTTGGGCCGTTTTATATTTTGTCCCGAATCGATTATTGGATTATCGGGACTTATCAGAAATTAGGGAGAGAGAGGGAACCGAGAGGACTGGCTTTCAGCAATGGCTCAATAAAAGGTATAGAATGGAAAAAGGCTCCTCGAACATTGAGAAGCGTTCTCCATTACCATTTTACAACACTTCAAGTGAACGGCTTGGCTTTTAAACAGGCCTTTTTACGTTGATTTATGGATCGTGAAGGTCTCAATCAACCAACCTGCCGAGCAATCCTTCTTCCCGACTTTCAAGGATCTCAACGGTGACCGATCGCCTGTCAAAATCGGCAGGCGCGGCAAACGATACCGGAAGATAATGTTTGCTAAGACCGTTTCGCCAGCCGTTACGTTTTTTGCCTTCCACCACCACATCGAGATGGCGCCCGACAAAGCGCTGCGCATAGAGACGCTGCTTGGTTTCCCCCAGAGTGCGCAGTTGCGCGGCGCGCTGGCGGGCGACATCCCCTGGAACCTGTTGCCCCATGGTGGCCGCGGGGGTACCGGGACGACGACTGAAGGGGAACACATGCAAATGGCTGACGGGCAGTTCCGTTATAAGGTTCATGGTATTGACGAACGCCTGCTCCGTTTCGCCGGGAAAACCGGTAATAACGTCGAGACCGATGGCGGCATCCGGCAGGCGTGCCTTGATATCCTGAATAAGGCCGCGGAAGTAATCGACCGAGTAATGGCGATTCATGGCCTTGAGGATGCCGTCGTCCCCTGCCTGCAGCGGAATATGAAAATGCGGGCAGAGTCGCTCGGACTGCGCAACCAGTTCAATAAGCTCGGTCGACAATTCCAGCGGTTCGATGGAACCAATACGCAGGCGTCTGACCTCCGTTGATTCGAGTAACCGACGCACCAACGTCGCCAGGTTTGAAGGCGGCTGCAGGTCGTTGCCGAAACCTCCGACATGAATACCGGTCAGAACGATTTCAGGGAAACCGGCCATACAGAATTTCGAGACCTGTTCCAGTATTTGTTCCGGCAGGGCGGAGCGGCTGGGGCCCCGTGCATGAGGAATAATGCAATAAGAGCAAAAGGCATCGCAGCCGTTTTGTATCTGAACAAAGGCACGGCTGCGACTGCCGAAGGAATTAAGGTCAAAGCTCACGCCGCGGGCCTGGCGAATATCGCCGACGCGGACCTTCGGTCCGTCGGTGTTCAACCAGTGCAGCAGGTCAGCCTTTTCCTCGTTGCCCAGCACCAGATCGACCTCCAGCAGGTTTTCCAGGGCGCAAGGGTCCACCTGGGCATAGCAGCCGGTGACCACCACCCGGCAGGACGGATTGAGGCGCCTGGCCCGGCGGATGAGATTACGCGACTGGCTGTCGGTAGCTGCCGTGACGGTGCAGGTATTAACGATGACCAGAGCGGCACCGCTGCTGAATTCAACCTGACCAAAACCTGCCTGCTCCAACTGCTCGGCCATGGCGGTGGATTCGAACTGATTGGTCTTGCAGCCAAGAGTGACTATGGCAAAAGTGCCTTTCATGCAATCCAGCCCCCACCCAGCACCCGATCCCCATCGTAAAACACCGCCGCCTGTCCGGGGGTAACGCCATTTTGCGGTTCGTCGAACCGCACCTCGACCCGTTCCTGATCCAGGACTGTCAGGGTACAAAGCGCTTCGTGATGCCGATAACGGATGCGGCAGCGGGCCCGCAGCGGTTGCGACGGCGCGGGAACGATCCAGTTGGTACCGGTGGTGACCAGGCGGTCGACTCGCAGGTGTTCCAGCTCCCCCACCACCACCTGCCGCCTGTCCGCATCGATGGCAATCACATATAAAGGTTCCGGCCAGGCGATGCCGAGCCCGCGACGCTGACCGATGGTGTACCGATAAGCGCCGCGATGCTTGCCCAGCACCTTGCCGGAGACATGCACGATGGAGCCTTCGGCGCTGGGCGCATCGGCTTGACGTTCTAGAAACCCGATGTAATCGCCGTCCGGAATAAAACAGATGTCCTGACTGTCGCCTTTTTGTGCAACATGCAGACCGAGATGTTCGGCATGCGCACGTACTTCGTCCTTGTTCATTTCCCCCAAAGGAAAAACCACCCGTTGCAACTGTTGTTGAGTCAGGGTAAAGAGAAAATAGCTCTGGTCCTTATGCTGGTTGCTCCCCTTGGCCAGAATGCGCAAATTGCCATCCTCGACGATGCGGGCATAGTGCCCCGTAGCAAGGGAATCGGCTCCCAGCCGGTCAGCTTCCTGCAACAAGCGGCGAAATTTGAAGACCCGGTTGCACAACACGCAGGGGTTGGGTGTACGACCGGAAAAATATTCCGCGCAAAAAGGTGTGACCACCTGTTGCCTGAATTCTTCCCGCAGATCGATGACATGCAGGGGGATCCCCAGGTCTGCCGCAACCCTGCGGGCATCCCGGATATGCGGGGGATCCTGCCCCTCGGCCATAGGCTCGATATCCCAGACCCGCATGGTCAAGCCGGACACCTGATGACCCTGCGCCAGCAGCAGGGCAGCAGCCACGGTGGAATCGACGCCACCGCTCATGGCCACAACGATATGCTTTTTGTTCTTTTCCATTCTTCGCCTTCAATACCCAAAGGGCCACCCACTCTTGTGGATGGCCCTTTGGAGCTCGTTTCAGGGCACCGACAATCAGGCGGAGGTCGCCTGGAAATTCTTGATGGCCTCATGCAGGGCATCGGCCGCCAGATTGGAACAGTGCAGTTTGGGGGCAGGAAGACCATCCAGGGCCTCAGCTACCTGGTCATTGGTCAGGTCGAGAGCCTCCTGCAGGGTTTTGCCAAGCACCAGTTCCGACATCATGGACGACGAGGCAATGGCAGCGCCGCAACCGTAGGTCTGGAATTTGATGTCCTGGATGATGCCGTCCTCAACCTTGAGAAATACTTTCATGCGATCGCCGCATGAAGAACTGACTTTTTCTCCGACGCCATCAGCGTTTTCGATTTCACCGACGTTACGGGGATTGGTAAAATGATCGATGACTTTATCCGAATACATAGGAACTCCTTTTTATAAGAACGGTATCAAGCCCGCAACGGGCATCGGTTATTGTCAGGATTTATGCAGTCGCTTTGTTTACATCCCGCTCGTGGTAAAAAGGACTCATGTCCCGCAGCTTTTTCACAATGGTCGGCAGGATCTCCAGCACGCGATCAACATCGGCATCGGTGTTATCGTAACCCAGGCCGAAACGGATGGCGGCGTTGGCCATCATCGGATCGACCCCCATGGCTTCGATGACATGAGACTGCCCGAAGGAATCGGACATGCAGGCCGAACCGGATGAGGCCGCGATCCCCTGCATATCCAGAAACAGCAGCACCGCCTCCCCTTCGATATAGTTGAAGCTGATGTTCAGGGTATTGGTCAGTCGCTCCGTAGGGTGGCCGTTGACCAGGCTTTCCGGAATGGCAGCCAGCAAGCCCTGTTCCAGGCGATCGCGCAGCTGGCGCAGACGCTGCGCGGCGGTTTCCAGGTCGCTGGCGGCCAGTTCACAGGCCATCCCCAACCCGACGATCCCCGGCAGGTTATGGGTGCCGGCGCGCCGATTTCGCTCCTGGTGTCCGCCATGGATCAAAGGGGTAAGTCGGATGCCTTTGCGCACATACAGAGCACCGACGCCTTTGGGGGCACCGATCTTGTGCCCGGAAATGGCCAGCAGATCAACCTGGGCCGCCTGCACATCGACCGGCACCCGACCGATAGCCTGCACCGCGTCGGTATGGAAGACGATCTTGTGTTTGCGCGCCACGGCGCCGATCTGTTCTATGGGGAACAGGGTACCGGTTTCGTTGTTGGCCCACATGACGGAAATCAGGATGGTCTTTTCCGTAATAGCGGCTTCAAGGGCAACAACATCGAGCATGCCGCTGCCATCGACGGGCAGATAGGTGACCTCAAAGCCCTGCTTTTTCAGATATTCGCACGTGCTCAATACGGCGGGATGCTCGACGGCGGTGGTGATAATGTGATTGCCGCGATCCCGCAGCACGTCGGCCGCCCCCTTGATAGCGAGATTATCCCCTTCGCTGCCACAGGAAGTGAAGACTATCTCGGCAGGAGCGCAGTTAATCAGCCTTGCCACCTGCTCCCGGGCCGCTTCCAGCGCCGCGCCTGTTGCTCTGCCCGCCCAGTGAACGCTGGAGGGATTACCGAAATGCTCCCTGTAAAAAGGCAGCATGGCCTCCATCACCTCGGGTCGCACGGCGGTGGTGGCATTGTTGTCCATATAAATCCGTTTCACCTCTGCTCCTCCCAGTACAATCTCATATGTCCCGCTTCGCGCGGGTGCCTTGCCTGATCATCGATGCGTCCCTGGACAACTCCGCCAGGGTGATCGATGACAGAAAATTCTTTATACGCTGCCCCAGTCCCGCCCAGACCATGTGGGTGTAACAGAGTTCCTCGCACTGACAACTGCCCGCTTCATCCATGCAGGCCACCGGCATCAGCGGCTCTTCAACACACTCGATGATTTCATCGACGCGGATCTGTTCCGGCGCACGCGCCAACACAAAACCGCCGCCGGGACCGCGAACGCTTTTAACGATTTTTCCGCGCCGTAATTTGGACAGGATCTGTTCCAGAAAAGTCAGCGAAATGCCTTCAAGGTCGGCAATGGTTTTACTCGATACGGGCGCGTCGGGACTCTCGAAACTGAGGCGCACCATGGCCCGCACGGCATATTGAGCTTTGGTGGACAAACGCATGGTTCAGATCACCTCTTGATCCCGCTTGTCGGCGCCATCCGATGATTTTTCGCCCTCCAGTTCGCGGATGCGTCGTTCCAGAGATCGCAACTGGTCGAACATGCAGGACATGGCCTTGCCCTCGGGATCCGGCATTTCTCCGTGCTCCAGATCGAATCGCGTCCCCACCTTTTGGCCGTTGGCATAGACGACTCGACCGGGAATGCCGACCACCGTGGAATTAGCCGGAACTTCTCGAACCACAACGGAATTCGCCCCGATCTTGCTGTTGTCGCCGACCTTAAAAGGCCCCAGCACCTTGGCCCCGGCTCCGATAACAATATTGTTGCCCAAGGTGGGATGGCGCTTTTCCTTGGCCCAGGAAGTCCCCCCGAGGGTCACTCCATGGTAAAGAGTACAGTCATCACCGATCTCGGCAGTCTCGCCTATGACGACTCCCATGCCGTGATCTATAAAAAATCGGTGCCCGATGCGAGCCCCAGGGTGAATTTCGATGCCGGTAGCCATGCGGCCCAGATGGGAAATAAAACGGGCAAGTAGTCGGAATTTGCGCCCCCACAGCGCATGCGCCAGGCGATAAAAAAACAACGCGTGGAAACCGGGATAGCAAAACATGATTTCCGGTATGCTGCGCACCGCGGGATCCCGATCAAAAACCGTTTTAATGTCCTCTTTTAACGTCTGAAACACCGAAGCCCCCTTGCATGAAGTTCTCAACTTGCTGCAGTTGGGCTACGGATAACATGCCTGATCAATTTTGTCAACTATTGAGGACGCCGCATCAGGATGTCGAATCCTCCCGCGACGGAAAGGCCGGACCTTCCTTGATATGCCCGCTGGAGATTTGAACCGCCCAACCCAATGCATAGGATTGCCCGCAATCCGGGCAAATCAGCATCACCGACTGACCATCCTCTGTTTCATGCAGGGAAACATGAAAACCGCGTCCATAATCACATTTGGGGCAAATACGAAAATCTTTCATGATCCGGCTCCTTATTCAACTGTCGGATTTTCCTTGAGCCCTTCAAATTCTTCCACCGCCTGGCGGAAAACCGGTGGCAAACGGCAAGGGCGGCGTTTCTGATAATCGAAGGCGACCAGGGCTGTGGTACCTTCGGCGGTCACAACCCCGGCCCGCTCCATGCGGTACGCCATGACAAAGGAGGAGTTTTTCAAACTATCGATCCGAACCCCAATCAGCAGTTCATCGTTGAGAAACATCTCGGCACGATACAAGGCATGCGCCTCGGGTAAAATGATGCCGCAGCCACCGATATCCATCTCGCTGAAGCCGCCAAGCGCGGCCAGATAGCCGATGCGGCCATCCTGAAAAAAGCTCAACACGGCGGCATTGGAAACATGTCCCCCATAGTTGATGTCGGCAATGCGCACCTTGTATGGCAAGGTATAACGAAAATCTTTCAAAACTGCCTCCTGTCACGCCGGCATGCGCTGCCCGGCTAGGATATCAACGCTGACAGCGTCCGCAAAAATAGCTGCTGCGTTGACCGATGGTTTCACATGTGATCGGCCGCCCGCAATGGACACAGGGATGGCCCTCGCGGCCATATACCAGCAATTGTTGAGCGAAGTACCCGGGACGGCCCTGTTCATTGGTAAAGTCGCGCAATGTTGTGCCACCCGCCGCGATAGCCTCGGTCAGGACCTGTCGCACCGCCTCGGCCAGCAAGTCGTATCGACGCCGGGAAATGCGCCCGGCCGCAAGTGCCGGGTGAATGCCGGCCCGATATAGAGCCTCGCTGGCATAAATATTCCCGATGCCGACCACAATCCGCTGATCCATGATGAAATTTTTTACGGCCAGTTTACGCCCTCGGGATCCGGCATACAACATGGCGCCGGTAAATTCAGCCGAAAGCGGCTCCGGTCCAAGATGAGCCAGCAGGACATGCTCTGCCGGCCGCTCGCCGATCCACAACACGGCGCCAAAACGACGAGGATCATTCAGACGCAGGCAACGACCGTTTTCAAACACGATATCGACATGGTCATGGCGATCGGGCTGAAGATCGGAGGGAACAATGCGTAAAGAACCGCTCATGCCGAGATGGATCAGCAGCCATCCCGCCTCGTTTTGCAAAAGCAGGTACTTGGCCCGACGATGTACCGCGATAAACCTGCGTCCGACCAGATGTTCGGCCAGGTCGGTGGACACCATCCAGCGCAGTTGCGGTTGACGGACCACCACCTTGGCGACAGGATGTTCCAGCACCCATGGAGTGATGCCGCGCCGGATAGTCTCTACCTCAGGCAGTTCAGGCATAATCAGGAAAAAAGTCCAGCTTCATGGAGGATCACCAGCAGTACCGCAGCCGGCGCGAGGTAACGCACCAGGAAATGCCACACTGTAAATAGATGGCCGGCTTTTCGCATGTTTCCCAGGCCGCCCCTTTGGGGGGCTTCCACCCATACCCAGCCGGCGTATACGGCCACCAGCAAACCGCCCAGTGGCAGCATGTAAGAAGAAACCAGCAGATCGAATGATTGGAACACCGTACGCCCCGGCAACAGGGTAACATCGGACCAGATATTAAAGGATAGAGCACAGGGGATGCCGAGGACAAAAGCCGCCGTGCCGACCAGTCCGGTAGCACGCGATCGTCGCCACCGATATTCGTCGACCAGGTAAGCGACCACCACCTCCAGCATGGAGATGGCCGAGGTCAGGGCGGCAAAAGCCAATAACAGGAAAAAAACCAGGGCCCACAGCTTGCCGAAGGGCAGCTGCATGAACAGTATCGGCAGGGTCTCAAATACCAAGCCCGGCCCACCGCCCAGGGGCATGCCAGCCGAAAAAACCACCGAAAAAATAGTCAGGGAAGCCAGCATGGCCACCAGCGTATCGAGCAGAGCGATCCTGAAGGAAAGACCGAACAGGTCTGCTCCCGAATCGAGATAGGACCCGTAAGTAATCATCACCCCCGCCCCTAAAGAGAGGGTAAAAAACGCATGTCCGAGGGCATCGAGCAGGGATTGGGAAGTGAGAAGGGAAAAATCCGGCAAAAACATGAAGCGAAGCGCCTGCGAACCGCCAGGGGAAAGCATGGCATGCAGAAACAGCAGCACCAGCAGAGCGAACAGCCCCGGCATGAGGACCTTACTCCAACGCTCGATACCACCGCGGATGCCACCGACGACGATCCCTACGGTGGCCATGATAAACAGCGCCTGCCAGAACAGCACCCGTCCGGGGGAAGCGGTGAGTTGCCCGAATAAGTCGCAGACCTGCTGCGGGCTGCCTTGATGCAGCGCGCCGGTAACCGCCTTGAAGACATAATCGAAACTCCATCCGGCCACCACCGAATAAAAGGAAAGCAGCAAAAACGCAGCCAGCACGCTCACCCAACCGACCAGCCTCCACGGACTGGAAGGCCCTTCCAGGGCCACAAAAGAACCGACGGCATCGCGCTGGCCGCAACGGCCTATGAGCAGCTCGGCCACCATGATCGGCAGCCCCAGCAACAGGATACAGGCAAGGTAGACAAGCACAAAAGCACCGCCGCCGTGTATGCCGGCAATGTAGGGAAATTTCCAGATATTCCCCAGGCCGACAGCACTGCCGGCCGCCGCCAGGACAAATCCGAACCGGCTGGCCCAGCCACTACGTAAAGTGGAAGGAGCTTGCATTTCAGAAAAAAACCAGGGTTGCGCAATCCAGAAATTCGTCGAAATCGATCCCCTCCAGAGGGCTGTCGAAGTCCTCCAGCGGACGCTTGGCGCCGGAATGATAACGCCACCCCTGCGCGGTACGCTTCATACATGCCATTTCGATGGTTTTGTGAATCACCCCTTCACAATCGATCTCCATGAAGAACAACACCTGAACTTCGTCATCGGCAACGGCACGCATCCGCCCGATACGGCAATCGTTGATCCTGAAAGATCCCTGCAATGCCTGGCCGGCATAGTCGAGGTAATCCCGACAATCGGCAAACGCCTGCAAAAAAGGCGCGTCATCATGGTAACTGTGGTAAATAAAGCTGAAATCATTTTGACGGAAGGCCTCGCAGCGAGCCAGCACCAATTCTGCCGGTCCCAGCTCAATCAGGTCCCTGCCATGTTTGTCGTGGGTCATAAAAATTTCCTGTTTATTACTCTTTGAGGCGAGGATCGAGGGCATCACGGATCCCTTCGCCAAGAAGATTGTAGCCAAGCACGGTCAACAGAATCGCGAGCCCGGGAAACACCGACAACCACCAGGCAGTTCCGAGAGTCTGCTTACCGGCGATTAGCATATTCCCCCACGATGGGGTCGGAGGTTGCACCCCGATGCCAAGAAAGGACAGCGCACTCTCGACGAGAATCGCCCCGGCAACGCCGAGGGTAGCGGATACCAGGATGGGTGACAAGGCGTTGGGCAGGATATGCATGAAGATGACGCGACCGTCACCGGCACCCAGTGCCTTTGCAGCCTGCACATAGTCACGTTCCCGCAATGAAAGGAACTCGGCCCGCACCAGTCGTGCCACCCCCATCCAACTGGTAAGACCGATGACGATCATGATATTCCAGATAGACGGCTCAAGAAAGGCAACGACCGCCAGGATAAGAAAAAAACTGGGGAAACAAAGCATGATGTCGACAAAGCGCATGATCAGACTATCGACCCAGCCACCGTAATATCCGGCCAGAGCCCCGACCACTACGCCGATTGCGGTGGAAATACCCACCGCCACAAACCCGACCAGCAGGGAAATGCGCGCGCCATACAGGATGCGCGCCAGCACATCGCGGCCGAGGTCGTCGGTTCCCAGGGGAAATTCCCAGCACGGCGCCAGCAGTTGCCGGCTGACATCGATATCCCCCGGATCGCGCCCGACAACCGAAGCGAGCAGCGCCAGCACGCACATGACCATCACGATGGCGGCGCCTGCCAACGCCATGCGATTATGCTTCAACCGCTGCATGAAAAGTCCGGGGCGCTTGAACGATGGCATCAATGAATCCATTGTCATTCCTGATTCAGCAGGTCAACATCGATTGCGGTCAGCATGCCCTTGGCTGGCAAAACTTCAACTATTTTATTAATTATTTGCACCGATATCATTGTTTTGCCTCTATTTTCATGACCTCGTGTGGATTCTTGAATACACGTCAGGGAACATCCGCTAGCGTCGTCGAATCCTGGGATCAGCCATGGCATAGGCCACGTCGGCAATCAGGTTGCCGACCAGGGTCAGGACCGCACCTATTACCAGCACTCCCATGATTAGCGGGTAATCCCGCATCATGACGCCATCGTAAAACATTTTACCCATCCCCGGGATGGCGAAGATCGTCTCGAAAATCACACTGCCGCCGATAAGTCCCGGCACCGATAGCCCAAGAAGGGTAATCACTGGCAGCAGCGCATTGTGCAGCGCGTGCCGGTAAATGACGACCCGCTCCGACAACCCTTTGGCCCTGGCAGTAAGGATATAGTCCTGGCGCACCACCTCAAGCATGTTGCCGCGCATATACCGCGAAAATCCGGCCAGCCCGCCAAACGCCGAAACAAATACAGGCAAAACCAGATGGTGCGCTACATCGCCAACCTGCCGTCCGAAACTCAAGTACTCGTGACCGAGGGATTTGAGGCCAGCAATGGGAAACAGGCCGAGCCGCACTCCGAAAAAATCCATCAGCAACAATGCCAGCCAGAACGAAGGGGTGGCAAAACCGATGAATACAAAAACCGTGGTAAAGCGGTCGAACAGCGAGTTGCGTCTTACCGCCGAAAGCACCCCGAGGGGAACGGCGATGAGCAGGATCAGGCCGATGGACAGCAGGTTAATCATGATGGTAACCGGCAGACGTTCTGCGATCTTTTCCGCCACCGGGCGTCGATCCTGGACGAAGGATTCGCCAAAATCGAGCTGCACCAGACGTCCCAGCCACTTTCCGTACTGAACGAGCAACGGTTTGTCCAGATCGTACTGGGCACGCAATCGCTCGCGCAATTCGGAACTGACCTCCGGATTGAGCTGGGTCTGGAGGTCTGTCGGTTCGCCCGGAGCAAGATGGATGACCACAAAGGAAATCAGGGTTATCCCGAGAAGCAGCGGCAACATCATGATCAGGCGTTTGGCAATTTGGACAAACATGGCGGTTTCTCAATCAACGCTGGTATTTTTGCTGATCGACAGGCACATACCAGTGAATAAAATTGTGCATGATCCCGGCCGGGGCCGGTTCAATGCCGAGAAAGCGGTTGGCGACCACGGGCAGGCTTTCAGGAACATACAGAAAAATATACGGCTGCTGTTCGGCCAGGATTTCCTGAAAACGGTCATAAATGCGTTTGCGCTGTTGCTGATCGAGGGTATGCCTCCCCTCTTCCAGCAATTTGTCGACCTCGGCGTTTTTAAATCCGACAAAATTCAGTTCGCCGACACCGGTTTTGCTGGAATGCCAGACATTGTAGGCATCCGGGTCGGGGGTGATCGTCCAGCCAAGGATGGTGGCATCAAAGTCGCCGGGATTGATGAACTCCTTGATGAAAGAAGCCCACTCGATGACCCGGAGCTTTACCGAGACCCCTACTTCCTGCAACCGCCGCTGAATAATTTCTCCGGATTTGGTGCGGGTGTCGTTGCCCTGGTTGGTGACGATGGTAAACGCGAAAGGCCGCCCGTCCCGATCCAGAATGCCATCGCCGTCGGTGTCATGCCAACCGGCTTCGGCCAGCAACCTGCGGGCCTCGGCAGGATTATATTCATAGCGACGAACATCGGGATTGTGAGGCCAGGTGCCGGGCTTGTAGGGGCCGGTAGCTTCGGTCCCCAGGCCGAGCAGCACCCCGTCGACCAGTTCCTGCTTATTCAAGGCATGCGCCAGCGCCCGGCGCACACGAACATCCTGAAACAGGGGACGACGCAGATTGAATCCAAGGTAGGTATAGGAAAAATCCAGATAGCGATATTTTTCAAACCGGCGTTTGAAGGCCAGGGTATCGGTCTGACGCGCGTATTGCAGAGGCGTCAATCCCATATAGTCCAGCCCTCCCGACCGCAACTCCAGAAACATGGTGGAAGGATCGGGAATGATGCGATACACCACCCGATGAATATAAGGCTGTTTTTCGAAGTAGTCCGGATTGGCTTCCAGCACCACCTTCTCACCCGACCTCCATTCCACGAAGCGGTACGGTCCGGTCCCCACCGGCGCCCGCACAAGGGGGCTTCTGGTCACATCCTGATCTTTGAGAAGATGCCGGGGATGAACCGGGAACATCCAGCTGATAAGCGCGCTGGCCAGGGGTTGTCCATAGGTGACGCGAAACGTATGGGGATCGGGCGCCTCGGCCTTGACCACCTGCAGATAGCGATCGGCATAGGCAGTGGGAACCGCCGGGTCGATGAGCAGTTGGTAGGTGAACAGCACATCATCGGCGGTAAACGGCTGTCCGTCGTGCCAGCGCACATCCTTGCGCAAATGGAAGGTGATGGTCAGATTATCCGGCGAAATTTCCCATGTATGGGCCAGCTCCCCTTCCAACTGCAAATCCTTGTCGTAACGTAGCAGGCCGTTGTAGACCAGACCGTTGATGTCACTTGAGGCTGAATCGGAAGACAGCACCGGTATGAGATTACTGGGCTCACCGATACTGCCCATCAACAGGGTGTCGCCGTAGGCGGGAGACGGCGCTTCCGCAAGGCTTTCAACCGTGGCGGGCGGCTTGCGATCGCAACCAGAAAGCAGGCTTGCGCCAAGCAGCAGAATGTAAAACAGCTGTATCAACCAACGCCTCCTGACAGCCCGATTCTGTACCGGGAAAGATTACGGCAAAGCCAGTACCTGCACCCCGGGCGGCGGGAACAGATGAAAACGGCTTGGCGGGATATCTGCATTGGAGCGCACGTCACGCCATACCAGCTCAACTTCCATATCGACGCCGGGAAGCACCAATTGCAACGTCTGCGGCAAACCGTCTTCGACCCGCAGATCATTATAGCTGGCCTGCAGCAATTCCGTTTCGTCTGCAAAGTAACGGACCTGCCGCAAGCGCCGCTGGCTATCGAAACGCAGCTCCTGGCGACGACCATCGGGTCCCAGCCGATCGAGTCGATAGAAACCGTCCTCCACCGAAACGACACCGGATGGATCAGGCAGCAACGGCACATCGTAAAAAACGAATTGTACCAGTTCCTTTAATTCCAACGGCATACGTACCAGCCGATATAGATTATCCGCGGTGGCAGGGCCTGAATAAAACCGGCCCTCACCGGGGACTAAAGCCGACAGACGATCCGCGGTGCCAACCACGGTCATGACCGGTTGTCCGAATGGGCTCAGGACTTCGGCGCGGAACTGGTTGGGCCGCTGGAACAACAAGACCTGCCTGGCACTGTGCCGTTCACCGGCATTGGTCATCCTCAGCAAGGCCGTTCCCTGCAAAGTCTGGAAACGTTTTGCCTGGGCACTGAGGTCTCCCAGCAACACAGCGGCGGACACAGGCGCCAGCGACGGCGCAGGCGGCCGCATTGGCGCACAACTCGCCAGCAGGATTGCTGCAAGCAGAACCAGTATCGACACCAGGCGGCAATTGGCGGAATGGCTATCGCGGCGCCAATTGCCGCAGTTTTTTGCGAAGTTGCTCATTGTCTGGTTTCAGCTCCAATGCCCGGCCATAGATGACTGAGGCTTTGTCCGGCAGTTCAAGTTGTAGATAAAGATCTCCAAGGTGCTCAAGGACAAGTGCGTCCTGGGGAAGCAGGGCCGCCGCGCTCTCGAGTTCCCCGCGTGCTTCACTGAAGCGGCCCATTTTAAACAGCACCCAGCCAAGAGTATCGAGAATATGGCCTTCGTTGTTCAACTCAAGGGCACGGCGGGCAAGCTTGAGAGCCTCTTCAAGATTTTTACCTTGCTCCGCATAGCTATAGGCGATGAAATTCATCGCCTCGTAAGACTTGTCGTCCAGTTCGATAGCGCGATGCATGTCCTGCAGGGCGCTTTTTCGATCCCCCTGGCGTTCCCGCAGCAGACCGCGATGATAATACAGGTCGGCGGAATCCGGAAACAACTCCAACCCTTTTTTCAGCCAGGCACTTGCCTTGGGCAAATCGTTCTGCTCTTCATACAAGCTGGCTAGAAAAGTGAATAATTGCGAACGCCCCTCCATCTGCTGCAGTCGCGTTTCAAGCAACTGAATGGCCTGTGCCACCTGCCCCGTTCGATAGTACAGATAACCGAGGTGGCTGGTGGCATCGAGAAAGAGATTCGATTCCTCGGGAATTTTTTCAAATGCTGCGATGGCCTCGTGCCATCGTTCCTGATTTTCCCGCACCAGCCCCAGGTAAAGTAATCCCTGCTCATGCTGCGGCTGCAAAGCCAGCAACTGCAGAAATGCCTCTCCAGCTGCTTCCAAATCCTTTTTTTCCATCAGCAGAAGCCCGAGCAAACGCAGCGCTTCAACCTGCCCCGGCCTCTCCTCCAGCATTAGGTTCAATTCATCAAGTGCCTGGTCGACCTGATCCATCTCCACCAGAACCCGGATTAACTGGTAACGGAACACATCCTCCGACGGATTGGCGGCTATGCCACGCTTGACAATGGCCACGGCCTGCTCGTTTTTACCTAGCTCCTGGTACAGCCGCGCCAGTTCGGCATACCCCTGCGATTCCAAGGGATTCTTATCGATGAACGCGACATAATTTTGTTCGGCCAGCGCAGTCAGACCAAGCTGACGATATAGCCGCGCCAGAGCCATTTGACCCGATATGGACTCGGGATTCCGAGCCAGGAGACGCTTCAGAATCTCAATGGCACCATCAGTATCCTCAACACGCACATAGGCGACAGCCAATTGCAGGTAAATCTTTTCCTGCGAAGGATCGAGGGCAACCGCCCGCTGCAGATGTTGGATCGCCCCCTTGAAATCCTTCCGATTCAACAACAAACTGCCAAGCAGCAGATGGGCATCGATATAATCAGGGGCTTGAATAAGAGCGTCTTCCACCGCCCGTACAGCCTGCTTCTCATCGCCTCGGACCAACTGCAACTCAGCCATGATCATGCGAAGATAAGCCGAGCGAGGATCCAGTTCGATGGCCTCCTGGAGTGCCTCGGCCGCCTCGGAAAGGCGATTATCCAAGGCCAACAATCGGGCCCTGGCATAATGAAAAAGAGCTTTTCCCGGCGGCGGCTGGAGCTCGCGAGGTGGTGTTGTCGCCCCGTCAGCGGGAACAGCCTGGCCCGGCAAGGATGTTGACAAACACCCCAGAAGAGTAAAACAAACCAGCAAAAACGGCAACCACCGCTTGGACATCAGAGGCCCCCACAGGGCAGAGGAAAAAAAGAAGTGCGACGGTACGGGGGAAACGGTACCGGAGAATACTGTTTTCAGGACCAAGCCGGCCGACGGCAAAACGCAATGATAATTATCATACCACACCGGTACCGTCAATCACTTTGCCCCCACGATAAAAGCCTTTACAGAAATCTGCAATATGTTAAAGTCACTGGAATATCAGAGATTTAGCCTGGGAGCCTCTATGGATTCACTAACCTTGCATAAAGCCCTTCTAAACCCTCGGACCTACAGCAGCGGACAGAAGGGGGTCACCTTCAAGGAGACGCATATTTCGCGACTCTACTTTGTCGGAGAGCATGTCTATAAAGTTAAAAAACCGGTCGATTTCGGTTTCCTGGATTTCACAACCCTTGAAAAACGGTCGTTTTATTGTCAGGAAGAAGTACGCCTCAATCAGCGATTCTGTGAAGGGGTTTACCTGGGTGTGGTCGAAATCCGCGATCACGACGGGTGCATTTCCATCGACGGTCCTGGACGCACGATCGAATACGCCGTGATGATGAGACGCCTGCCCGAAGAAAACATGTTGCCGCAGTTACTGGTCCAAAACGACCCGGCCCTGCGTGATCGCATGGCAGGACTGGCGCGCCATATCGCCGAGCGTTATCAACGGCTGGAAAGAATTGGTACCGGTGCGGAGGACCCCCACTTTGACGTCGTGAAAAACAACTGGCAGGAAAATTTCACCCAAACCGAACCGTTTATCGGGCAGACCATTTCGCGCAACGCCTTCGACCAACTGAAGGAATATGTGCTGGATTTCGAGGAGCAGCATGCCGGACTGTTTCGGCAGCGCGAGGCTCAGGGGTGGGTTCGAGACGGTCACGGCGATCTGCACTGCGAACATATCTGCTTTCTCGATGGCGGCATCGCCATCTACGATTGCATCGAATTCAACCGTCGATTCCGCATTGCCGACGTGCTTGCCGATCTGGCATTTTTACTGATGGATCTGGAGTTACGGGGGCGTCATGACTTGGCGGACATCGTCAGCGACAACTACTTGGAGGTTATCGGTCGCACCGAGGATACGGCGTTGCTGCTGCCTTTCTATCAGGTTTACAGGGCCTACGTCCGTGGCAAGGTGGAATCATTTTTAAGTAACGATCAAAACGCCGACCAAAGCAACCGCGACGCAGCCGAAGCCCGGGCAAAAAAATATTTCAACCAGGCGCTGGGTTACTTGTGCCGTGCGCCGAAATTGATCCTGGTCGGCGGTCTGATGGGTGTCGGCAAGACCACTATTGCCCGCAATCTCGCAACTCCTCTCGGTGCTGAATTGCTGCGGTCTGACGAGTTGCGAAAGGAATTTGCAGGCATCTCCCCGCAAGAGCGTCGCAATGAGGCTTTCGGGGAGGGCATTTACAGTCCGAGTGCCAGTCAAGCGACCTACGACCTGCTCTTCAAGCGCGCCATGCAAACCCTGCAAACCGGTCGGACGGTCATTGTCGACGCCAGTTTTTCCAACCACGCCCAACGCAGGAGATTTCGCGACGCAGCCGAATACGCCGGGTATCCGGCGTGGACGATTGCGGTCACATGCGACCGTGAAGTCGCCCTGCAACGGCTCGACCGCCGCCAGATTCACGGTCAGGACGCTTCGGATGGACGGCGAGCGCTTTACGATCAGCAGGCGCTGGCATTTGATCCGATAGGGGAAGAACCCCATGTACTGCAGGTCGACGGCAACATCGAAACGCCGACCATCATCGACCACCTACTCTGCACGATGGCAAAACAGCCCTGATGAAGCCGATTTACTTGATGACTGGGAAACATGGTATTATTGCAATGGCCGATAAAAACACCGGGAGTACGGGAATGAATATTCAAATCAATGAACAGGGCAATATCGTGCTGATTTCCGTCGTGGAGGAACGCCTTGACGCACACAACAGTACCGATTTAAAAACCCGCCTGCTATCGCTGTTCGAGGACGGAAAAAACAACATGGTTATCAATCTGGAGGAGGTTCGTTTCGTCGACTCTTCCGGCCTGGGGGCCCTGGTATCCGGCTTCAAAAATGCCAGCGCCAGAAACGGAAGCCTCAAACTTGCGGGGCTGCAACCTCAGGTTCAATCCATGTTCGAGTTGACCCGACTGCATCGCGTATTTGAAATCTTTCCCACTTCCGAGGATGCCTTAGCAAGCTTTCAGCCCTGATGTTCATGGAGGCTCAATGAGCGAAAGGATCGAACTGGACATTACTCTGCCCAAGGAAACCAGGTATCTGGGGCTCGTCGGACAAATCGGCGAATCCATGGCCCGGTCCCTGGAACGTTTTTCAGGTGACCGGGAGGAACTCGCTTACCATATTAACCTGGTCCTGACCGAGGCCATGGCCAATGCCATTCAGCATGCCAAAGAACCTTCCTCGACGGAAGTGCGCATCACCATCACACTCATGCATCACAAACTGATTATCAAGGTCTTCGACCAGGGGCAGGGATTCGATCTTTGTACCCTTGCGCCGCCGGACGCATCCTGCCTGCAGGAGCATGGCCGCGGCATCTTCATTATCCAGACCATCATGGACCGGGTGATCTATCGTAAACTTAAAGGTGGCCACGTTCTGGAAATGGAAAAAACCCTCCACTGACACCCGACCTCGCCCTTCCCCGCTCATCCTGTGTCCGCAACCAACCCACGACATCTTTATCCCAGCAACCGACCTGTCACCAGGACAATCGCAGCAAGGAAACCAGGTCCTGATGTTCGCGTATGACCAGATCGCCCGCAACCAGACCTTTATACGCGACGAATCGCACCCCGGCATGCCTTGCAGCCTGCCGATCCAGCTCTGAATCACCAACAAACAGCACCTGTTCAGGCCTGAGGCCAAGCCCCTCAACGGCAAGCAACAGCATATCCGGCGAAGGTTTGGGGCGTTGCACATCCTGGGAAGTGACCACCGTTTTAAAAAAATGCCTCATTTGGAAATGGTCAAGAATGGAACGAACGCTATGCCCGCGATTAGTGGCCAGGGCCAGCAGCAGCTTCTTCGCCAGGAGCTCGAGTACCTGTGGGAGCCCTTTTTCCGGCGTCATGAGAGCCAGTAATTTTCCAGTATCGATAGTCTCGGCATAGACTTGAGCTTCAGCTACCCGAGCCTCGCCGAGGAGGATGCGAAACACCTCGATGCTGGCATGGGTATGGCATAGATCGGCGCTTGCACTGTGCTCATCCGACAATGGCGGTTCGCCGAAATGTTCGAGAACCTGGCTGTAAAATGCGAGATTGGCTCGCCGGCTGTCAAACAGAACGCCATCGCAATCATATATAATGCCATGTATCCCTTTCATTTCTGCGATCCGCGTCTCCAGCAATACCAGATCCCCACGACACCTGCCAGAATCATTGGCGCGGACAATACCTGCCCCATGGATACCCTCCCCCAGAGCAACCCGAGATGGGCATCGGGTTCACGAACCAGTTCGACAAGCAACCGAAAGCAGCCGTAACATAAAAGAAAAGCAAAGAAGGGTATCCCAGTAGATACACGCTTGCGATGAAGAATCAGCAATATGCCAAACAACACGACCCCTTCGAGAAGAGCCTCATAGAGCTGGCTCGGATGGCGGGGAATGGGTCCTGCTCCGGGGAAAATCATCCCCCAGGGCAAAGTGGTAGTTCTACCCCATAACTCACCATTGATAAAATTGCCGACGCGACCAAGCCCCAGCCCCACGGTAGCGGAGGTGACCAGGATATCCCCCGTCAACAAAATGTCGGTGCCCGTACGCCGGCACCAAAACAGCACGGCTACCATTACACCGAGGAGGCCGCCATGGAAACTCATCCCTCCCTGCCATACGGCAAAAGCTTGTAACGGATGGTTAAAATAATACATGGGATCATAAAACAGCACATATCCGAGCCGGCCGCCGGCAATGACACCGATAACGCAGTAAAACAGCAGGTCGGAAATCTGGTCGGAATTAACCTCAAGGTCCCGATACCGGGCAAGATACCGGATCAACAGATAAGCCGCAAGGAAGCCAAGAAGATACATAAAACCGTACCAACGTACGGCAAACGGACCAATGCGAAAAAGGATCGGGTCGATTTGAGGGTAGCTCAACATGATTTCCTCGACGGTTGGGAAGAATTTTAGAAGTGGTCCAAAAAAATGCTCAGTCCTGCCCCCCTGGACCGCATGGCTCATTTCCGGCACAGCGTCCAAGGTTGACCAGATTCAAAATATCCGTTGGCCACGGCGCTTCGAAAACCAAGGGTTTACGACTGACAGGGTGGTCCAACTGAAGTTTCCAGGCATGCAGCATCTGGCGGGGGACATGCGCTCCGCGCCAGGAAGCCGCCCCTCCGTATCGCACATCACCAAGCAAGGGATGCCCGGCTTCGGAAAAATGAACGCGAATCTGATGGGAACGACCCGTGGGGATTTCGATCTCCACAAGCTCGGCGTCACCATAAGATTCGACAACACGATAGCGCGTAAGCGCCTCTTTGCCACCCTTTTCAACAGATTTCATAAGGTTGGTACGATGTTGCCGAGCCAGCAGAGAAAAAAACTCGCCTTGGCATTTCTCCATAGTCCCCTCGATCAAGGCAAGATAGACTTTATGCACAAGCCGATCCGAGAAAGCTTTGGAGAGAGCTTGATGTCCACGAGAATGAATGGAGAAAACCATGACCCCTGAGGTGTCACGGTCGAGCCGTTGCACCATCCCGAGTGAAGGTTTTTGGCCTTTGGCATAGGGTGACTCGAGCAGACGGAGTAAAGCTTCGTACAGCGTGCCTTTATAGCGCGCAGGTGTCGGTTGAGAATTGATACCAGGCGGTTTGTTGACAGCAAGCAGATAGTCGTCCCGAAAAAGGATGTGCTCATCGGCAAGGCTGAACACCTCAAGATCCTGGTCATCAAGAAAAACTTCAAGAGAAGCGCCCGGCGACACTTCTACTGAACTGCGCCGCATCCGCCGGCCGTTAAGGTGCACTCCACCAAGATCGATAATTTTACGTGCAAATGAGCGCGAAAATCCGGGAACAGCCTGGGAAAGATACTGATCCAGGCGCGTGCCGTTGCAATCGACTTCGACAGTAATGCGAAAAACATTTCCCGCCACACGATAACCTTTCAAAAATTGCCATGAAACATGCGTGCTGCCTAACTTGTGTCCATCCGGAAACTCAGAAGGACACGGTGTAGTTTTCTTATGGCAAACGAGCAATTTTTCCCAGTGATAAGGAAATCAAGCGCTTGCACGGAGGCGTAGATGTCCACGCCGCGCACGCAAGCGTGCCGATTGACGCCGAGATTGGGGAAAAGGGGCGTTTCCGGATGAAAACTAACCTGGCGGATGGTAACACAGGCCTGTCCTGATGTCCCGGCAAAATGAAAAACCTGCCCAGGGCACCCCATTGACATCCAAGACTACTATGGTAGGTTATTACACACAAGGGATCATAGAAGATCTCTGAGCTGCGCGAGTATTCCGGATAAGTTGACCAACATAACGATCAGCGTGTCAATCGTTCAATGTCATGGTGAGCCAGCCTGCCACAGAGTGGGACGCCTTAAATGACTGACGAGGACCAAGTTATATTGTCCGGTCAAATTTTCCGGGAAATTCGGCACCTTGGAGATCCTCCCCCTCCCCAATGGCCCCATAACAGCAAAGCCCCGCTTGCAAGCGGGGCTTTGCTGTTATGGGGCCAAACTGAACTGTGTCGGGCAATACCGGTCCGTGACAACCCATACCGGGAATCAGGCCAATAGTGGCTTATCAAGCACAAAACAAGTAAAGGTTCCCTCAAAAACCCGTTTCCCGCAAGACTCCACAAAACAACGAACGCGATGTTTTTTTCCATCCTGCGTTTCGAGATGGGCAGTGGCCAATAACTCCTCACCACACCTGACAGCCGCCAGGAACCGCACGTCAGCCCCGCCCAGAACAACAAGAGGATCGTTAACAGCAAGCATGGCTGCATAATCGGCCAGACCAAAGGTAAATCCACCGTGCAATAAACCGCTTTCATCGGCGGCCATTTCGGGCCGGGTCTTCAATCGAGCCACAGCCTGCCCGGGTTTGATTTCAACTACTTCACCTACCAGGGAGGCAGAAATAGCCAAGTGGGTATTGGATTCCATCATTACTCCATGCAATCGGAGGCTGGAAAAAGATACCGGGATCGTTATTTCTCGGTGTCTACCCGCTCCCGAAGCTGTTTGCCCGTCTTAAAAAAAGCGGTTTTTTTGACAGGAATGGTGACGATTTCTCCACTCTTGGGATTTCTTGCTTCGCGAGCCTCCCGGGTGCGTACAGTAAACGATCCGAACCCGCGTATCTCGACCCGGTCACCCACGACCAGAGCATCACGAATGCTGTCAAGCAAGGTATTGACCACCAGTTCGGACTCTTTTTTACTCAGCATTCCATTCAGGTAGGAAAGCTCTTCAATCAATTCACTCTTGGTCATGAATAATACCCTCCTAATCAAGGCCGGTCCACAGGTATTGCATTGCCGTTGAGTTCTGCTGCTTTTGCTGCAAAACCCGGCCAACCTGGGATGCGGATTCTTCAATAAAATACTTCAGAAAACTCTCTTTACTCTTTGGTGGATAAACCACCCTAGGCTCACCGATGATGCCGGCAAGTTCCGCAGCAACCCTGACAGCGTCTTGCAGACCACCTAACTCATCGACCAGACCGGCTTCTTTGGCCTGGCGGCCGGTGAAAATTCTTCCATCAGCCAAACGTTTGACCTTATCGAGCGGCAGTTTTCGACCACTACTGACAGCGGTAACAAACTGATCGTATACATCATCGATTACACCTTGCAAAATCTGTCGATCCTGAGGGGTCATGGACCGAAGCGGTGATCCAAGGTCTTTATGTTCGCCGCTTTTGACAACCTGATTTTTCAAACCCAACTTCTCGTACAGATCCTGGAAGTTGGTAACTTGCATGATGACACCAATACTGCCGGTAATGGTGCCGGGATTGGCAAGGATGCGTTGCGCAGGAATGCTGACGTAATATCCACCGGAAGCCGCCACGGAGGCCATGGACACCACAACGGGCTTGATTGCGGCCACCCGTGCGACTTCGTCATGAATCTCCTGTGAAGGGGCAACCGCCCCACCAGGTGAGTCAACTCTTAAAATAATTGCCTTGATGGATTCATCATCTTTAAAAGCAATGAGTTGCTTGACGGTAGGTTCGGAACTTATCAGCATGCCGCTGATCTCTACGACACCGACGCGTGCACCCACGGGTAAACCATGCCTGCCACCCGTACAACGCGAGAGCAACAACACCAATACGAGAAACAAAAGAAAGATGGCCCCGAGTGTTAACAGGGCCATCAAGAAAGGTCTCTTTTTCATGGAGCCTTTAAGCGTGTCGACCCACCTGACCGGCAGGTCGACACGATCCGATAAGAGGATTATTCTTTATCGCCGGCCTTATCGAGGGCGCCCTTGAAGATGTCCCCGAGATTGGATGTCGCGCTCTTCTGGGATCCGAGAAAGGCGTCAACTTCAGCCTTTTCCTTGTGCTGCGCAACGTGCTTGATGGAAAGCGCAATCTTCTTGTCTTCGGTATCCACATGCAGCACGACGGCTTCGAGAGTATCACCGACTTTGGCGAAATCTTTAGGCGAGTCGACTTTTTCCTTGCTGATCTCGGACACATGGATCAGGCCTTCAATACCTTCTTCCACTTCAAGGAAGATACCGAAATCGGTGACAGAAGTCACTTTGCCCTTGATCATGGTACCCGGAGCGTAACGGGTAGCAATGGTCTGCCAAGGATCGGAGGCGAGTTGTTTGATACCGAGGGAGAATCTTTCATTTTCCTGGTCGATATTGAGAACAACAGCCTTGACCACATCCCCCTTCTTAAAGAGTTCGGAAGGATGCTTGATACGCTTGGTCCAGGAAAGATCCGAAATGTGAACCAGACCATCAATGCCATCATCTACACCAACAAAGATGCCGAAGTCGGTAATATTCTTGACCTGGCCTTCAATAATGGTACCCATCGGGAATTTCTCACCGATGATTTCCCAGGGATTGCGCTCAATTTGCTTAAGGCCCAAGGAAATGCGACGATTGGCAACATCGACCGCCAGCACAACCGACTCAACTTCGTCGCCGATATTGAGAACCTTGCTGGGATGCTTGATGCGCTTGGTCCAGCTCATTTCACTTACGTGAATCAGACCTTCAACCCCTTCATCGAGTTCGATAAAGGCGCCGTAATCGGTCAGACTGACTACCTTGCCGGTAACGCGAACGCCGGTAGGATATCTTTCCGCAACGCTGAGCCACGGATCGGAAGCAAGTTGCTTGAGACCGAGGGATACGCGCTCTTTGTCACGGTCGAACTTCAGGACCTTGACCTTGATCTTGTCGCCAACGGCAAGGACATCGGAAGGATGCGCAACGCGACCCCAGGACATGTCGGTAATGTGCAGCAGACCGTCGATGCCGCCCAGGTCGATAAATGCGCCGTAATCGGTGAGATTCTTAACAATACCAACGACTTCCTGATCCTCTGAAAGAGTCTCAAGAGTATCCTGGCGAAGTGTCTCACGCTGCTCTTCCAGCAGAACCCGCCGCGACAGAACGATATTGCCACGCCGTTTATTGAGTTTGATGATTTTGAATTCGAAGGTCTCACCCAGCAACTTGTCAAGATTGCGGACAGGCCGGAGATCGACCTGGGAACCGGGCAGGAAGGCATTCACACCGATATCGACAGACAGGCCACCCTTGATACGAGCGGCAACGCGTCCTTCAACAACAGCGCCTTCTTCCAGATTGTTCCAGATTTTTTGCCGATCGGCTTTTTCCTTGGACAGACTGATGAGGCCGTTTTCGTTCTCACGACGCTCGAACAGTACATCGATCCTGTCCCCGACCTTGACATCGATCCGACCGCTTTCATCTGCGAATTCGGCCAGAGGAATGATGCCTTCGGATTTGTAGCCGACATCAACGACAACCATGTCGCCGTTGATTTGCAGAACAGTTCCTTCGACAACATCGCCTACATTGAGCTCTTTAATGCTATTTTCAAAAAGCTCGCTGAAACTCTGTTCCATGTCTTCGAATTCATCATCCATGAATTCATCATTGTTATCTTTAGCTTCTACCATTAACAAACTTACCCCCTAAACGATAATCCTGCCGCCTGGCGACAGCGATGCCCCTGAGGTCATCGGCGTAAACATAGCACGACAATATAAAAAAAACAAACATTTATTTAGACATAGCCGAAACCCTTTCAACTACCTCGTCAATAATCCATCGCGGCGTCGACGCACCAGCGGTAATGCCCACGCATGTCACGTTGTTGAACCAGGAATCCTGAATCTGTTCGGCCGTTTCCACATGAAAGGTTCGTGGCTGAATCTCCTGGCAGATCTGTGCAAGCCTGGTTGTATTGGCACTGTTAAACCCCCCGACCACCAACATGAGATCAGCCTCGTAAGCGATTTTTCGCGCCTCGTTCTGACGCACCGAGGTTGCATCGCAGATGGTGTTGAAGATCCTGACTTCTTTACTCTTTTCAAGACAGATATCGGCTACCTGCTGCAAGTTTTTAAAGGATTGGGTGGTCTGGGCCACGATGCCAAGCTTGGCTCTGTCGGGCAGTTGTTGTGCCTCTTTGCAATCGGCCACCACAAAGACTTCACCGCCGCGCGTATAGGAAATGATCCCTTGCACTTCCGGGTGATCTTTTTCCCCGACCAAAACCACCGAATAACCTTCATTACAGAGCATCGTCGCGTAATCCTGAGCCTTTTTCACAAACGGACAGGTAGCGTCGACGATATTGAGGGCGCGATGGTGAATAACATCGAGCTCTTCTGCGGTAATACCATGGGAGCGGATAATAACGGCACCCTGACCGATATCCTCAACCTTTCGGATAACTTTGACACCCTTCTCTTCGAGCTTTTTGACTACCTGAGGCGAATGGATAATGGGTCCCAGAGAGCAGATATGCGGATATTGCTCCGCAGCTTCAAAGGCCAGATTGGTAGCGCGCTTGACGCCAAAACAAAAACCGGCACTGTCGGCCAGAATAACCTTCATGGTGCGGTACTCCCTTTTGTGTTGCATAACAGCTGACGTTCAGCAACCACCTTCAGCATGCAATCCAGCACCTGATCGATGTCCAGAGTCGTCGTATCGATCAGCACGGCATCTTCGGCCTGACGCAGGGGAGCGTGCTCGCGCCCGCAATCGGCGGCATCCCTGGACTCAACCTCGGCAAGGGTCTGGGCAGGATCGACATCAAGTCCCTTCGTCTTCAATTCGAGATAGCGGCGATTTGCCCGTTCCCTGGCTGTGGCCGTCAGGAAAAACTTGACCTCGGCATCCGGGAATACCACAGTGCCGATATCCCGCCCTTCCAGGACGACCCCGCCCTCCTCCCCCATATGGCGCTGCAGGCACAGCATGGCCCGGCGCACGGCAGGTTGTGCCGATACTTGGGAGGAGAGGAGGCTTATCTGGGGAGTACGGATCGCTTCAGACACGTCCTCGCCGTTCAACAAGACCTTCTCCAAACCTTCCTGGCGGACAAATCGGATCTCCAGACGCGCGCACAGCTGTTCCAGGGCTTTTCCGTCATCCGTGGCGATGCCGGCCTGCTGAGCGGCCAGGGCCACTGAACGATACATGGCGCCGGTATCGATATTCACATACCGAAGCTTCTGAGCCAGCCGACGGCTCAGAGTGCTTTTACCGACCCCCGAGGGACCGTCTATGGCGATAATCAACCGTTGTTTCAATTTCGTTGCCTTTCTGGTTTCTTTCCGGATACGGCGTTGTTTTCACCCCGTCTATCCGGCTGGACACTGATGCAAGTCTCTTCCTCAGTGCTCCCGAACCTTGTTGAAAAGGGCCCAGAACCCAGGGAAAGAGGTTGCCGTACATTCGGTGTCAACAACGGTCACGGGACCGGATGCACGCAGGGCCGCCACGGCCATGCTCATGCCGATGCGATGGTCGCCAAGGGAGCAAACCGTGCCTGCTTTCAAGCCCGCGCCGCCCATAATCACCATGCCGTCATCACGGGGTTCGACATGCCCGCCAAGTGCACTCAACTCCGAACACATGGACGCGATACGATCGGTTTCCTTGACCCGTAGTTCCCTGGCGTCACGTATTACCGTCCGCCCTTCCGCAAAGGCAGCCGCTACGCTTACAACCGGGAATTCATCGATGGCACGCGGCACGACGGCCCCGCCAATTTCGATCCCCTTTAGATTGCTGGCCTTAACCAGGATATCCGCGACGGGCTCACCAGAACAATCCCGCTCGTTGAGTAACTCGATATTTCCGCCCATTTGCCGGAGGATATCGATTATACCACTGCGGGTCGGGTTGACGCCTACCTGCTTGATGAGCAGTTCGGAACCGGGCACGATCAGCCCTGCCACCATGAAAAATGCCGCCGAGGAAATATCGCCGGGAACCACCACCTCCCGGCCCTGCAAAGGCGCCCCGGGCATCAGAGTGACTCCGCCGGGAAAAGGTCTCACATCAGCACCGAACCAGCTCAGCATGCGCTCGCTGTGATCCCTGGAAAGGTGCGGTTCGTAGATGGTGGTCGGGCCCTCGGCATACAAGCCGGCCAACATTAGAGCGGACTTGATCTGCGCGCTGGCCACGGAAGAATGGTGCGTAATACCCTTCAACGGTTTTCCCTGTATTGCCAGTGGCGCATATTCCCCCCCCAGCCGACCCAAGATCTGGGCTCCCATACCGGTCAAGGGTTCAACAACTCGTTTCATGGGACGTTTGCGTAGAAACCGGTCGCCGGTCATAACAGAAAAAAATTGTTGCCCGGCCAGCAATCCTGTCATCAACCGCATGGTCGTGCCGGAATTGCCGCAATCGATGACATCCTGTGGCTCCTGCAGACCATGCAATCCCCGCCCCGCAATACGCAGGGTACCATCGGCATCTTCGGACACCACAATCCCCATGGCTCGAAAAGCTTCGAGGGTTGCAAGATTGTCCTCACCGCGCAACAAGCCGCGCACCACCGTTTCCCCCTCGCCCAAGGCGCCGAGCATGATAGCTCGATGGGAAATGGACTTGTCTCCAGGTACCTGCACTTCACCGCGCAACCGGCCACC
This sequence comes from Pelobacter sp. UBA6093, assembly GCA_002435955.1. Taxonomy (GTDB): domain Bacteria; phylum Desulfobacterota; class Desulfuromonadia; order Desulfuromonadales; family Syntrophotaleaceae; genus Syntrophotalea. The sequence continues at coordinate 121,562 of DIWZ01000040.1, forward strand.
AGGTTGAATTACTTGCTGTTCACTCATTACTCCCCCAACATGGTTCATACTGGACTTCTATCCGGAAATCCCAAATGAGAATTCATCTAAGCTACTGATCGCAGGGCAGGTTAAAGAATGGCATCGCGTTTCTGTTTGGAGCGCAAAAAGAAATCGAACAACCTCTCGCCGTTGCCTGTGGCTATATCCTGTTTAACTTCCGCCAGGCTTTTCTCGAAGTTCTGGATCACCTCGAGCAGAGCGGTGCGATTGCTAAGGGCGATATCCCGCCACATGGTTGGATCGGAAGAGGCTATACGCGTAAAATCGCGAAACCCGCCAGCAGAAAAATCGAGAATGTTTTCATTTTTGCCGCTGCACTTTCCAACGGCATCGACCAGTGCGTAGGCTACCATATGAGGCAGATGGCTGATGGCAGCAAGAATCCGATCGTGTTTTTCCGGCGTCATGACGACCACTTCGCTGCCGGCGGCTTGCCAGAGATACTTTATCCTTTCCAGGGCACCGGCATCGGTACGCGGGGTCGGCGTAAGGATGCACCGACGCCCTCGATACAGTGTCGCAAATGCTGCTGCGGCCCCACTCTGTTCGGTGCCGGCTACGGGGTGCCCCGGCACGAAATGGATCCCCGCGGGCAGCATCGGTTCGATGGCGGCAACCACATCCGCTTTAACACTACCGCCATCCGTCAGAATCGCGCCGGCTTTCATATGGGGCAAAACTTCCGCCGCCACCTTTGACAACGTCTGCACCGGGGTCGATAAAAACACCACATCGGCGCCGGTGACGCCTTCGGCCAGAGAGTGTGTAAACGCATCGATGATGCCCTTTTCACGAGCCGTCTCCAGGTTGGCTCGGCCACGCCCGATGCCGACGATCTCGCCGACCAGACCGGCATCTTTCAGCGCCAGGGCAAACGAGCCTCCGATCAGACCGACACCAACCACGGCCAATTTGGGAATAAAGAAATCCGACATGTTTAGTATTTACACCTTATTAAATAAAAATAATAACCTAAAATTCAACGGCAGCGAGGATAGGAACCTAGAACCTTTAAGGACCGGCAGCAAACTTTAAGATCGCTCAGGGCCTCACTGATGGCAACATCCTCGACATGCCCTTCCAGATCGAGAAAAAAAACATATTCCCATGCTTTGGATTTGATGGGACGGCTTTCAATCTTGGCAAGGTTGATGCCCCGCCTGCTGAAAGGTTCCAGCATCCTGGAGAGGATGCCGGGCTCATCCGTAACGATAAACATGATCGAGGTTTTGTCGTGTCCGGTACGCCCCGTCAGATTGCGACCGACGACCAGGAATCGAGTCACATTGTTGGTGTTATCCTGAATTTTTGGTTTGACGGTGCGTAATCCATACAAGGACGCAGCAATCTCACTGGCTATGGCCGCCGAGCTTGGATCCTCAGCCGCCTGGCGAGCCGCCATGGCCGTACTGGAGGCATCGATCAGTGGTATATCGGGCAGATTTTCCTCGAGCCAGTGGCGGCATTGCGCCAAAGCCTGGGGATGCGACAGGATCTGGCGGATATCCTCCATTTTGCCGGTAATAGAGAGTAGATCGTGGGAGATATCCAGAAGTATTTCCGCATTGATCATCAGATCGGACTCGATGAACATGTCCAGCGTATGCGATACGATGCCTTCAGTGGTATTCTCAACCGGTACCACACCATAGTCGGCACGCCCTCTGCGCACCTCGTCGAACACGGCAGGGATACTTTTCTGTGCCGTCAGCTGTGCGGAAAAACCGAATTGCCGCTGAGCGGCCTGGTGGGTAAAGGTTGCTGCAGGTCCCAGGAAGGCTACTTTAATCGGCTGTTCCAGAGACAACGATGCGGAGATGATTTCCCTGAACACGCGCCTGACCGCTTCGGAAGGGAAAGGACCGCTGTTTTGAGCGACAAGACGTTCAAACACGGCGAGTTCGCGCCCGGGGTTATAATAATCGAGCCCCTGCCCGGCCTTGGCATGACCGATCTCCTGTGCGAGACACGCCCGCCGATTGAGAAGGGCTAGCAGCTGGTCATCGATAGCATCGATTTTCCGCCGCAACTCTGATAAAACGTTCGACTCGTTGTTTTCCATGGTCACCCCATCCCGAGAAATTTGGCTTGAAAGGTTAGCCTATCCATGCACAAAAAGCAAACGAAAGCCTGTTGCCGCCTTATCCCTTGACCCGTCATGCCCCAGCAATTACACTGCGGCGAAAATAATCGGACATACTTTCGATCAGGGAGGGACAATGGCTATATCCAGCAAAATTTCCGGATTTATTGAACGGGCATCATGGATTCGCAAGATGTTCGAAGAAGGCACTCGCCTGAAAGCCATTCACGGCGAAGATCAGGTGTTTGATTTTACCCTTGGCAACCCTTCGACGGAACCGCCGGAAGCCTTCAACAAGGCGCTGCTGAACCTGGCGCAGAACCCGCAACCAGGCATGCATCGTTATATGAACAATGCCGGATACCCGGAAACCCGTGAAGCTGTGGCGCAGCATCTGTCGCACATGGCTCCGGCCACGGTCGAGGCCCGGCATATCATCATGACCTGCGGTGCGGGCGGAGGGCTCAACGTTACGCTCAAGACGATCCTCGACCCTGGTGACGAAGTCATCATCCTCGCCCCCTATTTCGTTGAATATATTTTCTACATCGACAATCACGGCGGCACAACCAAAACCGTCAACACCCGCGCCGGCAGCTTTCAACTCGATATCGATGCCATCGAAGCCGCCATCGGCCCCAAAACCAGAGCCATCATTATCAATTCACCCAACAATCCCACCGGAGTCATCTATCCGGCGGAAGACCTCAAGTCCCTCGGTGCGATGCTTGACCGCAAGCAGAAGGAACTGAACCGCACCTTGTTCGTGCTGTCAGACGAACCCTATGCACGTCTGAGTTACGACCGGGTCACGGTACCCTGCATCTTTTCCCATGTACGTAATGCCATCATCGTTACTTCCCACTCCAAGGACCTGGCCCTGCCCGGTGAGCGCATCGGTTACCTGGCCGCCAATCCGGCCATGGATGATGTGCAAAAATTCATGGAGGGTGCCATCTTCTGCAACCGGGTTCTGGGATTCGTCAATGCCCCGGCCATAATGCAACGCCTTGTTGCAGGACTGCAGGAAGAAAGCGTCGACATCACCGACTACCAAGCCAAGCGGGACCTGCTCTATGAACATCTTACCGCCCTTGGCTTCCGGATGGTAAAACCCCAGGGGGGCTTTTATCTGTTTCCCGAATCGCCCCTTGAGGACGATGTCGTCTTCGCCCGCATGACCCAGGAGCACCGGGTGCTGGTGGTACCCGGGCAGGGTTTCGGCGCTCCAGGCTTTTTCCGTATCGCCTATTGCGTGCCGATGGAAATGATTACAGCTAGCCTGCCTGCCTGGGAAAAGATCGCCAGAGATGCCGGTTTGTCCTGCCCTGCAACCCTATAGACCCAAAAAAGCCCCAAGGCCCCCTCCCCCATTCGGGGTCCTGGGAACCTGTCAGACTATGCGGGTCGAAGCGACAGGCTCCTTGTTTTTCCCAATTTCCCAAGAGACCATTGCCAAATAAAAAAAGTCTGGTTGCTTTTCAGCAGCCAGACTCTTTTTAAATCAACGAGTCTCAGGGTTGTTTGGTGAATCAGATACCCTGCTCATGTTTTGTCTCAGCCGGAAACAGGCTGAAAAGCGACGTATCAGTTAAGGGCGGTTCCAGCCTCGGAATCATTCTCGGTTGCAGCAAGGCGCGTGGCCGATGACGGTTCCCCCTCAAGGCGGGCGATGAGGGGCGAAATGGAGTTTTTGAATTCAGCCATATTGGCTTTGGACACCGGCTCAACCGAGACACTTTTAAGCTTGGCCGGGTTGATGGGCCTGCCGCCCTTGTACATGCGGAAGCAAAGGTGAGGGCCGGTGGCCAGACCAGTGCTTCCGACAAAGCCGATGGCCTGGCCCTGGGATACCCGCTTGCCCGATTTCATGTTTTTGGCAAAACGGCTCATGTGCAGATAAAGACTCTCCATCCCGTTGTTGTGCTTCAATTTAATAAAATTACCGTTGTATTTGGTGAACCCGATCTTGCTGATGGTTCCGTTACCAATGGCCATGATCGGGGTACCGGTCGGGGCAGCATAATCAATCGCCGGATGGGCTTTCCATGTTTTGGTAATGGGGTGGAAGCGACGCAGCGAAAAGCCTGAGGATATACGGCTGAAGGACACTGGTGCCCGAAGGAAGGCTTTGCGCAAACCTTTACCATTTTCGTCGAAATAGGCTGCTCGTTGGTCGCCATCTTTGTATAGAAACGCTTGAAAGGTTTCACCCTGATTCGTGAACTGTGCAGCCAGAATCTTGCCGTAGCCGGCTGGAGAGCCATCCCGATAACGTTTTTCCACCAAGACCTTAAAACTGTCCCCCGGGTGGATATCGCGAATAAAGTCGATGTCCCAGGCAAAGATGTCGGCCAGGTTGATGGCTAAAACTTCGTTCTCACCGTGGCTGATCACCGCGTCAAACAGATTGGCCAGGATGGTAGCGCTGACCACTTCTTCCCGTACAGAATAAGGAATGGGCTTGCGATCCACTTCAAAGCCTTGCTCATTCTGTCGTATGATGAGTTGGTCATCACTATCGATATCGTATTCCAGACTTTCGAAGGCACCATCAAGCAGGGACAATCGGTAGCCTTGCCCGGCACTCAGCTTGGAAAGAGGGAAAACCTCTTTACATTCCTGATTGAGGTTGTGAATTTCCTGGGGCGTAAAGATGTGTCCCAACAGGGAGGTGATTGTGTCGCCAGGGAGGATGACGGCACGCACTACTTCACGCCGAATTTTGGGTTCTGCCTGCACGTCGGCCGATCCGCTGACATTCTCTTTATCCGCGAGGAAAAAAACTTGCCAAAACAAGGCTCCGACAGCAGCAAGCATAAGCAGCGGGAAAATAAATCGGCGTTTAGGTCGTCCATTCTTCAGCCGCAGGGTGCGCGACCTCCTGAAATCATAATTCATAATCGTTCCTCGATCGGTATGTATAAAATACGGCAGGGGGCAGATCGCGGCCTTAATTTGTTTGCATCCGGAAGCGGCCCTTTTCCCCAATCTCTGCGTCAATCCGCACGCTTGCGTGATGCGGCGTAGACATCTACGCCTTCTGCAAGCGCTTGATTTCCTTGACCTTGGGAAAAATTGCTCGTTTCCCATGTGAAAACTACACCGTGTTCATCCATAGTTTCCGGATGGACACTAGTTTCATCGACATATAGGCGGCCAATACTAACAATATTTGAATCTGTTTGTCCAGTAGCTGTCTCGAAGATCGCAATGATTGAGGGCGTCGCAAAAAGTCAGCGCTGCTGTGTTGCAAGCTCGACCTACCATATGTATGCATTCACCCCTGATTTACCACTACGCCTTGTAGATCGAGATATTAGCAGACAAAGCAAATCCCGCCAACCTGTTTTAGATTGGAGGGATCTTATCTCATGGGATCATTTACAATCGATTAACGTATTTCCCAGGGATTCATCTTACGGCATTTTTGAACCGATCCATGGGTCATCACTCAAAACCTGAGCGCGAGGTGACGGGTATTGGCATCATACCCCCCTCACCCTTCACTCTCGCCATTTGATGGAACATCCCATGGATGGCGACTGACCTTCAAGCGGTGGTGCGTCATGCACCAGTGCTTCCATGGCCTCCCTTAATTCCTGCCGCGTGACACCCTCTTCAGTCTTCCAGTTGTCATCGATGCGCCCGTGGTATACGAGACGTCCTGCCTGATCAAACAGGTAGGGGTCCGGGGTGCATTGCGCAGCAAAATCGCGTGCTACCTGTTGCGTATCGTCAACGAGGTAGGGAAACTTCAACTTCAGTTCGGCGGCCTTCTGTTTCATCGCCAAAGGAGCATCTTCCGGATAATCGGGGTGGATATTGCTGTTGATGGCGACCGTAGCGATGCCACGTGACTTGAATTCTTCGGCCAGTCGCACCAGTCTGGGCCATTGGGCACCAGCATAGGGACAATGATTACAGGTGAAGACCACCAAAAGACCCTTACTGCCAAATAGTGCATCACTGTCAAAAACACGCCCATCAGGGTCTTTGAGTTGAAATGACGGCATCTTGCTGCCAAGGGGCATATCCTGCGAGTAGACCAGGGTCATAACCGCACCTCCGTGACCAGGAAAGGAACCGATGCTTTAAAGAATAGCCTACCGTGGGGGAAATTTTTCCAGAAAATTGCCGAAGGGCAACACACGGATCGCCAGATGCGTTGTCAGATGGAGGTAACAGGCCGGATATCCCGCACCTGCAGCTGCACGGATGCCTGCCCGCGCCACTCGTTGCGTTGAGGGGTAAAAAGAATATCCTGCGGCCCTCTCAGACGATTTTTCAGCTCGCCCAGGCCAAATGCGATACAGGGCAGAGAGTGTGCACCCTGACAGACCAGAAACCGCAGGTGATTCCCACCAACCAGTTGAATACCCTGCACATGAACCCCGCGGGCCAGATACACCGGCTGCGGATTTCCAGGGCCGAAAGGGGCTAAACGATTCAATTCGTCAATATTATCGAGATCGAGCTCCTCGATAAAAACCTCACCATCGTGAAACTGGCGAGGCAGCAGGTCCTCCTGTTGCAGGCGTTGCCGCGCAATGTCTTCAAACTGTCGGGTAAATTCCTCCACCCTTCGGGCATCGATGGTCAGCCCCGCTGCATACTCGTGACCGCCGAACCCCTGCAAGCAGGCCCGACAATCCTGCATAGCCCGGTAGAGGTGCAATCCCTTGATCGATCGCCCGGAACCTTTTCCCACACCATCATGCAAAGCGATAAGTATCGTTGGCCGGTGGTACTTTTCCACCAGGCGACTGGCAACGATGCCGATAACACCAGGGTGCCAGCGGTCATCGGCGAGTACGATACTGTGCGTGGCTCCGGCAGACTGCTGTAGCCAGCGTTCATCCGCCTGCTCAAGGGTCTGCTGCTCAAGGGTCTGACGATCGCGATTGACCCTGTCCAGCAGTTCGGCAACGGGCATCGCCTTGGCAACCTCTGGCTCCAGCAACAATTCGACACCGATGGCGGCGTTTTCAAGACGGCCGGCGGCATTGATCCTCGGTGCAAGTCTGAAGCCCACCGTTCCGCAGGTTACCTTTTCAACCCCGGACACCTTCTTGAGCGCCTGCAACCCGGCTCGACCGGAATGGGACAGCAGCTCCAGTCCTGCCTTGGTAAGAACCCGATTGAGGCCTTTAAGAGGCACGATGTCAGCGATGGTTCCCAACGCGACAAGGTCCAGACCAAAACGCAGATCAGGTTCAGGGAGATGGCTGCGGTAACCGAGCTCACGCAAATGTTTCCTTAAGGCAACCAGCAACATGAATACCACCCCGACCCCGGCAAGGCTTTTAAAGGGAAAGGGGCAATCGGTTCGGGAGGGATTCAGAATAGCCAGAGCCTCGGGGAGCACATCCGGCGGCTGATGATGATCGGTAATAATCAGATCGAGTCCCAACTCCCCTGCCCTTTTCGCCTGGAGGTGGGCGGAGATGCCGCAGTCGACGGTGACCACCAGTGCCGATCCATTGGCCGCACAGGATTCCAGTGCCGACATGCAAACCCCATAGCCATCCCTCAGACGCAACGGAATGGAATAATCAACCCGGGCCCCGAAGGACCGCAGGGTTTCCACCAGCAAAGCCGTACCCGTTACCCCGTCGACATCGTAATCGCCGTGGACTGAAATCCCCTCACCCTCGCACACTGCCCGCGCCAGACGCGCAACCGCCTTGCCCATATCCGCCATGAGATAGGGGTCAGGCATACTCGACAGCCGAGCTTGCAAAAAAGAGTGAATCTCCTCAATGGAATCGAGATCACGCCTGCGCAACGACTCTGATGCGAGACGGGAAATCCCCAGTGAGCGCTGCAGGTCTTCGCTATCGATCAGGTTACTGGCTGGTCGCTCCAGCCAGAGTTTTTGGGAGTGCTCGGTCATAATGCCTCAGGCAGCTCGTCGCCTGCCGAAAATGTAAAAGGGCCGAGAGGGTATCCCCCCGGCCCACTCCGAACCTACAGGAACAAATCCCGTAATCAGGTTGCCTTTTCGGCCCCGGCATGGCGCCGTCTTTTTAAATCATCCCATAACAAGAGAATGGGGCTGGCGACAAAAATCGAGGAATATGTACCCACCCCAATCCCGATCAACAATGCGAAAGCGAAATTATGTATCACTCCGCCACCGAACAGGAACAATGCCAGAACCACAAGCAGTGTCGTGCCGGAAGTGAGAATGGTACGTGACATGGTTTCATTGATACTGGAGTTAATAATGGCCGGAAACTCTTCCTTGCTTTTTGTGCCGGAATTTTCGCGAATACGATCATAAACAATGATCGTATCGTTCAACGAATAACCGACAATAGCCAAAAATGCCGCTATGATCGGCAGATCGATCTCCTTGTTAAACAAAGAGAAGACGCCGAGCGTGATAAGGACGTCGTGCGCAAGGGCAACGATGGCCCCGACCGCAAATCTGAATTCAAAACGTATGGTGATATAGATCAGCACGCCGACCATGGCAAAGACGATGGCCATCAGCCCCTTTTTGCGCAGGTCCTTACCGACCTGCGGCCCGACCATCTCCACCCGGCGGATTTCAACTGCACCTTCGCCGTAAGATGCTTGCAGATGCGTTCCGACCTGCTGCGCCACCCCTTCCAGTTCCGAACTGGTCTCCTGCGCACGCAACAGAAATTCCTGGGAACCTTCCTCAAACTTCTGAACCAGCAACCCCTTCAACTCCAGGCCTTTAAGGGCCTTTTTAATCTCCGCGGCATTGGTGGCCTCGGCAAACTTGACCTGGATCAGTGTTCCGCCGGAAAAATCGATGCCGTATTTGGGACCGCCCTTGGCGATCAGGGAAACCATGCCGACCAGAATCAGCAGCAGAGAGAAGATCAGCGCCAGTTTGCGCCGACCAACAAAATTAATATTGATATCATGCTTGATGATCTCCATGCCGCCCCCCTAGATGCTCAGTCGCTTGACCTGGTACCGTTCCAGGAAAAAATCGAAAATAACCCGCGAAACGAAAATTGCCGTAAAGAGCGAAGCCACGATCCCGACGCACAGGGTCACAGCGAAGCCTTTAACCGGCCCGGTGCCAAATTGAAACAGTACCAAAGCTGCAATAAGGGTGGTGATGTTCGCATCCAAAATGGTCGAAAGAGCCTTGCTGTAGCCTGCCTCGAGGGCATTGCGGGCCGTCTTGCCGAGGCGCAATTCTTCGCGAATCCGTTCAAAGATAAGCACATTGGCATCGACCGCCATACCCATAGTGAGAACGATACCGCCGATACCAGGCAGCGTGAGGCTGGCCTTGAACAGGGTCAACATGGCCATGATGAATAACAGATTGAGTACCAGGGCAAGATTGGCGACCAGGCCGGCCAGATTGTAATAAAGCCCCATGACCAGTACCAACGCAATGCTGCCGATGATCACCGACCAGATGCCGCGGTGGATGGAGTCAAGCCCGAGGGACGGTCCAACGGTGCGGTTCTCCAGAATCGTGACCGGTGCCGGCAACGATCCGGCCCGCAGCACGATGGCCAGGTCGGTGGCCTCCTGTTCATCGAAGGAACCGGAAATCTGGGCACTGCCGCCGGAAATCCGCTCCCGAATAACCGGTGCGGAATAAATCGTGTCGTCAAGCACGATGGCCATACGCTTGCCGACATTCGAGGCCGTAATCTGATCGAAACGTTTGGCGCCAACAGCATTGAAATCGATGGACACGTAAGGTTCGTTGAAACGGGGATCGATGCGCACCTGGGCATCGGATACCAGGTCCCCGGTGAGTACGGTTTTATCGTAAACCACCAGCGGAATCTGGGTAACGACGCCGGTACGCCTATCGACCTGTCGTTCAGAAAGCAAACGGGTTCCCGGGGGCAGGACGCCTTTGGTGGCGGCCTGGAGATCGACGTTTTCCGCAACCATCTTGAATTCGAGCAGAGCCGTCTTTCCAAGCAGGGCCACGGCACGCTTTGGATCCTTGACTCCAGGCAGTTGAATCAGGATACGGTCACTGCCCTGGCGCTGCAGAACGGTTTCACTGACACCAAACTGGTCGATACGGTTGCGCAGTGTTTCAAGCGCTTGCTTGACGGCATTATCCTTGATGGAGTCCACCGCACCGTCGGAATACCGAAAATGCTTTTCGATGTAACCACCACGGGTTTCCAGGGTCAAAGGCTCGAGATCGCGATAGCCCCCCTCCCCCATAAACGCATCGACCTGACTGGCTGCCTCGTCATCGTAAACGACGATCACCAGTCGGTCATTGCCCGTGCGAGAGACTTGCTTGAAAATAATATCTTTCCCCCTGAGTTCGGTTTCCACTTGGTCGACGATGCCGTCGACCCGGCTTTCAACCGCCTTGTCAACCTCCACCCCCAGCACCAGGTGCATACCGCCTTGAAGGTCAAGGCCGAGATGCAGAGGATCAAAACTCTTTTTAAGCCAGTTAGGAGTATGATCGGGAAACATAGTCGGCATTAAAGCCAACAAAGACAAGGCGAGGCAGAACAGGACAACCCCCCCCCGCAGCTTGATGCTCTTGGACATGGCTGTTCACTACTCCTTTCACAATCAATGGCAGTGCGCCCGCCCAGTTCCTCGCATTCGAGAAATTCGTGCCGGCAGGGCAGCCCTCAAACGTTTCAATAGCATCTGGCATCCGCCAGCACACTGAATAAGAAGGCTTTTCACCTGACCGCCTGCCATGGCGACAGGAACCGATGCAGGGGAAAACCTTCCCGGAGTTCCATAGGCAATAAAAACCGAAGAACGTTAGCTCTGTTCGACACTTACGATAGAGGAGCGATTGATCTTGATCTTGACACCCGTAGCTATTTCCAGGGATACGATATTTTCCTGCACGCTGGCAACCTTGCCATGCATGCCTCCGGCAGTAATCACCTGGTCCCCAACCTTGAGTCCATCCACCAGTTGTTTATGCTCTTTGGCGCGCTTTTGCTGAGGGCGAATCAGCAAAAAATAAAAGATACCGAACATCAGCGCCAGCATGATGACCGTTCCGTAGGGGTTGCCTTCACCGCCGGGGGGCGACGCCATGGCATGAGCTTCGGAAATCCAAAACATAAACAGCTCCTTTTAAGATTGGTTTTTGATCTTTGAGTTATGGTTTATGAGCAGCGTACCACAAAAAGCGGCGCCAGGCTTTCGCCTTTTTCAGACAGAAAAATCTTCAGCATTCCTGCGTTGGTAAAAATCCGAACGGAATGCGCTGAAACGTTCCTGTTCAATGGCAACGCGCGCCTGAGCCATCAAATCGAGATAATAGTGAAGATTATGCCGGGTGTTAAGCATCGAGGCCAGAATCTCGTTACTTTGATACAGGTGCCGCAGATAAGCACGACTGTAATTGCGGCACACATAACATGTGCAATCGGGATCGATGGGGTTGTCGTCATCGGCATAACGAGCCTGCTTGATAGTCATTTTGCCGAAGGAGGTAAACAAGGTGCCGTTGCGGGCGTTGCGCGTTGGCATGACACAGTCGAACATGTCGACGCCGCGAGCTATACCTTCGATAAGGTTTTCCGGCGTCCCAACCCCCATGACATAACGCGGGCGGTCACGCGGCAGTAACGGCAGGGTGACATCCATCATCTCATACATGCGCTCGGCCTCTTCACCGACCGACAACCCCCCGAGAGCGTAACCGTCAAAGCCGATATCCATAAGCCCCTCGGCGCTCTGACGACGCAAATCCGGATACATTCCGCCTTGCACGATACCGAACAGAGCCGATCCATCCTGCGCGCTGCGAGCCATTTTGGAACGTTCGGCCCACCGCATGGAGAGAGCGGTGGAGTCGGCGACATACGTACGCGTGGATGGATAGGGAATGCACTCGTCAAAGACCATGATGATATCCGCACCCAGGGCTTCCTGAACGGCAATAGAGATTTCAGGCGTAAGAACCTGATGTGAGCCGTCCAGGTGCGACTGAAAACGCACCCCCTGCTCGGAGATCTTACGTAACTGCCCCAGGCTGAAAACCTGAAAACCGCCACTGTCGGTAAGAATCGGTCCTTCCCAGTGCATGAAGCGATGCAGACCTCCAAGGCGCTTCACACGTTCATGGCCCGGGCGCAAAAACAGATGATAGGTGTTGGCCAGAATAATCTGGGCGCCTTCCGTCTTGAGTTCTTCAGGCAGAATGGCCTTGACGGTACCCTGGGTACCAACTGGCATGAACACGGGGGTTTCGACCACGCCGCGACGGGTCGTCATCCGCCCTCGGCGGGCCCGGCTATCCTTATCCTGCTTTAACAGTTCAAACCTGAAATCGGTCACAGAACACACACTCTCCGGTTCAAAGGATCAACATGCAATCACCGTAGCTGAAAAACCGGAATCGCTCCTCGACGGCCTGACGATAAGCCTCAAGGATGAATTCGCGGCCAGCCAAGGCCGCCACCAGGACCAGCAAGGTGGAACACGGCAGGTGAAAATTGGTTATAAGCCCATCGACGATCCGGAATGGGAACCCCGGACGTATGAACAGGTCGCAGGTCCCTTCACCGGCCTGCAACCGGCCTTGATGATCGACCGCATACTCCAGGGTGCGGGTGCTGGTGGTGCCGAGAGCGATGACTCTTCGGCCTTCGGCCTTGGCCCGGTTGACCGCATCTGCGGTGTCCTCGGGAACGAAATAATTCTCCTGGTGCATGCGGTGTTCGGTGATGTCGTCGGTGCGAACAGGTAAAAACGTTCCCAATCCGACATGCAGAGTCAGGGCCCGGATTTCCACGCCTTTGGCAGCCAGTCCCTGCAGAATCTCATCGGTAAAGTGCAATCCCGCGGTGGGCGCCGCGACCGCACCGGATGTGCGAGCAAAAACGGTCTGATAACGCGTACGATCTTCCGCGGTTGCTTCGCGGCGAATGTACGGGGGCAACGGGATGCGGCCAACCTGCTCAAGCATCCGGCTGAAATCGCCCTGACAGGCAAACTTCACATGCCTGTAGGGAGGCTCTCCCCCTTCGACCACCGTGCCTTCAAGCGTATCTCCCAATATCAATCGGGTTCCGGGACGGGGAGCCTTGGAACTTTTGGTCAGGCACGCCCAGATTTCTTCGGATCCGGTGAGTCGGCGGACCAGAAACACCTCAATGCGTCCACCGCTCTCTTTGCATCCGAGCAACCGCGCCGGTATCACACGGGTATCGTTCAATACCAACACGTCACCGGGCCTAAACCAGCTGGCGATATCGGTAAACTGTGCCAGTTGCACCTGCTCGGTCCCCCGGTTCAAAACCATCAGCCGGGAAGCCTGTCTATGTGCCAAAGGATGCTGGGCAATCAGCTCCTCGGGCAACTCGAAATTAAAATCACTCAAACGCATTATTCTAAAATGCCCATCTGCTGCGCAAGGCATAAAATGCCCCAGCAATCAAACATACCTATGGAGTAAAGTCAACGCCAATCGGGTGCGGCACCTGCTGCTGCATCCGGCTTATAATCCCGCGTCTGCGCGATTCAGTCCGGCTTTTGCGCCCGGTCCTGAGGTATCGTAAACCGGCACTGCAGTGTACTGGCTGCACGCGAAAACTCTTGGAATCCATTGCCACGACCAACCCAGCCGGGGATATTAACCTCGTGTCCATCCGGAAACTATGAATGGACACGGTGTAGTTTTCATATGGGAAACGAGCAATTTTTCCCAAGGTCAAGTAAATCAAGCGCTTGCACAAAGGCGTAGATGTCTACGACGCATCATGCAGCAGGATAGCGCAATGGACAGCCTCCGGCTGCCCGAAGGGCGAGGGCCAGGGATGGCCCGAGTCACACGCAAGCGTGCGGATTGACGCCGAGATTGGGGAAAATGGCCGTTTCCGGATAAAAACTAACCTCGAACCAGGTAAACCAGCAACAACCCGCTCAGCATCAGCACCAACCCCATGCCACGTAATGCACGATCCGGCAGCGCCAAAAAGCCCAGAAACAGTTTTTTCATTCTGGGCGGTGAAAGAAACCAGGGGGCCCCCTCTACGATCATCACCACTCCTGCAACGGTCATCAGAAAACCCAGCATGATCAATTCCCCATCGCGGCAAAGGTCGTCATAGTAATCTTCCCCGCACAGACTGTCAAGAATCCCGCGGCATCCAGCCAGCAGGTCCGTCCTTACCGGTGCCCGGCAGGCAGTCACTCTGTTTCGGGATTCAAAAAAGCACCAAGAACGTGAACGGGGGACAAACAACCAGAATTTACACTTTACGCGAGCGCTTCGACGAAGGTACCGATTTGCGGGCTTTGGCCGGTACATTGCCCAACAGCTGCTCCGTGGCATCCTGGCGACCGCAGGCCTGCAATGCCTGCAACACGTCATCCCTGTTTTCGGGTAGATGCGCTAACAGCAGGGCTTTTTGCAAACGCCTTTCCCGGGCAGATTTCGCGACATGAACACGCTGCCCGGTTTCCGGATCCACCCCGGTGTGATACATGCAGGTGGCAAGAGTGCCCGGCGTGGGGGTAAATTCCTGCACCTGTTCGACGCACAGTCCGTTATCTTTGAGAAACAGGGCCGTGTCGACCATCTCCTCAAGGCTGCAACCGGGATGACCGGCAATCATATAAGGGATCACAGCCTGCCGTTTCCCCAAAGCCCGGCTATGGTTACGAAAACGGGCCAGGAAGTCGGTAAAAACGCCCGGACCGGGTTTGCGCATGACGCGCGCCAGCTTGTCGCTGAGGGTTTCAGGCGCCACCTTCAACAGGCCGCCGACATGATGGTTCAGCAATTGTTGAAAATAGCCAGGCTGGCGTTCCAACAGATCGAGCCGTACTCCCGAGGCGACAAACACATGCTGGACTGCCGGCAAAGACTTGACCTTTTTCAGCAAGGACGCAACGGCCTGGTCCTCGACCACCAGATGCCTGCACGGTTCCGGAAACAGACATCCCTGCCTGCGGCACGATTTGTGCGCCTTGGGATGCCCACACCGCATGCCGTACATATTGGCGGTCGGTCCCCCCACATCGGTAATGGTGCCGCGAAACCCGCCAGCCTGTGCTATGCTCGCCACTTCCGACACGATGGAAGATTCCGAACGGGATTGAATGATCTTGCCCTGGTGGGAGGCAATCGCACAGAAGGCGCACCCTCCGCAACAACCCCGATGGCTGGTTATGGAAAACCGGATCTGTTCAAAGGCGGGGACGGGCTCGGTGTAGCTATAGTGGGGGCTGCGACTGAACGGCAAGGCATAGATATCATCAAGTTCTGCCTGGGTTAGCGGGAGTGCCGGTCGATTCACCAACACCCAGCGTGATCCGTGACGTTGTACCACGGGTTGGCCGCAATAGGGATTTGCTTCCTGGACGGCCAGGCAAAATGCACGGTTAAAAGCCTCCGGTTCGCTGCTGACGGACTCAAAGGATGGCAATTCGACGCACTTTGCAGGGGGCTCCGCGCAGATGACAGCGGTACCGGCCATGTCGAAAATCTGCCCGGGACTCTCGCCGGCGGCGCAACGCTGGGCCAGTTCGAGCACCGTCTTTTCTGCCATTCCGTAAAGCAGCAGGTCGGCTTTGGCATCGATCAGCACCGAGCGGCGCACCTGATCCGACCAGTAGTCGAAGTGCGCCAGGCGGCGCAAACTTGCTTCAATCCCGCCGATCACAACCGGCAAACCTTTGAAAGCCCCTTTAATCGCGGCAGTATAAGCGATGACGGCACGGTTCGGGCGGGCACCGGCCTGGCCCCCCGGTGTATAGGCATCGTTGCTGCGCAATTTGCGTGCAGCGGTGTAATGGTTCACCATGGAATCCATGGCGCCGCCGGAAACCGCTGCGAATAAACGTGGCCGCCCCATGGCACGCAACGCCTCAAGATTTCGCCAGTCGGGTTGGGCAAGGATACCAACACGATATCCATGACTTGCAAGAAAACGCGCCAACAGCGGAACCCCGAAAGCAGGGTGGTCGATATAAGCGTCTCCACTGACAAACAGAATATCGAGCTCACTCCAACCCCAGGCAGCCATTTCCTTGCGGTTGGTCGGTAAAAAGTCTGTATAACGATGCACGTTGGAGGGTCTGGACCCCTTTTCAGCCACGTTGGTTGCCGCTCCTTTGACAATTACATCCATCAGTTTACCGCAATAGCCAGGAGGCTGTCGACAGACGCCCGACTCATGGGTACAGGGGCAGATCCTTCAATCCACTGTCTTCTTCCCAGCCCTGCATCAGATTCATATTCTGCACCGCCTGGCTGGCGGCACCCTTGAGCAGATTATCGATAACCGACACGATAATGGCACGTCCCGTACGGGGATCGCTTACCACGCCGATATTGCAGCAATTACTGCCCCGCACATGCAGGATATTGGGCAGATCCCCCTCCGGATGAACACGAACAAAAGGCTCACCGGCATAGCGTTGCGCATACAGCTGCTGGAGAGCGGCGGTATCCATGGGCTGCCGCAGGGAAGCGTAACAGGTCGAGAGAATGCCGCGACTGACCGGTAGCAGATGAGGCGTAAAACTGACCTGCACGGCCTGCCCGGCCAAATGCCCCAAGGTCTGCTCTATCTCTGGAGTGTGGCGGTGCGAAGCGACTCCGTAAGCCTTGAATCCTTCATTGACTTCGCAATACAGGCTGCCGACCTTGGCCGAACGCCCCGCCCCGCTGGTGCCGGACTTGCTGTCGATAATCAGGGTTTGCAGGTCGACCAACCCTTTTTCAAGCAGAGGGGCAAGCCCCAGGGCGACGCTGGTGGGGTAGCAACCGGGATTGGCGACAAGACGCGCCTTTCGCACCTGATCCCGGAAAAGTTCAGGCAAACCGTAAACCGCCTCCTCCAGCAACTCGGGACTGGTGTGTTTGTCGTACCAGGCTTCATAGACATCGACATCGTGCAACCGGTAATCGGCAGACAGATCGACAACCTTTTTGCCGGCCTTCAGCAGGTCGGGAACCACAGTCATGGCCGCCTTGTGGGGCAAAGCGGTAAATATAAAATCCGCCTTCCGGATAATAAGGTCAACGTCCACCGGGTCAAACTGAAGGTCGATGCGCCCCAGCAGTGAAGGAAACACACTGGTAATACGCATACCGGCGTTCTGCCGGGAAGTCACACATGCAATCTCGATGTGTGGATGATTAAGCAGCAACCGGATCAGTTCAACCCCGGTATATCCACTTGCTCCGACAATGGCAACTTTCAGCATGACAACCTCCTCAAAAGCGAAAAGGGAAACCCGCGGGTTTCCCTTTGCACCATGACTGAAAAGATACAGAACCGATGGAAACCGGCCTGTAACACACCCGGATTAACGTTTAGAGAACTGGAACCGTGCACGAGCAGCTTTACGCCCGTATTTCTTACGTTCCTTGGCACGGCTGTCACGGGTAATGAAGCCGGCTTTCTTGAGTACTGCGCGCAATTCGGGATTGACTTCCAACAGCGCTTTGGTGATGCCATGTTTGATGGCACCTGCTTGCCCGGAAGGACCGCCGCCGCATACATTCACCAGGATATCGAACTTGCCGATGTTGTCGGTCAGTTCGAGAGGCTGGCGGATAACCATCTTGGAGGTTTCCCGACCGAAATACTCATCCAGAGTGCGACGATTGACAGTAATGTTGCCTTCGCCCGGCTTAAGCCAGACGCGGGCAATGGAAGTTTTTCTTTTGCCGGTTGCGTAGAACCTTTGTTCGGCCATCATTATCTCCTGACTCGGCTCTGAATTCTTAGACGTTCAGTTCAAGCGGCTGCTGAGCGTCGTGGGGATGGTCACTGCCGGCATATACCTTCAGCTTCCGCAACATGTCGCGCCCCAGCTTGTTCTTGGGCAGCATGCCCTTGACAGCCTTCTTAATCACATCTTCGGGTTTTTTTTCAAGCATCTGGGCGGCGGTGGCTTCACGCAATCCCCCCGGATACCCCGAATGACGATAGTACATTTTGGCGGCCAGCTTGTTACCGGTCAGCTTGACTTTCTCAGCGTTCACGACAACGACGAAATCGCCGGTATCGACGCTCGGGGAGTAAATCGCTTTATGCTTACCCCGCAGAACGCGAGCAATTTCAGTCGCTGCGCGACCAAGTACCTTGCCGTCCAGATCCACAATATACCAGTTTTTTTTGATCTCGGATTTTTTTGCTACCTGCGTGCTCATGGCTTCCTCTCTATGCGTAAACTGTGATTTGCGTAACGGGACCACAGGACAACAGAAGTTAACGGAAACCCCCAGCCATGTCAAGGTCTTTTTGCCTGAGGAAAACGACAATCTCATTCATAAAATACCTCCATCAGGCAAAGCCCCTGAGGAGGTGCCGTTACTCCCGCCTGAGCACGGCAGCACCCGGCAAGCATATCGCCGATCTCGCGCGGCTCCCGTCGTCCCCGACCGATCTCGACCAAAGTGCCAACCATGATGCGCACCATATTCCGCAAAAAGCCACTGCCCCTCACATCGACATGCATAATAAGGGCGTCCGCTTCGGCTATTTCCACCGAAAAAACCCCGCGCACCGTCGTGCGGGCAGAACAACCGCTGGCGCGAAAGGCGGCAAAATCATGGTGGCCAACGAACAATTGCGCGGCCTGTCGCATTCGTGTCAAATCGAGATCCCCGCGCACATGCCAACTGTAACGGCCAGCCAGGGGCGAACGAACCGGTGACCGACAGATACTGTAACGATACCATTTCCCCGTAGCATTATAGCGAGCATGAAAATTTTCTTCCGCCACAGCCACCTCGCGGATGGCAATATCGGCAGGCAACAGGCGGTTAACCCCCTCACGATAAGCTCCCAATGGCAAAAGACGCGACGTTACGAAATGTGCTACCATACCCCGGGCATGCACGCCCGCATCGGTACGCCCGGAGGAAATCAGGACATGCGCATGGCCGCACACCCTGGCCAGAGCTTCCTCAATCACCTGCTGAACAGAAACGCCATTAGGCTGCCGTTGCCATCCAACGTATTGCGTGCCGTCATATTCAATAACAAGCCGGACCACGCTCACGGTAACCCCCACCACCAAAACGGCAAAAATACAAGTGACAGCAAAAGTACACCCACTTCGGAAATATCATACTTGTCAGCAGGCAACGGTGAAACAAGCGGATAATGCCGAGCCATGAAACCTGTACGATACGCCCTCGCTGCGCCAAAGACAAAGGGGACCAAACGGCCCCCTTCTTGAACAACAATACCCATCAAACGATTACAGGTATTTGGCTGCAAGCAATTCGGCGATCTGTACAGCGTTGGTCGCTGCACCTTTGCGCAGATTGTCCGCAACCACCCATAAATTCAAACCGTTATCGATAGACTCGTCCTCCCGAATGCGGCCGACGTAGGTGAGATCCTGGCCGGCTGCATCGATGGCCGTCGGGTAAGTCAGGGTAGCCAGATCATCCACGACTTTCACGCCAGGAGCAGCGGCGAGCAACTCGCGGGCCTTAGCGGCAGACAAGGGCTTTTCGGTTTCAATATTTACGGATTCGCTGTGGCTGTAGAATACCGGAACCCGCACAGTCGTTGCAGTCACCCGCAAGGAATTATCCCCCAGGATCTTCCTGGTTTCATTGACCATCTTCATCTCTTCCTTGGTATAACCATTATCGAGGAAGACGTCAATATGAGGCAGGCAGTTGAAAGCGATCTGGTGCGGATAAACCTTGCATTCAGCCGGGCGACCGTTGAGCAATTCGCCGGACTGTATGCGCAGCTCATCGATGGCGTTGATCCCCGTACCGGAAACTGCCTGATAAGTGGAAACCACGATCCGCTTGATTTTCGCATAATCGTGCAGCGGCTTCAAGGCTACCATCATCTGGATTGTCGAACAGTTGGGATTGGCGATAATGCCTTTTTTGGCATACAAGGCAATATCCGCCGGATTCACTTCAGGAACCACCAACGGCACATCGGGATCCATGCGCCAGGCGCTGGAATTATCGACGCAAACCGCACCAGAGGCCGCAGCAATGGGACAAAACTCCTCACTGCGGGAACCGCCGGCACTGAACAGAGCAATATCGATCCCCTTGAAGGAGTCCCTGCCAAGTTTCTGCACAACAAGTTGCTCGCCCTTGAATTCAAGAAATTTACCTTCAGAACGTTCGGAGGCCAGCAAACGCAATTCCTTGATGGGGAAGTTACGTTCTTCCAGAATTTCAAGCATCTGGTTTCCCACGGCGCCGGTGGCCCCGACAATTGCAACATTAAACAACCTGGACATGGATGATTCCTTCCACTTTGGATCTCAACGATATAGAGTCGCAGGACCGGACCCGCTCCGGCCCCTGCCTGCTCAGATCTTTACAAGTTCTCCTACAATAGCATCCCCCATGGCGCTGGTGGAAACTAACTGCTCCCCGGCAGCGCCCTGAAAGATATCCTGCGTGCGAAGACCTGCCGCCAGACAGTTTTCTACAGCTTTTTCGATGGCATCGGCAGCTCCGACAAGCGCACAGGAATAGCGCAACAACATAGCCGCGGACAGAATCTGGGCGATGGGGTTGGCGATATTTTTCCCGGCGATATCGGGAGCGCTGCCGCCGGCCGGCTCGTACATGCCGAAGCTGCCTTCGGCAAGCGAGGCAGATGGCAGCATGCCGAGGGAGCCTGTCAGCATGGCCGCTTCGTCAGACAGAATGTCCCCGAACAGGTTGGGGCAAAGCATTACGTCGAACTGCTTGGGTGCCTTTACCAGCTGCATGGCGGCGTTGTCGACATACATGTGGTTTAACCGGACATCGGGATAGTCGGCGGCAACGCGCTCCACCACCTCACGCCACAGTATCGAAGTTGACAGAACATTGGCCTTATCGATGGAGATGAGGTTCTTATCCCGTTTGCGCGCTGCTTCGAAGGCCACCCGCGCGATACGCTCTACCTCCGCGTCGGTGTAAGCCATGGTATCGTATCCGCGCCGCTGAGGCCCTTCACCTTCAAGGCCCTTCGGTTCGGCAAAATAAACGTCACCGGTCAGTTCGCGAACAACCAGGATATCAAAACCGCCGGCGATAACTTCTTCCTTAAGCGACGAAGCCGAGGTCAGGGCCGAAAACACAATAGCCGGGCGGAAATTACAGAATAGCCCGAAAATCCGGCGCAACGGCAGCAGCGCGCCACGCTCCGGACGCTCATCCGCAGGAAGATTATCCCATTTGGGTCCACCTACACTGCCGAACAGAATGGCATCCGACGCTTTACAAATTTCAACGGTGGCATCCGGCAACGCCTTGCCATCCAGATCGATGGCGGCACCACCGACATTAGCAAAGCGCCGCTCAAAAACCACCCCGAATTTTTGCTCGACGGCATCCAGGACTTTCAGGGCCTCTGCCACGACCTCAGGACCGATGCCGTCACCGGGCAGAACCGCTATTTTGAATTCTTTCTTCATTGCAAAATCTCTCCTTACAGTTGCGGTCTTTTGCCGCAAAAAGCCGAAGGTTCAAAGTTTCTTCAACCGTCGCCATGATAGGAATTGCCCCGGGAAATTGTCAAACACTTTTACCCGTGACAGGATCAGAATCAAGCCGCTGCGCCGCTATTGACACATGTGCATGTGCAAGTTTTGGCACATTTGTCACAAAAAACGACCGGGCTACTCGCCCGGTCGTATGGTGCTCAATAACGCTGGTCGGCGAACTCGACCCAGCCGCCGGCCTCGACCAGCGCTTGATCGAAGGGGCTGATCTCAAACGTAAAGACCTCGGCACGCGAACCTACCGAAGCGGTGACCTCGTGCCCCTGAAGATCGACATCGATCTGAACCTCGCCCTCTTCAGACATTGCCAGAATGCGGTCGATATCCGCAGCAGGCAATTCAACGGCCAACATTCCGCAATTGAACATGTTCTGGCGGAAAATGCGCGCATAGCTCTCGGCGATCACCGTATAGATGTCGTTGACTTCCAGAGACCAGGGAGCATGCTCACGCGATGAACCACAACCAAAATTCTTGCGGGTGACAATAACCTTTGCCTTACGTAACGTCTCCCCTGCCGGGTCGAAACCGGGCAGCTTCAGATCCTCAAGCAGAAACGGCTTGAGCGCAGCCTTGGTGACTTCGGTAAGATAACGGGCCGGAATGATTTCGTCGGTATTGATATCGGACCGGTCCAGAAAAATCACCGGACCTCCAAATGTTCTTTTCATGGGCTCTCTTGCTCCTTCCTCAAAAAAAACCGGACAGACCGCTACAGATCGCGCGGATCGGTTATGGTGCCCTTGATACCGGTCGCCGCAGCCGTGGCCGGACTCATAAGGTGAACCATTCCCCCTTGCCCCATACGACCCTGAAAGTTCCGGTTACTGGTCGCGGCACACGCTTCTCCGGGCGCCAGCACACCGCAACTCATGCCGAGGCATGCACCACAGGTAGGATTGGTAACACAAAAGCCTGCATCCATGAAAATGGCAAGAATGCCCTCCTCCATGGCCTCGCGGAAAATCTTGGGCGATGCCGGCGACAGGATGCCACGTACCCCGGGTGCCAGTTTGCGCCCTTTGAGAATATCGGCAGCCTGCCTCAGATCCTCGAGGCGGCCGTTGGTGCAGGTCCCGATAAAAATCTGATGAACAGGCGTACCCGCCATCTGTCGAGCCGGTTTGACACAGTCCGGCTTATAGTCGTAAGTCACCTGCGGTTCGAGATTGGTGACATCGAGGTCGATCACTCTGGCATACGCGGCATCGGCATCGGAATGCCATTTCTGGAAATCGGCCAATGCTGCTTCCTTGGTGGCATATTCCTCGGAGATAAAGGGCCACAGATAATCCACCGTCACCTGGTCCGGCAAGCAGATACCGCAGGTGCCGCCGGCCTCGATGGCCATATTGGTCAATGTCATGCGGGCGTCCATCGACAGGGCATCGACCACCGGTCCGCGAAACTCGATGACATGATCGGTGGCGCCGTTGACACCCAGCAGATGGATAACATGCAGGATGACATCCTTGGAGTAAACATGCTCGGATAGGGTGCCGGTGATATTGACCAGAATACTTTCGGGTTTACGGAAAGCGCACACCCCTTTGAGGATACCGACCTCCAGATCGGTGGTCCCGACGCCGGCAGCAAATGCACCGAAAGCACCATGCGTACAGGTGTGGCTATCTCCCATGATCACCGTGTACCCGGGGCGGATAAAGCCCTTTTCCGGAAACAGGGCGTGACAGACACCATTCTGCCCGATATCAAAGAAGTCGGGGATGTCGTGACGGTGAGCCCATTCGCGCAGGATTTTCCCCTGAATGGCCGTTTTACTGTCCTTAGCCGGCGTAACGTGATCGATAACCGCCTTGATTTTCAGAGGATCGAACACTCGGTCCTTACCCCGCCACTCCAGATCGGCAATAGCGACCGGTGTGGTTATTTCATGGCAGAGAACCCGGTCCAGGTCGAGAACACAGGTACCCGGAAAAGGTTCGTCACGCAGATGCGCCGCGAATATTTTCTGTGCGATAGTCTGTCCCATAAATGACTCCAACAATCCTTGAAAAAATAGGTCCGGGAAACCCGGTCCTTTACGAAACTAGAAATGGGCCGAAGGGCGATTCTTGACAATCATTGTCAAGCGGTTAAGCGCATTGATGTAGGCCTTGGCACTGGCCACAACGATGTCGGGATGCGCCCCCTGCCCCAGCACCTCGCGGCCATCGAGTTCCAGGCGCACGGTACACTCCCCCTGGGCATCGGTGCCGCCGGTGATGGCCCCGACAGTGAAACTGAGCAGGTTGGCCTGGCTTTTGGTCAGCTTCTTGATGGTCTTGAAGGTGGCATCGACCGGGCCGCCGCCGATCATGGCAGCCTTTTTGATCTTACCATCGATCTCCATCTCTACCGTGGCGGTTGGCGCGGCAAAAGAGCCTGAACTGCTATTCATCTGCACCAGTTTGTACCTTTCCGGTATACGAATGATTTCGTCCGCCACGATGGCATCGAGATCTTCATCGAAAATATCTTTTTTCTGGTCGGCAAGCGCCTTGAAGCGTACAAAGGCCCGATCAAGATCTTCCTTGGACAGGGCGTAGCCCAACTGCTCAAGACGCTGCCCGAAGGCATGACGACCGGAATGCTTTCCCAGCACGAGTTTGTTCTGCGTCAAGCCGATCGATTCGGGTGTCATGATTTCATAGGTCGACTTTTCCATCATAACGCCATGTTGATGAATACCAGCCTCATGGGCGAAAGCATTGGCACCGACGATAGCCTTATTGGGCTGCACCTGAATGCCGGTAATGGTAGACAGCAACTTGCTGGTGGCATAAATGTGTTCGGTAACAACATCGGTTTTGAATGGCAGAATATCAGCGCGGGTCCGCAAAGTCATGACGACTTCTTCCAGCGAACAGTTGCCGGCGCGTTCCCCGATTCCATTGATGGTACATTCAACCTGCTCGGCCCCGGCTTCGATGGCGGCCAGCGAATTGGCAACAGCCAGGCCGAGGTCATTGTGGCAGTGAACAGACAGGATGGCCTTGTCCACATTGGGCACGTTGTTTTTAAGATGGCGGATCAGGGTGGCGAACTCCGAAGGGATGCTGTAGCCCACCGTATCGGGGATATTGACAACTTTGGCCCCGGCTGCGATTACGGCCTCCACCACCCGAACCAGAAACTCGGGACGGGTACGCGCAGCGTCTTCGGCGCTGAACTCGATATTTTCTGTGTAACGCCCGGCCCGCTTGATGGCAGCCACGGCTGTATCGATCACCTGATCCTCGGTCATCTTCAACTTGTACTTCATGTGGATATCGCTGGTGGCCAGGAAGGTATGGATACGCCCGCGCTCGCCGGCATATTTGAGTGCTTCCCATGCACAATCGATATCTTTTTCGGCAGCACGGCACAGTCCCGCGATCTGCGGGCCCTGGATCGTCTGGGCAATGCGCTTGACGGCTTCAAAGTCGCCCTCCGAAGCGATGGGAAAGCCTGCTTCAATAACATCGACGTTCAGTTTTGCCAACTGAAAGGCAATCCGGAGTTTTTCATCGATGTTCATGCTGGCGCCGGGTGATTGCTCGCCGTCGCGCAAGGTCGTGTCGAAAATCTTTATGCTCTTCACGTTTTGCATACAACCTCCATTAATCATTGCCCGGACCGTTTTCAGCGGGATCCGGGAGCAGTCGTCGTCGTGAATGTTGTTCGGACAGTTTTACGTAACTCAAACCCATGATACGCCATCAGGTCACTTAGGTCCGATTCCACCTGACCACCCCCTTTCTTCCTCGCCGGTAAAACTACCATGAACGATACGCAGCATATAAAAAAGCTCTCTCCCTTGCAGGGGCGAGAGCTTAGCTTCGCGGTACCACCCTGTTTCAGCTCCCGAAGGAACCCTTATTCTCCTTTTACGCAGGGTCACGTCATGATCTAGACGACCGTTGCCGGTTCAATCATGCGACTCCAAGGCGAGTTCAGCCCTCTCGATACCGGCTCGCAGCAACCGCCGGCTCTCTTTAATCGAGTTCAGGACCTACTACTCCTCTTCCCAGTCTTTACTTGTTTCGTTGGGTTCAATAAAACAGACTCAAACCCCCGCTGTCAAGGCGTAAAGGCGCTCGACAAGGTGGTCGATAGCATTTTTTCGATGCGACAATACGAAATTCAGCGTCCTTGAAACTTCAAAGCCTGGACATCCTGTTTCAAACAACACGGAGAAGAGATACAGGAGTCTGTTCAAAACGACCTGTATGAAAAACTTGGGCCATCAACGTTATCATTCATGGTCCCCCCGGACTGCGGACTCCTGACATTGAATCACTTCAGATAACCAAGCACGGTCTCTCCGCAGCAAACCCGCTCGCCTACCCGGACATGAATATCGACATCGTCGGGGAGATAAATATCGACGCGAGACCCGAAACGAATCAGGCCGTATCGTGCGCCGCGCTGCAGGATGTCGCCCACCACCGGATAGGTCACAATGCGCCGGGCAATCAGCCCGGCAATCTGGACCACCAGCATCTTTCGACCGGAGGCGTTCTCGATCACCATGCCGGCCTGCTCATTGTGCAAACTGGCCTTATCCATGGAGGCATTGAGGAATTGTCCTTTATTATAGAACATGTCCACGACCTTGCCGGACATCGGCACCCGATTGATGTGAACATTGAATACGGACATGAAGATACTGATTTTAGTTACTTCCGTTTTGAAATAACGCTCTTCCAGGGCAGGACCGACATAAATAACCTTGCCATCGGCGGGAGCAAGAATTGCGGCATCTTCCGCATCGCTGAAACGATCAGGATTTCGGAAAAAATATGCCGTGAACAGCGTCAGTCCGAGAAATAAAAGAGTGCACAGACTCCAGCCCAGAAGCGCAAATACCAGGGTGATAAAAGCGAACAACCCGATAAAGGGATAACCTTCGATAGCGACCGGTTGATTTTGATTACGCATAAACTGTTTCCTCACTGGGACATATGGGCGAAACGGGGAAGATTGGCTCCCGCCCCATGAATCCCACGTTATGCAGGATTATGTACGAAATTTCCTGAAATTCGGCAGGAACGGTGTTTATCAGCCAACCCACCCCTTGGCACCTCGTCCAAGGACAACAGGCCCGGAACGAACAAGCTCCTGAATGCCGATAGGCTTGAGAAGCTCGACCACCGCCTGGATCTTACCTGGTGCCCCGGTGATTTCCATCGTATAGGAACGCGCCGTAACATCAACCACGTTGCCCCTGAAAATATCGACAATTCGCAGTATTTCAGCCCTGGTATCGTCGGTTGCCAGGACTTTGATGAGTGCCAACTCGCGTTCGACATATTCAGTATCGGTGAAATCGATAACCTTGATGGTGTCGATAAGCTTATTAAGCTGTTTGGTAATCTGCTCCAGAATGCGATCGTCACCACTGGTAACAATCGTCATTCGGGAAATGCTGTCATCCAGGGTTGGCGCCACGGAAAGGCTTTCAATATTGAAGCCGCGGCCGGAAAACAACCCGGCCACACGCGTGAGAACCCCGAACTCGTTTTCCACCATAACAGAAATCGTATGCTTTGCCACATGGCTTACCATGCCACCCACCTCCTAAGAAGCCAGAACCATTTCATCAATTGCAGCCCCGGCAGGCACCATGGGCATGACATTTTCTTCCCGGTCGATTTTGAATTCCATCAACACAGGTCCGGGTGTTGCCAGGGCCTTGCGAATGACATCTTCAACCTCGTCCGGATGATTGGCCCGGAGGCCGGTGGCACCATACGCTTCAGCCAGTTTGACAAAATCAATAGGTAATTCCAGCGGTGTCTGACTGTAACGCTTATCGAAGAAAAGCTGCTGCCACTGGCGAACCATCCCCAAAAAATTATTGTTAAGTATTGCGATCTTAACGGGCAACTGGTACTGCACCAAGGTTGCCAGTTCCTGGGAGTTCATCTGAAAAGAACCATCGCCTGAAATATCGATGACCTGTCGATCCGGACACCCAACCTGCGCGCCCAGCGCTGCTGGCAAACCGAAACCCATGGTACCGAGCCCACCGGAGGTCAGAAAGGTCCGAGGGTGAGAAAAGTTAAAAAATTGGGCCGTCCACATCTGGTGCTGCCCGACTTCGGTAGCAATGATGGCGTCCTCAGCCGTCAACTCGCGAATCTTCTCGATCACATATTGAGGCTTGATAACTGAATTACTGGGCTTGTAAGTCATGGGATACTGAGCCCGCCAGGCAGCAACCTGGCTTCGCCAGGCAGCGGTAAGATCTGGAAGTGCCTCGACCGACTCCCCCTCTTCGCGCAATTTGCAGAGGATTTTCTCAATCACATCGCGCAACTCACCAACAATCGGAAGATCGACCCGGACGTTTTTCTTGATGGATGTCGGATCGATGTCGATGTGAATGATTTTGGCCTTGGGCGCAAAAGCAGCGATCCGCCCCGTAACGCGATCGTCAAAACGCGCACCGATGGCAACCAGCAGGTCCGAGTTGGTCACGGCCATGTTTGCATAATAGGTACCGTGCATCCCAAGCATGCCAAGGGACAAAGGATGGCTGGAGGGAAACGCCGCCATCCCCATGAGTGTCGTCACCACCGGCGCCTGGATAAGCTCGGCAAATTGTATCAGATCCTGTCCTGCATCGGAGGCGCTAGCCCCACCTCCCACGTACAAAACCGGCCGACGGGCGGCCAGAATCATCTTGGCGGCTTTTTCAACCTGACGCACATTTCCGCTGTAGGTTGGTTTATAACCGCGCAACTCGACACTCTCAGGGTAGACGAATTTGGTCGATGCTATCTGTACGTCCTTGGGCAAGTCGATCAATACCGGGCCCGGCCGGCCGGTCCGGGCGATGTAAAAGGCCTGTTTGATAATGCGCGCTAGATCTTTGACGTCTTTAACCAGATAACTATGCTTGGTAATGGAGCGAGTAATCCCAACGATGTCC
Organism: Pelobacter sp. UBA6093; assembly: GCA_002435955.1. Classification (GTDB taxonomy): domain Bacteria; phylum Desulfobacterota; class Desulfuromonadia; order Desulfuromonadales; family Syntrophotaleaceae; genus Syntrophotalea. The sequence continues at coordinate 150,058 of DIWZ01000040.1, forward strand.
GCCTCCTGAAAGGCATCGTTGCCAATCAGCGGCGTAGGCACCTGCCCCGTAATGACCACCATGGGAATTGAATCCATATAAGCGGTGGCAATTCCGGTCACGGTGTTGGTTGCCCCGGGGCCGCTGGTGGCGATAGCCACCCCCACTCTGCCGGTCGCTCTGGCGTATCCGTCGGCGGCATGAACAGCTGCCTGTTCATGCCGGGTAAGTATGTGCTTGATGGGATAATCGGGCAGATCGTTGTAGATGTTGATAACCGTGCCGCCGGGATAACCGAAAACGGTATCTACCCCTTCCTGCAACAGGCTTTCAAGCAGAATCTGAGAACCGGTTTTTTTCACGCAACGCCTCCTCGCAAGCCAGCTTCATACAATTAAATACCTGGCCGTCCGAACCGCAACGGCCAGGATGTATCACTCGTTATCAGCGTGCCTTACAAATGGCACCGGTATTGGCCGAGGTTACGACAGAGGCATAACGGGCCAACCAGCCTTTTGTGATCTTCGGCTCGGGGGCCTGCCAACGCTGACGGCGCTCTTCAAGTTCCTGGTCGGAGACTTTCAGCTCCAGACGGCGCGACGGGATATCCAGCACGATGCCATCCCCATCCTGAACCAGAGCAATAGGCCCCCCGACCGCGGCTTCCGGCGACACATGCCCGATACATGGGCCGCGCGTACCGCCTGAAAAGCGACCGTCGGTAATCAACGCAACGCTATCGCCGAGTCCAAGTCCCATGATGGTCGCGGTAGGTGCAAGCATTTCTCGCATGCCTGGTCCACCTTTAGGTCCTTCGTAGCGAATGACCACCACGTCTCCGGCCTTGACGACCCCTCCCATAAGAGCCTGCATGGCTTCTTCCTCGGAGTTGAAGCAACGGGCCGTCCCTTCAAACTTCATCATTTTTTCAGAAACCCCGGACTGCTTGACAACAGCCCCGTCCGGAGCAAGGTTACCCGACAGGATGGCAATCCCCCCCTCGGGTCGAACAGGGTCGCTAACCGGATGGATAACCGTTTCATCAACATCTACGACACTTTCGATGATCTGCTTGATCCCGACACCGTTAAGCGTCGGATTGTCATGGATAAGCTCGCGCAGTTGATAAAGTACGCCGGGTACGCCACCGGCTGCATCCAGGTCTTCCATGAAATGCTTGCCGCCGGGGTTCATGGAAGCAATTTGAGGTGTTTCACTGCTGAGTTTGTCAAATACCTCCAGCGGCAGGTCAACCTCGGCTTCGTATGCGATGGACAGCAGATGTAGAACCGTATTGCTTGAACCGCCAAGCGCCAGATCAACCCGAATGGCGTTCTCAAAGGCCTCCCTGGTAAGAATCTGCCGAGGCGTAATACCTTCGCGCACCAGATCCACAATTCGCTCACCGGAAGCAAAAGCGATCTGCCGTTTCAACGAGGATACCGCCAGGGCCGTACCGCAACCCACCAGACTCATGCCAAGGGTTTCGGTCAGAATGGCCATGGTATTGGCGGTAAACAAGCCCTGACAGGAACCGGCCCCCGGGCAGGCACGATCTTCGCAACGTTTCAGCTCATTGGCATCGATCTCGCCTTTTTTGTAGCGAGCCATGGCTTCGAAAGTATCCGTTACAAACGAATAGCGTCGACCGCCGCGACCGGTACCGGTAAGCATGGGCCCGGCCGTCACGACGATGCAAGGGATATCGAGACGCGCTGCAGCCATCAGCATCCCGGGTGTGATCTTGTCGCAGTTGGTCAAGAGCACCAGGCCGTCCAGGCGATGAGCTTCGGCGATGGACTCGACCATATCCGCGATCAATTCCCGGGTCGACAGGGAGTAGTGCATCCCCTTGTGCCCCATGGCGATACCGTCGCAGACCCCTGGAATGCCGAACAGGAAGGAATACCCTCCTCCGGTGTGGACACCTTTTTCAATAAAGCGCTCCAGATCGCGCATCCCGATATGTCCCGGGATTAAATCGGTGAATGAAGTTGCTATTCCGATAAGGGGTTTATTCAGCTCCTTACGGGGGATGCCGGTCCCCATAAGCAATGCACGGTGGGGTGCTCTTTCAAAACCCTCAGTAATCGCCTCGCTACGTTTGCCTTTCATAGGATCTGGTCATTTCCTTTCTTGCAAATCAATGGTCCCGGCCTCAGATTTACTGAACGCCGCAGCCTCGTTTGTCACTGATACCCGCCGCCGCGAAGTCACTCATGGAGACTGACGCGACCGGGTAAAACGAATCCCGCTATTATATTGATGATACAAAACAATCATTTGAAATTATCGAATTGCTCATGATGCAGAAAGGGTTCGGACGGTTTGCCCAAACCCTTTCAAAAGAATCGCAATGCCGGATTTCTACCGCTGCCATGCGCGCATTATCTGCGCCATTTCATCCTTGCCTGCCAATTTCAGCTTCTGCACTTTTTTCCTATGGGCTGCTTCTTCGGGGCTGAGGCGTGGCCGCTGGTCCAGCGAACTCAATTCACGTTCGAGAAGCACATGCTCCTCATAAAGCCTGCGATAAAGTGCGCTTTCATCGCAGAGCCGCTGAATCAGCCCCAAATTTTGTTCTTCCATCAGACACCTCCCAGGAAAGGGTTGATAAAGAGCAACAAGCCTGATTCAAAATAACGAATCACTCCACATATGTCAACTGCCTAAGGAACCGAGGCAAAAGCGCTCAGAGTATGAAAGACAGGCATCTCATCGGGTAAAACACATGATCACCGAACAAAAAGCCCTAACGGGATTGAGCAGCATTTTTGGAGGCCAGCATTATCTCAGCCTCGGAAGCACGAATATAACGCGGGACGATCTCATGAGCAGTCCTGACCAGGCCCGCCCGCAGTCTGGACAACACAATCACGGCGGCTCCGGAAGCACGTGGCGGATTCATGGCCCACGGTACAAAGTGGGCTCGGAGGCCAAGATGCTGCCGGATGAGGTCGGCATACAGGGTCGCCCCACTGCCAATAAACAGATGATCCCCTTTCATTCGATCCAGCAACACCTGCGGGGGCAGAACCTGTTCGCAGGTCAGGGCAACTGGCTCGTCGGTCTGGCAATCGAAGACCGTGCTGTACACTTCGGATTTGCGGGCGTCGATCATGGCACATACCGGGAAGGCAGCGGCGGGACACTGCATCGCCAGAGTTTCCAGGGAGGAAACCCCGACCACGGGAACGCTTCCGGCATATGCCAACCCCTTAACCGTGGCGATACCGACCCTCAGTCCGGTAAACGATCCTGGTCCGACAACGACGCCAAAGGCCTGCACATCGGAAAGCTTAAGGTTCGCCTCAGCCAGCAACCAGTTCAGCGAATTCAGTATTCGATCCGTGTGAGTACCACGCAGGTGCAACAAGACCTCCCCCAGCAATTCATCCCCTCGGTTAAGAGCAACGCTGCCGGCCGGAGTGGAGGTATCAACGGTAACCACCAACTCGTTCATGGTTACTCCCCGAATGCCAGGCGCATGATGTCATTATAGAAAGCCCATGCCATCAACAAGACAATCAACACCAGGCCAATCTGCTGGGCAATCTCGCGAGCCTGCTCGGACAGAGGTTTGCGTCGTACCAGCTCAATCGCACCGAACAATAGGTGGCCGCCGTCCAGAATAGGTACCGGCAATAGATTCAAGATTCCCAACTGGATACTAAGGAACGCCAGCATGGAAAGAATTCTAGCCAGATCGACCTCTTCGGCGACCGCACCGGCCATTTGCACAACCATAATGGGACCGCCGATATTATCGGCAGAAATATGTCCGGAAAACAATTTTCGCAAAAACAGCAGCGTTAAATCGACGAGCTCGATGCTTCGGTGAACACCCTCTCCGATGGCTTCACCAAGCGGATAGCGTTTAAAAACCGTCTCCAGACTTGGTCCAATCCCCAGCAGATAGCGATCCACCTCAGAACTATCGTGTTTCTTGAATTCAGGCGTTACCTGAAAAGTCTGCAGCGCATTGGACCGTTCCACCACAAGGGTCAACGGTCGCCCCTCGCCAGCCTGCACCAAACCGTGTATATCATACCAGGAGGAGACAGGAACCCCATCGATGGAAACAATACGATCACCCTGCTGCAACCCGGCGATCCGGGCGGGCATGTTGTCTTCCACATAACCTACAACGGAAGACTGGCTCGGCAATACACCTATGCCCTGCAACCCTTCTGCAACAGAAGCATCGGCGGGCAATCGCAATTCGACAACCCCGGGACCGCGTTCTACGACCAGAGAGGTTCCCTGTCCAATATGTTGAAGCAGATTCCTTTCCGCATCAACCCAGGTGTCGACCGGAACTCCGCCCATATTGAGGATACAATCACCCGACTGAATGCCTGCATGGGCAGCGTCCGAGTCTTTTATCACATGCCCGACACACGCAGGCTTTTCGAGAAACGCCGGTTGGTCCATGCCGATAAAAAATGCCACGGGTAGTATCAGAAACGGCAGGATCAGGTTCATGGCGGGGCCGGCAGCAACGATGGCAAGCCTTTGCAATACAGGTTTTTCCGCAAAAGAACGTGATTTATCCTGCTCGGACAGCGGCTGATTTTCTTCGTTTTCGCCTTCCCCAAGCATTTGCACGTAGCCACCCAGAGGAATGAGACAGATTTTATATTCGGTTTCCCCCCATGTGCGCGAGACAAGCTTTGGGCCAAACCCCAGGGAAAACTTCAGTACCTTGACACGACACCACTTGGCGACAAGAAAGTGCCCCAGCTCGTGAACGAACACCAGTATCCCGAGCATGAGAATGCCACCGACTATTTGCAGCATGCATGACCTCCTTTACCAACAATATCGATAAGGCGGCGGGCTTCCTTCCGTCCCCACAGATCAGCCCGCAGTACTTCATCGATCTGCTCCAGAGGCCTCACCTCATGCCCCTTCAGGGTGGTGCGAATAACAGTGGCAATATCCAAAAAAGCAATTTGTTCATGGAGGAATGCATCGACGGCCACTTCGTTGGCGGCATTCAGCACGGCCGGTGCGGTGCCCCCCATGGCAAGAGCTTCGTACGCCAGCGCCAGGCATGGAAACCGCTCAAGATCAGGCTCATCAAAGGTCAGATTGCGCATACTGCAGAGATCCAACGCGGGCAGCTCGAGGGGCAGGCGGTTTGGATGGGACAGGGCATAAGCAATAGGCGTCTTCATATCCGGGATACCCAACTGGGCAATTACCGCACCATCGATATACTCAACCAGAGAATGGACGATGCTCTGCGGATGGATGTGAACAGCTATGCGGTCCGCCGGGACATCGAACAGCCAGCGGGCCTCGATGACTTCAAGCCCCTTGTTCATCATGGTTGCGGAATCGATGGAAATCTTGCGCCCCATGCTCCAGTTCGGGTGTGCCAGAGCGTCGGCTGGCGTTACGTTACGCATCTCGGATAACGGGCGATTGCGAAACGGCCCCCCCGACGCGGTCAGAATAAGCCTTCGGACATCGTGCATACGATGCCCTTCAAGGGACTGGAAAATAGCGGAGTGCTCGCTGTCGACAGGAAACAGGCGCACCCCATGGCGGGCAACCGCTTCGGTGACCAGCGAACCGGCTGTAACCAGCGTTTCCTTGTTGGCAAGGGCGATATCCTTGCCTGCTTCGATAGCAGCCATTGTCGGAATCAGACCGGCGGCACCAACAATGGCCGACACCATCATATCGATTTCCTGCTGGCAGGCACAGGCCACCAGGCCTTCAACCCCGGAGAGAATTAGCGGTGCCTGGGAGCCAAGGCGGCTTCGCAATTCCTGCGCCCCCTCAGGTGAAATGACCGCAACCATTTTTGGACGAAAACGGCGGATTTGCTCCTCCAGCCGGGCAAGATTATTGCCGGCTGTAAGAGTTACCACTTCAAACTGGTCCGGGAAGGCTGCCACAATATCCAGGGTACTTACGCCAATGGAACCTGTAGAGCCAAGGATGCCAAGTTTTTTTACGGAAGCCATTATTCCCTCTACCCCTGAAACCACAGGGCAAAATAGTAAGTTAACGGAAAAGCGAACAACAAACTGTCAAGCCGGTCAAGAATGCCCCCATGTCCGGGAATCAGGGTTCCGGAATCCTTAACCCCGAATGATCGCTTTAAAAGAGATTCGAACAGGTCCCCGAGTTCGGCCACGACACCAGCCACCAGGCCGAGCAACAACAAAGGCACGAGACCGCTCCACGGCATGAATGTCACATGGGCCACACCGGCAGCAAGCACGCTGCCCACCAGACCACCGATCGCTCCCTCGACACTTTTTTTTGGACTTACGCTGGGATATAGTTTTTTTCTCCCCCAAAAAGTACCGGAAAAATAAGCGCAGCTGTCGTTGAGCATCACCATGAAAAGAACCAGCAAAACCCAGCGCGTACCATGAGCGAGATCGCGGAGCAGGGCCAGATGAGCCAAAGGAAGACTGATGTAAAGAAAACCGAAAAGCAAAAGAGCAAGCTCACCGGTAACACGCTGTATCGTACCATGCCGCAACAGGAAAAGGCAGGCGAAGAAGAAAACCAGGAGGGTCATTCCGCCAACAAATACGGGATAGTATCCAAGCACCAGGGGCACCATAAGGCCGACTCCGGCAATGAGTGCCACTGCTTTTTCAACCAAACGTCGCCCGGCAAGAGCCATGGCAAAATATTCATGCAGCGCCCAGGCAGCAATACCGCCGGTCATGCAAAAAAATCCCCAGGTGGGAGCCCAAAGGATAAAAGCCACAAGCAAAGGGAGTGCAATAACGGCTGTCAGAATTCTGGTTTTAATAACGTACTCCTTCAGTCTGTGTCATCGTCTTGGGTTTGGTTGGCGGTCAAGCCGTAACGACGCTCCCTGCGGCTGAATTCGGCAAGGGCATCGTGCAAATGCTCAGGGCTGAAATCGGGCCAGAGAACCGGAGTAAAATAAATCTCGGCATAGGCCAGCTGCCACAACAGGAAATTACTGATACGGATTTCACCACTGGTACGGATAAGAAAATCAGGGTCTGGCATGCCAGAGGTTTGCAGCGCGCTGGAAAATTGTTCTTCATCGATGCAAGAAGGTTCCAGACGCCCCGCCACAACTTCATCAACCAGGGTTCGGACCGCACCGAGAATTTCGTCCCGAGCCCCGTAAGAAAGAGCCAGGGTGAGGACCATATCACTATTGCTTGCCGTGCGCTCCATGCTGCGAGCCAGCGTTTCCCGCACCGCGGTGGGAAGCCGATGGATGGCCCCGATAACATTCAGGCGAATGCGATGGGCAAGAAGGGTCTGTAACTCTCTCTCCAGAAAGGTATTCAGCAGGGTCATCAAGGAGTCGACTTCTTCATCAGGTCGCCCCCAGTTTTCGGAACTGAATGCATAGAGCGTCAGAAATGAAATCCCGAGACGCCGGCACTCCTCTATTACGGCCTTGACGGTCTCCACACCATGATGATGGCCAAGAATTCGAGGCAATCCACGCTGTTCAGCCCACCGGCCGTTGCCATCCATGATTATGGCAAGATGTCGGGGTATACGCATTTCGGCACCAAACGTTTTAAACTGCGTTTCAGAAAGAAGTGACAAACGTTAACACAACCAATTTTTACCAGCAAGACAGGAAAGGCTGTAAAGAGGATAAAGAAAAGGGACGCCTGTACCGACGTCCCTCGGTTTATTACTACTCATGCCCAACCCGCGCAAAACTCTCATAGGGCCTGGCCTGAATGCGACCGGCAGGAAAGAGTCATAGCGCACGCTTTAAATGGCCATGATTTCTTTTTCTTTCATTGCGACCAACTCATCGATTTTGACAACGTAAGAATCGGTTAGCTCCTGAATATCCTTTTCGCCACGTTTCAGATCGTCTTCGCTGATATCTTTGTTTTTTTCAAGCTTTTTCATTGCCTCATTGGCATCGCGCCGGGCACCTCGCGCCGCAACTTTGGCGTCTTCGCCCATTTTACGCACCAATTTACCCATTTCCTTGCGACGTTCCTCAGTCATCGGCGGAATGACGAGGCGGATAATCTGCCCATCCGAGGAGGGCGTCAATCCGATATCAGCCTTGAAAATGGCCTTCTCTATTTCGGGCAGAAGTTTCTTTTCCCAGGGCTGAATAGTTATCAGTCGCGATTCGGGAACAGAAAGGGTCCCAACCTGGTTGAGCGGAGTCGGGGTACCGTAATAATCGACCATGACGTCATCAAGGAGGGTGGTGGACGCCCTTCCGGTACGCACTTTGGTCATGTCCTTTTTCAAGGCTTCCACAGCTTTGTCCATCCCGCTGCGCGCCTTTTTGATAACATCGTTATACATGGATCCTATTCTCCTTTGACGATGGTACCGATAGCCTCTCCCAGCACCACTTTCTGGATGTTGCCGGGGCGAGACAACTGAAACACCACAATAGGCAGATCGTTATCCATACACAGCGATGTCGCCGTGGCATCCATAACTTTAAGCCCCTTTTTCAGCACGTCAAGATAGGTAAGACTATCGAACTTGACGGCGCTGCTATCCTTACAGGGATCGGCATTGTAAACACCATCGACCTTGGTGGCTTTAAGGATGACATCCGCCCCTATTTCCATGGCCCGCAGACTGGCCGCAGTATCCGTCGTAAAGTAGGGATTACCGGTACCGCCACCAAAAATCACCACACGATTCTTTTCCAGATGACGAATGGCCCGACGCCGGATATAGGGCTCGGCCACCTCCCGCATTTCGATGGCGGTCTGTACCCGGGTTGCCACGCCGACCTGCTCGAGTGCATCCTGAAGGGCCAGGCTGTTCATGATGGTTGCAAGCATCCCCATGTAATCAGCACCGGCGCGGTCCATGCCGCCGGCAGCAGCCGCCATACCGCGGAAAATATTTCCCCCACCAATGACAATGGCGACCTGCACACCCAGACCGATAACCTCACGAATTTCGTTGGCAATGCCGGAAATGACCTGAGGATCTATGCCGAAGCCCTGGTTACCTGCCAGAGCTTCGCCACTGAGTTTCAGAAGTATACGTTTATAAACGGGTTCCTGGTCATCCATAGTCGTCATCACTTTACTTGGTCATGGAAGCGACCTCAGCCGCAAAGTCGTCAGCACGCTTTTCAACCCCTTCGCCCAACTGAAAACGAGCATAACGGGTCAGGTTGACATCGGCGCCAATTTCTTTTCCAAGGGCTTCCACAACCTTGCTGACGGTCTGGTCGGGATCGATGACATAGGCCTGTTCCAACAAGCAGACATCACCAAAATATTTATTGATCTGCCCGACGATGATCTTGTCGACGATATTTTCAGGCTTGCCGCTCTCAAGGGCCTTGCTGCGCATAATTTCTTTTTCTTTTTCAACAATGTCGGAGGGTACTTCCTCGCGACATAAATACGCAGGATTAGCCGCGGCAATATGCATAGCGAGGTTGCGTCCCAGTGCAGCAACACGCTCATCATCGGCCTTGGCTGTCTTGAGCTCTACGAGTACACCGATCTTGCCTGCGCCATGGATATAAACGGATGCGACACCCTCTCCGGCCTCGTAGCAGACGAAGCGCCGCAAATTAATGTTTTCGCCGATCGTAGCGATCTGATGGGTCTGTTCTTCGGCGATGGTACGACCGGTATCGGGGAACGACAGAGCCTTGAGTGCTTCCAGGTCAGCCGGCCGGGAGGAGAGAACTACATTGGCTACGCCGTTGGCAAAATCCTGGAAAGTGGCGTTTTTGGCAACAAAATCGGTTTCAGCATTTACCTCGACCAGAACGCCACAGCTCCCCTGGCTGACCCCGACCACGAGACCTTCGGCAGCCGCACGATCGGCCTTTTTGGCAGCCGCCGAAAGACCTTTTTTACGAAGGATATCAACAGCCTGGTCCATGTTGCCGTCAGCTTCGCCAAGTGCCTTTTTACAGTCCATCATCCCGGCGCCCGTTTTAGTACGCAGTTCAGAAACCATCGATGCAGTGATTTTCATAACAATCTCTCCTCATTTAATTCTTTGGAAGCGGCAATCTCCACGCAACTTCCGTGATACATTCAGCAAAAAGGCGGTCGGTTTCCCGGACCGCCTTTTGCGAGCTCAAATTACAACTGGGCTGTTACTCTTCGCTTGCCGACTCAAGGCCTTCGGCAGCGACTTCCACTACCGGGGCTTCTTCCTTGGCATCCGTATCAGCCTTGTCGGTTTCGGCGCGCAGGGCAGCTTCACGAGCCTGGGCACCGTCCATGCAAGCATCAGCCATTTTTGCGGCAAACAGACGAATAGCCCTGATGGCGTCATCATTGCCGGGAATGATGTAATCGATATCGTCGGGGTCGCAATTGGTATCGACAACGGCCACCACAGGTATCCCCAATTTACGGGCTTCCTTGACAGCGATGGTTTCTTTCTTGGGATCGATAACGAAAATGGCTCCGGGAAGTTTGGTCATGCCCTTAATGCCACCGAGGTTCCTTTCGAGCTTTTCTCTTTCACGCTCAAGATTGAGGGCCTCTTTTTTAGTCAACAGGTCGTAGGTACCATCCTGGGACATGATTTCAATTTTCTTGAGCCGCTCGATGCTTTTCTTGATGGTGGAGAAGTTGGTCAGCATGCCGCCGAGCCAGCGGTTATCGATATAATACTGACCTGCCCGGTTGGTTTCCTCGCGGATAGCTTCCTGGGCCTGTTTCTTGGTGCCGACGAACAGCACTTTATCGCCATTCTGAACGGTTTCACGAATAAACTGGTAGGCCGACTTGAAGTAACGAACGGTCTTCTGCAGATCGATAATGTAGATGCCGTTACGCGCCCCGAAAATATAGGGCTTCATTTTGGGATTCCAGCGCTTTGTCTGATGACCGAAATGCACCCCGGCCTCGAGCAGTTGTTTCATACTGATTTGAGCCATGAACTTTCTCCTTAAAAAATGGTTGGCCTCCGAGCCCCTCTTCCCTGGTAGAACCCGCCGTTTCGCCGGTCAGGCACCTCCACCGCTAGTCAGGGCTCGTGCGTATTGTGAACACGTCTATCTACCACGGAAAAACTGGCATAGCAAGGACAAAATGAGCAAAACCATTTGTCATGTTAAACCATTCCGCCGGCTTAATGCGGGGCCGCATCATAGCTGTCCGCACTGCCCATCATGAAGCGGTATCGGTTCAGGTCCGCGTTGCGCCCCCCTTTCCGGCGCCAATAAGTGCCGCAAGATCCCTGGACAAGATCAACACCGGCGGACATTGGTTTACAAAACCGTCTCAACTGTATTAATATCCCCGGCTATGTCAAGCCTTCGCATCCATCGTTACCTGCTGCGTGAAACCCTGGTCCCCATGTCTCTCGGACTGGCTGTGTTCACGCTCGTCCTGCTCATGGGACGCATGCTCAAACTCGTCGAACTGGTCATCAACAAGGGGGTGCCCCTGACGGATATCCTGCTGTTGTTCGCCTCGCTGCTGCCAACCTTCCTGGTACTGACCCTGCCGCTGGCTTTTCTGCTCGGGGTCATGGCAGGAATGGGCCGCTTGTCTTCGGACTGCGAGATCCTGGCTCTGAAGGCCGGCGGTCGCAGCCTCTACCAGTTAACCCTGCCGATTCTCACCCTGGGTCTGGTTGTCAGCATGGCCACGGCCGCCCTTACCACGGTCATCAAACCGGCCGGCGAACGGAACTTTCGCAAACAACTGTTTCAGATAGCCAGCAGCCGAGCCAGCATCGGCATCGAGTCTCAAATCTTCAATGATGAATTTGAGGGACTGGTCCTCTATGCCAACGACGTTGAAGAACGCTCGGGACACATGCGAGGTGTGTTCATCTCCGACGAACGCGAGAATTCACTGCCGGCCATGATCCTGGCCGACAGGGGTAGTATTCTCTCCAACCAGGACGCCCTGACCATGACCCTGCATCTGGAAAACGGCACCATTCATCGCCAGGGCGGCGGGTCCCGCAGTGCCTTCCAGGTCATAGAATTCACCCAATACGATCTCAACCTCGATCTTGGCCAGGCATCAGGCGCCGCCAATCAGCCGCGAAAATCCCATAAAAACATGTCCATGCCCGAGCTTTACCAGGCAATTTATGTCGATTCCGCTTCGGCATCTCCCAAGGACAGGGATTTGCTGGCAGAATTTCACTGGCGTCTTGCGCTTCCCGCTGCGCCCTTGCTTTTTGCCCTGCTGGGCGTCCCGCTTGGGATCCAGCCCGCGCGATCCGGTCGTGGGAGCGGTTTTGCCATCGGCCTGCTGGTTTTCCTCGGCTACTATCTTTTGCTGTCGCTGGCCGGTACCCTGATCGTCGAGGGGAACTGGTCCGCGTTGATCATGTGGGTCCCCAATCTGATCTTCCTGATCGCCGGGGTGGTGGTTTTAAAGGCAGCGGCCCTGGAAAAACCCTTGCCGCTGGTGGATCCCTGTCGCCGGATGACGGATAAACTAATTCATCGCCTGAGGAAACACTGACCATGCTTCTTTTCAGCCGGTACCTACTGGCAACCTTTTTCCGCCTGCTGGCTCTGTCCCTGGCAGCTTTCGTCGGACTGTATCTGCTGGTCGATTTTTTCGAACGCATCGACGACTTCTTGGAGTACCGCGCTTCCGCTGCCTTGTGCGTGACTTACTTCCTCAATAAACTCCCCCTGATCATCACCCAGGTTGCACCCCTGGCGTGCCTGCTGGCGACTTTCATGACTTTGGGCGGATTTACCCGCACGGGCGAACTAACCGCCATGCATGCCGGAGGGATCAGCCTGGGCAGAGTTGCCGCCCCCCTGCTGCGCATGGGCCTGCTCTTTTCTTTGATCATTCTCGCGGCCAACGAATTCATCGTTCCGACCACCACCAAGGAAGCCAGGCATATTCTCACTACTGAAGTAAAGGGTGGCCCGACCGTGCTCTACAAGCAGGATAAAATATGGCTGCGGCACAAACAGACCATTCTCAATATTCGCATGGCCAGGCCCGTACAGCAAACCCTGGAAGGAATCACCCTGCTGTCCTTTGATCCCGACTTTCACATCCGTCAACGCATCGAAGCCGACAGCGCTGTCTTTGATGGCCATCAATGGCACGGCCAAAAGGTCATCACCCGCACCTTCGATCCGTCTAACGGCAACCTGCTGACCGAACAAAATCAGACTGAACAAACAATATCTCTACCCGTTACCCCCGAGGATTTCAAGGTCCCCGGCAGTAAACGCAATGAGGATTTATCCATCAGCGAATTGAAGCGTCTGGCAAAAAAACTCCGGCGTGAAGGATACAACTCTACCCGCTTCGAAGTCGACATGCACACCCGCATCGCTGCGCCGTTCGCCTGCCTGGTGATGGTCTTTCTGGGCATCCCTTTCGCCATTCGCAAAGGTCGCGGAACCAGCCTGGCTTTCGGCATAGCCGTCAGCGTGGCCATCGGCGCCGTCTATTTCATCCTGCATGCAGCACTGCTGGCCTTCGGCTACGCGGGCACATTCCCACCCCTGGTTGCCGCATGGGGCGCAAATGTGCTTTTCCTCCTGTTCGGTGCCTGGCTGTTCCTTTACAGCGAAGGCTGATGACGTTGCAAAAAAGGCGCCCTACCGGGCGCCTCTGATTTCTCCATGGTTTCCAATCGGCATCAATACCGATAGTGGTCCGGCTTGTAAGGACCGTCCACCGCGACGCCAAGATAAGCAGCCTGCTTTTCGGTAAGGCTGGTAAGCTTGACGCCAAGCTGGGCCAGATGCAACCGGGCGACCTTTTCATCCAGCTGTTTAGGCAGGACATAAACCTGGTTTTCGTACTGGTCCGTATTTTGCCACAATTCAATCTGCGCCAACACCTGGTTAGTGAAAGAATTGGACATGACAAAGGACGGATGGCCGGTGGCGCATCCGAGATTGACCAGGCGCCCCTTGGCTAATACGGTGATACGCTTGCCATCGGGCCATTCGATCTGATCAACCTGCGGTTTGACCTCGTGAACAGTCAGTTCAGGGTCGTCATACAACCCCTCGACCTGGATTTCCGAATCGAAGTGACCGATATTGCATACGATGGCTTCGTTTTTCATGCAATCCATATGCGCCCGGGTTATAACATCCACATTGCCGGTGGTCGTCACAAAGATATCCCCCCAGCGACAGGCGTCATCCATATCGACAACGGCAAAACCTTCCATCGCCGCCTGCAGGGCGCAGATCGGATCGATTTCCGTGACGGAAACTGTAGCCCCCATGCCTCTGAACGCCTGGGCACAACCTTTACCCACATCGCCATAGCCGAGCACCACGCATTTCTTACCGGCGATCATCACATCGGTGGCACGCTTGATGCCATCGATCAGCGATTCACGGCAGCCGTAGAGGTTGTCGAATTTACTCTTGGTAACCGAATCGTTGACGTTAAAGGCTGGAAACAGCAATTCGCCATTGCGGGCCATGTGGTACAGGCGATGCACACCGGTAGTCGTCTCTTCGCTGACCCCTGACAAGCCCGCTGCCATACGCTGCCAATATTCACCGTCTACAAGCAATTGCCGGTTCAGCAACTGATCAACGATGCTCAATTCCTTGTTGTCGCCGGAAACTGCGGGCACTTTGCCGGTACGCGCATATTCATGTTCCCGCGCCGCTCCCCGATGGATGAGCAGCGTCGCGTCACCACCATCGTCAACGATCAGTTGCGGGCCCTGTTCATGGGCCAGGGCCTTGAAGGTATATTCCCAATACTCCTCCAAAGATTCCCCTTTGTACGCAAACACCGGAATCCCGGTCGCAGCGATAGCCGCAGCCGCATGATCCTGGGTCGAATAGATGTTGCAGCTGGCCCAGCGCAACTCGGCGCCGAGTTCGGCCAGGGTTTCAATCAAAACCGCTGTCTGAATGGTCATATGCAACGAGCCGGTTATGCGGGCCCCGGCAAGCGGCTTCTTCCCGCGATACTCCTCCCTGATAGCCATCAGCCCGGGCATTTCGGCTTCAGCCATGCGAATTTCCCGTCGCCCCCAACCGGCCAGGTTGATGTCTTTGACGATATAGTCTTCAGTTAGAGTTTTACTGTCCATGTTTGTATCTCCATTTGAATTTAAAGAAATGCCCCGTGGGCAGACGCGTTTTTTTTGACTGCGGACAGAAGTACGACACTATGTTCGGCAGGCGACCCGGACACGAGTTGAAAGGATCTCAATTCAAATCCGGCCGCGAGTAACCAGCCTTCCAACTCGGTTCGCTCAAAACCCAGCCACATATCGGCCATCCTGTCCCTGACCCATTCATCTTCGTGGCGATGCAAATCGGCCAAAGTGACACCCCCGCCAGGGCCCAAAACCCTTGCGAGTTCATGGAACACCTGCTGTGGCAGGGCGGCATGATGCAGAACCATGTTAAGTACCGCCCACTGAACCTCGTTGTTTGAGACTGGCAAATGCCGCATTTCTCCTAACCGTAATTCGATGCCGCTGAATCCGGCATGCACAACCCTCTGGCGGGCCTGCTCGAGCATGACAGGGGAATGATCCACGCCAATCACCCGCTGCGCCCGGCATCGCAGACCCTCCAGCAGGTTACCGGTTCCGACCCCGACCTCCAGGACAATCTGCAGGTCGGGCACGGATTCGAGCAGCAATGACTGATAGGCCGCGGTAGGCAGGGAGTCCCGCACCAGTTCGTCCCACTGTCGGGCGTGCCGGTCAAAAAAGTCGAGACTTTTGCACCTCCGGTTTTCCAAAACCACTAGCAAGCGGTCGCGATCATGGGACAAGGAGGGATCCTGATGGAGCTTTGACTCCACCAACGCCCGGATGTCAGTGAAAAAAGAGTTATTTCCTTCCAACCGGTAATAGGCCCAGGTCCCCTCCCGCTTTACCGACAGAAGCCCGGCCTGTGTCAGAATTTTCAAGTGCCGCGAAACTCTGGATTGACCCATGTCCAGAATGGTCGTCAATTCCTGCACGGTGAATTCCCCCCGGGCAAGAACCGCCATCAAACGCAATCGTGTAGGGTCGGCCAGAGCCTTGAAGGTAGAGAGCATCGATCACCTATCCAGACTAGAATACATCAAGCTTTCTTGATATAAAGAATCCGCGTTCTGATTGCAAGAAAAAAGGCGAACCCGGTTATGGATTCGCCTTTGTCAACGGATGGACAGGCAGCTATTGAAGAGGCATAACCACCGTATGAACCAGACCGGTTGCGACCTCACTAACCTGTAACCTGAGTTGGGCGGCAGAAGTGGCTTCACCCGGGAAAAACAAAAAACCATGAGCTATGCTGCCCGGTTGGATCGCCTGATTAACCAGGGATTTATTCGCCAGGTCGCGACCGATCTGCCGACCGGCGTCGTCATCAGTGGCACCCTGCGCACCACCGACCACCGCACCGCCGGCACCACCAACCGCGGCACCCTTGAACAAGGAGGAGCCCACATTTTCACCACTCAGAATTCCTATGGCAGCACCCAGTACAGCACCTCCTGCCGCGCCCAGCATGGCACCCTTACCGCCACCTTTGGCGATGCGCGCATATTCCGAACTTTTTTCGATGCGCATATAGGCTGTCCGGCTGTCCAGCAGGTTCCACAGATTACCCTCGCTGTCGATCAAAAAGGACTGTTCAGGAACAATGGTTAAAGACTGGGATCCCTGGTTATCGAAAACCACCTGCACAGGTAGCAAGCCAGCGCTGCGAATATCGAAACCGAAAGCCTCGCTAGCCTCGGTTTTGTCGACGAAAGCCCTTGAAGCCAACTGCGCGCCTGATACAACCTGCATGTTGCCGAAGCTTGCCGGAGACCGAAAAGGCACCTCCCTGCTGCGATAGGTGGTACACCCCGCCAGCAGAAGCAACAACGATAGACCACAGGAAACTACCGAAAATGCGATTTTCATGGTAAGGCACCTTTCCTTTATCTGAATATGAGGATATTTTACCACATCAGCAATCCAACTCCCAGAACAGGAGAAAACGCAATCAGCATGGTGCTAAAACCATCCACGTTATCCAGTTTTCATCCGGAAACGGCCCTTTTTCCCATATGAAAACTACCCCATGTGCCTGCTGATCACCGCGCCACCGATCAGGACCAACTTCCGACAAACAATCGCCATCTGTACCATATCCAGGCAGCTGTGGCGCCCAACCAATATCCTGCCGGCGGCCAGATATGCGGCGCAAACCTGTCAAACCACCCCAGGATGACCAGTCTTCCCTGCCCGATCGGTACACCTTTTCGATAATGGCGCGCCGTATCCAGCATCAGTGCCAATTGCCATGCATTATTCCAGACAAAAGCACCGACTTTGCGCCATAATATTAACCTTTCCTTCCATTGCAGAAGGCGGATCCGGCGGGATACCTCTCCCAAAAAAGGACCGAGACGAAGTCGGCCGCAAGTGGATTGCTGCCTGTATATCCCTGGCAGAGCGACAAGCCAATCCCCGTATCCCGCGTCTTCGCAGGCAAGCACGATGGCATTCAGAGCCTGCCGTGAATACAAACCTTCCGTTTCAAAACGCCTTGCCGATGTCCCGAGAACCTCCGGCAACAGCAACCACTGCCCAAATTTTTGAATCTTTTCAGCCAGTCGCACATCTTCAAGAAACGGCAGGGATTCATCAAAAGGCCCGACCCTTTCGAAAAAATCACGGGACAACATGAACCCCTGGTCGCCATGGACGCAATAAGCCCGGTGGATGCGCGTCTTCCAGGCATAATAATAAAAAGACCAGGAGCGAACGGCCGAACGCCGTATGAAATGAAGGGGGAAATGCCCGGCAATGTTATGATGACCAGCCTGCCGATGCGCAGATTTCAGGCTGGCGATGCCTCTGGCAAGGGCATACCTATTCTCAAAACTAGAATCTACATGAAGAAAAAGGAGCATATCGGCGCGACTGTGTGCCGCACCCATATTGAGTTGGATGGCTCTGCCGGGAGCGGATACCAGCAACCGGCATGCAAAAGGCAGGGTTTCCAGAAAATCCTTCAGAAATTCGCGACTGCCATCTTGCGAACCCCCATCGCAAAGGATCAGTTCGAATGCCACCCCTTCCTGGCGTTCCAAGGTAGCAAATAAAGACAGGAGATTCCGACCTTCGTCAAGGATGGGGACAACAACTGACAATTCAGGCAGCAATGTTGAGGGACAAGTGACCATGTCTTTTCCGGATAAGCAAAAGGCGAACCTTGCGGTTCGCCTTTTGTTTCACCCTGTCAGAGCCCTGCGCGGCTGCGCAGCGATTCCACCCGATCGGTACGTTCCCAGGTAAACTCGGGAAGTTCGCGACCGAAATGTCCATATGCCGCCGTTTTGCGATAGATGGGACGGAGCAGATCCAGGGTCTGGATAATGGCTGCCGGCCGCATGTCGAACTCCTCGCGTACAATTCGGGCTATTTCATTGGATGGCAGTACTCCGGTGCCGAAGGTATTGACCATAATCGATACCGGTTCGGCCACGCCTATCGCATAGGCAATCTGAACTTCGCATTTGCGTGCCAGTTTGGCAGCAACGACGTTTTTTGCCACATAGCGAGCCATGTAAGAAGCGCTGCGGTCTACCTTCGAGGGATCCTTGCCGGAAAAAGCCCCGCCCCCATGGGAACCCTGCCCGCCGTATGTATCGACGATGATTTTGCGGCCGGTCAGGCCGCAGTCGCCCTGAGGGCCTCCGACCACAAAACGACCGGTCGGATTGACGTAAAACTTTGTCTCTTCGTCAAGCATGTCGGCGGGGATGACCTTTTTAATGACCTCTTCAAGCAAGGCTTCACGTAGAGTCTCATAGGCAACATCAGGGGAATGCTGAGAAGAAACGACAACCGTATCTACCCGTACCGGCTTATCGTTAATATACTGCACGGAAACCTGGGACTTGCTGTCGGGACGCAGAAAGGTCAGAAGTCCGCTTTTGCGTACTTCAGCCATGCGCTGGGTCAGATGGTGGGCATAAGTAATGGGCATCGGCATGAGCACCGAGGTCTCATCGCAGGCATAACCGAACATGAGGCCCTGATCGCCCGCACCCTGTTCTTTAAACAATCCCTGCCCCTCGGTAACCCCCTGCGAGATATCAGGTGACTGGCGGTCGATGGAGGTCAGGACTGCACAAGTTTCCCAATCAAACCCCATGGCGGAATCGTTGTAGCCGATATCCCTGATGGCTTCGCGGACCACGTTGGGATAATCGATATTGGCTTTAGTGGTAATTTCGCCGGCAATAACAACCATGCCGGTTGTCACCATGGTTTCACAAGCTACTCGGCTCAGGGGATCCTGGGCAAGAATGGCATCAAGAATGGCATCGGAAACCTGGTCCGCCACCTTGTCCGGATGGCCTTCGCTTACGGATTCGGACGTGAAAAGAAAATCGGTCATGGGCATGGAACATCCCTCCTGTTATATAAATTTTCAAAGCGCTAAATTCTAAGTAGCGCGGATTCAGCTGTCAAGCATTTACTCGCTGGAGCAGCTTTTAGGGCGACTGAAAAGAGCAGGGAATCGTTTATTCATCTCTTGCGCCAGACGTCTGGCCGCTTCGGGCGCCGACCCCAACTCGAAAAGTTCCTTGACCAGGTGTTCGGCTTCAGGCCGATGAACCTGTCGGACAATACGTTTCACTTGGGAAATATAGGGAGCATTCATGGACCATTCGTCAAATCCAAGCCCCAACAGCACCAGAGTATAAAGGGGGTCCGCTGCCATTTCGCCACAGATGCCAACCATTACGCCAACCTTCTTGGCGGCCTGGCAAATCATACGCAATGCCCGCAAAACAGCCGGATGCAACGGTTCATATAAATAAGCAACATGCTCGTTGCCACGGTCAACAGCCAGACAGTACTGAATCAGGTCATTGGTCCCCACAGAAAGGAAATCGACCTCACGAGCCAGAAACTCCGTGATCAGCGCCGCGGCCGGGGTTTCGATCATAATCCCGATCTCGATCCCTGCATCAAACGCATGACCTTCCCTTATGAGCTCTTGTTTTACCTCTTCAAGCAGGGATTTACAGCTCTTGATTTCGGCCACGCCGGTAATCAAGGGGAAAAGCAGGCGGGCTTTGCCATACACCGAGGCCCGGAGAACGGCACGCAGCTGAACTTTAAACAGGTTCTTTTCCTTCAGGGAAAACCGGATGGCACGCAGCCCCATGGCCGGATTCGCTTCATCGGAGAGATCAATCCCCGGCACCAGTTTATCTCCGCCGACATCGAGGGTACGAATGGTCACCGGATGGGGAGCCATCCGTTCGATAATTTCGCGGTAAGCCGCAACCTGTTCATCTTCGGAGGGAATATTCGCCCCCTGCATGTAAAGAAATTCGGTACGAAATAACCCGACACCCTGAGCCCCTTCACGCAAGGCGATCGGCACTTCTTCTGCTATTTCGATATTGCTGCGCAGGATAATGTGGTGACCATCCAGTGTGACGGCCTCAAGCCCCCGGAAATAGGTCAGTTCCTCGGCCTGATATTCGTAAAACTGCTTTTTTTGCAGATATTCTTTAAAAGTATCCAGAGATGGATTGAGCACCACGGTTCCGGTACTGCCATCGATGATGACCGGCATCCCCTCGCGCACCTGAGACGTAACGGACTCGAGTCCAACCACCGCAGGGATCCCGAGAGAACGTGCCAGAATCGTGGTATGAGAGGTCCGACCTCCAAGGTCGGTGACAAAACCGATAATGTGCGATTTGTCGATCTGCATGGTATCTGCCGGCGACAAATCGTGCGCCACCACCACAGCCTTGCGTTCGATATCGGCTAAAGACTGCTGGGTAACCCCCACCAGGTTACGCAGGATGCGATCGCCAACCGAATCGACATCGGAGCGGCGTTCTCTCAGATACTCATCGTCAATGGTGTCAAAAACAGCGCGAAACCTCTTAAGGGTCCGCATAAGAGCACCTTCGGCATTAATTTTCTCACGCCGGATGGTGGCCACGGTTTCCTCAACGAGCATCGGATCCTTCAGTATCAGAAGATGCGTATCGATGATGTGCAGATGGTCAGCGATACGGGGATCTGCGACACGTTTTTTGACATCCTCCAACTGATCCCTGGAACATTCCAAAGCTTGTTCAAACAGATGAACTTCATCTTCAAGTTCATGTGGCTCAAGAGTCCGTTCGATAGTAGACATACGCCTTCGGTCTACCACATATGCAGCTCCGATCGCGATGCCAGGTGATGCACCTATGCCTACCAGAAAAACGTCCTGAATCATGTTACAACTCTCCGAAACCGTTCTTGATCAATTGCCCGAGAGCTTCCATGGCGGCATCGGCATCCCGACCCGAAGTCGCAACTTCAATTTGAGAACCTTGTGCCGCAGCCAGCATCAAAATCCCCATAATGCTCTTTCCACTGACCTCTTCGCCATCTTTGGAGACAACAACGTCAGACTCGAATTTACTGGCAGTCTGCACAAATAGAGCAGCAGCCCTGGCATGCAAACCAAGTTTATTAACAATAGTGAAGAATTGTTTTTCCATCAGAGTCTCAGACTGGTGCATAGGTGCAATCCGATCCATAACAAAATAACCAAACCGATCAACATTACAAGAGAGGATAAGCCCCTCCGGACAAAACTCCCGGCAAGCACGACGCAAGGCACCGCCAGCCACCCCCACATAGTCGACTGCCGGGCGCTTTCAAGACTGCTGAATGCAATCCAGGCTGAAAACCCTCCTAAAACCATAACCAAAATGGCGCGCAAACGATAGGCCAGGTCCGACAAACGCCAACGCTGCAGATTATCAACGATTTTGTAATCTCTGCGATATCCCTGAATGAAACCGTATAAACGCAGACCGATAGCCGGCACATTGTAAAGAACTAGAAAAAGAGGAACACTCCACCAACGCCCGGTAAAAGCCAGCCATACTGCGATGATCGCAGCAAGGGGGCGGACGGTACCCCAAAAAAAACTATCTCCCATTGCTGCACATGGCCCGGCAAGGGCCGACTTGAACTCCTCGACCTCCATGATCAGCTCAGAACCGCAACTCTTTTTTTCTTCAAGCCGGAGACTTGCGCCGATAATGGGCAAAGCAAGCACAGGATTGGAATTAAAATAGGCCAGATTACGCTGACAGACGTTTTGCAATTCCTGTCCCTTGTACAATCGGCGCAAAGCCGGCAATACGGCAAACAGAAAGCCGAGGTTTTGCATGCGCCCAAAACTCCAACTGGCCTGCAACACCATAGCACGCAACCCTACCAGCCACAGAGTTGAGCTCGAGAGTGTTTGCCGCACATTCATAACTCACCCAAAAATCTGAAGCAGACCATAAATAACCAGAAAGGAGCTGCAATACACCCAAATTGCGGGGCGAAAGTTAACCGTGCACAGACAAGCTGCAACGCCAACCATGGGAACTCCCAATCGTAACCATGGCAACATTACGGCAAGATCACAAGACAGCAACGGCACCAGAATTCGTAGACTCAATAACCCACCAAGCAGAATCACGCCGAAAGTCAAAACCGAAGCCAAGCCGAAATGGCATGCACCCTGCAAATGCAGCCAGGTCAGAGCGCGATAGCGCCCTCCATCGATAGCACGCTCCGCGCGCACCCACAGGTTGCCGTTCAAGCGTCTGGCAACCCGATCGAAAAATTCCCCGACTTTACCAAAAGGTAAAGCGACAAGCAGGCAAAGGATGGCAAAAGCGGTCAAAGGGATCGGAGCCCCCGGATATTGGGTGATGGCAAGACAGGTACTGCCTATGGCGACCTGGGTATCGTCCGGAGGTATCGAAGCGCCAACAGGTATGCGTCCCAACCACAGCAACTCGAGAAATGCGCCGATTTGCAGGCCGGTAGTTGAATCCCCCAACAACCATCCGGTCATGGGAGCAGCCACAATAGGTCGGGAAATCATCAGCTGAAATACCGCTGTCCGATCCAGTCCGGCTACCAACGATGCAAGAAAAGCCATGCAATAAGGAAAACCAGACATCATGAAGGCTTTATTTTTTTCTTGATCATGCTGCGCCACCCACGCAGTCGATCAGAGGGGACACACTGCAGGTTAATGTCGACCCCCTTGGACTCGAGCTCCGTCAGGCTTGAAATATCGGCATTATCCAAAGTGATGGTGCACCCGAGCTGCTGCACACCCTGGGGCCGGTGCAGGTTACCAAGGTTGAGCTGTGGGAAATGCAAACCAAGACAGTAGGCGTGCAAGGCGTCATCGGGACTGGCGAACAACACCATGACACGCAAGCTGCTGTTATCCGGTGACAGAACAAACCGCGTGGAATCCTCAATGGTCTCGATGATCACCTGGATACCACGTGGCACGGCAGCCGCCATCAGCATTTTGCGCATCCCGGCATGGGCAATCTCATCGTTGGCCACCACAATGCAGTTCGCTTTGGTATTCGGAATCCAGGCTTCCAGAACCTGTCCGTGAATCAACCGATTATCTACACGTGCAAGTACGATGCTCATAACACACAATCAGCCAGCGGCTATTTTGTAAGAATCTCACTAGCGAGCAAAATACTTTGCTGGCCGTAATTTCTCAAAAGGAGCGCAAGTTCATTCAATGAGCGGCCGCTGCGCTCCTGAGAAGCCCTGAGCAGCATGGGCAGATTTACCCCACTGAGAACATCGACCAACCCTTGCTCGAGGAAGGAAAACCCAATATTGGAGGGGGTTCCACCGAACATGTCGGTCATCACCAAAACCCCTTCCCCATCTTGTCCAACCACATCGATGGCATGCTGAAAACGCTGCCGTATTTCATCCGGACCGTCTCCACGCAAAATTTCTACGGCGGCAACAAAGGGCAAGGGGCCAAGAATCATCTCGGCGGTTCTGACGAGTTCACCGGCCAAACCGCAATGCGTTGCAATGACTAGACCGACCACCGGTTACTCCTTGGCCACATCGCGATGCAACCCCTCGATCACCAGGTTATCGTTCTGAATAGCAAAACGCAGATGTTCAGCGATGGCCACACTGCGATGACGGCCACCCGTACACCCGATCGAAATGGTCAGATAACTTTTGCCTTCCTTGTGATAGCAGGGCAACAGGTAATCCAGGAGGTGCATGAAGCGATCCAAAAATTCCCGGCATGCCTCCTGTCCCAGAACAAAATCGCGAACCCTCGGGGAAAGCCCGGTTTGAGGGCGCAAATCAGGTATAAAGTAGGGATTGGGAAGAAAACGGACATCCATGACAAGGTCGGAACCGGGGGGAATTCCGTAGCGGTAGCCGAAAGATTGAATAAGCACAGCCAGAGGGGCTCCATTGCTTTCACCACCGACCATGTGAATAACTTTGGCCCGCAGTTGGTGTGGCGTAAGCCAGGAGGAGTCTATGATTTCGGTGGAGAGCTCCATGATGCCCGCAAGCAGCGCACGTTCCTGGCGGATAGATTCAGATACACCCTCTTTCAGGGACAAGGGGTGACGACGGCGCGTTTCGGAATAACGACGGATAAGAACATCGTCAGCTGCGTCAAAAAAGAAAATATCCACCACATGGCCGGCTGTACGGACCTGTTCGAAAATTTCCCGGTATCCTTCAAGATAGGATTTATTCCGTGCATCTACAACCACGGCGACGTTGAATCCACCCTCGCCGGAGCAGGAATGCAATTTCAGAAACTCAGGCAGCAATACCAGCGGAAGATTGTCGACAACGAAAAAACCTTCATCTTCCATGGCCCTGGCGGCGGTGGTTTTCCCGGACCCGGACAAGCCCGTAATAATAATCAAACGAGCACGTTTCATGGTTCTCCAAGTTTAACGGAAGCAGGCGAATCCCTGGTGAGAATAGAATTCGCCCACTGAGAAAAAAAGGGTATCAGGCGCAAGCTGAATGAATCCACCGGTCACCTGGATACCCTTCTCAAAGAGATATGCGCGGCAGACGGTTTACCGCCATGTCATGAAAAGAAAGTTGTTTAAAATGACGCTTCCCAAAACAAGCTCAAAGACGTTCTTCCTCTTCACCGATAATGCGGTAAAGGTCATCTCCGGAATCGGCCCCCAAAAGCCGCTGGCGAACGGCCGGACTTTTTAACAATTTGGAGATACGCGCAAGGGTCTTCAAATGAACACCAACAGATTCTTCGGGAGCAAGTAATAAAAAGAAAAGGTGGGCCGGTTTGCCGTCCAGAGAATCAAAACCGACCCCCCTTTTGCTACGGCCAAAAGAGAGCACCAACTGATCGATATTGCGAAGTTTCCCATGAGGGATGGCGACACCCTCACCTATACCGGTACTACCGAGGCGCTCTCTCTCTTGAAGCACGTGAACGACTTCTGCACGGTCCAGTCCCTTGCCAACTTTAATTGCCGCTCCTGCAAGCTCTTCCAGGACGGCATCTTTTTCAACCGCCTGCAGATTTGCGACGATAGCGGAAGGATTAAGCAGATCGACGATTTTCATAGTTTAAACAAAAGCCCCGACATCCCATGGTCAAGAAACCAACCGGACCGGTTCTTTCCTCCTCAATATTGCATGAAAACACGAAACAGCTTACTTCACTTCCGGAACGATAAGCCCGTAGTTGCCGTCTTTCCGGCGATATACAACGCTGATTTCGTTAGTCGAAGCGTCGGAAAAAACCAGAAAGGCTTTGCTCAAAAGGTCCATTTGCATAACAGCTTCTTCAACGGACAATGGTTTGACGGAAAAACTCTGACTTTGAATGACAATCGGTTCCTCCGCCCCTTCATCGATGCTTTCGGCCGCATACACGGTTTTTTCTACCTGACGCACCTGATCAGATGACGGCTTATGCTTTTTAATTTTTTCTTTGTACCGCTTCAGCTGGCGCTCGAGTTTGTCGACCATGCCATCGATAGCGGCATACATATCGTTGGTTTCGTCAGAACCTTTAATGGTAATGCCTTTGGCGACCAGAGTCACTTCTGCACAATGCCGAATTTTCTTTTCAACCGAAAGGACGGCCTGGGCATCAATGGGTTCATCAATATACTTTTTTACCCGCGCAATTTTTTCTTCAAGATACTTTCGGAGTGCATCACTAACATCCATGTGTCGAAATGTCACGGCAATCTGCATACTTGTAAACCTCCTGATGAACGGGTTAAGTAGGGAGTCGAGGTTTTCCGCTTACAGGTCTCTAAACCAATTATACCCTGTGTTTCAGGCAGCGCTTAAAATAACCGTTTGCGCTCGGTAGACGACCGTATATTCAGCATTTCTCGATATTTTGTAACAGTACGACGAGCGATGTCTATCCCTTCCTGGCGCAGAATTTCGACAATTTTCTGATCGGAATAGGGCTTTTTGGCGTTTTCCTCGGCTATGATATCCTTAATTTTGCTTTTCACACTCTCGGAGGCTATTGAATCCCCTACGGTTGTATTTATACCGCTGTTAAAAAAATACTTCAACTCAAACAACCCACGTGGTGTCTGAACGTATTTGTTTGTCGTAACGCGGCTGACCGTCGATTCATGCATTTCAATATCTTCAGCCACGTCACGCAACACCAATGGTTTGAGATATTCTATACCCTTTTCAAAAAAGTCCCGCTGAAACTTGACGATGCTTTTGGTGACACGAAAAATGGTTCGCTGACGCTGGTGGATACTTTTGATCAACCAGATGGCCCCGCGCAATTTTTCCTGGATGTACTCCCCGGCCTTTTCGTCGACTTTTTGCCCACCCGACAGAGCATTTCGGTAAAAGGAATTGATGCGCAAACTCGGCAACCCTTCGTCATTAAGAACCACGACGTACTCATCGCCAACCTTGTGCACAAAAATATCGGGTGTAATGTATTGAATCTCATCCTGGCTGTAGGCCCTTCCTGGACGAGGATCCAGGCCGGAAATTACCCGTGCGGCTCCGAGGACATCATCCAGAGGCAACCCGAGGGTTCTGGCAATGGATTGATATTTTCGGTTTTCAAGCTCGTCGATATGGTCGCGCAGCATGATACCGACCAGAGATTCGCCCATGCCCAATACTTCAGCTTGCTTGAGAAGACAGTCGCGCAAATTGTGGGTCGCGACACCGGCAGGATCAAAGTCCTGGACCACGGCCAGGGCCCGTTCGGTAGTTTCAAGACTTACCCCGGCTGCCTGGGAGATTTCCTCGACGGATGCTTTGAGATAACCGTCCTCGTCGATATTACCGATGATCTCTGCAGCGGCAGCATGCTCGTCATCCGGGATACGGATCAGGTTTAGTTGCCAGGCAAGGTGGTCGGCGAGAGAGGTTTTTTTGGTCAGCAGACTTTCAAAACTCGGACGTTCTTCCTCGGCTTCATAGGTATCGACCGTCGCCCCGCCGGCATTGTACCCATCGAGATAATTCTGCCAGTCCGCCTGGTTGAATTCCTCCATATTTCCCTGCAACTCCTTGACCTCCTCAGTGGATGCGGAAGCTTCGGGAATTTCGGCGATTTCAGCAGCAAGTTCCTTGTCATCGGCAAGGTCGGCACCCTCTTCAAGAACAGGATTCTCTTCCAGTTCCTGGCGCACAACCTCCTCCAACTCGATCCGCGAAAGCTGCAGCAGCTTGATGGCCTGCTGCAACTGAGGTGTCATAACAAGTTGCTGACTTAGTTTGAGCTGTTGCCGAATTTCTAATGCCATGGTACCCCAATCTTTTACTTAAAAGGCATGGAAAGAATCGTGTCCGCACCGGGAAATTCTTATAAACGGAATTTTTCTCCCAAGTAGGTTGCCCTCACCTCGGGACAGGAAGCAACTTGTTCCGGGTCCCCATAGGCCAGAATCTGTCCGTCCGCCAGAATGTACGCCTTGTCACACACACCAAGGGTTTCGCGTACGTTATGGTCGGAGACAAGCACCCCGATTCCCCTATCACGCAATCGACAGATAACATTCTGAATATCATGTACAGCCAGAGGATCGATGCCGGCAAACGGCTCATCCAGGAGAATGAACCCTGGATCGATAACCAGAGCCCGCGCAATCTCCAACCGGCGGCGTTCACCTCCGGACAGTGCATAACCCGGCGAGCGAGCCACATGCTGCAAACGAAATTCCTCGAGCAGACTATGCGCACGTTCCTTCAACTGCCCGGCGGCGCTTTTAACGGTTTCCAGAATGGCGAGCAGATTTTCCTCTACCGTAAGTTTTCGGAAAACCGAGGCCTCCTGGGGAAGGTAGGATATGCCAGAACGAGCCCGCTGATACATGGGCATCCCGGTAAGATCCTGCTGATCCAGCAGCACCTTGCCCTGATCAGGCCGTATCAGCCCGACAACCATATAGAAGGAGGTGGTTTTTCCGG
Organism: Pelobacter sp. UBA6093; assembly: GCA_002435955.1. Lineage (GTDB taxonomy): Bacteria > Desulfobacterota > Desulfuromonadia > Desulfuromonadales > Syntrophotaleaceae > Syntrophotalea. The sequence continues at coordinate 178,231 of DIWZ01000040.1, forward strand.
CGCCATTTGGCCCAAGCAGACCAACGACCTCTCCGGAGTGCACTTCCAGGTCGACGCCGCGCACGACATTTCGTCCGCGGTAGCTTTTCCAAAGATCCTTGGCTTCCAGTCTACGGCCCAACAGCATCCCCCTTGGGTGTCATAATAGCCTTGACACGCGAACCGGTCTTGCTTTTAACGATACTGCGGTCCTCTTCGAGAAAAAATACAATTTCATCACCTTCCACAGAATTTTTTCCCTGCTGAACGCGTGGCGATTCGGTCATTGTAATCGTCTCTTTGCCGACTTCATAGAGCCCCCGACCTCCAGTAGCGATACGGCCGTCCTTTTCTATCTTCACGTTACCGATAGCCTCAACCCGGGAGATTTGATTACCCTTCCCCTGATAGTACACCACCAGTTTGGCCGCCTTAATAGTCAAGCCGGCCTGCCTGGCAATCACATCACCAAGAAAGACCACCTGTCGAAGGCCCCCATCAGACTCAAGACTGCGGGACGTAATTTCGAGTGGTTGCGACCTGTCAGAGGCCACAGTGGTGGTGGACCACACGACCCCGGGCGACACCAGCAAACTCAGTATCAACACGAGAGTCAACGCGCGCATAGAACCCATTTTATTGATTTCCTATCCCGTCGGCAAAAATGGCCCTGACTTGCGAAGTCAACGTCAGAAAACGATCTTTCAATCCGTATCGCATACCACGGGCGAAAAGTTCGGAGTTGCCTTTTTTTACATGCACCGGCTGATCCGTGGTCACTTCATCCGTCTTGGAAAAATAACGCAATCGCTCGGTATGGAGGGTGTACCCCTCAGTTGTTGTAATAACCACATTGCCCTGAGCCTCGATTTCGCCTGTTTCCGAGAACCAGATCCCCTGGTCGGCAGTCAGCACCATTTGTCCATGGCCCTGCTTATCGAAAAACTCCATCCGCATGTCCTGCACGGCGCTTTTGCCCTGCCCCGCATCATAAGCTCCTGATTTGGCAGTCAGCGTCCAACGACGCAAACCATCGCTGGTTTCTGTATATTGGATATCCTGTAAGGCAAGATCGGCATCTGCGGGAAGAGAATCGACGAGGGGGTCGGGAGCAGGCTCCGAACGGTGGGTCCACAATCTGGCCCCCAGCCCGAATACGACCGCCAGAATAGCAATAAGCAATAAATTCCGAATAGTTACCCTTCGTATCATAAGTGCCGTGAGTATAGCATCATCGCTAAAGGGAGTAAAGAAGGTTCCGTAAACAATTGGCACGAGTTTTGATTCACGGCCTGTCCAGCTTGGCATAGTAGCGGTCCGTGACAGCGCCCCAACCATCCGTATGCTTCAGCAGCACCTCGCACACCTCTCGCACGGCTCCTCGGCCACCGGGCCTCGAAGCGACATAATGCACATGCTCTTTCACTTCGGCGACCGCATCGACCACCGTGGCGGAAAATCCGACGCGCAGCAAAATGGGGAGGTCAACCAGGTCATCCCCCATATAGGCGACTTCGTCATCCCTGAAGCCACGCTCGCGAAGAATTTCCTCGTAAGGAATAATTTTGTCCTTGGCCCCCTGATACAGGATTTCGATCCCCAGTTCATCGGCACGGCGCTTCACGATGGATGAACAACGACCGGTAATGATGCCGACCTGGATACCTGCCCGCTGAAGCAGCTTCAGGCCATGGCCGTCCTTAACATCAAAACTCTTGATTTCGTCGCCATGTTCAGTGTAATGGATGCGACCATCGGTCATGATCCCGTCGACGTCCAGCAACAGCAGGCGTATTTTCGAAAGTTCCGGCCCCATCAGACCACCCCCGCCTTGAGCAAGTCATGAAGATGGATAATGCCCACCGGCACGGAACTGTCGTCACTGTCAAAAACAAACAGCGAGGTGATGGAGAATTCCTCCATTTTCTGTACCGCCTTGGCTGCCAGACTGGAGCGCAAAATGCGCTTGGGGTTGTGACTCATCACCTCACCCAGGGACAGACTCAGAACATCGCCCCCCTTGGCCATTATGCGTCGCAAATCACCGTCGGTAAACACCCCGACCAGATCTCCGGCCTGATTTAAAACACCGGTAACACCCAGTTTTTTAGTGGTAATTTCAAACAGGGCTTCTTTGAGCGGTGTGGCCGAAGTCGCCAGGGGGACATCGTTGCCGACATGCATCAGATCTTCCACCTTGAGCAGAAGTTTCTTACCCAGAGTTCCCCCGGGATGAAACAGGGCGAAGTCCTCTTCCCGGAAGCCGCGTCGTTCCAGAAGGGCCACGGCCAGAGCATCTCCCATCGCAAGGGTAACGGTGGTGCTGGCGGTAGGCGCCAGACCGAGGGGGCAGGCCTCTTCGCGCACCGCGATATTGAGGAATACATCGGCAGCGCGCGCCAAGGCGCTGTTCGACTGGCCGGTCATGGCAATCAGAGGCAACCCCATGCGCTTAATAACAGGCAGAATGCGTACGATTTCTTCGGTATTCCCGGAATTGGACACCGCAATCACGACATCCCCCTTCATGATCATGCCCAGATCACCATGAATACCTTCGGCCGGGTGAAGAAAAAATGTCGGCGTTCCGGTGGATGACATGGTGGCGGCGATTTTCTGGCAGATCAACCCGGACTTGCCCATGCCTGTAATCACCACCCGCCCCTGGCAGGACAATATCATCTCTACGGCGGCGACAAAGTGATCGTCCAGTCGCTGCGAAAGAGCGATTATGGCGTCGGCTTCAATCTGAAGAACCTTTCTGGCCGTATCCAACATATCCGTCACTATTTATTGCTTTCTTTGATAATGGCATCGATTGCCAGCAACTCTTGAAGAACCGTTTTCACTTGCGAAAGGGGCAGGGAATTGGCTCCGTCACACAGGGCACGATCCGGGTCCGGGTGTACTTCCCAGAACAGACCGTCGATACCCACGGCGACAGCGGCACGCGACAGCGCTGCAACAAATTGCCGTTGCCCGCCCGAGGAGGTGCCGGCTCCTCCCGGCAACTGTACGGCATGCGTGGCATCAAAGATGACCGGACATCCCATCTCGCGCATGATGGCAAGCGAACGCATGTCGACGACCAGGTTATTGTAACCGAAGGATGTCCCGCGTTCGGTCAGAAGGATGCGGTCATTGCCGGTCGAAGAAACCTTTGCTACGGCATTGGCCATATCCCAGGGTGCCAGGAATTGGCCTTTTTTTATATTGACTACTTTGCCGCTGCGGCCGGCGGCCATCAACAGATCGGTCTGACGGCACAAAAAAGCGGGGATCTGAAGAATATCCAGAACCTCGGCCGCTGCTTCAACCTGACTGATATCGTGAATATCCGACAACACCGGCAAGCCCGTCTGTCGGCGGACCTCGCCGAGAATACGCAAGCCCTCATCAAGCCCGGGACCGCGATAGGCAGAGACCGAGGTTCGGTTGGCTTTGTCAAAAGAAGCCTTAAAAACAACCTCGATCCCAAGCTCGATCTTCAACTGCAGCAATTGCCGGGCAATGTCCAGGGTATGCTCTTCCCCTTCCATGGCGCACGGCCCGGCAATCAGAACAAAGGGCCGCCCTCCACCAAAAGTGACATCGGCCACCTTCAATGCATCAGGCATCTCAGACCTCATCATGCGACTTTAAACTGGCACCGACAAAAGACTCGAACAGCGGATGCGGTTCCATGGGTCGGGAACGAAACTCGGGATGGAACTGGCAGCCCAAAAACCAGGGATGATCCTCAATTTCGACAATTTCGACAAGTTCCGCCTCGTCATAGACCCCGGAAATAACAAGTCCACCATTTTCCAGGCGCTCACGATAGGCATTATTAAACTCATAGCGATGCCGATGCCTCTCAAGAACATCCTCCTGGCCATAAATACGCCGTGCCAGGGTCCCTTCAATCAACTGGCAGGGATAGGCTCCAAGACGCATGGTCCCACCTTTACGGGTAATCTTCTTCTGGTGTTCCATGATATGGATGACCGCATTGGCCGCATCCTCCTTGAATTCGGAGGAGAAACAGTCTTCGATGCTGCAGACGTTGCGGGCGAATTCCACGACGGCCATCTGCATGCCAAGACAGATGCCGAAAAAGGGCATCTTGTTCTCCCTGGCAAAACGAATCGCGGCAATCTTGCCTTCGCTGCCGCGCTGGCCGAAACCGCCAGGCACCAGAATGCCGTTCACGCCTTTAAAAGTATCCCCGATGCCATGCCGCTCCAGGGCCTCGGAATCGACATAAACCAGATTCACGCGGCAATTGTTGGCAATGCCGCCATGAATAAGTGCCTCCGACAAAGATTTGTAACTCTCTGTGAGTTCAACGTATTTGCCGACAATGGCGATGGTGGTTTCAGACTCAGGCTGGTGAAAACGTTTTACAATGCGTTCCCATTCGGTAAGATCAGGCGCCTTGGTCCAGATATTCAGATAATCGATAATTCTTTCGTCAAGCCCCTCTTCATGATAGGTGATGGGCACCTCATAAATACATGAAACGTCGCGCGCCGTAATGACGGCCTCTTCGTTGACATTGCAAAAAAGCGCGATCTTGGCTTTCATGTCCCGCGGGATTTCCCGGTCACAGCGACACAGCAGAATATCGGGTTGGATGCCGATCTCGCGCAATTCCTTGACGCTGTGCTGGGTCGGTTTGGTTTTCAACTCCCCGGCGGTCGGGATATAGGGAACCAGCGTCAGGTGAACATAAAGGACATTCTCCCGTCCGCGATCCACCCGAAACTGACGTATGGCTTCCAGAAACGGCAACGATTCAATATCCCCGACAGTGCCGCCCACTTCAACGATGGCAACATCGACATCCTTGGAGTTCGCCAGGATCTTGGATTTGATCTCGTTGGTAATATGCGGGATCACCTGCACGGTGCCACCAAGATAGTCGCCCCGCCGTTCCTTGCGAATGACGGAATCGTAAACCTGGCCGGTGGTAAAATTGGACTTCTGGCTTAACCGCGCAGAGGTGTAACGCTCGTAATGGCCAAGGTCAAGGTCCGTTTCCGCGCCGTCATCGGTGACAAATACTTCACCATGCTGAAAAGGGCTCATGGTGCCTGGATCCACATTGATATAGGGGTCCATTTTCTGCATGGACACCCGAAGGCCCCTGGCCTCCATCAAGGCCCCGATGGAAGCAGCGGCCAGCCCTTTGCCGAGGGAAGAAACCACCCCGCCGGTGATGAACAAAAATTTGGTTTTCATGTACAATGCCTCCGTCCGGAGGGGCGCTATCGCACCACCCTCAAGGATCAAAACGAAAATTCGAATTCTACACGGAAAATTCAGAGATTTAAAGTATCAATATCCCGGCTCAATAATCAAAGTGTCTGCAGATAAGCTTCAACCCTGGCCAGATCTTCAGGAGTATCGACCCCCAGGCTGACAAGGTCGGTCTCCACCACCCGGATCGGATAGCCATGTTCCAAAGCCCGAAGCTGCTCAAGTTTTTCCAGATTTTCAAGGGGCGTCGACGGCAATTGCGCAAACTTCAGAAGAAACTCCCGTCTGTAAACATAGAGGCCGACGTGGCGGAACAACCCCAGTGAACCTGGCGATATTTCGGGATCATCGACCAGCAAATCCCTGGGATAGGGGATCGACGCACGGGAAAAATATAGCGCAAATCCCCGAACGTCAGTCACAACCTTGACGACGTTGGAGTCACGGTACTCCTGCCAGGTCAATAGCGGGGTCTTGAGAGTCCCCATGGGAATCTGCGAATTCGCCGCCAACGGTGCGACCGCCGCTTCAATCATGCGCGGATCGATAAGCGGCTCATCCCCCTGAACATTGACCACCAACTGGGTATCGAGCCTTGCGGTTACTTCCGCCAGACGGTCGGTGCCGGTAGCGTGGTCAGCCCTGGTCATCTGCACTTCACCACCAAATTTTTCAACTTCCTCGGCAATGCGTTGATCGTCGGTGGCCACAACCACCCTGTCAATGCAGGACGCTTGAGCGGTACGCTCATAGACGCGCTGAATCATGGTTTTTCCGAGAATACGGGCAAGGGGTTTTCCCGGAAAACGCGATGAAGCATAGCGGGCAGGAATAACCGCAGTAATCGACATGGCCGGATATCATCCTTTCAAGGTAAAAAAATTCGTCCGTAGGGTAAGAAAACGCGCCAGGCTTGTCAAGAACGGTGCGGGGTATCGCAAGAAAAAGGCGCCAAGAAGATCTCCATGAGCCGCTCCCTGCTGGTCCACTCCACACGGATCGACACCATAAAGACCATAATGCTTTCATTAGCGATAGATAAGTGTCCGTTTTTTATGGAATTTACCTGTCATTAATAACAGTGTTTGTGTTAAAAGATTGCAGCTAGTGTTCATCCATAGTTTCCGGATGGACACCAGTTAGAAACCGTGCCACATAGTCGTCACGAAAAAACCATGACTCCGCTGGTTTTCACAGGTTCCTCAAGCCTCTGGCGAATGGGCCCTTGAATCACCAAAAGCCAAGCCATCGAGCTGACGTCCGCCATGAGGTCGCATTGCAGTTCCATACCCTGTTGATATTGCTGACAGTATCCCTCTTGCCGGTGTCAGGCTTGCTGGCCGGGGTTTCCGCAACCCGGGCATCGGAAACCAGGCAGGAGATTTTCCCTGGCGATCAAGCACCTGCAGCGACCTTGCTCCCTCCCGTCATGGTACTTGGGCAACGCGAACCGCTGACGGATGCATCACGCACTATCGATCGAAATACTATCGGCAGCTTTCCCAACGGCAACGGCAGCATCAACGAAATACTTTCCATTCTGCCTGACATTCAGTTCAGCGAGACCTCCAATCTTTCGACCCAGGGTGGTGAGATCCTCCCCCCTTCCATCTCCATCTCCGGCGGGAAAATTTACAGCAACAACTTTATGATCGACGGCATGAGCAACAACAATCTTCTCGACCCGGCCGAGGACAATCTGTTTGGAGACAACGCATTACCCGGGCATCCCCAGGAGATCTTTTTAGCCCCCGACCTGGTTCAAAAGATCGATGTATACCAAAACAACATTCCGGCGAGGTATGGGGGATTCACCGGGGGAGTGGTTGATGCAAAAACGATAGATCCGCTCATGGGGTGGCGCGGCGTACTGCGTTATCGTACCACCCGCGACAGTTGGACTCGGTTCCACATTGACGATAGGAACACAGAAGCCTTCCGGAAGTCCAACAGTCACGAAAATCAGCCGGAGTTTGAAAGACATGACGCCGGAGCGACCCTTCACATCCCCTTGACCGATCACTCAGCGGCCCTGCTGTCTTATCAGCTGCTATACTCAAAAATCCCGCTGCGCCATTTTAGTCAGGCTCATTCGCAGTACCGCCGCCTCGAAAACTTTTTCTTCAAATACCTCTTAGACCTCTCGACCGACAGTTCCCTCAGTCTGTCCTTGTCAAGTTCCCCATACGAATCCCATTATTTCAAGCCCAACTACCTGAACAGTGACACGGTTTTAAAAAAGGACGCGTACCAGGGTACGGTCGAATACCACAAGGACTTTTCGATCGTTGACTGGCAATTGAAAACGGCATGGCGGGAAGGCTCTACAACCCGTGAGGCTCCTGCCGACATCAAATTCTGGGCAAAAACACCCAGCAAATCATGGGGAGATCTGGCGAACACCTTTTACAGCATGGAAGGCGCATTCGGCGACATTCAATCCCGGCAGAAAGCCTTTGAGCTTAAAAATAACTTCTCTTTCTCAACCATATCGATCGGACCGACCTCAAACACCATCAGCACCGGCCTGGACTACCAGCATCTGGAAGGAGAATTCAAGCGAAAGGAACAGAGTTCCTATTATTTTAGGCCCATCAAGAAGGCCTCTGTTGAATGCAGTGAGAGCAGTCCCGACTGCGTTCCTGATGAGCAGTATTTTTCCAGAAGAATCGTCTACCATCCGCAATCGACCCGGGTCGCGATCAACCTCTACGACCTCTATGCCGAAGATATCATAACCTTAAAGAGACTCGAGTTGCGCCCTGGAGTGCGTATCTCGCATGATGATTTCATGAACAATCTCAATGTGGCCCACCGCATTGCCGGCGCCTGGGATCTGTTTGGCAACCGCGATACGGTGCTTGTTGGAGGGATCAACCGCTATTACGGCAACACCTTACTGACGTACAAGCTGAAGGAGGAGAAAAAACCGCTCGTCCGGGAAACCCGATCCCTGGAGAATAATGGGCAACCGAGGGCATGGGAAGAAGACACATCATACAGATACAAACGGTCCGGGAAATATTCTCGACTCAAAACGCCTTTTGTCGATGAGTGGCTAATCGGCTTCGATCAACAGCTATTCGGAGGGACGGCCTCCTTCCGTTTTGCAGAAAGAGACGGGAAGGACGAATTCGCCAAAGAAACCAGCACTCCGGATGAAGATGGTGTTACGCATTATATCCTGAACAACAACGGTTACAGCAACCATCATAGTTATATCCTGAGTTGGGAACGCAGATGGCGTAACCATTATTTCCAAATCAACGGAACCTTTGAAAAAAGCACGGCCAGCAACGAAACCTACGATGATACTCTCGATGAAAACAACCTTGACGATCTTGTGTGGTACGACGGACACGTCATCAACATAACCGATCTGCCAAGGAAGGACTTTAATCGCCCCTGGCTTATCAACCTGCTCTATGTCGGGCAACTCCCTCGCAACATCACCTTCAGCAGCCTGTTGAAATATCGCAGCGGCTACCAGGCATTACAAAAGTCCGGCCAGATGCATGCGGATCTCGGTATCCCCATTTACCAGGAAACGAAACTTGGCGGCGCGACAATCGTCGACTGTAAAATCGATTGGCGCACCCGTCTATGGGCCAGGCAGGAGCTGCTGTTGAGTCTGGAAGTCCTCAATCTGCTGGATAAAAAAGCCGCAGTGGGCGGACGGGAGGATGAATACGAAATGGGGCGGCAGTTCTGGCTTGGTGCGCAATATTTCTTTTAACCTGGTTCCGATGCGGCAACCCGAAACCGGCCAGCGGTTGGTGCCCGTTGCCAAACGCGAAGCTTAAGGCCTGGGACATATGTCCGAGCACAGACTCCCAGGTTATTTCGAAAAAACAACATTCGGCAGGACCAGGTTTTTTTGCCCGTCGGAAAGCGACAACGAATAGTATCCGGTCTTGGTCAAAGGGGGAATGTAAAGGTCCAGGCGCTCCGAGCTATGCCGCTCGATTCGAGGGACTTTAAAGGGCAGTGGCACGGCCACCACTCCCCCCATATTTGTCGTTGCAAACAGTTCGTCACCAATCACCACCATGCCTTTTGCTTTTATATTGACGCCCAAGGCACCTACCATCAGCAACCTGTCGGGATCCTGACAATTCACCATCTGCAAGCCGCTCCGGAGATCGTCCACGTACACCTGCTCTCCGGATACTACCAACGCTACAGCATTCCCAAAGGTGCTGAGCGAACCAACCATAAGGGGTGCATCCGCCCGGGTCAAATCATAAACCTGAATGCCGGCACGGCCGTTGGCAACGTAAAGCTGTTGCCCGGCCACCGACAACGATGTCGAGCAGGCAAAAGGCTGCAGATAATCCGGAACCTCAATTTTGCCGACGATCATCGCTTGATTCGGTTGGCGAATGTCCGCGACAAAGGTGCCGGAAGTACCGCAGGACAGATAGGCGTAGCCGTCTTTAACGGCGATATCCAGCAAAGGTTTCGGTACGGACAGCGAACCCAGCAGTTTCATTTTTTCAGCGGGTTTGGCATCAATAATATGCAGATTACCGCTCAAACCAGCCACATAGATTTTCTGCTGATGGTAAACCACCCTTTTCAAATTTCCTTCCAGGTGGATCGTATCTGCAATCCGGCCACGATCCCGTCCCAGCACGAGAGCGTGCAGACCACCCAAACCATCGGCAACAAATACCTGCTCTCCGCCGACCACCACATCCACGGCCTTGCCGGGGGTATCGACGGAATAGACCAGTCTAAGACGATCAGGGGCATTGGCAAGGATTTGCAAGCCGGCCCTTCCTCCAGCTACGAGGATCCGGTCGTCTTTGACAGCAAGACCCTGGGCAAGGCCGGGTGGATTCAGCGCCTTGGGCGTCGCCAGTCGGGGGAGACATTCCATCCCGAGGATCTCCACCCCACGTTTACCATCGGCTACCATCACATACTGATTGATGGCGGTCACATCCCATGCCACTCCCGGGGTGGTAATAACGCCAAGAAAACGAAGACTTTTATCGCCATCGGGGACAAAAATCTGTACGCCGCCGTGATCTGCGGCTACCCACAAACGGCCGTTGAACCATTTGGCGCTACGTGCACTGCCCAAGGTAGGAACGCCGGTCAGAAGTCTCGGGCGGGAGGGATGTTCCACTGCAATAATCTGAATGCCGCCTGTGCGGTCGGCAACATAGGCCTTATGTCCTGACACGGTTACGCTGGTGGCCTCTCCCGGAGTATCAACCGTTGCGATCAGGCGCGGCTGGCCTTGCCTGCTGCAGTGGATAACCTGCATGCCGGCCTTGCCGGCGGCAACATACAGATAATCGCCATCCTTCCACAGTCCCGACGCCACGCCGGCAGTATCGACAGTGGCCACGATGCGTGGTTTTTGACGCAGATCGATAATGTGCACACCCTTTTGCCCATCGGCCACATACGCAACATCGTCCTGGACCCATATATCGAGGGCTGTGCCGGGGGTATCTACGAAAGCCACAATGTTCGGATGGGCAGGATCCTGCACCGAAACAACGTGAATCCCTCCATTATCAGCCGCGACATAAACCCGATCATCTTGCACGGCCAAATTCCAGGCTCGACCGGGAATCGGTAGCGAGCCGATGGTCTCAGGCCGAGAAACATCTGTTAAGTCGAAAATTTGCAAACCTCTTACAGTATCCGCGACAAAACCAAGATGGCCCAGCGCAGCGACACTTTTTGCAATACCCCAACTTGGCATGTTGCCCACAATGGTAAAACGATTACCGATATCAAGGTTTAAATATGCCAGCATGCCTTCAGGAAATCCCTGCCCGCGAAGCGTCAGTAAACACCCTTCGTTGGCGTAGTCGGCATCTGCAATGGCGGAACTGATCGAGAATTGCTTTTCGGGTGAGGATGGCCTAAAGATAATAAAGAACAAAAAACCGCCCAATGCCAGATAGGATAAGGCACAGCCGCCGACAATCAAAAGCAGTCTCTTATTTTTCAAATACATGATAAGCCGCTGCCTCATGAACATCGAGGGAATGCACAACGGCAGATTCCGTAGCCACCCCCTTGGTCCACTTATCGATAAGGATGTACAAGTGGTTGTGTCTAAATGGCTTGGCCAGATAATCATCCATACCGGCATGTTGACAAAGGCTGTCGATTTCACCTTTGGAATGCGCGGTCATGGCGATGACAGGTGTGCCTATGCCGGCCCTGCGCAATGCGGTCACCGCCTGATAGCCGTCCATAATCGGCATCTGACAATCCATGAGAATCAAATCAAACTTCTGGCCCAGAGCCAACTCAACGGCCTGTTGCCCGTTTTCCGCGGTAATGACCTCGCAATTACGGCTCTTTAGGCTGATAGCAATCATCTTTCGCGTGGTAGGATTGTCCTCCGCCAGCAGAATCCGGGTAATGGGTGACAGATCTACGCCATCGGTATCGAGCTTTTCTTCACCACCGGTAGCTGCTGCAGGCTCAAAAACGGTTTCCGGGTCCAATAATTTTGCGACAAGAGAAAACAACCGAGAGGGTCTAACCGGCTTATCCAGAACTTCCCGTGCCATGTCGATCTGATCCGCGTCGGCAAGAGAAGCGCGAGGTGCCATGGTTACCCAGTGGCAGCCGCGTAAATGTGCTGCCGAATACTTTTGTTGCAGCAAAGCACTTGAGCCAAGAATTGCGGCATCCACCAGCACCAGCCTGTAGTTACAATCTACCGACATCCGTTGACAGGCAGCTTCGGCACTGGCAACCGTGTCCACACGCAGGTTCAGGGCCTCCAACTGTTCGGCCAGCATTTCCCGAACGCCGCCGTGGGAAGCAATCACCAGAGCCCTCGCTCCTTGCTGAGAGTGCGGCAAGGTCCCGACAGGCCAACGGAGATCCCTGTGTTTTTCCAAACGTACGGTACAGGTAAAAACAGCCCCTTCGTTGACTGCGCTTTCCAGATGGATATGCCCCCCCATGAGTTCCAGCAGTTGCTTGACGATGGCGAGGCCAAGCCCCGTGCCGCCGAAATGGCGGGTCGTGGAACTGTCGGCCTGCGAAAAGGACTCAAAAATCGAACTTTGGGCGGCACGCTCGATACCAATGCCGCTATCTTTAACCTCCAGGAAAATCAGGACCCTGGAGGAATTCTCCTCCCGGCACCCAACCCGAACCACAACTTCCCCTTTGGGTGTGAACTTCACCGCGTTACCCACCAGGTTAAACACGATCTGCCGGAGACGCGCAGGGTCTCCCAGCAGGCATATAGGGGTCCCGGGATCGAGATAAAAAATCAACTCAACATTTTTATCCTGTGCGCTTTTTGCCAAAAGCAGCAAAGGTTCTTCGACAATCTCCACCAGGTTGAAAGGGACATGTTCTAAGGTCAGGCGTCCTGCCTCGATTTTAGAAAAATCGAGAACATCGTTAAGCATCTTGAGCAGGGATTCCCCGGAACTGTGAATCATGCGTGCCAGATCCCGCTGTTCACCATTCAATCGAGCCTGTAATAAAAGTTCGGCAACACCGATGACCCCGATCATGGGGGTTCGGATTTCATGGCTCATATTGGCCAGAAAACGCGACTTGGCCTGATTTGCAGACTCTGCGGCCTGCCTGGCCAGTGCCAGCTGCTCAACCATCTGGTGGAGTTCTTGATTGGTTGCAAGCAGTTCCTGTGTTCGCTTAAACACCTGCTCTTCCAGTTGATCGCGATAACGCGCCAACTGCTTGTCGCGATATTCAAGCTGTTCAAGCATGTTATTAAAACCATTGAAGAGTACACCGACTTCGTCATTGGCCTGTTTAACGACACGCAACGAAAAATCTTCCGCATTGGATACTTGGCGCATTTTGTCGGTAAGATGCAAAATCGGAGAGGAAATCAGATGCTGAAGATGCCGAGCAAGCAAATATCCAAGAAAGCATGACACGGCCAACACTGCCGCCACACTAATGGCAAAGGACCGTAACCACATATAAAAAGCATGAAGATCCGACTGAATATACACCATGCCGATGGTTCTGCCGGCCTGACGTACGGGTACAATAACCGATAGCGACTCTCGGGAAAAAAAATGGTTACGATTGCCATTTTTCAGAACCTGAGCCATTTGCTGATAGGTGATGGTATCGACTGCAGCACTCCATTGCCCTGATGCGGCGATGCCGTCCTCGGTGCGGTGAAACTGCGAAATAACCCGGTTATCCGTATCGAAAAGATAGGCGTTGCGGATACGCGGTTCGGACAGCAAAGATGACATAACCTGCTCACCAACCTGCCTGCTGTTCAGGGTAAGGGCAATAGCGCTGTTGGCGGCCAGAATTTCGGCCAGAGAATAGTTGTAACTGACCATGTTGCGTCGAAAAGAGAGGATTTCGACGGTCATGAAAGCTCCCGCGGCGAGAACCAGAACCACGGCACAGGCCAGCATGATAATGCCGGTCAGTTTTTTCTTAAGCGTGGCATGACGAAATCCCAACATCCGCTTGTAACCTCTTTTGGCCGAGGGTGGGTAGTCCTCCGGCTCTTCAGGGCGCTGCACAGCAAATAGGTCCGGAGATTCATTTCCATCCAACCCATCCGACGCCCCCTTGCAGGGAAGCGTTCAAAGGGGCGGCATCAGGCAGTAAGGGAATTTTAAGCGCCAGGAATATGTCGGACCATCCTTGAGCTAGAAACATAAACAAATCGACGTTTTAAAGCAAAGGTTATAATCCTTCGAAATAGTTGTGCGCATACACCAACGGCCCCAAAACCACTAGGGGTTCTGGGGCCGTTGGCATCAATACAAGGACACCATCACGTTAATCGGCGGCGTCGGTGCGGACGAAAATTTCCCGAGCCAATTGCTCGTCAACGGCAAATTCGGAATTGCCCACATGAAAAATGAAGGAGGGAAATCGACGGTTGAGGCGGATATGATTGCCTGGCAGCACGCCAAGGGACATGAGCTTTTGCATCTTTTTGGTGTCGCTGGTGGCAATATAAGCGATTTCCCCAGCATCGCCCACCTTCATTTCAGTAAGGGGCACAACGCCGATATCCGCCGAACTGCGGGCGGTACGGCAACACTCCCCGGGCGGAATCGGGCGGCCGTGGGGGCAGGTAGTGGGGTGATTCAGCAGCGTGCAGATGCGGGTATCCACTCCCTCGTTGAGCAAATGCTCGAACTCGCAGGCCTTGGCATTGGCATTGCTGCCCTTGAGATCGAGAATATCCATCATCAAACGCTCGGCCAGGCGATGTCGGCGCACAACTTTTTCACCTGCCATGCGCCCTTCCGAGCGCAGGTAGACTCTCCCGCCTTTAAGCTCTATCAGGGCCTGACATTCCAGATCCAGTAAAGCCGGATCATGGGAGTCGATATCCAAAGCCTCAAGTGAGGCTGAGTTATCCCCCTCTTCGATCACGGCGATCCAAACGGCTTCGAGGATATCCTCGGCCCGTTCCGACTGTTCCATTATTCGTTCTCCTTGGAGTTATCGTCCTTTTTCCATCGACGCAACAGACCGGGCACCACAGGATTTTCGTACCCGCACCAGGGGCAGTGAATTTTATGGCAGCCCCCCAGGCACGCCCCGCAAGGCTTTTGCCGCGACTCTTCAAGCGGCGGCAGCGTTCGGCCACAGAAGCCGCATTTCACAACAACCACCCTGAAAAGCCGAGAACCACATTAAGACACCACCCGACCCCGAAGGCCAGCAGCGTCACCAGCACAAAAATTCCCAGGGAAACTTTCCAGCCACGCTCTTTTTTCATCATGAGAAACTGAGCGATACACGGGACAAAGAGGGTCATGGTGACGGCCGCTACCGTCAATTGACGGGGAGACAACAGTCCTTGCGCATGCATGTCGTAGAGACCGGCGGCGCCGAAATCGCGCCGGAAAAAGCCGAAAATAAAAGCGGCGGTGGTTTTAGCGGGCAGCCCCAAAGCCGTAATCGGGGGCGCCATGAATCGGACCAGCCCATCAAGTGCACCGGTCATTTTACCGGCCCAAAGCAGGACTGAAGCGAAAATGAAAAGAGGAAAGATTTCCAGAAAGTACCACTGCATGCGGCTGATGGTTTTGATCAGCACATTACGTGCCTGAGGCAGGCGCATTGGCGGCAGCTCCATGTAAAACATCGGACGCTCACCTGGCAGAAGACGGGCCGACAACAAACCAACCGCCAGAAATACCAGGACCACACAGGCTGTCCATACCGGCAATGCCCCCGGGACTTCGGACAGCAATCCCATAATAACCCCGAGTTGGGCACTGCAGGGAATTGCCAGGGACAGAAGCAGGGTCACGATAATTCGTTCACGCACGGTTTCGAGGGTACGAGTGACCATGGTGGCCATGGTATCGCACCCGAAACCCAACACCATCGGGATCACGGCTCGACCATTGAGGCCTATTTTTTTAAATACCCGGTCAACCAGCATGGCCAATCGAGGGAAGTAGCCGACATCCTCCATGATGGAAAATGCCAGGAAAAAAGTCCCTACTATGGGCAGAACCAGAGCAACGGCATATCTTACCCCCAGGGTAAAGACACCATATTCGCCTACCACCAACTCCTGCAACCAAACCCAGGGGGTCAGACCATGCACCAGGCTGATAACCCAGGGGTTGAGAAATTTTTCGAATAAGCCACCCTCGAGCAGGTCGACCAACGTACCGGCACCGAACTTACCGACAAAAACATATACCCCAAAGTAAAGTACGGCCACCAGCAAGGGGAACCCGGTCCAGGGGTTGATGGTCCATTCCGCAAGTTTTTCGAAGAAAGTCAGTTTGCGATCGGTCTGCTCATGGATGACTTCCTCAAGAAGAGCATGGCAAATCCGCTTGCGTTCAAGGCTGATCCGAAGATTAAGATCCATGCGCCGTTCGTATATGGTGTCGTTGACGGCTTGTTCAATGGTCTGCAGGTTGCCTTTTTCGGCCTTGCCGACCAACTGCCAGGCATCTTCATCTTTTTGCAGCAAAAGCAGGGCGATCGATCGCGGGACCAGCGTGTAGTCACCGATCAGAAGATTGGAAACCTTGGCAATATCCCTTTCCAGTTCCCTGGAATATCCGAACACGGCCTTGACTTCGGGATTGTATGAAGCTATGGCCTGACGCAATTCAGGCAAGCCACGCTTTCTCGCCATGGCGCCGCCGATCACAGGAATACCGAGCTTTTCCTGCAAAAGGGGGATGTCGATACGCATTCCCTTGCGTTCAGCCTCATCCAGGATATTGATCAGCAGTACAACCGGCAGGCCCGCTTCCACCAGCTGGAGGGTCATGGGCAACATGCGCTCGAGATTGCGGGCATCGATCACGTGGATAATCGTATGCGCATTTTCCTGCAGAAGAATTTCCCGCGCCACCCGCTCTTCTTCGGTGATGGGCAACAGGGAATACATCCCGGGGGTATCAAGCACCTCGTAATAAACACCTTCAATTTCACAATGGCCGCGAGAAACCTCCACAGAGGTTCCGGGATAGTTCGATACGACTGTGTATGTCCCCGTCAGGGCGTTGAAAAGAACACTCTTGCCGACGTTCGGATTACCAACCAGCACGATCTTGCGATCGGCCGCAGAAACTTCACTTTGACCTGCCATGACTGAATATTCCGGAATTGGTTACTGGAAAAAATTACAGAAACATCCACTGTCGCATGGATATTATTAAGAAGAGGTACATTTGGCGCAACGCCCGTAAATCTCCAATCGGTGGTCACGGATGGAAAAGTTATGTTCCTCAGCCACCTTTTTCTGCAATTCTTCAATGCGGACATCCTCAAACTCAATGATTTTTCCGCATTCAGTACAAATCAGGTGGTCGTGATGCTGGCCCCGATCAGAAGCTTCGTAAAGGGTCTGTCCGGCTCCGAAATCGCGTTCTTTGGCCAAACCACATTCAGCCAGCAGCTTGAGCGTCCGATATACAGTCGCGTATCCGATGTGAGAATGTTTTTTGCGGACCTTCAGGTAAAGCTCCTCGGTCGACAAATGGGCTGCCGTCCGAAGAAATTCATCCAGAATGACTTCGCGCTGACGCGTAAGCTTCAGTCCTTGCTGACTGATATATTTGCGGAATATTTCGCGTTTTTCGACCATGCCCCCTCCAGTGAAATTGAATATCAAATTATCAGAGTCATCATACGGGTGTCAAGCGATAAGGCCCCCACCATCAGCCGATTGTCGGCAGCCACTGATAAAGATACCCGGTCAAGACACTGAACCAGTTAAAAAACAACATCACCCCGACGACCATGAGCATGATCCCCGTTGCCACCTCCACCAGTCGGATATACTTGCGAAACCGGTTAAAAAACCCTAAAAACCCGTGGAGCAGCAGGCCGGAAATCAGAAATGGCACTCCCAATCCAGCAGAGTAGGCGGCGAGTAAAACTCCCCCCCGCCCTGCCCCGCCGGAAGAACCGGCAGCCATGGCCAGCACGGCTCCGAGAATCGGACCGATGCAGGGGGTCCAACCCGCGGCAAAGGCCAGGCCAACGAGAAACGACCCGAAGTATCCAGCCGGCTTGTCATGGATTTGAACCCGCTTTTCACCAAGCAATATTCCGAAATGGAAAATTCCGGCGAGATGAACACCAAACAAAAATATCAACACGCCGCCGATCTTCTGAATCCACCACAGCCCCTCCTGCAGGTAGTTGAACATACTTCCGGAAATCATACCTGCCAAAACACCCATGGTGGTATAAACTACGGAAAACCCGGCAATGAAAAGCAGGCAGTGACCGGCCACCTGCATACGGATACGAGCGCCGGGATGGGCCTGCTGCAGTTGTTGAAAACTCAGACCGGTAATATAGGTAATAAAAGAGGGGATCAGCGGCAGAACACAGGGAGAAAAAAAGGACACCAGCCCTGCGGAAAAGGAAATTCCCAAAGTAATTTCGACCCCCTGCATCATCGGGGTCCTTCCAAATCCCCCCCGGACAGGGGATGGAGAGTCTCAACAACCTCCGGCGAATTCCAGTCGCGCGGACCGACATGACGGTCAACCAGACGACCATAACGGTCGATGATGAAGGTAACGGGATATTGCCTGATGCCATAGAGGGCATGAACCTTCCCCTCCATGTCCAGCGCCATTGGAAAAGTCAGGTTCAACTTTGACATCAAAGCTTTCACCCGTTCAAGGGGTTCGCCACCGTTGACCCCCAGGACCACGCCCCCCTGCTTCGCCATGCGGACATGCAAGGCCTCGAGGGAGGGCAATTCGGCGCGACAGGCCGGACACCAACTCGCCCAGAAGGTCAAAACGACCGGGTTGCCCCGAAATTGGCGCAAAGTAACGGTTTTCCCCTCGACATCCTTTAAGACAAAATCCGGAGCCTCTGCTCCGATTTTCAAATCGTCACCCGGATCAAGCTTGTCTCTTCGTGCCGCAGCCAGTGCGACAGAGCAGCAAAACAGCACGAGGACAACGGACAAAACCAGCGATATGCGTTTTTGACTCATGAGCATCACCCTTTCCGGCATCCTGAACAAACAAGATACCTTGATCCAGCCACGTTACCAAGCCACCCTTAAAAGTCAAGAAAACTGTAGCAGTCCGTCGGGCTTCTAACGGACCGACTCGCTGGCTATCACCATCAAATAATAAATCTAACCATATACCTTCGCCATTCCTTTCACACAAAAGATCGTTGCCAACACCCGAGTCGGCAGAGTATGGTCGCAATGTATCAGCTGGAGATTGGTTATGCAGCCCTTTTTTACCATATTGAACATCGTTCTGCCGGTATTTGCCGTCATGGGCCTCGGGGCCATACTACGCCGGGCCGGCCTTATCGACCAGGTCTTTTTATGGCAGACAAACCGACTTTTGTATTACGTCTTTTTACCGTTGCTGCTTTTTTACAAGATAGGCACTGCTGACTTTACAACCAGCTTCAACCTCAGACTCATCCTCGCCATGCTTGTCGCCTTGAGCCTCGGTGCCGTCCTTTCCTACTCATTAGGGTACATGCTCGGTTATGCTCCGGAAGACCGCGGCACATTCAGCCAGGGGGCCTTCCGCGGCAACCTTGCCTACGTCGGGTTGCCCATCGTATTGAGCGCCTATGGTGACGCCGGCTTTACAAAGGCCGGAGTTCTTATGGGCTTTCTGGTTCCGATTATCAACCTGTGGGCCATCCTGGTGCATATCATCCCGCAGCGGCATCAACACCCACAACCCCCTTGGCAACTGGTTAGGGACCAACTGCTGTATAATCCTCTGATCATCGGCTCCATGGCAGGAATCCTGTGGAACCTGACCGGCCTGCCCATGCCGGGTATTGCCGGCAGCACCCTGCACATGGTCACCGGTGCCACCCTGCCATTGGCATTGTTAACCATCGGTGGCGCCTTTTCGCTGCAGCAAATGCAGGGAGACCTGAAAAAAGCCGGGTTGGCTTCCCTATTCAAGCTGGTCATCTTCCCCCTGCTGAATCTGCCGATCATCTACCTGCTGAATATTCGCGACATGGATCTTGGCATTGCCGTGCTGCTGGCGGGGGCTCCCACGGCTGCCGCCAGTTATGTTCTCGCCCAGGAACTTCATGGCAATCCCCGCCTTGCCGGCTCCATCATCATCCTTTCGACCCTGTTGTCCGCAATGAGTTTCACCGTCATTCTCATGCTATTAGGCCTGATGGGATTGTTGCCGGACTGACCGCTTTGCGTCCGGGCTATTTCCGACGACCAAAACAAAAAGCCGAACCATGAAGGTTCGGCTTTTTGTTTTGCAGGTAGTCCCCTCTATTCGAGGATCAGCAGCAGTTCGCCCTGCTCCACCTGGATGCCTTCCTTGACCAGGATATCGGCCACAACCCCGTCTTTGTCGGCCTTGACGTTGGTCTCCATTTTCATCGCCTCCGTGGACAGCAGAACATCCCCGCCTTTCACCACGTCCCCGATGTTAACCATGATCCGGAAAACCTTACCCGGCATGGGCGCACCGACATGATGCAGGTTGTCGGGGTCGGCCTTACGATGCTTGATCTGATCGGTCGCTACCGACAGATCGGGTATCATAATCTGGCGAGGCTCGCCATTCAGCTCGAAATAGATATCCCGATGCCCGTCGCTCTGCACCCGACCGATGGCGTTGAGCTGAACCAGCAGGGTTTTGCCCGGTTCCATTTCAACAGTAGTTTCGTCCCCCAGATCCAGACCGTAGAAAAACACCGGGGTCGACAGAACCGAAGTGTCGTGATATTCCTCCCGATAGGCGTCGAATTCCTCGAAGACACCGGGATACAAAACGGCTGACAGGACATCACGCTCAGATACCGGGTGGCCGAGTTTGCTCTCGAGCTCCTGGCGTTTGGCTGCAAAATCGACCGGTTCCAAAAATTCCCCGGGACGACAGGTCAGCGGCTCCTCGCCCTTAAGAATGATCTTCTGCAGTTTCTCGGGAAAACCTCCATAGGGTTGACCGATCATACCTTTGAAGAAATCAACCACACCTTGAGGGTAGGTCAGCTCATGGCCGCGCTCATAGATATCTTCTGGCTGCAGATTGTTCTGCACCATGAACATCGCCATATCGCCGACGATCTTGGATGACGGGGTGACCTTGATGATGTCTCCAAACATGTCGTTGACCTTGCGATACATTTCCTTGCACTCTTCCCACCGGTCACCGAGTCCGACCCCCTCGACCTGCGGCTTGTAGTTGGAATACTGACCGCCAGGAATCTCATGATGATAGACCTGTGCGGTACCGCTGCGCAGTTCCGACTCGAACGGCGCATAATAGGTGCGTACAGTTTCCCAGTAATTGGCCAGCTTCTGCAGATCATTCTCATCCAGTGACGGATCGCGGTCATGCCCTTTCAAGGCGGCCAGCAGGGCGTTCATATTGGGCTGGGCGGTAAGACCGGAGACCGAAGAAAAGGCCGTATCGACAATATCGACCCCTGCCTGAGCAGCCAGCAGCAGCGTGGCGCCACCGTTACTGGAGGTATCATGGGTATGCAGGTGAATAGGTATCCCGACTTCCTGTTTCAGCGCCCGCACAAGTTTTTCGGCGGCCAAGGGCTTGAGTAAACCGGCCATGTCCTTGATGGCAAGGATATGGGCACCCATGTTCTCCAGTTCTTTGGCCATGTTCACATAATACGAAAGCGGATACTTGTCGCGCTTGGGATCGAGGATGTCGCCGGTGTAGCAGATAGCCGCCTCGCAGACGCCACCGGATTTACGCACCGCATCCATGGCAACCTGCATCCCCTTGGTCCAGTTCAGCGAATCGAACACGCGAAACACGTCGATGCCGCTTGCCGCGGCTTTGGCGACAAATTCACGCACCACGTTATCGGGATAATTACAGTAACCGACGGCGTTGGAGGCACGCAGCAACATCTGGAACAGGATATTGGGGATCTTCTCCCGCAACCGATCAAGACGCTCCCAGGGGTCCTCGCGCAAAAACCGCATGGCCACGTCGAACGAGGCGCCACCCCACATCTCCAAGGAAAACAGACCGCTGGCGAGATGACTGGTGGCAGGTGCGATCTGCACCAGGTCATGGGTCCTGAACCGGGTGGCCATCAACGACTGATGAGCATCGCGCATGGTGGTATCGGAGATCAGCAGGTGCGGCTGTTCCAGCACCCACTGCGCCAGACCTTCGGGCCCTTGCTCAAGCAGAATATCGCGCGTCCCCCTGGGGCGCGGTATATCATAATGGATTTCCGGGATGGGCGGCTCGCGCAAATCCTTGTAACGAAGAGGTTTTTTGATTCCTGGATAACCGTTAACCACCACATGGCCGATTGCGGACAACATCTTGGTGGAACGATCCTGTATTACCGGAAGCTCAAACAGCTCCGGGTGGGTATCGATAAAAGAGGTGTCGCAAGTGCCGGCCAGAAAGGATGGATGATTGACGACATTATCCAGAAAACCGATATTGCACTTGACGCCGCGCAAGCGGAATTCGGCCAGACAGCGGGAGGTTGTGCGGGACGCTTCGCGCAGGGTCAGCCCCCAGCCACTGATTTTGACCAGCAACGAATCGTAATGGGGAGAGATACGCGCCCCGGGGAAGGCACTGCCAGCATCGAGCCGCACGCCAAACCCGCCAGGGCTGCGATAGGCGGTAATGGTACCGAAATCAGGCGAAAAATTTCTGGTAGGATCTTCCGTGGTTACCCGTGCCTGAATGGCAAAGCCGTTGAGCTGGATATCCTTCTGGCTGCGAATGCCGATTTCCGGATCGCTCAGGCGATAGCCTTCGGCCACGCGGATCTGGGAACGCACAAGGTTGCGTCCGGTCACCATTTCGGTCACGGTATGCTCGACTTGGATACGTGTATTGACTTCAATGAAGTAGAAGCTGCCATCGGCATCCATCAGGAACTCGACCGTACCGGCATTCAGGTAGCCGACATGGTTGGCGATGCGCATTGCGTATTCGCATAATTCCTGGCGCTTGGCAGCACTGAGGTTGGGCGACGGCGCAACCTCGATGACCTTCTGATGCCGGCGTTGGATGGAACAGTCGCGATCATAGAAGTGCACAATATTGCCGTACTTATCACCGAGAACCTGCACTTCGACGTGTTTCGGGTTTTCGATGTATTTTTCCAGAAAAACCGCCGCATTGCCGAACGCGGCCTTGGCTTCCGAAGCGGCCGAACGCAGCCCCTCCAATAATTCCTGACGGTTGCGCGCAATGCGCATACCGCGTCCACCACCGCCGGCGGCAGCCTTGACAATGATGGGATAGCCGCATTTGGCGGCAAACAACAACGCTTCTTCCTCGCTGGTCACCGGCTTGTCGGTTCCGGGTACTACCGGGACACCCGCCTCGATGGCCACCTTGCGTGCGGCGATCTTGTCCCCGAGCTGGCGCTGAATCTCGGCCCCCGGACCGATCAGAGCGATACCGGCACGTTCGCAAGCTTCGGCGAATTCGGGATTTTCAGAGAGAAACCCATAGCCTGGATGGATAGCATCAACGTCCTTCTTTTTGGCCAGATCGATAATTTCATCGATCCCCAGATAGGCCTCGATGGGCCCCTTGCCTTTGCCTATCCGATACGATTCGTCCGCCTTGTAGCGGTGCAGGGCAACGCGGTCTTCTTCGGAATATATGGCAACCGTCTTGATCCCCAACTCGATGCAGGCGCGAAAAATGCGAATGGCGATTTCACCGCGGTTGGCCGCCATGATTTTATTAAACTTCTTGACTTCCATGAAACAAACCTCCCAAAAACTAGGTGTTCGGACCGACCGGGACAATACCAAAATCGTAGCCCCAAAGCAATATTCTCATTATTTAAGCAACCGCTACAATCATCAACACCCACAGAGTTGCCCAGCGGCAACAATAAAAACACCATCCGGAAGCCTGTCGGCTCATGGCTGGTCCGACAGGCACCGGGCCTGAAAACTTCACCGTGTCCATCCATAGTTTCCGGATGGGCACTACTTAATTTTTTCCTGTAAACCCAGAAACGGTTTGACCAGATCCAACGGAAACGGGAAAATTAACGTTGAATTGTTTTCCGACGCGACCTCCGTCAAAGTCTGCAGATAGCGCAGCTGCAGGGCACCCGGCTGTGATGCGATAATAGCGGCTGCATCGGTAAGCTTTTGCGCAGCCTGGTATTCACCTTCGGCATGAATGACTTTGGAGCGCCGCTCACGTTCGGCCTCGGCCTGCTTGGCCATGGCGCGCTGCATCTCGGTAGGCAGATCCACATGCTTGATTTCAACGTTGGATACTTTCACCCCCCAGGGGTCGGTCTGTCGGTCCAGAATCTCTTGAAGGTGACGATTGAGGCTCTCGCGATGGATGAGCAATTCATCGAGTTCGGATTGCCCCAAAACGCTGCGCAACGAGGTCTGAGCCAGTTGACTGGTGGCGTAAAGGTAATTCTCTACTTCAATGATCGATTTGTCCGGATGAACCACCCGGAAATAGATGACCGCATTGACCTTGATCGATACATTATCCTTGGTGATCACATCCTGCGGAGGTACGTCCATGGCCACGGTGCGCAGGCTGATTTTCATCAGCTTGTCGACCACTGGAATGATAAAACGCAATCCAGGACCTTTCACCCCGCTGAAACGCCCAAGGCGAAACACCACGCCCCGCTCGTATTCGTAGATCACCTTAATGGCACTGGAAAGAATCAAAGCCAGCAGGACCAGAATGATAACGGGATAAATCATTTGCCAACCTCCTTGTCGGAACCTGCCGTTACGTTCGCTGCGCGTTCATTGGCATGCGCTACGACCCGGCGTACTTCCAGGCGCATATCCTCTGTCAGACGCACCACCTCGATGGCCTCTCCAGCCGCAATCGGTTCGCCGCAAAAGGCCGTCCAATATTCGCCGCGGACAAAAACCTGCCCGCTATGATGCACTTCGGTAAGCGCCTGGCCGATCAACCCGGCCATGCCTTCCCGGCCGGATACGAACTGCCGGCGTTGAGTCCGCACCACAAAATAGAGCACCAACACGCAAAAACCGGTGGTGACCAACACCGTGCTGGCAATAACCGCCCTTGACAGCACGAGAAACGGCTCAGAGTGTTCATCAAACAACATCAGGGAACCCAGGGTCATACTGATCATCCCTCCGACCGTAAGCATGCCAAAAGACATCACCTTGACCTCCAGCACGAACAGGACCAGAGCCAGAAGAATCAGCAGTATCCCGACATAGTTGACGGGCAGGGTCTGGAAGGCAAACAATGCCAGCAGCAAAGCAATGGCCCCGACGGCCCCCGGCAGTATCACGCCGGGTTGCGAAATCTCAAAGAACACGCCGAGCAAACCCAGCATGAGTAACATATAGGCGACATTCGGATCGCTGATCACGTTGAGGATCTTCTGCCGCCAGTTCATGGTAGCCACCGCCACCGAGGCATCGCGACTGTGAAGCAGCTTTTGTTGGTCACCACGACGATAAGTGCGCCCATCGAGCTTTTGCAGCAGGTCCGGCACATCTTCGGCAATCAGGTCGATGACGCCATGCTTGAGAGCCTCTTCAGCAGAGATCGACAGGCTTTCGCGCACCATCTTCTCCGCGTATATTTCGTTGCGCCCCCTGCGAGCCGCCAGACTCCGCGCATAGGCAGCGGCATCTTCCACCACCTTGCTCAGCATCACTTCATCGGGAGCTTTCTGCCCACCACCGATTGCAACGGGATGAGCAGCGCCAAGGTTGGTCCCCGGTGCCATGACGGCGAAATCGGCGGCCAGGGTAATGAGTGCGCCGGCCGATGCGCCGCGCGCGCCAGAGGGCGACACAAAGACCACCACAGGTATTTCAGACCCGAGAAGGCTCTTTATGATCTGACGCATGGCGCTGTCCAAGCCGCCGGGCGTGTCGAGTTCGATCAGGAAAGCCGCGGCATTTTCACGGTTGACGCGATCGAGTTGTTCCGCTACAAATTCAGCAACAACAGGATTAATGGATCCTGAAATACGTACCGCACCGATACGGGGTACCTCCTGCGTCGCTCCGGATACCTCACAGTGCGCAAGCAGAAAGATCCCCAGCAAAGCCAGCACCAAAGTCGTGCCGACCCGGCAAAGAAACATCCTGCGGAACCCCTTAGCGTCAAACATTTGAATAACCACCTCCTCAATGCGCCAATTTTTTAACGCAAGGTCTTGCATGGACCTTTAAGACGTGGTAGTTTCCCACTATACCGTCAATTGAGTGACATTCCAACCCTTTTCTGCAGGCGGCACCATGAAAAACATATCACAGATTCTGGTTATCGAAGATGAAGCTGCCAACCGTGAAGCTATCGCTCTGCTGCTCGGAAGTGCCGGGTACGAGGTCACCACGGCTGAATCCGGGGAAAAAGCCCTGGAAATTCTGGCAAAAACCCCTTTTGAGGTCATTCTCACTGATCTCTTCCTCCCAGGCGTCAGCGGCATCGAAATATTGAAACGCGTCAAGGAACAGTGGCCTTTTACCAATGTGATCCTGATCACCGGTAAAGCCTCCGCCGAATCGGCTGTCGAAGCCATGAAAGAAGGCGCCTTCGATTATATTACCAAGCCTTTGCATTTCGAAAAGCTGCAGGTCATCATTGGCAAGGCTTTGGAAAAAAGCCGTCTGGTGGCGGAAAACCTCTATTTAAGACAACAATTGCGTGGTAAATACCGGTTCGACAACATGATCGGCAATAGCCTGCCCATGCAGCATGTCTTCTCCCGGATGGAAAAAATCGTCAACACGGACTCGACCATCCTCATTCTGGGCGAATCGGGAACCGGAAAGGAACTGGTCGCCAAAGCCATTCATTATAACGGCCACCGCAAGGAAAAACCCTTCGTAGCGATAAATTGCGGTGCCATCCCCGCCGAATTGCTGGAAAGTGAACTCTTTGGCCACATAAGAGGTGCCTTCACTGGCGCCGTCGCCGATAAAATGGGAAAATTCCAGCAGGCGCATCAAGGGACTATTTTCCTTGATGAAATCGGCACCATGCCACTGCACCTGCAGATGAAACTGCTGCGGGTATTGCAGGAACAGGAGGTAGAGAAAGTCGGCTCTTCCAAAAAAATCAAGCTCGATGTCCGGGTGATATCGGCCACCAACTGTGATCTCGAGGAGGAAGTCGAACAGGGCCGTTTCCGCAAAGATCTCTACTACCGATTGAACGTGATCCCCATCCCGCTGCCGCCTCTTCGCGAAAGACGCGAGGATATCGCGTTGTTAGCCCGTTACTTTTTGCAGAAAATCTGCAGTGAAATGAACCGCCCCCTCCTTGCCATCACCCCTGCAGCCATGGTTTGCCTGGAAAACTACCATTGGCCCGGGAATGTGCGCGAGTTGGAAAACGTCATCGAGCGAACTGTTACCCTGACGGAAGGGTCGGCGATCGGCAGGAGCGATCTGCCCACCAACATCAGCGGCTCCTTTCACGAAGATGAAGAACCACAGATTTCCTGCCCCCGGCTTACCGAAGCAGGCCTGGATATGCCTCTGATCATTTCAGGAATCGAACGTTGTATGATAAAAGCCGCCATGGAACTTAGCGGAGGAGTCAAGGCACGGGCCGCCGATCTTTTGAATATCAAGCGCACCACGCTGGTCGAAAAAATCAAACGGCTGAGTATTTAAGAAGGAAGCCATCGCCAGCTGTTTGACTGCGTCGGCATCGCAAAAAGGGAGGGGTACTGTTTGACTCAGGAAATGTCCAGCGAATCTTCTGCACCCCGTTTAGACGCCAAGGTTTTGTCCAACCTTATATATCAGATGAATATTGTGCGCAGGCAGGTCAGTGCCTACCCGCCCGGGCATCAGGTAATCCTCACCGCGGCCGATAGAGCCCTCAAAGTCCTGGAAAACCTCAAAACGACCACCCCGCAAGTCACCATTGGTATCGCGCGGGACCGGCTCATGCTCGGCGCCACTCCATTGGACCCCCAAAATCCGGTATTCCGCGAGTACGCTCGAGCCCTGTTTTCGCATGGCATGGTTGCCCTGACCATACATCACGGCCTGACAGCGGAGGAACTTTGCAGTTTCTGTCGTCTGCTTGCTTGTAAACCCGAAGAGCTGCTCGCCCGGGGCGGCATTGTCGCTGCGACTGCTACCGCCGGTATCCAGCATGCGCGAATTACTCCGTTGGATTACGGTCAGTTTCGAACCATGGGAATTTCACAAATATCCGAATCTGAGCTGACGGCACAGCTTGACGGCCCGCGGCCATGGGATCGTTTCGTAAGTACATTGCTTGCGCCCTCCGATAAAAACCAATTCGGCATCTGGCCGACGGAAAGTATGGCAACGCCTAAAGGCTTGGCGGGTATTTTAAGTACGGAACCATCTGCCTGCATCGATAACGACACGGGCGACTATGATAAAGCCATAACTACTTTTTTACGTGACCTGGATCGGGAGAATCTGTCCCATCAACACCATGACGCGTTGCTGGATAAATTCCGGATTTTTGTCACCGAACTGCAGCCTCGGTTACGGCAGCAGTTTTTGTCGCGTACCGTTTCCGCTCTTGCCGTCCACGAAGCACAGGCCGGTGCGATATTAAGCCGCTTCCCCAACACGATGATCCTGGACACCCTCAACGATCTGAATGCCCGGCAAGCCGATATCCCGCCCTTTATCCTGCAGATGCTGAGCCAGTTGAGCTGTGCAGGCCTGCCACCTGCCACAGCACTACCTGAAGGCAATCCGGTTTCCGCGGAACCTTACACAGACGAGCAGCTCAGACAGGTGTTTGCGGACCACCGTGCCGGGGATTATGTGCCGGAAGATTATCAATCGCTACTGCGTCGTTTCCCGAATCACCAGCCGGTACCGACACTACCCCCTGAAGTCATCGATGGGCTTAAAGACAGCATCCATGATCAAACCATGGAAAGACGGCTTTGCTCAATCATAAGTCACATGATGCAACATCCCGGGGAACTCCATGGCCACACCGAGCTGACAAGCTACCTCGCACCCCTTATTCAGCATTTTATCGCCACCGGCGACTTTGCGGCATTGATCGATCTGCACCGGCAAACGTCCTGCGCTGCACCGGATTCGAAGGGAAAAGCCCGGGATCAACAGCCCTCCTTGTTTTCCAGTTACAGCTTTACCCGTGAAATCGTTCGCAGTCTCCCGTTATGGCCCGCGACCAAATGCCAGGAAATTTCCACGTTGATCCGTCAGATCGGCGCGCCGTTTGTTCCGCTGCTGCTGGACCAGCTTGCCGAAGAAAAGGATCGATCGGTGCGTTACCGTAATCTGGCGCTGCTCAGGGACATGGGGCCGATCATCCGCCAGGAGGTGCTGAACCGCCTGCACGATGACCGCTGGCACCTGGTACGCAATCTGATTGTGTTGCTGAGAGGGCTGGGGGATCCCGACCTGATGGAGTCCATGGCGCCGCTGCTGCAACACCCCCATGAGCGGGTCCGACAGGAAGCATTGAATGCAGCCTTTCACTTCAAGGATACGCGTGCCGAGGCGGCCCTCCTCAGAGAACTTTACCGCGAGGCGGAACTGCCGCCCGTATGGGCCATTGGCCTGGCGCGATATTCCCGTGACTCCAGAATCTTCCGAAGGCTTGTGGAGTTGCTTCGTCAATCCAGCCTGACCAGCGAAAGCTTATCCGTTCGCCTTGCCGTGGTCGCTACCCTGGCAGACATTGGCAACCCGATGGCCCTGCCCGACCTGGAACGTGTGCTCTTCAGTTTCAGCCTTTGCCATCCACGTCGGCATAAACGCTTGCAGTGCCAGATCCTGGAAACCCTCAAAAGCTACCCCGGTGAAGCCACCGAACCTCTTTATCGTCGTCTGGGTCGCAGCATGCGCCCCGACCTGGCGGAGCTTCGCCACCTGTCCGTGTCAACCAGGCCGGGAACAGCGTCATGAAGCGTGCATCCCTGGTAGAATTGCAAAATGCCATCCGCCACCTGGTAACGGCTGTCGCCAATGCCAGGCTGTACAACCTGGACCATCCCCAGATCAAACGGCTTTGCGAAGCGGCGCAACGCTGCTTTGAAAATCTTTTGCGGGAGCGAACCCAGCTGTCCCTGCTGATCGTTGAGGGCGAAATCCTGTTCGAAGACTTTCCCCTGCCGCCCGGGCTGCATTCGCAAAAATTCGCTCGACTCATGGAACAGCGTCGGATCAACCGAATAATCATATCTGCCGGATTGGATAGTGACGAGCTCGGCGAACTGGTGAAGTTTCTGGTTCAAACAGACCAACCTTGCGGCGTTCAACCCGCCTGCAATCATCTGCGTTTTGAAACCCTGGCAGTTGATGAGGCCCCGCCGCAGAACAAGTCTCTTGATGCATCCCTGCCGATCGATGCCGATGCGCTGCAGGCACTGAAAATCAACAGTCATGGTCGCCTGGCGGAACTATTTAAAACCTTTACCGTGCAAAGAACGATCAAAATGGCCGGCCTGACCGAAATCGTCACCGGATTTATCAACGCCTTTAACCGCGAAGTCCCTTCGCTGCTGGCCCTCATGCCGTTGCGCGCCATGGATGAATATACTTTTACCCACGGCATCAATGTATGCCTTCTGAACCTGGCGCAGGCCATGCATCTCGGCATAAAGGGCGCCCTTTTGCACGACATTGGGATTGCCGCCTTGCTGCATGACATCGGGAAAGTTCACATCCCCATGGAAATTCTTGGTAAACCGGGAAAATTGGATGAAAAAGAATGGGTCATTATGCGGCAGCATCCCATCAAGGGGGCTCGTCAGCTGCTCGACTGTCCCGGAGTTCCGCAACTGGCGATCGTAACCGCTTTCGAACATCATTTACGTTATAACTTGAGCGGCTACCCTGCCGTGCACGAGCAATGGTGTCAGCACCTGTGCAGCCACATGACCACCATTGCTGATACCTACGATGCCCTGCGAACAAAACGCCCCTACAAGGAGCCTCAGCCAGCCGATGAATGCGCCGCCATTCTGCGCAAACTGGCCGGCCGCGAACTGCACCCCCAGTTAACGGCCAACTTTCTCTGCCTACTCGACCAGGTAACCTCCGCTCCATAAATAGCAAACGCCCGGTTCGGCGGGCGTTGCAGGGATTGCAGGGTATTAAAACCATGTACCGGACCACCAGGATCCTGTCGGCCTATCCATGAGCCGATTTATGCTACCGGCACCCATACTGGATCGGTGCCGGGGTCTGGCGTGTATACCGTCTCCACCGGCCCGGCAGCTTCCAGACCCAGATCTTCAATAGCCATTTCGCGCAATTTGAACTTTTGAATTTTACCGCTGGCGGTCATGGGAAACTCATCGACGAACTTAACAAAGCGGGGAATCTTGTAGTTGGCGATACGGCCGCGACAGAATTCCATAATTTCCTCGGCGGTGGCACTGGCATGGTCTTTGAGCTTGATGGCAGCCATGACCTGCTCGCCGTACTTGGCATCGGGGACACCGTACACCTGCACGTCGGCAACCTTGGGGCAGGTATAAAGGAACTCCTCGATTTCCCGGGGGTAGATATTTTCCCCACCGCGAATAATCATATTTTTAATGCGTCCGGTAATCTTGCAGTAACCGTTTTCATCCATTACTGCCAGGTCGCCTGTATGCAACCAGCCCGCCGCATCGATGACCCGTTCGGTTTCTTCGGGCATCTTGTAATATCCTTTCATCACAAGATAACCGCGCGTACAGAGTTCTCCCTGTCGTCCGGGAAGCAGTGTCTGACCCGTTTCGATGTCCACGATCTTCACTTCAACTTCCGGCAGCGCTCGCCCCACGGTCGCCACACGCAACTCCAAAGGATCGTCGGTGCGAGTCTGCGTGATGACCGGGGAAGATTCGGTCTGGCCGTAGGCAATGGTGATTTCGGTCATGTACATTTCGCGCATAACACGCTTCATGACCTCCGTAGGACAAGGAGAACCGGCCATGATGCCGGTACGCAGAGTACGCAGATCGTAACAGCTGAAATTGGGATGGTCGAGCTCGGCGATAAACATGGTCGGCACACCATGCAGCGCCGTACACTTCTCGGCTTCTATGGTACGCAGCACCATTTCGGGATTGAAGATTTCCACCGGTACCATGGTACTGCCGTGGGTCACGCAGGCCAGCACGGCGAGAACACAGCCGAAACAATGAAAAAACGGCACAGGAATGCACAAACGGTCCTTTTCGGTAAAACGCATGCATTCGCCGATATTGAAACCGTTATTGATGATATTGTGATGGGTCAGCATCACCCCCTTGGGGAAACCTGTGGTCCCCGAGGTGTATTGCATATTGATGACCTCATGCTCGTCCAGGGTAGCCCGAACCTCGGCAAGCCGGCCGCTCTCGATAGTTTTGCCCAGGGTTTCCACCCCACTCCAACGGCGCATACCGGGAAGATCCTGGTCACCTAGGAAGATCACATTTTTCAAGTACGGCAGGCGTTCGGAGCGTAAATGTCCGACGGCAGAATAGCGCAGCTCGGGAACCACACTGTACAGGGTTTCGACGTAATCGGTATCCTTGAACCCTGGCACCAGAAAAAGTGTTGTAGAATCAGACTGTTTCAGCACATATTCCAACTCGACGGCTTTGTAGTTGGTATTAACCGTCACCAGGATGGCACCAATTTTAGCCGAAGCAAATTGCAGGATGACCCATTGAGGCACGTTGGTAGCCCAGATGGCTACGTGATCACCCTTTTGAACTCCCATGGCGAGCAATCCCCTGGCCATGCGATCACAAACGGCATCAAGTTCCCGGTAGGAATAACGCAGAGCGCGATCGGGATAGACCAGAGCATCATTATCCGGGTACCGTTCTGCCATATCCTCCAACAACTGCCCCATGGTAATTTGCAGCTTTTTGCTCATCTCGTGGATCCTTCCCGACATTTTTTCATCAATCCGCCACAATCTATCTTGAAATAAAACATTGTATTTATTTGGCGTTTTGAATACCACAAACCCATGGACAGGTCAAACCCATGGACAGGTCAAACGCCAATCGGGCGCCCCGAAGACCTCAAGTCACTGTGAATAAAATGAATTTTTTAAAACGAGAACAAAAAACGCCCCGACCGGAGCGTTTGAAAAGAAGAGGGCTGATAACATTCGTTACCATTCAGGAATAACGAGGGAGCGCATGACAAAAGACCTGATAATCGCCATATGTTCAAGAGACAGATCAAAAAACTGAAGCCCCATGCCAGGAGGAAGGCGGTGCTTGCCTGGACCGTCGACTTCATTAATCCAGGCAACCCTGCCTGTACAACGGATAGGGTCATCGTGTCCGGGGATGGTAAAATCGAGCAGCAGAGGTGTCCCGGCAGGCAGAGGGGATTCTGTTTCAATAAAAACCCCGCCGGTACTGACGTTTATGGAATAATTGGTCAGTGCATGGTCCCCCGAAGGTTCGCGATACGTGACATGCATTTTCGCTTCGACCCGCGGAGCGGCCCGGCGTGGCAGTTTCAGGTGTTTCTCGACTGCCCGCAGAAAGTGGTGACGCCGTGGCGGTTTAAGCAGGATATCGTCGCATCCGGCGCGCTGACAACGCAACAAATCGTCGGGTCGATTCGGATGTATCACGAGGACTACAGGGACCTGGCAAAGTTCCGCATGAGATTTAAATCTCAGGCAAAGCTCGTCGCCGCCCATCTCCTGCATGTGAAATCCCATAAAAATGATGTCCGGACGGTGAGCAATGGCGGTTTCATAAACCTCCTGCGCATTGTTTGCCAGCAGAACCTCGTAGTGCTCCCTGCGGAAAAAAGCTTTTTCCACATCGAGAATCGTGCTGGCCCCATCAGCCAGCAGAATGGTTGTTTTGACATCCTGTGGCAACATCACGGCATCTCTCCTCCAACAAAGGGCTTAATCCAGATACGGCATCCAGGTCAGAGGTCAGCGGAATCGAACCTTGCGTACGCCCTGAAGTTCGGCAATTTCATCCACCAACTGCCCGGATGCCATGCCGCCATACCGAGAAACAACAAAATCGTAACGAACTTCTCCCGCGACCATATCCTTTTCCACCGAGGTTTCGACCAATCGCCAACCACCGGCACCAAGAAATTCCTCCAGAAATTTGCGGATTTCCGGATCAACATTGCACGTCACCGTCAGGGCGGCATAGCGCTCTTTGGCCATCCGCTTTTCCGCTCGTTTAAGGAACATCAGCGTGCCGACAGCCATACCCGTAACGGCCACCGCCGGTACGTACAGTCCCATGCCAGCCGCCATGCCAATCCCTGCCGCCACCCACAGACAAGCGGCCGTGGTCAATCCGCGAACCGCCGACCCATCCTTGATAATGGCGCCGGCACCAAGAAATCCGATGCCGGTCACTATCTGGGCGGCGACCCTGCCCGGATCGATCCGAACAGGGTCCGAGCTGGTCAGGTGATTATATTTCACATAGAAAAATTCCGAAATCAGCATCATCAGGCAAGCCCCGAGGGCTACCAGCAGATGCGTTCTGAAACCTGCCGGGCGTCCGTGAATTTCCCGTTCAAATCCCAGCATCCCTCCCAGCACTGCCGCCAGAACCAACCGTCCCAGAAGAGAATAATCGAAATGAATTATCTCTGAAGCTACAAAGTCCATTGAAGGCGGCATTAACCCCCGCAGTCCGCAGGATCACCCTTCAATTTTCTCAAACCATGCCCCAGGGCCGGCAGTACCACCTCGAGATTTTCCCGCACGCCCTTGGGGCTTCCGGGCAAGTTAATAATCATGGACCTGCGACGTACCCCTGCCCTTGCCCTGGACAACATGGCATGAGGGGTTTTTTGCATACTCGCTGCGCGCATGGCCTCAGCCATACCGGGAATCTCCCAATCGAGCACGCGTGCGGTAGCTTCGGGAGTAACGTCCCGGGGGCTGAGCCCCGTTCCTCCAGTAGTAAGGATAAGGTCGACACGATCCGTGTCCACCCAATCCACCAGGGTTTGGATAATGATATCCAGATCGTCGGGAACGATCTGGTAATGAGTCACTTCGCCCAAAGGAGCAATCATGTCGCGAATGACCTGCCCACTGAGATCTTCCCGTTCACCTCTCGATCCTTTGTCCGACAGGGTCAATATACCGATGGTGAAGGCGTAATCGGTCATGCGGGATTCTCCTTGGCGACTGGCGGCAGCACCAGCATTTCATCACCGGTTTTGATAGATCCGCCCGAAAGAACCACGGCAAAGATACCTTCACGCGGCATAACGCAGTCACCGGCCTGATAATAGATGGCACAGCGCGTATGACAGACTTTTCCGATCTGGGAAACTTCCAGCATCACCTGGTCACCGATCTGCAATCGCGTACCTATAGGCAGGGTAAACAGTTCGACCCCTTCGGTGGTGAGATTCTCGGCAAAATCCCCAGGTCCGACATCAAGCCCCTTGGCCTGCATGGAAGCAATACTTTCCATGGCCAGCAAACTGACCTGGCGGTGCCAGTCACCACCATGACCATCCCCCTCCAGCCCGAAACCTTCAACCATCACCCCTTGCCCCACATCCTTTTTGCGGCCGCCCTTTTCGGGACTGGTACATACAGCTACGATCTTGCCTTTCATACAATCTTTCTCCTTTAAACGCACGAGCCAGCACCCGAGGGGTTGTGGATCGCCCTGAAGTTATCACGCGGCGCTTTGCAATCCTGTTTGTAAAACGCGTTGCTTGCCAAAGTAAGGTTCCTTTTACGACATAAATTTAAAAATTATGAAAATGGCACAAAACCTGGTACGGCACCGTACCCGATAAAAAACAGCTGTTGCCCTCACACTGTAATGCCAAAGACTGAACCGAATCAACGATGCTTATCCTTGGCCATCAACAAACGACGGGCATTATTGACGATTGCCGGGGAAACTTCACGGCTTTTCACAAGATTTTTAAGATCCTTTTCCGTTAAAATTCCCATGAATCGCAAGACATTGCCCAGCGGGGTGCGCGGATGCATGACCAGGGCAAGCTTGATGCTGTAATTTTTGATCCATTCCCGATTGAGCAGAATTATGCGGATCAGCTCCTCGTTGGTCGATTTGTTTCGGGCAATGGTGTAGACCTCCCCCTCAGTGATACGAGGATTTTTCAGTACTGCCGACGAAACCAGTTTGTTGGAATCGTTGATCAGCAGGCCACGCCATTCCTTATCCCCGGTCTGAGCCGCCTTGATCTTTTCGGCCACGCCCATGGTCATGCTCATTTGATATTTGCTGAGATGCTCGGAGCTTTCTGGTTCTTCGGACGCTGTGGGCTCTTCTGTATTTTCAGCGTCCGGGTCCGAAAGATCCACCCCGTCCCGGTTTTCATCGGGGTTCTCGCGTTCAGATGGATCGGGGGAATCAGCCGGTTTTTCAGTTTCACGCTGCACGGCGGCTGCCTGCAGCTCCTGGCGCAACGCATCCGGAAACGAAGGGTTTGCCATCAACAAGGCATCCAGCCCATGACGACCCGCGTATCGTTTGGCCAGAAACCCGAGTAAGCGGGGATGCAATGCAGCATCCGCCGCCAGAAGCCGCAGATTTGCAACCGGGAACAGAGCCAAAGCCTGGCGGGCCTCCCCGGCCAATTCCCGATCCTGGCCCTGCCCGAAATAAATCAAAAGGGTCAGCCGCTCGGTGTCGGTCAGCTCCAACTGTCCCCGGATGGCGTGCAATTGTTCGTCCCGCCCATCCTGACCAGCAACGATGCCGGCTACCCGCGGCGAAACTTTCAAACGCATCGACTGTTGATTGCTCCGGGATGCGGATTCATTCATGGATAGTCTTCGGCCACGGTTCAGCAAAAGGGAAAGCCGCCCGCGGATGGCACACGCGGGCGGCCATGATAGCAGAAAATACAAACACTGTTTATTCCTCGCGCTTCAACTCGGCCAGAAGCTTGGCAGTGAGATGAGCGGGGACATCTTCATAATGGGAGAATTCCATGGTAAACATCCCCCTGTCCGAAGTCATGGATCGAAGTTCCGGCGAATATTTAAGGACTTCGGCCAAAGGTACCAGGACATTGATCTGCTGGTAGCCCGCTTTCGGGTCCATCCCCAACACCTTACCGCGCCGGGAGTTCATATCCCCGATCACATCTCCGACACATTCGTCAGGAACCGTGATCTCCATTTTCATGATCGGTTCCAGCAATACCGGGGATGCCATCTCGGCACCTTTTTTAAAACCCATGGAGCCGGCAATTTTAAAGGCCATTTCCGATGAATCAACGGTATGGAAAGAACCGTCAAACAGGGTCGCCTTGAAATCGACGGTGGGAAAACCTGCCAGAACGCCGGTGGCGGCAGCATCATGAATGCCTTTTTCAACCGCCGGGATATATTGACGCGGCACTGCGCCACCTACGACTTTATCCTCGAACTGGAAACCCTCGCCGCGTTTCAGGGGAGTGAATTCCAGCCACACATCGGCATACTGTCCCCGCCCACCAGACTGTTTTTTATATTTGCTCTGCAATTTAGCTGTACCGCGCAAGGTCTCCCGATAGGGCACTTTGGGTTCCTTCAGTGCAACCTCGACGTTGAACTTGCGCTTGAGCTTTTCAACCGTAACTTCCACATGAATCTGCCCCATCCCCGACAGGATCAATTCATGGGTCTCCTCGTCGCGCACCAACTGCAAGGTCGGATCTTCTTCGACCAGCCGCTGCAGAGCCGAATGAATTTTATCCTCATCGTTTTTGCTGCGTGCTTCAAGGGCAAAGGAGATTACCGGTTTCAGCGACACCGGGAAATCAAGACGAATGGCATGGGCGCCGTCGCACAAGGTATCCCCGGTAACGGTTTCCTTGAGCTTGGCGACTGCCACAATTTCCCCCGGCATAGCCACATCGAGTGTCACCTGTTTTTTGCCGATCATCTTGAACAGCTGGCCGATACGCTCGGCTGCTTCGCGATTGGCATTATAGATCGTCGAGTCGGACTTCAGTTGCCCGGAATAAACGCGCAACAGATTCAGCTTGCCGGTATAAGGGTCGCTGATGGTTTTAAATACCAGGGCCGAAAACGGAGCATCGGCATCCGGCAGACGCTCGGCCATTTGTTCCGTCTTCGGTTCGATTCCGGTAGCTGCGGGGCGATCCGCCGGCGACGGCAGACACAGGTTAATGACATCGAGTAAAAAAGCCACTCCGCGGTTGGCAGGGCCGCTGCCGCACACTACCGGTACAATCTCACCGGCCAGGGTCGCTGCCCGCAACCCGGTACGGATTTCATCCTCACTCAGGGTATCTTCTTCAAGATATTTTTCCATGAGTACATCATCGGTTTCCGCTGCTGCTTCCACCAGAGCGATGCGTTGTATCTCGGCCTCCTCCCGCAATTCGGCGGGGATCTCGGCCGGCTCCACGCCGTTTTTGGCCTCATCGTTAAACAGGCAAGCCTGCATGGTGATCAGATCGATAAAACCGCGAAAGTTGCTTTCCGCTCCGATAGGCACAACCAGCGGCACGGCGCGTATGGACAGGGCTTCTGCCATGGAGGCCACAGCGTTGTTGAAATTGGCCCGCTCACGATCCATTTTACTGACGAACGCAACCGCCGGCAGATTATAGGCCCGCCCCCACTCCCAGATCTTCTGGGTCTGGGATTTAACCCCGGAAATGGCCGAAGCCAGCAACACCAGACCATCCACCACGCGCAGACAGTTGCGCGTATCGTGCAGAAAGTTTGCAAATCCCGGGGTGTCGAGTATGTTCAGTTCATGCTCTTTCCATGGAAGAAAACAGGAACTGACATCGATGGAACTGGTTCGCTTGATCTCCTCAGGCTGATGATCCATCAGCGAACTGCCGTCATCGACCCGCCCCAGTCGGTCTGTCACCCCGCTGCAAAACAGCATGGCCTCGACCAGGGAGGTCTTACCCGCCCCGCCATGTGCAACTACCCCCAAATTCCTCAACCTAGCCGTGTCGTACTTTCCCATGGTATCTCCCTTCATTTTCCCCGCCGGGGGAACGCGCGTGAGGATCACATCTCAGGAAACAACGAACGCTGCGATGCTATAAAATGACATCGCGGCTTATGACATCGTATCGGCAGCTCCCTGCCGGAGTATGCATGAGGAACAGTCTGTTATTCTTTGTTACGCAAATACAGGATGCGCAACCCTTCCAGGGTCAGATCGGGAACCACCTCGTTTATGGTTTGGGTTTCCTTGGCGATCAGAGTGGCCAAACCGCCGGTGGCGACGACCAGAGGATCATCGCGCGTCTCTTTTTTCATGCGGTCGACGATACCGTCGACCAATCCGACATACCCGAAAAAGAGTCCGGACTGAATACTGTTCACAGTATTTTTGGCCACCACAAAAGGGGGCTTGATAACCTCCACCCGTGGTAATTTGCTGGCTTTTTCAAACAACGCATCGGCGCTTATTTTGAGCCCTGGAGCTATGGCGCCCCCCTGGTACTGACCTTTGCCGGTGACATAATCAAAGGTCGTGGCGGTACCGAAATCGACAACGATCAGACTGCGCTGCCAGCGGGCAAAAGCGGCTACGGCATTGACAATGCGATCAGCCCCCACCTCGCGTGGATTTTCGTAAAGGATCGGCATACCCGTCTTGATGCCGGGCCCTACCACATACGGCGAACGTCCAACGTATTTGCTGCACAGGGTTTCAATGGCATGCAGAGTCGGCGGCACGACACTCGAAACGATGACATCTTCAATGCAATCAAAAGAAACGCTGGCCAGGCGCAATAATTCATGCAACAGCATGGCGTATTCATCCCCGGTTCGACTTTTGTCGGTGGTGATACGCCAATTGTAAGCCAACGTCTGGCCTTCATAAAGCCCGACCACGGTGTTGGTATTGCCGACATCGATAACCAGCAGCATAGTTTTCCTTTGAATTCAACAATTCTTCCAACAGATTTCTTCCGGAATTCCGGATTGAAACCAACTACAGTGGACGTACATCCCCGGCAAGCACACGTTCCGGGGATCCGTCGCTCAGTTCCAGCAGCAAAGCGCCGTCATTCCCGAGGCCTTTTACGCACCCAATCACGCGCCGGTCCTGATAGTCGACTTCGACTATCCGTCCGGTCAGATCAAAATATTCCTGCCAAGCGGCCAGCACCGGCTCGAATCCCCGTGCAAGGTAAAGAGCGTAAAGGCTATCGAGATGACGCAGCAGGCAACAGGCAAACGCTCGACGCGAAAGGGTGCGGCCGCATTCGAGCATCATGGAGGTCGCAGGATAACGCAAGTCTTCAGGAAATTGATCGGAATCCATATTGATATTGACCCCGATCCCCAGAACCAGATAATGAATTCGCTCGGTTTCGGCATCCAGTTCATTCAGAAGGCCGGCAACCTTGCGACCATGCACCAGTACATCGTTAGGCCATTTGACCGTTACCGGCAAATCTCCGATTTCCGCCACCGCCCGCGCTACCGCGGCGGCCGACAAAAACGTCAGTTGACTGGCGTATCGCGGTGCCACCGGCGGTCGCACCAGCACCGAAGCATACAGATTGACTCCTGCCGGTGAGCACCATTTGCGCCCAAGTCGCCCCTTTCCGGCCGTCTGGCTGTCCGCGAGCACCACTGTGCCCTCCAGCGCGCCGGCTTTGCCCAGTTCATGAGCGCGCAGGTTGGTCGAATCGGTCTCGGCGCAATATACGACCTCCCGGCCTATGAGTTCGGTATCGAGACCTGCCTTCACCTCTGAAGGCAGCAGCACATCGGGTGTCACCTGCAAACGATAGCCTTTTGAGGGTACGGCCTCGATCGCATACCCCAGCAAGCGTAACTGTTCGATCTTTTTCCAGACAGCTGTTCGCGAGACTCCGAGGGCACGACTGATCTGGGCCCCGGAAACAAAACTGTCGCCGGTGTTACGAAACAGGGTGAGTATGGTTGTGCGTGCATCCTGCCCAGTCATGGCAATCCGTTATTGAAAGAGCATGGAGATATCGACCGCAGGACTGGAATGGGTCAATGCGCCGACAGATATAAGATTAACGCCGGTTTCGGCAATACCGCGTACCGTTTCCAGAGTTACACCGCCCGAAGCTTCCGTCAGGGCTCGCCCAGCCACCAGAATTACCGCCTGACGCAACATTTCGAGATCCATATTGTCCAGCATAATGACATCCGCTCCAGCCGCCAGGGCTTCCTCGACTTCGACCAGATTGCGCGTTTCAACCTCGATGCGCAAGGTATGCGGTGCTGTTTCGCGGGCCCGGGCAACCGCTACGCCAATACCACCGGCAGCGGCGACATGATTTTCCTTGATAAGTACACCGTCGTAAAGAGAGGTGCGGTGGTTCCGACCGCCGCCAACCCTGACAGCATATTTCTCCAGGACCCGCAGCCCGGGAGTGGTTTTCCGGGTGTCGACAACCGACGCGCCCGTTCCTTCCAACTCCTTTACGAAAGCGGCGGTATGGGTAGCGACTCCGCTCATGCGCTGCAGCAGATTGAGAGCTACTCGCTCACCCTGCAGCAGAATGGCCGCCTCGCCCTTGATCCATGCCAGGACATCCCCGCGCTGAACGTGTCCCCCATCTTCCCGAAGTTTTTCAAAGGCGATGGAAGCGTCCAGCAAGGCGAAAACCTGACGGGCCACATCAATGCCGGCCAGCACAAAGTCCTGTTTTGCAACCAGTTCCGCCCGGGCCATGGTCTTCGGTGCGACGGTTGCCTGGGTGGTAATATCCCCGAGACCGATATCTTCCTGCAAAGCGGTCCGGATAATCCGATCTATTTCAAACATGCATGGCTCCATAAATGGATTTAAAACAATTTTACATCAATAACATCATGCTTTTATATATCATGGTCGCAGAAGGCCCCGCAACCCATAAAGCCCCATTTCAATGTTCTTTAGCCTTTACAAACCAGGGTTGTTCCGTTTAACAATGGACAAATTTTATGCCCCGTTTGAACTGCCATACTACAGCCTTTACAGGAGGAAAAACCGTGCGCATGATTCTTCAACTCGTTGCAACCTGCCTGGCACTCACTTTTGTGACCGCCGGTTGCGTCAGCCAGTCAGCCTTTCAACGTAAAGCCGATGAAGCGGCCCATTATGCAGTCCAGAGCCGCAATCTTGAGCAAGATTATGCCAAGCTCATGGAACAGCAAAAACAACTGGCGCTTCGTTACGACGAAATTGCGCAACAAATGGAAGATGCCCGAAATACCGCGGCCGCCCTGCGTCAGGACAACCTTCGGGGCAAAGCCGACATAGAAAGGTTGGAAAAGATCCTGGCGGATCGCAGCAACGAGGCGGGCAAAGCCATGACCGACCTGCGACAGGCCATCGACCGTCTCGAAGTGGAAAAACGCGAACTGACCGTTCAACTGGATCGGGAACAACTGGCTCGCCAGGCGCGTATCGCTCAGTTGAAGACAACCTATGACGAGTTGGTCGACAAACTCGAAACCGAAATCAAACGTGGCGATGTCACCATCTCCGACTTACAGGGCCGCCTTACCGTCAACATGGTGGAAAAGATTTTGTTCGATTCGGGCAAAGCAGAGATCAAACCGGCCGGCCTGAATATCCTGAAACGCATTGGCACCATCCTTAATGCTACCGCAGACAAAAATATCCGCGTCGAAGGTCATACCGACAATGTACCCATCAGCCCGCGGCTTAAGGACACCTACCCTTCCAACTGGGAACTGTCCACGGCCCGCGCCGGTAGCGTGGTGCATTTTCTTCAGGACAGTCTGGGCATCCCCGGCGAACGATTGTCCGTCTGTGGCTTCGGACCCTACCAGCCGGTAGCCAAAAATTCCACCAGCAGCGGCAGAGCGCAGAATCGCCGCATCCAGATCGTACTGGTTCCCATGGAAACTCCAGAGTATAAACCTTGACACTCCATGACTTGACGAATTCGGTGCGGAAGTTTCAACCAGCCCCTGAAAAAAATGGCCGGACAACACCTGTCCGGCCATTTTTTAAAAGATAACTGCGATTTCAAGTCCCGGCATCACAGAGTATCCCCCGCAAGCTGAGAAACCTCCTGTAATAATTGTGCCACGGAAATCTCATGCTGGGCCATGATCCGCAAACAGTCGAGCATCCCCAGATAGAGCGGAGCGGCATGGGGCGTACAGAGTCCCTCGATAAGGCGCGCTTCGTGATCCGTAGCGAACTCCATGCAAAGCTGGCACAGCTGCGGCCCCTTATCATCACGGATAAAGGCCTTAAGAAACTCGTTGTCGGTTTTTAAAATATCCGCCAAGGCACGCAACACCTCAAGATGCCCTTTGAACAATTCGTTGACCTGACTGCAGGCCTTTGGGGAAAAAGGTATACCACCACCGATTTGCCGTCGCAGAGGATGGGCCAATTCGCTCAGCGTTTCGGTAATGATCTGCAAATGCGACAGGATGCTATGCAGTTTGATCGCCTTGACCTGATCCTTACCGTTGACATGGCTGAGCAGACTATCGACCCGCTCCGTAGCAAGGGCGATCTCTTCCTCGACGATCACCTTGTGATTCTCCATTTCGGCCAACACCTGACGGCATTGATGATTGAAAGCGCTACGCGCCATCTCAACCATGATCGTCAGATTGTCGACCACAGCCCCGAACAGATCAAGCTGATCCTTCACAGGTTTACTAAATCCCATACAATCCCTCTCACTGGCGCCTTGGATTACCGGTATCTTTGGTTTTAATAATACCAAACCATTGCGACATGCTCCAGAAAGATTCCACCTATAATGAAAATTTTGCCCGCATACGACAACGGGCAGGCAGCTGTTTGCATTCCTGCAATACAGGACTTATATCAAATTTTAAAAAAATGCCGCTGCAGGGCATGACAATGATTAATCATGCCTAGCAGCGGCCAGGTAGGGTAAGGTGCGACAACGTCGTTCTTCCGCCATGTTTGCCAGAATGAGACACCCCGCAACACAGGAATGTGTCAGACATATCGGAAGGTCCAACTTCGTTATATAGCACCAGTTATAACGAAGCCTCACATAAATCGCTGCTCAGTTCAATAGTTTTTTATGACTCAAGGGTAAAAAAGTCATCCTTCGGTGACAACCCGGCGTTCAGAAAAAGAAAAACCTTGATCAAAACTCTTTTGACCAGGCCAGAGTCAGAGCGGAAGCGCCAAACGTACTGCTCCCCCCCCGTTCTCTCAACAAGCCGAGATTATAACTGTAACCAAATTCAATCTGGGAGTTCCATGGAGCCCCGCAAGTAATGCCGACACCCATGGCGGGGAGGAGGTCCATTTCCCAGTCAAGCATTCTGTTTTTCACTCGTGGCCGATCAACCAGTGCGAGTTGACCACGCAGATGCAGATAGCAGAAGAACAGCAGTTCCCGCCTGTATTCCAAGTTGGCAACAGCATAGCTGCGGCTGTAAAATTCATCGAATATGGCGCCCATGACGG
The DNA here is from genome assembly GCA_002435955.1 of Pelobacter sp. UBA6093. Classification (GTDB taxonomy): domain Bacteria; phylum Desulfobacterota; class Desulfuromonadia; order Desulfuromonadales; family Syntrophotaleaceae; genus Syntrophotalea. The sequence continues at coordinate 222,250 of DIWZ01000040.1, forward strand.
TAGGCCGCGAAAGCGCTTCCCACTCGCCGCCGGCGGGTTCGCCGCCCAGGCGAAAAGCGCTGAAACGGTCAAGGTTTTCCCCGATGCCACCGTACAATGAAGCGATCAAACGGTTGCGCTCGCTATCGCCCAAAGGCATCGGCACGGCCGCCACGGCAAACAATCGTACCATGGACCAGGTGCGGTGATCTTGCCCGTTTTGCATACCGAATACCGGTCCGTCACCCCAATCGTCCCAACGGGCACGGTGACCGTAAAAGCCGTCAAAACCTGCCGCCCAGCCGAGATGCGGCAGTTCCATGATGTTCCGCTCCAGGGCATCGGCGCGCACCCGAAAATGTACCCTGCCCTCATAGGTATCCCGTGGTGGACGAAAGTCGTCGACGGCATCGCTGCCCTCAATGAACAGCAATATGCCCGGTTCATAAGTCAACGCCACCTCCAGGGCATTTTCCTGATGTGCCGGGAAAAGTGGCGTTCGCCAGCCGAGCCCGAACCCGAGATGGACACGGTGCCACTCCAATTCTTCCTGGTCGATCTGTACTCCCTCGACGAATTCCTGTCGCGCGGTGGGAATCGTCATGTTTTCCAAAGTCATGACCAGTTCTGTTTTTCCCGACCACGAGGGAGTCGCATTATACCGGACTTCGTTGTACAAACCTGCCATAACAGCGCGAAGCCTCTGGCGCCCGTTATCCTTGTTACGCCACAAAAAAAAGGCCCCATAGGGCAGGACCTCGTAATCGCTGGGGGCATCAGGTAGCCATTGCAGGCCGAGATTCAGCGCCGTTACGGAACAACGGTCACGGGGTGGTGCCATCGCCAACTCCCCGAACACCTCGGTGGCATAGCTTTCGCCCGCCCTTGGCGTGCGGTAATCGGCCGACAGGCAAAACGTTGCGATGAGCATGGGCAATATAAACCCGCACAGGATACAGCCCGCCCAGCGCCGGGCTGCAATCCGTAAAACATTACGGCACACGTTATCCTCCTGAAACAACAATCCAATAAAAATTCAACAAAAATCATAACATACAGCTGCACTAAACAATCGAAATCACAATACAGCAAATCCGTTCGGGGAACGATTAATCGCCGCCCCTGACTTCAGTATTATGCAAAGCGCTGGCTACTATCCCAGTCCGACATCCAGACTCATCATGACGACAAAACCAAGCATGGCGCACAGTGTTGCAAAATCGCCGAATTCGCCTTGTTGCGTCTCCGGCACTACCTCCTCGATGACCACGAAAATCATGGCGCCGGCGGCAAAAGCAAGGGCGTAAGGAAGTATCGGGCGGGCATACAACACCGAAGCTGCGCCTATCACACCGGCGACGACTTCGACAAATCCGGAAAATTGACCATACCAGAAACTTTTTAAACGGGATAAGCCGTCCCTTCTCAACGGCATGGACACGGCCATACCCTCGGGAAAATTCTGCAGACCGATACCCAGGGCCAGAGCTATGGCAGCGGTGAGGCTTGAGGCCTCAACACCTGCACCGACTGCGCCGAAAGCAACCCCCACGGCCAGCCCTTCAGGAATGTTATGCAGGGTTACGGCCAGGACAAACAGGGTACTGCGAGGCCAGGAGGTTTCAATACCTTCTGCCTTACTGCGGGGCAATCCGCGATGCAAATGCGGCAATAGCATATCGAGACCGCGCAGGAAAAACCCACCGAGCAAAAAACCGATGGCTGGTGGCACCCACGACGGCAACCACTGTCCTTCAGACATTTCGATGGCAGGTGCCAGCAACGACCAGTAACTGGCTGCGATCATGACGCCGGCGGCGAACCCGAGCATCCCGTCCAGGGTCTTGCGACTGGGCTGGCGAGACAAAAAAACGGCACTGGCCCCCAGCGAGGTCACCCCCCAGGTAAAACAGGTGGCGAGCAAAGCTTGTACAATAGGGTGAATATTCCCCAACCCCTCCAGCATTCCTAGATCCCCTTTCGCAACAGCAGTGCGGCTTGACTTTACCTTGCCCCGCTTCTATAGTTGGTTTTCATCGGGAAACGGTCCTTTTCCCCAATCTCTTTGTTATTCAACGCGCTCGCTTTGCCTTGCGGGAAATCGCTCGACTCCCTTATTAAGCTAGCCTCCTTCCAGGGTTTCCGGATGGGCACCAGTTGGACTCCATGAAAGATCTCTTCCTGGCCGACACACATCTTCTCGACCCTTGCGATGACCGCTACCGCCAGTTGCTGGAGCTCCTTGATCAGCAGTGCGGAGAGTTACGCAGCCTGGTCATGCTCGGGGATATTTTTGAGTTTTGGCTCGGGTATCGCCATACCGTATTTTCAGCCTACATTCCGTTGCTCGAAGCCCTGCGTCGCTTGCATGCGGCGGGCACCGAACTGGTTTTTGTCGAGGGCAATCACGATTTTCACCTCGGTCCCTATTTCAGCGAAACACTGAATTGCCGTATTTTGCCCAATGGCGGCACGTTGGAGCGTGACGGCCGTAAAATATTCATTGCCCACGGAGACCTTGTCAATCCGCGCGACACAGGGTACCGATTGCTGCGGCGTTTTTTGCGTCATCCCTGGACGCGCAAACTGCTGATGCTGGTACCGCCCGACATGGCCTGGCACGTAGCCCGCTGGGCCAGTGCCAAAAGTTCCCGAAAAAACGGCGGACGCGACCGGCACCGCCTGCCTCGTGAAGATCTGTTCAATTACGCCCGCCATTACTTTTCCAAAGGTTACGACACGGTTATCACCGGGCACTTCCACGTACCGATGCAACATTGCGAAAACGGGAACACCCTTATCGCCCTTGGCGGCTGGAGCAATGAGCCCTCCTATGCCGTACTGGAGAACGGCACCTTTACCTTCTACCCCTCGCGTTCAACGGACTGACCATCCCCGGCTTCCAATTTCTTCAAGACCAGGTCCCGAAACGTCAATCCTTCCAATGCTTGCCGCTCCGCCTGATGGAGGGTCTTTTCCATGTCAGAGACAATCTCCCTTCCAGGCATGCGAAAATTGCGGGGCTGGGTTGAACCGTCCTCTCGAAGAGTCTGCAGAACAGCGTGGACTTCGATTCCCTCGGGAGCCCTGGCGGGATGGTAGACGGAGTCGTCCTGATCAGGAGCCTGAACTTTCGCCAGCAACCCAAGCCTTACCAAGTCGTTCAGGACGGAACGCACCAGGCGCGGAGGCAATCTCAGTTCCTCGCAGAGCCGCGCGTGGTTCCAGGAGGCGGCGTTGGCGTAAAAGGATTCGGAACAGAGCAGCAACACTGTAATGGCAACCCGTTCCCGGCTGGCAAAGTTGATTGGCTCCTCGCCATATTCCTCGCGAATAATGGTTGCATTTTGCATGGCATAAGTCAGTTCCAACCCAAGTAGAACAATCATCCATGATACATACAACCAGACGATAAGGATCGGCAATGCGGCCATGGTGCCATAGATGGCGTTGTATCGGGACACGCCCACCTGGAAGTTGACATAGCTCCACTGCGCCAATTGCCAGAGGGTCCCGCCAAAAATGCCGCCTACCAGAGCCGGTGCAAATTTCACACGCGTATTGGGCATGAACAGATACATGAAAGTAAATGCCGCCCACACGGCCAGATAGGGAAGAATATTGAACACCAGCAGCAATGCCTCTCCGACAACGGCTGTTTCCATTAATTTTTGCACCAGCGCCTGACTACGCAGGGATGTGGTCAAGGAAAGGGCTGTGACGATAAGCAAAGGACTCAGTAGTACCACAGAAAAATAGTCGGCAAATCGCCGGGTCATGGAGCGGGTTTCCTTGACCCCCCAGATATAGTTGAAACTTTTCTCGATATTCGACAACAGGGTGAGAACGGTAATAACCAAAATGGCGAGCCCGAAGGTACCCATACGGCGAAAATTTGTATTTTCGATATACGAAAGAATGGCTCCGATCACTTCCTCGGAGCCATGGGTGAAAACCTTGACAAGGAGAGGCTCAAGGACATTTTGCCCGCCAAATCCCTTGATGAGGGAAAACATGAGAGCCAGCAACGGAACGATGGATAACAGGGTGGCGTAGGTCAGAGCCGAAGCACGCAACATGCAGCCGTCGGAGACGAATCCGCGCACGACAATGGCTGCTATCTGCAATTGACGCATCAAAAAAAGTCGCCCGCGAGTCAGCTCATGGGGATCCAGACGCCACAAGTCATGCAGGAGAAAAACCCGAAGCTTGTCCCATAACCGGTTTACCACCCTGGCCTCCTTCCACAGCGCGAACAAGCCACGCAAGCTCCCTGTTACATAACCATTATAATTAGTGTCCATCTGGAAACTATGGATGAACACCAGTTAGCACCCATCAGCCTGATTTCCCGTGGGGGTAATCCTGGCAGGTTACCCTGTGACACGAAGAATAATCTCCGACATGAATGGCCGCCGGTGCTGAGCTGTCTCCCCGGTTTCGTGCAAAAAGAGGGCGTTAATCGCTGTCAAGGCGGCGTTGAGCCGTTCGAGATCGATAACCATATCCCCCGAAAGGGACGTCAGCTCCTGACAGTTCTGGGGACAGAAATCGACCTTGGCTTCCCCATCCATAGGAGTCAAAACAGGCAATCCGTGGGTTCTGCAGATCATGGGCCGTGCCTGATAAATCAGGCAAGCATGGTCTTCAAGCAATGGGCAGGGCCCATCCGGGCGTGCAGTAGTTGCCCGCTCACGCAGTTTTTCCTGCTGCACGGCGGGCAGGACCTTGATTGCTTCCGTCAGCATCTCAGCTTCGACCGGGAACAGGCTCAGGTGCAGACAACAGGCATCGCAGCCCTTACGGCAGGCAAGATGTCCCGCCAGGCGCGCGCCGATGGTTTCGCACAGGCTATCTACGCGCCGCACGAGTTCCCGATAATTACGCATGCTGTTGGTTTTGTCATTTGTCACTGGTCAGGTCTCTCTCGGATCTCGTCACTTCCCGACATCCAAAGCAATGTTTTCCACTTTATTCAGGGGCAAACCGTGTTGTGCGGCCAGTTCAGCAGGCTGCTCGGGATCACCGACCAGGACCACGGTCTGCTTATCGGGGTGTAAATGACGGCGGGCGACGGTCAGAACGTCCTCGGCGGTAACCGCCGCCAACCGTTCACGATAACGGGTCAGGTAGTCGTCGGGGTACCCATAAAAAGCAAGTCGCATGCTCTGGCTGGCGATCTCGTGGGAATCATCAAAGGTGAACACAAAGGAATTGATAAGGCTATCCTTGGCCAAAGTCAGTTCTTCCTCGGTTACCGGTTCCCGAGTCATGTTTTCCATCTCCTGCCGCATCCGGGTGACAACTTCGGTGACCGTAGCATTTTTTGTTTCGGCTCCGGCGACAAATAATCCCGGCAGGCGCCGCCCGACCTGTAAATAGGAATAGACCGAATAAGCCAGTCCCCGCCTGGATCGGATTTCCTGCATCAGGCGCGAATTAAAGCTCCCCCCCCCCAGAATGAAATCAAGCACCTTCAGCGCGTACAGATCAGGATCGTTTTTTTCAATTCCCCTTATTCCCATCAGCACGGTTGTCTGGGGGATATCTTTGTGCGCAAGTAACACAGACGGAGGTTCCGCATGAGGCAAAGACTCGAGTTGGGGGGGCTTCCGGGAAACACCATTCCAATCGTCGAACAGACGCGTCAGGAGGTTTTCCAGAGTGTTACGGTCAATATCCCCGGAAACCGCCAGCCACAGGTTGTCCGGTCTGATAAACCGGTGATGGTAGGTTTCCAGGTCTTCCCGTTTAATGGCGGCGACGGATTCCAGAGTCGGCATTACTCCCAGGGCGTGGCTTCGGTAAAGGGAGGACGCCAACGCTTTACGCGCAACCACCGATGAGCTGTCAGTCTCCCGACGAATGCTTTCGAGCATGCGCCGCCTGGCCAATTCGACCCGCTGGGGATCAAAAAGCGGCCTGCGCATCATGTCACCGAGAAGGCTCACCCCTTTATGCAGGTCTGCACTTTGCAAGGACAGTTTCAACACCGTCGCATAACTGTCGCTGGTTACACTCAGGTCGGCGGCGATCCGTTCCAGGGTTGCATCGACCTCTTCAGCACTCCTGCCGCCGGCACCGGCACCGCGCATGGCGCTGCCATGCAGTTGAGCCAAACCGCTCTTGCCTGGAGGGTCGTTGATGCTGCCAGCATCGAACATGGCGCTCATGGTGACCAGCGGCAGCTCACGATCCTCGTGTAAAAATACCTGAACACCGTTGGCAAGCCGAAACCTTTCGACCTCCGGCAGTTCAAAGGTCAACGGAGCAAAATGCAGCGCGTCGGGGTGCTTGATGCGATAAGGCGTCCCGCAACCGGCCAGCAGGACAAAACCAACCATAACCGTCAACCAACATTTCGTCATGGACGTTGCCCTTTCGCTTCGAGAATGGCCACTGTGCGATTTTCACTGGTGAAATACCTGCTCGCCGCAGCCATGACATCTTCCGCCGTTATCGTAGCGACCTGCCGGTCGTAATCGGAAAGGTAGCGCCAATCTCCCGCAACCGTTTGGAAATAGGTCAACATGCTGGCAAGTCCGCTGTTACTTTGCAAAGAACGCAACTGGTCAACCCGCAACCGGTTACGGACCCGCTCCAGATCCGCATTGCTGACGGGCTCGCGAGCCAATCGCTCAAGTTCCTGGTAAAGGGCCTGTTCAACCTCTTCCACAGTATGCGGATAGCGCGGCACCAGGGAAATCACGAACAGATTGTCATAACGTGAACCTGGAGCGCCATAGGTCGCAACCTCGGTCGCGAGTTGTTTTTCAACCACCAGGCTCTGGTAAAGGCGCGAGGTACGCCCCTGCCCGAGTATTTGATCGATGACATCGAAAACATAGTCGTCACGACTTGGCAGGGTCGGTTTATGAAACGCCACCTCCAGCTTTGGCTGGGCGTCGAAGGTGACCTTGACGCGGCGCTCCCCTCTCTGGGCAGGTTCCACGGTCGCCACTTCCGGCACCAGGGTTCCAGCGGGAAGATGCCCGAAATACCGTCCAACCATAGCCACGGCTTCATCGAAATCGATTGCTCCCACCAGAGCAATGACCGTGTTGACCGGTGCGTAGTATCTGTCCATGAATTCACGTGCGTCACGCGGGCTCAAATTGCGGATATCGGAAGGCCAGCCGATGATGGGATGACGATAAGGGTGGACGGTAAAGGCGGTTGCCAGCAGATGTTCATACAGCAAACCGTTGGGATTACTGTCGTAAGAGCGCCGCCGCTCTTCCAATACCACCTCACGTTCGGTATAAAATTCACGGATCACCGCATTGGCCATGCGGTCGGACTCCACCGTGGCCCATAGTTCAAGTTTGTTCGATGGCAGTGAAACGATGTAGCTGGTCAGGTCTTTGCTGGTGAAAGCATTGTAACCGACCCCACCATGGCGGGCATAAATGTTTGAAGCTTCATCCGTAACAACCAATGCACGGTGCTGTTGCTGCAAATCGCGCAATCGATCTTCCAGCGCGGCCAGCTCTTTCGGGTCGGCAGTCGGGCGACGGCGCAGACGGTCCAGGGCATCTCCGGTCTCTTCTATCGCCGCCAGCAACGGCTTCTCCGCCTTATAGTCGCGGGTTCCGAGCATTTGAGTGCCTTTGAACCGCAAGTGCTCGAGGAAATGGGCCAAACCCCGATTGCCGTTGGTTTCATCGACGGAACCGACGCCAACGGTGAGATAAGCGGCAAAGGTTGGAGCGTTATGACGTTCCACCACCAGCAATTGCAGACCATTGGGGAAAACATGCTCCCGCACCTTGTCGGCCAACGGCTGGGCATGACAAATCGAGGCCCACAGGCTGAATAAAAAAACGGCGGCCAACCGCCGCCATCCCTTCGAGGATATCACGATAATAGTCCCTTCTTTGGTCAAAGCCTTGTTAAGACGGTTGTGATATCGAGTATATACCCAAGCCCCGGGGAGAAGGCAAGACTCATGATCCCGTACGCGGGTCGATGATCAGAGGCTGATGATCTTCGTAACGCAGATTTTTATGCTCAGGCGACGGGATAAGAGTGTGGGCGATCACTTCGGACAGGCTGTCGACCAGCAGAACAGTCATTTCATTGAGGATGTGATTGTCGAGTTCCTGAAGGTTTTCCCGGTTGCGCTCAGGCAGCAACACCGTCGTTACACCGGCCCGTCGGGCAGCCAGCACCTTTTCCTTAACCCCGCCGATTGGCAATATCCTGCCCGTCAGAGTCAGTTCGCCGGTCATGGCGACGTTGCGCCGAGCCGGTCGCCCGGTCAGCAAGGAGATGAGAGCCGTTGCAATCGTTACGCCGGCTGAAGGCCCGTCCTTGGGGATAGCTCCAGAGGGAACGTGGATATGAATGTCGCTGTTTTCAAAAAATCCGGCCTCGACGCCAAATTCGGCATGATGGGCCCGCACATAGGATAGCGCGGTTTTAGCTGATTCCTGCATGACGCTGCCAAGGCTGCCGGTCAGGGTCAACTCTTTACGCCCGGCCATGGCCGAGACCTCGACAAAAATAATATCCCCCCCCGATTCGGTCCAGGCCAGGCCGGTCACTACCCCGACACGATCTTCCTCGGACGCAACATCGGAAAAGTATTTGCGCGGGCCAAGCATTTTTTCAACCTCATCGGCACTGATGATGGCAGGCGTCGCCCGCCCCTTGGCAACCTCTTTGGCTACCTTGCGGCAAATCGATGCAATCTGCCTGTCGATACCGCGGACTCCAGCTTCACGGGTATAATCCTTGATAATTTTCAGAACAGCTTTCTCTTCAAATGGCAGGGTGTGGTTATCCAGACCGTTCTCGACTATTTGTTTTGGTATCAGGTATTTAAAAACGATCTGCAATTTCTCCTCATCGCTGTAACCGGGCAGTCGCAAAACTTCCATGCGATCGCGCAAGGGTGGAGGAACGGTATCCATGACGTTGGCGGTGGTGATAAACATCACTTGCGACAGATCAAACGGCACATCAAGATAATGATCGGTAAAACTGTTATTCTGCTCCGGATCGAGAACTTCCAGCAATGCCGCAGCCGGATCACCACGGAAATCCTGACCGATTTTGTCGACTTCGTCGAGCATAAAAACCGGGTTATTGTTTCCGCACCGGCAGATCTCCTGGATGATACGACCGGGCATGGCGCCGATATAGGTGCGACGATGCCCCCGAATCTCCGCCTCGTCTTTCATGCCCCCGAGGGAAATGCGTATGAACTTGCGCCCCAGGGACCGGGCGATGGAGCGGCCAAGAGACGTTTTGCCTACCCCGGGCGGGCCCACCAGACAAAGAATCGGGCCTTTCAAAGAAGCTTTTAGCGTATGAACGGCCAGAAACTCGAGGATGCGCTCCTTCACCTCCACCAGATCGTAATGATCTTCATCGAGGGTTTCCTGGGCACGCTCGATGTCGAGGATATCGGAAGTGCCCCGGCGCCACGGCATATTGCAGAGGTATTCAACATATGTACGGGCAACCGTATATTCCGGCGAGGATGGGTTGATGCGCTCCAGCCGGGCCAACTCTTTTTCAGCTACGGATCGCACCGCTTCCGGCATATCGCCACTTTCCACAACCGAGCGGAATTGCCGAATCTCTTCCTGCTGAGGATCTTCTTCCCCGAGTTGTTGCTGGATCTGCTTGAGCTGCTCCCGCAACAAATGTTCCTTTTGGCTGCGCACAGAACGCCGCGACCGATCGGCATTGCTATCCCCCTTGACCTGGATTTTTTGAATCTCGGACGTCAAAAAAAGATAAACATCCTTGAGCCGCTCTAACGGGTCGAGAGTTTCGAGCAGACGTTGTTGATCCTTGACCTCCATATTCAGGTAAACCGCCAGCACGTCGGCGAGCCTGCCGCATTCGTCGATACGTCCTATGGAATGGTTGACATCCTCAGGGAAGGGCTGCCCCAGCGACTGCGCTACCCGCAGCAAGGCGACAATACTCTGCATCATAGCCTGTGCCACAGAATTTCGGTTTTCACGGGCGGGGATTAGACTGACAGACGCCATGACAAAAGGCGTAACCTGTCTGGTATTGATCAGACGAACACGATTTAGCCCTTCGAGCATTATTTTGCAGCCACCTTCAGGAAACCGCAAAACCTGACTGATGCGACAAATCGTCCCTACTCTTGCGAATTGTTCGCGGCCGGTAATCGGATCGACCGCCAGAACCGTCAGGATGGCAACCAGCCGGTCACCGCGCAACGACTCTTCGACAAGCCCCATGTGTTCTTTGCCAATGAACAAGGGGAAAGCCATATGTGGGAAGATAACCTGCCCATGCAATGGATACACAGGCACTTCCGGCGGGATGATGTCGAAGGGCTGTCCGGTCATGGGTATCTCCCTGCGCCTCCTGCTTCTCCAAAAATCCACTCCGGAGAAAGGGGCGCTGATATCAATAAGGATCTGATGCGACGCGAGCCAGCCGTAAGATCCGCCAGCCTGAGCGAAAATCCACCAAACAAAATTCCGATCACATGCACTCTTAATGGTAACAATCGGCAATGGACTGTCAAGGACAGGAAAACTGTATAGCATTCCAAGGACTTGGAGAGATTAGCCAAAATCATGCCCGCTTCGGGGCTTAGGTAGGATCAGTAACGACGGTGGGTGGCAGACTCAGCCAGCTCGACAAGGGCCTGCCGCGCCAAAGAGTCCGGAAATGCAGCCAGCCGTGCGATGGCCTGCTTCACATAATAACTCGCACGCTGGCGGGTATAGTCGATACCATCGTAACGGGTGATGAGGTTTTGCACAAAACCGAGATCGTCAGCATGCAAATGTTCTTTGGAAAAGATTACGGACACCTGCTCCCGCTCCTCGGTCAGACAGCGGCGCAACGCATGGATGAGCGGCAGGGTCATTTTCCCTTCCTCCAGATCACGACCCAGCAGTTTGCCGGATTCATTCTGATCGGCAACATAATCAAGGGCATCATCGACCAGTTGAAAAGCCACACCCAAATCCATGCCAAAAGCGGCAAGGTCTTCTTCCCGGTCACGAGGCAACTGGCCAAGGATGGCGCTGCAACGACAGGTTGCGGAAAACAGGGCCGCCGTCTTGCTACGCACCACGGACAAGTAACGTTCTTCGTCCAGAGACAGATCGCCACTGTTCATAAGCTGGACAACCTCGCCCTGCGCCATGAGTGAGGTGGTTCCAGCCAGCACCTTCATAATGCGACGATCGCAAAAATCGACCATCAACTCGAAGCATCGGGCGAACAGGTAATCGCCGACCAGGACAGCGACTTCATTTCCCCAGGCTGCATTTGCCGAAACCTGTCCTCTACGAAGCGGCGCTCCATCGATGACATCATCGTGGAGCAAGGTTGCCGTATGGATGAACTCGATAATGCTGGCGAGGGCGTACTGGTGATCCCCTGCATAACCGCTCAGGCGGACGCACAAAAGCAGCAGAACAGGACGGATACGTTTCCCTCCACTGGACAGGATATGGTCGCTCATCTGGCGGATCAGCGGCACATCAGACGTCAGATACTGGCGAAAGCAGCCTTCGATGCGATCCAGATCGTCCTTGAGCAGTTTCTGAGCAAGCTGCATGCAATTCCCATATCCCATGAAAGTAAAATGAGGTTCATCCTAAAAAATTCAAGCGATCCTTGTCAAAGTATTTTTCCCCGCCAAAACCGGCACATCAAACTCGGTATTGCCGTGCAAGGTGGAGTATCCGGAAAAAAACGGGCAAGGCCGACGACCTTGCCCGTTTTCTGGGAATTTGAATGGCACCCCGGCATCTACCAGGAGAAAATCGATCCATTACCGTATCGGCGATTGTGTTCCTTTTGCTCTTTGACCAGTTTTTCCATTTCATCGTGTCCAAGCACGGAATTTTCCACAAAAAATTGGCCGAGTTTTTTCTGCTGTGACCGCTGGTAAAAAAGCAGGGTCTGAAGTTGCCGCTGGGTAATAAAGTCGAGCCCAACCGCTTTTTCACCAAAGCGGCAGCCACCACCGCGGAAGGCCAGAATGTGATGAATATCTCTCGCTTGCAACCAACCCCACCGCTGGGCAATATCCCCCAGATTGGGTCTCTGGCGCCGCTGCCAAAAAAGCGCATCCATCAACAATCGGTAATCAATGCATTTCCGATAATACAGAAACAGCCCGATCTGCAGGCGACGGGGTGGCATATATCCGACCCCACAGGCTGCGTCGGAAAATGGCCTCCGCGGTGGAGCGCCACGAGCCCCCGGCGAGGGTGGTGACGCAACAGGTCCGGGGGACGGGGAGGAAGGGGTCCACAATCCGCTTTCGCGCAGCTTGAAAAAATCGCAGACAACTTCATAAGATGCCAGCAGCTTCTGAAACTGCTCGGTCTGGGATTGTTGTTTGCCGGAATCATCCTGCCCATAAAGGTCGGGATGGGTCTCTTTGACTTTACGGCGATAAGCGGATTTTGCGCCTGTGGGCTGTAAATAGGAAAAAAAATCCAACGACAACTGGATGTCGTTTCCGAACAAGAAACGACAAGCCTCGAAAAGATCGCTTTCAGTTATCCGTGCTACCAATACCGGCTCCCCTGAAAGTGCCAACAGCTGCCATCCTCAACCAACCACAAACCATGCGGCATACTGAAAACCCGCAACGAATCGCAAACACAGCGCGACATGCGTCATGCCATTTAACCTTTTGAAATTATTTTGTCAATACGTTTCCAGCTAGTGTCCATCCGGAAACTATGGATAGCCACTAATTACTTCTCAATCAAGTCAGGACATTGACAGCATAAACAGTTATTGCAGGTTCTTTTTGACCATAAATACGGATATCCTTCAGAGCCCAATAAACAGGAGTTATAATCCGCCAAGCATGACCCACGGAGGTCAATTCCTTGAAATCATCAAAATGGTCGCTATCTTGATTTTTTGTCGAAATTCCAAATCCGGCGTCTACTCAAATGAACGAATGTGAATTTTTTACAGCATAAACGATAGGGAAAATAACTACTTATCGAAAAACTTACTGATATTCTTTGGTTTTTGCAGAAAGCAGGAATACTTGAAATTTTTTCATGATTTAATCAACCTTAAGTTCTGAATTATTTTTTGTACATATAGTTTCCACTGGCGTCCATCATGCAATTTGTGTATAAAAAAACCCGTCACAGTGGTCGATGAGACTGCATAAGGATCAAATATTCGGTTCCTTATTTAAAGAAAGGAAACGGGAACGCTGTTCTACCCGCTTCGATCAAAATTCAAGAAACCAGGCTGCATCAACGCGATATCAGGCACACTCCGGCACCAGTTTGATACGCACAATGCTTTAGCGAACAGCCTTTGCAACCACAATTTTCAATTTGTGTAACCATTTAATCCGGCCGACTTTCAGCAGCAAAAAATCCCGTCATATATACGGGTAATTATCAGGCCAATAAAGGGAGGGGCAACTCGTGAAGGATCTGAAAATCCCGGCAAAGATATTTTTGCTCAGTGGCAGCATCATCTTGATTTTCACCCTGGTCTCGGCATGGCTCTACGTCCATTTTCGCGACAACATCATGGAAGCACGTCGCAGCGAAATCCAACATGTCGTGGAGTCCGCCTGGGGACAAGTTGAGCATTATGCCCGCATGGCCAAAACCGGCCAGATGAGCACCGAAGACGCCCAGAGCCAGGCCAAGGCTATCATTCAAGACCTGCGTTTTGCCGGCACCAACTACTTCTGGATTAATGACATGCAGCCAAGCATGATCCTGCACCCACTTGATCCGGAGCTCAACGGAACATCCCTGGCCGCCAAGGAAGACTCCAACGGCATGCGCATGTTCGTGAAAATGGTCGAACTTTGCCGCAAGGATGGTGAGGGGTTTCTGGAATATGCATGGAACAAGGAAGGTGCTTCAAAGCCGGTAGACAAAATTTCCTTCGTCAAGATTGTCCCCGAATGGAACTGGATCGTCGGGGCCGGTCTTTATCTCGATGACATCGAGAAGGTCCTGTCCAAACTGTTCTATACCACCTTCGGCATTCTGCTGATGGTTATCGTATCGTCCATGACCCTGGTTTTTTTCGTTACCCGTGCCATCTCCAGGCCGCTGAACGAATCCGCTGAAATCATGGAAAAAATCGGCAAAGGGGACTTCAGCCTGCGCCTTAACATGGATCGCAAGGATGAAATCGGCCGCATGGCCAAAGCGCTTGACGCGTGCATCGACAACGTGCGGGAAATGTTTCTGAATATCCGTACCATGGGGGTACAGATCGCCGTCAATACCCTCAAGGTGTCCAACCAGGTCGATATATCCTCCCGAAACTCCATCGAACAGGGGATCCTGGCACAGGATATTTTTGCCAGCAGCCAGGAGACCACCGCCGCCCATGGTGAGATCTCCAACAATACGCAAAAGATTTGCGCCTCGACCTCCAACAACCTCGAAACGGCGCAAAGTTCCTTCCAGGAACTCATGGAAACCAATGCCAGCATCAACAGCATGACGGAAAAAATCGCCGGCTACACCGTCACCATCGGCAAAATGGATACCGAATCTCAGGATATTAAAAAAATCGTGTCGCTGATCAAATCGATCGCGACTCAAACCTCCCTGCTATCCCTTAACGCTGCCATCGAAGCCGCCAGGGCCGGCCAGGCCGGCAAAGGATTCGCCATTGTTGCCGACGAGGTCAAAGCACTGGCCGAGCAGGTCAATGCCGCCAGCGAGGATATCGCCGGCAAGATCAACAATATGCTGGCCCATATCGAAACCTGCATCAGTGAGACACAGGACATCAGCAACGTTGCAAAGGACACTCAGTCGGCGGTCAGCAAATCGTGCAACAGTTTTAAAACCATGATATCCGATCTGGAAAAGAGCGACGATCAACTGCAGAGCATTACCGCCTCCGTCGAAGAACTCTCCGCTGCCAACAACGAGGTACACGGCAAGGTCAGCAACATCAATCAGATCAGCCGCGAAGTATCCGACACCATGGAAGAGGCCAAGGATTCCACCGAAAGTCTTTACCAAATCACCGAAAACCTGCAGCGCATGAACGCCCGCTTCAAAACCGGCAAGGGTTACGGTGAGCATTGCGTCAACGAGGTGCGTAAGGCCCGCGGCAAAATCCGTAAAAGCATGGAGAAGATGCTGGAACGCGGCATCGATATTTTCGATCGCAATTACCAGCCGATTCCCGGAACCAATCCGCAGAAATACCAGACCGCCTATTCCGATGCCTTTGCCAGGGAGTTGCAGCCGATATACGACAAACTGACCAGCGATCTCAAAGGCGGCGTTTTCGCCCTGTGTGTCGATGTCAACGGTTACGGTGCGACCCACAACAGCTTCTGCTCGCAACCGGTCACCGGCGACCCTGAAATCGACGCCATCTACAGCCGTGATGGCCGCATCTTCGACGACCCGAGCAGCCTTGCCGCCGCTACCAATACCGACCCCGTTTTGCTGCATACCTACAAACGGGACAATGGTGAGATCCTGAGCGAATTTGCCATGCCCATATTCATCAACGGCAAACACTGGGGCGCCTTACGGCTCGGGTGCGATCCTGAGGTGGTAATGGATATGACCTACGCTTCCTGACCCATTTCTTGTTAGACAAAAAGCCCCACCCGGATGGCCTATCAAGCCAACCCGGGTGGGGCTTTCCCCTGTCCGCTCCTGTCCTATTCAGGGGCCCCGGTCAGCATCCCAGGCGAACTTCACACGGCAACAAGGGCCGGGCAAGCAGGCGCTCCGGCAGGTGAATCAGAGTGGTCCCGACCGGGGGGTGCAACTCCTGGTAGAGTTTCTGACTCATTTCCCCGCAGGATTTGGAGAGATGCACAGGAAGATAATATTTGGGCCGTAATGTTTGCAGCAGAACGTTCATATCCCGGGTGCACAGGTGACATGAACGGCGGGCTTTTTCCACCTGGTCCGCCAAAAAGGCACACTCCCCCACCAACAGGGTAACACCTTGGAGCAGACCGGTGACCGTCTCCTCGTTATGCCTGGAATAGCCGATATCCGTCATATACCCGATGGACAGCGAAACCAACCTCCTTTGCACCATATCATACAGCCTGCGCGTATCCGCAATCTCCAACAGACCTCCCCCTTCCGCATACGACTGCGTCACCGTCAAGGACTCTTTACCCAACCTCCCCCGGTAGAATTGGCGTTTCAAATCGCTGATCCAGGCTCCGCCAGCCAGTCCTGCCGCGGCGAGTCGTTCGGTATCCAGACTGAACGTCGGTTGTTCGGTAATGCGATAAATGAGTACCGGTATGTGGTGGTCGGCCTGTTGCGCATCCACCCTCACCCATCGATTGGCAAAAACGGTCCGATCGCTGCGATCGCAAACCCCGTCTGGTTGCCTTTCAAATCGTAACGGGCCCGGAAATATCCATTTCTGGATGTGGTTTGGATAAACTTCATGCACGCGGAAGGTGCACCAGAACCGTTCGTGCAGGTTCCAGTCGTAAGCACAAAGCTTGTGTTCGATTTTATCCGCCAGGCCGGGGGGGCCGAAGACATCGAAGACCCGGGGAGAGACCAGAACATGGCGCACCAACGTATCGAACCCCATGAAATGATCCATGTGCGCATGGGTGACAAACAAGGCAGCCACGGATTTCAGTGCCCGTTTGGCCAGATGATGCAACTGGCCACAGTCAAACAACAGTGCCCGCCCCCACGGGCGCACCTTCACCCACAGCACCGGATCATCCAGCAGACCGGCAAAACAGGTCGGTTCCAGATATCGGAAAGGCAGGTGTAGCGCCATCGTATTTACTCCGGCACAAAATAGGGGAATACCCTGTAAACTGTACCAGAGAACAAAGGCTTGAGCCTTTTGCTTCTATCGGAATCTGGAAAAATCGATGAGTAATGCGGTGGGGATGAAAGTGTCCGCCTCATTCACCGGAGCACCTAGCAGCGCCGACGTAAACGCACCGAAAAGCGTCATTTCCTGGTTGAAAAGATGCTGGAACCGCCAGCGAAGCTGCGGCATGGAGAGTGGATCGACTCCGGCAAAGTTGAGGGAGCAATACAAGTCGGAAAAGTGTGTGCCGGACAAGTCGATATTGGGCAGACCATGCTGGCGGCAAACCAGCGGGCGCCATGCATAGACCAGGCAGGAACCATTTTCATCCAGCAGCGGGCAGGGTGTCTCGTCATCCTCGGGCATCTCTGTCCAGACATGGTCCGGCATGGCATTGAGCAGGTAGGGATGGGCAAAGTCCGGCCATTTGGCCTGCAATTGACGCAATCGATTTTCGGCTCGATCGACAACCTGCTTTTGGCGATAAGGCGGCAATTGCGAAAATCCGAGTTGGAGCAGATAGGCGTCGAGAAGCGTGATGTCGAAAAGCCCCCGACAACAAGCAGAGCACCCGTCCTCGCAGCGAATGGCCTCCCCTGCTTCCGTCTTGCAGCGGGCAAACCAGGCATCCACGGTTTCCAGCAGTCCACGATACTGCAAGGCAATGGCATCCAGCGCCGATACATCCTTTGCCATACGATCAGTCCTTTGCACGCATGATCAGAGAGCGAAAAAAGCCGCTATCGGGAGAGTCACTCTGAAATTCTGAAGCCGGATAGCAGCCGTGCAATATCTTCCATCGACCTGTTCAAAAAATCGAGTAAAAAAATAACCAGGAACAGTACACCAGCGAACTGCAATAGTGCCACGATTGGCATTCCGGAGAAAAGATTATTTAAAGGGAAAACCCCTCCCGGTGAAAACCCGGACTGCCATATGGCATAATGTTATGTCGATATGGTTATTTTATGCAACCTCTACCGGACTGGGGTAACGGAGTGGCACCAAATGTCATTACAGCCAAAAACCTGAGAAAATCCTTCGGGACCTTCACCGCTGTGGACGGCATTTCCTTCGCGGTGCAAAAAGCCGAATGCTTCGGATTGCTCGGGCCAAACGGAGCCGGGAAAACCAGCACCATTCGCATGCTGTATGGCTACAGCCCTTCAAGCGGCGGAGAATTGCATCTGTTTGACCAGCGGATAACCGATGACTGGCGTACGGTTAAAAACCGCATTGGAGTCTGTCAGCAGGAAGACAACCTTGACCCCGACCTCAGCGTGCGAGACAACCTGCTTACCTACGCGCGCTACTTCAACCTTGCCGCAGCCGATGCCCGTGCGACCACGGGCCGCCTGCTGAAATTCTTTGCCCTGGACAACCGGGCCGCTACCAATATCAGGGAATTATCCGGCGGCATGAAAAGGAGGCTGGTGCTGGCACGGTCGCTGATCAACAACCCTGACCTGCTGATCCTTGACGAACCGACTACCGGCCTCGACCCGCAGTCCCGACATCAGGTCTGGGAGCGCCTGGAGGAGCTGAAAACCGGCGGATTGACCATCCTGCTCACCACGCACTACATGGAAGAAGCGGCCCGGCTGTGCGACCGGCTGGTCATCATGAATCAAGGCCGTATCCTGGTCGAAGGCCGACCTCACGAGCTGATCCGGCAATATGTGGGCCGCGAAGTGATCGAAATTGCCCCAACCGATGCGGCATTGATTACCTGCCTGCAAAGTCGCGGGCTGCACTTTGAAACTTTCGGCCAACGCTTGGTCATCCATAATCAGGCCGACACCGGTCTGTTTGCGGCATTGACCGAAATATTCGACGGACGCCGCTGCACCCTGCGGCCGGCAACCCTGGAGGATGTGTTTTTGCACCTGACCGGAAGGGAGTTGCGCGAGTGATGCGGAATCTTTCCATCAGCGCTCGCTGGGTGCGCGTCTGGCAACGCAACTTCAGCGTTTACCGCCATACCTGGAAAATCAGTTTCCTGCCGCCGCTGCTGGAGCCGTTGTTTTATCTGGCCGCGTTCGGCATCGGATTGAGTAGCCTGGTGAAAGGTTTTTCCTATCGTGGCCAGGAAATCGCTTACCTGCCCTTCATCGCCCCGGCGCTGCTGGCCATCACCATCATGTACAATGCCTTTTTTGAAACAAGTTACGCCTCGTTTGTGCGCATGTATTACCAGAAAACCTTCGATGCCATGCTGGCCACGCCGCTGACCCTCGAAGAAGTCATCACCGGAGAGATCGCCTGGGCCGCCACCAAGGCGGTTATCGCTGCGCTGCTCATGCAAAGCGTCATCAGCCTGTGCGGCCTGGTCCATTACCCCGAAGGACTGTTGCTCCTGCCGTTGGCGGCCCTGGGAGGACTGGCGTTTGCCGCCATCGGGATGGTTTTCACCAGCCTGGTGCCGAATATCGAAACCTTCAATCTACCGATCTTCCTGTTCATCACCCCGATGTTTTTGTTCAGCGGCACCTTCTTCCCGCTACAGAACCTCCCGACATGGGCCCAATGGCTGGCGCAGGTCTTTCCCTTGACCCATCTGACCATGTTGGTTCGCGCCTGCGCCCTGGGAAGACTCGACCTGACTCTGATGTGGAGCCTGTTCTACCTGGTGGCATTTTTTCTGGTCGCCTACCCGCTGGCCATACGCGGCATGCGCAAGCGGTTGATCAAATAGGCATTCCGATCCTGCCTGTAAGAATAGTTAAACCTGCCTCCCAGACCAATCCCTCCCTGGATTGTATTTCCACCATCCCGGAGTACAAATTGTGCGCCACGAGAGTGGAAAAGCGGCCTGGTATTAGTCTGAAAATAGGAAAAATCCTTTAATCTGCCTGTCCCTGGGAGGGCGGTTGTCGTCCTCGAATAATTTTTTTTGGAAATCTTGTTCTGATTGGGCAGCCAAGAGATTGACTTACACGGTCCGTCTTGCTAGTATCCTGCCCGGTTATGATGTTCCCTGTGGGAGATCCACAAGGAGACAGTTGTTTTCAGCCGAACTTGACGTGTTTGAAGAATCCGTTTACATGGTGGCTTTTCAGGGGAGAGGTTGCTGGTAAGGATACGTTGAGTTCTGATTATGGGTAACCGTTCAAAAGGTTTAAAAGCATGGTTGCCAAAACACTTTTTTAGGGGAGAGGAACATGAGTAACGAGAATTTGATGACGAAAAGATGGTTGATCGCCGTAGCGGGGATCGTCATCCAGTTGGTGCTGGGTACCGTGTATGCATGGTCGATATTCGTCAAACCGATTTTGGGCGCCAACCCACTGTGGACCAAGGAAACGGTCGCCGTGACCTTCATGATCATCATCGGCACCATCGGTTTGGCCGCTGCTTTTGGTGGCATTCTGGTTGACAAGAAAGGGCCGAAGTTTGCTGGTACCATCGGCGTTATCCTTTACGGTATCGGTACCATTTGCGCCGGTTTGGCCATCACCTCCGGCAACCTCTGGTTTCTTTACATCGGTTACGGCGTCATTGGCGGTATCGGTAACGGTCTGGCCTATGTCGTACCCATCGCTACCCTGATTCGCTGGTTCCCGGACCATCGCGGCCTGATCACCGGCTTGTCGGTCATGGGTTTCGGTCTTGGTGCGTTTTTTGTCGGCAAGATCGTTCCCGGCCTGATCACCAGCATGGGTGTGGCCAATGCTTTTATAGCGCTGGGCGTGGTTTATCTTATTGCCAATACCCTGGCCGCCCTGCAGCTGAAAAATCCTCCTGCAGGCTGGTTGCCCGACGGCTTCGTTCCTTCCACCAAGACTGTTTCGGCTGCCGATTCCTTCAGCTGGACCGAAGCGAAAAAAACTCCCCAGTGGTATATGATCTGGACCATGCTGTTCCTTAACGTCAGCGCCGGCATGGGCCTGCTGTCCAAGCTGTCCCCCATGGCTCAGGACGTGTTCCGGATTGCCCGCAACGTCACTGATCCGGCGGAACTGGCGGTTCTCGGTGGCGGCGTGCTGGCCACGGCCTCCATTTTCAACGGTCTGGGTCGCCTGTTCTGGGCTTCCATGTCGGACAAGATCGGCCGTAAGAATGTCTTCCTGGTCATGTTTGCCACCCAGGCTGCACTGTACTTCTACTTGCCGTCCGTGACCAGCCCTCTGATTTTCACCATTTGCGCCAGTTACCTGCTGGCTTGCCTCGGCGGCGGTTTCGCCGTCATGCCGGCCTTTGCCGCTGACTCCTTCGGCCCCAGCTATATCGGCCGGGTCTATGGCTTCGTTCTGACGGCATGGGGTGCTGCCGGTGTCGTTGGTGGCCTGGTGTTCGCAAAGTTTGACCAGGTACGGCCGCCTCTTTACATTGCCGCAGCTCTGCTGGCGCTGGGTTTCTTCGTTACCCTGATGTTCCAGCGTCCCAAGCACGTTTCCCACTACAAGGCAGCCAATCCGGCAGTCTCGAATCAATAAGCAAGGGTTGCCCCAGGGGAAACCCGGAGTAATGTTTTAACCAAGTGGGGTCTTCGTGAGAAGGCCCCACTTTCATAATCAGCTATCTGAGAGGCAGGCATGATCGAAAAAAATGTATTGGCTGACTTTTGTGGCAAGGTATCCGAGCCCATTATCGATGCGACGGCCTATGTTCACCCCCTGGCCGCCGTGATTGGCAATGTCACCCTCGGGCAGAACGTCATGGTTTCCCCCGGCGCGGCGGTACGGGGCGACGAAGGGCAACCGCTGTTCGTCGGCGACAACTCCAATGTGCAGGACGGTGTCGTCATTCATGCTCTGGAAACGGAGATGAACGGACAGCCCATCGAAAAGAACATGGTTGAGGTCGACGGCAACAAATATGCGGTTTACGTCGGCAAGCGCGTGTCCATGGCCCACCAGGTCCAGGTTCATGGGCCCGCCGTGGTCATGGATGATACCTTTGTCGGCATGCAGGTGCTGGTTTTCAAATCGCGGGTTGGCAAGCAATGCGTCATCGAGCCGGGTTGCATCCTCATGGGCGTAAATGTCGCCGACGGCCGTTACGTGCCGGCGGGTTCGGTCATCCGCACGCAGCAGCAGGCCGACGAGCTACCTGAGGTGACGGCGGATTACCCCTTCAAAGATCTGAATAAAGGGGTGGTGCACGTCAATACCGCCCTGGCCAAAGGTTATCTCGCGGCCAAAAACGCCTGATTGGACCAAAGGGGAGACCGGTTCGCATTTTGCGGCCGCCTCCCCTTTTTCCTTCAAGGTTCGACGAATTAAGCCGTTTCCCTCCCCGCAAAATTGTCAAAAATCGAAAAATTGAGTTTCCGGAGAGGGCGCACCCTCTCGAAGCTAATTATTCAGCCTCCTGCCAGAAGCGCCTGGCTCTCTGTATTAGTCCGTGAAAACCAATCCGTCGAAATCATCATCCGTGGTGGTGATCAACTGATCGAAATCCTGTCGTTTCAGGTTAACCAGCTCCCCGAGGGGTATGACCTTAAACGGGTCGAAATCGAAATTGCTCAGGTTTCTTGTAACATGGTAAAAGGATATGGATTTTTCGGGCTTTATGTCCATCTCCAGCATTTGCCTGCAGCCTTTTTGCAACATCTCGATTTTATCGAAAAGATCCTCTTTGTCGGCTGCGTTCCAGACTCCCAGAAGGATGGGGCTTTCAAGGTTCTTGACATCCCCTTTGAATTCCCCTCGAATCAATTGTTCCCTTTGTCGCTTCAGGTAGGGAACAAAGTCAAGGTGCTCGGCCAGACGACGATCCGCGGCATAAAAATTTCCTGTATCCGGATCCAGGGTGAAAATAATCGTTTTTTTAATAGCCTGGCCATAGCTCTTGAAATATATGCCTTTGTACTGCTGGAAGTCGAAGGAGCCAAGAAGAAAACTTTCGTTCTGCTTGATACGGTTAAGCATCCCCAGCAGCCAATAACGGATGATTTCATGATCAACCCGGCATTTTTCCAGTTCGTCCTTCATTTGCCTGAAACTGGTGCTGCCATATCGATAGGTAAGTGCCAGTCGATAAATATCCCGGACGTTGTTATATACGCTGAAGGGTTGGATCAAGTCATAACTGAAAATCTCCATTTCCCGCAGTTGCCATATCAAAGAGGCGACTTCTGTTCTGCTGCTGTTCTGATCAAGGTCAATCGTCTCGGTAGACTTCATGAATTCGATGAAGCGCGTTTCAAGCAGGGCAAGCTGGTCGATTTTTTTCTTGGTACTTATATTCAAAGTAATGGTCCAGCGGCTGAATTTATGCTGGCGACTTTCGATCTTGATATTCCCCGCCCCGAAAGTTGAAAAAATCTGCCGTGTGCCGATACCCTCGCCGGCCTTATCCTGTTTGGTCGTACGTCCAACGAAAAGGGGCAGGTTTCTGCCGTCAACCTGCAACCGCTCGGGGCTTATGCCGATACCGTTATCCTGGATAATCAGCACCACCTTGCCTTCTTTTCGGGTGAGCATGATCTGGATGAGACCTTCCCTGCCCGCTTCTTCGATCGCATCGATCGAATTCGACACCAGATTGATCAACGCCCGACTGTAATCCATATAACTGCCAATAACCGGCGGAATATCGGCACTCAAGATCAATCGTATCTGGCAAGGCACATGCGCAGCTTCTACAAAAGGGATAACCCTGTTGGTCAAAATCTCCTTTATATTAACTTCATGGGAAGCTTTAATTTTGTCTTCATACATACTGAGAGTATTAAGTAACGCGGTATTTTCTCGATTTATGTCTTCAATAATTTGGTTGAAATTGTCTACGGACATAATTGAAATCATGTCTGATAAAACCTTGAGTGATTTTTTTGCATCATGCCTGACCTTGCTCAACTCTTCTAATATTGAAACGTCTCTTGTCTTCAGTGAAAAACTTTTATCTAATATAACCTTAGCCGTTGCCGACATAAGATAAAATCGCATCTTCCGATAAACGGTTGAATCTTCGAGATTAAAACCATTGCTATAAAAGAACTCTATTGTACTGACAAGTTTTTCCCATACGAATAAATAAATATATGATTTCTCGTCGACATCTTCAGCTAATTTTCTAATGAAAGCCGAACCTATACCTTTTCCTCTGCCAAAAGGGCTGGTAACCTGCTTATAAACTTGAAATTTGGTTTTTTCGGGATTTGAATAAACAAGTATATATCCGAGGAACTCGCCCTCTTCATCCCAGACATAACTGTGGTCGTAATCTATTTCGAGAGCTTTATCCTTTATAAAAGGTGATGGAATCAGAATGGAATCGATATTCAGGAAAGGAATTTTATTTATCTTCTTTTGGTCATCAGTTGTCAGGCGCCTGATATACATAAAATCGTTCGTTAAATCGTCCATTACTTGCTCCCGCCTTTCCTTCCGGTAGTATTTCCCCCGACGAATAAGGGTGAAACCCTCTCCCAGGTTGACCGTCTCCAAAGAAACGTTTTCAACAGCTTGAAAAAAGCACAAATACAAACGGACCTCCTCCTGAAAGCGAAGAGATCCGATGTTTGTTCATATTTCCGGATTACAATGGGCCAGGAATTCTCAGGCACCACCTCATTGAATGCCTGCGACCTGTTCCATCATGTCCAGGGTTATGGACTTGGGTCTCTCCAAAGGGTATCCCAGCGCCCTGTCCCAAGTTATATTCGCTAGCACACCAATGGCTCTGCCGACAGCAAACAGCACGGTGTAATAATCATACTGGGTAATTCCGAAGTGCCACTGGATTACCCCGGACTGGGCATCGACATTGGGCCAGGGATTTCGCGCCTTGCCGTGGGCCTGCAGAATTTTGGGGGCCACCTTATAAATCATCTTGACCAACTTGTACAGGTCGTCATCGGGCAGATTCTTTTCACAGAATTCCATCTGGGCGGTAAAACGCGGATCGGTACGGCGTAATACGGCATGTCCGTAACCGGGGATAACCTGGCCGCTGTTCAACGTGTCCCACAAGTAGCGTTCCAGCTCCTCTTCGGTAGGCAAGGTGCCGCCAAGTTTTTCCATTTTCCCCTGGATCCAGCGTAGAACTTCCTGGTTGGCCAGTCCGTGCAAGGGGCCGGACAAACCATTCACGCCTGCCGACAGGCTGTAATAGGCATCGGCCAGTGCCGAGGCCACCAAACGCGTGGTATGGGCCGATACGTTGCCTGACTCGTGATCGGAATGAAGGATGAAATACATGCGTGCCACATCGTCATAAGGGGCTGGAATCCCCATCATATGGGCAAAATCCCCCCCGAAATCGAGCTCGGGATTCGAAGGAATCGGCGTATCGCCTTTATATTTCAAGCGATAAATGAAGGCAGCGATGGCGGGTAGTCTGGCAAGCAGGTTGCATGAATCCTCGTACATGGGATCCCAGAAGTCACCTTTACTCATCCCCTCGTTGTAGCGTTCGGCAAAAATCGATTCGCGCTGCATAACCACAATGGCCGCGGACAACATGGCCATGGGATGGAGATCCCGCGGCATCGCCCGCAACGCATCGAAGACATATTGAGGAACCTGCCGACGCGACTGAAAATCCTTGACAACCTCGAGGGTCTGCTCAAGAGTCGGGACTTCGCCGGTCAACAGAAAATACCAGAAACCTTCGACGTAAGGATATTCGGAACCGGGTACTTTTGGCAATGCGTCAAAGGTTTCCCGAATGGTCTTGCCGCGAAACCTTACACCCTCTTCAGGGTCGAGATAGGAGATATCCGTAACCAGACATTTCACCCCCCGCACCCCGCCAATGGCCTGCGCAATGGAAACATGATCAAGGGTTACCTGGCCATATTCCTTGAGCAAACGGGTAATTCGCGGGCGTTGCTCCTCGATTTTTCTAAACAGCGCATCTTTTAATTGGGACATCACCAACTCCTTGAACGACATCAGCCTTTCGAGAAAAAACGACCGTGTTAAAGTGCAACGAGTTCCGGTCCGTCCTCCCGACTGACTTCAAATTTTCACACATGGTTTCAATATTAAAGCAGATTACCCCATGACGCTACTTGTACAAACAATTTATATTATGCACAATATCTTGTAAATACAGTAAAAATTACCGAGGCTGGATTTTCACTTGCAATCTGCAAAAGGCATGGTTAAACTGCATAAAAATTGTGCAAATGAACATTAAATCACTTCACTTAAAACATAATATTCTGCTTGCCCCCATGGCCGGCATCACCGACTTATCCTGTCGATTGCTTATGCGCCCGTTTGGCCTGGGGCTGGCGTTTACGGAAATGGTCAGCGCCAATGGGCTGGTTCTTGGTGGCGATGCAACCAGGGATCTGCTTACCTCCGTGCCTGAGGACCGCCCGCTTGGCATTCAACTGTTTGGCGAAAATCCGGCAACGCTTGCCGAGGCATGCAGACAGGTTGGCCCCCATGGCGATCTCATCGATCTGAACATGGGTTGTCCGGTCAAAAAGGTGGTCCGCAGTGGCGCCGGCAGTGCCCTTATGCAGACCCCCAAACGGGTGGCCCAAATCGTCGCGGCCATGCGGCGCGCAACAGACTTGCCCCTGACCGTTAAAATACGCGCAGGCTGGGACCAGTCCAGCATCAACTTTCTGGAAATCGCGCGCATTGCTGAACAGGAAGGAGCAGATGCCGTTACGTTGCATCCACGCACCCGCAGCCAGGGTTTTTCCGGCACCGCCGACTGGGCCCTCATCGGTGAACTGAAGCATCGAGCAACCATTCCGATTATCGGCAGCGGCGATATCTTTGAGGCCGAAGATGCCCGGCGCATGCTCAACGAAACCGGTTGCGACGCTGTCATGATCGGCCGTGGCTGCTATGGCAATCCGTGGCTTGCAAAAAACTTCCTGGCTCTGCAAAACGAACAAGCGGCAGTCGCGCCCTCCCTTGAGGATTGCCGAGACGTCGCGTTTCGCCACATGGAGATCTTTCTTCGCTACAACAATGAACGCAAAGCCGTCCTGGACATGCGCAAGCACTTGTGCTGGTACGCAAAAGGCCTCCCCGGTGCCGCCCAGTTCCGGGCCAGCATCAATCAGGCTTGCTCCATCGATGAAATGCGAACTCTGATACGGCACTTTTTCGAACATGCCGCAACCATTGAGGTTCCATGAACAACGCAGAACCAAAGGATCGCTCCCTCTACATGAGGGTACTGGAAAACATGGAAGAAGCTGTGATTGCCATCGACGATGCCGAGCTCATCGTGTTGTTCAATCCCGCAGCACAGATCTGCACGGGCTATTCCGAACGACAAGCGTTGCAACGGCCCCTTGCCGACCTGTTCGGCTCAAGCGCCGAACTGTTGCGGCTTGTGCGTGCCGCCCTGCAATCGGGCCGTTCGATCACCAGCCATGAAGACATCCTCTTGCATCGTCCATTGGCCGCCCCATTGCCGGTCGGATTGTCTGCATCACCACTGTTCACCAGAAAGGGTGAACAGGAAGGGGTCGTGGTGATCCTTCGTGATCACTCTCAAATTCGTGAACTCGAAGAAACCGTCCGCCAGGCTGATCGGTTAGCCATGCTGGGTACACTCGCAGCCGGCCTTGCACACGAAATCAAAAATCCTCTGGGCGGGATCAAGGGTGCTGCTCAACTATTGAACCTTGAGTTGCCCCCCGAGAACCCTCTGCGGGAATATACCCGCGTCATGACCAGGGAGGTCAACAGAGTTAACGATCTAATCGAAGAGTTGCTCGACCTGACCCGTCCGCGCCCGACCCAACTCAGCGAAGTCAACCTGTCGCGCATCCTTGCCGATCAGGTTCTGCTGCAAAAGGAGAGCCACCCGGACAAGCAGATCAGTTATCAAATGCAGCTTGACCCAAGTATTCCGCCCATCAGGGGGGATGAAACCCTGATCACCAGGCTGTTTCTCAACCTGCTTAAAAATGCCGGGGAGGCTATCGAGGGCGCAGGAACGATAATTATAACCTCGCGCATTGCCGGACAATACCTGTTCAATAAGCCGGGGGAACGACCCGTACCGATGGTGATGGTAGAAATCCAGGACAACGGCCCCGGCATCCCCCCAGATGAACTTGATCGCATTTTCACTCCATTTTTCACTACCAAAACCAAGGGCTGCGGATTAGGTCTGGCTATCTGCCAAAAAATCATCAACGAGCACCAGGGCTCCCTGCGCGTCGCCAGCCAGCTGGACCAGGGCACGACCTTTACGGTGACCTTGCCTCTGAAACGAGGATAATCGTTATACAGGGTACGCCATCGATCACTAACCACCCTGCCGCTACTAATCCGCGGCACGGAAACCATTAGCCCGGGAACTCAGCATGTCCATACAACGTATTCTGGTAGCAGATGATGAAGAAAGTATCCGCTGGGTACTGCGCAAGGCATTAACCAAACAAGGCTTCACCGTCGATCTGGCCACAGACGGGGGTGACGCCAAAGCCATGTTCAAGCGTCGCCACTACGATATGGCGATCCTCGATATCAAAATGCCCGATGTGTCCGGGCTGGAACTGCTACGCTACTTTCAGGAACAGCGGCCTGAAATGCTCGTCATTATCATCACGGCCGAATCGTCCATGAAAAATGCAGTGGAAGCCATGAAGCTCGGCGCCTACGATTACCTGACAAAACCATTCGACCTCGATGCCCTGGAGGCGATCATCGTCAAAGCGCAGAAGGCAGCGGTTGCCGCCGAAGAGGTCCATCGCCTCAAAACCGAATTGAAGGAACAGTATCCTTTGGACCGGGCCATCATTGGCAAAAGCAAGCCGATGCAGGAAATCTACAAAATTCTTGGTCGGGTGGCACCAACCGACGTCACGGTACTCATAACCGGCGAAAGCGGTACCGGCAAGGAACTGGTTGCGCGGGCCATCCACTATAACAGTCCGAGGGTCGGCAAGGACTTCCTGGCCTTGAACTGTGCGGCAATCCCCAGCGAATTGCTGGAAAGCGAGCTTTTCGGACACGAAAAAGGCTCTTTCACCGGGGCCACGGATCGCAAAATCGGTAAATTCGAACAGGCCAGCGGCGGTACGCTGTTCCTTGACGAGATCGGCGACATGCCATTGGAGTTGCAGGCCAAACTGTTGCGGGTACTGCAGGAACGCGAAATTACCCGCACCGGCGGCAGCACCACCATCTCTGTCGATGTTCGCATCGTCGCGGCCACCAACCAGAATCTTCGTGAAAAAGTCGCGGCCCGAGAGTTTCGTGAAGATCTGTTCTACCGGCTCAATGTTGTACCGATTGCCATTCCGCCGCTGCGGGAGCGTCGCGACGACATCCCCCTGCTGGTCGAATATTTTCTTGACTCTGCCCGCAAAGACCTTAATGTGGGCATTCAGGGGTGCACCAAGGAAGCCATGGCGCATCTTAAGCGTCACGATTGGCCAGGCAATGTTCGCGAGCTGGAAAACACCCTGAAACGGGCAGCGTTGCTATCGTCGGATCAGTTATTGACACCCGGTGATTTTCCGGGCCTGGCTCCCGAACCGACTCGCAAGGAGACGGACGAATCACTTGAAGCCCTGATTTCAAATAAACTGCTGGCAACCTTTGCGCCGATGGATGTCAACGAACTGAACAATCTTTACCAGATGGTCCTGCACCAGATGGAACGGCCGCTGATTTCCATCATCCTCGACAAAACCCGCGGCAACCAGGTGCGCGCAGCAGAGATCCTCGGCATCAACCGCAACACCCTGCGCAAAAAGATTCAATTGCTGGATATCGATTTAAAAGAATTGTAAGGCGCCTGCCCGGCAGAACAGGGCCTCCCTCTCAGCAACGACAAAAGGCTCCGGACATAAATTCCGGAGCCTTTTGTTTTAAATAGTGAAGACCGTCAGTAAGGATCTTCGCGGCGCGTCTGGTTTTCGAAGCGGGTGAACTGACCGAGAAAAGTCAGATGCACAGTGCCGATTGCTCCGTTTCGCTGTTTGCCGATAATGATTTCGGCATCTTTTTCATGTCCCTTTTCGCAAGTACGCTCCTTACTGCGGCAATCTTCACAGTAAACGGCCTCACGATAGATGAACATGATAACGTCGGCATCCTGTTCGATGGCACCGGATTCACGCAAGTCCGCCATGATGGGGCGTTTGTCGGTTCGATTCTCCAATGATCGGTTCAACTGGGAGAGAGCCACCACCGGCACATTTATCTCTTTGGCGAGTGCTTTGAGAGATCGGGAAATTTCAGAAATTTCCTGCTGTCGACTCTCAGGATTATGGCCCTGCATAAGTTGCAGGTAGTCGACCACGACCATGCCCAGGTTATGCTCGGCTTTGAGACGGCGCGCCTTGGCACGCAATTCCATAACCGTGATGGCGGGCGTGTCGTCGATAAAGATCGGTGCTTCCGACAGTTTACTTGCACCGTCGATAAGCTTGGGCCAGTCCGACTCGACCAGATTACCGGTCCGCAGGCGACTGGCATCAACCCGGGCCAGGGAGCATAGCAAGCGTTGTACCAACGACTCCTTGCTCATCTCAAGGGAAAAAATAACTGTAGTGACTGGCTTGGAGGAATGAACCGCGGCATTTTCGATCAGGTTCAACACGAACGCCGTCTTACCCATGGAAGGACGACCTGCCACGATAATAAGGTCGGAAGGCTGCAGGCCAGCGGTCATTTCATCCAGCACCTTATAACCGGTGGTGACGCCGGTGACAAGTTCTTTGCGGTGGTATAAATCCTCTATGATCTGAATGGTATCCTTCATGATCTCTCGAGTAGAGAAATATGAGGGCCGATTTTTCATACCACTGATTTCAAATATGGACTTTTCGGACCAGTCCAGAAGGGATTCAACATCGCCGCCTTCATAACCCCTGGTCGCAATCTCGGTCGCCACCGAGATCAGGTGCCGGGCTAACGCCTTCTCCTTGACCATCCGGCAATAGTAAACGATATTGGCAGCCGTAGGAACATAGTCGACAAGCGTGCTGAGATAACTGGTGCCGCCCACGGCATCCAGTTCCCCTTTTTTCTGAAGTGCGGCGGTAAGTGTAACCAGGTCGGCAGGTTCGCCGATATCGGATAGGTGCAAAAGTGCGGCAAAGATCTTCCTGTGACTTTCTCGATAAAAGTCGTCCGGACGCAGGACCCCCACCGCCTTATTGAGGGCGTCATTTTCAAGCAGAATGCCCCCCAGTACGGACATTTCGCCTTCCAGAGACTGGGGAGGTAGTTTAGTCACCGGAATATTGTTCATGGATACATCAGAAGGGTTATGAAACCGCCGGCACCGGAGACTGCCCCGGTGCCGGCGTAATGTTTAATCAAGGGCAGTTACCGAAACCTTCACGGTGGCAACAATGCCGGCCGGCAATTTAACCGCTACTTCATAATCGCCCAGGACTTTGATAGGCTCGTCCAGCTGAATTTTCTTGCGATCCATCTCGATCCCGGCATCGGCCAGTTTCGATTGGATTTCCATGCTGGTTACGGACCCGAACAACTTGCCGTCCTCGCCTGCACGCAGGGCAAAGACACATGCAACCTTTTCAATCTGGGCCTTGAGGACTTCAGATGACTGAAGTACCTTTTGGGCCTTGTACTCGAGCTGACGCTTTTGATGCTCAAGCTCTTTCAGATTGCGTGTATTTGCTTCAACGGCAAACTTTTTAGGAATAAGAAAGTTACGTGCATAACCGGGCTTAACCTTGACCAGCTCGCCGATTTGGCCCAGGCCATCCACGTTTTCCATCAAGATGATATCCATTGAGTTCCTCCAAAAAGGATCTAATCCTTGTGGTTTCTGGGTTTGCGAAAATCGATCCAGAGATCGAAAATTCCGACCCCGGTAGCAAGCACCCGTAAAGGGAAGCTCGCAACAACCAGAAAATAACCGAGCACCCTGAAAACTGGGGGCACGCCTTTCACATTTAAAAAGTAGCTCAATATTGCCAGTCCCTGGAGAAAGTAAATAGCGAGTACAACCACCACCACATTCATCGCAAGTCGCTGCCACGCTCCATTTAGAAAAAGCACAGCAGCACCACTGACAATAAGGATCCAGACAATATGTTCAGCCACCTTCCACGCATGAAAGGGACTTTGAGATGGCAACAACTGTCCTGCCTTGCGGTTGAGAAACAGAACCATCACCAGCAACATGCCGGCTACGGTGAGGATAGACATGGCAGGATAAAGTTCAACAAGCTTGTTGCCTAAATCCTGAATCATCCTCTCGGTCTGTTGCGCCACATCCGCCGGCAGATTGGCGGAATTAAGAGCCAAAATAGCCCTGTCGACCTCCGTGCGTGCCCAGCTGTCTGCAAATGCGAGGGGCGACTGTCCCTGCTGCAAAGAAAAAGCGCTGAGAGCAAAAATGCCGCCACCTACGCTTAA
Organism: Pelobacter sp. UBA6093; assembly: GCA_002435955.1. Classification (GTDB taxonomy): domain Bacteria; phylum Desulfobacterota; class Desulfuromonadia; order Desulfuromonadales; family Syntrophotaleaceae; genus Syntrophotalea. Next base: position 254,295 of record DIWZ01000040.1, read on the forward strand.
GCCGGTTCCCGTCAGAACCGCAGCACCCCAGTTCCAGCCCTTCATCAGCAAATGGGGGACAATTACTGAACCCAGGCCAAACTGAACAAGGTACGCTACGGCCAAAGGCCAACTTCCTGCCGCGCCCAGCAACAATCCACTGGCGAACAGAGCGGCCATCGCCGCGCGATACCCCTGCCGCAGGACCAAAATAGCAACTGGCCATGGCACCAGGAACGCCAATCCGCTACCGGCTATTACCAGAAAACTGCTCTGCTCCTGCGAAATGAGCCTAAGTACCAGCAACTGCAGTCCAGCGGTCGCAACCACTGCACCGAGCACGGAGAGGAGCTTTTGCGCCATACTCAAAGTAAGGTTCCCCGGCGCTAGTCGACGGAATGCCCAGCCATAAAGGGCAGCAGAGCGATATTTCTGGCCCGTTTGATCGCTTCGCATACTTTGCGCTGATGTTCGGCACAATTTCCGGAAATGCGACGAGGTACGATCTTACCGCGCTCGGATACAAAATACCGCAGATTCCGCAGTTCTTTATAATCAATTTTCAAGGTACTGTCGGCACAGAACCGGCAGCCTTTACGCCGGGAAAAGCGGCGACGTACAGGAGAGCGTTTTGCATTGGCTCCGGCAGGTTTTTTATCATACATGCTTATATTCCTCCTTATGTGCGGTGCGATGCTGACATCGCCCGGATCCGAATTTATTCTTCTTCGTCGAGATTTTCGTCGCTTTCTTCGATAACCTTGGAAGCAACATCTTCCACAAAGCCCTTTTCCAACGATACCGTCTGGAATTTAATGATAGCTTCATCGAGACGCAGTCGACGCTCAAATTCGTTAATAATGCTCGGATCGCCTTCAAACACGGTCAGCACATAGCTTCCCCGGCCTTGTTTTTTGACCGGGTATGCAAGCTTGCGCACGCCCCATTCGTCGACCTTCAGGAGATTGGCATTGAGATCGGTAAGTACACCCTTGAATTTCTCCACAACGGCGTTGTACTCATCCCCGACCTTGTCCGGATGGACGATCATGATGTTTTCGTAAGTACGCATGTAACTCTCCTCTCGAGTGTTTAACCCCGGCAAAGTCCGGAGCAAGGAGTAGGCACCTGGGTGCCCGCCTAAAAACAGAACTTAGTTTAATACCACATGGGACAACGCAATTCAACGTTTTTCAGATAAGCTGATCAGAATACGCCCGCCGATATTGTTAAACATTGAATCTGAAGTGCATGATATCACCATCCTGCACAACATAATCCTTGCCCTCAAGCCGCAGTAACCCCTTTTCTTTGGCGCCGGCCTCGCCGCGGCAGGCAATGAAATCCTGGTAGGCAATGACTTCGGCGCGTATAAATCCTTTTTCGAAATCGCTGTGAATGACACCGGCTGCCTGGGGTGCACGATCCCCTCGATGCACGGTCCACGCACGCACCTCTTTGACTCCGGCAGTAAAATAGGTAATCAACCCCAGCAGTTGATAACCGGCCCGAATCATCTGGTCGAGTCCGGAACTGTCCAGTCCGAGTTCTTCGAGAAATTCCTGCTTTTCTTCACCATCGAGTTCGGCGATTTCCGCTTCGATCTTGCCGCAGATGGCCACAGCCTCGGCGCCCTCCAAGGCGGCGAATTCCCGCACGCGGGCAACGTGCGGATGCTCACCCTTGAGATCATCTTCGGCCACATTGGCGACATACAAAACAGGCTTGGCGGTAATCAGATGCAGATCATAAATCAATCGGCGTTCCTCATCGTTCAAACCCGCTGAACGGGCAGGCTTGCCTGCGTCGAGGATGTCGCGAACCCTCAGCAGGACTTCCTGCTGAGCCTTAAGTTCTTTATCGCCGCTTTTGGCCTGCTTTTGCAAACGCAGCAAGCGCTTGTCGACGGTATCGAGATCAGCAAGATTGAGTTCTGTCTGAATAATCTCAATATCCCGCAAAGGATCGACAGACCCATCGACATGGACGACGTTATCATCATCGAAACAGCGTACGATATTGGCAATGGCATCAACCTGACGGATATGGCCGAGGAATTGATTACCGAGCCCCTCTCCCCGACTGGCCCCACGCACGAGCCCGGCAATGTCGACAAACTCAATGGTGGTCGGAAGCACCCTCTGTGGCTGTACGATTTCCGCCAGGGCATCAAGACGCGCATCCGGCACGGTAACCACGCCGACATTGGGTTCTATTGTACAAAAAGGATAATTTGCCGACTCGGCTCCAGCCGAGGTGATGGCGTTAAAAATTGTCGATTTTCCTACGTTGGGCAACCCAACGATACCGCACTTGAATCCCATGAAGATATCCTGCTTAAATAGCGATAGCCGGGATCAGCTCCCGGCTATCGGTTTCAACGATATGGATCTTGTCCCTGCAGATCAGACGAGCAGGGGAGCGATGACCAGCGAAACGACACTCATCAGCTTGATGAGAATGTTCATGGCCGGACCGGAAGTATCCTTGAACGGGTCGCCGACGGTATCGCCGACAACGGCAGCCTTATGCGCGTCGCCACCCTTCTTCTCGCCGTCGAGTTCACCTTTTTCAATGAACTTCTTGGCGTTGTCCCAAGCGCCGCCGGCGTTGGACATAAACAGGGCCAACAGCACACCAGTCAGAGTGGCGCCGGCGAGCATTCCGCCAAGGGCCTGCTTGCCGAGGAGCATCCCGACCAGAACCGGGGCGACAACTGCAACCACGCCAGGCAGAATCATCTCCCGCAAAGCGGCGCGGGCCGAGATGTCTACGCATTTCTCCGGCTCGGGCTTGACGCCTGGCTTACCTTCCAGCAGACCGGGGATCTCGCGGAACTGCCGACGAATCTCATCGACCATCTTGCCGGCGGCCCGGCCGACGGAAGTCATGGTCAAGGCAGCGATGAAGAAGGGAATCGCGCCACCGATCAGCAAGCCGATTACGGTAAGGGGCTCGATGAGATTGATAGCTTCCAGTTTGACGGCTGTGGCATAAGCAGAGAAAAGGGCCAGAGCAGTCAGGGCCGCCGAACCGATGGCAAAGCCTTTGCCGACAGCGGCGGTGGTATTGCCGATGGCGTCGAGACCGTCTGTGATCTTGCGAACCTCGGGGCCGAGGCCGGCCATCTCGGAAATACCGCCCGCGTTGTCGGCGATCGGGCCGTAGGCATCCACGGTCATGGTCACACCGACGGTGGCCAGCATGCCGACGGCGGCAATACCGATGCCATAGAGGCCGGCAAAGTGGTTGGCGACAAAGATGCCCACGCAGATAATAAGAATCGGTGCAACGCAGCTTTCAAACCCAACGGCCAAGCCATGGATGATATTGGTTGCCGGTCCGGTCTTACTGGCATCGGCGATGCGGAACACCGGGGCCGAGGAAGTATAGTACTCGGTGATCAGGCCGATACCGATGCCGGCGAGGGAGCCGGCAAGAATGGCCCAGAAAACACCGTTGCTGATGTGCATCGCCCGGGTGATGAAAAAGGCAGCGACCAGAAACCCACCGGCGGCCACAAAGGTGGTATAACGCAGCGCAGCAGCGGGATCGATATTCTTCAGAAACTTCATGGAGCCGACGCCGAGCAGGGAGAAGATCAGGCCAACCATGGCCAGCACCAAAGGCAACAGCATGGCGTTCGCCTGGGTCAGCTTGAACAGATCAGAACCGATCTCGGCTGGAGCACCGGCCAAGGTGGTCATCAAACCCGCTCCTGCGGCAGCGGCAATGGCTACGGTGGCAATAATGGAACCGACGTAGGACTCGAAAATGTCGGCCCCCATACCGGCAGTATCGCCTACGCAGTCGCCGACGTTGTCGGCAATAACACCCGGGTTGCGGGGGTCGTCTTCGGGAATGCCAGCTTCCACCTTGCCGACCAGGTCCGAACCGACGTCGGCCGCCTTGGTGTAAATGCCGCCGCCGACACGGGCGAACAGGGCGATGGAAGAAGCACCCATGGCGAAGCCGTTGATATAGATGGAGGTCTGGGGGTCACCGCCGAAGATGATGTAGGCAATGCCAACCCCGATCAAGCCCATCGAAGCAACCGACAACCCCATGACGGCGCCGCCGTTGAAAGAAATCGTCAGAGCTTTGCCCTGACCATGGGTACGGGCCGCCTCGGCTGTCCTGACGTTGGCATGGGTAGCCGCCTTCATACCGATGAGACCACAGAGCATCGAGCAGATCGCGCCGCCGAGAAATGCCAGTGCGGTATTAAAACCGAGGCTGGGCGCCAGGCCAATCAGGAAAAAGACCACAACGATGAAGACCGCCAGCACCGAGTATTCGCGCTTCAGAAAGGCCATGGCGCCGGCTCGGATCGCATCGCCGATTTCCTTCATCCGCTCATTGCCAACAGGTTGCGCCTTGACGACGGTGTACATCAGGATGGCAATCAAAAACCCCACGGCCCCCAGGATCGGAGCATACATTTGCAGTTCCATTTTAAACCCTTCCCTCTCTGTTAAATTAAAAATACCCGGTTATTGAATTCGTTCATGGCTTGCTGCGCGCCTTTTTGCAACAGCACCTCCAAGGCCCTGACCGAATTTTCCAGCACGCTGTCGAGTTGGGATTTTTCCGTAGAGGAAAATGGTCCGAGGACGTATTTGGCGACATCCATCGATCCGGCAGGTCTGCCGACACCAACCCTCAACCTTATGAAATCGCGAGACCCGAGCAGTTCCGCTATGCTTCGCAAACCGTTATGACCTCCGTGCCCACCGCCAACTTTAATACGCACGGAACCAAATGGTAAATCGATCTCGTCATGTACAACAACCAGATCCTCAACATCAATTCTTTTTGCCTTACAGGCGGAAATCACCGAGATACCGCTGCGGTTCATGTAGGTCTGGGGCAAGAGCACCATAACCTCCTGCCCTTCGGCACGTCCCGTACCTACAATGGCCTGATGAGCTTGCCGTTTAAGCGACAAACCCACCTTCTCAGCAAATTTCTGGGCAACCAGAACACCGATATTATGCCGTGTTGCGGCATATTCCGGTCCCGGGTTGCCCAAGCCGACAAGCAACTTCAAAAAGGTTCCCTCGCCGCGTTATTCGCCGGTTTCGATCTCAGCAACTTCTTCAGCGATCTCTTCGCCTTCAGCTGCACGACCACCGACGGTCAAAACGGTGTAGTTCACGTCCGCAGGCAATTCAACCCCGAAAGGCAGTTGAATCTCCAGCACATGCAGAACATCGCCGATATTCATCGCGGTAACGTCAACCTCGATGGCGCTGGGAATATTGGCAGGCAGACACACGAGCTCAATTTCGTGACGAATAATTTGAAGATTACCACCCTCTTTTTCGCCGGCGGATTTACCGACGACAACAACAGGGACCATGACGTGAGTTTTCTGCTTCAGGTCAATGGCCTGAAAATCTACGTGCAACAAGGTCTGACGAATCGGATCCCGTTGCAGATCCTTGAGAATAACAACCTGACCGTCAAACGCACCTTGCCCCTTGAGAGTAATCAGGGTATTCAATCCAGCCTCGCTGCCGACTATGGCGGCAAGCTTTCTGGGTTCAACCGTCAAAGCACAACTCTCCACACCTTTGCCGTACATGACGGCGGGAATCAGCCCCTCGCGACGCAGAGTTCGAGCAGTTCCCTTACCAAGCCCATCACGCTGGCTGACATTCAATTCCGTCTGTGCCATGTATCCGTTCCTCCAATCCTCACGTTGTTTCGGTTCGAGTTGAACCCTGTCTATTTATACAAAAAGAGAGCTAACCGATTCACTGCCATTGATACGTCGAATGGCTTCGGCCAGAAGCTCGGCGACCGACAACTGCCGCAAGCGACTACAGGCCTTGACTTTTTCCAGCACCGGAATGGTGTTGGTAACGACCACTTCATTCAGACAACTGTTGTCGATTCGTTCCAGCGCAGGCCCAGAAAGAACGGCATGAGTTGCAAAAGCATAAATATCACCGGCACCCTTATCCTTGAGGGCTTGCGCCGCCTGGCAGAGGGTGCCTGCCGTATCGATCATATCATCGACAATGATGCAATGCTTGCCTTCGACATCGCCGATAATATTCATTACCTGTGAAACATTGGGACCGCTGCGGCGCTTGTCGATTATCGCGAGACTGGCATCGAGCCGTTTGGCAAACGCCCTGGCCCGCTCCGTCCCGCCGGCATCGGGTGAGACAACGACCAGCGAATCATCAAACCGATCGGCGATATCCCGTAGAATCACGGGCGCTGCATACAGATGATCCACAGGTATATTGAAAAACCCCTGAATCTGACCGGCGTGCAGGTCCATGGTCAACACCCGGTCAAAACCGGAAGTAGAGATAAGATCGGCTACCAGTTTACTGGTGATAGGAGTACGGGGTGCAACCTTGCGATCCTGTCTGGCATAGCCGAAATATGGAATAACAGCCGTAATGCGCGCTGCGGATGCCCGTTTGAGTGCATCCGCCATGATCAACAACTCCATGAGGTTGTCGTTGGCCGGGGCACACGTGGACTGGATGACATAAACATCGCGCCCGCGGACGTTCTCCCCGATTTCCACCATGATTTCGCCATCCGAAAAGGCACGAACCTTGGCCGCCCCAAGGGGAACGGCAAGATGCCCGCAGATCTCGCGGGCAAGAGGCGTATTCGAATTGCCAGAAAATATTTTCAGGTTGTTCACGACAAATCCTCAGTTGATATGTAAGAAAAAACTGCAGGCCATGGAAACCATGACCTGTCATGCAACCGAGACCGACGCGTGTCCAGTTGCCCATTCGCGCTGTCGGCAAAGAAGCCCGCACCTGAAAACGCGACTATAGTAATATGGCTGGGGCGCCAGGATTCGAACCTGGGAATGCCGGAATCAAAATCCGGTGCCTTACCGCTTGGCGACGCCCCAACAAAATATGAACCTGTTATTTTTCCCGACAACCGGCCAACGACCCGGCAAACATCAAATCTGGATCGGCTTAACAGCAAAAGCTCGCCATCCGTCCCGAGAGGACATCTTCTCGGCAGCAACTCGGGCGGCATCACCATCACCAAAAACCCCGAAAACCGTCGAACCGCTGCCACTCATCAGTGCCCCATTCGCACCGAGCTCGATCAACTCTTGTTTGACCTGCCCAATCAGAGGGAAACGTTCTACCGTCACGGTTTCAAGGTCGTTATGCAGAAGATTAATCACTTCTTCTACCTCGCCGGAAAACCGAGGTATTCTAAGATTATCCCTCGGGGATGTCAACCGCAAATTTTTATAAACCCACGCCGTTGATACTTCCAGTCCAGGATTGACCAGGACGTACCAGACAAGAGGCAAGCCGTGAACTTCCTCCAGCTGATCGCCAATCCCGGTTGCCCAGGCAGGATGTTTAAAAATAAAAAACGGCACATCGGCACCGAGCTTCACGCCGGTTTCCATCAGTTGCCCGGGAGCAAGACCCAGGCCCAGCATCTCGTTCAGCCCCATCAGCACGGTGGCTGCATCGGATGAACCGCCACCCAATCCTGCAGCCACGGGGATGTTTTTTTCTATGACGATTTCCAGCCCTCGGTGAATGCCGACCCGGTCAAAAAGGGCCTGAGCCGCCCTCTGTGCAATGTTCTGCTGCCCATCAGGCAACTTCACACCCCCGCAATGTACCCGGATGTCCGCGCCATCGGTGAAAGTCATATTTATCTTGTCATACAGCGATACGCGCTGCATGAGCATGGCCAGATCGTGATAGCCGTCGGGACGACGCCTCAGGACATGCAGACAAATATTGATTTTAGCCGGCGCCAGAAAGGTTTCCATAACATTGCCTTTTTATCGAAAACTGTCGCATGCCCGGGCCGCGACATACCACCAGTCACTTATGGCGCCTATCTATTAATAAATTCGTCTGCTCCTGTCAAGCCTTATCCCCCATATCTCTCAATTTGTTTCCAATTCCCGTTAAATGCGCACGAAATAATCTTCCCACGCTGCTGCGATGCTCTCTCTTGTCATTTCCGGAGGATAGCCATGATAGGAAGCATCCGCCAGTATATGTTCCACCATATCCTGCGGGTGGCAAGCACTGTAGGGGATATCCAGACGGCGATAAAACTGATCCATCAAATAGGTAAATACCGACTCATCAAAAACGATCCCATTGCACTGGCAAACCTGCCTGAAAATATTTTCGAATTGTTCCACGGTAGGATAATCGACCTTGAATTTGTAATGAATCCGTCTCAAAAAGGCCTCATCCACCAGTTCGTGCGGTTCGATATTGGTGGAAAAAATCACCAGGTTATCAAAGGGTATTTCAAATTTCATCCCCGTATGCAACGTCAAAAAATCGATACGCCGATCAAGGGGTACCATCCAGCGGTTGAGTAACAATTGGGGATCGACATGCTGACGTCCGAAATCATCGATAATGAAAACTCCGTTATTGGACTTAACCTGTAAAGGTGCTTCGTAATATTTGGTGATAGGATTGAAGTCAAGATCGAGAGTTCGCAGCGTCAATTCGCCACCGGCAATCACCACCGGTCTGCGCACCTGAAGCCAGCGCTCATCATAAGTGCCGCTGCCGTTTTCCATATCCATGGCATGATGATTCACGGGATCATAGATATTAATAATTTCGCCCCTCACCAACAGTGCGTAGGGCATATATATGCCACCCGGCATCAATTCGGCAATGGTTTCGGCTATGGATGTTTTACCGTTTCCGGGTGGACCGTACAGAAAAATTTCCTTGCCCGAACTCAACGCCGGACCAAGTCGATGGAGCAACCGGTCGCTGACCACCAGGTGGGAAAAAACTTGTTGGACACGCTCCTGGCTCACAAGCAGACTGCGCACCGTCTGCAGATCGACCATGTCCCGATAGTCATCCAGACTCACCGGAGCCGGACCGACATAGCGTGACACATCGAGCAACGCGGAAGCGCGACGGATGCCCGGCTCGGTAATCGAGTACTGATAACTGCTTTTGGAATAAAGGGAAGCCCCCTTGACTTTGATGAAATGTTCCCGTCTTAGCTCTTCAACCGCCTGATCCATGATGTGGGCGGGCAGCTTTACCCGATCGATCAGTTCCGCCAGGGTAAAATCCCCCAGAAACAGCGTGTGTTTCAACACCAGATCGGCAATAAAAAACAGATCGAGCCCGGTGTCCTCAACCGTTTGCGGGCAATCGGGTGGCTTGCGAAAGGTAGCTTGCAGCTTCTTTTCCTCGAGGAAACCAAGCGCACACAGGTTTTGTCCGAGCCGCCCTCCACGCGATCTTTGACGCTGCAACGCAGCATCGAGTTGTTGCTGCGTAATTACATCTTCCTCCACCAGCCGTTCTCCCAAAGGCTTTTTCATAACATTGACCTTCCTGATTGATAACGTGCCGCTGACATGGTTACAGGAGCTGCACTTCTACAAAGTGCTTACCTGGAAGTTTACGGTAAAAATCCCATCAGACCACCCCTGGATTCGTAATCAAGGTGATTTTCAGTCAAAAGATGATAGAACCGCGTGCCGCGAAAGAGGATTGTCTTTGAAATCGGTCGATGGGAGATTCAACGAAGGACGCGATACCCCTTTCAGGCATCACTGTCACGCAAACGACTCATGACCTGCTTGAGATCTTCCCATGCTTCCCGCTTGGACTCAGGATTTCGCAGCAAATAAGCCGGGTGATAAGTCGGCATCAGCGGAATACCCTCATATTCATGCCAACGACCACGCAATCGGCTGATGGCATCCTGGTCTCTCAACAGTGTCTGGGCAGCGAACCGGCCGAGGGTAACAATAACGCGCGGTCGGATGGCAGCCAGTTGCCGTTGCAGAAAAGGCTCGCAGGCTGCAATTTCATCAGGCTGTGGATCCCGGTTGCCCGGAGGCCGGCATTTGAGGACATTGCAAATATAAACATCCTCGCGGCGCAACCCCATGGCAAACAGCATACGGTCTAAAAGCCGACCGGCCTCCCCGACAAAAGGAATACCTTGCTTATCTTCTTCGCGCCCCGGAGCTTCGCCGACAAATACCAGACGCGCCTGCTCATTGCCGCAGCCGAAAACGACATGTTCGCGCCCCTGGCCGAGCAGGCAACGGCAACAATCGCCAAGATCGGCACGAATCTCCTCAAGGGTTTCTGGGCGGCAAATTCCTGACTCGACGCCTGCGGCATCGGGCCGGACCGGACAGACCGGTGGCGTGCTTTGCTCCTCTGGCCAGGGCAATTCACGAACTCCCAGTAGCTGAAGATTCTCCAGCAGGCCGCGCACCTGCCCGGCAGCCTCGAATAAATCCCGATAAAGCTTTTGCGGCATAGTCTCTTTACATTTCCTTACCTGCCGGACTATCCTGTAGCCATACATCAACGCAGGTGTCCATGGCGTTCAAAATACTACTCATAATTTTCATCGTGATTATTTGCGCCCCCTCCGTGGCTCTCGCCTGGGGGCTGGGGGTGCATCTGCAACTCGGTTCGCAGATACTGGGAGAACTGCATCTCCTGCCTGATGCCCTGCGGCAGCTGATAGCTTCCCATCCCTTCGATTTTCTCTATGGCTGCATCAGCGCCGACATCACTCTCGGCAAACGTTTCACCCACTACCTGCATCACTGCCATTCCTGGCGGGTGGGATGCCAGATTATCGACGCGGCCGAAAATGATGCCCAACGCGCCTGCGCTTACGGCTATATTGCGCATCTGGCCGCGGACACCGTTGCCCACGCATACCTGGTTCCTTACAAACTGGTGCGCACCTTCAATACCGTCATGCATAAACATACGTATTGGGAAATGCGTTTTGAAAGCTTCGTCGATCCGGCCTGCTGGGCGCTGGCACGCTCGCTGGCACAGAAGGATTTAAGCGCCAACGATGCCTTGCTTCGCAGTATCCTGGCCCCGACTCTTTTCTCTTTCGGCACCAACAAGCGGCTTTTCAACTCCCTGCTGCTGTTAAGCCGTTTGCAACAGTGGCAAAAAATGCTGCGTTCCATGGCGGATCGCTCCAAATGGAGCTTGCAGGAAAACAATCAGGAGGAGTACCTGACCCTTGCCCATGAAGCGGTTCTGAGCGTACTGCAATCCATGCAGGAAAGCCCTTACTGGCGAGCTGATCCCGCCGGCGAAAGAGCCTTGCACGCAGCCAAGGCGATCCGCAAAAACCTGCACCTTCTGTGGCTGGAAGGCAAATTGCCGGCCTCCCAGGCAGAGCAATTACTCTGTGAGATCAAACTGCGTTTGCGCCACGGCATCGTCCATCCGGAAAAACTTCTCGAACTGCTGTCAGGTTACTGAGCCTGCTTAGTCCCGTTACGTCCGCTGCAGAGCAAACGAACGACACATCCCAGCAACCGGTCAGCCACCTGAGCCTTGCTCATCAAGGGCCACTGCTCCGTTTCGCCATTGCGATAAAACAACCTGACCAGGTTGGTATCGACGTCGAATCCGGCCTGCGGACAGGTGACATCGTTCGCGACGATCAGATCGAGATCCTTGCTTTCCAGCTTGCGCACCGCATGGGTTGCCAGTTCGTCGGTCTCGGCGGCAAACCCGATCACCAACTGACCTTTTTTGGCCTTGCTAACTTCCGCAAGGATATCTGGGTTTTTAACCAGGGTCAGCTGCATCTGGTCTTCCCCACCTTTTTTGATTTTTCGTGCCGCCCGTTCCGCGGGACGGTAATCCGCTACTGCTGCGGACTTGATGACGACGGTACAGGAGGGCAAGTGCTCCAGCACAGCCTGCTTCATCTGCTCAGCGCTTACGATCTTATGCAACATGACCCCCGCAGGTGGCGTCAGGGAAGTCGGGCCCGACACCAGGACGACCTTTGCGCCCCGCTGCCTGGCTGCGCGGGCAATGGCATACCCCATCTTACCGGAAGAATAATTACTTAAATACCGAACCGGATCGAGCTCCTCGCGGGTCGGGCCGGCTGTGATCAAGATAGTTTCAGCAGCCAGGTCCTGAGGTGTCAGCAACCGCCCCGTTTCCTCGAATACCACCTCGGGTTCGGCCATTTTGCCCTTTCCCTGCCAACCACAGGCAAGCAATCCGCTGACCGGCTCGACAAAGTGATAACCCAGTTCGGAAAGACGGGCCTGATTCCCCTGATAAATCGGGTTTTCCCACATGTTGCTGTTCATGGCGGGGACAAACAGAACCGGGGCTTTGGTCGCCATGATGGTGGTCGTAAGCAAATCATCCGCCAAGCCGGCAGCAACCTTGCCGATCAGATTGGCTGTGCACGGGGCCACGACCAGCACATCGGCGCGGTCAGCCAAAGCGATATGGCCGATCTCCCGTTCGCTTATCAGGTTAAATAATTCAATATGCACCGGGTTGCCCGACAGGGTCTGAAAAGTCAGGGGCGTGATGAACTCAGCGGCAGCGGAGGTCATGATTACATGCACGTGTGCGCCGGCTTTGACATAAAGCCTGACCAGTTCCGCGGCCCGATAAGCCGCAATCCCGCCGGTAACTCCGACAACGATCTGTTTGCCTGTGAGCATCGGGGGCTCCTAGTCGAAATAATTCAAATACGGGTTGCTTTTCCGTTCGCGGCCAATGGTCGTCTCCGGACCATGCCCGGGGAATACTTTGACGCTGTCGTCAAGCACCAGCACCCGATTTTGCAACCCCTTGAGCAGAAGCAGATGATCGCCCCCGGGCAGGTCGGTGCGCCCGATGGAGCCGGCGAAAAGGACATCCCCGACAAACAGGGAGTCCCCACCTTTGAGACAGACGCTACCGGGGGAATGTCCCGGCACATGGATCACCTCAAGACGGATACTGCCCACCTCGATCCGGTCGCCGTCCTGCAATAACCGGGTCGGCTCCGGCGAGGGGTCGATAGCGCGGCAACCGAAAGCCGTCGCATGATCGGCAGCTCCACGCAACAGCGGTAGATCAGCCCCGTGCAGCAACAACTCGGCACCGGTTTCATCGATAAGCATACGATTGCCACCGATGTGGTCGAAATGACCGTGCGTATTGATCACCATCTTCAAGGCGAACCCGTTCTCGTCGAGGATTGCGAGAATTCGTTCCGCGTGACCGCCGGGATCGATAACAATGGCCTGATGGGTTCGGGAGCATCCCAGTATGTAACAATTGACCCCGAGTTCACCGGTAACGAGGCACTTTTGCCAGATATCGATCACTTTTCACCCCTATCGTCCGATGTAAAAAGATCCAGATTCTTGCCACGCAACTGATCTCCCAAGGTAAAGTTGAAATTCTTGCGCCGGCCGTCTGCCTGCCTGTGTTCTTTCACTGGCGGCACTTCCGCAGCGGGCTCTGCTTTGGGGGCAAGGTTTGCAACCGGCGGTGCGGAAACCTGCGCGTCCGGTGCGGATTGCCCGATCGGGGCAGTGGCAGGACTTTTGTAAAAGTACCGGTCGTAAATGCGATGGTAGCCGGTCCAGGACTCATCATTATCCGGATCCTTCTGGATATGGGTCTGAATCCCGTTGATCTTGGAATCGAGATCATCCAGATAATTGAGGATAATTGCTTCAAGGGTTTTGGGACGTTTGGGCGAACCGAATTCGTACTGACCATGGTGGGACAGCAGCAGGTGTTTAAGCAGCACCGCCAGATCCCGGGGGAAATCCTCCACCTGAGCCAGCTTGCTGTCGAGCATTTGAAAACCGATGGTAATATGCCCGAGCAGTTTTCCCTCGTCGGTATAGCCAAAAGCGCGCTCGTAGCAGAGTTCCTCCACCTTGCCGATATCGTGCAGCAGGGCACCGGTCAGCAGCATGTCGCGATTAATGCTTGGATAGTGGCGACAGATGTCGTCCGCCAGACGCGCCACCGACAACGAGTGATCCAGCAAACCACCCAGATAAACATGATGAATGGCCTTGGCGGCCGGGGCACTGGCATAGCCGCGCATGAATTCCTCATCGGCCAGAAAAAGGTTCATCAACTGTCGAAAACAGGGGGTCTGCAAACTTGCCACCTGCCTCCTCAGTTCCGACAGCATGTCGTCGACGCTACGCTCGGAGACGGGCAGGTAATCGGCCAGATCGACCTGCGAATCCTCAACCTTTTTCAAATCCTGTATGACCAATTGCATTTTGCCCAGATAGAGGCTGGCCTTGCCATGCACCTGGACAAAATCATCCTTTTCAAAACAGCCGGAAAGCTCCTCGACGCGATCCCATACGCGCCCCTCGACCTCACCTGTGCGATCCATCAGTTTGATGGTGAGATAGGGTTTTCCATTACGGGCCATGGCCGTTATTTTCTCTCTTACCAGGAAAGACTCCTTGATGATGTCCCGGTCCTGGATCTGTCCAGCGTAAACTTTTTTCACCTGTAACTCCCGGTTGGTACAGAACGGATAATGTGCTCCCCGATATTAAGGCCATCAAGGGCGGCACTCATGATGCCCCCGGCATAACCGGCCCCCTCCCCTGCGGGAAAAAGACCTGCGTGGGAAACGGACTGTCCGTTTTCCCCGCGCAAAATACGTAGTGGCGCCGAGGTGCGGGTCTCAATACCCACCAGAGTGGCCTCGGCTGTAACAAACCCGCGCATGCGTCGGTCAAAATGGGGCAAGGCCCGGCGCAACCCGGTGGTCACGACAGCCGGCAACGCCTCGCAAAGCTCGGCCTCACGCACCCCCGGTCGACATGTCGAACAAAGGGGCCCCTTGCCCTTGCCCAGGAAAGCCAAAAGATTCTGTGCCGGGGCGCAAAAATCACCCCCGCCCAGTTTGAATGCCTGTTGTTCCCAGCGACGCTGAAAACGCATGCCGGCAAGCGCATCCTGCCCACCGAAATCTTCCGGACGCACAGCGACAACCAGCGCACTGTTGGACAAATCCCCGTCACGGCGCAGATAACTCATGCCATTAACCACCAGGCCACCCGGCTCGGAAGAAGCCACCACCACCTCGCCCCCCGGGCACATGCAAAAGGAGTAAACTCCGCGACCTGTCTGAGGATCATTCCAGGTCAAGGCATATTCGGCGGTGGGCAAACGCGGATGGCGTTCATGTCCATACTGGATGGCATTGATCAACCCGGCGGGATGTTCTACCCGGACACCCACAGCAAACGGTTTCGCTTCCATGGCCACCTCGGCAGCCAGCAGCATTTCGTAAGTATCCCGGGCGCTGTGCCCGCAAGCCAGCACCAGACTGTCGCATGGCAGCTCCTCGCCGCCGTTTACGACGCCGCCTGTAACTCGCCCGGCTTTTACCTTCAATCCGCTAAGGCGGGTTTCATAACGAATAGCGACACCGAGGTTAATAAGCATCTGCCGAAAGCGGATCAGCACCAGCCTCAGACGGTCGGTGCCGACATGCGGCTTGGCATCGACCAGGATAGCCTCCGGCGCCCCGCAATCGACCAAGGTCTGCAGCACCTGGCGATGCCAGGGGTTTTTGACTCTGGTAGTCAGCTTGCCATCGGAAAAAGTACCGGCTCCACCCTCCCCAAACGCGATATTGCTGTCCGGGTCGAAAACCCCTTCGCTGCGAAACCGTCTGACATCCTGGACCCGGGTTTCCACACGCCGCCCCCTCTCCAGCAAGGTGACCTCGGCACCGCCGCGAGCCAGGCGCCAGGCGGCAAACAGGCCCGCCGGACCCATGCCGACGACAAGTACCCGCCAGGGTCGCGTCAAGGGCACAATCTGTGGCAGTTCCAGGGTCTTGACCTTTTGCAGCCGCGGATGACCGGCATGCCGTTGCAGCAGAGCGTCTTCGTCGGTCACTTCGAATTCGACATTAAAAACCCGCAAAACTCGGGATTTACGCCGTGCATCGATACCGCGACGGACAATACGCAGGTTATTCAGGGTCCCAACTGCAACACCCAGCTCCCGGCCTATCAACTCCGGCAATAACGCTTCATCCTCATCGAGGTTCAGAGCAATTTCACACAACAACAGGGGCATGATGGTGGTTCATTTCCAAAGAGGCTGATGGACCGCATGAAAAATGGCGGTCAGTTGCTTTGCACGGCAAGGGGGAATTCCAGGTTGAATACGGTCCCCTCCCCTGCCGTGCTGCGTACATTAATATGGCCGTTATAGTTTTTAACGATGCGCAGCACCACCGACAGCCCAAAACCGGTCCCTTTGGTCTTGGTAGTAAAAAACGGGTCGAAGATCTGACTGAGGTTTTCACGGGGGATGCCGCCGCCCGTATCGGCAACCTCGATAGTCACTTTTTGTCCGTCGTAACTGACTGTTACCCCAAGCACACCCCCATGTTGCATCTCGTAGAGGGAGTTGGCGAAAAGATTATTGAAAATCTGCTCGATTTCGCCGCTATCCGCCATCATCAAGGGAGGCACCTGCAGGTAATGTTTTTCAACCTGCACATTGCTGGCCTTGAGCTGTTCGCTGAAATTCTCGAGGATACGATCGATGATTCCAACCAGACACACCGGTTCAAGAGTCACCTTGGGAGCCTTGCTGGCGTTCAAAAGCTTGGACAGGATCGCATCGATACGATCGACCTCCTGCAGCAACTTGTCAATATACCCGGATTTTTCCGCGTCGTGGGCCATCACCGGCTTGAGAATCTGGGCAAACAGGCCAATGGCGTTGAGCGGATTGCGAATTTCATGCGCCATACCTGCCGAAACATGTCCCAATGCAGCCAGCTTTTCTGCCTGCAGGATTTCGGCATGTGCCAATTCAAGCTCGCGTGTCTTTTCCGCTACGCGCCTTTCCAGTTCCATGTTCCAGATTTCTATTTCACTCAGCAGGCGCTCCCGTTCTTCGCGCAGCTCCCGGTTGTGAATCTCAATGCGACGGATGCGCAGAACATTCTCGATCCTCTCAAGCAGATCCTGGTTTTTAAACGGCTTGAGAATGTAATCGGCGGCGCCGGCTTTCATCACCTCGACGGCAATCTGCTCACTTCCTTTACCGGTCAACATGATCACATAGGTATCGGGATGAAGCTGGCGCAGCTGGCGCAGGGTCGTCATGCCGTCCATGACAGGCATCATGTAATCCAGCAGAACCAGGTTCGGTGATTCACGCTGTACAACTTCAAGACATTCCTGCCCGCTCTGGGCCGTGAGAACCTCAAAACCGCGACTGGTCAACACCATGGTCGCCAGTTGCAGAATAATTGATTCATCATCCACCACAAGAATCCGATTGGACATCACCATCTCCTCCGGAAGCTGAACACCATCTCAGCAATATACGGCGCCAGGGCGCGAAAGTGTCGGTGCTGCATAATGTTTGCGCCAGAAAGGGAGCTGCTGCAGTAAGAACATGGACGCGGGTTGCCATGGCCACCGGAGCTGCCTGGATTAGTCAGTCTCCACGCGAACGCATTGGCTTAACCATGATGGCTAAGCAAAAAGTCCGACC
>DIWZ01000037.1 GCA_002435955.1 Pelobacter sp. UBA6093
TTTTCCCAAGGTCAAGGAAATCAAGTGCTTGCACGGAGGCGTCGATGTCTACGACGCATCACGCCTCAGGATAGCGAAGTGGACAGCCTCCGGCTGCCCGAAGGGCGAGGGCCAGGGATGGCCCGAGTCACACGCAAGCGTGCGGATTGACGCAGAGATTGGGGAAAAGGGCCGTTTCCGGATGAAAACCAACTCGGCAGCCTGTCATGGACCACGACCCCAGAGAGGGTGGCTGCTCAGCGGCTTGTTCTTTACTTACAAGATCGGCAGAATCCTGTATGTTGGATCAACGCTGTCGGAAGCTGGCCTGACGCCGTAACGCCGCAGGGCGGACTTTTTGCGACGCCATCAGTATTTATTTGCAACCGGCACAGGGATAGTCCGACAGATTCCTGGGATTCGTGACCGGACATAATCTATCTTAATACCCGCGAGCAGGATTAAAAAGGTGTGGTGCTGTTGAAAAGAAATCATAGATGGCAATCTGAACTATCAGCCACAGAATTGCATAACGAGCGGTTGGATATGGTGGTTAAGGCCTTGCTGCAGAGCAACTCCGAGAGTGTTCTTGATCTCGGCTGCGGGACGGGCCAATTACTGGTTCGCCTGGCGGCTGAGAAACAGTTCCAGAAAATTGTCGGCATCGACCAGTCGCAAGAAGCCTTGGCGGAGGCGAGAGCCCTGCTTGCCCTGCCGGAAAACGCGCCTGGCGAAAACCGTCTATCGCTCTACCATGCTTCCTTCACCTCGTTTATTGAAGATATTATGGTTGGGTTTGACGCCGGGGCGATGGTGGAAACCATCGAACATGTTGCCCCCCAGCGCCTGTCCGCCGTCGAGCAGACGGTGTTTTCCTGCTTGCGGCTAAAAACCGTTGTCGTCACCACACCCAATCGCGAGTTCAATGCGCTGCATGGCATCCCGGAAGGAGGATTCAGGCATCCGGATCATCGCTTCGAATGGACCCGGGCCAAGTTCAGGAGCTGGGCGGCGGGTGTGGCTCGGCGCAACGATTACCTGATCCGTTTTGATGATATCGGCGAGTTTGACCCGCAGCATGGAACTTCAACCCAGATGGCGACCTTTTCCCGCGGATAAAACCAGGCAGACAGGGAGGATGCGATTGCCCAGCCGCCTTACCACAACCGAAGGAGGTGGAAGACAAAATTTAATCTTCATGATGAAAAACACTTGATACTTGAGCAACCCGCGGGTAAGTGTAATGGGTACTGCGCCTGCCTGGTCAAACGGTGTGTTGCTTATTCAAAGGATGGGAAGACATGAAGAAACCGTTCCGCGCTGTCGGTCGCCGCATGAGCAAGCTCACCGGATCATTTGCCTGGACGCCGCCACCCTGGGCCGCGACATTGCAGCGCAGCCGCAGACAGCACCCGGGCCGCTTCTGGGGCGGACTGGCGCTGGTGGCATTGCTGATCATCGCCGCGGCGGCGGGCTACCGCCATTACCGGCAGTTGCCCAAACCGCTGCGGCTGACCGCTGGGATCGAAGCCCCGGGGATCACCCCCAACGTCGAAAATCCCCGCCCCGAGAGCCTGCGCGTCACCTTTGCCTACGACACCGAGCGGCTGCGACCGGGACAGGAACTGCCCGAGGCACCGCCGTCGGTAGCGCGACTCGACCTGGTGAACCAGCGCGTCGCCGGAGGCATCCGCCTGGACCCGGCGATGGACGGCGTCTGGAGCTGGGAAGGGGATCGCACCCTGGTGTTCGTCCCCGAGCGGGAATGGCCGGCCGGCACCCGCTTCCGGCTGCGCTTCGACAAGCGGCTGTTCGCCCCGGAGGCCCGCTTCGCCAGCCTGAGTTACGCATTCCACTCACCGCCTTTCAACGTCGATGCGGGCAACCTGGAGTTTTACCAGGATCCCAGAGATCGCAAGATACGCCAGGCGGTCGCGACCCTGCGTTTCTCCCATCCGGTGGATGCGCAAAGCCTGGAGCAGCATCTGGTCATGTCCATGCGGCCCACCGATGAGGGGATCAAGACCCGCCCCGAAGAGATCGGCTTTAGCGTTACTTACGACAAAAACCAGCGCGAAGCCTACGTGCACAGCGCGCCGCTGCAACTGCCGGAACATGCCAACTACCTGAAGCTGACCGTCAAAGCAGGTATCGCCCCGGCCACCGGCGGCGCGGCAACGGAGCAGCCCCTTTCCAGGCAGTTGCTGATCCCCGACCGGCTGAGCTTTCTGAAGGTCGACAGCGCCACGGCCGGCATCGTCCGCACCGACAAAAATGAGCCGCAGCAGGTGATTAGCCTGCGCTTCACCGACGACATCGCCGAGTCCGAACTGAAGGACAAACTGCAGGTCTGGCTGCTGCCGCCCCGCAACCCACAGCGTCCCGAGCAGCGCTGGCGAAGCCCCCGCGAGATCACCGACGCGGTGCTGGAGCAGGCCGCCCCCCTGCCCCTGGTCCCCCTCGAAACCGAGCACGGCTTTGCCAGGGAATACCACCTGCCCCTCGATGCGCCGCCGGGCCGCAACCTCTACCTGCGCCTCAAACCGGGTCTGACCTCCCTGGGCGGATTCGTGCATGCCTCCTTCTACGACACCCT
The DNA here is from genome assembly GCA_002435955.1 of Pelobacter sp. UBA6093. Taxonomy (GTDB): domain Bacteria; phylum Desulfobacterota; class Desulfuromonadia; order Desulfuromonadales; family Syntrophotaleaceae; genus Syntrophotalea. Next base: position 2,576 of record DIWZ01000037.1, read on the forward strand.
GATCACGGCCCCCGACTATCCGCAAGAGATCAAAATCGCCGCCGACGGGGCGTTACTGTCTTTGGCCGGGGCCCACCAGCTGGGGCTCATGGCCCGCGGCCTGGAAGCCTTTCAGGTACGCATCGGCAAACTGCTGCCGGGACAGTTGCAGCACCTGATCAGCCAGACCAGCGGTGATTTGCGGGATCCGCATTTTGCCAACTACCGTTTCGGTCAGGACAACATCGTCGAATACGCCGAGCAGATCGTCGACCTGAAACTTTTGCACCCCAAGCAGGCCAACTACGCCTCCGTCGACCTGAGTGCCCACCTGCCCACCGGCAACGAGCGTTTCGGCCTGTTTTTCGTGGAGGTCTGCGGCTGGGACCAGGCCCGCCAGCAAAAAATGGGCTGGATCAGCGACAAGCGCCTGATCCTGGTCACCGATCTCGGCCTGCTGGTCAAGGACAATGCCGACCAGAGCCACGAGGTCTTCGTGCAGGCCTTCGGTAGCGGTCGGCCGATCTCCGGCGCCAGAATCACCCTGCAGGGGCGCAATGGCCTGCCGCTGCTGAGCCGCGTTACCGACGCCGAAGGGCATGCGCACTTCCCCAGCACCAAGGGATTCGAAAACGAGCAGCAACCGTCCGTCTATGTGGTCAAAACCGCCGGCGACATGGCCTTCATCCCCTTTGAACGCAAGGCGCGGCAACTGAATTTCTCCCGTTTCGAGGTCGGCGGCGTTCACGACCGGCAAGCGGGCGGCGAGGATAACGGGGCAAAGCTCGGCGCGTTTCTGTTCAGCGACCGCGGCCTGTATCGGCCGGGAGAACAGGTCGCCATCGGCTGCATCGTCAAAGCGCAGCCGCTGGACAACATCGAAGGCATCCCCCTGGAGATCGCCATCCGCAGCCCACGTGGGGCCGAGATAGCCAGCAAGCGCCTCAGCCTGGCGCAAAAAGGCTTCTTCGATTACCCCTACGCCACCCAGGCCGCCTCGGAGACCGGCACCTACCAGGTGGCCCTCTACCTGGTGCGCGACAACAAATATCGGGGCCGCATGCTCGGCTCGACCAGTTTTCGCGTCGAGGAGTTCCAGGCCGACACCCTGAAGATCCAGACCACCCTGCCCGACGTCAAGGATCAGGGCTGGAGCACCGCCAAAAACCTGACCGCGCGGGTGCAGCTGCGCAACCTGTTCGGCACCCCGGCGCAGGGGCGCAAGGTGACCGCCTTCATGAACGTGCGCAGCGCCCGCTTCAGCTTCAAGGAGTATCGGGATTTCAGCTTCGCCGACCCCTGGTACGATCCCGACAAGCCGCCCCTGCAGATCAATGAGGAACTGGAAGCCCGGACCACCGATGCGCAGGGGCAGGCCGAATTCACCCTGCCGCTGCAGCGCTTCACCGCCGGCACCTACCTGCTGACCCTTACAACCGAAGGCTTCGAGCCCGGCGGCGGGCGCAGCGTCGCGGCGCGCAACAGCGTGCTGCTCTCCCCCCTGCAGACCCTGGTCGGCACCAAAAGCGACGGCAAGCTGGATTACATCAACAAGGACGCCAAACGCTTCATCGACCTGATCGCTCTCGGGACGGATCTCAAGCCCCGCAGCCTGCAGGGTTTGCAGGCGCGGCTCACGGAAATCCGTACCATCTCGACCCTGGTGCAACAGCCCGACGGCACCTATGCCTACCAGTCGGTGGAAAAGGAACAGGAGCTCCAGACCGGGGATTTCGCCATCGCCGCCGCCGGCAGCCGCTACCGACTGCCCACCGAGCGCCCCGGCACCTTTGTCTGGGAAATCCTCGATCCGCAGGGATTGAAGCTAGCTCGGGTGCGTTTCAGCGTGGTCGGGCATGGCAACCTGCTGGGACAACTGGAAAAAAGCGCCGAACTCGACCTGAAACTCGATCACCGGGACTACAAGGCCGGCGACACCATCGAGATGAACATCACCGCCCCCTACACCGGCCACGGCCTGATCACCATCGAAAGCGACCGGGTGCATGCCTGGAAATGGTTCAGCACCGACACCACCAGCAGCATGCAGCGCATCGCCATTCCGCAGGATCTGGAAGGCAACGCCTACGTCAACGTCGCCTTCGTGCGTGACGCCGGTTCCCGCGAGATTTTCACCAGCCCCTTGAGCTACGCCGTGGCTCCGTTCACCATCGATCGCGGCAAGCGCACCCTCGATCTCAAGCTTGAGGCGGCTGCCAGGGTGCGTCCCGGCGATCGCATGGAGATCGCCTACAGCACCGCCCGCCCTGCGCGCATCGCGGTGTTCGCCGTGGATGAGGGGATTTTGCAGGTAGCCGGTTACAAGACGCCGCAGCCCCTCGATCATTTCCTGCGCAAACGCGCCCTGCAGGTCGACACCCTGCAGATGCTCGACCTGATCCTGCCGGAGTTCGACCTGATCCGCGAGGTGTCCGCCAGCGGCGGCGGCATGGCCGACGAAAGCATGCGCAAGGCACTGGCCGCCAACCTCAACCCCTTCGCCCGTGCGCTGGATAAGCCGGCGGTGTTCTGGTCGGGGATTGTCGATGCCGACAGCGAGCAGCGCTCCGTCGGCTTCACGGTGCCCGACACCTTCGCCGGCACCCTGCGGGTAATGGCGGTGGCGGTGGCGGACGACGCCATTGGCGTGGCGGAACAATCCAGCCTGGTGCGCGGCCCCTTCGTCATCACCCCCAACCTGCTGACCCAGGCCGCCCCCGACGACAGCTTCCGCGCTTCGGTGGGCATCAGCAATATCCTGGAAGGCTCGGGCAAGAACGCCCCGGTCAATGTACGGCTGGAGGCGTCGCCGCACCTTGAGATCGTCGGGGATGGGGCGCAGCGCCTGACCATCAGCGAAGGCAGCGAAAAGACGGTGCATTTCCGACTCAAGGTCAAGGACCAGCTCGGCGCAGCGCAGGTGCGTTTCAACATCACCTCGGGCAAGCAGCAGGCCAGTCGCCGCGCCACCCTCAGTATCCGGCCAGCACTGCCCTACACCACCACCCTGAGCAGCGGCTACGCCAAAAGCGGCAAGGCCGAGCTGCAGATGCCGCGTCGCCTGTACGCCGATCTGGCCGAGCAGCAGGTAGCCGCATCCAGCAGCCCGCTGGTGCTCATCGACGGTTTGTCATCCTATCTGGAACACTTCCCCCACGGCTGCACCGAACAGGTGGTCAGCCAGGTCTTTCCGCTGGTGGGGCTGATGAGCCATCCGGCCTTCGCGCCCCACGCCGCCGACAACCGTCAGCGCTTCGCCACCCTCATCACCCGGCTGCGCGAGCGGCAACTGGCCAGCGGCGGCTTCTGCTTCTGGCCGGGCGGCAGCGCGGTGGCGGAGTTCCCCAGCGTCTACGCCATGCATTTTCTGCTTGAGGTGCGCGAACTCGGTTATGCGGTGCCCGACGACCTCATGACCCGAGGCCGCGATTACCTGCGCGACAATGTCGGCAAGCAGCCCGTCGACCTGGAGCAGGCACGGGTGCGCGCCTATGCCATCTATCTGCTGACGCGCATGGGCGAAGTCACCACCAACCACCTGGTCAACCTGCAGACCTGGCTGGATAAACAGCAGCCGAAAACCTGGCGTCAGGATCTGGCAGCCGCCTACATGGCCGCGGCGTACTCGCTGCTGCAGAAACGGGACGACGCCAATGGGCTGATCAGCCACTACCGCCTTGGCGCCAAAGCCGGTAAAAACGACGGCGTTTTCCACTCGCAGTTGACCCGCGACGCCCAGTTCGTCTACCTGCTGGCGCGGCACTTCCCGAACCGGGCGGCCAAGCTCGACGGCGAGGAACTGCTGCGCTTCGTCGAACCGGTGTTTCGCGGCCGCTACAACACCATCTCCGCCGCCTACACCATCCTCGCCCTGGGCGCTTACGGGCGGCTGCAGAATGCACCGTTGCAGGATACGACGCTGCGCTTCACCGCCGTCAACGCCAAGGGAGATCAGCGAGCGCTGAAGGTCGAGCACAAACCGTTGCCGCAGGCCTCCTTCGGTACCGGTATCGCCAAGGTGCAGGTGGCGGCGGACACGGCGCTGTTCCACCTGCTGTCCCAGGCCGGCTTCGATCGGGCCCTGCCGAAGTCCCCGGTGCGCGACAAGCTGGAGATCACCCGCGAATACCTCGACCGGGAGGGCAAACCGGTCACGCAGCTGCAGCAGGGGCAGGAAGTCACCGTGCGCCTGCGGATCCGCGCCCTGGCCGAACCGGTGGATAACGTGGCCGTCATCGACCTGCTGCCGGGTGGCTTCGAAGTACTGCGCGACTCAGTACCGCGCACTGCCGTCGGCTGGCGGGCCGACTATGTCGACGTGCGCGAGGACCGGGTGGTCTTCTACGGCCGCTTCGACACCATCGCCCGGGAACTCAGCTACCGGGCCAAGGTCACCAGCGCCGGGCAGTTCGTGATCCCGCCGCCGTGGGCCGAGGCCATGTACGACCGGGCGGTGCGTGCGTCCGGCGTAAGCGGCAGCTTCAGCGTTACGCCTTCGGTATCTGGAAAATCCGCAGGATCTGAGTAAGGAGGGAGCAACTCTCAATATGCTTCTGGTCATGCACCTTTCTCAAATTGCCCCAAATCTTCGAAAATCGGTGCACCGCCAGCGTGAAGTGGACAAACAAATATAATTTTCACCACGAAGGACACGAAGAGCACGAAGAAATACCTACAAAACAAAACCTTATGTTTTTTCTTGTCTTGGATTTACCCTTCGTGTCCTTCGTGATCTTCGTGATTCAAGCTTTTAGATTCTGCGTTTTTTGCCTCAGGTGCCTGATAAGTACACATAAGTGCAAAAAGGTCGAAGAGCGAATCAAATCACTGGAGCCAAGTGCATAACCAGAAATATGTTCACCACCCCACGCGTTTTACCTGCTGAAAAACACAGAGGCAAAGCTTGAAACACAGGCTTCCACCCATGAAAAAAGTGCTGCGTCCGGCCGCGATCCTTCTGCTGGTGATCGCGGCCGCGATTATTGCCATCCCCAAACCGGAGCTGCTGCGCTACCAGAGCACCTCGCGGGCCTTTTTCGACCGCCAGGGCCGGCTGCTGCGCCTGACCCTGGCCGACGACGACCGTTATCGCCTACAGGTGCCGCTGCAGGACATCGCTCCGGCGCTGCGTGAAGCCACCCTGCTCTACGAGGACCAGGACTACTACCGGCATCCCGGCGTCGATCCCCTGGCCCTGTTGCGCGCCTGCTGGAGCAGCTACGTCGTGCGCCGGCGCCCGGTGGGCGCCTCCACCATCACCATGCAGGTGGCGCGGCTGCGCTGGCATCTGCAGACCCGCAGCCTGTCCGGCAAGCTGCTGCAGATCCTGCGTGCCCTGCAGCTTTCGCGGCATTACAGCAAAGATGAAATCTTCGCAGCCTATCTCAACCTCGCACCTTACGGCCGCAACATCGAGGGGATCGAGGCGGCCAGCCTGATCTATTTCGGCAAACCGTCCAAACACCTGAGCCTGCCCGAAGCGCTGAGTCTGTGCGTCATCCCGCAAAACCCGGTCAAGCGCACCCCCACTACCGCCGCAGGCTTCGCCGCCCTCAAGACCGCCCGCGACCCGCTGTTTAGACGCTGGGTGGAAAAGCACCCCGAGGCGGCCGGACTGCAATCCTTCTTCGAGCTGCCCCTGCAAGTGCGCCCCCCCGAAGAGTTGCCGTTTCGCGCCCCGCACCTGGTCACCGACCTCGACCGGCAACTGCCCCTGCTGCAACGTGGCCACATTCACACCACCATTGACGGCGACCTGCAACGCATGGTCGAACAGCGGCTGGCCGACTACGTGGCGCGAAACAGGGAGCTCGGCATCGTTAACGGCGCGATTACGGTTCTCAATTATCAGACGATGGAACTTGAGGTTCTGGTCGGTTCGGCGGATTTTTTCAATCCCGCCATCCAGGGCCAGGTCAACGGCTGCAGCGCCCCGCGCTCGCCCGGTTCGACCCTCAAGCCCTTCGTCTACGCCCTGGCCATGGACCAGGGGCTGATCCACCCCATGAGCATGCTCAAGGATGCGCCCCATCGGTTTGGCGGTTTCGCCCCGGAAAATTACGACCAGGCCTTCCTCGGCCCGATGCTGGCGCGCGACGCCCTCATCGCCAGCCGCAACGTGCCGGCCGCCGCCCTGCAATCCGCACTGCGCAAACCGGGACTCTACGAATTGCTGCAAAGCGCCGGGGTGCGAAATCTGCAGGAGGAAAGCTACTACGGACTGGCCCTGACGCTGGGCGGCGTGGAACTGACCATGCTCGATCTGCTCAAGCTTTACGCCATGCTGCCCAACGGCGGCACCCTGCAGCCGCTGCGCCTGCTGGCCGATAACCCGAAAGCTGAACATCCGCCCACCCCCCTGAGTGCGGAGGCCTGCTTTTTGACCCTCGACATTCTGGCCGACAATCCGCAACCGGTGCGCCCAACCCTGCCCGGCCAACAGACCAGCGGCCTGCAGGTCGCCTGGAAAACCGGCACCTCCCACGCCTTTCGCGACGCCTGGGCGGTGGGCATCTCCGGCCCCTATGTGGTGGCGGTATGGATCGGCAATTTCGACGGTTCCGGCAACCGCGCCTTCGTCGGCCGCCAGGTTGCCGGCCCGCTGCTGTTCGAGATCTTCCACAGCCTCAGCGGCGGCCACCCCTGGCAGGCCACCGGCCGCCTCAAGCCCGGCCTGCTCAACGTGCAAAAGGTCGCCATGTGCGCCGACACCGGCGACCTGCCCGGCCGCTACTGCCCCCGCACCAGCGACGCCTGGTTCATCCCCGGCGTCTCGCCCATCAAGGTCTCGACCATTCACCGCGCGGTGCCGGTGAACCCCGAGACCGGCCTGCGCGCCTGCCGGCCGCAACCCGGACGCACCGAGATTCGCGTGTTCGAATTCTGGCCATCGGACCTGCAACGCATCTACCGCCAGGCCGGCATCGCCCTCAAGACCCCGCCGCCCTTCGAAGCGGACTGCGACCTCGACACCCAGAGCACCACCGGCACCCCGCCCGTCACCCAATCACCGGTGGCCAGGCTCGCATACCTCCGACGCAGCGAAACCATGAAAACGGACAAAATCCCCTTCAGCGCCGTCGCCGATGCCGACGTGCGGCAACTGTTCTGGTTTGTCGATGACCGGTTTGTCGGGACGGCTAAAGCGGGGGAGACGTTTTTCTGGTCACCGGCCAGCGGGGAGTTCGTGGTGCGGGTGGTGGATGACCATGGGCGGGCCGGTCATAGGGAGTTGCGGGTGGGGATGGTACGGGATCGGGGGGAGTGAGCAGGATCAGACCAACGACTGCAGAAGCAAACGGTGCAATCAGATGGGGCCCAGCGCGTCAAGCGGACTGGCCACCGCGTTGATATCCTTGGCCATGACATGGGTATATATCTCGGTGGTTTTGACGTCGGCATGCCCCATTAATTCCTGCACGACCCGGATGTTGACCCCGTTTTCCAACAAATGGGTGGCAAAGGAATGTCGGAAGGTGTGACAACCGGATTTTTTGAAGATCCCGGCGCGGGTTACGGCTATCTTCACGGCTTTTTGCAGCCCTGATTCCAGTACATGATGTCGGCGGACTTCGCCGGTGCGTGGGTCGGTACTTCGATCTCTGCTGGGAAAAAGATATTGCCAGCCGAACTCATTGGCAGCATTAGGGTATTTTTTCGCCAGTGCATGAGGTAGATAGACGGCCCCATAATCGTCAGCCAAGTCCCGTTCGTGTAACTGCCGGACCTTTTCCGTCTGCCTCTTCAGGGCGCCTTTTATGGAACTTGGGAAGATGGTGGTTCGATCCTTGCCGCCTTTACCGTCCCGCACATAAATAAGATTCCTTTCAAAATCGAGATCCTGAATGCGTAATCGAAGGCATTCCGTCAACCGCAGGCCTCCACCATACAATACTTGCGCCATCAAGAGATCGGTCCCCGACATCTGGTCAAGTACTTTTTGGACTTCCCCCTGGCTGAAAACCATCGGGGGGCGGCGCTGCCTTCTCGCTCTTATGTGCTCAAGGAGTTCATCTACAGGCAGGGCGAGAACCTGTTTGTACAGGAAGATAATGGCATTCAGGGCCTGTCGCTGAGTGGCAGCGGCAACATTTCCCTTGGTCGCCAAATGGCTCAGGAAGGATTCAATTTCCTCTTTACCCATATCCCTGGGGTGAATTTTTGCATCAAAGAACCGGATAAAACGCACGATCCACTGGCAATAGGTCTGTTCGGTCCGGTACGCATAGTGGTGGTAACGGAGAACCTGTCGAACCTGATCCATGAGTTTCAGATCAGGGTTGGGACGGTATTTGGCTTGTTTTTCATAAGAACTTTTTATAATATCAGCAGATGGAAAAATCAAGGGGATTTTTTCCACTTTTACTCCTTTAATATTGCAATAAGTGGAAAATAGTGCCTGCTATAAGGGTGATATGCGGCAAAATTTTCCACTGTTACCACTGTTGGGCGAGAGAACCAATGAATGACTTGAAGACAACTTTTCAGCTCGATGTTTCCGAAATCGTCCGCAAGGCTCGACGTCACCTGAAAAAGCGAGTTGATGGTGTAACGATTAACCTTCCCTTTGTAAGCTTTGCAATACAACCTGATGATGCGGAAAGAAAAGCTGCCCGCGAGATCGTGGTCCGCCTCGCTGACAAGCGGGTTTTGAACGCCTTTGAGTGTTGCGACAGTTGTGTTGAAAAAGCACTGGCATCCCTTCAAGACATCCGCTCTCTACTCGTTGACAAGCAGGTTGAACTTTCGGCACAGGCCGACGGTGGGCTCTATTTGATTATTGAGTTGATGCTTGATGGTATTCGGCAATTCTTCACGTTTGAGGAGAATCTGCGCACTGATAACCCTCAGTTTCCCGGTGACCTTCACACGCGGTTTGCGAGACATGACCTTCGGCCATACTTCGGTGCGTTAGAAAGGCTTCGTGGTCATTTGTATCGATGTCTTGAACAGGTTGCTACTGTTGCAGATACCAATATCCCGAAAATCTCAGATCACATGCGATATTTAGAGGCTTGGCAGCTTGACGCTTACAAGGAACCCCGTGTCATTAATCAAGACGGCGCCCAACCAGTAAATTCAGCGGACCCAAAAGACCGGGCCGCTGATTAATTCGTTAGCAGGAAAAATAATAAATAAATTAATTGCAAGGAAAAGGTTATTTATTTCATGAAAGACTTACTAGAACAATTGGAAAAAGAAAGACGGAAGGTAGATTTTGATAGTTTTGATATTTCTGTTAAAGAATTGGTATCTATGGCTGAGGACAATATTATTGATATTGCACCAGAGTACCAGAGGCAATTTAGGTGGCCTAAAGAAAATCAATCAAAATTTATCGAATCGGTATTTTTAGGAATACCGATTCCGAGCCTTTTTATGGCAGCTAACCGCGACGGGACTTGGGAGCTAATTGATGGAGTTCAGAGATTAAATAGCTTAATTCACTTTATAGCCGAAAAAGAACAGCTAGTTAAATTTGGACTGAAAGAGAACTTGAAGCTCATAGGCTTAGATATTTTGTCAGAATTTAATGGCAAAACCTTTTATAATATTCCTCAAAGTTTGCGATTGAAATTTACGCTTAGACCTTTGAAAATCACAACTCTTAGCGATAAAAGTGATTTAAAGGTCCGTTTCGATCTATTTGAAAGACTAAACACGGGTGGAATAAAACTGACAGATCAAGAAATAAGAGCTTGCGTATTTCGCGGTGAATTTAATGAATTTTTGTCGAGTCTTTCAAGTAGTGACGATTTTAATCATGTAATAAACCTACCAAAGTCGAATGAATCAGACGGAACAAGAGAAGAACTTGTTCTTAAGTTTTTTGCCTACTTTTATGATAGACAAAATTTTGTCCATAGCGTTGTTGGCTTCTTAAATAACTATATGGAAAATTCCTCACAAAAATTTAACTACTCTTCTTCGCGAAAACTATTTGAAAAAACATTTAAGGAACTACGAACTGAACTTCCAAATGGAATAAAAAGAGGCAATAGAAATATAACACCATTTAATTTATATGAAGCAATCGCGGTAGGGGCCGCCGATGTAATATCAAATGGGGGGACTATTATTGGTAAAAATGTAAAAAATTGGATAAATGACCCGAAATTGACAAAACTCACTTCAGGGGCAACTAATTCCAGAAAGAGGCTTGCAGAGAGAATTGGCTATTGCGTTGAGAGGTTTTCTGCTTAATGTTCAGTGACATATCATCAGAGTCAACAGAAAGACTATACCAAACTACGCTTTTGTTGAATCAAATAAAAACCCTTGAAAAAGAGGCCAAAAATTCTATATCTGAATTGCTTAAAATTCACAAAGGGTTGTTTTTTATATCTCTCTACGCATGCATAGAGTATGCAGCAATAAATAGCTGCGTAAAATTTTTATCAATAATCGAAACACAAAGCCATTTTCCTTTAAGGTTTAAAAATAAGCTTCTCTGTATAATATTAAATTCTGAATTTAATTCTGTAATTGATTGTGGAAAGAAAAAAATATGGGAGAAAAAAGAGGGATTAATTGAAAAACTTTTCTCAAATCAACCCATAAATATTGACAATACCGTTTTTCCTTCAGACGGAATCAATATTGGGGCTAAACAACTCAGGGATGTTTGGAACTTTATGCACATCCCTGGCGACGCAATACCGCAATTCGAAAATGAGTGGTATTTGAAAGAAATTAAGGAACACAGAAACGCCATCGCGCACGGACGTGTTGTTGCTTCAGAAGTGGGGAAGCGTTACACATCCGCTGACCTTGAAAAACGCCATGGCTTCATTGGCAATCTTTGTGGGCACATAATAGGTAGTTTTGACTCCCACATAAAGAATCATACATTTCTAAAAGATACGGCATAAAAATCTGCTAATCGGGTAGCCGGGGGTTTTTAACCCCCAGCCCCCACACCACCCGGCATGCGGGTCCGCACCGGGCGGTTCACAGAGATTACCGAGCCGTAACCGGGTAGTGAATGATAACCCACAGCTCTTTG
>DIWZ01000002.1 GCA_002435955.1 Pelobacter sp. UBA6093
CTTGACCTTGGGAAAAATTGCTCGTTTACCATATGAAAACAGCTCTGTGTCCATCCATAGCTTCCGGATGGACACCAACCAAGCATTTACCAGGTTCTTCGCATAACCGCTTGACGGCCTTCGGCGGCAACCCGTATAATTTGCAATTCGCTTTTACTGGCAAGATTCTAAGGAATGTGTTGCCTTCTTGAATTTATCTGCATGACCAAGGAGCCGAACTTGATCGATATTCTGGGTGATTGGAAACGAAGCCATTTCTGCGGCAGCATCTCTGCCGCCGACATCGGCAAGGAAGTCTGTCTAATGGGCTGGGTTCAACGGCGCCGCGACCACGGAGGCCTGATCTTTATCGACCTGCGCGATCGCCAGGGGATCGCTCAATTGGCCCTCGACCCCGACCGCGACCCTGAAGCGCATGCCAAGGCCGAACGGGTACGCAGCGAATATGTCGTCGCCGTGCGCGGTATCGTATCGGCTCGCCCGGAAGGCACGGTCAACCCGAAGATGGCGACCGGCGAAGTTGAAGTCGAAGTCAAAGACCTGCGCATCCTTAACAGTTCTGAAACGCCGCCGTTCATGATCGACGACAATGTTGACGTGGCCGAGAATATCCGCCTCAAGCACCGCTATCTCGATCTGCGGCGCCCCGCTTTGCAGAACAATCTGATTTTGCGCCACAAGGTCGCCCAAATTGTGCGAAACTATCTTGACGACACCGGGTTTCTCGAGGTCGAAACGCCTGTCTTGACCAAGAGCACCCCCGAGGGCGCCCGTGACTACCTGGTGCCGAGTCGCGTCAATCCCGGCATGTTTTACGCCTTGCCGCAATCGCCGCAGTTATTCAAGCAATTGCTCATGGTCTCCGGCTTCGATCGCTACTATCAAATCGTCAAATGTTTCCGCGATGAGGATTTGCGCGCCGATCGCCAGCCCGAATTCACCCAAATCGACTGCGAGTTGAGCTTTGTCGACCGTCAGGACATCATGCAGATCATGGAGGGCATGATCGCCAGGGTTTTCCAGGACACCCTCGGCGTAGAGCTGACCCTGCCCATGTCGCGCATCACCTACACCGAAGCCTTGGCGCGTTTCGGCGTCGACAACCCCGATATGCGCTTCGATCTGGAGTTGGTGGAAATCTCCAACCTGGCCAAGGACTGCGGCTTCAAGGTGTTCGCCGATGCGGTAAAAAAAGGCGGCATCGTAAAACTTCTCAACGCCAGGCAATGTGCATCGTTTTCCCGCAAGGAAATCGACGATCTCACTGATTTCGTTAAAATTTACGGCGCCAAGGGGCTGGCCTACGTCAAGGTACAGGAGGACGGTTCCTGGCAGTCACCCATCACCAAATTCTTCACCGACAAGGAAATTGCCCTTATCGATGAAGCGGCCGACTCCAAACCGGGCGACCTGCTGCTGTTTGCCGCCGATACTTTCAAGGTGGCCAACGAATCCCTTGGTCGTCTGCGCGGCCTGCTGGGCCAAAAGCTTGGCCTGGCTCGCAAGGACGATTTCCGCTTTGTCTGGGTCACCGACTTCCCGCTGCTGGAATGGGACGGAGAAGCCCGTCGACATGTTGCCGTGCATCACCCCTTCACAGCACCGCTGGATGAAGACATTGCCCTACTCGACGGCGACCCCGGCAGCGCGCGCGCCAAGGCCTACGACCTGGTTTTGAACGGTTCGGAAATCGGCGGCGGCAGCATTCGTATCCACAACCGCGAAATCCAGAACAAGATGTTCTCCCTCATGGGCATCACTGCCGAGGAAGCCGAGGAGAAGTTCGGTTTCCTGCTGAACGCCTTGAGCTACGGGGCGCCTCCTCACGGCGGCATCGCCTTTGGACTCGACCGGTTGATGATGATTCTGACCGGATCGGATTCCATCCGTGACGTCATCGCATTCCCCAAAACCCAGAAAGCCACCTGTCTGCTGTCGGAAGCCCCTGGGGAAGTCGACGACAAACAGTTGCGGGAACTTTCCATCCGGCGCGCGGTCCGCAACAATTAGCCGCTGCAGCCTGTATTTTTCAGGCTTCGATCGCCTTGGCACAATCCACCAGCGATTGCAAAGACGACGAAAGTGGACTATGGCACGACTCGGTTTAATTTTGCTGGTTCTTCTCATACTGGCGGGGGGGTGTGCTGCCCCCCCGCTACATGAGTTGCAATCCGCCCGCACCACCCTTGAGCAAGCCCTTGCCGCCGAAGCCGCCGTGCTTGCGCCTAACGAGTACCAGGCGGCCCAGGATGCGATGCGCGATGGCGAGGCCCTGGTGGATAAGAAAAAATACAAGCTGGCCAGGGAAATCCTGCCCTTCGCTGAAGCCCATGCCCGTAACGCAATTCTACAGGCTCAAAGGGAACAGGCGGACCGGGAACTGCAAAAAATCCGCGCCGAAGAACTCTTGCGAACCGCTCGATTGCCCGACGAACCGGTTCGACAACCGTCACAGCAAACCCTTAAAGCGATCACATCCCGACCTGCTGCGCCACCCAAGCCTAAGCCACGTCCCGGACTCGCACCACTCACGGTTTATCAGGTTGGTGCCGGAGAAACCCTGTGGACCATCGCCGCGCAGCGGGACATCTATGGCGACCCCCTGCTATGGCCGCTGATCTACCAGGCCAATCGCGATCAGATACGCGACCCCAGGCAGGTATATGCCGGACAGTCGCTCAGCATCCCGCGGGCTCTGAGCGAGGAAGATAAGGCCCATGCTCGGGAAAAGGCACTCAAATCCGGCATTTTCCCTGTTCGGCCTGAACAGCGTCCGGGCAATTCCACCACCCCCGGGGCTTCCGGACCCAGACGCGAGCCCTCGACCTGATCGACCATGGATCAGGCCGGTCTTCACTAGGAGTCTGTCGGACTATTCGGGTCGAAGCGAAAATTTGGATGTTTGAGAANNCCGAAAAGGAGCTGAAATATGGGCCAAACAGCCGAATTTGCAGCCGGCACATGGATAGTCCGACGGCCTCCTAAGAACATCCCTTGACAGGATTTCCGCCTTCTGTAGACTAGGCAGCAAGCCGTATACCCTATTGGCGTCCCGAGGGACTCAGTTTTCATAAGAAGGAATAAACCATGATCTATAAACATCTCACGGTTCCTCAAGGCAAAAAAATCACCTTCGAAGACGGGCGCCTGAAGGTACCCGAAACCCCCATCATCCCCTACATCGAAGGCGATGGCACCGGCCCTGATATCTGGCGGGCAGCGGTGCGGGTGTTCGATGCGGCCGTGGAAAAAGCCTACGGCGGCAAGCGCCGCATCAGCTGGATGGAAGTCTTCGCCGGAGAAAAATCCTTCAACATGCAACTTGGCTGGTTGCCGGGCGAAACCCTGCAAGCCTTCAATGAGTTTCTGGTAGGCATCAAAGGCCCCTTGACCACGCCGGTAGGCGGTGGAATAAGCTCGCTGAACGTGGCCTTGCGCCAGGAACTCGATCTGTTCGTCTGCCTGCGGCCGGTGCGTTTTTTTGAGGGCGTGCCGTCCCCGGTAAAGAAACCCGAGGATGTCGACATTGTCATCTTCCGGGAAAACACCGAAGACATCTATGCCGGTATCGAATGGAAAGCCGGCAGCGCCGAGGCAAAACAGGTTATCGACTTTTTGCAGCAACAGATGGGCGTCGGCAAGATCCCCTACCCGGAAGCCACCGGCATCGGTATCAAGCCGATCTCCCGCCCGCGCACCGAACGGCTGATCCGGGCCGCCATTCAGTACGCCATCGACCATGATCGCCGCTCCGTAACCCTGGTCCACAAAGGTAACATCATGAAGTTCACTGAAGGGGCGTTCAAACAATGGGGCTACGAGCTGGCCGTCAGGGAATTTCGTGACGACGTCGTCACGGCTCGCGAAAGCTGGATTCTCGCCAACAAGGACGATCACCCACAGCTGGGCGATGAAGAAATCGCCCGCATGATCGATCCCGGCTACGACATGATGACGCCGGAACAGCAATCGGCAATTCGTCAAGAGGTTGCCACCACCCTGAGCACCTTGCTGCCGAGCCACGGCCAGGGGCAATGGCGCAACAAAGTCATGATCAAGGACGCCATTGCCGACATTGCCCTGCAACAGGTTTTGACCCGGGCCGGCGAATTCGATGTTATCGCTACCATGAATCTCAACGGCGATTACCTGTCCGATGCCCTGGCGGCCCAGGTCGGCGGCATCGGCATCGCTCCCGGTGCCAACATCAACTACCAGACTGGACATGCCATTTTCGAAGCAACCCACGGCACCGCACCTAAATACGCCAACCTCGACAAGGTCAACCCCGGTTCCGTCATCCTGTCCGGCGTTTTGATGCTGGAGCACCTCGGTTGGCAAGAAGCCGCTAACCTGATTGTTCGGGCCATGGAAACAACCATCGGCCAAAAACAGGTGACCTACGATTTCGAGCGCCTCATGGAGGGTGCCACCCTGCTCAAATGTTCCGAGTTTGCCAGCGCCTTGATCGGAAATATGACGAGCTAACTTTATTTTTCATGGTCCGGCGCGCGATCCTTCCGGGCGCGCCGGCTTTTTCTGGAGGGACGTCGTATGCTCAAGCCTAAAATAGCCCTTGTCGGGGGCGGTCAGATCGGCAACTCCATCGCCCACCTGGCAGCCATGCGGGAACTCGGCGATGTTGTCATGTTCGATATCAAAGAAGGGTTGGCGCAAGGTAAATGCCTGGATATCGCCCAGGCGGCACCCATCGCCGGGTTCGATGTGCAGCTTGCCGGCTCGGACGATATCAGCTGCATTGCTGACGCCGATATCGTAGTCGTCACCGCGGGGGTACCTCGCAGGCCCGGCATGACCCGCGAGGACCTCATCGAAATCAATGCCCGCATCATAACCACGGTTGCCGAGGGCATCAAGACCCATGCACCCCAATCGATCGTTATCGTCCTGTCCAACCCTCTGGATGCCATGGTGACCCTATGCCAGAAGCTGACCGGCTTCCCCACTCAGCGGGTTATCGGCATGGCGGGTGTGCTTGATTCGGCCCGGTTTGCGGCCTTTATCGCCTGGGAACTGGGAGTTTCCGTGCGGGATGTCAACGCCCCGGTGCTCGGGGGGCATGGCGATACCATGGTACCCATCGTCCGTTTCGCCAACGTGAACGGCATCCCTGCGCTGGAACTGCTGGAAAAAAAATACGGTGATGCGGACAAAGCACGCCAGGTCATGGCCGCCCTGGTTGAGCGCACGCAGGATGCCGGGGGAGAGGTGGTGGAACTGCTCAAGACCGGCAGTGCGTTTATCTCCCCCGCCACCAGTGCCATTACCATGGTCGAAGCGGTCATCCACGATCAGAAGCGCCTGCTGCCAGTATGCGCCATGCTAAACGGCCAGTTCGGCGTCAGCGGCTATTATGTCGGCGTGCCCTGCATTCTGGGCGCGGGGGGAATAGAGAAAATCGTTGAATTCGACCTGACCGAAGAAGAACAGCAGTTGCTCAACTATTCTGTCAGTCAAGTTAAAAAACTGGTCGACAGCCTGCCCTAGGAATCTGTCGGTCTATCCGGGCCAAACAGCCGAATTTACAGCCGGCTCATGGATAGTCCGACAGGCTCAAAGAAGAGTGCTCTACCTCAAGTTGCAGGGCTTCAGGTCCCCTCCCTGTCCAGAGACCTGGCTCGTATCATTTCCTCTTCCGTCAGGAGCATGGCCAGCAATTCGCCCACCGTATGCTGCTTCTCCATAGGATGCCGCAAGGGCAAGTCCAGATGGATGCGATAGCTGTTGCAGCGCCCCACTCGATACCGCTCAAGGACCTGGCATTCCACCAGGTCCTTGATGATTTTTTGCGTTGCCCGTTCGGTAATACCGACCTGCAGGGCAACCTCCCGCAACACCATGTCAGGATTTCGAGCCAGACACAAAAGCACATGCGCATGATTGTTCAAAAAGGTCCACTGTTTAGGCCCTTGGGCACCCTCCGCTTGGTAAGATCCCGCATCTGAAGATCTCAAAACTCTCCTCCGATCAAAACGCACCCCTGACTCATGATTGTTCGCGGTGACGGGCACCGTACGCTGCCATACAGCGATTCAGACCCGTATTGCGGTGCATCATAACACAGATCCCGGTTAATTTTCCGCCAGTAAAATACCGTTTTTTTCAGCATAAAGCTCTCCTTGCTTCAGACTTTCCAGGCAGGTTCCAGGCGTATTGCATAGCGGTTAAAAATCTGTTTTCCATCCTGAAAAACACGGAATTCCGGCATCCACCCGCATGGACAAGCCCGGCCGAATCCAAACACTGTGCCGATCATCACAGCGGCATCAGAAATTTCTTGACTCCCCAGCTCGATTTTGGGTATTTTCGAACATACGAACTTTTTTACGTAAAAAAATAGTTACTACTTTAACAGCTGACTTGTCAAGAAGCATAATCTGGCGAACGCATCATCTCTTCCGTTCGCCGTGATCTGCCCCCAAGATGGCCGACAGGAGTCTGTCGGACTATACGAAACTCTTTTCTCCCTGTTGCAGGGGAGATTTACCAACCAAGGAGATTGGAACGCATGACGCGACAAAAAGTTACCATCGACGGCAATACGGCTGCGGCGCATGTGGCGCACGCTACCAACGAGGTCATCGCCATCTATCCCATTACGCCATCTTCCAACATGGGCGAAATCTCGGATATCAAAAGTGCCCGGGGCGAAAAAAACATCTGGGGTACGGTACCCCTGGTGACGGAAATGCAGTCGGAGGCCGGCGCCGCCGGCGCGGTGCATGGAGCCCTTCAGGCTGGCGCCCTGACCACGACCTTTACGGCCAGCCAGGGTCTGCTGCTGATGATCCCCAACATGTTCAAAATCGCCGGCGAACTGACGCCGACCGTATTCCATGTCTCGGCGCGGGCCATTGCCGCTCAGGCGTTATCCATCTTCGGCGATCATTCGGACGTCATGGCCTGCCGCTCCACCGGTTTTGCCATGCTCGCTTCCAACAATCCCCAGGAGGTCATGGATTTCGCCCTTATCGCCCAGGCATCGACCCTGCGTTCCCGGGTTCCTTTTCTGCATTTCTTCGACGGTTTCCGCACCTCCCATGAAATCCAGAAAATCGAGGAACTTACCTTCGACGACATGCACGCCATGCTCGACGAAGACCTGATCGCCGACCACCGGGCCCGAGCCTTGTCGCCGGACCACCCGGTGCTTCGCGGCACCTCACAGAATCCGGACGTCTATTTCCAGGGGAGGGAATCGGTCAATCGCTTCTACCTTGCCACCCCGGCTATCGTACAGCAGGAGATGGACAATTTTGCCCGACTCACGGGGCGCCAATACAGCCTGGTTGACTATGTCGGTGCTCCGGATGCCGACAGGGTCATCGTTATCATGGGCTCCGGTGCCGACACGGTGCACGAAACCGTCGAGGCCATGAACGCCGCCGGTGAAAAGGTCGGCCTGCTCAAGATCCACCTCTACCGTCCGTTTCCGGCGGAGGCATTCTTGGCTGCCTTGCCCCCGTCGGTGGGCAAGATAGCGGTACTTGACCGCACCAAAGAGCCCGGCTGCCTCGGCGAACCGCTGTATCTCGATGTGTGCGGCGCCATTGCCGAAGCGCCCGAAACCACAACCGTGTCCACCATGGTCGGAGGGCGCTACGGTCTCGGCTCCAAGGAATTCACCCCTGCCATGGTCAAGGCGGTGTTCGACAATCTGGATCTTGAATCGCCTAAAAACCACTTCGTCGTCGGTATCGAAGACGATGTGTGCGGTACCAGCCTGTTTGTCGACAACGCCTTCAGTATCGACGAAAGCGACACTTACTCGGCCATGTTCTACGGCCTTGCCTCCGATGGTACGGTCGGTGCCAACAAGAACTCCATCAAGATCATCGGTGATCTTACCGACAATCATGTTCAGGCCTATTTCGTCTACGATTCCAAAAAAGCCGGCACCGTAACCACTTCGCACCTCCGGTTCGGCAAAAAGCCCTTGCGTTCACCGTATCTTGTCAGCAACGCCGACTTCATCGCCTGTCATAATTTTACCTTCCTGGAAAAATGCGACATGCTGTCCAAGGCCAAACCCGGGGCGATGTTTCTGCTGAACTCGTTGTTCGACAAAGACACGGTATGGGACCATTTTCCCCGCGAGGTCCAGCAACAGATCATCGATAAGCAGCTGCGCCTGTTCGTTATCAATGCCGTCGACATCGCCGAGGGAATCGGTCTGGGCGGCCGCATCAACATCATTATGCAGACCGCCTTTTTCAAGATCACCGGCATTCTCCCCGCGGATATCGCCCTGGCAGCCATCAAGGACGCCATCCGCAAAACATACGGCAAGGCCGGCGAAAAGGTGGTGGACATGAACTGCCGTGCCGCCGATGCCGCCCTCGACAACATCGCCGAGGTCAGCGTTCCGGCGCAGGCCAGCAGCACCCTCAACAAACCGCCCCTGGTCACACCCGGAGCGCCGGCCTTCGTACAGGACGTGGTCGCCACCATCATCGCCGGTCAAGGTGACAGTCTGCCCGTTTCCCACATGCCGGCAGACGGCACCTTCCCCACCGCCACCTCGCGCTACGAAAAGCGTAACATCGCCCTGGAAATCCCGGCGTGGGATGAGCACCTGTGTGGCCAGTGCGGTCTTTGTTCCTTTGTCTGCCCCCACGCCACCATCCGCATGAAGATCTACGACCCTGCTTATCTGGCCCAGGCCCCCTCGACCTTCCGCACGACCGATGCTCGTGGCCAGGATTTCGGCGGCATGAAATGCACCGTACAGATCGCTCCCGAGGACTGCGTCGGCTGCGGAATCTGCGTTGAGGTCTGCCCGACAAAGGACCGGCAGGATCCTTCACGCAAAGCACTCGCCATGCAATCCAAGGTTTCCCTGCGTGAACAGGAGGCGGCCAATTGGAACTTTTTCCTGGCCCTGCCCGAAGCCGATCCGTCCCGGGTAAAGCGGGATACCCTCAAGGGCAGCCAGTTGCTGAAACCGCTGTTCGAATTCTCCGGCGCCTGCTCCGGCTGCGGGGAAACTCCCTATCTCAAACTCATGTCGCAGCTGTTCGGCGATCGTGCTCTGATTGCCAATGCCACCGGCTGCACCTCCATCGTCGGCGGCAACCTGCCGACTACCCCCTGGGCCACCCGCGATGACGGTCGCGGTCCGGCCTGGTCCAACTCCCTGTTCGAGGACACCGCGGAATTCGGTTTCGGCATGCGCCTGGCTGTCGATAAATTCACCGAAGCGGCCCGGGAGCTCCTGGTCCGGCTCATCGATTGCGAGTGCGCTGCCTGCGTCGAAGACAAGGAACTCTTGCAGGCCATCCTGCATGCTGACCAGTCGAGCCAGACGGCTATCGAGGCGCAACGCGCCCGCGTGGCCAGGCTCAAGCAGGTGCTGGCCGAGTGTGAAGACCCGGCTGCCAGACGGCTGGCCACCCTGGCCGACTATCTGGTTAAAAAGTCGGTCTGGTGCGTCGGCGGCGACGGATGGGCCTACGACATCGGTTACGGCGGTCTCGACCACGTCATCGCCACGGACAAGAACGTCAACCTGCTGGTGCTCGACACCGAAGTTTATTCCAATACCGGCGGACAGGCCTCCAAATCCACCCCGCTCGGGGCCGTGGCCCAATTCGCCGCCGGCGGCAAGTTGATGCCCAAAAAAGACCTCGGACTGATGGCCATGTCCTACGGCACTGCCTACGTGGCATGCATTTCCCTGGCCAATCCGGCTCAGGCTATCAGGACCTTCATGGAGGCGGAAGCGTTTGACGGACCCTCTCTAATCATCGCCTACGCCCACTGCGTCGCCCACGGCATCGATATGACCAAGGGGATCGAAACTCAGAAAAAAGCCGTCGCCTGCGGTCACTGGCCGTTGTACCGCTACAACCCGCAACGTGAGGCCGCCGGTCAAAACCCGTTGCAACTCGACAGCAAGGCACCGAGCATATCCTTCGAGGAATTCGCTTCCACCCAGAACCGGTTCCGCGCGCTTAAAAAGGTCAATCCGGATGCGGCGAAAGAACTCATCGAGCGGGCCAACGCCTGGTCGCTGCGCCGCTACGCGCTTTACGAAAAACTGGCGAACTGACCATTGCGGGCAATTATTCCTCCCTGCCGGCCATGCCGCTCTCCGAAAGGTGCGGCATGGCCGCCGCCATGACCAGGCATATCATCCCTATCCAGGGGACCGGAGTATCCATGAATCCCAAAGTGTTAATCGTAATGGGCAGCGATTCAGACTGTCCGGTACTTGAAGAAACCGCTAAAATCCTCAAGCAGTTCGATATTTCCTATGAAATGCGCATTGCCTCGGCCCACCGCTCCCCCCGCAAAACCGCCGACCTGGTGGAAGGAGCTGCCGCACGGGGCATCCAGGTCATCATTGCCGCGGCCGGGCTTGCCGCTCATCTGCCCGGCGTGGTCGCGGCAGGCACTATCCTGCCGGTCATCGGCGTGCCGATGGATGGCGGTCCCCTGAACGGTATGGACGCCCTTTATTCCATCATTCAGATGCCTGGCGGCATTCCGGTGGCCACCACCGCAATCGGTAAACCCGGCGCCAAAAATGCCGCCCTTCTGGCTGCACAGATCCTGGCCTTGCACGACACTGTTCTCACTGAGAAACTCATCGCCTTCAGGCAACAAATGGCACAAGAAGTTGAAGAGAAGGATCGGCAACTCCAGAAACGCTGAACAATCTGCCTGAACGACGGAAGAAAATGCAGTGCACATCAAAAGCCTCCTCCCTTTTGGATGCTTACTCCCCCTCCTTCGCCAAGGGAGGGGGAGTAAGCGCTGCCCTGCTGTTTCCATCCACCATGGATGCATCCCGCGCAATCCCGCAGACCAGTCCAACGCATAAAATCACCGCAAAGCTCACTGACCCCATCATAATCTGCAGCAATGACAAGAGCTGCCGCTACCATGATCAGGAACCTGTGGACAGGCTCCCGGGGAAAAAGATTTGCATTCCATCGGCACAAACATGCTAGAATGCTTGGTAGTTTTGTTAGATTTCATCCATAGCTTTCGGATGAACACTAGATGTGATAGTGCGTTACCGCATCGAAAAAAGTTCTAAAAGGAGAATCCGGGAATGAGTACCCCACGAATAGAAGTAATCGAACAGTACTGCAAAGGATGCAGTATTTGTGTGGAATTTTGCCCCACCAATGTGCTGGAAATGGACGGGTTTCTGGTGAAAGTCGTCAGGCCGGAAGCTTGCATCAGCTGCATGCAATGCGAATTGCGCTGTCCCGATTTTGCCATCAAAGTCCACAAGGATTGAATCCTTTCCCTCAGGAGGTCTATCAAAGTGGCTAAAAAAGTTGCTTTATTGCAGGGGAACGAAGCCTGCGCTTACGGTGCCCTGTACGCCGGCTGCAGTTTTTTCGGCGGCTATCCCATAACCCCTTCGACAGAAGTGGCCGAGGTGCTGGCCAGGGAACTTCCCAAAACCGGCGGTAAATTCATACAGATGGAAGACGAAATCGGCGCCATGGCATCCGTGCTCGGCGCGGCTTTGACCGGTGTTAAAGCCCTGACCGCCAGCTCCGGTCCCGGCATATCCCTCAAACAGGAGCTTATCGGTTACGCCTGCATCGCCGAGATCCCCTGCGTCATCGTCAACGTCATGCGTGGCGGCCCCTCGACAGGGATGCCTACCGGCCCCAGCCAATCCGACATCATGCAGGCCCGTTGGGGCACTCATGGCGACCATGCCGCCATTGCCGTGGCACCAGCGTCGTGCCAGGAAATTTTTTCCGAAACGGTGCGGGCCTTCAATCTGGCCGAGACCTACCGCATGCCGGTGCAGATTCTGCTGGATGAAATCAACGGCCATATGCGCGAACGCATCGAGTTGCCCGAACCGGGCGACCTGGAAGTCGTCGATCGGCAGGCCCCACCCGTTTCCCCCGACCAGTATCTGCCCTATGATCCAAGCTTTGGCGACGTACCGCCGTTAGCTGCCTTCGGTTCGGAATACCGATTCCATGTCACCGGCCTTAACAAGGCGGCGGATGGCTTCCCCACCACCAAGGCTAAACTGGTCGATGCCGAGGAACGTCGTCAAATACGCAAAGTGGAAGCCAATCGCGACCAAATCGAGAAAAACGAAGAATACATGGTCGATGACGCGGAGATTTTGATTGTAGCCATCGGCACCATCAGCCGCTCTGCCCGCCACGCGGTAAATGAGTTGCGCAAACAGGGCCAGAAGGTCGGCCTGTTCCGCCCCATTACCCTGTGGCCGTTCCCCGAGCGCCGCATCGCTGAACTGGCCGGCCAGGTCAAGGTCATCATCGTTCCTGAAATGAACCTGGGGCAGATGATTCTCGAAGTGGAACGCGTCATCAAAGGTGCCTGCGCCCTGCACGGTATCGGCCGGGTAGACGGGGAGCCGATCTCCCCCTCCCAGATCATGGATAAAGTCAAGGAGGTCTACTAGCCATGGCATTCGACTACGACAAATACCTGCGCCCCGGCAAACTGCCGCATATCTGGTGCCCGGGCTGCGGCCATGGCATCGTCCTCAAGGGATTGTTACGCGCCATTGACGCCTGCCAACTGGAAAAAAACCGCACCGCCATCGTGTCCGGCATCGGCTGCGCCAGCCGGCTGCCCGGGTATGTCGATTTCAACACCCTGCACACCGCCCACGGTCGCGCGGCGGCCTTTGCCACCGGCATCAAGATGGCGCAACCGCATATGAACGTGCTGGTGGTGGGAGGGGACGGCGACGGCGTGGCCATCGGCGGCAATCACTTCATCCATGCCTGTCGGCGCAATATCGACATGACCTATGTCATCTGCAATAACTTCATCTACGGCATGACCGGTGGTCAGTTCTCCCCCTGCACCCCCACTGGCGACAAGGCATCGACCACCCCCTACGGCAACCCCGATCCGACCTTCGATATCGGTAAACTGGCCATTGGCGCCGGCGCAACCTTCGTTGCCCGCACCACCGCATTTCACGCCACCCAGATCGATAAACTCATCGCCGAAGGGATCCGCCACAAGGGCATGGCAGTAATCGAGGTGCTCGACGATTGTCCGACCACCTACGGCCGTCGCAACAAATTCCGCTCGGTCGTCGACATGATGAAACGCTTCAAGGAACTGGCCGTGCCCGTGGCCAAGGCCGCCACCATGTCCAAGGAAGAACTGGACGGCAAATTCGTTACCGGGATTCTGCATCGTGAGGAGCGTCCGGAATATTGCGAGCAGTATGCCCAGCTCGTGAAGCGCGCCCAGAATCTCTGATCGTGTCCGTGAAAGGAGCAACCATGTCAAAACGTTATGAAATACGGTTTTCCGGCGCCGGCGGACAGGGTCTCATTACCGCCGGGATCATCCTGGCTGAAGCGGCTTCCATCGTCGAAAACCAATACGCTGTGCAGTCCCAGAGCTATGGTCCCGAAGCCCGCGGCGGTGCCTCCAAATCGGAGGTCATTATTTCCGACAGTCCCATCGATTATCCCAAGGCAACTCTGGTCGATGCCTGCCTGGCACTTACCCAGGAAGCAGCCGACAAATATGTCGACACCATAAAACCGGGCGGCCTGTTGTTGCTCGATACCGATTTTGTTAAACGTCCACCCGCGGGCGATTTCAAAATCTACCGATTCCCCATTATCAATACGGCCAAAAACGATATCGGGCGCGCCATCGTCGCCAACGTCGTCGCCCTCGGCGCCATGGTCGCCCTGACCGGCATCGTCAAACGCGAGTCCGGGGAAAAGGCCGTATTGAGCCGTGTCCCCGAGGCTTTTGTGGAACTCAACAAAAAGGCCTATAACGCCGGTTATGAACGGGTCAAGGCCATACTCGGCTGATGCCTGCAGCGGGGACCATCCGGTCCCCGCTACGTTCATCCCTTATCCGCCGGCACTCATTCCAATTCCCTGATAAACGCCTCCGCCAGTTCAACATCCGCCCGGCAGCCGCAGAAAAACGGGCAGCGGTCATCCAGCTGCCCGGGCTCCAGGTCGAGAATCCGTTGCCGACCATTGGAAGCCGCGCCACCTGCCTGCTCCATCAAGAACGCCATGGGGTTGAGTTCAAACAGCAGGCGCAGCTTGCCCTGAGGAGCATTTTGCAGATGCGGATAGAAAAAGATCCCCGTACCCTTCATGAGCATCTGGTTGAAATCCGGCACCAGGCCGCCACTGTAGCGCAACTTGACGCCGTTTGCCTCCAACTGCCGGACAAACTTGTCGGTTCCGGCAGTATAAAGACTGCGCAATCCGCCCGGCGCATAGATGGAGGCTTTCGGTCCCATGCGGATATTACGCCGCAACAAGGTATATTCCATCAGCTGGTTCATGCCGAATTCATGAACACCGTTGCCGGTGGTATAGACCAGGGTGGTGCGCGGTCCGTAAAGAATGTAAAGCGCTGCGGCCTGCTTATTGCCGGGCTGCATCAAGTCGCATCCTTTGTAAATCGACACGATGGTTCCGACAGCCAGATTGACATCGACCAGCGATGAACCATCCAGGGGGTCATAGGCCACCGAATAGTTGCCGGTGCGGTGCGGTGCGATAAACACAATGTCGTCAGACTCTTCAGACACCACATTGCTCACCACTCCTGACTGCGTCAGCCGTTTTCGCAGGATACGGTCCGACAGAACATCCAGCGCCAACTGCTGTTCACCGTAGAGGTTGGAGGTCCCCGCCACCCCGAGATCGCCGGTACGGATGGAATTGACGATATATTTGGAGGCCTCGGCAATTTCACAGATCAGATGAATCAGTTGTTCGTCTTCGCCGTCCTCACGCAGATAACGACGCAGATCGACCTGAAACTTGGTTTTCCCCGCTTGTCCGGCACTCGCTTCCATGAAAGATTCTCCCATCATTATCTTGATATGCAAAATATCGAAGGCTTGGCCGGCCGCCCGAATCAAGCCACCATAAACACCTTGACGTCCCTTGTGGGGATGCTAATATTTTAAACATATTATCAATGATTGCCAAACCTTGGAGGTTGCCATGAACGACCAGAACGATCCCAACGAAAAGAAAAGAACCACTACCGAAAAAATCTGGGACTCAACCCGCAAAACGCTGCACATCGCCACTTTCCAGGCTAACAAATACAAACGAATCGTACAAAAAAAGGTCGATCTGGCGAACATACACCGGAAAATCGGAGCGGCCCATGGCGATCTGGGCAAAGAAATCGATGAATTGCGGGAAAATGGAATTGTTGCCATCATGGAAAACGAAGCGGTTATCAATCTGTTGGCCAATTTGAATGACTTGAAAAACCGCGCGGCAGCCCTTGAAGCCGAGATCGAATCGATCAAACGGGAAGAATCACCGGAAGAGGAGGAATTTGAAGACAAGGATTGATCCCTTTGCTTCAATCGACCAAAAAATGGGGGGTCCGCCTGGACCCCCCATTTTGTAATCACCGATACGGTCACCGAACATGCTTCAGGTGACGCGGCACACTGTGCAAACGGGCATTTTTA
Organism: Pelobacter sp. UBA6093; assembly: GCA_002435955.1. Classification (GTDB taxonomy): domain Bacteria; phylum Desulfobacterota; class Desulfuromonadia; order Desulfuromonadales; family Syntrophotaleaceae; genus Syntrophotalea. The sequence continues at coordinate 15,470 of DIWZ01000002.1, forward strand.
TGCTCACGATCCCACCGGCGCATGGAATCCGCCTCCTCTTCCTCCACGCCGGCAACATCCGTAGCATGCCGTTCCATGATTTCCAAATCTTCGTCCAACCGAACCATGCGCTGTTCGATCTCGACTGCAACGCCTTTTTCCATGCCCAATTCCCTGCTTTGCTGTTTGGTCATAAATCCTCCCTGCTTGCGGTTACTTCTCGCTGTCACACTGTGCAACAACGAATCCAGAAAAACTCACCGGAACTTCGAGGATACAAAGATTATAGCACAAGCAACATCCGTCAGGATGAGACGTCAGTCGGCAACTCGACACCTGGGAGTCGGCTCATGGATAGTCCGGCCGCCTCCTGGATTGCTCTTCACACCATAAAAGAGTAGCAGCTATAAGGGCAAGGGGAATGCAAAAAAGCTGCAAAAGCGGATTAGCCAACAGCGCCAGCACCCCGGTGGAGAAGCCGAGCAAAAGGATTTTACGCTCTACAAGGTAACGATACTGCCGGGAAAAACTAAGTTATGTCCATTCGGAAACCATGGATGGACACGGTGTAGTTTTCACTCACGGACAAAGATCAGGTATTCCCAAGCCAGAAAAAACAGGGTCAAAAGCGGTGTGCATGCCGCATACAGAAATATGCCGATCAGTGGCAGCAGGTTAAGCAGCAGCAACAGCACATGCTGAGCAATTACATATAATAAAAAACCGTCGCCATTCATTTTACTGAAGGGCGACGGTCTTGTCGATATCTTGCTGATTCAGATGTCGATTAGAACGTAAAGGTCAGCGTAACGCCGGCCAGGGTTTCCGTATCGATGGCATCTTTGGCTGCCGAGCTGATGGGAGTCGAGAACACGAAAGACGGGCTGATCGTGAACTGCTCCGACAGGGCATAATCAAGGCCGACACTGGCTTCAACGTTATGCAAACCGCTGTAATCGCCAATCGAGTAATCGCTGTGGAGGTTATAGGACACCAGGGCGCCGAGGTTCAGGGTCAGGTTTTCCATCATTTCCAGGGAATGGCTGACATCGAAAGTAAAGTACAGGCCCTCTTCCTCGGCGGCATCCCAATCCCAGTACATGCTGATGGTCGGAGCCAGCAAGGTGTTGATCGTAGCGTTGATGAACAGTTCGTTGGTATCCTCGGCGCCTTCCAACTGATACCAGATATCGCCGACCGTTACGGAAAGCAGGTCGCCACAATCGTGGGCATAGCTGAGGATGATGTCGGTCTCGGTCACTTCACCAGCATTTAAACCTTCGCCGTCATCGCTTTTAAGCTGCCAGTTGCTCCAGTAGCCCAGAGTCCAGCCGTGAGTCGAAAGATCGGCACCACCCTGAACAACCGGCAGACTGCCGCTGAGATCAAACCCGCGCCACAGGTACTTATCGAACACGCCGACATAGGCATCGCCTTCCACCTCGATTGCAGCGCCGGACTGGGCCACCAAACCAACTGAAAGAATCGCGGCAACCAACAACGAAACACTCCATCTTTTCATAACATTCTCCTTGAAAAAAAGCCCGTCCCGAACGACGCTTGCCGTCCGGGGACAGGGCATCATTATTTAACAGCACCGTTCACATTTTCCTGGCCGGGAGAAAACACCGTACCGAGGCGTATAGTCTGGAAGTCGGGGTATGCCGAAGCACCGTGTTCAGTGTAGTCCAGACCGGCCATTTCCTCTTCCTTGGAAACGCGCATGCCAATCACCAGGGCGATCAGCTTGAACATGACCAGGCCGACACCGAAGGCCCAGACAAAGCAGGCGCCGATACCGATCAACTGAACACCGACAGTCTGGAGGGAAAAGCCGGCGCTGTTGAACAGGCCGGCGGCGAGAGTACCCCAGGCCCCGCAAACACCGTGGACCGAAATGGCGCCGACGGGATCGTCAACCCTGATTTTGTCAAAGAACAGAACCGAGAAGAGTACCAACACACCGGCAATGGCGCCGATGATGACAGCCGACAACGGGGAGACATTGGCACACCCGGCGGTAATCCCGACCAGACCAGCCAGCGCACCGTTCATGGTCATACCGATATCGCTTTTGCCGTACTTCAGCCAGGTAGCGCCCATAGCAGTACAAGCACCGGCAGCAGCAGCCAGGGTGGTGGTCACGGCGATCAGGGCGATGGAAGTATCACCGACAGTGGTGGACCCAGGGTTAAACCCGTACCAGCCGAACCACAGCAGGAACACACCCAGAGCAGCCAGAGGAATATTGTGACCGGGGATCGGCTTGACCTTGCCGTGCTTGTCGAATTTTCCCAGGCGGGGGCCAACGACGATGGCGCCGGCCAGTGCAAGCCAACCACCTACGGAGTGAACCACGGTCGAACCGGCGAAGTCGATAAACCCGAGTCCTTCCAGCCAGCCGCTGCCGTTATACAGGCTGCCCCAGGCCCAGCCGCCGAAAATGGGATAAATAAAGGCCGAAACCAGGGCCGAGTAGACCAGGTAAGCGCTGAACTTGGTTCGCTCGGCTACGGCGCCGGAAATGATGGTGGCTGCGGTGGCGGCAAACACGGTCTGAAACATCCAGAAAGCATAGTTCCAGGCTTCCGCATCACCGGTAGCCCCACCGAAGAAAAAGTCGCTAGTACCGAAAAAGCCGTTGGTGGTGCCGAACATCAGGCCGAAACCAACCGCCCAGAAGGCGATGGCGCCGACAGAAAAGTCCATCAGGTTTTTCATCAGGATGTTACAGGCGTTCTTGGCACGGGTAAAACCGACTTCCACCATGGCAAAACCGGCTTGCATGATGAAGACCATGAACGCAGCGATAAGGGTCCAGACAAAGTTAAGATTGTTCTGTACGGTTTCCGCGGTAACGGGTACATCTTCAGCCCATGCGAGAACCGGCAAAGCCAGCAGCAGACCGGCGCCCAGGATACTTGCCCACTTTTTCATGTCGAACTTCCTCCTTGTTGTGTTGCAACTCACGCCTAAAGGGCTTCCGGTCCGGTTTCGCCGGTCCGGATACGCACTACCTGCTCGATATCGTAGACGAAAATCTTACCGTCACCGATGGTGCCGGTCTGGGCAGCGTTCTTAACGACATTCATCACTTCGTTGACGCGTTCGGCGGGGATCACCAGCTCCACCTTGATTTTGGGGATAAAATCGATCTGATACTCGGCTCCACGATAAAGTTCGGTATGCCCCTTCTGCCGCCCGAAGCCTCGCACCTCGCTGACCGTCATGCCGCTGATCCCCATTTCGGCCAGGGCTTCCTTGACGTCTTCCAGCTTAAAAGGTTTGATGATGCATTCGATCTTTTTCATGCGAAAGTCTCCTTGTTGACGCCTCTGGTGTAGAGGTTCGGGGTGGCGGGTTTCCGGAAAGAACCGCCACCAACTGTTACAGGCCGGACATGCCATACCTGTTTAAAAAATTGCATTCCCTCAAGGGATTTGCGTGCGCACACTCTCCCCTATCGCACAGGTCGTACCAAATTTCATTTCGCTGTAATTTCGGGTAGTTAATGATTAGCATTAAAATAATTGGCTTATTTTTTGGGCAAACTGGGCGAAAATACCCGCGGCTGATTATTTTTTACCCAGCACTGCCGAGCTTGGTTCGCAACAATCCCTGTCTCCCACACAAAAAAAAGGCATGGACCCATAAAGTCCATGCCGGAATCGNNTTGGCTTTGGCGAATTTTTGCAATCCTTCGACCATTTTCTGCAACCGATCATTGACCAGATAATTTACCGTCCCCTCCGGCCAGGAGCCATCCTCAAGTTGCTGACCGGCCGGCACGCCGGTGAGGATTTCAATACCTTCATCGATATGATCGACCGCCCATATATGAAATTGACCGGTGGCCACGGCATCGACGACTTCCTGCTTGAGCATGAGGTTCTGTACGTTCCGGGCAGGGATCATCACCCCTTGCTGTCCGGTCAAGCCATTGGATTTACAGACAGCGAAGAACCCTTCGATTTTTTCATTGACCCCGCCGATAGGTTGGATCTGGCCGCGCTGATTGACCGATCCGGTGACGGATATGCCCTGAAGCAAAGGCAGACTGGCAAGCGATGAAAGCAAACCGTACAATTCAGCCGACGACGCACTGTCCCCCTCGACCCCGGAGTAAGACTGTTCAAAGCAGATGGACGCAGCCAATGCCAGGGGTTTGTCCTGGGCATAGCGATCACCGAGGAAGCCAGACAGGATGAGGACGCCTTTATCGTAAATAGGGCCCGACAACTTGGCTTCCCGTTCGATATTGACCACGCCGCCCTTACCCATGAAAGTACGCACGGTAATGCGGGACGGCTTTCCAAACGAATAATCACCCAGCAGATAAACCGACAAACCATTAAGCTGGCCGACCACTTCTCCTTCGGTATCGACCATGATACGACCATCTTCGATCATCTCCTGGACGAGTTGCTCGACCTTATTGGAGCGATACTCCTTGGACTCCACCGCCAGTTCGACATGATCACGTTCCACCATATCGACGCCATGACGTTGTGCATAATACGAAGCTTCCCGGATCAGGTCGGTCAGATCCATAAAATGGCAGGACAACCGATTTTTGTCATCAGCCAGCCGTGCTGCATATTCAACCACCCTGGCCACACCGTCGGGCGAAAAATGCAGCAATTCCTCTTTGCGGCATTGGGTAGCGATAAACTGGGCGTAATGCTGCACGTTTTCCCAGGTGTTTTTCATCAAACTGTTGAAATCGGACTTAACTTTGAAATACTTGCGGAAATCCGGGTCGAGTTGATAAAGCAGATAATAAAACATGGGTAAACCGATCATCACCAGTTTGCATTTCAGGGGGATCGGCTCCGGCTTCAGAGATACCGTGGCAATCAGCCGATATTGTTCGGTCATATCCTCGATCTTGATTTCCCCCTTGCGCAGACACCGTTTGATGGCTTCATAGGAAAACAGATTGATGAGCACTTCACGGCAATCAACGATCAGATAGCCGCCATTGGCCCGGTGCAGAGCCCCCGGCTTGATCATGGTGAAATTGGTGGTGGCATTACCCATCTGAATTATGTGTTCGATACGACCGAATAGATTGAAGTAGGTAGGATTGGGCTCATACACCACCGGGGCGCCTTCAAGGGCACTGTTGTCGACGAACAGATTGACCCGGTATTGATCGAAGGACGGCTCCTGGCGAGCCACCCGCATGCCGCCCAGAGCCACCTGCGGAGCCTGGTTGGGGCGGAACTCGTCGGCTCGGTTTAGCAGATCCTCCCGGCAGTTGCCGAGGTGCTCCAATACTTTCTGATGGTCGCGGTATTTTTCTTCCAGATCTTCGAATAAATGCCGCAGGGCTGCATTCAGGTAATTTTTTTCCATCTCAATCAAAGACATGCGCAACTGCTTTTCCAGTTCGACAATCTGGCGCAAAGTATCGTTGAGCAGCTCCTGCAGCTCGCTCCCTTTATCTTCCAGCTCCTGCCGATCCTTCTCCTCCAATTCACCGTACTCCTGCTGAGATAAGGGCTGCCCGTCCCGGGTCGGAACCAGGACCAACCCTCCTACGGTACGCTGCAACAGAAAACCTTCAGCATTAACTTTTTCCTCCAGTTGCTGGACGAGCTTTTTGTTTTTTTCCTGGGACTCCTGAGTTATCGTATTTTTGGCCTGCTCGTATTCCTTGCTCTCGAAAAGCTTGGGGATCGCTCCGGCCAGAAGACTGATGAGGGTCTCCATGTCGTCGCGAAAGGTTTTGCCGAGTCCCGCCGGCAAGCGCAGGCAGGTCGGGCGGTCGCCACCTTTGAAGTCATGAACATAACACCAGTCATCGGGAATCGGCTGGTCCTTGGACCGCTGGTCCAGCACACGTTTGATAGTCGAAGACCGGCCTGTACCCGATTCGCCCAGAATAAAAAGATTGAACCCGTTGGAATCGATGCCCAGTCCAAATTCGATGGCAGTCAAGGCCCGATCCTGCCCGATGGTTTCCTCCGGACAATCAAGCGCCGCGGTACTGGGAAATTCAAACTGCGCCGGATCGCACTTCCAAAAAAGTTCTTGAGGTGAAAGCTTGAATTGTTCCATTAATTTTGGCCTTCCCTTTCATTGACCTGCATTGACAACGTCCAAGATCACCATGACTTTTTATTGCTGCCGTCCTCTGCAATCCCCCCTGTCACGGTCCATACTGAAAAAACCGGACTCGGTATTGTAAACTTAAGGACATCGATAAGGATGTGCCTGGTATCCTGCGGTGGCTATGTCTTAATACTAACAATTCGCCCCCTGTTGGCAAGCCGAGCAGGCTTGCCGAAGCGATTGAAGCAGCATCATTTCGATCACTTGGGAAAAAGGCCCACAGCATTGGCGCGATAAGGTTTTCCACCCTATTCGTTTGGTACATCATGGATTCCTTTTTGCCGTACATCACCGACAATCTGCCGACCGGCGGTGTGTATTATACTCTGCTGTTCCTTATCGCCATGGCCGAATCGATCGCCATGGTCGGACTGGCGGTACCCGGCAGCACGCTGATCGTCTGTGCCGGCTTCCTTACCGCCCACGGCCAGGGGAGCCTCGGTGGCGTCATGCTGGCGGCGGGTTTCGGCGCGCTGGCAGGCGATATCATCAGCTACCTGATGGGCGCACGTCTGGGTTACAGGTTTCTACGCCGACCTGTTTTCCACAAGTATCTGGGAATATTGCGCAAGGCCGAAATGTTCTTTATCGATCACGGGGGCAAGAGTCTGTTCTTTGGAAGATTTATCGGCCCATTACGAGGGTTGACGCCCTTTATGGCGGGCAGCGCGAAGCTGGCACCTGCGCGCTTTTTCGGCTATACCCTGGTCAGTTGCCTTCTATGGGGACTGGTTTACCCCGGAATTGGCGGACTGGGTGCCGCCAGTTGGCGGCAGGTACAGGTCTGGAGCGGCCGCCTGAGCCTGCTGGTCACTACCGTGCTGGTGCTGCTGGTTGCCAATGCGCTGTTCTGGCGCCACCTTGCTCCCCGTTTGGCCACCGGCCTTCGATCCTTCCGTGATCGAACCCGGGATCGAAGGCAGGCGCTATCCCAACAACCCTGGTCGCAAAAGTGGCAAAAGCAGCATCCACGTCGTTGGCAATTCGTTGCCGACCGTTTCAGCCTGCGACACGGTGCGGGCTTCTATCTCACCATGGGGCTTTTCTGTTGCGCCCTGTTTGCCAGTCTGTTTTTTGCCCTGTTGGTAAATTTGCCCATCTTCGAAACGATTGACCATCAGGTTTCAACCATTATCATCCGGAATCAGCACCTCTTGTCCGGGCGCCTTATGCTGCTCTGTTCCGGGCTGGCGGATCGTCCGGTCCTTTTGTTTTGGGGGCTGATGCTGGGTTTCTGGCTGCTGCTCAAGGGGAGGTTTTTTTCGGCGGCAATATTGCTTATCGGTACCTGGGGAGGACAGATGCTGATATTCACCCTGAAGCATGTCTTTGACCGGCCCAGGCCGCTCCCCCTGTATCCCTGGGTTATCGCCGAATCTCCGGGATTTCCCAGTGGACATGCCTTTTTTGCCGTGCTTCTGGGCGGCTTGACCGTCTACCTGATGATCGGCACCCTCCGCTACTGGCAATTGCGTCTGTCATTGATCACCAGCTTCAGCTTTCTGGCCTTGCTGATAGGCACCAGTCGTATTTTTATCGGCGCGCACTGGTTCAGCGATGTGCTGGCGGGATGGTTGCTTGCGGCGCTGTGGTTATCTTTTTTGATAACTTCCATGGAGGTGCGCCGGCGGCTTGGCGGCGAAATGTTATGGCACCGACAGTGGCAGCTGCCCGGCATCCATCGCCGCCTTGAAAAACTGCTTTGGGCGACAGTGGCGAGCCTGGCCCTGCTTGGCATCGTACATCATTTGCTATCCCTATGGAGACTCGCTTGACAGTTGCTTCTGAGCGATTTTTTCTTTACGATAGGCACCTTCTTCAACCCCAACTTAAGAGGTACGTATGACCCTTCGCCTGCCGGCCGAATGGGAACCTCAGGACGCCGTCCTGCTGGCTTGGCCCCACGAAGAAAGTGACTGGTTACCCTGCATTGAAGATGTTGAACCGGTATTCATCAACCTGATTCGTGAAATCATCCGTTTCGAAAAGGTGATCCTGGTGGCGCCGGAGATCAAAGATGTTCGCTGCAAGCTTCTGGCAGCTAAAATCTGCCTGGAACGGGTACACCTGTACCAAATTCCCACCAATGATACATGGACGCGCGATTTCGGCCCCATCACCGTTGTGGATGATGACCGTCCGCAATTGCTCGATTTCACCTTCAATGGCTGGGGACTGAAATTTTCGGCCGACCTTGATAACCAGGTCAGCCGACGTCTGCATCAGGCCAAAGCTTTCGGCGAGATCCCCTTGACGATCTGCGGGATGACCCTGGAGGGCGGCAGCATCGAATCGGACGGACGAGGCACCCTGCTGACGACCAGCGAGTGCCTGCTCAACGCCAACCGCAACCCGCATATGACCAGGGAACACATCGAGGAGATCTTCGGTCGGTTGCTGGGCATCCAGAAGGTGCTGTGGCTGGAAAACGGTTTTCTGGCCGGCGACGATACCGATTCGCACATCGACACGCTGGCCCGGCTTTGCCCGAATGACACCATCCTTTATGTCCGTTGCGATAATCCCGAAGATGAGCATTACCATGCATTGCAGGCCATGGCCGGAGAATTGCGCGCCTTTCGTACCATCGAAGGACGCCCCTTCCGTCTGATTTCGCTTCCTTGGCCGCAAGCGTGCTATGATGAAGATGGTCACCGCCTGCCAGCTACTTACGCCAACTTCCTCGTGATCAACCAGGCGGTGCTGGTACCGACTTACAACGATCCGCAAGATGCCCATGCCTTGTCCGCCATCGGCCAGGCCTTTCCCGGTCATGCTGTAATCGGCGTGAATTGTCGGCCGCTTATCCTGCAACACGGATCGCTGCACTGCGTTACCATGCAATTGCCGAAAGGGGTTTTACCATGAAAGAGCTGACCATCGGCCTGGTGCAGCAGACGTGCAGCGCCGACCGGCAGGGCAACCTCGATAAAAGTATCCACGGCATCCGCCAGGCGGCAGCCCGAGGCGCGCAACTGGTGGTCTTACAGGAGCTGCATGCCAGCCTGTACTTTTGCCAGACCGAAGATACCGACGGCTTCGATCTGGCCGAGCCGATCCCCGGCCCGTCCACAGAACTTTTCGGCCTCATCGCCAGGGAACTGAATATTGTTATCGTGACATCACTGTTCGAGCGACGCGCACCGGGGCTTTACCACAACACCGCGGTGGTTATTGAAAAGGACGGCAGCATTGCCGGTCGCTACCGTAAAATGCACATCCCGGATGATCCCGGTTACCATGAAAAGTTTTATTTTACCCCCGGCGATCTCGGTTTCACTCCCATTTCAACATCCGTTGGCAAACTCGGGGTTCTGGTCTGCTGGGACCAGTGGTATCCCGAAGCGGCCCGACTCATGGCCATGGCTGGGGCAGAACTCCTGATCTATCCGACTGCCATCGGGTGGGACCCACGGGATGACGAAGCCGAACAGCAACGCCAGCTCGGTGCCTGGATAACCATCCAGCGTGCGCACGCAGTCGCCAATGGATTGCCCGTAGTCGCTGTCAATCGGATCGGTTTCGAAGCGTCTCCAGACCCGCGGGGACCGGGCTCTTTATTCTGGGGGAACAGTTTTATCGCCGGCAGCCAGGGGGAAATTCTGGCCCAGGCCTGCGCGGACTGCGAAGAAGTGATGGTCGTAACGCTGGATCGCCGACGCAGTGAACAGGTACGACGAATCTGGCCGTTTTTACGTGATCGCCGCATTGACAATTACCAGGGACTGGTTAAACGTTTTCTGGACGAGTAGCAAGCCAGGAGCTGGTTGGGGAAGGGAGATCTTTACGAAAAGAGGATGTATTCCCAACTCCGGCAAGCTCCTGCACCCCTCAAAAAACAAAAAGGCCGGAACCGATGCTCCGACCTTCTAAAATATTATATTTGGTGCCTTATAAAACCCTGTTCAGGCACTTATCGTTATGGATCAACCTAAAAATAAATTGCGGCTGCGCGCCCGATTCGCAAGAATGGTATGGTCGATAATTTCACCGCAGGCAGAGCATTTCCAAGCATCAAACACTCTCACGAAGTCATAATATTTTTCAGCATACATCCGACCTTTACACTTAGGACATCTCATGGTTTCCCCCCTTGGTTGAAAATAACTGCCAGCAGCTAACGGATTACGTCAAACATAGTTTCACGTCTCGTGCCAGCCCAGGAAAAAAACCTTTGAGAAATCCCCTACCTTCCGTAAAGATATCGAAAACCCATTGTTTTTTCAACTACTTGTAAATATTTATTTATTTTCAAAAGAAGTCATTCAAACGTTTGATGGTACCCGGTCCGATGCCTTTGACGCGTTTCAGGGTCTCTAAATCGCCAAATTCGCCATTTTTTTGGCGGTCTGCCATAATTCGCTCGGCAAGACGGGGGCCGATACCTGGCAAAGCCTGCCAATCACTGGCCTTCATGGTATCGGGGTGCAGCGGAATGCCAAGAGCCATGCACTGTCCGGCTGGAACAAAAAACCTCGCTACATCGACAACTTCGGCATTCATAAAAACAAGTTCCAAGCCCTCTCCCGAGCGCAACGGCCCCTTGTCCGCAAAGGATTTTGCCACCTCAGCGTTTAATTCAAACCCCGCCATCTGGATGACGTCATCCGTCGAAACACCGTCAATAAATTGATGGTAGCCCTGTATACGAAATCCTTGTCCCAGATAAAGCGTAACATATTCCGGCTTATTTACATGAAAAGCCGGGAACTCCTCCCGTAAAAGAGAAGTCACCCGGCTTGCACGGAACAGTAAGATACTGAGCAAAACGACGACCAGCAAAGTAATTCCGCCGGATCGCCTCATGGCTACGAAGCTTCGCTGTCTTTCAAAAGTTTATATTGAAAAGCATCTACCAACGCATAGTAAGACGCGTCGATAATGTTATCACTGACCCCCACGGTCCCCCAGCGCATGGCCTTATCACCCGACTCGATGAGAACCCGCGTTACCGAGGCGGTGCCCCGGCCAGCGGGCAGCACCCGGACTTTGTAGTCCAGCAATTGCATCTCTGCGATCTGGGGATAGAATTTTTCCAGGGCCTTGCGCAGGGCATGGTCCAGAGCGTTGACAGGTCCGTTGCCTTCCGCAGCCGTATGCTCGATATGGCCGCCGACCTTGACCTGTACGGTAGCTTCGGAAAAAGGCTTTTCCTCGCCTTCGCGCTTGCTATCGATGACGCGAAATCCCTCAACGGAAAAATACGGTCGCAGGGTTCCCAGGGCCCGACGCATGAGCAGGTCGAAAGAAGCTTCGGCGCCTTCAAATTGATAGCCCTGATTCTCCAGGGTTTTGAGGCGTTCGAGAATATCGATGGTCAGAGGGTCCTTACTGTCAAGGTTGATATTGAACTGCTGTGCCTTGGCAAGAATGTTGGAGCGTCCGGAAAGATCGGACACCAAAACCCTGCTGACATTGCCAACCCGCTCCGGGCGGATATGTTCGTAGGTCTCCGGATGCCGCTGGATGGCGGAGACATGGACGCCCCCCTTGTGGGCAAAGGCGGAGTTTCCGACAAACGGCTGGTGCTTGTTCGGCACCAGGTTGGCCAACTCATAAACAAATCGTGAGACGTCACGCAAGGAAGCCAGTTGCTCCTCACTCAGGCATTCCTTACCCATTTTAAGCATCAAAGAGGGGATAATGGAACACAGGTTGGCATTTCCGCACCGCTCCCCGAAACCGTTAATCGTACCTTGGATATGAACGACGCCGCAGTCAACCGCCACCAGGGAATTGGCCACCGCGCACTCACTATCGTTATGTGCATGGATCCCCAGTGGAGTGGAAATATGCTTGCGCACTTCAGCGATGATCGGAGGCAATTCAAACGGCAGGGTCCCGCCATTGGTATCGCACAACACGATACAATCCACACCGGCCTGTTCGGCAGCCTGCAACGTTTTAATGGCATATCCCGGATTGGCCTTGTAGCCGTCGAAAAAATGCTCTGCGTCGTAAAAGACTTCTTCGACATGCTGTTTCAGATACACCAGGGAATCGTTGATAAGGTCGAGATTCTGCTCCAGACTGATGCGCAGTGCTTCCCGCACATGAAAATCCCAGGTCTTGCCGAAGATGGTAATGACATCCGGTTCCGCCTGAATCAGGGTACGCAGATTCGTATCCTTATCGGGTGTCGTTTTAGCTCGACGGGTCGATCCAAAAGCGGCGATCTTGGTCTGGCGCAAGGACACCTTGCGGATTTCCCTGAAAAAGCTGATGTCTTTGGGATTGGATCCCGGCCATCCGCCTTCGATATAGTGAATCCCCAATTCGTCGAGTTTTTCGGCAATGCGAATTTTATCCTCGACCAGAAAGGAAATTTCTTCCGCCTGCGTGCCATCTCTCAGTGTCGTGTCGTACAATCGAATCGCAGTCATTCCATTACCCCTTGGCTGCGGCCGGGTATCCGGTGAGAAACCCCTTATTCGGCCTTGCTGTCTTTTTTGTCCAGACCGAAAGCCTGGTGCAGAACGCGTACCGCCAACTCCGTGTATTTGGCGTCTATAACGCAGGACACCTTGATCTCACTGGTGGAAATCATCTGGATATTGATGCCTTCCTGGGAAAGGACCTGAAACATCTTGCTGGCGATACCGGAATGAGAACGCATGCCGACACCGACGATGGACACCTTGGCGATATTTTCATCGCTGCGCACGCCGGCCGCGCCGATATCCCGGGAGATTTCCTCAACGACTTTGAGAGCCTTTTTGAAATCGCCGTGCGGCACGGTAAAGGTCAGATCGGTGAGACCCTCGTTGGATACGTTCTGAATGATCATATCCACCGTGATGTTGGCAGTGGACAGGGGGGTAAACAACTTCGAAGCAATACCGGGCTTGTCCGGAACGCCCATCACGGAAATCTTGGCTTCATCCTTGTTATAGGTAATGCCCGAAACCAGAACGGTCTCCATATCCTCGTCCTCCTTGGTAACCAGGGTCCCTGGATTATCGTTGAAACTAGAACGCACGTGTATCACCACGCCGAATTTTTTGGCGAACTCCACCGAACGGATCTGCAGGACCTTGGCCCCGAGGGAGGCCATTTCCAGCATCTCGTCGTAGGAAATCCTGGCGATCTTGGACGCCTCGGTCACGATACGCGGATCGGTGGTATATACTCCGTCGACATCGGTATAGATCTCGCAAACGTCGGCTTTGAGTGACGCCGCCACCGCTACGGCCGACGTATCCGAACCTCCCCGGCCAAGTGTGGTCAGGTTGCCGTCGCGATCTACGCCCTGAAATCCGGCCACGACGATAATGGTGCCGTTTTTCAAATCTTCGCGAATATTCTTGTCGCCGATTTCGTCGATACGGGCTTTGCTGAAAATATTATCGGTGAGAATGGGGATCTGGTGTCCCAAGTAGCTTTTGGCCTTGTAGCCCATGGACTGCAGACACATGGACAGAAGGGCAATGGTAACCTGCTCGCCGGTCGAAACCAACACGTCATATTCCCGTTCACTGGGAAAATCACACATTTCATGAGCCAGAGAAACCAGTTTGTTGGTTTCACCGGACATGGCCGACAAGACCACCACCACATCGTTGCCATCATCGTAGGTTTTGGCGACGCGACGGGCGACATTGCGAATCCTGTCGATGGTACCGACCGATGTCCCCCCGTATTTCTGTACAACCAGGGCCATAGTCCCCTTCCTCCTTTGTATTATTGAAAACCAGGCATGCTCAGCCTGGATTATGAATAAAGCAGTTTGCCGCAAAGCCTGCTTCGGGGATATCCGCAACCTGCACTCTGGGCGGTGCGTCCTGAGTGCCTGCTGTCGGTCAATCCGCAGCCTTTTTAGCAGGTTTGTGAATGGCCTCACCATCCAGGTCGCGCGCCGCTTCCTGCACCATCTCCGACAGAGTAGGATGGGCATGAACAACGGCTGCCAGCTGCCGCGCCGACATGCCTGCTCCAATGGCGGCAGCCACCTCGGCGATCAGCGTCGAAGCATCTTCTCCGACAATGGTGGCCCCGAGCAACCGACCGCTTTGAGCATCGGCCACCAGTTTTACCAAACCTTCGCCCGCCCCGTCACATAAAGCCTTGCCACTGGCCTGAAATGAAATCTTGCCGATCTTCACGCCCTGTCCGCGGGATCGGCAATCCGCTTCCGATTCGCCAACCTGGGCCAGTTCGGGCTGTGTGAAAACCACACTGGGAACCTGGCTGTCGATCCCGCGGCTCGGGCCTTCGGTATCCATGATATGGGCGACGGCCACTTCCGCGTGATGCATGGCGACGTGGGCCAGCATCACGGAACCGGTCAAGTCGCCGATGGCATAGATTCCGGGCACCGAGGTCTGCATCTTTTCATCAACATGCACGGCATCGCCATCCAGAGCCACGCCAGCCTCAACCAGCTTCAATCCCCCGCTGTTGGAAACACGCCCTGCAGCTGCCAACACTTTCTCGACCTGCAGGCTCCGGCCATCCGCAAACGTAGCACGTACCCCGGCGCCGTTTTCCACCTGTTGCAGTCTGGTGTCGGTGAGGATCTCCACCCCCAGGCGTCGCAACCCTTGCGTGACCAGGCGTACACCATCGGCATCCTGATTCCCCAACAATTGCGGACGCATTTCCGCCAGCGTGACCTTGACGCCAAAACGTGCAAGGATCCCTGCCAGTTCGCACCCGATGTATCCCCCCCCAAGCACCAGTATGGAAGACGGGAGATCCTGCATAACAAGAATTTCATCGCTGGTCAAAACATTTTTACCTGCCGCCTCAAGTAATGTGGGTCTGACAGGTCGGGAACCGGTGGCAAGCACGATGGCGCGGGCACGAATCAGTCCTGCCAAGCCGGGGCGGCGCACCCGCAGTCGCCCGGGTCCTTCCAACTCGGCATCGCCGTAAAACAGATCGATGCCGCTGTTTCGCAGCAGCCCCGCGATGCCCTGCTCCAGCTGCTTGACCACCGCGTCTTTTCGCTCCATGGCCCGTGCCGCCTCGAAATCTATCTCGCTAATGCGGATTCCATGTTCGACCGCCGCGCTCAAAGCCGACAGTTGACGCGCCGTGGCGTGCAATGCCTTGGTAGGAATACAGCCGCGATGCAGGCAGGTACCACCCAGTCGCGCCCGTTCCACGAGGCAGACTCGCGCACCGAGGCGCGCTGCACGTAACGCGGCCACGTAGCCGCCCGGTCCGGCACCGACCACTACAAGGTCATAGGCGTTCATGGTTTCAATCTCGCTGATTCCAGACAGATTGCAGCGCCTGCAACAGCATCTTGCCTGTTGAACCGACGGCACAAAAGTGGAGGGTCCGTTTATCAGGTCCCCGGTGACAAATCCGGATGGCAAGACAGGATTGGCATAGTTCGTCGAATCGATCGGCCCATTCCACCACGGCCACACCCTCGCCGGGCAGATACTCCTCCATCCCGAGTTCTTCCAGCTCCCCGGGATCGGCGAGTCGGTAAAGGTCGAAATGGTACAATGGCAGACGTCCCTCGTACAGATTCATCAAGGTGTACGTCGGACTCACGATCGGTTCGCTTTCCGGAACCCCCAGGCCGCGTGCAATACCCTGGGTCAGACACGTTTTGCCTGCCCCGAGATCGCCGGTAAGAAGGAGGACCGCGGGTTCCTTTATGACCTGCCCCAGGCAACGCCCGAGGCGGTTGGTTTCTTCCGCCGAAGCGGTGTCAATAACCCATTCCACCACAGATCAGGGCACCATGCTGCGAATAATGTCGAGCCGCGCCACGATGCCGGCCAGCTTGCCATTTTCGACGACCGGCACAACGTGGACGCCTTTTTCCAGCATCAAGGCAACCACCTCGGACACCGGGGTATCCGGCGCGCAGGTTGCCACATCGGTGGAACATATTTCCCGCACCTGGCGGGCGGTCATCTTTTTTACCTGCTCGGCGAATTTGGTTTCGCTCTCCAGGTAAACGACCCAGTCGAACAGGGAAACAACCGTCGGAATATGCAACGGCTGATCCTGGGAAACGAGGTCGGTTTCGGTGACGATCCCCTGCAACATCCCCTCGGTGTCGACCACAGGCATGGCGCTGACCCCGGTAGAAATAAACAGGCGGGCCAACTCGTCGACACTGGTTTCCATGGAAACCGTGTGCACTTCGCTGGTCATGATATCACGGGCTTTCAGCATGATCATACCCCTTTCAGGCATAAGACAAAAACCGATCAGTTACCTTCAAAAACGACGGTCGCCAAAGCGTAATCGCCATCGTGGCTGCAAGTCAACAGCAGGCGGACATGGCCACCTTCGCGAAACAGACGAGCAGCCTCACCATCTACGACCAGATCAGGTTTGCCCGCCTGGTTGCGGACTACTTCCATATCCTGCCACCGGATGCCGTGCCGCAACCCGGTTCCGAGGGCTTTAAGGAACGCTTCCTTGGCGGCAAAACGCACCGCAAGATGGGGCGCCGGATCTTTTTTACTCAGGCAGAAACTCCGCTCATCCACGGTAAACAGCCGTTCAAGCACAGCAGTCTTACCTGCCTGCAAAAACGCGCGAAACCGCTGGATACGCACCAGGTCGCTGCCCAGGCCGCTCACAAATGGCATGTCAGGCTCCGCCTACCAGATCCTTCATCTCCCGCACAGCCCGCTCCATACCGACCAGCACGGCTCGTGAGATAATGCTGTGACCGATGTTGAATTCCCGGATACCACCCAATGCCGCCACCGGTTGCACATTAAAGTAAGTCAGCCCATGGCCGGCATGCACCAGCATCCCCAGCTTGTTACCGGCCCGGACGGCCGCGGCAATTTTGGCAAGTTCCTGGTCCCGGGTGACGGCACAGATGGCGTCGCAGTAGCTGCCGGTGTGTATTTCGATGGCGTCGGCACCGATCCGATGGCAAGCCTTGACCTGCTCGAGGTCGGGATCGATAAACAGGCTCACGCTTATACCGCCCTGTTTGAGCAGATCGATATGCTTTTTAAGGGATTGCCGCAACAGGGCAACGTTCAAGCCCCCCTCGGTGGTCAACTCCTGGCGCTTTTCCGGCACCAGAGTCACGGCATCGGGGCGTACCTTAAGGGCGATTCCGACCATTTCATCGGTGGCTGCCATTTCCAGGTTGAGTCGTGATTTGACCGTCTGGCGCATCAATTCCACATCACGATCCTGAATATGCCGGCGATCTTCCCGCAAATGGATAGTGATGCCGTCGGCGCCGGCCAGTTCCGCGAAGGCGGCGGCCGTCACCGGGTCAGGCTCGTTGGTACCTCGGGCCTGGCGGATGGTCGCCACATGATCCACATTAACTCCGAGTAAAGCCACGGCTAGTGCTCCTTGGTTCTGACGCCCAGATGTCGTTCGATGACATCGGCTATTCCCTGCGCCAATTCGGTGATCAGCTTTTCATCCTGCCCTTCCAGCATGATGCGCAACAGCGGCTCGGTTCCGGAATAACGGATGAGTACGCGACCGGTTTCCGCCAGTTTGTCTTCGGCATCCTTCACCATGCGGGCGATTTCCGGAACGATGGAGATGTCCTGGCGACTGGCCACACGAACATTGAGCAAGACCTGCGGCAAGGTGGTCATAACACCGGCGAGTTCCGACAGCGGCTTGCCGGTACGTTGCATAATGGCCAACAGCTGCAGAGCCGACACCATGCCGTCACCGGTGGTATTGTGATCGAGAAAGATCATGTGACCGGACTGTTCGCCGCCGAGGTTATATCCGCCACGACGCATTTCCTCAACCACATAACGGTCTCCGACCGCGGTTTTAACCACATGGCCACCGGCATTGCGCAGGGCGATATCGAGGCCAAGGTTGCTCATCACCGTGGTCACCAGGGTGTTGTGGGCCAGTAGACCCTGTTTCATCATGTCGAGGCTGCAGATCGCCATGATCTGGTCGCCATCGACCTCATTGCCCTGTTCGTCGACAAAAATCACCCGATCCGCATCGCCATCCAGAGCCATCCCCAGATGGGCGCCATGCTCCTTGACCGCACGGGCGATAACTTCCGGATAAAGGGAGCCGCAACCGGCATTGATATTCGAACCGTTGGGCTGGACTCCCAGCGGTATGACTTCGGCGCCAAGCTCCTGAAGTACCGCCGGAGCCACCTTGTAGGCGGCGCCGTTGGCACAATCGAGCACAATTTTCAAGCCGTTGAGATCGAGTTGCTGGGGGAATGAATTTTTCAGAAACACGATATAACGGCCGCAGGCATCATCGATACGAAACGCCTTGCCGACTTCGTCGGCAACCGGTCGCAACGAGTCGATCTCATTGCCGAAAATCAACTTTTCGATTTCGAGTTCGGTATCATCCGGCAATTTGAAACCGTCAGCGGAAAAAAACTTGATGCCGTTATCCTGGTAGGGATTGTGCGAGGCCGAGATCACCACACCCGCATCGGCACGCATGGAGGAGGTGATAAAGGCGATGCCGGGAGTCGGCAGCGGGCCGACCAGCAACACATCCACTCCCATGGAGCAGATCCCGGCCACCAGGGCATTTTCAATCATGTACCCGGACAGGCGCGTATCCTTGCCGATAACGATGCGATGGCGTCGGGGATTGTCTTTCTTGAAAATATAGGCCGCGGCCCTGCCAAGTTGCATGGCTATTTCAGTCGTCATGGGGTAAATATTGGCAACCCCGCGAACACCGTCCGTACCGAATAATCGTTTTTTCATGCTAACAGTTCGTCTCCTGCGAGAGTTATGTCTAAAGCCCTCAGGGGCGGTGCCCGATGGTAACCTTGACTTCAACGTTTTGAGGATTTTTCAGCCATGTGAATTTACCGCGATAGCCAAGCGGTACGGCCTCGACCAGATTGCTGCGTGTACCGGCTATGTTCAACGGCGTGGTATCAATCTGCTGCAGGGCGTCCAACTCTCCCTGGGCACCTTCGACAATAACCGATGCTGGCACAGCAGTCACCTTTTCAACCCGAAAACCCTCCGCCGGGATCCCTTTAAGAAGCGGGTTCACCGGCACCTTTTTGACCCCGATTCGCTCCACCTTGACATCGACATAAGATGGAGACAAGCGGGTCACCTTGAGGGGCGCAGGGATATTGAGTCGTTCGTCCAGGCGTATAAAGGAAGTCAACCCTGGTGAAAGATCCTGCAGATCGACTACAATGCGCAAATCCTCCGCACCCATATTCATCAACAAGGTGCGTGGCCCGCTGATACGCACTGCCACCTCATTGGGAACTTCATTGGCGATCATCATCGCCGTTGGAAGATTTTTCATCTCCAGCGGCACGGCATAGGATCGCTCCAGCTTGCGCTCGCCCATGACAAAAAACCACAGGATGAGAGCGAAAACGATGGACAAAAGTTTCAGCGCCCAGTTTTCCGTCAGCAATTTAAACATGGTCACTTATTCTTCCGGGGAGAACGGGGCTCCAAAAGGTTTTTCAGCATCCGACTCAAAGACGAGGAATCGAGATCACGGGTGATACGCCCACCGACTATCAGGGAGATTTTACCGGTCTCCTCGGAAACCACAATAGCCAGGGCATCGACCAGTTCGGTTAATCCGATTGCAGCCCGGTGGCGGGTACCAAGGGCCTTGCTGATATCGGGGTTCTGGGAGAGGGGCAAAAAGCAGCCGGCCCGCGTCAACCTCCCCTGCTGCACCACCAGGGCACCATCATGCAAAGGGGAATACGGCAGAAAAATGGAAGTAATGAGATCACTGGTAACCTTGGCGTCGATTTCGACACCGACTTCAAGAAAATCCTTGATCCCGGTTTCCCGCTCCAGCACCAGCAAAGCGCCGATCCGACGATTGGCCATATTCACGCAGGCCTTGACCAGTTCGGAAATAACCTCGTTCTCTTCCCGATATGACAGATCAGAGAAAAATGGATTGGCACCTACATGGATCAGGGCACGACGGATGTCGTTCTGAAAAAGCACAACGATCACCAGAATAATGGACGATAGAAAATTATCCAGTATCCAGTGAAGCGTGAAAAGTCCGGCGACCTGGGAAGCCACGTAAACCAGAAGGATCACCGCCAGTCCGGACAACATCTGGACGGCGCGGGTGCCCTTGATCAGAAGAATGATGCGATAAATGATAAAAGCAACGATAACGACATCAAGCGGATCAAGCAACCATCTGAAATTCTGAATATAATCAAAAAATCCGCTCATTTTATCGAAATCCGCTCGCTGTCCAACAAGGTTTAGGGGAGTTGCCGATGCACCACAGCCCATGCCATGAGAGCCGCTTCCCGGGCAGGCCGCACGTCGTGCACCCTGAAAATCTGCACCCCGCACGCCACCCCGAGAGCCACCGTAGCCAGAGTGCCGTTCAGGCGCTCGGCCGGATCGGATTGTCCCACAATCTGACCGATGAAATTTTTACGCGAGGTGCCAAGCAGCACAGGCAGCCCAAGAGCATGAAACTCCCGCAGCCGGCACAGGATCTCCAGATTGCCGGATAGATCCTTGCCGAATCCGATGCCGGGATCGATAGCCAGCTTGGAGCGGGGGATGCCGGCAGCTTCAGCTTGCTGCACCGCTTTTTGCAGATAAGCCATGATCTCCATCAACAGGTCGTGGTAGCCGGTATCCGCCTGCATGTTCGCAGGCTTTCCGCGGGTATGCATGAGAAAAGCCCCCGCGCCGCACGCGGCGACGACATCGGCCATATCCGGATCAAAGGCAAACCCGCTGATGTCGTTGACAAACTCGGCCCCGGCAGCTACCGCCGCGCGCGCCACGTTACTTTTATTGGTATCGATGGACAACGGACACGGCACGGCACCGGCCAGAGCTTCGATGACCGGTATCACCCGGTCGAGTTCTTCCTGCTCGCCAACCAGAACCGCCCCCGGCCGGGTACTCTCCCCGCCGACGTCGATAATATCGGCGCCCTCTTCCAGCATACGCCGCGCCCGGGCCAAGGCATGGTCCACCGAGTCCGCACGGCTGCCGGGAAAAAAGGAATCGGGCGTGACATTGAGGATACCCATGATCACTGGCCGCCGCAGATCGAGCCAGCAACTGCGCCCCTGCATGGTGAGCGGCAGACCTGCCGGATCAGGGCTCCCCCCGCAGGCAGGTGGGCAACCGAAAAACTGATCCGGTGAATCCACCGGATCAGATAGGCTGTTCATACGCCGGCCTTCGTGAAAAATACCCGGGGACGGCAATTTATCAGGCCTCAACCGTCGCAGTATCATCCGAACCATCGGCGGCGCCTTGGCTGGCAGCCGGGTCGGCGTCTTCGAGGATCATGCGGCGTACTTCTTCTCCATCAAGGGTTTCAAGCTCCAGCAGAGCCTCGGCGACGCGTACCAGGCCATCGCGATGCGCCTCCAGAATCTGGCGCGCCTGCTCGTAGCTCTTTTGTACGATACGCCGGATTTCGGTGTCGATCTCTACCGCCGTAGACTCGCTGTAATTGCGTGCATGACCCAGATCGCGGCCAAGGAAAACTTCGGCTTCCTTTTCCCCGAATGCCAAAGGCCCGATCTTGTCGCTCATGCCCCATTCGCAAACCATCTTGCGCGCGATATGGGTTGCCCGCTCGATGTCGTTGCTGGCGCCGCTGGTTATTTCGCCGAACACCAGTTCTTCCGCCACCCGCCCGGCAAGCAGACCGCAGATGGCGGATTCCAGTCCGCTACGGGACTGGTTGTATTTTTCTTCCTGGGGCAGGAACATGGTCACACCCAGCGCCCGGCCGCGCGGGATGATGGAGACCTTGTGCACCGGATCGGCCTCCGCCAAAAACAGGGGCACCAGAGCATGGCCCGCCTCGTGATAAGCGGTAACCCGTTTTTCTTTTTCGGTAATCACCAAGGAGCGACGTTCGGCCCCCATCAACACTTTGTCCTTGGCCTCTTCCAGATCCAGCATGTCGACCTGGTCTTTGTTCCTGCGAGCCGCCAGCAACGCAGCTTCGTTAACCAGGTTGGCCAGGTCGGCACCCGAAAAACCGGGGGTGCTTTTGGCCACGACTTCGAGTTTGACATCGGGCCCGAGCGGTACCTTGCGTGCATGCACGTCAAGAATCATGGCGCGCCCCTTGATATCCGGGCGCGGCACCACCACCTGACGGTCAAACCGGCCAGGCCGCAACAGGGCCGGATCGAGAACGTCGGGACGGTTGGTGGCGGCGATCAGAATGACCCCTTCATTGGACTCGAAACCGTCCATCTCCACCAGCAACTGGTTGAGGGTCTGTTCGCGCTCGTCGTGCCCGCCGCCCAGGCCGGCACCGCGATGACGACCAACGGCATCGATCTCATCGATAAAAATGATGCAGGGAGCATTTTTCTTGCCCTGCAAAAACAGATCACGAACCCGGCTGGCACCTACCCCGACAAACATCTCGACAAAATCGGAGCCGGAGATGGAGAAAAACGGCACCCCGGCTTCTCCGGCAATGGCGCGCCCGAGCAGGGTTTTACCCGTTCCCGGAGGTCCGATCAGCAAAACCCCCTTGGGGATCCTGCCGCCAAGGCGGGAGAATTTTTTGGGATCTTTCAGAAACGCGACGATCTCCTGCAGTTCGTCCTTGGCTTCATCGATGCCGGCAACGTCCTTGAAAGTCACCTGGTTGCCGGTATCGGTCAGCAGCCTGGCCTTGCTCTTGCCGAAACTCATGGCCTTGCCGCCACTCGATTGCATCTGGCGAATGAAAAAGATCCATACGCCGATGAATAAAATGATGGGGCCCCAGTAAAACAGCATGGTCATCCAGAAACCGCGGTCTTCCTCGGGCTTGGCCTGAATGATTACCCCCTTGGCGCGCAACATTTCGACCAGACGAGGATCGTCGGGTGCAAAAGTCTTGAAGACGGTACCGTCCTGGTCCTTGCCCTCGACATTCGGGCCTTCCAGCATGACCTCCTGAACGGACCCTTCTTCCACGGCATCCAGAAATGCCGTATAGGATATGGCTTTCGGCTCATCTTTATGGCTGGTCATAAGATTAAACAGAGTCAGCATGACCAACAGGATGACCAACCAAAGTGCCAGATTTTTGTAGATCGGATTCACTATTCCCCCTTACTTTGCGCGGTTGCGACCCCGACGTGCCAGAATAAGGCCAAAACCACTGAAATGTTTTCGAAATTTATCATAATCCCTTTAGGTTCACAAGCCTTGATTGCCCCGGTGGGTGCCGGTAACCGCCAATCTCAACACCGGGCCGCCCTCTTGTGGTGGCCGGAAACCGTGACAGCGTCGAAGCCCGGGAAGCCAGAGGATTTCCTGCGCCACCACCAACGGCCATGACCGGCGCAATTCCCGTTCGAGCTTGAGGTCGATAAAAAAATCCTTGAGCTTGCGATGGCCGGGCGCTCCACTTGGATAAAATCTGTCGCCAGGTAAAAAGGAACGTACCAGCAAGGGGAATGCCACCAATGCGGCATCAAATTCCACAGTCCAACGATCCTCTCCGGTGCAACCATCCGTCAGGACGACCTGCAACCGGCCACCGCCCGGCAAATCGTACACCCCCGGACCAGGGACCGCAACTGCAAAGCCCCCGGCAACCGGCGGAGCCTCGGTACGCAGCCAGAGTTTCTGGTAACGGCGTGCCGCCCAGACCCCCGGTAGATGAACCTCCGACTCGGGATGCGGGCTGTCCAACAGATCTTCGAGGGCAGCCAGGTGTTGCGCCGCGATACCGCGCAAGTCACCTCGCAGCCGCTCCAAAGCGCCACGCAGCACACGGGTTCGAAGCGCGGGGTGCAACAAGGCCAACCCTTCCCGGGACAACCGCAAACCACCGTCGCCTTCTTCGCACAGAGGTTCCAGGTGCATGGCAACCTGCAGATCCCAGTACTCTTCCTCCAGGGCGATACGTCGACTGAGACGCGCCAGGTGCTCATCGATACGGGGATTGAATTCGCGCAAATGCGGCAACAGATCGTGCCGCAGGCGATTGCGGGTAAAAGTGGTATCGGCGTTACTCAGGTCTTCGACGTGGGGGAGCCGACGCGCGGCGAGATGGTGCAGAATCTGACTGCGGGAAAACGGCAACAGGGGCCGAATGAAAGGATCGAAACGCAACCGCATGCCAGCAAGCCCCGATAGACCGCTGCCACGCAACAGCCGCAGCAAAAAGGTTTCAGCCTGATCATCGCGGTGGTGGCCCAGAGCGATGAGATGACAGTCCGCCAGGCGGGCCGATTCCTGCAGAAAAGCCCGCCGCTCATCTCTGGCGACCTCCTCCAGACCCTGCCTGCGGGCCGCGGCCAAACCTGGAATATCCCGGCGGCCAACCCTCAGGGGAACTTTGCGCTGGACACAAAAATCCTGCACAAATTCCACATCGCGGGAGCTTTCCGCACGCATGCCATGGTCCATGTGCGCCGCCCGCACCTCGAACTGCAGCGTTTCGGCGGCCTGCAGCAACAGATCGAGCAGCACCACCGAGTCGGCTCCGCCCGACAGTGCCACCAGTATCCGGTCCCCTGCCCTGATCCGGGCATGCTTGACAAGGATGCGATTAAACAGAGTCTGCATTGATCTTCATGACCTCCGGCAGCTCAAAAAGAAAAAGACCCTCACTGGCATCCAGGAGGGTCTTTTATGATGGTGGCGGTGCAGAGATTCGAACTCCGGACACTGCGGATATGAGCCGCATGCTCTAACCAACTGAGCTACACCGCCTTATTTACAACGGCCACCAAGGGGTTGCCCCCTCAAGTGGGCTCTTATATAAACCAAAGGATCCGACCTTGTCAAGCATAAAGCTGGCAAGAAAATACAATTGCTTCAACATGCCGGTCAATCCTGCACCACCCCTCCGAAGCGAGCCTGTCAAAGCACCGCGCGGAAGCGTGCGAACCAATGTAAACCTTGACAATTGCCGCCGAAAATAATAATTAGTGTCCATCCGGAAACTATGGATGGGCACGGTGTAGTTTTCATATGGGAAACGAGCAAT
>DIWZ01000018.1 GCA_002435955.1 Pelobacter sp. UBA6093
CGACAACTACCTTGACACCCGCCGCAATGACCTCTCTACAAATTGGGAAGCTTATGCGTAGATGTTCGATTTTTTGCTCTTGGGGATCAAGCCAGAGGTTGAAATTTTCAGGCTCCAAGATAACCGGCATTCTGTTGTGCAGGTCGGCCACCGGCTCGGAGGCGCCGGTGGTTAAAATGATTATGGCTCGATACTTCAATCATCCTATGATTGAGGAGAGACGAGAATTGTTAATAATGAATTGTTCCACAGCCAAAGCGCCCCAAGTTTTCCTATAGTTGTGTAGATGTTAATATGTCCAACAATCTAAAAGTTCTGCGAAATACTGAAGCGGTTTCCTCTTCGCCAACCGAGAATCAAGGTCAGGATGTTCGAACACTCCGTGAAGTCGACCATGTGATGAGCCGTGTGGGTAAATAGCTCAAGCAAGGTTCTGAGAGGGGCCGGGGCCAACCGGTGTATGATTGAGATGATGTGGCACCACCAGGAAACAAGGCGGAAACAGAGAAAACAAACATCAACCTATAGCATCGGAAGAAACCGGTCTACTCGGCCCGTTATCAGGAGAGCGTGCGAAACGCATAGCCCTTGTCTCAGCTTGGGGGGGCAACTCTGTCATCGTCCGCGCATTACCGTTGCTTCGAGACCTGCTGCGCGCGCCTTAACCGCGACTTCCCTAGCCGCCGCCCGGTTGTTGAAACTACCAAAGGTCACCCGTTCGAGGGTCATCATAACCTGCGCCGGCTCCTCCTGTGCGCGAATGCCGCGCCGAGCAAGCCGGGCGGAAAAACCCCGAGCCTCATCGATTGAGAAATATGACCCGGCATACACGGCGACCCGGTTTCCCCTAGGAAGGATAAAGGCAGCAGCGGCCTCCTCGGCGAGCTCCCGCAAACGCTCCCTCGCCTCTTCTGCTGAGAAAACCCCGATCAACAGCCGGATCATTTCCACCTCACGCCGCTCCGGTGTCAACTCAGGCTCAAAGCCGAGGCTGCGAACAATTTTCTCAGCATGAAGGCGATTGCTCTCGAGGAGACAGGTGCCGGCATGGATGGAATAGTTTCGATCATCCGTTGGAAGAACAGGGGAAACAGCGGTAGAAAGTGCCCGTTTCGCCGTTTTTGGCGCCGCAGCTGGCGCCCGGGTGACTTGAGCTGCCGGCTGAACCACTGGGGGAGGACCGGCTACCGGCATCGGGGATGAAACCGGTGGTCCGGCGACCGTGGGTGATTGCGTCACCGATGACGAAATGCTCGTCTCCATATGAACCATCTGGATCTTTCTGATGCGAGGAACAACTCTGACAGCGACCACTTTTTCTTCGCTCCCCTGCACCTCGATCACAAACCTTTCCTTTTCCAGGAAATGATATAGCGGCAGGTTGTCCTTATAGACCTTCACAACCCAATTACCCGGCCGCAATCCGGCAAAGGAGAATTTTCCCTCGGCATCGGTCATCTGCCGGAAGACCTCGTCATCCCGGGAAACCTCCACCAGATTATTACCAAATCGTACCTGGTTCTCCTGCCCAACAGCACCCGCCATCCCAACCAGGGCAAGGTTGTCATCTCCTTTTCCCGTTGGGGAGAAAAGGGCCAGCTGCCCTGAAATCCGACCGGCTTTCGTTACCCGGATTTCTATTCTCGTCCTTTCTCCCCCCTTGACCTCAACCGCCAGCGGCATTTTTTCAGTCGTGACGAGATCCTGCCCGAGGGAACCGTTCTCCACAGTCAGATAGTAAGTCCCCGGCTTGAGGGCGGATAAGGTGAAAGCGCCGGTATGGTCGGTGATCGCTGCGAACCCCGCCATATTGACCAGAACGTTCGGCATCGGCTTCCCGCCTTTCTCCGCAGCGTAAATCTTTCCTGTAATGACGCCAATGCTTGTCTTCTTTCCGACGGGAATCCCCAAAGGGATGGTGTAGGCGAGAAACAACGCCAAGTCGTCCTCCCCGCCGGTCTGGTGAATTGGCCAGCGGTTTCTGAGATTGATGGTGTGGTGATTGGGGAGATTGTAATCGAGAGTAGAGGTCAGAGTGCTCGTCATCTTACTCGGAGCCGAGTCGAAATTGTTTACCTGATAGTTCAAACCGACGCGCAGTCGATGCAGCCGCCAGTCGGCGCTCATGCCGGCGCTTTTCGTCCGCTCGGGATGTTCGCTATATTTGTCATGGCCGAACCGCCCGTAGAAGCCATATCTCTGCCCCGGTGTGGGAGAAATTGAAGCAAAAAAGCTGTAATTTTCAAGATTCCGGTTGCCGGTACCGGCCAGATGGTTATCAATCAAGCCCCGGTCCAGGTAGATCTGCAGAGAGGCTTTCTTGAAAGCGTGGCCGATGCCGGCAGTGAAAAACGTCCCTTGGAAATCGAATTGAGGCGTGGGCATGCGGTCCTCTTTGCGAAAATTCTCGATGTCCAGGGAAAGGGTCGTGCCGAAAGAAAACGGGTGGGTTGCCCCGGCCCGATAAGAGATCTCCTCTGTAGCGCGTCCCCCGGCCGGATCGAGGTCGAGCTTGTTTTGGTAACTCCGGTAGGAGACGTGGCCGGTCATCTTCTGGTAAACCGGGAAGGAAATCGTACCGTGCATCGACTCCATATCGTGGTAGTAGCCAAAATAACGTGGGCCGGCGTACGTCTTCTCAAATGCATAGCGGAAGCCGGCTCCCCCCCCACGGAGATTGGCGCGATAAGCGTGGTCCCGGGTGCGAGTTTCCCCCTTCTCATCGCTGATGCCAAATTCCAGACCCAGATTGTGCTCTCTCCCCAATTGTACAGCGGTCTCAAGACTGTAAAGGTTGGTGGTGCGAGCGGAATCGGTGGCATCCGCCTCCTTTTCCTTGGTCAGGAAATTCCCCTTCAGGCTGAACCAGTCGGTAAACTGATAGCTGAGATAAGAGCCGACTTCGCTTGCCTTCGGTTCCTGCCATCTCGACTCCAGATAAAAGGCACCGCCGCCCAGCTGCGGGTAGTGAAAGCGGGCACCTCCTCCCCGGCCATATTTCCATCGTTCCGTCAACGGAGACAGGGAGTAACTCTGGTCACCAAGGAGCAGATCGAAATGCTCCCCGTAGAAATTGACGCGGTACTCGTCCCTTTGCCCGTAGAGATTCTTCTCTTGGATGTCGGGACTGCGAAAGAGGAAGTCGATGCTTCTCTTCCCCTCCTCGTCGATGACACCGAACCCGGCCAGCTCCGCCTGCAGGCCGTACCGGCCGTCTTCCTGAACGGCGACCAGGCGCAATCGCGACGGCAGGCGTCGCAGCAGATCGACTTCTGGAGACCTCGGCAGGACCTCGACCATAGTCGTCAAGGTGGCGGTCTTCTCGCCCGGCGCCCCCCCGTCGGCGGCGGCCAGGATGGTGATCAAGCATCCTTGCTGTGCTTTGAGTTTCTCGTCGGTTTTGACCATCACCAGAAGAGCGCGGGATTCCCCCGCCTCCAGAGTCACCCGGGGGTGGTCCGGGTCGGCGGGAAAGCCCTCGCTGTTTTTGATCTCCAACTGCACGCGATTCGTGCCATTACCCAGATTAAGAAGTTGAAACTCGACAAGAAACGCTTGGCCGGCAACGACCATCTCCGGTTTTTTCCTCAGGACGAGCGCCAGCTTTCGCACCGGCAACACCCGCACGGTAATGCTCTCACCATCGAAAATGCCCTCATCTCCCCGGCTTTTGACTGCGTAGGTGATGGTGTAATCTCCCGCCAGGGCATGGGCTGGTACCGCGAAGGCGACGAGCCGGGCCTGCTGTTCGCCCGCTTCCAGGGAGAAATGGCCGTCCTGAGGGACGATCTTTTGCCACCCCGGGGGAAGCTGTAGTTCCTCGATGAAGAGATCAGAGCTGCCGCCGGTGTTGGTCACCAAAAAAGAGCCGGAGACGATCTTCCCCGGCTCGATATCGATAAGCAATGGCAGAGTCCCCCTGACCTCGATTCCGTGCCCTTTCCCGCCTTGGACCAGGACAGGAAGCAACAGCAGTAATAGGAGGATGCCGACCAACTTCATTCAGAATCTTTCCGCATCTCACTTGATGACGATTGCGTACTGGCCGCCGAAAACGTGGTCATCTTCGTTGTCGACCACGATCAGGGCGGAATATTCCCCCGCCGGCACCTCGGTCAGGTCAAAGAGGTGCCGCACCGAGCATTCCGGATATAGTCCCTTCCGGCCGCTGTCGAAGCGCCCCGCGTGGGTGCCGGCGGCACTGTAGAGATCCATCCAGACGACCGGGGAAAGGCGGCTTTCCCCACTATTGCTGATATCGACGAAAAAAGTTGTCTTGCCGTCCTTGGTGGTCAGCTGCCGGTTAAGAAAAGCGATCTTCCGCTCACCACTCTCCTCGATGTCGGTGACTATCTGCACCGCGTAGCGGATCACCGTCTGCAGACCGACCGATACCTTCCCCTTTCCACCCTTGGTTTCCGACGACGGCGGCGCCAGCGGCTCCACCATGAGCAGGGACCAGAAGCTCCCCTTCAGATCGTTTTTTTCAGGCACCTTCACCGTATAATGGAAGGTGCTGGTCCCTTTCGGCGGGACGGTGAGCTGGGCCGGACCGGCGGTGATCCAGGGGGCATTCGAGCGGGGGGCGCTGCCGGGCTCTCCGTAGATATTCCGCCCGTCGGCGTAGAAGAGGTAATCCGTCTGGTAGAGACGCACCTCGGCAGAGGTGTCACCACTATTTTTCACCGTGATGACACCTTCGTAGCGCTCACCGGCACTCACCGCGTTTTTCCGCGAAAGCTCACCGATGACGGAGACGCCGGCCAGACAGATATTAGCTGCCAGCAGAAAAATGAACAGGAAAGAGATCGCCTTCTTCACATCCGACTCCTCACGGGGTATCGACGACCGTAAAGATGACGGTCGTGTTGTAGAAACCGGGAGGGATCGTTACTGCCATCCCGGTTAATTCATAGGAAAGGGAAATTCCGCTCCGGTCGCAGGCGCCGGCAAAGAATTGGCCGTCGCTTCCGGTGATCTCGAGGAAGGAGTCCCCCCCCCCCACGCTGCCGCTGCCGCTACCGTCGGTATCTCGCCGCACCTTGAGCCGCAAGGCCCCGTTCCAGGCGGTGTTGGCCATGCGGACATCGATCCGCCAGCTGTCGCTGGCGCTGGTGGTACCGGATACCGTCAGGCTGGCCGTCGCGGCATTCGTATAGGTGCTGTTCAGGTTGCTGCCGGCGCCGGACACCAGGTCCGCCCTGCCGATGTTCCTGGTCAAACCGCCGCTGGCGGCCAACTCGAGGGCCAACGTCCGGTCACCGCAGCAGAGCATTAAGATTGTGAACAGAAGCAGTCTTCGCATTTGTATTCCAATGTTTGGGGGGGTAACCATGTTACCCCCCCGGCGCTACATGGATGTCAGAGCTTCAGCGGGTCACGGTGCAGCGATGGTCAAGGTCAGGGTCTTGCTCGCCGAAACAACGGGTCCGGCAGCTACGGTGGCGTCCAGACTGAAGGCGATTCCGAGGTCGCTTTCGGCCACCGGCCCTATAGCGGTCACCAGGTCGGTGGCCACATCCGTCAGCGTTACGGCATCAGCGCTGATGCCAGTCGAGGGTTCGGTCAGGTTGGCTTTCAGGGTGAGCCCGACCGGCATGATGGTATCTAGGGCGCCGGTAATCTTCCGGGTCTGGTTGGTGGTAATGGCGTAGGTGGTTGTAGCATCGGTTGCCTGAGTTAGCGGGGAACCGGCCGTCGCCGCGTTCACGGTGAGCGCCGGATTGCCGCTGACGGAGAGTTCATTGATGGCCACAACCTCATAAGTCACCGTCTGGGTAGCGGTGTCAGAGGCCAGTGCGATGCCGGAGGTGGCACAGATCAATCCTGCGACGGCGAGAACTGTGGTGAGCTTTTTCATGTTCTTCTCCTTGGGTGATGGTTGTCGTTGACCCCTCGGCCGTTCTCTATCCGGTCTGGGGCGGGGAGGGCGCGGCAGAGAAGGGAAGTACGGGGCGCCTTCCGGCTTCCTTCCAAAACCGCATTGGTTCCTTTTTCTCCTCGTGAAAAGGTTGGGAATTGCGAATTCCGTTCTGACAACAAATATCAGGCGGCTCGGGAATCTTGCAGAACTCTTTTCCCGGGTAATGTCGAGGTCAATGCCGCGCAGGCCCTGTCATAGCGCAACGGGCGAGCCCGATTGCGGCAGATATTCGAGGACAGCCCCTGTGGACGCAAAAATGCCCACTTCTGGCAAAGCCAAAAACGGGCATTTTGATGGTAAAAAACACCTTATTTTCGGCAACCCGGCTATCCCTGTGGGACCCGTGGTTTTGCGTCCCCGGGTTGCCCCGGGTTTGCCTTTGTCGGAATCTTATGTTCGGTACGATAGCCCCTTTCCATCATAATAGATACAAAAATATATTTATTTTTTAAGTACTTACAAGGGGTTGATATTGTTGGAATCGCGGAGAGGCTATTGGTCTGTTCCCGATAAATATTCTCTTAATTGGGGGAAGAATTTGTCCGACATCTTGCCCTGCATTGTTTTTTCTGCCAAGCAGTAGCCGAACAGGCTGTTTCCTTTTAATCCTGCCTATGAGAAAAGCCCGCTTGGCAATCCAGGCGGGCTTTCTTGTCTGATGGGTAGTAATTTTCAATACACCTTAAAAGCAAGCCCGAAATGTCTTCGCAACCAGGGCAATTCAGAAGTCTGAAAATCGAGTGTTTTCGGTACCCATCGCCGGCATTTTCTACACATCAATGGGCCTGAAAAATCTCTTTTTCGGCTGGGTCAGAAGGGCTGTACACTCCACCGCCGGGATGGGGCGGCTGAACAGATACCCCTGGCCCTGGTGGCATTTTTTCTTGCGCAAAAAGGCCAGTTGCTCTTCGGTCTCGATCCCTTCGGCGATAACCTCCAGTTTCATGCTTTTGGCCAAGGCGATAACCGAGGCGGTTATGGCAGCATCGTTGCTGTCGGTTGCAAGGTTGCAAACAAAGGTCTGGTCGATCTTTAGCTTGTGAATCGGAAAAAGTTTCAGGGCGCCAAGGGAGGAATATCCGGTACCGAAATCGTCAATAGCCAAGCGGACACCCAAGCTGTTGATCTCCCGCATGGTTCGTATAGCCTGATCCAAATTGCTCATAATGGTGCTCTCGGTGATCTCGATTTCGAGGAACTGGGGGTCCATCCCCGTCTCCTGCAGTGTGCGTTTGACTTGCTCTGCCAGTCCAGGTTGATGAAACTGCCGGGGGGAGATGTTTGCCGCCATGAGGATTGGCGGCAAACCCTGATTTTTCCAGACAACCGCCTGCTCACAGGCGGCCCGTAGCGCCCACTCGCCGATGGGCAGGATGAGTCCCGTCGATTCTGCCAGCGGGATGAACTCCCCAGGCGACACCAGACCGTGACCCGGCCTTTGCCAGCGCAGCAAAGATTCCACGCCGAATAGCCTGCCGGACTTGAGATCGACAAGGGGCTGGTAATAAAGCTGCAGTTCCCCTTGCTCCACCGCCTTGGCCAAGCAGGATTCCATCTGCAGAAGTTCCCGGGCTCGGGCGTCAAGATCTGCAGTGTAGAAGCGATATCCACCACCGGGTTCGCTTTTAACCTTGGACAGTGCCACTTCGGCGGCCTTGAGCAACGCACCCGGCGCTTGACCGTCTTCCGGGAACTGACTGATGCCGATGCTGGCCGACAGGAACATTTCCTGCCCTTCGGCAATGAAAGGTTGTCTACAGGATTGGATGATCTTCTCCGCAAGCACAACGTCACTTCGAAAATCTTTGATGTCCTCCAGAACAAGTGCAAATTCGCAACTGCCGATGCGGGCTACCGTGTCGCTGTGGCGAACGCACTCTTGCAGTCGACGGCCAGCTTCGGCTAACACCTGATCGCCAATTTCATGTCCCAGGGTTTCATTGATGCGCTTGAAACGGTTCAGACCGACGACCAGCATCAGAGCCCGAGCGCCGGAGCGTTGAGCCTTGCTGGTGATCTGTAACAGGCGATCCATCAGCAGAAACCGATTGGGCAAGTGGGTCAGCTGGTCGTAATGGGAGAGGTATTCAAGGCGCTCGCGACTCGCACGCAGATTCTGCTCGGCCTCCATCTGCGGGGTGATGTCTTCGCAGACCTCGATGAAGCGATCGGCCCGCCCCTTGGCATTGAAAACCGGAAACGACTGAATCCGGGTGACCAGCCGCTGACCGTCCGCCAACATGACCTCGATGGTCCGGGATTCGGCCCTTCCTGTCCGCAGGGCCCGGGCGCCGGGGCAGTCTTCACAAATCCCCGGACCTTGCTGGAACTCCTGAAAGCAATGCTTTTCCGGAAAGCATTCCGCCGGTCGACCGAACATCCTTGCTCTGGCCGAGTTGACCATGAGAATCTTATGGTTCTCATCCACCAGAGCGATCCCCAGATCGATGTTTTCCACCAGGGTCCGGTAGATTTCCTCGCGTGCCGCAAGGGCTTCGTTGGCAGCCTTGTGCGCGGTGATGTCCTGGATCAGCGCGACGCAGTAGGACGGAAGGCCCGCTCCATCTCTCACCCAGGCGACCGTGGTCAGGCCCCAGACGCTGGTGCCGTTCTTGTGCAGGTAGCGCTTCTGGTATTGGTGAGCCGTGCACTTTCCTTCCCAGGCCTCATGAAACATCGTCCTGGTTCGATCCAGATCTTCCGGATGCGTGATGTCGGAAACGGAGAGATTCAACAAATCGTCCCGGGAGTAGCCGAGGTACTGACAGAGGGCTGGATTGACCTGCTGCAGACTGCCATCAGGAAGGCCCGTGGCCATTCCGGCGGCAGCATGCTCGAAAATGGAGCGGAACCCCTCCATGTCATGCTGCTCAACGCCGGGCAGGTCGGTTTTGGTGATTTTGGATGCGAATTGGATCATCACTTCGATTCTTTCCTGTTGGTGGAGCCTTGGCCATCAGGACGGTTAGTTAGTCCGTCCAGGCGTTGAGGTGTTGGCAGCGAAAGAAAAACCACCCAAAGCTTTTCCCTTGCAGAAA
This sequence comes from Pelobacter sp. UBA6093, assembly GCA_002435955.1. Lineage (GTDB taxonomy): Bacteria > Desulfobacterota > Desulfuromonadia > Desulfuromonadales > Syntrophotaleaceae > Syntrophotalea. Next base: position 8,962 of record DIWZ01000018.1, read on the forward strand.
AAACAAAAAGCCCGCCTTTCTTCCGAAGACGAGCCCATAGGTCTTTCCCGTGGGAAAATCTTCTTCGGCAACCCGGCTATCCGTGCCACCCATGCAAGGGGTGGCCGAGTATCCGTGGCTTTGCGTCCCCGATCTCTCCGGGTTTGCCATTGTCGGGGTACAATATTCCTTTACCATCACAATAGATATAAAAAATATTTATTTTTTCGATACTTACAGTAGTTAAATATTCTTGGCATCGCGGCGATGCTATTGGTCTGTGCCGAAAAATCTCTAGCTGGGGGGGATTTGTCCGACATCTTGCCCTGCATTGTTTTTTCTGTCAGGCAGTAGCCGAACAGGCTGTTTCCTTAAAATCCTGCATCCTGAGACACCTTGCCTTTGGATGACCACTACCTGAAATTTTTCCGGACAAAAGAAATCCCTCCAACCCATTGAGAATTGGAGGGATTTTAATCGAATAAAGGAAAATATAAACACGTTATGTGAGCCCATTGGACAGGTCTCTTAAGGGGTTTCGGGTAGTATTCCGGGGGGATTCTGGAAGGAACCGGCTTCTTTTTTAAGCCTGTCCGCCAAGGTTCCAACCGCCAGGGCGAAAGCGACGGAGCGGTTCCAGCGCATGATTGTGCGGAAGTTGCCGGTGACCAGAAACGCCAGTCCTTCGGGACCGTCGGGAAAAATCAGGGACGCCATCAGGTCATCCGATCCCGACGGTACCGCTAACCCCGACTTGCGCCAGTCGCCCAGGCTTTTGCGGATATCCGGATCGGCCAGGGACAGGTCGAAGTGTTCGGGACGCTCGACCTGCCAGCCCCATGCCTGATCCTTTTGCCACCCCGCCCGGGCCAGATAGCTGGCTGCGGAAGCCAGCGCATCCTCCACATCCGTCCAGATATTGCGGTGCCCGTCGCCGTTGAAATCGACCGCGTAGTCGCGGTAGGTGGTCGGAATGAACTGAAAGTGCCCCATGGCGCCGGCCCAGGAGCCGCGCAGATCCTGGCTGCGCATCTGTTCCTGGTCGAGGATCGCCAAAGCGGCCAGCAATTGCTTGCGGAAAAAAGCCTGCCGTTGTCCCTGATAGGCCTGGGTCGCCAGCGCCTCGATCACCCCAAATCGATTGATCCCCTTGCCGAAATCGCTCTCGATCGCCCACAGGGCTACCAGGTATTCGCTCTGCACGCCGTAAGATTGGGCAATCTGTTGCAGCAGTAACCGGTGTTGCGTCATCTGCCGCAGCCCTTCCTGGAACCGGTGTTCCGAGGCGAGCCGCCGCACATATTCGTCCTTGGTCAGGGAAAATTCGGCCTGTTTGTGGCGCGGAGTGACGACGGCGGGAGTCGGTTGCAGTCCGTCGAGGGCCTCCTGCAAAACCTCTGGGCGAACCCCCTGTGCCAGGGCGTCCTGGCGCAGTTCCTTCAGCCAGATCTGAAATTCCGATGGTGGTTCAGGTTCAGTGATCTGTCCGTTCTGGTCGATGTTCGGCAAGACCTGTTCCGCTACTTGAGGTACAGGAGCGCAGGCTGTTAAAAGCAGCAACAGTGCCATGGCAGGCAGGGTGACGGGGTAACAAAACTTTATCATGCCATCCTCTCGGAGCGGGGGTCACCGGGTTTTTGCTGTGGGCGGACCGGCATTGCTGCCGGGCCGGCATGTCGGATCAACTGCAGCAGCCGTGCTTTAGACTTTAAGATATTTCCTGGCCATGTTCTACAGAAATCGTCGAGTCGGGACGGGCAATGCCGCCGACAGCGCGCATATCTGGTAGAATTTCATAGACACCTGCTCATGGCGAAGGGGCCTTGGCAGGCTGGAGTTTTTAACATGCCGGCTGGGAAAGGGAGGCGCCGATGACGGAGTTCTCGCATATCATGTGGTTCAGGGATATCGGTCTTAACGATCTGCCGCTGGTAGGAGGCAAAAATGCCTCTTTAGGGGAGATGATTGGCAACCTGGCCGACCTCGACATCAAGGTGCCCGACGGGTTTGCGGTGACGGCGGAGGCTTACCGGTTTTTTTTGCGTGAGACCGGTCTGGATAAGGAGGTAACCGGGCTGCTGGCCAATCTTGATGCCGACAACATCGACAGTCTGACGACAGTGGGGCACAAGGTGCGTCGAGCCATTCGCCGCGCCGAACTGCCCGACGGACTGGAGCAGGCCATCCGTACCGCCTATGCCCAAATGGAAGAGGAATACGGACCGGATTGCGATGTGGCGGTGCGTTCCAGCGCCACCGCCGAGGATCTGCCCNNTTTGCCGGTCAGCAGGAAACCTATCTCAATATCCGCGGTGCAGATGACCTGCTCTTCGCCTGCCGCAACTGCTTTGCCTCCCTGTTCACCAACCGGGCGATGTCTTACCGGGTACATCACGGTTTCGATCACATGGCCGTGGCGCTGTCCATCGGGGTTCAGAAAATGGTGCGTTCCGACCTGGCCAGCGCCGGGGTCATGTTCACCATCTCCACAGAGACCGGCTTTCGTGACGTGGTCCTGATCAACGGAGCCTGGGGCCTGGGTGAAAACGTGGTGCGGGGGGCGGTCAATCCTGATGAATTTTTCGTCTTCAAGCCGACCCTCAAGCAGGGTTATCGTCCCATTATCAGCAAACACATCGGCAGCAAAAAGAAAAAGATTATCTACAGCCTCAACAACGGGCCCCAGTCGACCCACGAGATCACCGTATCGCAGGAGGATCGGGAGCGGTTCTGCCTGAATGATGATGAGGTGTTGAGTCTGGCGCGCATGGCCTGTGTCATCGAGGATCATTACCAGCGGCCCATGGATATCGAGTGGGCCAAGGACGGCCAGACCGGCGAATTGTTTATTGTCCAGGCGCGGCCGGAAACCGTGCAATCGGGGCTGCAGGGTAACGTACTGGAGGAATATCATCTGCAACAGAGCGGCGACGTCATTACCCGGGGGCGGGCGGTCGGCAGCAAGATCGGCGTCGGCAAAGCCATGGTCATCAAGGACGCCGCTGAAATTGCGCGGTTTGAGGCCGGTGCCGTGCTGGTGACGGATATGACCGACCCCGACTGGGAACCGGTCATGAAAAAGGCCGCCGCCATCGTCACCAACCGCGGCGGCCGTACCTGTCACGCCGCCATTGTCAGCCGCGAACTCGGCATCCCATGCGTTATCGGTACCGGCGATGGCACCACCGCCATCGCCGACAGCGATGCGGTGACCGTGTGCTGCTCCGAGGGGGAAACCGGATTTGTCTATAAAGGCGAACTGGCGTTTGAGATCAAAAAGACCGATCTGGAGGAGCTCAAGCGTCCGCGCACCAAGATCATGATGAATATCGGCAATCCCGAACAGGCCTTTGGCTTGCGCCGCATACCGAATGACGGTGTCGGCCTGGCGCGTCTCGAATTCATCATCAATACCGCCATCCAGGCCCATCCCATCGCTCTGCTGCATCCTGACCGGGTTGCCGATCCGGCGGAGCGCGACAAGATTGCAGAGTTGATCGTGGGTTATCCCGACGGCGGCGAATATTTTGTCGATCAGCTCGCCCAGGGGGTCGCTACCCTCGCAGCGGCATTTCACCCCAACGATGTGATCGTACGCATGAGCGATTTCAAGAGCAACGAATACGCCAACCTTCTCGGTGGGCGGGCGTTCGAGCCGGAGGAATCCAACCCCATGATCGGGTTTCGCGGCGCATCGCGGTATTACGATGATCGCTATCGCGAGGGGTTCATGCTGGAGTGCCGGGCCATGAAACGGGTGCGTGAGGAGATGGGGCTCAAGAACGTCAAGTTGATGATCCCCTTCTGCCGTACCGTCGAAGAGGGGCGGCGGGTGGTCGAAGTCATGGCCGGCGCCGGCCTGGAGCGGGGTAAAGACGGCCTTGAGTTGTATGTAATGTGCGAAATTCCGTCCAACGTGGTGCTGGCGGAGGAGTTCGCCGAGGTGTTCGACGGTTTTTCCATCGGTTCCAACGACCTGACCCAACTGTTGCTGGGACTGGACCGCGATTCGGAGATCGTCGCCCATCTCTACGACGAACGTAACGAGGCGGTGACACGCATGATCGCCGACGTCATCCGACGGGTCAAAGCGGTCGGTTGCAAGATCGGTATCTGCGGCCAGGCGCCGAGCGATTATCCGGAATTTGCCGCGTTTCTGGTGGAATGCGGCATCGACAGCATTTCCCTCAATCCGGATACGGTGCTGGCTACCACCCTCAAGATCCTGGAACTGGAAACGAGACTGGATAAGCAGCTCGAAGCCGGGGGGTAACAACAAACAAAAAATCAAACTCGCGCCCGCTTGTTGCGCTCACTTAAGTCATGAAGTCACGAAGAGAAAACAACCTCAAAACAACAATAATAATTGTGAGACGATGTAGTGAGAGGTTGTGTGGGTGGCTTTGTGTCTTGAGCGACTGGAAGGAGCGGGTGCGAGGTAAGCGTATGTATCTGTTTGATGGAAGAGGAGTATCAAGTGGATTTTATCTTGCCCGATACCGGAACCTTCGGTTTGCTGCTATTGCCGCTGCTGGTGTTTTTCGCCCGCATCATCGACGTAAGCATCGGGACGTTGCGCATTATTTTCGTTGCTCGTTCCCTCAAGGTGTGGGCAGCGTTGCTGGGATTCTTCGAGTCGCTGATCTGGGTGGTGGCCATCAGTCAGGTCATGCAGAACCTGACCAACGTTTTGACCTACATCGCTTTTGCCCTGGGGTTTGCCATCGGCAATTATGTCGGCGTGTTCCTGGAAGAGCGCATCGCCCTTGGCAACCTGATTGTGCGCATCATCACCCGCAGAGATGCCACGGCGCTGACCGAACATCTGTGGAAGGCCGGCTACGGTGTGACCAACCTGCGGGCGCGCGGCGAAACCGGACCGGTGCAACTCATCTTCACCGTCTGCCGAAGGCGCGACGTGCAGGATGTGCTACAAATGGTCAAACGATTCAACCCCCGTGCTTTCTATACCATCGAGGATGTTCGGTTTGTGCAGGACAATATCCCGACGTCCCTCCGCCGCCGCGGAGTCATGTCGCGCCTGGCGTTGCGCAATCGGAAATAATTTAACCAAGTGCCGGGAGCTGGCAATCCTTACTCCCACATCCCTTGTTTGGCCTGGCGGGCCTCTGCTTCCGCCTGCAAGAAATCTTTTTTTAAGGAAAAATCAAACCGCCGGTAGACCACGGCGCAGCCTTGTTCGAGCAGGACCCTGTTGAGTATCCGGCCATCCGGCAGGATAACGTAGGCGAGCAACCGGCCGTAGGCGTCGTGTGAGGGATGTCCGGTGGTCAGGGCGACGGTCTGGCCGTAACTCTGTGCAATGACCAGGTCGCGGGCACGGATGTGGATGTTGCGAAGGGTGGCCGGGGCAAGGCCCTGCCGTTTGAAATAGCGGTCGCGTGTCGATGCTTTCTTTTCTGGCACGTCGATGCCAAGCAGTCGCACCTTGCCGATGCCGGCAACCTGGATGGTGTCGCCGTCATGGACCCAGGTGACCCGTCCGTGATGTACGGTGGCGGCGGAGGCAAGGACGGTCGCCAGCAACAGGCCCAGCAGAGTGGCGAGGACAATGCTCCCCTGCCTGCGGAGGCCCTCGGTCATCGGCTGCGCCCCCACAGGGTGCGAGCGAAGATGCCGGTGGCAGCCCCCCACACCAGGTTGTAAAGAATCACAAAAATCGGCGTAAGAGTTCCCAGGCCCAGGCCTAGAATGCCGAATGCGGTTCGGTTGGGGAAGATGTAAAACAACTGCCAGGCGCTGGGGAGCAGGCTGACCCACAATCCTTTACGCATCCACTGCTTGCGGCTGCGGGGGGAACTGACCGTAACACTGAAAACCATCCCCCAGAGGCCGCCCCACACCAGGCGCGGGTAGATCCAGGCCCCCGTCCAGTCCGGTGCCAGATTGACGCCGGACCATTGCGGCAGGCCAGCTGTCCCGACCAGCCAGGCTACGCCGCTGTTGGCAAGCGCACCAAGCAGGCCGGCGCAGAAGCAGATGCATAACAGGCTTCTGGAGTCGTTCATTGAGCCCTCGTCACATGCAAGAAGGATGTTGAAAAAATCGGGCCAAGGGGCCGGGCAAAGGCCTATCTCGGATAAACCCGAAGCTTATGGGGCGGGCTGTTCCAGGGTTTCGTTCAGGCTGCCGGTGCGATAGCCTTCCAGGTCGAGGGCGACGTATGTGAACCCCGCAGCCCTGGCGCCCTGGACAACGGCCAGACGCGTTGTTTTCGTCAGCATGCCGGGAAACAACTCCGGAGCCACCTCGATGCGTACGGTTTTGCCATGGTGGCGGGCGCGTGCCCCGTTGAAGCCAAGAGACCGCAATACGGTTTCGCAGCGTTCTATCTGTCCAAGCTGCTCGATATCGATGGCGGTTCCGTAGGGGACCCGGGAAGCCAGGCAGGCAAACGCCGGGCGGTTCCAGGTCGGCAGGTCGAGTTGCCGGCTGAGGGTTCGAACAGCATCTTTGGTCAGACCGACTTCGGCCAGGGGAGAGCGTACGGCCAGTTCGAGGGCAGCCTGCTTGCCGGGACGATAATCGTCGCCATCGTCAAGATTGGTCCCGTCCAGCATCAGGGTGAACCCGTGCTGTCGTGCCGTTTCAATACACATCCCGAAAAGGGCTTTTTTGCAGTAATAACAGCGTAACGCGTCGTTGCGGACAACTTCCGGCAGGGTCAAAAGATCGCATCGGACAAGGATCTGACGCGCGCCGAGTTGCCGGGCGAGGGCCTGACTGTCCAGTTGTTCCCACTGTGGGAAGAAAGGTGATGCGGCGGTGATGGCCAACACCCCGTTGGTGCCGAGGGCATCCAGAGCGGCTCGCAGCAACAGGGTGGAATCGACCCCCCCGGAAAAGGCCACGGCGGCGGGGCCGAGACGCTTCAGCAATTGCAGCAGCTTATTATAGCTATCATCTATGGGCATGTCAGGTTTTACCGATTGCAGGGTCAATCGAAGACCCCGACGGACAGGTAACGTTCTCCTGTGTCGCACAAAATGGTGACTACGTTTTTACCCTTACCGAGACGTTCGGCCAGACGCAGCGCGGCAAACACGTTGGCGCCGGCGGAGATGCCGACGAACAACCCTTCTTCACGGGCCAGGCGGCGCGTGGTGCTGTAGGCTTCCTCATCGCTGACGGTCATGACTTCCTGGTAAATCGAGGTGTCGAGGACCTCCGGAATGAAGCCGGCTCCGATCCCCTGGATTTTGTGCACGCCAGGCGAGCCACCGGACAGAATTGGAGAGGCGGCCGGTTCCACCGCGGCGATGTGTACCTGGGGGTTATGACTGTGCAGGACGCGGCCGACGCCCGTAATGGTGCCTCCGGTGCCGACCCCGGCTACAAACGCATCAACCGGGGCATCGAGGGCGGCAATGATTTCCGGACCGGTGGTCTGTTGATGAACCAGGGGATTGGCCGGGTTGCTGAACTGCATGGGGAGGTAATAACCGTGCTGCGCAGATAACTCCTCTGCCAGCGCAACCGAACCGCGCATTCCCTGGGTACCCGGCGTCAGAACCAGTTCGGCGCCGTACGCCGTCAGCAGGCGCCGCCGTTCGATACTCATGGTTTCGGGCATGGTTAAAACCAGTTTGTAACCCTTGACCGCGCATACCAAAGCCAGGCCGATGCCGGTATTGCCGCTGGTCGGTTCGACCAGAGTGGCGCCGGGTTTGAGCAGACCACGGTTTTCGGCATCCTCGACCATCGACAGGGCGATGCGGTCTTTGACGCTGCCCCCGGGGTTGGCGTTTTCCATTTTGCCCCACACAGCTGCGCTATTTGGACCGGCCAGGCGGTTGATGCGTACCAGGGGGGTGTTGTGAATCTGTCCAAGGGTATTGTGGCTGATAACGGCCGGCATGGCATCCTCCGGGGATCCGTGATGATCGTGGATATAATGGAACGCAGCCCGAGCCCGGACTCTCGTCAACCCAGGTCAGGGGGGGCGCTGCTAATAATCACAAGGAGGCTAGCATATCAGCCATTTGGGGCGATTAAAAGGTTTCTTTTCTCCCCTTTAAGATCCGTGCGGAGTTGACTTGTGTCACCGCGTGAGAATGGTTTACTTGTAGGTGTGTGAAAGGGGGGGAGATGGACTTGACACATAATCTCATATTCCAGCCAAGGACTTTGGCCTGGATAGAGCAGACACGTGGCGGAGGCGTTTTGCCGGCGGTCTGGTTCGGCTGCCTGCATGGCATTCCGGCGCGGTTGGTTGTCGGACTGCGTACCGAGTCGTATCTTGCCGGGGACGATAGGCCGGTAAAGCGATTTTCCCTGTGCTGGATGCGGAACAGCTCGGTGACGGGGCCGTCGGAGGAAAAAGGGGTTGAGGATGAGATTGTGCGTCTAAGCTGTCATGACGGTCAGCTTGTTCGGGCCCATGGCGCCTTGACCTTGTGGGGGCAATTGGAGAAATTGACCATCGGCCAGCGAACCTTTTCCGTCGGACAGGTTGATTTGGTGCGGCTGTTGGGAACTTCAAGCCGGGCGGATGCCTGACATTCAACCGATGACTGTGGAAGGCCTGAGAATATCAGCGGCAAACTTTTTGCTGCAATCCCGGTTCGGCCAGACGGGATTGGTCGATTTGGCATTGTTTGATGGCGGGAAGGTGCTTGCCCAACGCGTCCATGACCTGCAACGCCAGGGGCATTTGCTTACTGGCCAGCGAGTAGTGTACCCAGATGCCGTCCCGGCGGTCCTCCACCAAGCCGGCATTTTTCAAAATGCCCAGATGCCGCGAGGCCGTCGATTGCGGCAATTGCAGAATCTCCATGATGCGGCAGACGCACACTTCGCCACCGAGTAGCAGATTCAGGATGCGCAGGCGGGTGGCGTGCCCCAGAGCTTTGAATAGAGCGGTTGTTTTATGCATGTCTATCAAATTAATCCGGTTTTTAGGATGAGTCAAGGAGGAAAATATCCCGGCTGGTGTCCAACCGGAAACCATGGATGGACACGGTAGTGTCCCGCCTCGGGCGAGGCTGTGATCACTTTGCAAGTGCACCACTTTTCCTTGCGAGACCGTTTAAAAAAGCAGGAAAAGGATGAACAGTCGACAGCGAAAGTCGCATTGTTATAAGATGATGCTTCAGGTAGTATGCAGTGTCCAGTCGGTGATTCCTTTGAATTCCATCTTCGCTTTTATGCATTCCAAAGGGATCCGCGAGTGGTGAGAGATTAACATCACGGGAAAGATCTGATGCAAAGAGACAGCGACAAAAATAAACAGGATCTCCTTTTAGAATTAGCTGCCGCCCGGGAGCTGATTGCTGTGCTGAAAAACAGGGAAACGGATGAGCATCTTGCCAAACAGGCAATAAAGGCTCGCGAGCTCTGGTGCAATACTCTGCTGGATTCACTCCCCGTTGGCGTCCTCCTTATCGACCCTGAAACGCATCGCATTGTTGATTCCAACGCTTTTGCAACAAAAATGATCGGGCGGCCGAAAAACCAATTGATCGGTCAATCCCGCCCCACCTGCGTTTGCTCGGCGGAAAAAGGCAGCCCCGAAGCTGACGATCCGGAGTGGCAATTGGATCCCTGCGAATGTGCGTTGATCAGAAGTGACGGCAAAACAGTTCCTGTGCATAAAACCGCGACTCTGGTTGTCAACGACGGCAAAACGTTTATTTTGGAGAGTTTTGTGAATATCAGCAAGCTAAAACAATCCCAAATGGCCCTTGCCCTGGACGAAATCAGATTCGAGTCATTATACACCCTCAGCCAGATGCTCAATGAATCCGAACAGGTAATCCTGGATTACGCTCTCGAAGCCGGCGTCCGGGTTACTGCCAGCAAGATCGGATACATCTATTTCGTGAATCAGGATGAATCGGAGCTTAAACTTCACGCATGGTCCAAGAGCGTCATGTCTCAATGCTCGGTCCCGAACTGCCATGCCGCCTACAAACTGTCGGAAACGGGGCTGTTGGGCGAGGCGGTCAGGCAGCGCCGACCGGTTATCACCAACGACTATGATACCAGTCCCTCGAGGCGAGGGTGTCCGGAAGGTCACGTGGTTGTGACGCGACATATGAATCTGCCAGTGGAAGCCAATGGCAAGATCGTGCTCCTGGCCGGAGTCGGGAACAAGGATGAGGACTATACGGAAGAAGACGTAAGACAATTGTTTCTGATAATGAATGGTGTGTGGAGCATCATCCAGCGAAAAAGAGACGATGAGGCTATTAAAAAGGCCTTGAATGAAGCAAGGCAAGCCACGGCAAATGTCGAGGTTGTTCTGAGATCGGTAGCCGATGGCCTGATTTTCAGCGATATGGACAACCGGATTGTTCTGATGAGTACCTCCGCGGAGGCAATGCTTGGCAAACCATGGGCAAGCGTTTATTTCAAACCTATCGAAACTGTGATCGAAAATCAGAATCTCGTGGAAGAATTGGCCGCGATTCAATCCGGAGTCAAGGAAGAAGCTCTGATTGAATTGGAATTGCCTGGGGAGAAAGAAGGCGAGACTCGGACCATCCAGGCAAAGCCCGCCGTCGTAAGGGTGTGGGGTGGCATGAAAGCAGGGATAATCACCATCCTGAGAGATGTGAGCCAGGAGCGGCACCTCGACCGGATGAAAAGCGATTTTATCGCCACCGCTGCCCATGAACTGCGCACTCCCCTGACAGCAGTCATGGGTTTTGCCGAGCTGTTGCTGAACAGAAAAGATCTGGATGAGAGCCAGGAGAGGGAGTTTCTTTCCATCATCCACCAAAAATCTGAGGTTCTCGGAAAAATCATCGATGATTTCCTGAGCCTTGCGCGTGTCGATTCGGGCAATATAATCCGCCTGGAAAAAGCCAGGGTCGACATCGGATCGATAATCGGGCGTTGCACTGCCGACTATCAAAGAGCCTGTCCCCATCACCATTTCGCAACAGTTGTTCCCGAAAAGTCGGCAGAGGCCTTGGTGGATGGTAGAAAACTCTTCCAGGTGATGGAAAATCTGCTAGGTAATGCAGTAAAATTCTCCCCGGAGAAAAGCCTGATACGGGTGGCATGTGAGGTGTCCGAAGCCGAGGTTCGTATCTCGGTCAGCGATGAGGGGAGAGGCATGACACCGGATCAGGTGGCAAAGGTTTTCGACAAGTTTTATCGGGTCGATGCCTCCAACACGGCAAAAGAGGGGCTTGGCCTGGGGATGGCCATTGTGAAAAGCATCATCGAAGCACACAATGGACGCATATGGGTCGAAAGCGAAGTTGGAAAAGGCACAAAAGTGGCCTTTACCTTACCCTTGGAAGGGGCAGACCCTGAGGTGGGTTGTTCCTGTACGGAGAGCGGAGGGCACCCATGATTCCATGTCAGCATACCTGGTGGGTTTCCCTCGATGGGACACCAAATAAAAATCCCCTCCGCATTTTGGAGGGGATTTTTATGTATTAAAGCCAGGGCCAACCGATACGGCCAGGGCCCGTTGGTTCATTGCGAAAGGTCAGGCGAGATTCTTTTTAATGCGTGCGATGGCTTCGATGACGTTATCGCGGTCACCGAAGGCTGACAGCCGATAGAAGCCTTCACCACTGGGGCCGAAGCCGCTGCCGGGGGTGCCGACCACGTGGCATTCCGACAACAGTTTATCGAAAAAATCCCAACTGCTCAAGCCGGTGGGGGTTTTCAGCCAGATGTACGGGGCGTTGACGCCTCCGTACACGGTCAGCCCGGCGGCCTGCAGGCCTTCGCGGATGAGTCGGGCGTTTTCCATGTAGTAGTCGATGGTTTCCTTGACTTGTGCCCAGCCTTCATCGGAATAGACGGCAGCCGCTGCCTTCTGTACGGGGTAGGAGACGCCGTTGAATTTGGTCGACTGGCGACGGTTCCACAACTTGTTGAGGGAGACTTTTTCGCCGTTGCCGGTAGCGGCCAGCAATTCTTCGGGTACCACCGTCAGGGCGCAGCGCACGCCGGTGAAGCCGGCGGTTTTGGAAAAGCTGCGGAATTCGATGGCGCAGCGTTTGGCACCCTCGATTTCGTAGATGGAGTGGGGAATGCCCGGTTCGGTGATGAAGGCCTCGTAGGCGGCGTCAAAGAAGATCACCGTATCGTTGGCCAGGGCGTAGTCGACCCATTTTTTAAGATCGTCGCGGGTTGCTACGGTTCCCGTAGGGTTATTAGGGTAGCACAGGTAGACAATGTCGACTCTTTCCTGCGGGATGGCCGGGTTAAAACCATTCGCTTCGGTGCAGGCCAGGTAGGTCAGGCCTTCGTAATAGCCCTTTTCGTTCGCTTCGCCGGTACGCCCGATCATGACGTTGGTGTCGTTATATACCGGATAGACGGGATCGCAGATAGCGACCTTGTTATCCAGGGCGAAGATGTCGAGGATGTTGGCGCAGTCGCACTTGCTGCCATCGGAGATGAAGATTTCCGAGGTTTTCAGCTGAACACCGAGGGGCTGGTAGGATTTTTCGATCAGGGTTTCAATGAGGAATTCATAGCCCTGTTCGGGTCCGTAACCCATGAAATTGTCTTTGCTGGCCAGATCGTCTACAGCGTCATGAAAGGCCTTGAGAATGGCCGGCGCCAGGGGCTGGGTAACGTCGCCGATGCCGAGACGAATGATTTTGGCCTCGGGGTTGGCCTGGCTGAAAGCCTTGACCCGGCGCCCGATTTCGGGGAACAGGTAACCGGCCTTGAGTTTCAGATAATTGTCGTTAAGTCGTGCCACGTATAATTCTCCTTGTCTTTCTTGGTTGTAGATTGGATACAAGACAAAATCATTTCTCGCGCCCGTTCGCTATGCTCACTCAAGCCACAAAGATCACAAAGGCAAGCAAAACCGATTTAAAGACTTTTCTATAATCGATATCACTTCTCTGTGTCTCCGTGTCTTGAGCGACTGAAAGGAGCGGGTGCGAGATAATTATTTCAACCCGAGAATATCCTGCATGTCGTACAGGCCGGGATTTTTATCCGCCAGCCAAGCGGCGGCGCGCACCGCGCCGCGCGCGAACATGTCGCGGCTCATGGCCCGGTGGGTGATCTCGATGCGCTCGCCCATGCCGATGAAGTAGACAGTGTGTTCGCCGACGATGTCGCCGCCACGTACGGTCTGCATGCCGATTTCTTCGTGGGTGCGAGCGCCGCACATCCCTTCGCGGTGATAGACGGCACTTTTTTGATAATCACGTCCCAACGCGTCAGCCACGATCTCACCCATACGCACGGCGGTGCCGCTGGGCGAATCCTTTTTCTTGTTATGGTGCAGCTCGACGATTTCCACATCAAACCCGTCACCAAGGATGTTTGCCGCTTCTTTGAGCAGTTTGAAGCAGGCATTGACGCCAACGCTCATGTTGGGCGCCAGGACCACGGGAGTGGTTTTGGCCAGTTCGTCAACCCGGGCGCGTTGTTCAGGCGTGAAGCCAGTGGAACCGATAACCAGGCTTTTGCCGAGACGCGCGCAGGCTTCGAGATTGTGCAGGGAGACTTCGGGAAAGGTGAAGTCGATCAACACGTCGGTCTCGGCGAGCACCGTCTCGAGGTCGCTGCTGATAAGCACGTTCAAGGGGCCGCAGCCGGCGGACAGGCCGGCATCCTGGCCCAGCATGGGGTTTTCCGCATGTTCCAGGGCTCCGGTTAACAGGAGGCCGCCGGTTTCCTTGATCGCGGTGATGAGGCGTCCACCCATGCGTCCGGCTGCGCCGTTGACAGCTACTTTGATCATGGTTTCTCCCTTAAATATCGGTTGCTCAGGCCTGGATCAGGCCGAAGTGAACCAGTACATTTTTCAGTTTGGTCAGGTTGTCAGGCAGCAGTTCGACCAGCGGCAGGCGCAGGTGGCCGCCGCACAGGCCCATGAGGGATGCCGCGGTCTTCACCGGCACCGGATTGGTTTCGACAAACATGGCCTGATGCAGCTGCAGCAGATGCAAGTGGATCTTGCGGGCATCGTCGTAGCGATTTTCATTGATGGCGGTAACCATGGCTTTAACTTCGCCCGGCATGATATTGGCCGTCACCGAAATCACCCCTTTACCGCCACAGGCCATCATCGGCAAGGTCAAAAAATCGTCGCCGGAGATGACATTGATCCGGTCACCCGCTTCGGCAATGATTTCGCTGGCCAGGGTCAGGTCGCCGGATGCTTCCTTGATGCCGACCACGTTGGAATGGTCGGCGAGTCGTATGGTGGTCGCCGCGGCCATGTTCATGCCGGTACGGCCGGGGACATTATACAGCACCTGGGGGATGGCGACATTGTCGGCGATGGCCTTGAAGTGCCTGTAGACCCCTTCCTGGGAAGGCTTGTTGTAATAGGGTGTTATGAGCAGTACCCCATCGGCTCCCATCTGCTTGGCATTCTGGCTCAACTCGATGGCTTCGCGGGTGGAGTTGGAACCGGTTCCGGCCAGTACCGGGACCCGCTTGTTGACCTGCTCTATGCAGGTTTTGATCACCCGGTTGTGTTCGCCGTGATCCAGGGTAGCGGATTCACCCGTGGTGCCGCAGGGGACGATAACGTCGGTGCCGTTTTCGATCTGAAAATCAATAAGTCTTCTGAATGTCTCTTCATCGAAGCGCCCATCGCGGTCGAAGGGCGTGATGATGGCGACCATGGATCCTGTAAACATGGGGGTTCCTCCCTTAACGGTGGAAGCGGTTGCACGCCGGAGTTTTATGGCTCCGGCGGTGCCGTCCGCCATTAAAGCCCTTCCGGGATGCTTTCGCCTTTGATCAGGTCGTCGTAGGTTTCACGTTCGCGTACCACCATGACCTGTGCGCCCTTGACCATGATTTCGGGGACCCGACGACGGCTGTTGTAATTGGAGCTCATGGTGAAACCATAGGCTCCGGCCGAGGCAACGGCCAGCAGGTCGCCCTGGGAAAACGCGGGCATTTCTCGATCCTGCGCAAGAAAATCGCCCGATTCGCAGATGGGGCCGACCACGTCTGCGAGGATGGTACCGGCGATCGATCGATCCACAGCCTGGATTCCCTGGTAGGAACCGTACAGGGCAGGGCGGGTGAGATCGTTCATGGCGGCATCGACAATGACGAAATTCTTGGCTTCGCCCTGCTTGACGTACAGCACCTCGGCTATCAGCATGCCGGCATTGCCGACCATGACGCGGCCCGGTTCAAAGATCAGGGTAACTCCGAGATCTTTGGTGCCTTCGATAATGACTTTGGCGTAATCGGCCGGACTGGGGGGCTCTTCCTGATCGTAGGTGATGCCGAGACCGCCGCCCAGATCGAGATATTTGATGGCAAAGCCTTCTTGCTGCAGGGTCTGAACCACTTCACGAATCTTGGCGATGGCGTCGACAAACGGCGAAAGTTTGGTCAACTGGCTGCCGATGTGGCAATCGACACCGATAACTTCCAGGTTCGGCAGACTGGCGGCGTGGCGATAATCCTCCAGGGCCTGGGATATATTGATGCCGAACTTGGCTTTTTTCATGCCGGTGGAGATGTAGGGATGGGTCTGCGGATCGACGTCCGGGTTGACACGGATGGCGATGCCGGCTTTTTTGCCGAGACGACCGGCCACCGCGTTGATGGTTTCGAGTTCCTGGGGCGACTCGACGTTGAACATCAAAATGCCGGCTTGCAAAGCTTCAGCGATTTCGGTCTCGGTCTTGCCCACTCCGGAATAGACGATTTTTGCGGGATCGCAACCGACTTTGCGGGCGCGGAACAACTCGCCTCCGGAAACGATATCGAAGCCGGCGTTATGGTTGACAAAGGTTTTAAGTACCGCCAGATTGCTGTTGGCCTTGATGGAATAGCAGATCAGATGGGGTACGTCGGCGAACGATGAGGAGAATGCTTCCAGGTGCCGGCTCAAGGTGGCGTGGGAATAAACATAGAACGGTGTGCCGACCTGGGCAGCAATATCCTTGATGGCGACGTCTTCGCAATAAAGCTCGTTGTCACGGTATTGAAAGTGATTCATATCAACAATGCTCCTGAGAAAAAAGGACGGAATTTAAACTGGAACGAACAGCATGAACAACGGCAAGACCGTAACATAGCTGTTCGTTAATGTCAAAATGGCGCCTCGGCACTGGCCCAGGGGGTGGCGATCACGGCTTTTGACAAGCGGCTTTCCACCTCGCGTTGCTGGTGGCGCACCACTGCGCGCACCGCGTAAAGATAGGTGCTGCCGCTTTTGAAGTCGCGGTCTTCGAAGCGTACTGCCGACACTGGCTGCGAATTGAGCGGCGCGACGGTAAAGGGGCGACCCGGCCGGCGCCGGTAGATGTTATAGCCCATCAGTTCCATGTCGGTGCCCAGTCCCTGCGGGGCCTGCCAGGTCAGGATCAGAACGCCGTCGCCGGTTTCGGCCTGAACAGATTCGGGTGCCGGTGGGATGGCGCTCATCGCCTGTCGCTGTGTCACCGCTATGCCGTCCTGCCCCCAACGGTTATAGGGGATTATGCGGTACTGATAGCCACGTCCTTCTTCGAGGTCGGGGTCGACCAGGAAAAAGCGGCCATCCATGCGTTGTACGTCGCGCAGGTATTCGAGTTCGACCTGGCGCAGCAGGATGGAGGTGTCCCGGCAGTCCGGGCAGTCTTCANNTACTGCGGCATCAGCCAGGACAAAAGCATCTGGGTGCCCTGCTGGCGCAACACCAGTTCTTCCGGAGCCGCGGGCAAAGGCTGGCGTTGCGGTCGTACCGGTCCCTTTTTGCCGCAGCCGGCACACAGGCCGAGGATGATCAGTATTCCAATCAGAAGATACCCGTGGGGTCGGCAGCGCATCATGGTTACATCCTCTGCAGGCGTTCCTGGCGGGCGCGGGCGATTTCTCGCGCCACCGCCTCGCGGGCGGTGCCGCCGGTGGCACGGCGGGAATCCACCGAGGCTTCCAGGGTAATGAAGTCATAGATATCGGATTCGATAACCGGCGAGAAGGTTTTGAACTCTTCCAGGGTTAACTGCTCGATCTGTTTGTCATGCTCGATGCAGTAGCGGACCGTCTTACCGACGATTTCGTGGGCGTCTCGGAACGGGATGCCTTTGCGCACCACGTAATCGGCCACATCGGTGGCGGTGGAGAAGCCGCGCGCCGCAGCTTCGCGCATGTTGTCCGCACGGATGCTCATTTGGGCGATCATGTCGGCGAAAATTTTCAGGCTGCCCTTGACCGTATCGATGGTGTCAAACAGCGGTTCCTTGTCTTCCTGCATGTCCTTGTTGTAGGCCAGCGGCAGAGCCTTCATGACTGTTAGCAGGCTCATCAGGTTGCCGTACACGCGGCCGGTTTTCCCGCGCACCAGTTCCGGCACGTCAGGGTTCTTTTTCTGCGGCATGATGGAGCTGCCGGTGCAAAAAGCATCGGACAGGTCGATGAAGTGAAAGTCGGCGCTCGACCACAGGATCAACTCTTCGGACAGGCGCGACAGGTGCATCATGACGATGCTCGCCGCGCTGCAGAATTCCAGGGCGAAATCGCGATCTGAAACCGAGTCGAGGCTGTTACGGGTCACTCCGTCAAAGCCGAGCTGCTCGGCGACGAATTCCCGATCGATGGAAAAAGTGGTGCCGGCCAGCGCACCTGCGCCCAATGGCAGCAGGTTGATGCGTTTGGACAGGTCCGTCATGCGCCAGGAGTCGCGCCGGAACATCTCGTAGTAGGCCAGCATGTGGTGCGAAAACAGGATCGGTTGGGCTGTTTGCAGGTGGGTGTAGCCGGGCATGATGACGCCCAGATTGCGTTCGGCCTGCTCAAGCAGCGACTCCTGTACCTGTTCGAGGAAAGATCGAACTTCCTTGACCTCGTCCCGCAAGTAAAGACGTACGTCGAGGGCGACCTGGTCGTTGCGTGAGCGGGCCGTATGCAGCTTGCCGCCGACCGGTCCGATGCGCTCGATGAGCCGCGCCTCGATGTTCATGTGGATATCTTCCAGGGCAACGGAAAATTCGAACCGACCTTCTTCGATATCAACCAGGATACTTTCCAGCCCGGAGATGATGGATTGCGCCTCGGCCTCAGCGATGATGCCCTGGCGGGCCAGCATGCGGGCGTGGGCCATGGAACCCTGGATATCGTAGCGGTAAAGGCGCTGATCGAAATCGATGGAGGCGGTAAATGCCTCGACAAATGCATCGGTGGGTTGGGTAAAACGTCCAGCCCAGGGTTTTTTACTCATGGTCGATTCGCTCCGTTGATGAGACAAGATTGGTAAAACCCGTGATTGGTGACTGGTGACTAGTAGTTGTTTACTAATCACCAGTCACTGTATCTCTACTAGTCACCGCATTTAGCGATGTTTTTTCTGCATGGCGCTGCGGATGCGCAGGCGCAGGGCGTTGAGACGGATAAAGCCTTCGGCGTCGGCCTGATTGTACACCTCGTCGGCCTCGAAGGTGGCTACTTCGGGGTCGAACAGACTGTTGGTGTCGGATTTGCGGCCGACCACGCGGCAGAGACCTTTGTAAAGCTTAACGCGGGCCACTCCGTTGACGGTCTTCTGAGTTTCGTCAACAAGAACCTGCAACGCTTCGCGCTCGGGGGCGAACCAGAAACCGTTGTAGACCATGGTGGCATAGCGGGGGATCAGCGAGTCGCGCAGGTTGAGCACCTCGCGGTCCATGGTGATCTGCTCGACGCCGCGATGAGCTTCTTCCAGGATGGTGCCGCCCGGGGTCTCGTAGACGCCGCGGCTCTTCATGCCGACAAAGCGGTTTTCCATGATGTCGGCGCGGCCGATACCGTGCTTGCCGCCGAGGGCGTTGAGGTGGGCAAGCAGCTGCGCGGGGGAAAGCGCTTCGCCGTTGATCGCTACCGGGTTGCCGGCGCGGAATTCGATCTCGACATATTCGGGCTGGTCGGGGGCCTGTTCGGGTGCGACGGACAGCAGATACATCTCTTCCGGCGGTTCGGCCCAGGGGTTCTCCAGTATGCCACCCTCGAAGGATATGTGCAGCAGGTTGCGGTCACTGCTCCAGGGGCGCTTTTTAGTTACCGGCACCGGGATGCCGTGTTTGGTGGCATAAGCGATGAGTGCTTCCCGGCTGTTGAGATCCCATTCGCGCCAGGGAGCGATGATCTTGATCTCGGGATTGAAATGATAGTAGGACAACTCGAAACGTACCTGGTCATTGCCTTTGCCGGTGGCGCCGTGGCTTACGGCGTCCGCTTCTTCGGCCATGGCGATTTCCATCTGTTTTTTTGCGATCAGCGGCCGGGCGATGGAGGTGCCGAGGAAATAGCGGCCTTCATAGATGGCGTTGGCGCGGAACATGGGGAACACGAAGTCCCGCACGAATTCCTCGCGCAAATCCTCTATGTAGCATTTGCTGGCACCGGTCTTGCGGGCCTTTTCCGGGATACCGTCAAGTTCCTGGCCCTGACCGAGGTCAGCGGCGAAAGCGATGACTTCACAGCCGTATTCTTCGATGAGCCAACGTACGATGATGGAGGTGTCGAGGCCGCCTGAGTAAGCCAGGACCGCCTTTTTGACCGAACCTTTTTTAGACATGGACAAGTACTCCTTCTGAGATTATGGAAGTTCTTCGCGTGCCTCGCGGCTTTGCGCCGTAGAAGAACGTATCTTCAGCTTGACTTCACGCGAAGATGCGAAGGCGCGAAGAAAATTCTGAATACTGAACATTTGATGGTCTTGCAAAAATGAACCGTTTTTTTGCGATTGTATTAAACGCGAAGCACGCAGGTGTCGGCGATTTTGTCGTGCAGCCCTTGCTTGCGGGCGTCGAAGACCACCATCAGATAGCCGACCCCCAAAGTGATGCCGGACACGAACTTGCCGAGTATTTCCCTTAAGGCCGCGCGACCGTAAGTCATGGCGCTGCCGTCGCTGCGCACCACCTTCAGATGCAACAGCATCTTGCCGGGGGTCTGACCGCAGGAACCGGTGAACACTACATAATAGGCAATGCCTACAACACTGCTGAAAAGAGCCAGGATGACCACCGAGGCGATGGAGTCTCCGTCCATGTCGGATGTCAACAAGCCGGCCATGGCCCCCAGGACGATGGTCAGGATTATTTGCAGGATCCATACAGCGATGGAATCGATACTGGCCGCTGCGGCACGGATCCAGAAACCTGCATAGGCGGCGGAAGTGCTGATGGCCGAGGTCGGCAACGCGCCGCCACAGCGTTGGCAAAAGCTTGCCGGTTGCTGGGTGTTGCCGCAAAACGGACAGGTGATCTGGGCTTCACGGGCGGATTCCCCGACTTGTTCCTGGCGCAATCGCCACTTGGCGTAATCGATGCCGCAAGCGATGCAGCAGCTGCCGGCCGGCTGCAGATGTCCGCAGGCCGGGCAGGTGACTTCAGCTGCGGCAGTTTGTACGTCGGCCTTGACCGGCGGGGAGGCCCCGGCCTGTTGCTGGAGGGCGAAAGACGCTTTGCAGCGTGGGCAGGTAGCTTCGGTGGCATTGTCGGGGATGTGCTCCGACGACACTTCCGCGCTGAATCCGCAGTGTGGACAGATGATGGTCATGCTTATCCCTTGGCGCAATCAGGCCATCAGTGTTGCCATGATGGCTTTTTGGATGTGCAGGCGGTTTTCGGCTTCGTCAAAGACCACGGAGTGTTTGCTTTCGATGGCTTCGTCGGTGATCTCTTCACCCCGGTGGGCCGGCAGACAATGCAGCAGAATGCATGCGGGGTCGGCGACGGCGATGACCTCGGCGTTAATTTGAAATCCGACAAAGGCGGCAGCTCGTCTGTTTTGCTCTTCCTCTTGCCCCATGCTGGCCCATACATCGGTGTTCAATACATCGGCGCCGCGAGCGGCTTCCAGCGGATCGTTCAGGTATCTTATACGGGCGCCAAGTTTTTTGGCGCGCTCCACCACCATGGCATGCGGCTCGTAACCCTTGGGGGTGGCCACGCGCAGTTCAAAGCCGAAGATGGCCGCGGCATTGATCCAGCTGTTGGCCATGTTGTTGCCATCGCCGATCCAGCAGTAGGTCAGATCGCGGTAGTTCTTTTTATGCTCGATGACTGTCATGAGGTCCGCCATGACCTGGCAGGGGTGATACATGTCCGTCAGGCCGTTGATGATGGGGATGGTCGACCATTTGGCGAGTTCCTCCACCCCCTCCTGGGAAAAGGTGCGGATCATGATGCCGTCGACGTAGCGCGACATGACGCGAGCGGTATCTTTGATCGGTTCGCCGCGCCCCATCTGTGTGGTGCCGGAGGACAGAAACAGTGCATGGCCGCCCAGCTGGTACATACCGACTTCGAAAGAAATCCGGGTACGGGTGGAGCTTTTTTCGAACACCATCCCCAGGGTCTTGCCATTGAGCAGGCGGTGCTGTTCGTTACGCTTCTGCTTGGTTTTCAATTCCAAGGCGAGGGTGAAGATTTTTTCCAGTTCCTCAAGGCTCCAGTCGGTAAGGCAGAGAAAGTCCTTTTTCACGATCAGTCCTCCTGAAAATAAGGGCGCGACGGCAGTTTCCGCCGCGCCTTTCAAGTCAAATATCCTGCAGAATGCCGTCCAGAATGGCCAGTGCCTCGTCGATCTCCTCGGGAGTGACGATCAAGGGCGGTAAAAAGCGCAGCACCGTGTTGGCGGTGCAGTTGATCAACAGGCCGCGTTCAAGGGCCCGGGAGACGATATCCGCGCCCGGGATGGTCAGTTCCATGCCGAGAATTAGTCCCTGGCCGCGTATTTCAGTGATAAAGGGGTAACGAGCCTTGAACTCTTCCAGGCGGCTGCGCAGATAATTACCCATGGCCACGCAATTGTCGAGTACCCCGTCTTCGATCAGGGTGCGTATGGTCGCCAGGGCGGCGGTGGCCATCAGCGGGTTGCCGCCGAAAGTCGAACCATGCGAGCCGGGGCCGAAACATTCGGCGATCTGTTCCGTGGCGATCATGGCGCCGATAGGCGGACCTCCCGCGAGGGCTTTGGCCAGCGTCATGATATCCGGAGCCACGCCTGCCTGCTGGTAGGCGAACAGTGAGCCGGTGCGGCCGCAGCCGACCTGCACCTCGTCGAATACCAGCAACAGGTTGTGCTCGTCGCAAATCTGCCGTACCGCGGCCAGGTAACCGGGCGGCGCCACCCGCACGCCGCCTTCGCCCTGTACCGGTTCCAGCATTACGGCGCAGATTTTCGGTGTGATGGCCTTGCGCAGCGCCTCGGCATCGCCGAAGGGCACATAGTGAAAGCCTGGCAGCATCGGATTGAAGCCGGCTTTCACCTTGTCCTGGCCGGTGGCGCTGATGGTGCCGATGGTGCGACCGTGGAAGGAAGCCAGGGCGGTGATGACCTCGAAGCGGTCCGGGCCGTGATGTTCAGCACTGTGCTTGCGTACCAGCTTCATGGCCGCTTCATTGGCCTCCGCGCCGCTGTTGCAGAAGAACACCCGGTCGCCGAAGGAATGCTCGCAAAGCAGTTCAGCCAGTTCGATCTGGCTGGGGATATGAAAATAGTTGGAGCAGTGGATCAACTGCGCGGCCTGCTGCTGCAGGGCCGCCACCACCTTGGGGTGACAGTGGCCGAGGTTGTTGACCGCCACGCCGGCCAGAA
This sequence comes from Pelobacter sp. UBA6093, assembly GCA_002435955.1. Lineage (GTDB taxonomy): Bacteria > Desulfobacterota > Desulfuromonadia > Desulfuromonadales > Syntrophotaleaceae > Syntrophotalea. The sequence goes on from DIWZ01000018.1 coordinate 31,432, forward strand.
AGTCGAGATAGCTTTTGCCATCCACATCCCATAACCGGCAGCCTTTGCCGTGTGAGGCGACCAGCGGGTAGCGACCGTAGGTTTTGGCCACATGTGCTTCGCCCCGGGTAATCCATTGTTTCGATGTCATGATGCAAACCTCCCTACCGCGGTGCCGACACCACGATCGGTGAAAATCTCCAGCAGGCAGGCATGCTCCACCCGGCCGTCGATGATATGTGCGGTACGCACCCCTTCGCCAAGGGCGTCGATGCAGCAGTTGAGCTTGGGGATCATGCCGCCGGTGATGGTACCGTTGTTGATGAGATCCGGCACCCGCTGGGTATCGATGGTGGAGATCAATTGCCCTTGCTTGTCCTTGACACCCTCCACATCGGTCAACAGAATCAGTTTTTCTGCGCGCAGGGCTCCGGCGATACGTCCGGCCACCAGGTCGGCGTTGATGTTGTAAGTTTCGCCCCCCAGGCCGGCGCCGATGGGGGCGATGACCGGGATAAAACCGCCAACTTCCAGAGCGGTGATGACATCGGTGTGGACGCTTTCGACTTCACCCACCAGACCGACATCGATGATTTCCGAGGTAAGGGTATCAGGATTGATGGCGGTCATTTCAAGTTTGCGCGCCAGGATCAGTCGGCCATCCTTGCCGCTGAGTCCGACGGCACGGCCCTCATGGCGGTTGATGTTGGCGACGATTTCCTTGTTGACCTTACCGCCGAGCACCATCTCCACCACGTCCATGGTTTCCTGGTCGGTCACGCGCATGCCCTGTACGAATCGGGATTCCTTGCCCATGGATTTAAGTACCTGGCCTATCTGCGGGCCGCCGCCATGCACGATGACCGGATTAAGACCAATATATTTAAGCAGCACCACGTCGCGCGCGAACTCACGCTTGAGGCGCTCGTCGACCATGGCATGGCCGCCGTACTTGATGACGATGGTCTTGTTTTTGAACCGCTGGATGTAAGGCAGCGCCTCCATCAGCACATTGGCTTTTCTGATCAACTCTTCCATGTAGCAAGCGCTTTCCCAATGTGTTTCGTCACTATGCACATTGTTCCGGTAAATTGTCGTAATAAGGGCTTGTTGTCATGTTTTCACCACGAAGGTCACGAAGAGCACGAAGAAAGCAAGGAGAACCGAGTCCAAAGCTTTGATTGTTCCCTTTATTCTTGGTTTTGCTTTAATTTTTCACCTTCGTGTACTTCGTGTTCTTCGTGGTGTGATGCTCTTGATTGCCCTGCTTTGTTTTACAAAATATACCGCGACAAGTCTTCGTCGCGGGCGATGTCGGCCAGTTGTCGCTGCACGAAGGCTACATCGATCTCGACGCTTTGTTCATGCTGCTCGGGGGCATCGAACGAGAGTTCTTCAAGCAGTTTTTCCATGATGGTATGTAACCGCCGCGCGCCGATGTTCTCTGTCTGGCTGTTGACCTGGGTGGCGATGCGAGCCAGTTCGCGGATGGCTTCCTCATCAAAGTGCAGGCGGATGCCTTCGGTCGCCATGAGGGCTTCGTATTGGCGAATCAGGGCGTTTTTCGGTTCGGTTAAAATACGGAAGAATTCCTCTTCGCCGAGGCTGGTCAGTTCCACGCGGATAGGGAAGCGCCCTTGCAGTTCGGGAATCAGATCCGACGGCTTGGCCACATGAAAGGCACCTGCGGCGATGAACAGGACATGGTCGGTCTTGACCGGGCCGTACTTGGTGCTGACGGTGCTTCCCTCGACGATGGGCAGTATGTCGCGCTGCACACCTTCGCGGGATACGTCGGGGCCCTGCCTGCCGTCCTTGCCGGCGATCTTGTCGATTTCGTCGATGAAGATGATGCCGCTCTGCTCCACCCGCTCGCGGGCCAGGGTGTTGACTTTTTCCATATCGACCAGGCGTTCGGCCTCCTGCTCGATGAGCAGTTCGCGCGCTTCGCTGACCTTGATCTGGCGGCGCTTGGTCTTCTTGGGGAACAGGTTGCCGAACATCTCCTTGAAGTTGACGCCCATCTCTTCGGTTCCCTGCGGGGTGAAGATTTCCATCATGGGCATCTGGGCCGACTGCACTTCCAGTTCCACCGTACGGTCGTCGAGAGCGCCCTTGCGCAGCAGTTTGCGCAGCTTATCGCGGGTGCCGCCCTCGCCGGCCTCTTCGGCGGACACGTCCAGATCCCGGGACTGGGCACCGGGTAGCAGCAGGTCGAGCAGTCGCTCCTCGGCCAGATCCTCGGCTTTGATCCGCACCTTGAGCGCTTCTTCTTCGCGGACCATGATGATGGCCAGATCAACCAGGTCGCGCACCATGCTTTCCACGTCACGACCGACATAGCCGACCTCGGTGAACTTGCTGGCTTCGACCTTGATGAACGGCGCCTGCGCCAGTTTTGCCAGACGGCGGGCGATTTCGGTCTTGCCGACCCCGGTGGGGCCGATCATGATGATGTTTTTCGGCGCGATTTCGTCACGCAGCTCAGCGGGGACCTGCTGGCGTCGCCAGCGGTTGCGCAGCGCCACGGCTACGGCTCGCTTGGCCTGCTTTTGGCCGATGATGTAGCGGTCCAGTTCGGAAACGATTTCACGGGGGGTGAAGTTGGTCAAGGCAGACTCTCCGACGAGATGCGGTCGTTGGTGTAGATGCAGATTTCTCCGGCGATGCGCAACGCCTCGGCGGCAATCTTGTCCGCCGGCAGATCGGCATGCCGGGTCAGGGCGCGGGCCGCCGCCAGGGCGTAGGAGCCACCCGAGCCGATGGCGGCGATGTCGTCATCCGGTTCGATAACATCGCCGGCGCCCGACAGCACCAGAGTGGTGCTGGTGTCGGCCACGATGAGCAGCGCCTCGAGTTTGCGCAGGATCTGGTCGGTACGCCAGTCCTTGGCCAGGGCTACGGCGGCCTTGGGCAGGTTGCCGCGAAATTCCTGCACTTTGGCTTCGAACTTTTCAAACAGGGTAAAAGCATCGGCGGTGGATCCGGCAAACCCGGCCAGCATGCGTCCTTCGTACATGCGGCGGATTTTGCAGGCGCCATGCTTCATGACTGTGTTGCCCAGGGTCACCTGACCGTCTCCGGCCATGGTTACCTGCCCTTTGTGGCGTACGCAAATAATGGTTGTGCCGCGAATATCCATGGCCTCATCTTCTATATGCGAAAATTTTTAAAAATAGAGCGTATTTTAACACAGGCCGACAGCCAAAAAAAGAAAAATGGCAGATTTCCCTATGTATTGCAAGCTCGGTTTTCAGGTGCCTCTTGAGTCGAAACGGGGTCATCCGTGGCGGTCAATCTGTGACAACCGGAGCTATATTGGAAATCAAAGGTTTTCTTCGCGTTCTTCGCGGCTTCACGTGAGACCAAAAAAGCATATCTATCTTGCACGTGAAGCCGCGAAGACCGCGAGAAGAGACAAAAAAAATTTATCAGTTCTATCGGATATTTTTCTTACTGCCCAGTGTCGCTGCATGAGGTGGTGGTGAGCAGGCTTCAGGCATTTAAACAATTCTGCCGACGAGCACCGGTGTGCTCGTCGGCAGAATTTAGCTTAACGCCATGGTTGTTTGGCTATTTGAGAGGCGGGGTGAAGATGGCCAGCAGGTCGACCGGATCGTCGCCGATATTCTTGAGACTGTGTTGCACGCCTGACGGTGCGACCACGCAGCAGCCGACGCCGAAGGTGTGTTCCACGCCGTTGATGGTGCAGCGGGCTTCGCCGCCAAGAATGTAGAAGGTTTCGGTCTGCCCCTCATGGACATGTGGTCGAATCTCGCCGCCCGCCTCGATGCGTCCGTGATGCAGGGACAAGGCCGGGTTGATTTCGGCGGTTACCACATCGCGCAGGAAGAAGCGGTCGTGCCTGGGGTGCGGATATTCCTCCTGCTCGGAGGTGCGTAGGACGATGCCTTTCATGGCTGCTCCCGGTCAGTGGGCCGTTCAGGCCGCGTTAAGGGCTTGGGTGATCAGCTGCGGCACGCTGGCCAGGGCTTCACCAAGGTGTTCGGGGTTGCTGCCGCCGGCCTGGGCCAAGTCGGACCGCCCGCCGCCGCCGCCGCCGACCATGGCAGCCAGTTGTTTGACCAGTGTGCCGGCCTGCAGTTGTTTAGTCAGATCCTTGGTTACGGCCACCAGCAGACCGGCTTTGCCGTCGTGGGCGCTGCCCAGTACCAGTACGCCGGAGGGCAGTCGGTCGCGGACCTGGTCGGCCAACTCGCGCAAGGCCTTGCCGTCGAGATTATCGACCCGGCCGCAGACGACGTTGATCCCATCTATGTTGACCGCCTGCTGCAGCAGGTCGCCAGCCTGGTCGGCGTTGAGCTTGCCCTGCAACGATTCCAGTTCGCGTTCCAACTCCTTCTGACGTTCCAGCAGCTTGCGCAGCCGCACTTCCAGCTGCGGTCGGTCGGTTTTGATCAGGGCCGCCAGGTGGTCGAGGGTGCGCTCCTGGTCCCGCACCACTTCGAGAGCGCGGGCGCCGGTCACCGCTTCGATACGGCGCACCCCGGCGGCGATGCCGGTTTCCTGCAGGATTTTGAACAGGCCGATATCCCCGGAAGCGTGGGCGTGGGTGCCGCCGCACAATTCCATGCTGATATCGCCGACCCTGACCACCCGCACCTTGTCGCCGTATTTTTCCCCGAACAAAGCGGTGGCCCCGGCGCTGACGGCTTCGTCGTGAGCCATCTCGCGGGTGTCGACCTCCGCGTTATCGCGGATGCGGTGGTTGACCAGGGTCTCGACCTGTTCCAGTTCCTCGGCGCTCATGGCGGAGAAGTGGATGAAGTCGAAGCGCAGCCGCTCCGGGGTTACCAGCGAGCCGGCCTGTTTAACATGCTCACCGAGCACCTCGACGAGAGCGGCTTGCAGCAGATGGGTGGCGGTATGATTGAGAGCCGTGGCCTGACGGCGCTCCAGATCGACGGTCAAGGTCGCGGTGTCGCCGATCCGCAGGGTGCCGGCGGCGATTTCGCCGACATGCACGAACAACTCCGGCAGGGGCTTGCGGGTATCGCTGATGACGACTTTGGCGTCGGCGGTGGCGATAGTGCCCCGGTCGCCGGTCTGGCCGCCTGATTCACCATAAAAGGGGGTGACCGAGGTGACGATCTCGACCTGGGCGCCCTGGGGGGCGCTGGCCACCGGCTGGCCGTCGAGCAGGATGGCGAGCACCTCGCCCTGACCGGTCAGAGCGTCATAGCCGATAAAGCGGGTACGCAGGCCTTCTTCAAGCAGCTGCCGGTAGATGCCGGCAATGGCCTCTTCGCCTGAACCTTTCCAGTGCTCACGGGCTTTTTGACGCTGCTCTTCCATGCAGGCTTCGAAGCCTGCTTCATCGATGGTGACGTTTTCGCCACGCAGGATATCGGCAGTCAGGTCGAGGGGGAAGCCGAAGGTGTCGTAAAGCTTGAAGGCGATGTCCCCCGGCAGCACATTGGCGCCGGCGGCCCTGAGCCCGGCGACTTCCTCATTGAGAATACGCAGGCCGTTATCGAGGGTCTGGATAAAGCGTTCTTCCTCGATCTTGACGATTCTGGCGACATAGTCGATGCGCTGCGCCGATTCGGGATACGCATCGGCCATCGTTTGCAATACGAAGCCGGCGGTGCGGTACAGCACCGGTTCGGCAAAACCGAGCATCTTGGCGTGCCGCGCGGCGCGGCGCATGATGCGGCGCAAAACGTAGCCGCGCCCCTCGTTACTGGGCAGCACGCCGTCCGCGATCAAAAAGGCGGTGGCGCGGCTGTGGTCGGCAATGACCCGCATGGACATGTCGTGGGCCGCATCGTCGCCGTAGCGCTTGCCCGACAGCTCTTCGACATAGGCGATGATGCCGCGCAGCAGGTCGCAGTCGTAATTGCTCCGTACCCCCTGCATGACGGCGGTGATGCGCTCCAGCCCCATGCCGGTATCGATGGACGGTTTGGGCAGGGGGGTCATGGTGCCGTCGGCGTCGCGGTT
>DIWZ01000004.1 GCA_002435955.1 Pelobacter sp. UBA6093
AGCAATTTTTCCCAAGGTCAAGGAAATCAGCGCTTGCACGGAGGCGTAGGTGTCTACGCCGCACACGCAAGCGTGCTGATTGACGCCGAGATTGGGGGAAAGGGCCGTTTCCGGATGAAAAACAACTATGTGTTCATCCGGAATCTATGGATGGACACAGTGCCTTTTTCATATGGGAAACGAGCAATTTTTCCCAAAGTCAAGGAAATCAAGCGCTTGCACGGAGGCGTAGATGTCTACGCCGCACACGCCAACGTGCTGATTGACGCCGAGATTGGGAAAAATCGCTCGTTTCCCGTATAAAAACTGCACTTGTGTTCATTCATGGTTTCCGGATGAACACTATGTTAGTTTTACGCCTGACTATCCTGGCGGAGAAAGTGTGACATGAGAAAAATCGGAATCTATGCTAAGTGCAATCATCCCGACGCTGTTATGTTGGCTCGCGATGTTGTTGGCTGGTTGCGCGGTCGCGGGCTGGAAGTGTTTCTGGAAAATACCCTGGCTCAGAATTTGGGGGAGCAGGAAACGGGAATTGACCGCGGTGTCATTCCGGCCATGGTTGATCTGATTATCGTGTTGGGAGGCGACGGCACGCTTATTTCCGTGGCTCGCCAGGTGTGCGGGCGCAACATACCTATTCTTGGGGTCAACCTCGGCAGTCTCGGTTTTTTGACCGAGGTGACGCGCGGAGAATTGTACCTTACTCTGGAAAAGGTCCTCCGGGGAGAGTTTACACTGTCTGAACGCATGATGGTGGAAGCGGTGGTTTGGAGGGCAGGAAAGGAAGCAGGCAGGTTTTGCGTTCTCAACGATGTCGTGATTAACAAAGGGGCTCTTGCCCGGATCATCGACATGGAGGTATCTGTAGATGCCGCGTATTTAACAACGTTCAAGGCTGACGGCTTGATAATTGCAACGCCAACCGGGTCGACGGCTTATAATCTCTCCGCGGGCGGGCCGATCATCTCGCCTGGATTGCATTGTCTGGTTGTCACGCCGATCTGTCCTCACATGTTGGCCAATCGCCCCTTGATCGTTGCCGACACGGTATGTATCCGTATCGAGGTCAAGTTCCGGGATCAGGATGTGCTGCTGACGGCAGACGGTCAGGTCGGGATGGCGCTGGAGGCGGGGGATGTGGTGGAGATACGCAAGGCCGACCGGTGTACCTGGTTGATAAAAAGCCCGTCCAAAGAGTATTTTGAAGTGCTGCGTACCAAGTTGGGTTGGGGAGAACGCTGAATCCGGGTCCTCGGTATATGGGCCGGGGTTGTTCAACCGAGGGGGAACTATGCTGACGGATCTCCATATCAGGCATTTCGCGATCATTGACCGACTGCATGTGTCATTTAGCGGCGGATTCAATGTGCTGACCGGTGAAACGGGAGCCGGCAAGTCGATTATTGTCGATGCCGTTGCGCTTATTCTGGGTGGTCGGGCAAATCCCGACCTGGTGCGTACTGGCGAGGACGAAGCCGTGGTGGAGGCGGTGTTCGATCTTTCCGGCAGGCCGTTGCTGCGCCGCGAACTGGACGATGGCGGTTTCGGGAACGAAGACGAACTGCTGGTCAAGCGGGTCGTTAACCGCACCGGGCGCAACAAGATTTTCATCAACGGGTCGCTGGCCAAACTCTCGCAATTGCAACCGTTAACGACCCGCCTTATGAATATCTATGGCCAGCACGAACATCAGAGTCTGCAGCGCGTCGAGTATCATCTGGCCATGCTGGATCGTTTTGCCGGCCTGACGGACGAAGTCGAGACCTACGGCAAGCTGTATGAGCAGGTTCGTGAACAGGATGCACGTCTGCGAGCTCTGGAAGAAGCTGAACAGCAGCGCTCCGATCGCCTGGACCAACTTAAGTTCCAGCAACACGAACTGGCTGCCGCTGACCTTAAAGAGGGGGAGGAGGAAGAGCTCCTGACGGAGCGGCGCCTGATTCTGAATTCCGAACGGCTGGTGCGGGTAGCCGAGCGTGGCTATGAAACCTTTTATGCTGCGGAAGGGGCGATCAGTGAACAGCTCGATTCGCTTGCCGGCGAGTTGGAAAAACTCTGTGATGTCGACCCGTTTCTGACGGGGCCGGCTGAAGAGATCCGCAACGCTCTGTATGTGATCGAAGATGTTGCCTTCAAGCTGCGGGAGTATGCCGGGCGCGTGGCTTTTGATCCGGGCCGGCAGTCTGAGGTGGAAAAGCGCCTCGATCTCATCTCCGGGCTCAAGCGTAAATATGGGATGAGCGTTGGCGATATGATCGCCCATGCGGCGGCCATCGAGGGTCAGGTTGAAGATTTGACCCATGCCGACGCCCTGCGCGAAGGTTTGAAGCACAAACTGGCCGCCGAAAGGGAGGCTCTTCTGGTGAAAGCCGAGGCCATTTCCACCTGCCGTCACGAAGCCGCCGAGCAGTTGCGTGGAGCAGTTGAGGCGCAGTTGGCCGATCTGGCCATGCAGCGTGCCACGTTTGAAATGCGTCTGTTCCCGCTTGACGAACCGGGGCCGCTGGGGATGGAGCGGGGCGAATTCTACCTTGCGCCCAATGCGGGCGAAGCGCCCAAACCCCTGGCCTGGATCGCTTCGGGGGGGGAATTGTCGCGCATCATGCTGGCCTTAAGGCGTGCCGCCCCCGGCGGAGATGAAATTTCAACCCTGATCTTTGATGAAGTCGATGCGGGGGTCGGCGGGGTTGCGGCAAGTGCCATAGGATCCAAGCTGCGAGATATCGCCAGCCAGGCGCAGGTGCTCTGTGTTACGCACCTGCCGCAGGTGGCCGCCTGCGCCGATCATCATTACCGGATTCAAAAACAGGAGAAGGATGGCCGCACCTTTACCGAATTGGTTTCGTTACAGGGCGAGCTGCGGGTGGAGGAGATGGCGCGGATGCTGGGCGGAGCCCAGGTGACGGAACGTACTCTGGAACACGCACGGGAAATTATCGGCCAGTCCATGTCGGGGCAACAAGAGAGGACTTGAATTCATGATCCGTAAAGCGCGTATTCCAGACGTCAAGGTTGTCCACAAGCTGTTGCTCAGTTATGCGCAGCAGGGGCTCATGTTGTCGCGCTCCCTGGCGGACATGTATGAGTGTCTGCGCGATTTCTACATTCTTGAGCTGGAAGGTGAAGTGATCGGAGCCGTAGCGTTGCATATCTGTTGGGAAGATCTGGCTGAAATCCGCTCGCTCGCGGTCTCGCAGGCCCATGAGCGCCGAGGGGTAGGTCGCCAGCTTGTGCAGGCTTGTCTCGATGAAGCCCGCGGGCTCGGGCTGAAGCAGGTTTTTGCCCTGACCTATCAACCGGGTTTTTTTGAAAAGATGGGGTTCGATTTTATCGAAAAATCGGAACTCCCTCAAAAAATCTGGAGCGATTGCATCAAATGTCCGAAATTCCCCGATTGCGATGAAATCGCCATGAGCATTCGCCTCTGACGGAGTCGGCAAGGGAGAACCCGGATCCTGCCTGGAGGTTTTCCCGCCGGGATGGCCGACCGACAGGGGCGCCCGTAGTCGTGGAGAGATAATTTCAATCCTTGGCGGGCGTGATTTCTTTTTATCAATAATCAGTATTCAATGTTTTGTTGTGCTCTTTAAGGGGAGGTTTTTTTGCCCGCCGAGAAGTATTCCATCATCATCATACCCGAAGGTCACCGTCGCACCCACCGGTTTCAGGTTAACCGGAATTGGGCGCGGTTGCTGGCGGCAGTGCTGGTGGTGGCTGTACTGATGGTCAGTGGTCTGGTTTACCATTGTTGTCGTATCCAGATGGATCGTGCCGAGTTGCAGCGTTTGCGGACTGAGCGACGCAGCTACCAGCAGGAGCTGCGGCAGGTGGCCGGCCAGCTTGAAACTTTGCGCAAAGACATGGTGGTGCTGGCCAGCAACGACACCAAGGTCCGGTTAATGACCAAACTGGCCAAGCCCGTTGAAAACGTGTCCGTGGGAATTGGCGGACCGGTTGAAACCGATCCTGTCAGGGAGCTCTCCGGAGTACAGCGCCAGATTGACGATATCCGCCAGGATATCGATTTGCGCAGGGAAAGCCTGGAAGAGCTTCAGGGGGCACTTAACGACCAGCGGTCGCTATTCGCAGCGAGACCCAAAGGGAAGCCGGCCAAGGGCTGGGTCACTTCAGGATTCGGGGTACGCAAGTCGCCTTTCTCTGACGGTAACAAGATGCATTGCGGCCTGGATATTGCCGCACGTACCGGCACTCCGGTCCTGGCGCCGGCCGATGGCGTCGTAAAGCGTGTGGGTACCGCACCGGATTACGGAAAAATGGTCGTCATCGATCACGGTTACGGTTATCAGACTCTCTATGCGCATAATTCAAAGCTGTTCGTCAAGGTTGGGCAGCGGGTCAAACGAGGCGACCAGATTGCGGCTATCGGCAATACCGGACGTTCGACCGGTTCCCACCTTCATTATGAAGTTCACCTGAACGGTGTTCCCATCGACCCTCGAAAGTTTCTCTAGGAGCCTGTCGCCAGATTCCTGGATCCGTATTTGATGGCCTCTGCATGACAGGGGCTTTTTTGCGCGCGGCTATCCTGCATCATCCATTCCCGTTGAGGTGACAGGCTGCTTTGTGCTACACTTCGCCGGGACTTGGCGGGTGTCCTTTTTCGTCCCCGTCGATACACCCTCCCGGCTGAATGTTGGCCACACTAACGGAGAATTATTAATGGTTGGAAACATGCTGACAAAAATATTCGGCAGCAAAAACGAGCGCGATCTTAAGCGTATGCAGCCGTTGGTGACGCAGATTGGAAATCTTGAACAGGAAATGGCGAGTCTTTCCGACGAGGCTCTAGCTGGCAAGACCGTCGCTTTTCGACAGCAGCTTGCACAGGGTGCCTCGCTGGACTCGTTATTGCCTGAAGCTTTTGCGGTCGTTCGTGAGGCGGGTAAACGGGTGCTGGGCATGCGCCATTTTGATGTGCAGCTTATCGGTGGCATCGTTCTGCATCAGGGCAAGATAGCTGAAATGAAAACCGGCGAAGGCAAGACCCTTGTGGCAACCTTGGCCTCCTACCTCAATGCGCTGCCTGGCAAAGGCGTCCATGTTATTACGGTTAACGATTATCTTGCCAGTCGCGACGCCGAATGGATGGGACGTATTCATCGATTTCTCGGTTTGAGTGTCGGTTGCATCGTCCATGGCCTGAGCGACCAGCAACGCAAAGAGGCCTATCGCTGCGATATTACCTACGGCACGAACAACGAGTTCGGTTTTGATTACCTGCGCGACAACATGAAGTTTTCTCTGGAAGACTACGCACAGAGGCCGTTGCATTACGCCATTGTCGATGAAGTGGATTCGATTCTCATTGACGAGGCACGCACACCGTTGATTATCTCGGGGCCGAGCGAAGCTTCCAGCGAACTCTATTATTCGGTTAATCGTATCATCCCCATGTTGCAAAAAGGGGAGCTGATCGAAAGCCGGGATGGCCGCGTGGGTCAGACCGTGAGGGAATATACCGGCGATTATACCGTCGACGAAAAGGCCAAGAGCGCGACCCTTACCGAAGAGGGCGTTGCCAAGGTGGAGCGCCTGCTGGGGGTGGAGAATCTCTACGATCCAGGCAATATCGAGATGCTGCATCACGTCAACCAGGCGCTGAAAGCGCATGCCTTGTTCAAGCGGGATGTCGATTATGTCGTCAAGGACGGCGAGGTAATGATCGTCGATGAATTCACCGGTCGCCTCATGCCGGGACGGCGCTGGAGCGACGGTTTGCACCAGTCTGTGGAAGCCAAGGAGGGGGTCAAGATCGAAAGCGAAAACCAGACCCTGGCCACCATCACCTTCCAGAACTATTTCCGTATGTACGAAAAACTGGCCGGCATGACCGGTACCGCCGACACCGAGGCGGCGGAATTCAACCAGATCTACAAACTCGATGTGATGGTGATCCCCACCAACCGTCCGATGTCGCGTGAGGATCAGGGAGATATCATTTACAAAACCACCAAGGAGAAGTTTCAGGCGGTGGTGGAGGATATTATCCAGTGTCATGCCAATGGGCAGCCGGTTCTGGTCGGTACCATCTCCATCGAGAATTCCGAAATTCTGTCGGAGATGCTGCGTAAACGTGGCGTTCCCCACAATGTACTTAACGCGAAGCATCATGAACGCGAAGCGGAGATTGTCTCGCAGGCGGGTCGCAAGGGTGCGGTGACCATCGCCACCAATATGGCAGGCCGCGGTACCGATATCATTCTGGGGGGCAACCCCGAGTTGCTGGCACAGCGCGAGAGTGCTGGTGCCGACGCCCCTGAGGAGGCCTATGCGCAGGCACTGGCCAGATACCAGGACATCTGCGCGCGGGAAAAGCAGGAAGTTCTGACCGCAGGCGGCCTGTATATTCTGGGGACCGAGCGGCATGAAAGCCGGCGCATTGATAATCAGCTGCGCGGGCGTGCCGGTCGCCAGGGGGATCCCGGCGCAAGCCGTTTTTACCTCAGTCTTGAGGACGACCTGCTGCGGATTTTCGGGTCTCACCGGGTCGCCTACATCATGGACCGTTTGAAAATTCCCGAGGGTGAGCCCATCGAACATCGCTTTATCTCCAAAGCCATCGAAAATGCGCAGAAAAAGGTCGAAGGGCATAACTTCGATATCCGCAAGCATCTCATCGAATACGATGATGTCATGAACACCCAGCGCAACGTCATCTATTCCCAGCGCCGCGAAGTGTTGGCGGAAGAGCAGCTTCCGGAGACTTATGCAGCCATTATGGAAGAGATTGTCGAGGATATCGTTGCCACCTTCTGTCCTGAAAAAAGTAACCCCGAAGACTGGAACTGGAAGAGTCTCAGCGAGGATTTTTACACCCAGTTCAATATGACTCCAGCACCTCTGGAGGTAGCGGCGCATGACCTGACGCCTGCAGTGCTGTTGGCGCACCTCAAGGAACAGGTCCGTCAACGTTTTCAGGAACGCGAAACCGAATTTACTCCCCCGGTCATGGCTCACCTGATGAAGGTGCTGTTGTTGCAGACCATTGATGCCCAGTGGAAAGACCATCTGCTGTCCATCGATCACCTCAAGGAAGGCATTGGTTTGCGCGGCTATGCCCAGCGCAATCCCAAGCAAGAATATAAGCGGGAGGCTTACGAGCTGTTTTTGCAGGTGATGGGGCGCATCCGCCAGGAAGTGATACAAAAGCTGTTTCGCATCCAACTGGCCAAAGAGCAGGACGTGGAGCGTATGGAAACCCGTCAGCGCAGACACCAGATGGTGTTCAATCGTGCCGGTGACGCAGATGTGGCGTCCAAGCCGCAGATTCGCCAGGACAAAAAGGTCGGACGCAATGATCTTTGCCCTTGCGGAAGTGGCTTGAAATTCAAGAAATGTTGCGGTCAGTAAGACTTTTTGCGTAACGCATTACCCTTCTCCGAGATAAAGCAGGAGCACATGATGACAACAGTCAAGGGGTTCACTTTTGCGGCCCGGTCGGCAGGTATCCGTAAATCCGGGCGGCTCGACCTCGGCCTGATCTTTTCCGCAACGCCGGCGCGGTGTGCAGGCGTGTTTACGACCAATAAGGTACAAGCGGCCCCAATTCTGGTGTCCGCACCACGTGTAGCCGCTGGCCTGTGTCAGGCCGTACTGGTCAACAGCGGGAATGCCAATGCCTGCACCGGTGAAACCGGTTTGCGGGATGCCGAGCGTTGCGGTCGCCTGGTGGCCGAGCAGCTTGGCATCGATGAACAGCTGGTGGCGGTTGCTTCTACCGGCGTTATTGGCCAGCCGCTGCCCATGCCGCTGCTTGAAAAGGCGATTCCGGATTTACCCGACGGGTTGTCTGCCGATACCGTGTCCGATGTTGCCACGGCGATCATGACCACCGATTCATTTTCAAAGCTGTCCAGCCGGCAAGGCGGGGAAGGGCAGGTGCCCTATACGGTGCTCGGGGTAGCCAAAGGCGCCGGGATGATTCATCCCAACATGGCGACCATGCTTGCTTTCGTGGTGACCGATGCTTGCGTCGAGCCGGACTTTTTACGGCAGGCGTTGCGCCAGGCGGTGGCAGGTTCGTTCAATATCATCACGGTGGACCGCGATACCTCGACCAACGACATGGTGCTGATCATGGCTAACGGTGAAGCCCGGAACCCAGAGCTTGTCTCGGATACCGCCGCCGGCCAGGAATTTGCCACTCTTTTGCGTGAAGTTCTGCTCGACCTTGCCAAAATGATCGTTCGCGATGGCGAGGGGGCTACCAAGCTGGTGCATGTGCAGGTGAGCGGTGCTGCCGATGCCGACGATGCCCGGCAGGTGGCCTATAGCGTCGCGACATCCAACCTGGTAAAGACCGCATTTTTCGGTGAGGATGCCAACTGGGGGCGTATTATCGCCGCCGTAGGTTATTCAGGCGCCCGAGTCGACCCTGCTTGCATCGATATCTGTTTCGACGATGTCCCCGTTGTGCAGGGTGGTCTCGGTACGGGGCCCGAGCGTGAAGCGGAAGCTACGACGGTGCTGAAGCAGGCTGAATTCGCCGTAAAGATCAATCTTGGAATTGGTGAGGCCAAGGCAGAATATTATACTTCCGATCTTACCTATGAATACATCAAGATCAACGCCGATTATCGAACCTGATATCCATTTAAATATTTGATCCTGTCCGGGCCATCCCGGGACGGTATTCTCCGTCCCGGTGTGGCCCTTTTTAAGCCGGGCCACCCGCGAAAATTTGTCGCGAATAACCCGGGTGAAAGGCTGTATGGAATCCCCTGCACACTTTATCGACCATACGTTGCTTAAAGCGGATGCCACTTCCGTGCAAATCGAACAGCTTTGCCACGATGCGTTGCATTGGCGATTCGCCTCTGTGTGCATTCCGCCTCGTTTTGTATCCGAGGCGGCTGCATATTTGCATGGAACCGGTGTGGCGGTCGGGACCGTGGTCGGGTTTCCTCTTGGCTACGATACCACTGCCGTCAAATGCGCGGCGACGGCCGAGGCGGTTGCTGCGGGAGCCAGTGAAATCGATATGGTAATCCCACTGGGGGCGGCGGTACAGGGCTGTCTGGATGTCGTGCGGGAAGATGTAGCCAGGGTTCTGGAGGCGGCCTGCGGCAATACCATCAAGGTCATTATCGAGTGTTGCTATCTGGACAACGTGCGAAAGGTCCAGTTGGTCGATTTGCTGGCCGAAACGGGAGTCGCCTACGTGAAAACGTCAACAGGCTTTGCCAGGGAAGGGGCGACGCCCGAGGATGTCCGCCTTTTGCACCAGGCGACGCAGGGCAGGATGAAAGTCAAGGCTGCGGGCGGGATCCGCGACTGGGTGACCTGTCGCACCATGCTCGAGGCCGGCGCCCTGCGTGTCGGTACCAGCAACGGAGTGCAGATCATGCAACAATGGCGCAGGGAGCAGAGTCTATGACTACGGCAGCTTGGCAGCGGGTGGTATTGATAACGCTGGACGGTGTTGGCGTCGGTGGGCAACCGGATGCCGCCTGTTACGGAGATGAAGCTGCATGTACGCTGCCGCATGTGGCCGAATGCTGCGGCGGATTGCAATTGCCGACCATGCAGAGACTTGGGCTGGGCAGAATCGTTCCCATTGTCGGCGTCCCCCCGGTTGCCCGGCCACGCGGCCATGTCGGACGCATGCTTGAGCGCTCCAAGGGCAAGGATACCACCACCGGCCACTGGGAGTTGGCGGGGCTCGAGCAAGGGCAACCCTTTGCAACCTACCCCGAAGGATTCCCCGATGCGATAATCGACGCTTTCAGCGATCTGGCCGGGGTGCGTCCTTTGGGGAATGTTGCGGCCAGCGGCACCGAGGTTTTGAAACTGCTCGGGGAGGAACATCTTCGCACCGGGCGCCCCATTGTCTACACCAGTGTCGATTCGGTTTTTCAGATTGCAGCCCATGAAGATGTCCTGCCGCGCGAGCGCTTGTATGCCCTTTGTAAAGGCATGCGACAGGTGCTCGATGAATATCGTGTCGGACGGGTTATCGCGCGGCCATTTATCGGCACCAGTGTCGATACCTTTGAGCGAACTGCGGGGCGCCGTGATTTTTCCATGCCACCACAGGGCGATACCCTGCTGGACAATATGCTGAAATCCGGCATGACGGTCATCGGGGTCGGCAAGATCGGCGATATCTTTGCCGGCAAAGGGATCAGTCAATCGATAAAAAGTTCATGCAACAGCGACGGCATGGCCAAAACTCGTGAAGCTCTGGCGCAGCTTGATAAGGGCATGGTGTTCACCAACCTGGTTGATTTCGATATGCTGTACGGGCATCGACTCGATGCACATGGATTTGGCCGGGCACTGGAAGAATTCGATGTTTGGCTGAAAGATTTCATGGCGGCTTTAAAGTCAGGGGACTTGCTCATCATTACCGCGGATCACGGCTGCGACCCGACCACTCCAGGCACGGATCATACCCGGGAGAGCGTGCCGCTGCTGGTGTGGCATCCCGATCTTGTCAGCGGGAAGGATATCGGGGTTCGTGGAAGTTTTGCCGATGTTGCGGCTACTATTGCCGGGCTTTTCGGACTGGAGTGCGACTGCGGCAGGAGTTTTGCGGATCAATTAACTTGAGATAACGGCGTCTTGCCCCCTCGGGGTGGGATCGGCAAGTGAAGCACCGTGTCATCGGCAGGCTTGCCTGGTTGGTGTGTTTGCCAGCCATGGCGTCCTTTGTGGTGGGATAGTTCTTCCATGAAGCAACTCTCGATATAGCACTCAAGCAAATGGCGGCTTTGCGACTGCAGCTCGATAAATTCGACGCCGACCCCCTGTTGGTAATTGTTCTTGGGTTCCGGGTGAACGCAATAAAGTACCTGGCCGGTAAGCTCCAGTTCCTGTTTCATCCCCAGTAATGGCAAAATGATGCGAAACTGTTCCCTGTGCTCCAGGCGAAATCCGGTTTTCATGAAGAGGCCGCGGGAGCTGAGGCTCAGGATCTCGCCCAGATGGCATTTGCTGTTGCGACAGATCATCCCCGGAAGTTTCAGGTCCAGCCGCATATTCTGGCGCGGATATTTTTCCAGATGATTCTGCACGGCTGAGAACAAAGCGAAAATATCCACCGGCACCTCCAGAGGTTCATGCGGCAGGTCAAGGGCATGTTCCCCTTCGGCGTTCTTCAGCACAATGAGAGACGCTCCTCCATCCAGGCACTGAGAAACAGTTTTGACTATTTCGGTATCGCCTCCATCCGCCAGCCAGTCCGCGTTAATGATCAGCAGGTCAGGACTGGTATCCCGGATCAACCTGGTCAGGCGATCCTGACTGTATGCTGCCAGTACCCGGTATCCCCAATGTTTAAGGGTCATATCGAGGGTGGTCAGGATATTTTCTCTATGGTCTCCGAGTAACAGACGTTTCATAAGTGTGGATCCGTTAAAGGCTTGCCAGGGTTTAATAGAACGCTATTGTGAAACTGTTACATTTTGTCTATGGGTATATGTCAACCAGGGGGTTGGGTCAAGGAAAATCTTGGTAGAATTTACGGCCTGTGGACAGTGAAATGGAGGGAACGTTGTGGTGACACGGCGGGATGCCTGGTGCGTGGGAGGTGCTGGACGATCAGGTGATCGCTCCTGAAAAACAGGAATTTAGAGACTGCAGAGAGAACGGAAGAGGGTCGGGAAGAAGCATGTCGCCCCCCTTCCCGACAGACACATGGCGTTATTTTTTGGCTTTGCCTTTGGCCTTCTGGGCGCGGGCTCGCGCGAGATTTTCACCGAGACCACGATCGATGGCCATCTGGCGGCGGCTTTCAGAATAGGCACGCGCAGCCAGGGGTTGGGTGCGGGGGATATCATACTGCTTGCGGTATTCGGAAGCTGTCATGCCATGGGCGGTTTTCAGGTGGCGAGCAAGAGTTTTCATCGGTTTGCCACAGATCATGCAGACAACTTTATCTTTACCAAACGCTTTTTTACGGGACACAATGGGGGACTGATCAGCTTCTGCATCTTCAGAAACCATTTCCAGTACGGTTCCACTCTCAATCGCGACCAATGCCTGATGTAAATCGTTGAGTTCCGCAATCAGTTCCTCCTTCGTCATCGGGGTGGTCGATGCGTGGGATGCAACAATTTCAGCGGCCATTTCAAGTAAATTTGCCATAGAGGCGTCCTCCTCAAGGTTGAATATTGCCTTCTTTTTTAGAAGCAACCTTACTAATACTATATATTTATTTAAAATCAAGTAAAAAGATCGTTTTTGTGTTTATTTCAATAAATATCATCAAAAGATACGATGATTTCAGGTTGTGAAGACGGATTGTAGTCTGTCTGTACTATGAAATTTACTGATTCATACAAGTCTTTTGCTGTGGTAGTCAATGGCGAACCTCGTGGCAAACAGCAGGATGGTTGGGGTTTTTTGGTTACAGGTTGGGAAAACAGCTGGTTTTGTCTGGATGGGGTTTGAAGTTGGCTTGCAAAGCCCTTTTATGCCATGTATTTCAAGAAAACTGTGATTGATTCGCATTGTATTGTTATGGATGGATGATCGTTTATATGTAAATCGCATGGGATGAGCCGGACACGGTGGAGTCGGTATTTTGCCGGTCTCTGCCAATACCCTCCTGAATGGCATAACCTATTGAAATTTCCAGTTAAAAGCCTTGACACTGTCTGGGGGCTGTGCTAGATTTTGGGCGTTTTATGTGGCTATTGTCAGGCTCCGTGCGAGGACGGTTCGTTGTTGAATTTTCGTGGCTGGCGATGGTGTTTAGCCCGGCGTGGGGTGTCAGATTCTTGGAGTACCAGGCAGGTTGTCTTTTTCGATCTGATTCGGTGCGGCTGTGCAAATCTAAATCGATGGCCCGGTGTTCGCCGCTGGTTTGGGCCATTGCGCATTCTGTATGTTACAGGGAGGCTTGAATGAGCAAGAAGCTGTTGCTGGCCGACGATAGTATTACCATCCAGAAGGTGGTTGGAATCATTTTCGCTAATGAAGATTGCAACCTGGCCGTTGTTGGAGATGGTGATTCCGCTTTGGCTGCTGCCCGTTCCGAGCGGCCTGACCTGATAATGGCTGATGTTCTTATGCCAGGCAAGAATGGTTATGAGGTCTGCGCTGCGGTGAAACAGGACCCCGCCTTGCGCGATGTGCCTGTCTTATTGCTTTCCGGGACTTTTGAACCGTTTGATGAAGCTCTCGCCCGATCAGTCGGTGTCGATGACTGGATCGTGAAGCCATTTGAGTCGCAGGCATTGCTCGACAAGGTGGCAGAGCTTCTGGCCAGGGTTCCTGAACCTGCGATGGCGCAACTTCCCGGGGACGATCTCGATGAAGATTTCGACCTCGTTGAGGATTTTGTCGCGCCGGTTGGCTCAGACGCCGACATGTGGCAGGAGCTGCACGAGCCTTCTGCCGAGGTAAGTATCGCTGAAACGCCTCCCGGTGAGCCAACATCCTTGTCCGAGTCCGGCTCCGATGATTTTGCCGAGTCGTTTTTTCCCGACATGGAAAGTATCGCCGAATCGGGAATGCCCTCCAAGGGAGAAGATACAGTCGATGACTCCGGTATCTTTGAGTCGTCCTTGATGCCTCCGCTATCGGAAGCCGTCACCGGTTCTATTGAAGAGAATGTGCCGCTCGCCGTTGCTCCCGGGGGAGTCGATACCGATGAGAGTAACGAGGGCGATCTCTGGCTCGAAGAATCGGAAGCCGATGAGGTCCTGTTTCTTGATGAGGATGATATCCTGGATGAAGAACTTGCGGCCGAAGACCTGGCCGCAGAGCGGACCGCCGATTTGGCTTTTGAGTCTGTTGATGAGCTGTCGGGCGCCGACGCGGATGCGCCGATACCTTTGTCTTCCACGGATTTGGATGCCCCTTCTGTGGTAGAAGAATCCTTAACCGAACCTGTTGCCGAACCTGCAAAACGGGAAGGCCTTGGCTTTTTTCAGAATCCCGGGCTCGTGGCCAGGTTGGCCCAGCCTGCGGTAGCACCGGTCGAGGTTAAGGAGCCTGCTCCAGCGGTTGAGGAGGAACATGAGGTGCTTGAACAGGCCGAAATCGCTATGAGTGAACCGTCCGCCGCACAAGCGCCGACTGTCGGTATCGGGCCTGCGGAGGTGGAACATCGGATCCAGGATATTTCGGAGGAAGCACTGACCCGGATTGTTGAAAGGGTAGCTGCCGGAGTTATCGAGCGTCTTGCCGATACGATTCTGGAGCGTATAGCCTGGGAGGTAGTGCCCGATCTGGCTGAAGCAATCATTCGGGAAGAAATTCGGCATATAACCGAAAAAGTCTGATATCCGGGCCTTTGTTGGTTCTTGCCCTGCCGAGGATGACACGGTCACGCGGGGATCGCCGGCCGGTATTCACGGCTTTGTTTCAAACTTGCTTGACGCAGGGTGAATAGTTGACGTACCGAACGGGGATTGCTAAAATCCCCGTTTGTTTTTGGTCGGCATGTGGTTGGTAGCCATGCCATACATGCATTGCTTAAAGGATGGACTGTCCATGGAACCGAAACTCCCCAAAGGTTACGAGCCTCACGATGTCGAGGCCAAATGGTATAAATTCTGGACGGATAACGGTTTGTTTCATGCAGATGAAACTTCTCCGAAAACGCCCTTTTCCATTGTTATCCCCCCGCCCAATGTGACCGGCGTTCTGCATATGGGGCATGCCCTTAACAATACCCTGCAGGACATCCTGGTTCGATGGAAGAGCATGGAAGGGTACGAAGTATTGTGGCAGCCCGGTACCGATCACGCCGGTATTGCTACCCAGAATGTGGTGGAAAAACAGCTGGCTGCTGAAGGCAGCAGTCGCCACGATCTTGGTCGCGACGGTTTTGTCGAGCGGGTTTGGCAGTGGCGCACCGAATCCGGCGGGCAGATCATTAACCAGCTCAAGCGCCTGGGTTCCGCCTGCGATTGGGAGCGTGAACGCTTTACCATGGACGATGGCCTCTCCCGTGCGGTGCGCGAAGTGTTCGTTACCCTTTACGAGGAAGGTCTTATCTATCGGGACAACCGCCTGATCAATTGGTGCCCACGCTGTCATACGGCTCTGTCGGATCTTGAAGTGGAACATCAGGATCAGAAGGGCAGCCTCTGGCATCTTCGTTATCCAGTGATCGGCACCGACCGTTTTCTCGTGGTTGCGACGACGCGCCCTGAAACCATGCTCGGCGACAGCGCCGTTGCCGTGCATCCGGAAGATGAGCGCTATGCCGACCTGATCGGAAAGTCGATCATGTTGCCGTTGATGGAGCGGGCGATCCCGATTATTGCCGACGATTATGTCGACAAGGAGTTTGGCAGCGGAGCAGTGAAGATTACTCCGGCGCACGATTTTAATGATTTCGAAATCGGCAAGCGCCACGATCTCGAGTTCATCAACATCTTCGATGAATCCGGCGTCGTCAACGGCAATGGTGGGCGGTACCGCGGTCTGGAGCGTTTCGACGCCCGCAAACAGGTGCTTGCAGATCTGGAGGCCGCCGGTCTGCTGGAACGGATCGATGAGCATCTTAATGCGGTGGGCGAATGTTATCGCTGCAAAACAGTCATCGAACCTTATATGAGTCTGCAGTGGTATGTGAATGTAGAACCTCTGGCCGCAAAGGCCATTGAAGCGGTACAGACCGGCCAGACCCGCATTCTTCCCCAGCAGTGGGAAAAGACCTACTTTGAGTGGATGTTCAATATCCGGGACTGGTGCATCAGTCGCCAGATCTGGTGGGGACATCGTATTCCCGCCTGGTTCTGCGCCGACTGCAACGAAATTACCGTTTCCCGCGAAGATCCTTCCGTTTGCGCCCATTGCGGGGCCAAGGAGTTGCGTCAGGAAACCGATGTCCTCGATACCTGGTTCAGCTCGGCGTTGTGGCCCTTTTCCACCATGGGCTGGCCTGATAAGACCGCGACCTTGCAGAAATTCTATCCGACTTCCTGCCTGGTGACCGGCTTCGATATCCTGTTTTTCTGGGTGGCCCGCATGATGATGATGGGCATCAAGTTCATGGGCGAGGTGCCATTCAAGGATGTCTACATCCATGCTCTGGTGCGGGATGCCCAGGGACAGAAAATGAGCAAAAGTAAGGGCAATGTCATCGACCCCCTGACCGTTATCGACGAATATGGGACCGATGCCTTCCGCTTTACCCTCGCTGCTTTTGCCGCCCAGGGGCGTGATGTCAAGCTTTCTGTTGATCGCATTGCGGGTTATCGTAATTTCGTGAATAAGCTCTGGAACGCCAGCCGTTTCGCGCTCATGAACCTCGAAGGCTTCGACCCCGCCGACCTCGATCTGAAAAATCGTGATCTGACCCTCGCCGAGCGGTGGATCCTTGCGCGGTTGGTGGCGGTGGCCGGTGAAACCAGGCAAGCCCTGGAAGAATACAAGTTCAACGAAGCGGCCAGCGCTCTGTACGCTTTCACCTGGCACGAATTCTGTGACTGGTTTATCGAGCTGAGCAAGGACGACCTTTACGGCGATGATCCCACCCGCAAGGCTACCGCTCAGGCCGTGTTGTACACCGTCCTGGAGCAATTACTGCGCCTGTTGCATCCTTTCATGCCGTTTGTCACCGAAGAAATCTGGCAAGCCTTGCCCGGCGTACGTCCGGCGGTATCGATCATGTCCTCCTCGTTTTCCAGTGTAGCGGATTTGCCCGAAGACCGGCAGGGCGCAGCGCGGATGGAGCTGATCATGGATGTTATCAAGGGGATTCGCAATATCCGGGGAGAGATGAATGTCCCCCCCGGAAAACGCATTGCCGCGGTGCTCGATTGCAAAACGAACGATTCCACCGAAGTGCTTGCCGCGGGCGAAGGGTATATCAAAAGCCTTGCCCGGGTCGACTCCCTGGTGTTTGGCGTGGCTGTCGAACGCCCCGCGCAGGCGGCCACCCAGGTCGCGGGTGAGGTTGAGATCCTGTTGCCGCTGGCCGGGCTGATCGATCTGGACGAGGAACAAAAACGTCTGGAAAAAGAAATCGCCAAGGTGGAAAAGGATGTCATGATGTTCAGCAAAAAACTCTCCAACGAATCGTTTCTGGCCAAGGCTCCCCCCGAAGTTCTGGAAAAGGATCGCCAGAAGCTGGAGGACGCCCGGGAAAAACTGGCTATTCTGCAACAGAGCCTGACCAAAATCACATCGCTGCAATAACCGATGGCGCCGTAACGTCTCCGTCGCCAATGCGGCTGCGGCCCACCGGCCGACGTTACTGTGTCGTCCGGAACTTTCCATAAAAGCCCGCCCAACCGCCAGGTTGGCGGGCTTTTTCTTATATGTGCGTTTTTCCGGCAGACCGCGCACCTTGACAAACCTGCGAAGTTCCCTAATCTTTAGTTAGTTTTCATCCGGAAACGGCCCTTTCCCCCAATCTCTGCGTCAATCCGCACGCTTGCGTGTGCGGCGTAGACATCTACGCCTCCGTGCAANNCTCGTTTCCCATATGAAAACTGCACCGTGTCCATCCATAGTTCCGGATGGACACTAGTTAATATCCTGTAAGCATCTAACGCTAAATTCTCAATCCTGGCGCAGCCCAGGGCGGGACGGCCTTGAAAAAAGGCCCCTAAGCGAGGAGACGGCAACCGTGAGATGGCGCTGGAAACGACTATTAGGTCTGGGCTTGTTGATTCTGCTTTTGAACGGCACCCTGATGTTGCTCAGCCGCGAGGTCTTTCTCGAGAGTTTCATTCTTTTAGAGAAACGCCTGGCCCGGGAAACCGTCCAGCGCGGTATCGGCGTCTACCTGGATAAACTGGAAAATATCGAGCGCCTGACCGCAGACTGGGCCAACTGGGATGATGCTTACGAGTTTATGTGGACCCGTGGCCCCGGCTTTCTGGAAAGTAATCTGGTGGACAGCACTTTTTCCATCCTTGAGATGAATGTGGTGCTGTTTTTTGATGAAAAAGGCACTTTGATAGACGGCAAGGCTTACGATCTGGAGAAGCAGGTGCCGGTCCCTGTCTTCAGCGGGCTGCTGCAGGCGATGACCTCCGCCAGGGCCTTGAGGAGAATTGAAAACCAGCACCAAGGCGTAAAAGGTTTGCTGAGTCTGCCGGAAGGTGTATTGATGTTCGCCTGGCAGCCTGTGTTGACCGGCGAAGGGCATGGGCCCGCACGGGGGGCGTTGCTGATGGGGCGGTTTCTGGATGACAGCGAGTTGCGCAGACTGGCCGCCAAGGCGCACCTGCCCCTTGAATTCACGCGTCTGCAATCGGGTGAGAAGTGGCCCGAAGGGTCGAAGGTGGGCACTGTCGAGCCGGAAATCACGCTAAGGGTGGTTGATTCAAACTATTTGCGCTCTCGCATCCTGCTGCGTGACCTGTATGGCGAACCAGCGGTGGCGCTCGCCGTTAATTTGCCTCGCGATATCTACAACCAGGGCCGCCGAGCCATGATTTATTTCCATATCTGGATGCTCCTGGCCAGTTTTGTTGGCGTGGGATGCATTTTAGCCATCTGGGGACGGCTGAGCGGAGCCCGCCAGAAACAGCATGACAGTGAACATCTCTTTCAGCATCTGTTTCAGTTTTCCGCAGACGCATTTTTCCTCTGCGATGAACAGGGCCGGTTTGTGGATGTCAATCATCAGGCCTGCGCAGGACTTGGCTTCTCACGCCAGGAACTGCTCTCGCTGGGTTGGAACGATATTACCGATGCTGCAGTTGATATCCTTCTGAAACGGTCCCAGCGCCTGAACACGGCTTCACCGGTCCCCCTCGAAGCCATGTTCCAGGGGAAGCATGGTCCCGCGTTTCCCGGGGATATCAGCGTCAGCCGTCTTGAATTACAACATAAGGGCTTTTACTTTGTGCTGGTGCGGGACATCACAGAGCGCAAGCTATCCGATGACAGGTTGCGTGAGCAAAAGGAACGGCTTAATTATCTTGCGTACCATGATGTGTTGACCAGTTTGCCGAATCGTCTGAAGGCGATGGAGCTTCTGCAGACCTTTATTGCCAGAGCCCGACAGAGAGAGTCCATGGTGGCGGTGCTGCTGTTTGATATCGACCGTTTCAAAAATATCAATGAATCCCTTGGCCATGAAATCGGTGATGAAATTATCATGGAGGTAGCCAGGCGCATCAAGGGGCTGTTACGCGATTCGGATGTAGTCGCACGATTTGGCGGGGATGAATTTCTGGTGCTGCTGGAACATGCAACGGATGAGAATGGGGTGAGGTCGGTCGCGGAGAAAATTCTGGAAACCATCGCCCGGCCTCTGCATCTCGGAGAGCAGCAGTTCTACCTGACCGGAAGCATCGGAGTAAGTCTATTCCCCAGACATGGTGCCGATGCCCAGTCGGTTCTCAAGGCGGCGGACAGCGCCATGTATTTCGCAAAGGAACAAGGGCGTAATACCTGCCGGTTTTTCATCCCGATGCTCAAGGTCGATGTCGAAGCGCGGCTTTATCTGGAAACGGATCTGCGGCAGGCGCTGGAACAACAGCAGTTCGTATTGTTTTTTCAGCCTGAGTTCAATTTAAATACCGGCAAGGTCGAATGTCTCGAAGTGTTGCTGCGTTGGCAGCATCCAACTCGCGGTATGGTAGGACCTGTGGACTTTATCCCTCTTGCCGAAGATACGGGATTGATAGTTCCCATCGGGGAATGGGTTTTGGAGGAAACCTGCCGCCAGGTGATGGCCTGGAGGCAGCAGGGCCTTCCTCCGGTGAAGGTAGCGGTGAATATTTCCGCTCGGCAGTTTAGGCAGTCCGGTTTTGTCGAAATGGTGTTTCGTGTTCTCAAGCAGAGTGGCCTGGCTGTAGAATGGCTGGAGCTTGAAATTACCGAAAGCATAGTCATCCAGAGTGCCGAGCATGCAGGCAACATCTTGAAGATGTTAAGGGATTCCGGGATTTGCCTGGCCATCGACGATTTCGGCCTGGGGTACTCTTCTTTAAGTTATCTGAAAAAATATCCATTTTCCAAATTGAAAATGGATATAGCGTTCGTCAGGCGCGTCGCGAGCGATGCCAGGGACCAAGCCATCGCAGAGGCCATTATCGCCATGGGCACCACGCTGGGGCTGGAGGTCGTTGCCGAGGGTATTGAAGGACGGGAACAGCTGGATATCCTACGCAAGTTGGGATGCCCTTCCGGGCAGGGGTTTTTCCTGGCGTTGCCCAGAAATGCCGAGGAGACTGGGCAGTTCCTGGCACGCACCCTGGGGGAAAAGCCCCAGATAGTCAAAGCCTTCAGGGTCTAGGAGTCTATCGACAGACTCCTGGCAGTCTGTCGGACTAACCAGGAGCCGGCAGGTCGGTAGACTTGAGCAATTTGGTCAGGCAGGCTCGGATCTCGTTGCTTTCCCCCATCTTCAATATCCGTTTGGCGGCTTTTTCCGCCGCATGACTGGATATGCGACTCAGCATCATTTTCATACGGGGTATGAACGGTGCCGCCATGGAAAATTCCCGAATTCCCATACCGACCAGGGCCAGCAGGTTCAAAGGGTCGTTGGCCATTTCGCCGCACAGACACAACCCCTTTCCCTGTTTTTTCGCAATCTGCGCGACATTGTGCAGGACTTGTAAAATCGCGGGGTGCAGAGGGTCGTAGTAACGGTTGACCAGGGGATTGTTACGGTCGGCCGCCAGCATGTATTGAATCAGGTCGTTGGTGCCCAGGGCAAAGAAATCTACTTCGCGGGCCAACCAGGCCGCCAGTTGCACTGCTGCCGGTACTTCGACCATCATCCCCAAAGGAACATCCGCCACGAACGGCACACCTTCCTTGGCCAGGTTATGGCAAGCCTCCTCCACGACTGCTTTGCACTCCCGGATTTCCTCTACTCCCGAAATCATGGGAAACAGCATTTTCACCGGGCCATGGCAGGCTGCCATGAGGATTGCCTCGATCTGGGTGCGGAAAATGTCCCGGTTATCCAGCGATACCCGGACCGAACGCCAGCCCATAAAAGGGTTGTCTTCGTGGGGCGGCCGAAAATAAGGGAGTGTCTTGTCGCCGCCGATATCGAGGGTGCGGATGGTGACGGGCTGCCCGTCAAATCCTTTTACCACCCGTGAATAGAGCTGATATTGTTCGTCGCGGCTGGGGAAATCGGGGCGGATCATGTAGGGGAATTCGGTGCGGTACAATCCGACCCCCTCGGCACCGTTGCGTTTGGCGATATCGATGTCGCTGACCAGCCCGACGTTGGCGCGCAGTATGACCCTTACGCCGTCAAGGGTTTGCGCGGGGAGGTCACGAAATTTTTCGATCTGGTGCATCTGTCGCCCGGCGTCTTCTTCGAGCCGGCGATATTCATCGGCCACCTGCGGGTCAGGGTTGATGTGCAGCAGTCCTGAATTGGCATCCAGAATGACATGGTCCTCCGGCGCCACGTTTTTAAGCACGCCCCGCACTCCTACCAGGGCCGGGATACCCAGGGATTTGGCCATGATCACCGCATGGGAGTTGCGTTCCCCGGCCTCCGTAACGATGCCGCGGATCTGTTCGTGATCGAGGACCGCCATGTCCGAAGGCAGTATTTCCCGAGCGATGAGTATCCCCGGGTGTTTCAAGTGCAGGGGATGGGGATCCTGCCCGACCAGGTTGGCCAGCAGACGCCGGCCGATGTCGCGCATATCGGCGGCGCGTTCGCGCAGGTAGGGGTCTTCCATCCGCTCGAAGGCTTCCACGTAGTTGCCGATAACCCTTTCAATGGCATACCGTGCTCCATGCCCCTGTTCGATCTCGTCCTGTAGCCGTTGCAGTATCGCCCGGTCCTCAAGAATCATCAGGTGGGTGTGAAAGATGGCGGCGTCGGCCTGGGAAAGTTTTTCGGCCATGCGTTTCTCAAGATAGATGGTCTGGATGCAGGTTTTTTCCAGAGCCTCTTCCAGAAGCGATCTTTCCTGCGCCGGATCGAGGGATTCCTCTTCGAGAATGTCGGTCAGTCCGTGTTCGGCGGACATGACGTGGGCTGCTCCCGCGGCCAGGCCCGGGTAAGCCACCACGCCTCGTAGAGTGCTTTCCCGGGTGGGGGCGGTCTCTCCAGCTACTATGGAAGGGCGTGTTGTTCCGGCAGCCTGCCGCAGCGCCTCGGCGTAGCGATTGGCTTGCGCTTCTTTGCGTTGGATGGAATCGAGCAGGCGGGCGTTGACCACGATAGAGGCCACCTGGAAGGCGATGGTCGAAAGGGCGCTGATATCTTCAGCGCTGAACTGCCGTGGCGAACGGCCCTGAACGATAAGCGCCCCGATGGGTATGTTGCGATCAAACAGCGGTATGCCCAGAAAACTGTGGAATCGTTCCTCGCCGGTTTCCTTGAAATAACGAAATCGCGGGTGGTTCTGCGGTTCCTGCAAGGCTACCACTTTGCACTCTTCCACCACCAGGCCGGTCAGACCTTCCTTCACATTCATGGTGACGCGGCCGACGGCGCGGCGGGACAGTCCCTTGGTGGCCCGCAGGCGCAGGGTCTGCCGATCTTCATCCAGTAGATAAATGGAACATACGTCCGATAAGGTGCGGCGTGCGACCACCGAGACGATATTGTGCAGAGTTTCGTGCAGATCGTGCGATTTTAAAATCAGAGTGCTGATATCCTCAAGGGTGCGAAGCCCTATGTGGTTCGTATCTTTCGAAACCATGGCGTGAGGCCTTTCGTGGTCTGGGCTGGTATGGGGGCCTTGTTTGCCGGATCGGGATTATTCCCCGGATCGTGGGCGATTAGAAAATTGCCGCCGCTGGATGCCGTAGCGCTCCATCAGCCGATAAAATGTGCGCCGGGGCAAATTAGCGCGGCGAGCAGCAGCGGATACGTTTCCGGTAGCTTCCCGCAGGTAGCGTTCCAGAAGATCCCGCTCGATCAGTTCCATTTGATGTCCCCGCCGGGCCCGAAAATCGTTGTTGGCCTCGGCCGGTGTCATCGGCGCCCCGGGAGGTCCACCCACCAGGGGCAGACACAGGTGCTCCTGCCGCAGAATATTATCCTGACTTACGGCAACGGCCCGTTCAATGACCGACGCTAATTCGGGAATGTTGCCCGGCCAGTCGTGATGGCGCAAAGTATCCATGGCCAGAGGGTCGATACTCGTCATCCTTTTGTTAAGCCGACGACTGGCGCGCTGAAGCTGTTGAAGCGCCAACTCCGGTAACGCCTCCGGGCGGTTTCTCAGCGGAGGCAATGTCAACGTGCAAAAGCTGAGCCGAAAAAACAGGTCGTCGTTGAACCAGCCGTCTCGGACGCCCTGCTCGAGATCGCGATGGCTCGTGACGATCAGACGCACATCGACCGGCACCGGGGTCTGCAACCCTGCCGGCACAATGGTGCCGCGGTCGAGAAAATCCAACAGGGCGCGTTGCACTTGCGGCCCGGCATCGGCAATTTCATCCAGCAGAAGTGTACTGCCGCTTGCAAGTTCCAGCAATCCCTGCCGGGGCTTAGCACCCTGGCGACAGCCAAACAGTTCGGTCATCAACTGCCGGTCATCGAGTCCGGTGCAATTGATGGTGGCCATCGGCTGGTCTGCACGCCGGCTGAGACGGTGAATGGTACGTGCAAGGGTTTCCTTGCCGGTGCCGGCTTCCCCACGCAGCAGCAACGTCTTATCCCCGGGTGCCAGGTCTTTTGCGAGATCCCGCAACCGCCGCATCAAACCACCTTCTTCGATGAGATCCTCAGCGGAAGCGTGTCGGGCCAATTGCATCGCCTGCTCAAGACGTTGTTTTTCAGCCTTGAGTCGTTTGACAAAATAGGGCAGGCACATATCTTCCTTTGCCTGATTGCGACAGACGGCGGTCGCATGTTCCCGGCAGGAGGTGTAGCTGCAGGCGCCACAATCAAGCTCATCGCGCTGGGTGAATTTGTCGGTGGAATGCAGGACCCGGCGAATACTCTCTCCGCTGGGGTGTTCCTGACGGCTTTGGCGATTGCTGAATGCGCGTTCCAGCGGTACGGCCGATCCGCCTGTCAGCCGGCCGCTATTCGGGCGGCAGGTTTCCGTCTGGCGGGCGAATTGCTGTACCATGTGTCCCCGTGCAAAAGGCGACAAGCGGCTGGCGGGATCGCAAGGTCCCAGGCAGCCGCCACGACACAGCCGCAGATCGAGCACGGCCGGCGTGATCCGGCCTGCTGCCAGGTCGCGGAAAATTTCCAGAGCATTGCGGGCGCCTTCCACCGAAAGAACTTCGCCAGGAGCGCCGGAAAAAGTCGGCATCAGTGTAGCCAAAGCCCCACCTGCCAAGGGGAAGAGTCGTCCCACGCCAGGCTCGGGGCCATCGAAACAAGAGTCCGGTAAACGCAAGGGATCGATGCCGGCTTCCTCAAGCAATTCCGCTGCTTCAGCAAAGGTCAGGGCCGCATCGACCGTATCCAGTAACGAGTCATCGGCGGTTTCGAGCTTGCCTGCAAAGCAGGAACTGATGGTGACAATGCGCAGTGGGCCGCCGTAGGCACTGCGCACGGCGCGGGCAGTCGCCACCAGGGGTGAAACCAGGGGGGACAGATTGCGCAACAATTGGGGGAATTGGCGTTCAATGAGGGCCACCACTGCCGGGCAATGGCCAAGAATCATCGGTTTCCGTAATGTCTCCGAAGCTTCGGCGGATAGCCGGTCGGCCAGCAGCTCCACACCCCAGGCGCCTTCCACGATAATCTGAAACCCCAGCTTTCGCAGTCCTGCAACCATCTGTCCCGGACGCATATCGCCCAGGTAGGCCGGAAAGGACGGCGCCAGGATGGCCGCCATCGGCTCTTTGTGTTTGAGCAGGCGACGACTGCGCTGCCGGGCGCCTGGAGCAAAACGGGCTTGTTGGGAACAGACGAGGAGGCAACGGCCGCAGCCGATGCAGCAGCCGGGGTTCAGGTCGGTCCCTTGCGGTGTGACGCGAATGGCTTTGACCGGGCAGTGACGTACGCAGGCATAGCAGTTGCGGCAGCGTTGTAAATCGGTTTGGATGAGCCCCATGGACGATTCCGATCGATTCGGCGGGAATTACGGCCAAGCGGGAAGCGGCCGACGACGGCCGAAGTGTGCCATTTTTGCCACAGGCAAGTCAATTGATTTGTTAGGAGAGACTCAGTCTTTCCGGGGTATCCTGGCACGGTTTCTATTTTTTAGACGAAAAACCACGGCACTTCTTTGTCTCACGCGAAGCCGCGAAGGCGCGAAGAAAATATTTAGGTCGGTGTTTGCCGGATGAAAATAGGTGGTTAAACCGGTGCTGGCCCAAGGTCGTATCCAAAACGGCATAGGACCTTCAATTCCTTCAACGGGTTTCTTCGCGGCTTCGCGTGAGGCAAAATCCCGTCTATGGATGAATACGAGGAGTCTGTCGACAGGCTCCTAGCGAGGGATCCGGTAGCGGCCGACCTCTTCGCTGAAATGGCACGCAGCCAGGTGTCCGCCGCCCTTGTCAAGCAACTCAGGGGATTGATGTTGGCATAGTTCGCGGGCATATGGGCAGCGCGGGTGAAAGTGACAGCCGCTGGGTGGATTGAGGGGGGACGGGATCTCCCCGCTCAGGGGGCGCTTTTGTCTGCGGGCATGCGGGTCGGGGATCGGTACCGCATTGAGCAGTGCTTCGCTGTAAGGATGGCGGGGATTCTTGTAAAGCTGATCGGCGAGGGTAAGTTCCACAATGCGCCCCAGGTACATGACGGCAACCCGGTCGCTGATATGTTCGATGATCGACAGATCGTGGGCGATAAACAGATAGGTGAGCTCGAATTGCTGTTGGATATCCTGCATCAGGTTGACCACCTGCGCCTGAATGGAGAGGTCCAGCGCCGATACCGGTTCGTCGGCCACGATCAGGCGCGGTTTCACCGCCAGAGCCCGGGCGATGCCGATGCGCTGGCGCTGACCGCCGGAGAATTCGTGGGGGTAGCGGTCAAGGCAGGCAGGGCCCAGGCCGACAGTTTCCAGCAGACGCACGACCTCCTGGCGCAATTCCCGACCTTTGGCCAGGCCGTGGATTATCAGGGGTTCGCCGATAATGTCGGCTATCTGCATGCGGGGATTGAGGGACGAGTAGGGATCCTGGAAGATCATTTGCATATCCCGGCGTCGCGAACGCATCTGTTTCGGAGACAAGGCCACCAGGTCTTCTCCGTCGAAGTGGATCTCGCCGTCATCCGGTTCCAGCAGCCGCAGGATCGTTTTTCCGGTAGTCGATTTGCCGCAGCCTGATTCACCGACCAGGCCCAGCGTTTCGCCGGCTCGCAGGCTGAAAGACACCCCGTCCACAGCCTTGAGGGCAAGATGGCTTCCGGCCATTGCTCCGGTGGACACCTGGAAGGTTTTACGCAAATTCCGCACATCCAGCAGGTTGGTCATGCATCCCTCCAGCAACGAACATGGTGATCGGGAGTCACTTGCCGCATGGGCGGAAGCTTGCCCATCTCGGGGGCGAAGGGTGGCGGACAGCTGTCCAGAAAGGTGCCTGCATCAAGAGTCTGCCCAATTACCGGCGCGCCGTGATTCATGGCCAGGCGGTGCTGTTTTTGACCGATCTTGGGGAGGCAGGCCAGCAGGCTGCGTGTGTAGGGGTGGCGAGGGTCGTCAAAAATGGTCGTCACCGGCGCATATTCCAGGATCAGGCCATCGTGCATGATGGCGACCTTGTCGGCAGTTTCTGCTACCACGCCGAGGTCGTGTGTTATCAGCAACGTCGCCATCCGATACTGGTTTTTCAGGTCATCGAGCAACTGAAGGATCTGTGCCTGAATGGTGACATCCAGGGCGGTAGTCGGTTCGTCCGCGATCAGCAGCTGGGGACGACAGGCGAGGGCCATGGCGATAACCACCCGCTGACGCATGCCGCCGGACAGTTGATGCGGGTATTCCCGGCATCGCTGATCCGGTGAGGAAATGCCGACTTGGGCCAGCAAAGCGACGGCCTGTCGTAAAGCCTCCTGCCGATTGAGCGCCTGGTGAACGCGTAATACCTCGGCAATTTGTTCCCCGACGCAAAAAACCGGATTCAGCGCCGTCATCGGTTCCTGAAAGATCATGGCGATTTTATTACCCCGTACCCGCCGCATCTCCGTCTCGGGAAGCAGGCGCAGATCTTCGCCCTGAAACAGGATTTCCCCCTCGACCACCTTTCCAGGCGGGGGTACCAGGCGTAGCATGGACAGCGCCGTGATCGATTTACCGCAGCCCGACTCACCGACCAGCGCCAGCGTTTCGCCGACATCGATGGTAAAATCGATGCCGCGCACAGCCTTGGTAAGACCGGCCTTGGTGAAAAAATAGGTGCGCAGATTATGAACTTCGAGAAGGGCGGGCATGAACGCTCCTTTGCGGCCGGGTGCAGACAGTCAATTTAGCCGGAAAGCTGCTTATCGTCAAGTGCAGGCCGTCCAACGGCCTTTCCCTGTCGCAACCGGCATGCTAAGATGCGCCCCTTGGCATTATTTATTACCGGAGGTTTTACAGATGTCCCTGAACCCACAGCAGGACAGCCGGATCCTTGGCTACCTGATCGAAGAAACCGGGCTGCAGACCAGTCAGGTCGTCCATACCATCGCATTGCTGCGCGAAGGTGCCACGGTGCCTTTTATCGCCCGTTATCGTAAGGAACGCACCGGCGAGCTGGATGAGGTGCAGATTCGCACCCTGGAAGAGCGCCTTGCCTATTTTACCGAACTTGAAGAACGTAAAGCCACGGTGCTGGGTTCCATCGCCGAACAGGGCAAACTGACGCCGGCGCTTGCCACCCGTATCGAAACGACCCGCCAGAAGAACGAGCTGGAGGATCTGTACCTGCCGTATAAACCCAAGCGCCGCACTCGCGCTATGATTGCCCGCGAACGGGGGCTGGAACCGTTGGCTGACCTGATAGCGGCCCAGCAACTTACCAGCGGTACCCCGGAGCTGGCCGCTTCGTCGTTTGTCGACCCGCAGGGCGAAGTCCCCGATGCCGAAGCGGCGTTGCGAGGCGCGGCAGATATTCTGGCCGAGAGGCTCAGCGAGGATGCCGACATGCGGGCGGTGGTACGCCGCCTGACCTGGGAGCAGGGACTGTTCTGCGCTAAAGTCGCGCCCGACTTTGCAGGCAAAGTCAGCAAGTTCGAGATGTACTACGATTATCAGGAGCCGCTGCGCGAGGTGCCTTCCCACCGCATGC
Source organism: Pelobacter sp. UBA6093 (assembly GCA_002435955.1). GTDB lineage: Bacteria > Desulfobacterota > Desulfuromonadia > Desulfuromonadales > Syntrophotaleaceae > Syntrophotalea. The sequence continues at coordinate 28,057 of DIWZ01000004.1, forward strand.
TGGCCATGCGTCGGGGCGAAAAGGAAGAAGTACTGCGCCTGTCCATCGTTGCTCCGGAAGAGGAATTGCTGCAGCGCCTCAAAAACCGCTTGCTGGAGAGGGAGAGTATCTTCCGGCCGGTGCTTGAAGATATCGCCGTGGACGCTTATCGTCGCCTTATTGCGCCATCCATCGAAGTGGAATTGCGGCTGGAAGCCAAAAAAGGTGCCGATGAAGCGGCCATCGGCGTGTTTGCCGACAACCTGCGCAACCTGCTGTTGCTGCCGCCGGCCGGCAGTCGCCGGGTGCTGGGGGTCGACCCCGGTCTGCGCACCGGTTCCAAACTGGCTGCAGTGGATGCCACCGGCCGCTATCTGGAGGACGCAACCATCTATCCCCATACCGGCAAAAGCCAGGTAGAACCCGCCCGTCAGCAGCTTTTGCGGCTGATTCAGGTCCACGGCATCGAAATGGTCGCCATCGGTAACGGCACCGCCGGTCGTGAGATGGATCTGTTCGTACGCGAAACTTTGAGCAAGGCCGGTATGAATCTGGCGGTGGTGATGGTCAACGAGGCCGGTGCCAGCGTCTATTCCGCATCGGATATCGCCCGCGAGGAGTTCCCCGATCTGGATCTGACGGTGCGCGGAGCCATATCCATCGCTCGCCGACTGCAGGATCCCCTGGCGGAGTTGGTTAAAATCGACCCCAAGAGCATCGGTGTCGGCCAATATCAACACGACGTCAATCAACCTGCGCTCAAAAAGGCCCTCGACGACACGGTGGAAAGCTGCGTTAACTTCGTCGGCGTCGATCTCAATACTGCATCGTGGGCATTGCTGTCCTACGTATCGGGCATCGGCGCGTCCCTGGCCAAGGCCATGGTGCGCCACCGTGAAACCCAGGGAGCGTTCGGCTCGCGCGCGGATCTGCTCAAAACTCCCCGCTTCGGGGCCAAGACCTATGAACAGGCGGCCGGTTTTCTGCGCATTCGCGGCGGCGTCAACCCCCTCGACAATACCGCCGTGCATCCCGAGAATTATCCGACGGTGGAAGCCATGGCCGCCGACCTCGGCCTGTCGGTGGCCGAACTGGCTGCTGCCGCCGACAAGGTGGCCGGGGTGCGCCTGGAACGCTATGTGACCGAGACTGTTGGATTGCCGACCTTGCGTGATATCGTCGAGGAGCTCAAAAAGCCCGGCCGCGACCCGCGGCGTCAATTCGAGACCGTATCTTTTCGCGATGACGTGCGTGAAATCAGTGATTTGAAAGAAGGCATGATCCTGCCCGGTACGGTTACCAATGTTGCCGCCTTTGGCGCGTTTGTCGATATCGGGGTGCACCAGGACGGACTGGTGCACGTCAGTCACCTGGCTCATCGGTTCGTCAAGGATCCCGGTGAAGTGGTGCGGGTCGGAGATATCGTGAAAGTCAAGGTGCTCACCGTCGATGCGGTCCGAAAGCGTATCGGATTGTCCATCAAGGAAGCGCAGCCCGAGCAGGGATCGCCGCAGCGACCGGCGCAAAAGCCCCAGCGCAAGCCGCAGCCGGAGCCTTCCAAAGATCCCTCCGCCTGGGAAAATGCCGGGTTTCGGGTGCGTCGCAAATGATTCTTTCGTGAGATCGTAAAACGTTTCAGGCTTTTCCTCACGCGAAGCCGCGAAGAACGCGAAGAAAATCTTCAGGTCGCTGTATATTGGATGAAAATCAGTGGCTAAACCGGTGCTTGCCGAAGGCATATCCAAAGCAGTATAAGGTCTTCCTTGCCTTGACTGGTTTTCTTTGCGGCTTTGCGCCTTTGCGCCTTTGCGTGATCAAGGGAAGTACCGCTTTGGCTTTGCTTTTCGCGCGGGGGGAGTCATTGGCTGTTTCAGTAACAAATACCAAGTGTTAAAATATCGTAGTCAAAGCTAACAGGTAACAGGAGTTAACGGTGGAAAAACTTGTCGATCTGCATTTACACAGCCATTGTTCCGACGGGCTGTATGCACCGGCCGAGGTTATACGTCGGGCAGCGGAGGCCGGGCTGGTTGCGGCGGCGTTGGCCGACCATGACAATGTCGATGGGGTCGACGAAGCCATGCAAGCCGGGAAAGTACTCGGCATCGAAGTGCTGTCGGCGGTCGAACTTTCGGTGATCTGGGAATCCTTTCAGGATATCCACTTGCTCGGATACGGTATCGACCATCACCATCCCGGCTTGCGGAGCGCTTTACGGGAATTTCGCGCGTTCCGTGCCGGGCGCAACGAGTGCATTGTTGAGCGCATCAACCAGAAACTGGCCGCCGAAGGGCGCGCGCCCATCGCCTTTGCCGAGGTTCAGGCCCACGCCGAAGGGAGTCTGGGGAGGCCGCATATCGCCAAGGTTCTCATCGAGCGCGGCTATGTGCGCAACCATGATGAGGCCTTTGTACGCTACCTGGTGCCGTGCAACGTACCCAAGCGCTATTTCCCCATTGACGAGGCCATCGACCTGATCCATCAGGCCGGCGGGATCACGTCGTTGGCGCATCCCCCCTATATCACCGAGGATCGGCGGCAATTGAAGCAATTGTTCGATGCTTTTGCCGCCATGGGGCTGGACGGCATCGAGGCCTACAGCAATCGCTGCACCAACGCGGATATCGACTGGTACATATCCGAAGCCAGGCGTCGCGATCTCATCGTCACCGGCGGTTCCGATTATCATGGCGTGGAAGGGGCTGACATCGTGATCGGAGGAGGGCGCGGCAATCTGCGGATTCCCTATCGCTGTGTCGAGGATATTCGCCTTGCGATAGCAAAGCGCGCCGGCAAAGAGCAGTCATGACAGGAGATACGGATCCGATTTTTATCGATTTCGAAGCTTCGAGTCTTTCGGGGTCTTCCTATCCTATTGAGGTGGCTTGGGGCAGCGGTCCGGAGGATGTTCACAGTTGCCTGATCTCACCGGCCCAGTGTCACGACTGCATCGACTGGGACGATGATTCGGAATTCCTGCATGGCCTCACCAGGCGTCAGGTCCTCGAGCAGGGAGTGCCCATGGACAAGGTCTGCGATCTGCTGACCGATGCCCTGAACGGTCGGCAAGTTTATTCCGATGCCAACGGCTACGATAACTTCTGGCTGGAAAAACTGTTTCATGCCGCCGGCAAGGGACGGCCGGGATTCAGGATCCGGCACGTGGATGAGCTGCTTTGCGAACGTTTGGCGCCTTTTATGGTGCATCGCCGGGAACTGGTAGAGGCTATTGAAGAACTGCATAAGGCGGCGCGGGACAAGGTGCCGCGCCGACACCGAGCCGGGTGGGACGTACGTTTTCTTATCGAGCTTTGGGGGATGGTCTGTCGGAAATGGCTCTGATTCGGGCCGGGGTCCGAAGATGTGCCGGGTGCGCGGTGCCGCCGGGAGGCCCCGTCCCGACTCGATCCGGAAACCCTGCAAGTCCCTTCATATGGCGGGAGGATCCGTTGTGGATTCCGCCATCGATTCGAGTTGATCGCCGAAAAATTTGATGAGATCTTTCCAGGTAACAATCCCTACCAGGCGCTCATTTTCGCCAATCACCGGCAGGCAGGAGATGCCGTTCTCCAGCAGGATATGAATGGCATCCTTGATAGGCATGTCGCTGGGGACCGTGATAGGGTCGCGGGTCATGATCTGATGCGCTTTGCGATTCAGGATTTCAAAATCGCGGCGTGTTTCCGCATCCGTATCCAGAAACGGGCTGGTGGCTTTTAGAATGTCGCGATCGGAAATCATGCCCTGCAGTCTGCCATTGTTGGTGACAGGCAAATGGTGAAATTTCGCATTGGCCATGATTTCATTGATAAATCGCAAAGAGTCGTCCAGTTCGACGGTGATGACTCGGGTCGACATGATCTCGCTGATTTTCATGGTTGCATCCTCCTGGTGCAGTAAATAATGCAATCATACATAGCACAAATGTAATTTTTCTTGCAATACGACAGGATCGATATCGGTGCCGAACTCTTGCTCCGTAAGTTTTTGCAATCGGCAATCGGCAATCGGCAATCGGTGCTCGATATTCAACCCTGACTTCAAGACCGCGGGGACGCGCCCCCGGCCCCGCCTGGCGCGGAATTATGGGCCGGCTTCAGCATCCAGCATGACATCCAGTCTCTCCAGGGGGACGACCCCGGCGATGGGGAGTTTTTTGCCGCTTTTCCATTCTGTCACCGCACGCTGTTTTTCCTTGCCGGTTACCAGCACCAGCGCCTGTCGGGTCTGGCTGAGGGCTTTTGCGCTGAGACTGACCCTGTTCGCCGGCAGTTTTGGGGAGCCTGTGACGGGGACAACGAGGCTGTCGGACGGGTGGTGATGGCCTGGAAACAGGCTGGCCGTGTGCCCATCTTCACCCAGACCGAGGATCGCCAGGTCGAAGGGCAGCGCGACAGAAACCACCGGTGCATAGAGTCGAGCGCCTTCGATCGGCCCCAGTTCCGCGGGGATGATGTGAACTTGCTCCCGCGGAATACCTGTCTGATCGAGCCAGGACTTGGCGGCCATGACACTGTTGCGGACCGGGTCATTCACGGGCAGACAGCGTTCATCGCCGAAATAGATGTCCCATCGCCGCCAGTCCGTATCCGCACCGGCCAGCAGGCGGTAGGCCGCCTCCGGCGTGCGGCCACCGGCCAGAACCAGCCGAAAAACGCCGCGTAGCGCTATGGCTTCGGCGCCGGCTGCAAGTATCCTGGAAGCCGCGTTCCGGGCGACAGCTGCGGCATCTGGCAACGGGTGCCAGTGAATGTTTTGGTCATTGGTCATTGGTCAGTTGTCAGTATTTTTAAGTTGTTATCCGCTTTTCCCGCATCCGCACGGTTCCAGGGTGTTGCGCCAAAAACGGCAGGAATCGTCGAAGAGTCGGTCGGCTTCGGCCGGCCCCCAGGAGCCGGAGGGGTACAGATGCAGGTCTTCCCCCGGGTTTGACCAGGCCTGCAAAACCGGATCGACGATCCGCCAGGCCTGTTCGATTTCCAGGTAGGTTAAAAACAACGAGCGATCGCCGCGGATAATGTCCAGCAGCAACTCCTCATAAGCATCGTTGACAATTTCATTGGCCTGCCGAAAGCTTGCGTCGAGGCCGGTCTGACGGGTGGCGAGGGCTTCGCCCGGGGCCTTGATGGTCATTTCCATGCGGATGCATTCATCCGGCTGGATACCGATCACCAGCCAGTTGGAGGCTTCGCAACGGACATGACTGGCACGGAAAAACTGCTGAGGCGGCTGTTTGAAACAGATGGCCACCAGGGCCTGTTTTTGTGCCATGCGCTTGCCGGTACGCAGCAAAAAAGGCACGCCGGCCCAGCGCCAGTTGTCGATATGGAGTTTGAGAGCGGCGAAGGTTTCCGTATGGCTGTCGGCGGACACCCGCTGTTCAGCTCGATAGCCGTTGACGGCAGTTCCGTTCACGGTGCCGGCGTCGTACTGCCCGCGCACCGCAACTTCATTTACCTTGTCGGTGGGGATGGGGCGGATCGACTTGAGAATTTTGAGTTTTTCGGCGTGCAAGGCTTCGGCGGCCATGGAAACCGGCGATTCCATGGCGACAAAAGTCAGCAGCTGCAGCAGATGGCTCTGAATCATGTCGCTCAAAGCCCCTGACTTTTCATAAGTCGCTCCGCGTTCGCCGATGCCTTGCGGTTCGGCATGGATAATCTGGATGTGATCGATGGTGTTGCGGTTCCAGAGCGGCTCCATCAATACGTTGGCAAAGCGAAATACCAGGATGTTGCGCACCGTTTCCTTGCCAAGGTAGTGATCGATACGAAAGATCTGATCCTCCCGCAGGTGCTCGGTGAGTCTGCGTTGCAGCGTCACGGCGCTTTGGAGGTTGTTCCCGAAAGGTTTTTCGATGACCACCCGCCGCCAGCCCCGAGTTTCGTCCAGCAGCTTGACCCGATCCAGGTTCTGGATGACACCTGCATAGTCGGAGGGGCTCAGGGCCATGTAAAACGCCAGGTCTGCCGGAAACGCCCCGCCTTCGGACAACTTTTCGCATAGATTGTCGTAGAGAATTGAATCGCGCAGGTCGCCGTGCACATAGTCGGTACGTGCGGCGAAACGCGAAAAGATCTCCTCATCCAATCCGCCGCGCACGGTGCCGGCAAAATGGGCACGGACATCGGCCAGCCAGGCGTCGCGGTCCGCATGACGACGGCCGTTGGCCAGGATGCGGGTGTCGCGGTTGAGACGGCCGGCGGCATCCAGGTGGTAAAGGGCCGGCAGCAGTTTGTTGCGAGCCAGATCGCCGGTGGCGCCGAAAATGACAAAGGTGCAGGGTTCAGTCATGGCGATCCTTGTGAGGGGGGGCGAAGCTGTCCCAGTCGGTATGGAAGAAGGTTCCGCGCGGTTGGTCGATACGCTCGTAGGTGTGGGCGCCGAAATAGTCGCGCTGAGCTTGCAGCAGGTTGGCCGGCAGGCTGGAACAGCGGTAGCCGTCGAAAAAGGCCAGGGCGGACGACAGGGCCGGCAGGGGGATGCCAAGCTTCACCCCCAGGATTACGGCCTGGCGCCAACCGGCTTCGGACTTGCCTAGTTGCCCGGTAAAGAACGGGGCCAGCAGCAGGCTTTCCAGGCCGGCATCGGCTTCAAAGGCCTGCGCAATATCGTTCAGGAACACACTGCGGATAATACAGCCGCCGCGCCAGATAAGGGCGATGCCCTGGTAGTCAAGGTGCCAGCCGAAGGCCTCGGCCGCGTCCTTGAGCAGCATGAATCCCTGCGCATAGGATATGATCTTCGCGGCGTACAGGGCATCGTGGATGGCCGCCACGGAATTATTATCGGCTTTAACCGGCGGCCCTGTCAGGGAACCCAGCTGCGTCGCGGCGCGCAGCCGTTCGTCCCGCCGGGCCGACAGGGCGCGGGCAAACACCGCTTCGCTGATGGTGGTCAGGGGGGTGCCGAATTCCAGCGCCTCGATCCCCGTCCAGCGTCCGGTGCCTTTCTGGCCGGCGGTATCGAGGATGCTGTCGATGAGCGGCAATCCGCCTGGCTCCTTCACGCCGAGGATGCGACCGGTGATTTCAATGAGATAAGAATTGAGGGGCCCCACGTTCCAGCGACTGAAAAGTTCGGCCAGTTGATCCGTGTCCATCCCCATGCCAACCCGCAACAGGTGATAAGCTTCCCCGATCAGCTGCATATCCCCATACTCAATACCGTTATGCACCATTTTGACGAAATGCCCCGCGCCGTAAGGTCCGATCCAGCGGCAGCAGGGCTGATCGTCAACCCGGGCGGCGATGTTTTCGAGTATCGGCCGGATATAGGGCCAGGCCGAAGTGTTGCCGCCCGGCATCAGCGACGGGCCCCGGCGGGCCCCTTCCTCGCCGCCGGAGATGCCGCATCCCACAAATAGCAGATCCTGTTCGGCCAGCGCAGCTACCCGCCTTCGGGTATCCCCGGGATGGGAATTGCCCCCGTCGATAACGATGTCGCCGGGTTCCAGATATGGCAGCAGTAATTCGAGGGTGTCGTCAACCGCCTGGCCGGCCTTGACCATCAACAGCACCATGCGTGGTCGCGACAGGGTCGCCGCCAGTTCCTCAGGAGTATGGCAGCCGATGAGGCCGCTGTTGGCTTCCTTGCCGGCGACAAATGCTTCGGTTCTGGCCAAGGTGCGGTTGTACACCGCGACCCGGTAGCCGTGATCCAGCATGTTCAGCGCCAGATTCTGGCCCATGACGGCCAGGCCGATGAGTCCGATATCCGCTTGTTTCACAATAGGTGCCTTTGGAATGATGGTTTCAAACATGATGCCATCGCAAAAACTCATGGGATGGCGACGCCATCAAATATAGTTGTTATCACAGAAGTGGAGACCTGGCAAAGGCTCCCTGCCGAAACGTCGATATTGACCCGGAAGTGCGCGGACCGCAGAGCAAAGCGTAACCCTTCCCTTATTCGCCGAACCATGGCTGGTCTGACCGGACCCCTCAGGGCCAGTCGTGTAGATCGGATTTGAAGCTGGAATCCGCGAAGAGGAACTCCTGGATTTTTTCCGGCAGCATCGGTCTGGCAAAGTAGTAGCCCTGCATCACCTTGCAGCCATGCTCCAGCAGGAAGGACAACTGCTGGCGGGTTTCCACGCCTTCGGCGATGAGTTTCAGTCCGAGGCTTTGCGCCATGGCAATAGTCGCCCTGACGATAGCCTTGTCGCCTTCATCCGTATCGATATCCCGGACGAATTCCTGCGCGATTTTAATGCGGTCGATGGGGAGTTTTTTCAGATAGCTCAACGATGAATATCCGGTGCCGAAATCGTCGATGGAGAACTGAATGCCCAGAAGCTTGAGCTCCTTGAGAGCTTCGATGGCCGCGTTCATATCCTCAAGAAACACACTCTCGGTGAGTTCCAGTTCCAGCAGTTGCGGTTGCAGGCCCGTTTCTATCAGAATTTCCTTGATGCGCTGCACCAGGTCGGGTTGGAAGAACTGCTTGGCCGAGAGGTTGACGGCCAGGCGTGGAGCGGGATGAAAGCTCTGCTGCCAGAGGACCGCCTGGCGGCAGGCGGTGCGCAGGATCCACTCTCCCAGGGGGCGAATCAAACCGATCTCCTCGGCCAGGGGGATAAATCGGGCCGGTGAAATAAGCCCTTCGTCCGGACTCTGCCACCGCACCAGGGCTTCCAGACCGGTGACTTTACCCAGGCCGAGATCGATCTGCGGCTGGTAGACCAGGAACAGTTCTTCCTCGCGCATGGCCCGGCGTAGATTGACTTCCATATGATGACGCTGATCCGTTTGCCTTGCCAGCTGGGACGAGAAAAAGTGGTAGTCGTTGCGCCCCTTTTTCTTCGCTTCATACATGGCGGTGTCGGCTTGCTTGAGCAGCGTTTCGGGATCCTGTCCGTCCTGGGGGAAGATGGCGATGCCGATGCTGGTCGTGGTGACGATTTCGGATCCGTCCACCACGAAAGGCGTTTCGTTCATCAAGCGGAGGATTTTTTCCGTGACGATGGTGGTGTTCCGGATTTCGTCCAGGTTGGTCAGCAGCAGGATGAATTCGTCGCCGCCCCAGCGGGCCAGGGTATCGCAGCTGCGGACTTCGGTTTGCAGCCGGTGGGCTACAGCTTGCAGCAACAGGTCGCCCGTCGCATGGCCAAGGGTGTCGTTGATGTTTTTGAAGTTGTCCAGGTCCAGCATCAGCAGCGCAACGAATTTGTGGAATCGCCGGGCATGGTTGAGCGCCAGGTCCATATGATCCTTGAGCAGGGACCTGTTCGGCAGTCCCGTCAGACTGTCGAAGTAGGCCAGATGTTTGATCTGGGCCTCGACCTTCTTTTTATCCGTGATATCGATGGCCGATGCCATGATCGAACTGGGTTTTCCGTCCTGGTTTTTGACCACCTGGATCTGCAACTCAACATCAAAGCAGGATCCGTCTTTTTTCCGGCCCCGACCTTCTCCATGCCAGACCTCCCGCGCGCTGATGGTCTCCAGAATCATGCTGGCTCTTTGCGGGTTGTCCTGCAGTTCCGTAATGTTCAGACCGAGCATCTCCTGCTCGGTCCTGTAACACCATAAATCGAGGGCCGCCCGATTGGCATAGCTCAGACGGCCCGTCATGTCCGCCATGATCATGGGGGTCAGGGATGCATCAATGGCCCATTTGACCTGGAGATACTGCTGCTGGGTCTGCTTGATGTCGGTGATATCGCGCGCGATGGACAAAGCAGAGCTCGGTTTGCCCTGAGCGTCCCTGGCGGCTATCGTGGTGGCTACGAGAAAGTATCGTTCGTTGCCGGCTTCGTCGAGCAGCCGTTTTTCGACGCTATGCACCTGGCCATCGGCAAAGGCCTCGAGTTTCAGGCAGAGAGGATCGCAGGGGGCAGACATGCCATGCAGGGCTGTGTAGCATTTTGCCCCGACCAGATTTTCGCCGAACATCTGCTTGGCGATATCGTTGGCCCAGGTGATGTTCAGCTCCCGGTCCTTGATGTGGATGGGTTCCCCGATACTGCGCAAAATGGCCCTGAGCTTCTGCTCGCTTTGCCGCAGGGCCCGCAGGGTGGTTTTGTGTCGCAGCAGAGACAGGCCCAGGGCACAGGCGAGGCTGAAGAAACTAACGGCGATGCTCAGAGCGATGGTGGTGACCCGCTTTTGTTCCACACTTGCGTCTTCGGCATCGTTGAGAATGACGCTGTCCGGAGGCAGTTGCCGGCGCTCGATACCGAAGCGCTGCAAGGCTTCGTAATCAAACATGAAAAGACTGGGGCTTTGGGTAATTGGATGGATCAGGTCCGGATTCTCCCCGCGAAGAATGCGCACCGCCAGGCGTGCCGCTGTTTCCCCCTGGCGTTTGCCGCTGACCACCCGGCCGCCGACCACGCCCTCGCTGATCAGAAAATCCCATGGGACATAGACCGGGCGGTTGCTGGTTTGCGTGATCCAGGTATTGCTTTGCGATACGGTGAGGATGAGTCCTTCAGGATCGCGAAAAAAGGACAGCGTCAGGACAATGCTTCGGGGGGGTAGTTGTGACAGGGCCCGTTCCAGCTGCGGGGCGGCCAGCCCGTCCAGTTCGATGAAGTCGACCCGGTGTTGAAACAGCGGCATGACCTGGCGCAGTTGGGCTCGCATGGCCTGGCCGGTGCGGGTAATATCGCTGATCACGGCGACAGTGGAGGTTTGCGGGTGCAGCCGCAAGGCAAGATCGAGGATGCCCTGCAGGTCGTTGTTTTCCGTGACCCCGGTAATGCCCGAGTGACCGGCAAGGCGTGTCTCGTTAAAAATGTTGATGCCGCAGAAAACTACCGGAACATCGGGAAACAGTTTGTGCCGATAGGTCAGCAGAAAATCGAGCGCATTGTCGTCGGAACACAAAATGACATCAAAAATGGTACTTGCGTATTTTTCTGCGAACAAGCTTCGCAACCGCTCAAAAATTTCCCCGGGCGGATGGCGTTTGGTGTCCATGTTTTCCACGAACAGCGTCGCCTCGGGAAACTCCTGTTTAAGAATGGTTTCCATACCGGTTTTGACGCTGTCGGTCCAGGGGTAGCCGCGATGGTAGGAGTGCAGCATCAGGATATTGCCCGCACTACAGAGCCCTGCCGATAACAACAGCAATACCGTAACCGCCAGGCAGATCCGCGCGGGAAAATGTCTGAAGAGATACCCAAGGAGTCTGTGCATTGTATTTATGGTAGTCGACAATTTTTAATGCGCAACAATCTTTAATCTGTTTATGCAGTGCGGCGGGCTGAGTGCTGAGTGCTGAGTTCAAAACCCTAACATCAAGTTCGCCGGTCCCGGCCGGCA
>DIWZ01000043.1:0-20736 GCA_002435955.1 Pelobacter sp. UBA6093
GTTCAGAGGGTTCTCGATTCAATGAACCCAAGCAGCTCAATTCAGAAGGTCCTCGACTCAATGAACCCAAGCAGCTCAATTCAGAAGGTCCTCGACTCAATGAACCCGAGCAGCTCAATTCAGAAGGTCCTCGACTCAATGAACCCAAGCGCCTCAATTCAGAAGGTCCTCGACTCAATGAACCCGAGCAGCTCAATTCAGAAGGTCCTCGACTCAATGAACCAGAGCAGCTCAATTCAGAAGGTCCTCGACTCAATGCCCTTCGACAGAACCTCACAGCTCGCCCTAGCTTCCTTATCCCAGAGTGAAGCATTCCACAAATCAATAGCGACCCTGTCTCAACCTGGCTACTTCAATGCAGCTATTAGTGTCATTTCTGAGCATGCTATGGTCAATAATGCTTGTTCTGATCTTGAAAACACTGAGTTAGACACACAACAGATAGAAGATTGTCTTCAGGGTGTTTCTAGCTCTAGTGATCAAAAAACATTTCTTGAAAATTTTTCCAAACTGCCCGTATTGCTGCAATATCTAATCTTTTTTATCTTTATGCAAGTTCTGATTCCACAAATAAATAGTATATCAGCCAATATTTTAACCCCACATGTTGAAAAATACCTCTCTTCTACAACTGACGTAAAAAGGGATAAATTAAAGGAGATTAGCAAGGTTGGCCAGCTTGCTAACATTCAAACTCAAGGTCTTCGATTTATTACAGGCAATAATGTCCGCCTCCGATCTAGTCCAAGCACAAATAGTGCAATCTTAGATGAACTACAATTGGGTCAAGTAGTTCTTGTGCTGAGTAAAAAAAAGAATTGGATTGAAGTTCAATATAACTACAACAACGATGAGACCCTTCAAGGCTGGGTATTCACACGTTACACTTCTAATTTCAAAAAGTGAAAGCTAACCATGCAATCAAGCGGATGGAAAATAGCTGTGTGCTTCCCAAAAAGAAAATCTAAATTGTGGCAAGTCACGCAAGTTCGCGTCGCCACCGCTTATCACGACCGTTATGCCTCTTGGGACACCTATGGACACTAAGCGCGACGGTTGCGATTGCGTTCTCTGCAAAAACAACCATGAGTTCGAAATTGGCGATGAGCTTATAGGCGATTTGCTCGGTGGAAATGTGACGGTATTTGCTGGCGCAGGCATTAGCACCGAAACAAGAAATGTACTGAAGACCACTTTCTACGAGTCGGTGGCAGCAGAAATAGGCAAGGGCGATCCATACCCGGCATTCCCAGAGCTTATGGAAGAGTACTGCCGCCAGCCCAACGGTAGGCTTAAGCTCCTTAATAAAATTAAGGAACGTTTCGACCAGATTGACTCTTTTCCGGAACTGACCCGTTCGGCTACACGCTTTCATCAGGAACTTGGAACATTCTTCCCTATTCGGAACATCGTCACAACCAATTGGGATACCTACTTCGAAGAGTATTGCAAGGCTACCCCATTCGTTACTGATCCCGACTTGGCTTTTTGGGAGGCTGCTGACCGACGTGTATTAAAAATACATGGATCGGTAACCAACTACGGCTCGATTGTGGCAACAACAAAAGACTATCAACAGTGCGAAGATCGCTTGACGTTCGGCCTCATCGGCGCACTCCTAAAAACCATTCTTGCTACTCAAACGGTCGTCTTCATAGGATATTCGCTTTCGGATTCTGATTTTTCAGCTATTTACGAATTTGTGAAGAAGCAAATGAGCGCCCTTCACAAGCAGGCATACGTTGTAACGCCATTTGTTGACGACTGCGAAAAATTTAGAGCTGCCGGCTTTATCCCCTTACAAACTGATGGTGCCTACTTCATTGCTCAAATTAAGGCACACGCGATAGCTCAAGGAACACTGCTGGACGACGACATCTTTGACTCAGCGATAGAGCTTCTGTATGACGTTCAGATTGAGCACGGGTTGCTACACGATGCCGTTAAGGTATCAGATTTTCCGGAAGTGATATTTGCAGCGTCTTATCAAGATGGGTTGATGCACGCGCTCGAGCGCGCCATTGAAATGAAGGGGTCGGGAAGGTACTCACATCGTTGCCGGGTCGCAGGTGTTGCCAAGGCCTATCTGAAATTGCAGAAAGAGAAACGGAAGCGAGGTGTGTATGAAGATGTCGCCTATATTGAGGGCTACATCAATGGCTTAACGTACCTTCTAATGACAGAGGATGAGAGAAACTCGGTTCGCGTTCCTATGTACTTTATGTTTGGCTCAAAAGACGAAATCTCAGATGTCTCGGGGTTTGTCGAACGGCTCAGCGCCAGTCCCGTCCCCCATAAAGCGGCTCATAAGCGAGCGCTAGTCTATTTGAATAGGCTTACTGACCCTGGGTCCGCTGAGTTTCACCACCCACCATGGCTATAGCGGCGGGGCATAACCAATCATTCCACCGGACCTGCGCGAAAAGCCGCCCAGGCCGGTGAATTCAAACGTTATTGCGCCAAGCGAAGCTTGGAGCATCTTGCAGGGTGCAAGTCCCTGTCGGGCAAGGGGTAGCCACCCACCCGTATCGAGTGTTGCGCCTGTGGCGGAGCGCCTGCGTGGATGCAAGTCTGCAAGGGGTCGCGAACAAAACAGGTGAAGCGTACACAGAGAAGGTTACAGGCCATAGGGGAGGCCGCACTCCCTGAATTGCTGGTACAGCCCCGAAATCGAGTATTGTTGCAGTCGACGAGCGTTTTAACGGCCGCGAAGTCCACAGGAAACGACCGCAAACGGCAAGGTCGTGGAAGGCTGCCGGGGTCCTCAGGCTATGGCATGTAATCAGAGATGTTTCAGGAACTTGGGAGACCCCAAAGACTCCTGACCGGCCCATGAGAGGTCGACGCAGGTAGGAAAGCCGAACCGGCAACGGGATAGGTGACCGAAGGTCTTTGGGGAGTCGGATCGATCCATAGTACTCCGAGACGGGAGAGCCGATCACACGGGGAAGGGATCGACGTGAATATGTAGCCCGCAAAGGAAACTCATGCCGGACACAGTCGGACTGGAATACCATGAGCCAACCTCACTGAGATAAAATAGGGACACTTCCCATATTTTGCAGAAGAAAACAGGGAAGTGTCCCGAATGGCGCTAGTTTTAGGGCCTTTTGCATGAGGAAACACCTGAAAATATTGGCTGAATTTGGCATAATGCCCTATGCGAAATACAACCCCAATGTTTCCAGGTTTCCATCTACAGACCCTGCGTCGAAAGCCCCGCTCAGCCCAGCAACAACTGGCCGGAAAGTTGGCTTTGCTGCAGAAAAAGTCCTTCAAGCAAATCGGCGAGGTCTTTGAAAAGTTCATCCCCCGCGCGCTTCTCAAGCCCGAGCCGTCAGGGGCCTTCAGTCGCAGGCGATTGTTCTCCAAGGAGAACACGTTCTGGGCCTTTTTCAGCCAGATCCTGGACGCCGATGGTGGCTGCAAGGAAGTGATCCGCAAGCTTCAGTCCTATGCCTCCATCAAGAGGATCAATGTCCCTTCCTCCTCAACTGCTTCGTATTGTGCGGCCCGCAAAAAGCTACAGGAACAGATGCTTGCAGACATTCTTGCACATACGGCGGATCGGATGGAGACAATGCCGGCCACGGGCCTGCTGAATCACCGGCGCGTCATTGTGGTCGACGGGACGGGTGTTAGCATGCCGGATACACCGGAGAACCAGGCTGTCTGGCCGCAGCCGGCCTCCCTGAAACCAGGGTGCGGGTTTCCCTCTGGACGGATATGCGCCTGTTTTTCATTGGACAGCGGCGCTCTTCTCAGCTACGCCATCGGCAATAAAAAGAACAATGAGCTGCCGCTGTTTCGTCAGCAGTGGGAAACGTTCAAGGCAGGAGACATCTTCCTCGGTGACAAAGGCTTCTGTAGTTATTTCGATATTGCAAATCTGCAAGACAGGAGCGTTGACAGTGTCATCACCCTCGCCAGAAGAGCCCCGGTTCGAGCCGCCAGCAGCCTCAAAAAGCTTGGGCCTGATGATTTGCTGATAACATGGGAACGTCCGAAATTCGCCAAGATTCTGTCATATTCCAAAGACGCCTGGGCAATTCTCCCGGAAAAGCTGACTCTGCGTCAGATCAAGGTCAAGGTGCCTTATCCCGGGTTCAGAACCAAGGGGTTTTACATAGTCACCACTTTGCTCGATGCCACGCGATATCCGGCAGAGGAACTGGCCGAACTCTATTTAAAGCGGTGGGATGTCGAGCTGTTTTTCCGCGATATCAAGACAACCATGGGCATGGATGTTTTGCGTTGTCTCACGCCGGACATGGTTCGCAAAGAAATTTTGATGCATTTTATCGCCTACAACTGCATTCGGCGCTTGATGTATGAGGCGGCAGAGGAAGCGGACCTGGAGGTTCGCCTTGTAAGTTTCAACGGGAGTTTACAAGCCCTTCGCAATTGGGAGCCCCATTTAAATCAGGCGAAGATCAGCAAGGCAGAGCGATTCAGGCTGATCAGTGATTTGTACGAGTCGATGACCAACACACCAATCCGACAACGACCAGGACGAAGCGAGCCCCGATGCCGAAAACGACGACCCAAAAATTACCAGTTGTTGACCTCGCCCAGACGGGTGATGAAAGAGATCCCACATCGAAACAGATATCGTGCTGGAGTCGCTTAAGCTAGCGCCATTCGGAAGTGTCCCTAGTTTTATATTTAGGCTGGAAACACTGCCTTAGTTGGAGGAAAATGGCATACTGATTGGGAGCACGAAACTGTGAATCTTTCCGGTTTCACAAAGGCATACAAAAAGTTAGGCTGCGAGTAAATGTATTTTAAGCGTGAGCAAATTCGACATAATAATGCCATACACAAGGACGTCAAACTTTCCGCTGCGCTCCGAGTTTGCCGTCTGTAATGGCTAGCGTTGGGCAGGTGCCGGAGGGTGAATGAAGAAGATTCTACAACAGGGCCACTTGGACGGGTTTTGCCTTCTGTACGCACTTGCGAACGCGTTTAAGGTGCTGAAGTATCCAGACCGTACCGCGAGCTGGTTTGTCTACAACCAAGGCCACGTTTGGAAAAAGCTCGTCTCTGTAACTCCATCCCTCCATAATTTCGCATCCGGGGAGGGCAGTTGCTTTGGAGTGTCGACCGATCGCACCGACGTGACTGTAAAAGAAAGTTTCTTGGAGCTATGTGCTGCTGTCATTGGAGAGAGGAAAATGGAAACGTTCACCGCACATCGGGTACCCGCTATAGAATTGCCGGCGGCTATTGGTAAGCATTCCGTGGCCCTCATGTGTTTTGGGCAAGGGGTAAAAACGGAAAGGTGCACTATAGGCGACCACTGGGTGAGCGTTGTTGACGTTGATGAGGATAAATATTTTCTGGCCTGCTCATACGCGGACCACTTGTCAGAAAAGGTCACTGAGTCCGGCGTTGCAGTTAGCCCTGTGCATAAACGCCCATTCAACAACACTATCGCTAGACGATCAGTAAATAAAACGACCATAGTCGAAAACTCGGTCTACTGTTTCAGCATGATCAGTAACTGATGCTAGCGAAATTGCCCAACAACGGCGTTGACCCTGACTCGGCAAAACCCCGCCGCGCAGGTCACTCCAAGCGTTGGGCTGCAAATAAGGGAGGGCGATATGAAATTCAGCACAGGTTTCTTTGACGGACTCTTTGAGAAGAAAACAACTCTGCAGGTTCCGCAAGATAACGGCACTACAAGGGATGTGCCTGTTACCGAAGCTTGGCTCAAGAAAATGCAGACAGAGGGCAAAATTAGCATGTCAGAAAAGCCGTCCGATACCGTTACGATTCACGTTATTGGCCCTGACGGCTCAGAAACCCGTCATCTTCGCGTGGGCGTGGACATTCCCGATGCGCAGTATCAAAAGCTCAAAGACCCAAAGACGGGCGTCCTTTACGGCCTTACGGTCTACGAGAACGGCACGCCGAAAACGACCGTCATTGGAAAGCAGATATGGGAGCAGGCCAGGACTCAGTTCGGAGCGATTGATCGGGCTGGAGAAGAGTCCATGAAGAGAACAATGGAAATGTTCAAGAAGCTTTGAGCCTGCAAACATGCGGCCCAGTATGAGTATGGCATGAGGAGGAATATGTGGATATAAATTCTCTAGCGCAACAATTCACCGGTCGCAAGTTCGGCGAGTTGGTGTTGCATCACTTCAAAAAGCAGGATTTCCCGGCAATTGTTGCGGCCTTGCAGGGCACTATCGAAGAACTGCCTCAGAGCGCAAGACCCTCTGTAGAGGCATGGGTCGACGAGATTGCGCCATTTGGGGCAGACCCATCATTTTGGCAAAAGGACTGCGGCGAGGTTTTCCTCGAAATCTGCGTTCGCGCTCGTCGGAAGCTCGCTAGTCACGCGGTTCGCGCCACTGACGATCAATTGCTCAGTATGTTCAATATCATTGTCCTTAACTTTGCATATGGTGCTCACAAGCATCCGGGTTCCAAAGCATTTATCCAACAGTCGATTGGAATAGGCTTTCTGCGTCGCCTTTTCTCATAGGTCGTAACATCATGCCCAACGAATAAGGATAGATTGCGAGGATAAACTAGGGACACTTCCCATATTTTGCAGCAGAAAACAGGGAAGTGTCCCTAGTTTTCACGAAGAGCCCGGTGCGGTAGTTCCGCACGCCGGGATCTGTGCCGGGGTGGTCGGGTAACCGGCCGCGCCTACGGCGGCGGTCTCAAAAATGATTGAAATAGAATTTCCATTCCATAAGAAACAACGTGAACGCTTTCGTTCTGGTGAACTAATTCAAGAATGGTCGGCTAAATATCAGCAAATTTTTGATGGTCACGATATTAGAATTACAAACAATCAACCTCATTATCATTTCTTCGAGTGGCTCGGAGCAGTTCTTATTTATGAATCAATGGGTTATTTGAGCCTTATTGAAAAATATGAAACCAAATTGCACACAAGAAAAATTGAAATTTTCAAAAATATTGTGCCCCCTGAAGTCTCTAATTACATTTTAGAGAACAGAACGGGAGCACCTGATTTGTTTGTCTATTCACCTGACGAACAAGATTGGTTCTTTTGTGAAGTAAAAGGGTTAACCGACAGACTTCAAAAATGCCAGATTGAACTCATAGAAAAAATTGAGTCAATATCGCAAAAACACGTTAAAGTACTGAAATTCTACGAATTAAAGGCCTAACTGTCAGGGCACAGCCTGTGCGGTGTCGGACCAACCCAACCCATTGAAATATCACAATTAATACACCAAAAAGGCCTTGTTTTTGGGCTTAAACCCACGTTTTTACCGGTAAAAATGAGCCTCTAAGAATGGCGAGAGCAAACCGACATCATATCCCGCAGAAAACAGTCAGAACTTTGCAGGGCTGATTTTGAGGTCGAAAATGGTTGTTTAAGCCCGAAAAACAGTTATTTTTTGGTTGTTTTACTCACAGATTCAATAGGTTAACTTGATTCTACCCCAGTAAGCGCCACGTAGCCTGCGGCACCAAAGGGCCTGCGCCATTAACGGATCCTTGCGGGGGGAGCAGCGCTGGCTGTCATCCGGCCGCTATAGCGGTTCCTGCATCCTCAAACTTTTGACTATCCCGGTATTTCCGATAATAATCAGGCAATCTCCGCCGAATATCTGCTCTGCCGGCGTGATGCTGGTAATCTGCTCATCACCCCGCCGGATTCCGATCAGCGTCACTCCATATGTTTGACGAAAACGGAGATCCGCCAGTGTTTGCCCGGAAAGCCCGGAATCCTCAGCTACTTTGACCTCGGCAATTTCAAACCGATCTTAAAAGATATTCCGCAATCCCGCTGCCATAGTTGCCCAAACCTGCCAGGATCACATCCACCGAAGCGGATTCCTTAAAAGCGTCTATGGCGGACTCCCGATAGGGATTGCGCCTTTCAAACACCTGCAAATATTCGTAGAGAAAATGGTAAAGCTGACCGGATACAAATCAGTCCAAACTTGATTCAGGTCATATTTTTATATTGCCCATGGTCTATACATGAGAAGCATGATGCAAAAAGAAGTTTGGCCTCATTGAAGGTAGCATGTCGTGGCGTTATAGTTCATTCGATGCCAGGGCTTGGGGCAAAAACTTCCTGTCCCGCTGCAGAGGTTTGGAGTCGATGACGGTCGGCAGTGGGACCAACTCGTTTCCATCCGGAACCCCCGGATGGAAACCAACTAACGGAACAAGGAGGAAATCATGGTGATGCACGCTCAGGCAGCCGTCGAAAAAACGAAAGCAGGTTTTTCGGTTGAGAAAATGCTAGAAATCAGGGCAAAGGCACAACAGGCAGTTGATCGGATTGCCGCCCAGGTGAAGGTCGGCATGCTTGAAGAGGATGCCAATAAAATGGTTGTTGACACTTTGCGGGAAATGGGTGCCACCAAAGCTTTCCACAAACCCTATATCCGTTTTGGCAGCAATACCACGATCACCTTTGGGGCAGATTCTGTTCCGGGAGTCCGGCTGGGCGAAGACGATATCTTTTTTATAGATATCGCTCCTGTCTGGGATGGTTACGAAGGTGACGCGGGTGATACCTATGTCACCGGAAGCGATCCGGAAATGAAACGTTGTGCCCTTGACGCCAGAAAGATTTTCGAAGCTGTTTCCGCCAAGTGGAAAACAGATAAATCAACCGGTGTTGAGTTGTATGATTTCGCGCAAAAGATGGCAAAAGATCTGGGATGGGAGTTGAATCTTGATCTCGGAGGGCATCGTTTGGGAGATTATTCCAGTGCCCAGCACTATGAAGGACCGTTGCACGAGATTGCGTTCCATCCGTCAGCCAACATCTGGATGGTTGAAGTGCATATTCGTCATCCTGAAAAGCAATTTGGTGCGTTTTTTGAAGACCTGCTCGTTTAACAGTCGGTAACACTTGTTTCAAGCCACCTCACTCGCGATAGCGCAAGTGAGGTGGCTCTTTGGTCTGTTTTGCCTCAGCCGGAAATGGGTTAATTAAACATGCCATGGTCAGCCACCATCTTTCTTTCGCCCCATCGTCCGCGCCCGGCTCGGCTCCTGAGAAATCATCGCTCCGTCGGAACAAGCAATACCGGAACTTGACTGTGGCGTGCGACGTTAAGGCTGGTGTTGCCCAGAAGGATTTCGCTGAGATAACTGCGGCCCTGACTGCCCATGACCACCCAGGTAAAAGCGCTGTCTTGCACCCGGGCAAGGATCTCGCGGACCGGGACCCCGTAAGGCAGCTCCACATTGACCTTGGTGGCACCCGTCTGTTCAAGGGCCCTTTTCATTTCGGCCAGGCGCTCCTGATCGGCTCGGTTGCATTCCTCCAACCGATTTTTGGAAACGACGGATTGGTCCTGAACATGGAGCAAGGTCACTTCTTGAGAACCGGCTGCGACTATTTTTTTCAGGGTGGAAAAAGCCAGCTCTGCGTTGGCGGAGAAGTCGGTGGGAAAAAGAACCGGTCCCGAAGGAGCCATTTGGCAAAAACCGCAGACCGCCCGATCCCTTTCCTGGCGCAAATTCAAACGTACGATGAGAACAGGCTTTCGGGCATTTTGGATCACTTCACTGGCCACGCCCCCGAGAAGAATCTGGCTGGACATGGTTTTGCCATGGGAGCCGATCACCACCAGGGAGCATTTTCTGTCCTCGGCGAGGCGGTTGATTTCCACGGGAGTTCTGCCCGATGCCACCTCGATATCGGTCTTTAACCCCTGTCGTTCCAGGGCGTCCGCCTGTCTCGACAGGTAGGGTTCGGCGAAACCCTTCAATTCTTCCGTTACCATCGAAGGTTCGCAGAGATTGAGACAGTGAACCAGGACCACTTCTTTTGTGCCCCAGGCCCGCAAGGCGCCCAGAGAGCCGATGACACAATCGGAAGCCTCGGATAGATCGGTTGCCACCAGGATGCGTGAAAACATGGGTGCCCTCCTTGGGTGAGTCGGTTTCTCTGAAACGAGACCACGGCTTTTTTTCGGAATAGTTACCCGGCCCTCAAATAATGCCGAAAGCGATTTTCACGGAATCCCTGGCGACGCGCGGCCTCCAGGGATTCCGTTTCTGCAAAATATCCGAACAGCTTATACCGGGCAGCCGCAGTCGACGTTGCCGGCCACGATCTCTTTCCAGTCGCCGAGTACGTCGTGGGTCCAGCAGTCGTCGGCGCCGGCCGCTTCGCGCATGACCAGGGCAAAGATGTAGGAGAGCTCCTTCACCGTGGCCCCTTCCTCCAGCGCGCCCTTGAAATGCTTGAGCACGCAGGGCTTGGAACGGGCTTTGATCGACAGGGCGAAGCAGATGAACTGGTAGGTCTTTTCATCGATGGTGCGCTTCTGCTGGTAGAGCTCGTCCATCTGGTCGAGCAGTTGGTTGAATTCAGGGAAAAATTCGGCGAGCATACGCATGGTCGTTTCCTCCTTGATTTGATTGAACAGTCGTTGCGCCGGACCTTTCCGGCATGATTTTTCGTCAGCCCAGGATAATTTTCAGATCTTCAGGACTCGGTACCTTGCCGACCAGCTTGATCTCGCCGTCGATGGCCAGGGCCGGGGTCATCATTACGCCGAAGGCGGCGATATCCTTGATATCCTCGACCTTGATCAGTTCGTATTCGATGCCGAGTTGGTCGGCGGCCTCTTTTGCGTTGTTATACAGCTTTTTGCATTTGGGGCAGCCGGTGCCCAGGATCTGGATTTTTTTCATCGAAACATCCTTTCTTCTTGCAGCAGTTGAAGTTGCGGCGCATTGCCTGGCTCGAATGAGCCGTTATCCCCAGAATGTGCCGAAAATCAGGCCGCTGATGGTCGCCATGACCATCACCAGCAGGACGAACACAACGGTTTTTTTGGTGCCCATGACGCTGCGGATGACCAGCATGTTGGGCAGACTCAGGGCCGGACCGGCCAGCAGCAGAGCCAAAGCCGGACCCTTGCCCATGCCGGCGCCGAGCAGTCCCTCGAGAATCGGCACTTCGGTGAGGGTGGCAAAGTACATGAAGGCGCCGGCGACGGAGGCGAACAGGTTGGCGCCCAGGGAATTGCCGCCCACCGCATTGGCTACCCACTGGGAAGGGATCAGCCCTTCGGCCCCGGGTTGGCCAAGCAGGACGCCGGCAATGACCACGCCGATCAGCAACAGCGGCAGGATCTGTTTGGCAAAGCCCCAGGAAGAGCTGAACCATTCCTGCATCTCTTCCTGCTCGGTGTTGAGGACAAAAGTCAAGCCGATCACTCCGACCACGAAGGCCACCTGCGGTGCCTGGGGCAGCAGCAGGGCCAGTAGCAGCACCGGCAGTCCGGCGCAGGCGATTTTCCACCATTTTACCTGGAACCAGCGCACCAGCATCACAGCCAGGGCGATGGCAAAAGCGCCGGTCACCGGCCACTTGGCAGCGAAGATGGCATGCCATAGACCGATCTCACTGTCCGGCCGGCCCCAGTTGGCAAAGACCAGGATGCCGACCATGGAGGCGAAATAGAGGGCGTTTTGCCACAGGGGGCGGGCCACTTCCGGTTCCGGCTGCATGGCCTGTGCGATGATCTTTTCCTGTTCCTCCTTGCGGAAAAAGAAATGCATGCACAGGCCGATGACGATACTGAACAGCATGGCACCGACGGCGCGGGCGATGCCGAGTTCCGGGCCGAGCACCCGGGCGGTCAGCACAATGGCCAGGATGTTGATGGCAGGTCCCGAGTAGAGAAAAGCGCAGGCCGGGCCAAGCCCTGCGCCCATGCGGTAGATCCCGGCGAACAGCGGCAGGATGGTGCAGGAGCAGACCGCCAGCACCGATCCGGAAACGGCAGCCACGCCGTAGGCCAGCACCTTGTTGGCCCGGGCGCCGAGATACTTCATGACCGCCGCCTGGCTGACGAACACGCCCACCGCCCCGGCGATGAAGAAGGCCGGCACCAGACAGAGCAGCACGTGCTCGCGGGCGTACCATTTGACCAGATAGAGCGATTCCCACAGGGCGTTCTGCAACCGCTCCAGGCTTTTCAGCCAGTCCACCGGCAGGTAATAGCAGAGCACAAAGCCGACGACGATGAGGGCTAGCGGTTTCCACTCCTTTTTCCAATCCATAACAGGTTCCTTCCCCTAAATGACAAATTGAGCCTCATATATCCAGTTCTGCGGCTCTTTCATCCACCTTATCCATCGGCGCCTGGCGAACCTTTTTGCCCATCTTGACCGCCGTGGCCAGTTCCGCATGGCTGGCCCCCGCTTCGCGGGCCGCCTTGACGTGGTATTCCAGACAGGGGGAGCAACAGGCGGCCACCGATGCGCCGACGGCGATCAGCTCCAATGTTTTTTTATCCATCCTTTTCTCCTTGCCCATAGGCCCTGGCCAGAACCTCGACCGGATGGTAAACAGGATAGGGCAGACAGTGATTGAACTGCAGCCGGCAACTCATGCAGTCAGTGACGATGGCCTGCGGATTGCGGGCGCGGATCTTTTCCATCAACGGTTTTCCCAGGTCGAGGGACTTCTGGTGGAAATGCTCTTTGTAGCCGAACACCCCGCCCATGCCGCAACAGTCGTAATCGCTGCCGACCGGTTCGATGTCCAGTCCGGGAACCATTTTCAGCAGATCGAGGTAGGGACGCCCCATCTTTTGCTCCCGCAGGTGGCAGGGCGCAAAATAGGCCATGTGCTCGGGCACAGGGGAAAAGTCGGTGGCAAGCCGTCCTTCTGCATGGAGGCGGGCCAGATAGACGCCGAAGTCAAAAAGCTGATCGGCAAGATGGATCCGGGCCATGGGATCGATGGAAGAGAAATATCCGTCGTCCTTCAGGCGGTCGTGATACATGGACTTTTTCAGGTGCCAGAACTGATTCTCGCCTTTTTCGGGGGCGGGAACCTTCAGTTCGTCCTCGGAGGCATCGACCGACTTCTGATAAGCGTCGGAATAATAGGCTCTTTCCTTGAGCAGTTTTTTCAGGAAGAACCCGCAGGTGGGGCAGGAATAGATAAGGTCGGCGCCGGTGCGAACCGTTTCGAGCAGTTGCTCCATGTTGGCGTTGGCCAACTGCAGGGTGCGGTTTCGGTCACCCTCCACAAGGTAGGGCATGCCGCAACACTGCTGCGGCGGAACGTACACCGTAGCTCCGTTGCACTGCAGGATCTTCACCACACTGCGTCCGATCTGCGGGAATAAATAGCCGGCGGTGCAGCCGGCGAAGTAGGCGACCTGATGATCGCCTGCCCGCTGTTGGTCGAGGCCCTTACGTGCTGCCCATTGGAAAAAATTCTGTTTCGGAAAAGAGGGCAATTGCCGCTCCGGATGGATGCGGGTCGCTTTGCGCAGCAGGGGACCAAGGACGCTGTTGGACTGCAGGGCTTTGGTCAGCTGGGGAAACGTTCCGCACAATCGGGCCATGCGCGGCACATCGTTGAGCAGGCGGGTCGCCAGAGGCATCCCCTCCTGTTCGATGTAGCGGGTTTTGGCCTCCATCACGTCCATGGGAATCTTCGGGCATGGGCACAAACCGCAGAGGGTACAGAGTTCGGCCAGGTAGCGCAGTTGCGCTTCGGTGATGGGGACTCCCTCTTCATGCTCCTGGTCCCACAGCCGATAGAGTTCGATGAAAAAAGCGCAATCCTCTTCCATCATGGTGCGACAGGTATCGCAGTCGGCGCACAATCTCATGACGTCGCGGAGAATTTTTTGCGCGGTCTGTTCGTTTTGATCATCCAATGGTTTCATGTTTGTACCTATCCTTTCGGTCGACTTCATCCCGACGACAGGCTTTGAGCCGCCAGAAGCATAAAGTGTCTTGCGGGGCATGGTTTTTCCCCGCCGGATGTATGCCTTCGCCCCTGAAAAACCACCAAGCCTTGTAGGACGAAATTTTTGCTTATCCATCCTATGAGTTTTTGCGAAGGCATCTTGTTTTGCCTGGGGAATTTGTTGAAAAGTAATCATCCATGAAGCTTGTTTATATATCCGTAAACACGGATATGAAATTTAAAAAATCAGCTGTATTTCTTTTTCTGCAGAGCTTCCGGGGGTCTCTGACGATCCTTGCTGGCCTCTCTGGTATAAGGCAGATGTTCCCCCAACATTGCCAGCAGTTGATCCGCCATTGCGCTGTGGCCCTTGGCAAGAGAGTAGTGTACCCAGGTGCCGTCAGGGCGGTCTGCAACCAGGCCGGAGTTTTTCAAAATGGCCAGGTGGCGGGAAGCCGTCGATTGAGGCAGGTCGAGGATCGCCACGATTTTGCAGACACATACCTCTCCTTCGAGAAGCAGGCTAAGGATTTGCAGCCGCGTCGGGTGAGCCAAAGCTTTGAACAGGTTTGTTGTGGTTTTCATAGTTGGAAACTTAATCCGTTTTTCTGGATATAACAAGGATTTTTATGCAAGGAATATTTTATGGTGGTACTCCCAAACACGGCAATTCTCCCCTGCTTATCGGAATTTCAATGCGTTGTTGAAAAATACATCTTTTAAAGGCCCGGAATCAGTAACACCGGCGCCACCGAATGGCGCACGACATTGCGACTGACACTGCCCAGAAAAAACTCTCCGGTGAAGCCGCGCCCCTGTCTTCCCATGACTGCCAGTTGTACATTGCGCTCCCGGATCAGGCGGGTGATCTCCTGATAGGGGACGCCATGACAGACTTCGATGGCGACCTGTGGGGCACCTTTATCCAGGAGGGTCTGTTTCAGGTTTTCGAGACGCTTCCGATCCTGTTCGTTGAATTCTTCCAGCCGTTCTTCGAGATGGTGCTCCAGCTTGATCTTGTCCTGAACGTGAACCAGAGTGACTTTGCGCGCGCCGAAAGTCACCAGCTGTTCGACATAGGTGAAAGCGCTATTGGCCATCTCCGAGAAATCGGTGGCGAACAGGATATGTTCGCTGAAGCTGCAGCGCGCCACTGGCTCGCATGCATCTTCTTCGCCCTGCTTCTTTTCGGTAGGCACCACCAGCACCGGTTTCACGGTTCTGTTGAGGACCCCACAGGCGACCCCGCCGAGCAGTTTCTCCTCGACCAGGGAATGCCCTTGCGCCCCGATCACGATCAGGGCGTAATCTTCCTTGGCCGCGATCCGGACGATCTCCTGCTTGGGAGTTCCGACGACGGTTCTGGTCTCGACAGCAAATCCTTGTTTTTCCAGGATATCCTTTTGCTCGTAGAGCATCTCTTCGATCGTCCCGGTGTGGTACGACAAGGCTGTCGATGCCGCATCGCGAAAACTGAGGCATTGGAGCAGCAGGCATTGCTGCGCACCGTAGATTTTCAACATGCCAAGACAACTGACCACGGCAAAGGACGCGGGGGAAAGGTCTGTTGCAACCATGAAGCGTTTGAACATGGCGTTTCTCCTTTGAATGGATAGTCCGTATATGGTCAAACCGTTTTTATGCTTTGTTTAACCGGAAACCAGGCAGTTGTCCGGTTGGCGATCTTGACCAGGAAAAGCATGACCGGAACCTCAACCAAAACACCGACAATGGTGGCCAGAACTGCAGGCGAGGAAGCGCCGAATAAGGTGATGGCAACGGCAACCGCTAGTTCGAAAAAATTCGAAGCGCCGATCATGCCCGCTGGCGCGGCGACATCATGCGGTAATCTAAGTTTTCTAGCGACCATGTAAGCAATAAAGAAAATCAAAAACGTCTGGATAATCAGAGGGATGGCAATCAGAACGATATGCACGGGGTTCTGGAGGATAATCTCCCCCTGGAACGAGAAAATCAGCACGAGAGTCAATAATAACCCACCGATGGTGACGTTATTGAATTTGGGAATAAAGGATTTGTTGAAATATTCCTCCCCTCTATTTTTAATCACCAGGTTGCGTGTGGTGATACCGCCGGTCAGCGGAATCACCACGAACAGAAAGACCGACAGAAACAGTGTGTTCCACGGAATCGTGATGCCGCCCACCCCCAGTAACAGCGCCACGATCGGCGTGAAGGCGACGAGAATAATCAGGTCATTGGTTGCCACCTGCACAACCGTGTAGGCGGGATTCCCCCTGGTCAAATGGCTCCAGACAAACACCATGGCCGTACAGGGTGCGGCACCCAATAGAACGGCGCCGGCCAGATAATCTCTGGCCAAATCCGGCGGGATCAGGGCTTTGAATACCACATAGAAAAAAAACGCGGCGATGCCGAACATGGTAAAGGGTTTAATCAGCCAATTGACAACCCAGGTGACATAAAGCCCCGTGGGATTTTTGCCGACATGTTTAATGCTGGCAAAATCAACCTTCATCATCATGGGATAGATCATGAGCCAGATCAGAACTGCAATGGGGATGGAAACCTTGGCGTATTCGAATTTGGCCAACACTGCCGGGATGGCGGGGAGAAACTTGCCGATCAGCACCCCCGCGACCATGCACAGGATGACCCACAGCGTCAGGTTCCGTTCAAAGAAACTTATGCCTGTCGTCTTGCTTTGTTTCATTTTATATATTCTCCTTATTTCGGCAAATGGCCACTCCTGCCTTTGCCTTGTCAGTGGATTGCGTTTCGCCGGCAGATTGACCTTTGGTCTGCCGCCGAGAGTTCTTCTATTTTTACGGATTTATCCATCACCTGCTTTTCTTTTTTTTTGTTGTCGACACACATCCTCGGGCTGGCACGAAAGAATCGTTTCCAGAAGTACCTGATCCGCAACGATTTGCTGTGAATCAGACAACGATTCGAGCAACCAGATGCGCAGTGGCTGAGAGAACGGTTCGGCAAGGCGATAGTAAACCCACCTTCCATCCTTGCGGCTTTGTACAAGGCGTGCATTCTGTAGAACGCTCATGTGGCGGGACACGGTGGCAGTGGCCAGGCGCAGCATCTCGACAATCTGACACACGCAAAGCTCATCATGCCTCAACAAGGCCGCAACGACTCGCATCCGGCTTCCGTCCGCCAACGCTTTTGCAATGTTTAGTGGCGTTTCCATTTCAAGTCCTTTGTTAGTCATTTAGCAAAATAGCTAACTAAAAAGATGCATCACAGGATATTGGTTGTCAAGATGATTTTGAAAGCTCGCTTCGGCCCGGATAAACCGACAGCTTCCCAGGAGAGCGTATACGGGACGAATTCCATATTCGTTATGTTTTTGTCTTGCATAACGTTATCTCATTTGCTATACAGCGCCACATGACTTTCGTTGTTTGGAGAGAGTTATAACGAAAGGCGATTTTTTTATGAAGGGTTTTAATCGGATATGGCCGAAATCGTCAAGCAGGACCAGCCTTCAACAAAGAGATCGATCTGGCGAGTCGGGTCACCGCCGCTTCCGGCAAGCAGATGGTCCCGTCCTGGATAGTGTAGACACTTCATCCATCCATAGTTTCCGGATGGATACTAATTACAAAAAGAAGAAGGAGTGATTATGAAAATTTGTCGAAATTACGTGGTCTTTGTTGCTCTGCTGATCCTCTCTATCCCGATGTCCGTATCGGCCGATTCCTTAACCCTTTACGCAGCGGGAAGCTTGAAGGCCGCCCTCGGTGAAGTGGTGGCTTCTTATGAGGAAACCTATGAGACAAAAGTGACCACAAAATTCGGTCCTAGCGGACTTTTACGAAAGGCCATTGAAGAGGGTGAGAAAGTCGATGTTTTCGCTTCCGCGGATATGGCTCACCCCGATAAGCTTGCATCCGGCCAATGGGGCGGGCCGGTGGTGTTGTTTACGCGTAATCAGCTGTGTGGCCTGGCTCAGCCTGCTGTAAAGGTCACCACCGACAATTTTCTTAATACTCTTATAAACAAGCAAGTTCGCGTGGGCACTTCTACCCCCAAAGCAGATCCAAGCGGAGACTATGCCTGGGAACTCTTTAGAAAGGCGGATGCGATAAAGGCAGGCAGTTTCGAAACCCTTTCCGGGAAAGCGCTCCAGCTTACCGGCGGGCCGGACAGTGCCAAGGCACCCGAAGGACGTAACCCGTACGGATGGGTCATGAGTGAGAAAAAGGCCGACGTCTTCCTTACCTACTGCACCAATGCGGTATTGGCGCAAAGAGAAGTGCCAGCCCTTGAGCTCGTCAGAGTACCCAAAGAGCTTTCCGTAGGTGCCGATTACGGCCTTATCGTCAGGAAGGGGGCTTCGCCTGAGGCGTGGAAGCTGGCCATGTATATTTTGTCTCCCGCCGGCCAAAAGATTTTGGCAGATTATGGCTTTGAAGCCACAGCGATTCCTGCAGAAAAATAAAACGCATAACAGGGGAGTCAAGGAAGAGGACGGCGTCCCTCTGCTCTACTCAAAAAAAGGGCTTTCCGATGACGGAAAGTCCTTTTTAATTTTGTATGGATTGCGACGAATCGAAGAGGACAGCAGCATAGGATGTGCTGAGGAACGAAGCGCATCGGTCAAGGTCGAAAAGGCAAATAATGCGACCTCGAATGCAAAATCAAATACCTGAAACTTCAACTTCGCCGGTCCAGGCCGCAGCCTGTTGTTCGTAGTTTTCCACCATCTGCCGGTATTTTTCTTCCAGCCCGGGGGTCTTCGCTTCAGCCTTATCGTAAGCCTGCAGCATGCCGGGGCGCACCTCTTCCGGCAGCACCCGCTCGGCCAGCGGGTAGAGGATGTTGTTCTCCTTGTCGATGTGGGCGCGCAGCAGCTCGGCATATCCTTTGGCACTCTCGGCGATCACCGGCAACTGCCCCGACTCGCCGGCCAGGGCCTTCTCGGCCGCCTCTTCCAGGGTACGGACATACATCCGCCCCTGGTCGTGCTCCATGTGCATCGCTTCGATCGGCGACTGCTTTTCCGGCATGCCGTTCTTGACCAGCTCGATGAACAACACATCCTCTTCCTTGGCGTGGTGGAAGCGATCGGCGTAGTTGCGGATGAAATCGACCGCATCAAGGAAAAACTGCCAGTTGCGGAATTTCCCCTCTTCCATCTGGGCGGTGTGCTTTTCCACCAGGGTAATCATCCGCAGAATCAATTGATGCTCGTCGGTCATTACCCGGGTAACATTGGCCTTCATCAGCTCCTCCTTTCACCGTCGACGCCAAGCACGGCCACTTCGAGCGGTACATCCTTGCCCGACTGAGCAATCGCCTGCCGGGCCATTATCTCCAGGCTGCGGCAGCAGGGGACTTCCATGATCGTCACGGTGACCGACTGAACATCGTTCTGACTGATCATGGCCGCCAGCTTGTCCACGTAGGGGCCGGTGTCATCGAGCTTCGGGCAGGCGTTGACCAGCACCTTCCCCTTGATGAAATCGCGGTGGAATTCGGCATAGGCGAAGGGCGCACAGTCGGCTGCGATCAGCAAGTGGGCATTCTGCAGGTAAGGGGCCGAAGGGGGCACCAGCTGGAGCTGGGTCGGCCACTGGCGCAGTTCCGAGGCCAGGCGGCCGGTCGGGGCGTTGTCAGCCGTATGGGTTTTTTCAACGGTACGAACCTGGGAACCGGGGCAACCGCAAGCAAGTTTCTCCATGATCATTCTCCTGTATTGTTCAGATAGTCGATTATTTCCTGTTCGATTTTCGCTTCGATTTCATCACCCAGGGCGTGAATGCTGACCACATCGTTGACCAGGCAGATTCCCACGCCGCAGGTAACGCAACCGATGTCGTACTTTTGCAGCACCTCGCCGATGAAAGGATGCTGCTCGATGGTCTTGTTGATCGGCTGATCACCGATGCCGTCAGGAAGTTTCATGGCTTCTCTCCTCTTTTTGTTGTTTGGATGATTCGACTATAGGCGAGAAAGTGCCGGCGAAACATGATCTGGATCAAATGTTGACCGAATTTGTAAGATTCCGTTGCGTTGCGCCAAGTATTACTGATCCAGCGCACCCTGGGGGGCTGCTGAAGGCCTGGAGAATATCGGGCAGCTTCTGATACATTTCCCGGGTGGGAACAAAAGGGGGCTCGAAGGGCGGCTGACCATATTGCCGGAGAATTTTTTGCCCGCCTTCCGGGTCGAGCAGATAGGCCAGAAAGGCCTCCGCCGCTTCGCGATTGGGGGCGTTTTTGAGCATCGTTATGCCATAGGCGACAAATCGCCCATCGCGATCGATATGGGTTCCCGGTTTTTCTCCAGACACCCGCACTCTCGATTGGCGATAGAAAGAGTCGTGGACAATATTGGCTGACTTTTGACCGAAATAGGCCCTGGATTCAATGAATCCAGGGCCTTACTTTATTAACTATGTCGGGTAGACGACTCTAGCGTTTGAGGTTGATCAATTCGCTGAGCATTTCATCGGTGGTGGTGATGACTTTGGAGTTGGCCTGAAAACCGCGCTGGGTGGTGATCATTTTGACGAATTCGGCGGCCAGGTCGACGGTGGACTGTTCCAGGGCATTGGTGAAGATGTTGCCGAGTTCGGTGCCGGGAACGCCGATGCGGGGGGGGCCCGAGTCGCCGGTGGCGGAAAACAGGCTGGCGCCTTCTTTTTGCAGTCCGCTGAAATTGGAAAATTTGGCCAGCACGATGCGAGAAATCTTGATTTCCTCGCCGTTGGAATATTTGGCCAGCACGTTGCCGGCGTTGTCGATGCTGATATTGGTCAGGTTGCCGGCGCCATAACCGTTCTGGGTCTGGGAAATCACCTGGGAGTCGTTGGCGAACTGGGTGGTATTCTCCAGTGCAAATTCAATGGTCTGCGCAGCGGTGCCGGCACCCAGGGAAAGGGGGCCGAGGGTGGCGGTGCCGCCTGAAACCTGGGCGCCGCTGGTGTCGAAAACCAGCGTGTTTCCGGCTGAGGCGGAGGAATAGACGACAGCGTCGTTCTCGTCGACAACGTTCCAGTCCCAGGTGTTGTCGGCACTTTTGGTGAAATAGGTGGTCATCAAATG
>DIWZ01000043.1:20793-69299 GCA_002435955.1 Pelobacter sp. UBA6093
ACCTTGATGTCGTTGGCACCGGCGCTGGAGAGGACACCGTTGACATAGGGTTTACCCTGGACCCGATAACCTTCGGCGTTGGTCAGGTAGCCGTCGCCATCGAAACTGAAGGATCCGGCTCGGGTGTAATAGAGACTTTCACTGCCTTCTTTGCGCACCACAAACAGCCCTTCGCCTTCGATGGCGAGGTCGGTCTGGGAATCGGTGGTTTCAAAGGTGCCCTGGGCAAAAATGTTGTCGACGGTCGACAGGCCGGTGCCGCGTCCGACCTGGGAAGCGCCGCCGGAACCGTTGACGGAACTGGCCAGCAGGTCGGAAAACACGGTGCGGCTGGACTTGAACCCGACCGTATTGGTGTTGGCAATATTATTACCGATGACGGACATGGCCGTACCGTTGGTGTTCATGCCGCTGATGCCGCTGTAAAGTGCGCTTGAAAGGGCCATCTGTGTTCTCCTTGTAGGGGACCGCGTCTGTCGGTCGGCGATCCGCGAACCTCCTCGAGAGGACCGGTTCGGTTAGGCGATAATTGCGCTGTCGATATGGGTGAAA
This sequence comes from Pelobacter sp. UBA6093, assembly GCA_002435955.1. GTDB lineage: Bacteria > Desulfobacterota > Desulfuromonadia > Desulfuromonadales > Syntrophotaleaceae > Syntrophotalea. Next base: position 21,346 of record DIWZ01000043.1, read on the forward strand.
ACGTTGTCTTTAAGCTGGGCTTGATCCATGACCGTGACTACCTGGCGGTTTTTGACGCTGACCACCAGTGCGGTGTTGTCCATCAGCACCAGGGAGTCGCGTCCGCCCTTGGCCTGCACCTGATCGACGGCGCCGCTGAGTCTTTGCAGGTCGCTGTCGGAAAAGCGGATGCCGCGGCTGGCCATGCGGTCCTGGGCGTGGCGGGAGAACCCCACCGTGTTGTCCATCTGCCGTGCCAGGGCTTGATCAAAGGTGCCCGCCGGTGTTTGCCTGGTTGCGCGGGAGGCCTTGTTCAGGGCCTGGGGCAACAACGGTTGCGGAATGATGGTAAGGCGCTCGCTCATAGCCCTAATTCCTGACACTGGTTACTTTGCCGAGGCTGTACTCCCCCGCACCGGTTACCAGGGTACTGCTGCCGCCGTTGAGATCGACCCCGGTGACAGTGGCTTTGATCAGCGGACTTCCGCTGTCGGTGGACTCGCCGTCCCGTCTGGTCAGAACCTTCAGTTGATACTCGCCGGCAGGCAGCGCCGCTCCGGAAGCCCCGGTACCGTTCCAGTTGATAAAATGTTCACCGGCGGATAATGCCGAGCCGTCCAGGGTGGCGACGGTATTTCCGTCAGCGTTCTGAATGACGAGTTGGGCCTGGTCAACGCTGTTCGACAAGGTATAGCCCAAGGTTACCGAGCCATTGCCCAAGGTAACGCTGTCGGACTGCACCACCACGTTTTGTCCCATCAGTCCCAGTGCGGTCATTTGCACCACGTTGCCGTTGGTTGTTTCCAGCTGCCCGAGCTGGTCGTTAACCGTGAACAGCTGCTCAAGGGAACTGTATTGGGCCAGTTGCGACGTGAATTCCGTGGGATCCTGGGGATTGAGGGGATCCTGGTTTTGCAGTTGGGTAACGAGCAGCAGCAGAAAATCATCCTTGCCCAGGTTACTCGACCCGGTGAGACTGCCCGTGACGCTGCTGCCGGCAGTGTTATTGACGCCTGTTACGGTTGTCATGGTTTTGACCTGTCTCCTTAAATCCTCAAACTGAGGCCTCTGGCGGAAGATGACATGTGAGCCTGGACTGGCAGCTGCTGTTCATCGGACTGCAGGGAAGAACGGCTCGTGTGCTGCCAGGGATGACGCTGCGCCTGATGCTGTTGCTGACGTTCGAAAAAACCTTGCGCGTGGTTGCGCTGCGGGTCGACACTGACCTGAATGATTTCCAGGCGCAGCCCCTGCTGTTGCAAGGCTTCCTGCAGGCGCGGCAGATGTTTTTCCAGGATGTCGCGCACTTCGCTGTTTTGAGCCTGGAGATGTAGTTGCATTCGGTCCTTTTCCTGTACCAGATTGAGTTTCACCTGGCCAAGATCTTCCGGGTGCAATTCCACCGTGAGCTCTCGTTTTCCTTCCAGTTCATGCAGAGAAGATCGCTGAATGACCTGCTCCATGACCTCCTGCTCCGGTATGGGAAACCCGGTACTCTGTTGCAGGGTCGCGCCATGAGCAGCCTGGGCCTGTGCCGGCGGAAATGCCGGTGTTACTACGGATGCCGCCAGTGCGGGCTGGCCATGGTCTGCGGGCAATCCGGCGGCGGTTTCGTTGCTGCCGCCAAGAATGCCGTCGATTGCCGGGGCCCCCGGTTGCGACGTGGGAACGGCCGGTTGCGGTGAGCTTGTTTCTGCGCCGGTAAATAGTGCAATGTCCGGGGCCGGGGGGGTAACCTTTTCGGTCTGGATAACGGCCGCCTGGATGGTGCCGGTCCCTTTTGCAAGTGCCGAGTAGGGCGCATTTTCTCCCGTCGGCAACGAGTTTGCCAGGGTGCCGGTGCGGTCGGCCGGATTCAGTCCGGTGATGGTATGCAGTCCCAAACCGGTGCCTTCGAGCCCCGCTGCTCTAGTCGCCGAGGGCTCGGCTGCGAGAGGGACGGATATCGATGCATCGCTTCGACCCAGCAGTTGCGTGAAACGACTGTCACCGAGGGATTCCGATTTTATCTTGCGCGGCGTGGTTCCGGATGCCGGCAATGCGGAAGGGACAACAACTGCCTGAGCACTTTGCGCCTGGGCAATCGGTTGCGTTGCCCGACTGATTTGTTCTTCCATAGGAGCAACGATCTCCGGCATGGTTGCCGAAGTTTGTTCATTTCGACTACCGATACCCGTTGTCGTTTGCACTGTCGGCTCGGTGGTGCGTTGCATCGCTGCAGTGAGGTTTTTCCCGGATGAAACGGGGAGGGCCGTCTGCTCGGTTGAAGGCAATGGGAGTTCGGCCTGCCGGTCTGTGTGAGCCGCAACCGTTTTTAGCGCATCGCTCGATGGCGATTCCATGGATCCCTGGGGGAAAGAGTTTTTCGTGAGGTCGGGCACCGTTTGGCTTGACTGAAGCGTCTCGTTGACCGGTTGGATTTCAACAACCTCCACGGACGGTTCTTGCCCGGCTCGACCAGCCGCGGTTTGAACGCCCGGGGTTTTCGCAGCCGGCTGTTGATCTGAGGGACTGGCCACGGTTTTTGTGCGAGGGGTTTCCTCGACCGGTCGTTGATCGACGGGACGGGTCGTGGTTTGCACGTGCGGGGTTTGCCCGGCGGGCTGCTGATTCGCGCCGTTGGCCGGCGAGGTTTCGAGAGATGTACCCATGTTCAATGGATCATTGACCATCGGTAGGGCCGTTTGCTCGTCGACGTTTTCTTCCTCCGGTGCCACTGTTTGCCCGGAACCTTGGGCTTTTTCCAGCACCTGCGCCTGAAATGGGACTTCAGGCATAAGCCCTTGAGCCGCCATCAGGGTGGCTTGTTCTTCCTGCCGGAGAATATCTTGCGCTGCCGTATCCGCTTGTTGCTCGGTTGCAGGGTAGATATCCGTGGCGTTGGGCTTGCCAGTTTTCTCCTCGATTTGTTCCGCCAAATCGGTGGACCCCGACGTATCGGTTTTCCCGGATTCACGGCTCAGGACACTCTGGAAAACGCCTTCGGAGGTTGGCACTGAAGCTTTGCCCGAACGAGCAGCGGCAGATGGGGCGTTGGGCAGTATTGCGGATAGCATATGCATGGGTTTTCACCTCCTTTCCGTGGGGATGGTGGTGGAAACCCGGGCATGCCGCCCGTCTTCAGGGAAGGGGGCGGTTCAGTCCCGCGCCAGGGCGGGAAAGGAAGTGCTCAGCTTGGCGGCGGTTTTCGTGTCCAGATTATCCAGGACGCGGCCGGCGGCTTTGACCTTCATGTTCTGCAGGATTTCCACCGAGAGCTCAAGGTCCAGATCCGCGATAACGGCAGCCGCGTTAGCCGGCTCCATCTTTTCGTAAATCTTACTCAAGGTCGTAACTTTTACCGTCTCTTGTTCGCTTTTACGTTCCAGCTGACGGGAGACCTCGGCGCGAACCTTGTTAAGCTCGGATAACTTCTTATCGACCTCGGCCTTGAGTGTCTTTAGTTCCATTTCCTGTTTTTCCAAAGCTTTATCTCTTAACGTGATTTTTTTGAGTTCAGTTTGAATCGCTGCCTGGATGCGCCGTTCGGTGACGGAGGTTGCAGAGGTTGCGACATCGGGGGCAAAACGGTCCTCGGCACGCAAGGTCATGGACCAACAGGCGAGGACCATGCCGGCAGTCAACAGTTTGGCAGGCAGGCTAATGGGTTTCATCGGCATTGTTTCCCGAGCAACAGGGCAATTTCGTCCAGGTCGTTCATTTCCTGCCTGAGCATGTCCTGCCTGTACTCGTCCTCTCTTTTGGTCTTGAGTTTTTCCATCAAGGTTCTGTCCTTGCTGGATTCGGTCAAGTGAGCGCGTTGCTGCTCGGTCCTGGTATGCAGGCTGGCTGCCTCGGCACGCAGTTGTTTGAGCTTTTCGGCCTGTCGTTTGAGGCTGCGCTCATAGATGAGCAATTCCTGCAGAACCATGCCTTTGCTCTTTTTTTGCTCGAACTCCTGTTCCAGGTCGCGGCAGATTTGCCGGTGCTTTTCGATAGCTTGTTCCATGGCGGCTTCATTCGACATGGCCTCCGCCAAAGCCTGGCGGGCCAGATTTTCGAGCAGGGTTCGATGCTTGAGCAGCGGTTGCAGTTTGAATTTAAAGGCCATGACGCCTCCTATAGCTTGAGCTCTTTGAGCTGGGCAATGGCGGCCGGAAGATCCACGGCTTCATGCACCCGCTGACGCAGGAAGCGGGTCACCGCATCGATATGCCCCAGGGCGAAGTCAATTTTCTGGTTGCTGCCTTTTTTATAGGCCCCGATGTTGATAAGGTCTTCCGCTTCCTGATAGGTGGCGAGTACTTCCCGCAGGCGACCGCTGAGTTCCTGGTGCTCCGCATCGACCACGGCATTCATGGTACGGCTGGACGAATGCAGAATATCGATGCAGGGATAATGATTTTTAGCGGCCAGCCGGCGGGACAGCACGATGTGTCCGTCCAGGATCGAGCGCACCGCATCGGCGATCGGTTCGTTCATGTCGTCCCCTTCCACCAGCACGGTGTACAGGCCGGTGATGCTGCCGCTGTCGCGGAAGCTGCCGGCGCGTTCCAGCAGTTTGGGCAGGGTGGCGAATACCGAAGGGGTGTAGCCTTTGGTGGTGGGCGGTTCGCCGACGGCCAGCCCGACTTCGCGCATGCCCATGGCGAAACGGGTCACGGAATCCATCATCAGCAGAACGTTGCTGCCCTGCGAGCAAAAATACTCGGCAATGGTGGTGGCGACAAAGGCACCGCGCATGCGCAGCAGGGGGGACTGGTCGGAGGTAGCCACCACCACCACGCTACGGGACAAACCCTCGGGGCCCAGGTCACGTTCGATGAATTCGCGCACCTCGCGGCCACGCTCCCCGATCAGGGCGATGACGTTGACATCGGCCTGGGTGTTCTGGGCAATCATCCCCAGCAGGGTGCTTTTACCGACGCCGGAGCCGGCCATGATGCCCATGCGCTGCCCCTGTCCGCAGGTCAGCAGCCCGTTGATGGCGCGAACCCCCAGATCCAGGGGCCGATCGATGGTGTCGCGTTCCATGGGACCGGCCGGCAGGGCGTACAGCGGCATGTCGCGGTCACGGCCGATGGCGGGGCCGTTATCGATAGGCTGGCCCATGGCATCGATGACCCGGCCCAGGAGTTCGCGGCCGACGGGCATGGTGGCGCTGTGGGAAACCACCCGGATGCGACTGCCGGGGCCCAGCCCGCGCAATTCGCCCAGGGGCATCAGCAAGGCACGGGAATGCCGGAATCCGACCACCTCGGCCGGAACCGGGGTGCCGCCGTCACGCGGGATCAATTCGCACAGGGTGCCGACGGTGGCAGCCGGACAATAGCCTTCCACCACCAGACCCACTATCTGGGTGATTTTGCCGCTGACCTGGATCGGCGCAAGGGAGTCGAGGCATTCCAGCAGGCGGTTCATCAGGGCTGCTCCAGGGTTGCCAGCAGGCTGCGGTGAATCTGGTCGAGTTGCCCTTCAATGGTGGCATCGACATCGCCGATTTCCGATTCGAGCAGGCAACCGCCTCTGGCGATATTGGGATCCTGCTGGAACGACAGGTTCTTGAGGCCGTTGATGCTGGCCAGAAACAGCGGCTTATGGTCGGTGACGATCTCCAGGTCGGCGGGATTGACACGTACGTGATAATAATCGGACCGTACCGCCATGCTCAATGCGCGCCCGATGGTATCGATGACCACTTGCGGGTTGACGCTGGTTTCGGCATGCAGAATCTGGCGCACGATGGACATGACCAGCCGCAACATGTCGTTGCTGCTGTTCTGCAGCAGCGATCCCCGCAGGCGGCTGACCTCTTCCAGGGCCTGCGCCAACATGTCGCTGGCGTGACCAAGTTGTTCACGAGCTTCCTGCAGGGCGTCTTCACGGCCCTGTCGAAAGGCCGCTTCCAGTTCTCGCTGGTGATCGATCGCGGAAGGTGCCTGCGGCGACGGCGCGGCTTCGTCTTGCGTCGTTTGCTGGTTGCGTAGCTCCTCCCGCTCCGGCGGATCCGGTTGCCGATGATCCAGTGGGGTGAAATGCTCCGTCGGCATATCCTCACCCAGTTCCCGGAACTGTAATGGCTTCAGATCCTGCGGATCAAGGGCGTGTATCACTTTAGACAAGTGCATCCTGGCCACCTCTGCCGGGGAGGATGATTTTACCATCCTCTTCGAGCCGCAACGCAATTTTGACAATCTCCTGCTGGATGGCTTCGACTTCGGACAACTTGACCGGCCCCATGGCTTCCAGGTCGTCCTGGATCATTTCCGCGGCGCGTTCGGAGATGTTGTCGAAAACCTTATTTTTGAGCTCCTCCGAAGCCGATTTGAGCGACATGGTCAATTGGTTGTTGTTGACCTCGCGCAGCAGCAGCTGCATGGTACGACCATCCATTTTCCCTAGGTCCTCGAAAGTGAACATCTGTTTGCGGATATTTTCCGCCAGCGCACGGTCGGTTTTCTCGATATTCAGCAGAATGTTGCGGTCGGCGCCGCTGCGGAGGTGATTTATGATATCAACCGCTTTGCCGATGCCGCCGATCTGGTGCTGCTCCTTGTGGGCCACTACCCGGATTTCCTGCTGCAGGGCGGTTTCAATCTGGATGAGAACCTCAGGGGAGACCTTGTCGATCTTCGCGACGCGAAACATGATATCCGACTGTACGTCCTCGGGCAGGTAATTGAGGATCTTGGCGGCGTGATCGACGCGTTGGGTCGACAGGATAACGGCAATGGTCTGGGGCATTTCGGAACCCAATAGGCTGGCTACCATGCGGGGGTCCATCATGGCGATGGTTTCCAAGGCCCTGGCTCCCGATTCGAGTTGATTCATGCCAATCGATACCTGCGCCATGAGTTTTTTGGCACGTTCCTCGTTGCCACTGCCGGTGATGGCTTTTTTGACAAATTCGTTGCTGCGAACAAAAAAACCGGTGTTGTTCTTTTGCGCCAGGGCAAATTCTTCGAGAATCTGCTCGGAGACCTTGGTCGGAATATGATCGATAGCCAGCATGCAGCGGCTGATTTCCCGTACTTCGGCATCGCCAAGAGCCTCAAACACCTGCACGGTGGCTTGTTCCCCAAGGGTAAGCAACAGGACCGCTGCTTTTTCCGGACCGGTCAGTTTTTTAATATCCATGCTACGTCTTTTCCTCAACCGTCCTTAAGCCAGGCCTTGATGACCTGGGCCGGATCATTTTGTGGAGTCTGCATGCCACCGGGGAGGCTAAGAGGCGCTTCCTGATTAGCTCCAAGTTGGGGCAGGCCGGCCATCTCCGATTCGAGTTGCTCAACGGTTTTGTAATGCTCCACCATGCGGCCTTCGCCTCGCAAAACCTGTAGCATCGGGCGAACTACCAGGAAGTAGAGCAGGGCTGCCACCAGGCACAGCAACGCGTATTTGATCATCGGAACCATCTGGTAAATGCGACCCCATGGTGATGATTTTACAAGGGGATCATTGCTGAATGCGGTTTCGAAAGGCCTCGATATGACCGCTATCTGATCACCGCGCTCCGGGTTGATGCCAAGGGCCCGGCTGACCATCTTTTCGATGGCTGCAAGCTCTTTGGCATCTCGTGACTCAGTGGTTGGTGACTTGGAGTCGTCGGTGCCTTCGACCAGGCGGTCGGCCACCAGCACGGCTACCGAAATGTTTTTGAGGGTGCCCACCGGATCGATCTGTTTGCTGACCACCTTGCTGATTTCATAGTTGATGGTTTCATCGGTGCGGCTGGTCGGGATGAACGATGAGCCTCCCTGTTCGCCATTGATGTTGGACTGCACGCCGGGAACGCCACCGGCCCCGGCAATGCCACCTTTTTCGGTGGTGGATTGCTCACTGCGGACCGCGGTAGTGTTGGGATCGTAGCTTTCTTCCATCCGTTCGCGCTGGGTGTAATCAACGGTCGCGGTTACCTGCACCATGGAATTACCCATCCCCAAAGCCCGATCCAGCAGGGCTTGTGCGCGTAATTCCAGACCTTGCTCAAGGCTCTTCTGATACTCAAGCATGTCCGGTGCCGTGCCGTTACCGGCGCTGCGGTCACTGGTTTTGGATAATACCCGCCCGTTATCATCGATTACCGACACCTGCTCGGAATCGAGTCCGTCTACGCTGCCGGCCACCAGGTTGAGGATGCCTAGAATCTGGCTTTCCTGCAGGCTTTGTCCGGCGGCCAGTTTGACGATGACCGAGGCGCTGGCTTTTTGCTGCTGGTCGCGAAACAGGCGTTTTTCCGGCAAGGCCAGATGTACACGTGCAGCTTCGACCGGGGCCAGAGAGGCGATGGTCCGCGCCAACTCTCCCTGCAGAGCTCGCAGGTAGTTGATCTTCTGAGCAAAATCGGTCATGCCGAAGCTCTGTTTGTCAAAGATTTCAAAACCCACGCTGCCGCCACTCGGCAAACCGCTACCCGCCAGGGCAATGCGGGTTTCGTAGACCTGATCCGCGGGGATAAACACGGCACGTCCACCGTTTTCGAGACGGTAGGAAACTTTCTGCTCCTTGAGACGGGCCACCACGGCAGCGGCATCGGTGCTGTCGAGGTTTCCGAACAGCAACTGATAGTCGGCCTTATTTGCCTGCAGGATGATGCCGGCAAAAAATACGACACAGACCAGTACCGTTGCGGCGAGACTCAGTTGCCGCTTGCGCGGCCACTGACGGATGGACGCGATAAGATTTGACGGGGTGGATTTTTCGGCCATGGGGCCAAGCCTTTCATTGTTCATGGGATATCATGCCGCAAGGCGGATTGTAGCGCAGCCATCAAATCTGCATGCGCATCACTTCCTGATAGGCCTCGAGAACCTTGTTGCGCATCTGGACCATCAGCCGCATGGAGATACCGGCTTTTTCCATGGAAATCATCACCTCATGGATATTGCGAGATTCGCCGGTCTGCAGCTTTTCGATAGACTGGTCGGCCTGAATCTGGGTCTTGTTGACCTCCTCAATGGCTCCGCTGAGCATATCGCCAAAAGAATTGCCGGTTTTCTGACTTTTCGTGGCGGCGTCAGTCCTGGTGATGGTCGCCGCGGCCTGGGGAATCGCTCCGATGTTTTTCATAAATCTCCTCAGCGTCCTATTTCGAGGGCCTTGGTGGCCATGCGTTGGGCGGACTTGATGGCTGTGATATTGGCTTCATAGTTGCGCATGGCGGTCATCATGTCGACGATTTCTTCCTCGACGTTGACGTTCGGCAATGTCAGCATGCCGTTTTCATCGGCGTCGGGGTGGCCGGGTTGATAAATGGTCTGGAATCCGCGTGAGTTGGGTTTTATTTGAGCTACTTCCACCCCCTGCACATTTCTGTCCATAGCCTGCTGAAGCTGGTCTTCGAAGACGTTCTGACTCGACTGAAAGACCACATCGCGTTTGCGGTACGGTCCGCCTTCGGGGGTGCGTGTGGTGCCTACGTTGGCAAGATTGCCACTGATTACGTTAAGTCGGGTGCGCTGGGCGGAAAGAGCCGATGCGCTTACCTGCATTGCGGAAAAGATATCCATGAAAACTCTCCCTTAGCGGCCGTCCTGGACGACATATTTGAGGGTAGCCAGCTTTTTGGTGATAATTTGCGCGGCGGTTTCGTAGAGCAGTTGATTTTCGCTCTGGGCGATTAATTGCTTGTCAAGATCCACACCGTTGCCGTCGACACCGACGCCCTGGTCAGGCCGCCGTACAATTTGCCCGGTCAGGGTATCCACGCTGTTGGATACGATAGGGATATGTCCAGCATGCACCGGCACCTGGGGTTGTGGTTTGCCCGCAAGAGCTTTGGCCAGGTCTTCTTCAAAAGACAGCCGGGCCGGAATATAGCCGGGTGTTTCGGCGTTGGCGATATTGGAAGCAATCAATTCCTGCTTGCGCTGTTGCAGGTCAAGGACCTTGCCCAGCATGCTGATAGTGCGATCGAAAATTTTCATTTCAGGCATAAGTTGTACCTCTTGAAAGACTGAAACCTTGCGATCAGTTCATGTCATGGGCGTCGATGGCGTCCTTTGCCAATCGTCCCCAGAACGAAGCTGGTTTATTTTCGGTCAGTTGGCTTAAAAGCTTAAGCGCCGATTGCGTGTTACCGGTTTTGAGCTTTATCTGCCCACATCGATAGGTTGCCTGGTCGGCATATTCCTCTTGTTGCTGCAATTGTTCATAAAGAACAAGGGCTTCGATGTTGCGCGAGGCCCTGAAAAGTGCTTCGGCCCTGAGCAGCAGCCCCTCGGCATCACTGTTCAGACCTTTGGGCTGGGCAATAATCTCTGCCATGTCATCGCGTTTCCAATGAATACGCGCGCTTTGAAGCGCAATACCGTCACTTTGGGGATGTTTCGGCTGTTTGAGCAGCACTGCTGCCTCTTCAAGGCGATTGGATTTTTCCAGGGCCGCCAATTGCAGTTCGAAAAGTTTTTCCCTATCTGTCCCCGAGGGGTATTTCTCACGATAGCGCTGGGCAACCGAGACAGCCATGGCGTACTGGGTCCGATCGTACAACAACTGTGCCAGAGGTAGATAATAGGGCTTGTCCCGTTGGCTTTTGGCACCGCTGTCGATAAGGAAGTAGTAGCTTTTAGAGGCTTTATCCCACAATCCAAGGCGCGTATATGCTTTGGCCAGATCGGGCAGGAAAGGCCAGGCGAGGTTGCCGTTAATCAGCAATGCACGATTCTGATCGACCATGACGACAGCTTTCATGTCATGCCCGTTATCGATCAGGTTCTGGATGAGGGGCGGCAGTAATTCGGATAGAAGCGCCCTGGCTTCCCCCCGCAAAGGTCCGTGGGAAAAATTTCTTAAAAAGACCTGCAGCAGGTTGGCCGCACGCTCCTGCCGGTTGTGCAGATAAACCGCCAGGGCTTGCTTGAAGGCAGCTTCTTCGCGTAATACGCGCAAGGGGGCTTTCCGTGCAATGGTTCCGTAGTCGCTGGAGATCTTTGCAAATGAGGAGCTTCCCTGGTTCAAAAAACGATGGTCGAGCAGCGCCAGCCAGGCTCGAAATCCAGGTTCCGTGCCTTCGTAGTTGTCGCGGAGTTGTTCAAGGGTCACCATGGCCGATTTGAGGTCATTGTCGAGGTACGCGGCCCTGGCTGCGTAAAACAGGCTGTTTCCATGATCCACTGGATTATGCAGGTCGCTGGCCAGAGCCCGGAAATACCCCTCGGCCTGCCGATAACGACCGGAATTCAGGCAAGCCAGCGCGGCATGGTAGCGGATTTCAGGGAGCTTTGCAAAATGATCGGAGTGACTGAAAAGACGCCGAAAACCTCGCTCGGCTTCTGCCGCTTTGCCAATCAGGACCAACGCTTCGGCTCGGCGCCACTGTACGGGACGCTGCAGGGCGGTCGGCCAGTTTTGAACAGGTTCCTTGAGGATTTCAAAGGCTTGTGCAGGCTTGCCGATGGACAGCAGCAGTTCGGCTTCAAGCAGGCGACCGAAGGGGGCCAAAGCGGATGCGGCATGCTGTTTCTCCAGCAGCGGCAATAGCGAACAACGCGCCTGGTAAGACTCGCCGCTTCTCGCCTCTGCAAGAGCGCGGAGATAGGCCGCCCTGTTTGCTTGAGGAGCCGCTTCCAGGACAGATCGCTGTGTGTCCAGAACCGCCAGGGCGCTATCCGGGTGCCCCGTACGCAGCAACGCCTCCGCATGCAGCACTGCGGCCATATCGGGCGCAGCAAAGGATGGCCCCGTTTTCACTTGCTTCAGCAGGGCCTGCCATTTGCCGGCATTGGCCAGTTGCAGCAAAGTCTGCCCGGGCTTATCCGCTTTCTCGAGTGACAAGGAAGGCAGCGCAGGGAAGGTATGCCGTATCGGTACAGGTATATCGAGGGGAGCATGAAATGTTTTGAAAAAATCCTGCCAGCGCCCGCTATAGACCGAAGTCGGTTGTGGCGTGGATATGCCTTTAAGACTTTCATGTGCCGCAGGCATGCCGCTGAGGTGAAAAGCAATGGCGGGACGCTTGGCGCCAACGGTTGGCCAGTCGATAGCGAGGGTGATTTGCCGGGTTGCAGGTGATTTTATGGTGGACACGCTCGCCGGGATTTTATGTAAAAGGATGGAAACCAGCAGCTCTTTGGGCTTACGCGCAAGAAGGATTTTAACGATTTTGTCATCCTCCGGCAGAACCGGCAGGGACGAGGCCACCTCGGTATCGCTGAACAGCAAGTCGACACGCTGTCCCGATGTTTTGAGCTGAACTTCGGGCAGATCCGAAAAATCAAACACAATCCGGGATTGGCCGAGCTCGTCGATTTTGGCAAGATTCCGCATAGTATATGTGTCGGCCGCCCGCGCGTTGAACGCAGTGCCGATGCATACCAGGATGATTGCCAATCGAATTATAGTCATAGGGCACATGGTCAAATAAGGGTGAAGGCGTCTGATTCGTTCAGCTCTAACCTGTTTTGCTATTATTGTGCCAAGCATTAACGTGTTGAAAGATAACGATTAATTCAGGGCGAACAAAGCGAACGGCTGCTGGCGAGGCTTGTGGCCAAGGATTTGACAGTCTGGCAACCTGTCGGCCGGACCTGATGTTGTGGCGGCGGGTCGAGTGGGGTGCAACAGAAATGGGGCGGGCCACGTTTTGACTGCTGCTGACTGTGATACGAGGCCGGGCGGTAATCGCTGTGGCAACACCACTTACGGCAATATCATCGAAAGTATAATTAATAGTTATATAAAGTCGTTGAATGTGGCCCGAAATTTGAAGTATGATCGGCGGCCGGTTTAAGCCGTTGCGGCCCATGACACCACGGGGCTGTCCGGCGGAGGACTGCATTTGGGCTCACCCGGGGACGAAAACCACATCAGAGAGGCACCAATGAGCGCTGACTTGCTATCAGAACAGGCTGAAATTGTTAATGAATTTCTTTTGGAAAGCAGGGAAATGCTGGACCAGCTCGAACCCACGATTATTGAACTGGGGCAGAGTTGTCAGGTGGTAGATTGCTGGCGAACCCTGAACTGTACCAATTCTGCGTGCCCGAGGTATGGACGGTCCATTGACACCCCCTGCTGGTTGCAAACCGGATATATAGAGGGTGGTGATCAATCCTGCAGATATGCCAGCTCCGCGGAAGAGTGCCGCTCTTGTGCTGTTTTTCAGTCCATCAACGGTCATGGCGAGACCATGAATTCTATTTTCCGGCTATTCCATTCGATGAAAGGCAGTGCCGGATTTTTGGAGCTGACCCACATAGCCCATGTCGCCCATGCGGCGGAAAGTCTGCTCGATTTGATTCGGGCGGGCAAGATCCAGATGATTCCCGAGCATGTTCAGTACCTTTGTCAGTCCTGCGATTTTTCCAGGGAAGCGATGGATTACGTCGAACAGGAATTGAATGATCAGGGCATGGAAGAGTCCGCGAACTATATTTCGCAATTGCTGGCCAAGGCCGCCCAGGATGCGTTGAACAGCATCCGGTTTGCCGAGGCGGGCGAGGCCGGACAGGCGGGCGACATCATTGAAACGAATGGCGCCCCCCAAGCGGATGAAGCGGACGAAATGGATGAGCTGATGCAAATGCTCATTTCGCCAGAAATGCTTGAGCGATTTGTTCAGGAGGCGGACGAACTGTTGCAGAATGCTGAACAGGGATTGCTGGCCTGGAGTGACGACAACCTCGATGCCGAAGGGATAGCGGAACTGTATCGTAATGTTCACAGTTTCAAAGGCAACAGCGGATTTTTCAGTTTCAGCCATATGGAAAAACTCACTCACCAGATGGAAACCCTGCTCGATGTGGCCAAGGAAGGCCGGGAGTTTCCCAACGGCTCTCCTGCGGAGGCTTTGCTGGGCTGTCTCGATGCCTTAAGAGGTGCCGTGGCCGATGTATCCCAGGAGGGCGGCAAGGGCATCATCGAGGATCTGGACGATTATCTGAAGCAGCTTGCCCGTTATGTGCCCGAGGCCGAGGCGGAAACGTCATCTGCAGGCAGCACCGGTGATGGGGCATATATTGCCCGGATGCCGGAAGATGCCCTGCGGGAGTGCGGTGCGCAACAAGGATCCGTGGCCCCGGCTGACCAGAGTGACGAATCCTCCGGGACAGCCCGTTCACCACGGTTGCTCGGGGAGATTCTCATCGACGAGGGATTGGCCAGCGAAGACGAGATTGATGAAGTTATAGAAGCGCAGCGCAAACCCATGGGAGAGTTGCTTGTTGCGCGCGGCAAGGTCAAACCGGAACATTTGGCCAAGGCCCTTGAGATCCAGAAATCCAGCAGTCCGGCCAAGCCAACCGGCGAATCGGATGCCAAGGCTAAGGCAAAGACAAAACCGCCGGCTATGAACCGTCAGGATATACGGGTCGATCTTGGCAAACTTGACGACCTGATCAATCTTATCGGGGAAATGGTCATTGCCGAAAATATGTTGCTGCGCAGCCCCGATATTGAGGGACTGGAGCTGGATAATTTTAACAAGGCCGCTCAGCAGATGAGCAAACTGGTTCGCGATCTACAGGAAATGGCCATGGTTATTCGCATGGTTCCCGTATCCGGACTGTTTCGGCGCATGATCCGACTGGTTCATGACCTGTCGGTCAAATCCGGCAAAAAGGTCGATCTGCAGTTGTTCGGCCAGGAAACCGAGGTTGATAAAACCGTCATTGAGCAGATTACCGATCCCCTGGTGCATCTGCTTCGCAACTCCCTTGATCATGGGCTTGAAACGCCGGCGGAGCGCATTGCCTGCGGCAAATCCGAAAAAGGCGTGGTAAAACTTACGGCTCGGCACCAAGAAGGGGAGGTCTGGATTGAGGTTGAGGATGACGGCCGCGGCCTTAATCGCGATAAAATTCTGTCCAAGGCCATCAGCAAGGGGCTGGTCTCCGGAGATGGCAGTCATCTCAGCGAAAAGGAAATTTTCAACCTTATTTTTCAACCCGGTTTTTCCACCGCCGACAAGGTGACGGACGTCTCAGGTCGGGGTGTCGGCATGGACGTCGTCAAAAAGAACCTGGAAAAGATCAAAGGCAAGATCGAGGTCCAAAGCACCCTGGGGCACGGATCGCGTATAACCCTGCGCATCCCTTTGACTCTGGCCATTATCGACGGCATGCTGGTGCGCATCGGTCAGTCCCGTTGCATTGTTCCGCTGTTGTCGATCCGGGAGATTTTTCGGCCTACTTCCGCGGATATCACGGTGATGCCCGACGGACTGGAACTGGCGAAAGTCCGGGAGAGTTTCCACCCGGTCATTTACCTCGACAGGCTTCTGGAGGAACCGGCGGATTACCAGGCGATCGAAGATGGGGTTTTGATTGTGATTGAGTATCAGGATAAATTCCTCTGCCTGCTTGTCGATGAAATCCTCGGCCAACAACAAACCGTCATAAAAGGTTTATCCGATTACATCGGGAATGTGCGCATCGCATCCGGATGCACGATCCTCGGCAACGGCGAGGTCTGCCTGATTCTGGATGTGGCCACCCTGGTGGAAGAGCATGTCGGACAAAGGCATCTGCAGGCCCAATAAGCGGGCTTGCACGCGAGTCATGACGCGTATGTCCGATGACTCTCAACAGAGTACCGATACCTATCAAGGGAGCGATATATGACTGCTGGATTGCATACCAATATGCTGGCCGAAGAGCATGCTTCATCCGAGGATACCCTGCACGGAAAGTTTCTTGTGTTCAAGGTCGGTAACGAGGATTTCGGCATAGAAATCCGTCACGTTACAGAAATTGTCGGGATTCAGAAGATCAATGAAGTGCCTGACCTGCCGGGGTATATGAAAGGGGTTATCAACTTGCGCGGCAAGGTAATCCCCGTTATGGATATTCGCTCCCGTTTCGGCATGCCCGAAAGGGAGTACGATGAGCGTACCTGTATCATCGTCGTGCAGGTTGAAGGAGAAACTTCCGGTCTGATTATTGACCAGGTCAAGGAAGTGACGGAAATCGCCGATGACAAGATCGAGCCGCCCCCTGCCAGAACGGTGCAGCCAGGGCAATATGTCAAAGGCATTGGCAAGGTCAGCGATGAAGTCAAGATTCTGCTTGACGTTCAGAGATTGTTCTATGCCTGATACCAAACGGGGCCTGCCGACCGCTTTTCCTGATAGCGGCATGTTGATGAATATCACTGACGAAGAGTTCGAACTGCTGCGTGCACTTATCTATAAGCGTTTTGGAATAAATCTTACCGACCAGAAACGGTCCCTGCTGGTTGGCAGATTGCAGAAGGTTCTCAGACAAAGCGGTCACACCAATTTTAAAAGTTACTATGATGCTTTGCTTGGGGATTCGACGGAACAGGCGCTTAGCAAACTTGTCGATCGCATTTCCACCAACCATACCTATTTTTACAGAGAAAAATCGCATTTCGATTTTTTTTTCGAAAAGGCGCTGCCGGAGTTGACGGCATCGTTGGCGCGTCAGAATGTCCGGGATATACGGATCTGGTGCGCCGGTTGTTCCAGCGGCGAAGAAGCGTACATGCTGTTGATGTTATTGCGCGAGTATTTCGCCGGCAAATATTCACAGTGGGATGCCGGTATCCTGGCCACCGATATTTCATCGCGGGTGCTCGATATTGCCAGGTGCGGAGTTTATCCCGAAGACCGGGTCCGGATGTTGCCGGAGCATTTGCTGCACAAGTACTTTCGCAAGTTGCCGGACGGTCAGTACGAAGTCATCGAGGATCTGAGGCGGGAAGCAACGTTCCGGCGTTTTAACCTCATGAACGACGTCTTCCCGTTCAAGAAGCCGTTTCACATCATTTTCTGTCGGAACGTTATGATTTATTTCGATGACCCGACGCGCCGGACCCTGGTGGCGAAGTTTCATAAACATACAGCCCCGGGGGGGTATTTTTTCCTGGGACATTCCGAAACCCTGGGTCGCGGGCAGGACCTGTATAAATATCTTGCCCCCGCCGTTTATCACAAACAGTAATCGGATATGCCGATGACCAAAATTATACGCGTTCTCGTTATCGATGATTCGGCCCTGGTGAGGCAGATTCTGAGCCAGGGGTTATCCATGGACCCTTCCATCGAAGTGGTTGGAACGGCCGGGGACCCTTATGTAGCCCGGGATAAGATTGTTAAACTGAAACCTGATGTTTTGACTTTGGATGTCGAAATGCCGCGCATGGACGGAGTCGACTTTCTTCGTCGCTTGATGCCGCAATATCCGCTGCCCGTGGTCATGGTCAGTTCCTTGACCCAGAAGGGCAAGCAGATTACCCTCGATTCACTGGATGCGGGTGCCGTTGATTTCGTATCCAAACCGACCAGCGATATAGCACGCGGGCTTAAGGACATGCTTGCGGAATTACGCGCCAAGGTCAAGCTGGCAGCTTCGGCCAATGTATCTCATTGGAAGGCGGCTCGAGCCGCTGTCCCCTCGCAAATGCAAACCCTGGGAAAGCGCGCTCTGGCAGAATCCACCGACAAGGTTGTCGCCATTGGCGCTTCCACCGGAGGGACGGAAGCAATTCGCAAGATCATTACGCAATTCCCGGCCACCATGCCGGGGGTGGTTATTGTCCAGCACATGCCTGCCGGATTTACGCGGCTGTTCGCTGAACGCCTGAACCAGTTGTGTGCCATGGAAGTCAAGGAAGCCGAATCCGGCGACCGCATTATGCCGGGGCGGGTGCTCATCGGGCCCGGTGGTTTTCATATGAAGGTGATCCGTTCCGGCGGCTTTTACCAGGTACGGTGCGAGGCGGGACCGCCCGTCAAAGGCCACTGCCCGTCAGTGGATGTGATGATGCATTCCGTTGCCCAGCATGTCGGGGCCAACGCCGTCGGGGTTATGCTCACCGGCATGGGCTCCGACGGCGCCGAAGGAATGAAGGCCATGCGTGAGGCAGGTGCCCGCAATCTGGCCCAGGACGAAGCAAGCTGTGTTGTCTTCGGCATGCCGAAGGTGGCTTATGAACTGGGAGGCGCCCACTGCCTGGTGTCATTGGATTGTATGGCAACCAGGGTGGTCGATCTGCTATCGGAGCGGCGAATATGAGTGATATCATTTTGGGCATCGGGGATTATGGTGCGTCCAAAAATCCCGGATCCATGGTAAAAACCTATGCATTGGGCTCCTGCGTGGCGGTTACCATGTATGACCCCATCCTGCACCTGGCCGGCATGGTCCATGTGGCCCTTCCCGAATCCAAAATCAATCGCGCCAAAAGCGAGGAATGCCCAGGGTATTTTGCCGATCTGGGTGTTCCCCTGCTGTTCGATGAAATGGTGCGTCTGGGGTGTCAGCGCAAAGGCCGCGGCCTGATCGTGAAAATGTTGGGTGGCGCGTCGGTCATGGCTGGCAACGATACGTTCAATATCGGCAAGCGCAATGTACTGGCGGTCAAAAAAATCCTGTGGACATTGGGGATGGGGCCGGTGGCGGAAGATGTGGGTGCGAACCATAGTCGCACCGTGTCGCTGTATGCGGATAGCGGGCTGGTGACTGTGTCATGTCCCGGTCGCGGACAATGGCAAATATAGGGGGGGGCATGGAATCGAGAATAACCTTTGAAAATGTCCGGGAGGCCATTGAAAAACTGCCAATGCTGTCACCCAACGTCAGTCGCCTGTTGCAGATCATGGCTGATGAAGACTATGAGCTTGACGATGTGGTCAATATCGTCAAATATGATGCAGCGCTGACGGCCAAGGTACTGAAGGCTGTCAATTCGCCTGTTTTTGGATTGCTCAACCCGGTGACTTCCCTGGATCGTGCTATCAGCTACCTTGGAAAGTGGATCGTCGTAAGTATCATTCTGTCGGATAGTACCGGCGATTTGTTCAGTCGACCCCTCGCTGGTTATGAGGGGCAGCAAAATGCTTTGTGGCGGCACGATCTGTTCGCGGCATTTTCCAGCAGCGAGGTTGCGCGATACGCCAAACAAAGTTTTGAAAAAGAGCTGGCCTTTACCGCGGGTCTCCTGCATGATATCGGCAAATATGTCTTTGCCCCTTTCTGGAAACAGGCTTCCGGTGAAGCTTTGGGGCGCATCGAAGAAGGCAGTGTCGCTGATTATCTGGCGGCAGAGCGGGTTCTTGCCGGGCTGGATCACGCGCAGGTTGGCTACGAGATGGCGCGGTATTGGGAATTCCCGGAGCCTCTGCAGCAGGCCATACTCTACCATCATACTCCCGAGCAGGCGCCGGAGCGATTTCGTGCGCTCGCTTATGCCGCCCATCTTGGCGACATGTGTGCCATGATGGCCGGATGCGATACCGGCAACGATGGGATGCAATATCAATTGGATAACGGCTATATCGAATATTTTGAACTGACTTCCGAATCCCTGGCTCAAATCCTTCTGGAAACGGAAATTCAATTTAAACAAGCTATTTCGTCTCTGTCTCTTGAAGAGGAGGTTGATAAGTGAAACGCATCGTCATTGCCGACGATTCAGCCACCGCCCGCATGGTTATACGGCGGTGTCTGGAAATTATCGGTTTGGGAGACGCCGGGATGGTGGAAGTGCCTAACGGTCGGGAAGCATTGGCACGCCTCAAAGAAGAACCGACCGACCTGTTGGTAACCGACTTGAATATGCCTATTATGGATGGGGAAACATTGCTCAAGTGGGTCAAGGGAAGCCCCAAGCTGACTCACGTGCCGGTGGTGGTGATTACCAGTGCGGGCAACCCTGCCAAAGAGGCGCTGTTGTCGGAACTGGGGGCGTTTGCTGTGCTTGACAAGCCCATATCGCCGACCACGCTGTTGAAAAAGCTTGCACCGCTGATGCAATGAACCGGGAGGAATAATGAGCCAAAACTTTGATGAACTGGTCCGCCAATCCGTTGCCGTGACCCTTGAGAATATGGCTTTCATGGAGGTTTTGCCGCTGACCGATGAAACCGATTCCGGGATTGGAGCCAGCAGCATGTCTGCCCGGTTGCTGGTGCTCGATCCGCTTCAGGCGGAAATGATTCTGACCTTGCCGATCCAGCTGCTGAGGAACATCATTGATGTCGTCCATGCTTTCCCGGAAGAGGATGTGTTTGAGCAAATTCAGGCCGACATGCTTGGTGAGTTGCTGAATACCGTTGCAGGGCGACTGCTCAATGATTTTATTCCCGGCAATCAATCCTATCGTCTGGGTTTGCCGGAAGTCAGTGAGGATCGTCCAGTGTTTTGCGATGGTCCCAGCAAAACATGGATATACGATGTTGAGGGTGAACCGCTTACTTTGACTATTGTCGGTTCCGGCTTATTCCCGATCGATTCGGTGACGGCCTGAGATCCATTGTCGGCATAAGTAATACAATTTCAGGGAAGGATAGAGAACATCATGGGAAAAAAAGTTTTGATTGTAGATGATTCCAATACCATGCGGAAAATCGTTGCGCGTTCTCTGCGGCAGGCGGGGTTTGAGTTTGAAAAGCTGCTGGAGGCTGCCGATGGCCAGGCGGCCTTGGAAGCCCTGGCCGGCGAAACCGTCGACATTATTTTGAGCGACATCAATATGCCGGTTATGGATGGTATCGAATTTCTCCGCCAGAAAAATGCGGATGCGCAGATTAAAGGAATTCCGGTGGTTATGATTACCACGGAGGCAGGATCGGATGTGCTTAACGAAGCTTTGTCGCTAGGAGCCGTCGGTACTATTAAAAAACCCTTTACGCCTGAGCAGGTTCAAGAGGTGTTGGGAAAGTTCCTGTGATAAGGAGAGTCTTCCGTGGATTTAGCCAAGTGTATTTCTGATGCAACGCAAGAAATTTTTCAATCGATGTTGATGACCGAGGCCCGACCTTCGGCGCCCCTTTCCACCCGTTCCCACCGGTTTACGGATTCGGTGTCCGGATTGGTTGGACTTGCCGGAAACTATCGGGGCATGCTGGCTATTCATGTGCCCAATCACGTTGCCATGAGCATCACCAGCAAGTTCCTGTTCATGGATGTCGAGGAAATTAACGATGATGTTAAGGACGCCATTGGTGAACTTGCGAACATGTTGGCCGGCAGTGTCAAAACCATGCTGACAGAGACGGGATCCGGCATCAAGCTTGCCATTCCGTCCGCGATTTGCGGTTCGGAGTACGAGGTTGAGTGTCTTGCCGAGAGTGAAGGGGTGATATTGCCCTTCACTATGGATGAAGGTGGGTTTCTGGTAGAGTGCTATCTCCAGAACAGTTGATGGGATGTTAAACCGCCAGTTCGCTACCAGGGCGCCCGAGTGGCCCCCTGGCCGCAGAGCTGGCGGTTTATTTTTGGAGCTTCGAAGCTGCTGTACAGGTGTGGTGCCACCGACCATTTTTCGCCGTGCTGGCGAGGGTCGCGAATCCGGACCACCTCCTGGCACCTTGGAAAGCAGTATTTACGGGAATGAACGATAACGCACGCATAACTTCCATATTTACCGTCCTGGCGGATAAACTTGCCAGCGGTTTGAGCGATCTGATCGGTTGCAGCATCGATGTCTCGCTTATTTCCGAGCGGCGAGTAACAAAAGCGGATTTTTTTGCCTCTTTCCATAAAAAGCTGGTCATGGCCAACTTTGATGTTAGTGGCAGCCGTGACGGCAAAATGTATTGTTTTTGCCATTTAAAAGATGCGGTACTGCTTGGCGGTACGTTAATCATGTTGCCGCCGGCAGAGTTGGAAAAGCAGGTTCGCAAGGAGGAATTCACCGAAGACGAAGCAGATGCTTATGGTGAAATCGTCAATATCGTATCCGGTGAGCTTTGCCAGGCCTTTGACGAAATGGCGGCTGACAAGCTCCATTTCAAAAAAACCGGCATCGAGGTGGTGCTCCCCGCCAAAGTGGCTTCCGACGGGGATGAACCTTTTCCGTCGGGAGAGGTTTATCAGGTTTCTTTCGATCTGGCCCTCGAAGGACAGAAACTTCAAAGCCTGGAGATGGTGTTCCCCCCCATGTTGTTGGGATTGGCCACACAGGAGGCTGAAACTTCTGTTGCGCCTGCACCTGAAACACCTGTCGCTCCCGAGGGGAAAGGGACCCCCGCCAGGGTGTCATCTGAACTCCCGGACCCAGCGTCCGAGGCCGGGTTGGATGAAGCCAAAAGCATGGTGTTGGTGGTTGCGGGCCACAAAGACGACGTTCATGATCTCACAGACGCCTGTGTTGCCGAGGGTATGGTCCCGAAGGTTGCCGGTTATCAGGAAGACTTCCAGCCCTTTGGACCGAACGGAGCCACGCCGGTCAAGGGTGTTGTTTTTACCATGGACGACTCAAAGGAGCTGGGCCTGGCGGCTATTATCAAGGCCAAGGCTATTTTTGGCGGGACGGTGCCACTTATAGCTGCCGGTGGGCAGTGGACGCGCAGTCAGGTGCTTCAGGCTGTGAAATACGGTGTATGCGATATCGTGGTAATGCCCACCTCGCCCGATGATATTCGGGAAAAACTTCGTCAGAATATCGGTCCAAAAAAAAGCTGAGCAGGAGGCTTTTAAGAAAAATATCCCGCCACGGTCATTCCCCGGAATGAATGTTTTTCCGTTTCAACTTTTCGATCAAGGTGGTTCGTTTAAGGTTCAGCAGTTTCGCGGCTTCCCGCTTGTTTCCACCTGTAAGGTTAAGGGCTTGTAAAATAAGCTGATTTTCGAAACGATTAACGAGCATATTGAAATCGACACCTCCCTCGTCCAGGTTCAGGGCTGCTTCCTGGTCCGGGGCCATTTCCTGAGTCTGAAGAGCTTCGTCGCGGGACTGGTATTTTTCCGGCAGGTCATCGCGGCTCGCCGTCTGTCCGGCAAAAAAGATGGACATGCGCTGCACCAGGTTTTCCAGTTCACGTACGTTGCCTGGCCAGGCATACTGTTTCAGGGCTTGCAGGGCATCGCTGTCAAAGCCCTTGAAAGGGTTTTTTTTCTGCCGATTGTAGATCCCGACAAACCGGTCGATGAGCAGCGGGATGTCATCCTTGCGTTTGCGCAGCGGTGGTATCTGCAGGGGGATAACATTTAATCGGTAATAGAGGTCTTCACGAAAACGTCCCTCAGCCACAGCCTTGTCCAGATCCCGGTGGGTCGCGGCAACCACGCGCACATCCACGGATATCGGCTTAACGCCGCCGACCGGTTCAAATTCCTTCTCCTGCAACACCCGCAGCAATTTTGCCTGCAGACTTGCTTTCATGTCGCCGATTTCATCCAGAAACAAAGTGCCGCCATCGGCGTATTGAAGGCGCCCCATCTTGGCTTGATTGGCTCCGGTAAAAGCTCCCTTGACGTAGCCGAACAATTCGCTTTCGAGTAGATCTTCAGGGATGGCGGCGCAGTTGACAGGCACGAAATTTTTACGGCTGCGCGGGCCATGGGCATGAATAGCACGCGCCACCAGTTCCTTCCCGGTACCGCTGTCCCCGAGCACCAGCACCGAAGAGTTGCCTTCGGAGGCCAGTTTTTCAATGAAACTGAAGAGCTGCCGCATGCTTGAAGATTGGCCGATAATACCGTGAAAGCCATCGGACTTGCGGAACTTGCGTCCGCGTATTTCCCCTTTGGTGAGCAGATCATGGTGCTGCAGCGCGCGCGAGGTGGCAATGATGGTTTCTTCGTGATTGTAGGGAGTGTTCAGGCAGAAAAATGCGCCGAGTTTCAGCGCTTCGAGTGCCAGATCGCGCTGCTCGACAGGTACCCCGACGATGGTAACGATCTGCGCGTTGAGTTGCGACGCTTTTTTCAGTAACTCCAGCCCACCGTTGTCGGGGGGGAACAGATCCGTGAGGATAACGGAAATTTCGTCTTCTTGTATTAATTCCAGGGCAGCCTGGGGTGTGTCAGCCTCAATCACAGTGCAATCGACGGTTTTACGGATGGCGACGGCAAGCTCGCTTCTTTCCTTGAGATTTTTGTTTACGATAAGAACGCTACGCAAAGAATAGAACATGAGCACCCAGTTGAGTTGGAAATGGTCATTGAAAGTCGCGATCTCGGCCGAATCTGCACGGGGCTCGGAACCCTACGAAATTGCCTTGGTATACTAGCAAAAAAACCACCAGAGTAAAAACGCTTTTTATTTTTTTCAGAATCAAAGGATAGTTGCTGACTTTTCGTGCTGGTTTCAGGTCAATGGCATGACGTGTACGGCGCGTTTCCAGAGCGTGACCACAGTAGCAGATGTGGGTCGATCAGACCAGAATATCTATCCGGGACTCGGGGTAGGCTTGCCGGGCAGTGCTGAGTTCACGCTGCTGTGCGTAGGTGGTGCGCACCAGGTTGCGTGAAGCAGGGGTCTCTTGCGCTGCTTCAGGTTCGGAAAGATCACCCGCTGGTGACATGTTCAAAGGAACGGGCAGGGCCAGGGTGTAGGTGTTCGCGGTTCGTTGTATTAAATTGCTGAATCGGGCAGCGGCCGCCAGTCCTGCATCCGACAAGGTTATCCGGTCGCCGCCAGACGATGGGGGTGGTCGCCGCACCGCGCCGTCGGTGGACCGGTCCACGGTAACGGGCCTGGTGGCAATGGCGGTGTGCCGCGAATAGTCAAGTGTCGGGTTGATCTTCGTCATGGCCGCGTGTCGGTTGCTGGTGCATGGATTTGGCGAGCTTGCTGGTAAAAAGTCTATCCTGTTTAGCCCCACCGGGCAAGAGCGAAAACCTTTCCGCCAGACTCCTGGGTGTCTGCAGAAAGTCAAGTTGTCCACAGGTGTTGTGGAGAACCATTGGCACGACGGGGAGGAACCTCACGTAACTAGTCAAAACATCGATTAAGTTAGCGTATTGCTCGTATTCTGTGCAGGTGATGTCAGGCCGCTCAGGTGGATGTGGAAGATAGGGGAATGGTGCACAAATCCGCTTCGGCGAACACTTGGGCGCTGAATATAAAGATGTCGGTGTCTTCGGATTTCCAGGCCTCGGTCGGCAATCCCGCCTTGGCGCAGGTCTGTCTGAGAAACATCGTACGATCCCATTGGTGTTCAACGGCCACCTGCGGAAGGAGTACGCCGCGATACGAACCTTTTTCGAGGTAAATACCGTGCACGCCGACCTGGATAGTGTTCGGATCGGTTATTTTCTCCAACGGGGAAAGCACGGATATTTCGATCAGGAAGTTGTCCAGGTCTTCTTTACCCATGGGGTAGAAGCGCGGATCCTTGGTCGCTGCGGCGCAGGCCATTTCGGCCACCTCGCGATAAAGCGGCCACTGGGGCTGGAAATTGCCGATACAGCCGCGTAATTGTCCGTTCTGCTTGATGGAGACAAAACATCCGAGCTGAGCGTTAAGGGCGGAATCCTCCATCGATTCGATGGCGGGTTCCCCGGTCAGCACGCATGATTCTATGGCTTTGCGAGCGGTGGCAAGGAGGATATCTTGATGCCGGGCGGTCAGCGTCTTGTCCATGGAACCTCCAGGTAGGGCTGTTAAATAGTGCCAATCAAATCCAGATAGTAATCGGATTATCGGGAAATGACAAGTTGAACAACCCTTTGCCATAAAAAAAGCGGCCCGGAAATCCGGGCCGCCATGGCTTTATTTCTGTTTGTCGTATTTCTTGCGGGCGTTGGCATCAAGGAACTTTTTACGAAGTCGAATTGAATTTGGCGTGACCTCGACCAGTTCGTCGTCGTTGATGTATTCCAGCGCCTGCTCCAGACTGAGGTTGCGCGGCGGTACCAAGCGAATGGCCTCGTCACTGCCGGAAGCGCGCACGTTGGAGAGCTTCTTGCCTTTGCAGGGGTTGACGACCATATCGCTTTGCTTGGCATTCTCGCCGATGATCATCCCCTCGTAAACCTTCACGGCAGGATCGATAAACAAGATGCCGCGATCCTGGAGGGTGAACAGGGCATAGGCAGCCGTTTCGCCATCCTCCATGGCGATCAGCACGCCATTGCTGCGGCCTGAGATGGGCCCTTTGTAGGGAGCATATTCGTTAAAGGTATGGTTCAAGACCCCGGTGCCACGGGTGTCGGTCAAAAACTCGGTGCGAAAACCGATCAGACCGCGAGCCGGGATGGAAAACTCCAGCCGGTTGGTGCCATCCATGGGGAGCATGGAGATCATTTCCGCTTTACGTTTGCCCAGTTTTTCGATCACCGTGCCCTGGTGTTCCTCGGGGACGTCGATGACGAGATGTTCCATCGGTTCGCAGCGTATACCGTCGATGTCCTTGAAGATAACCTCGGGCTTGGAAACAGACAGCTCAAAACCTTCGCGCCGCATGTTTTCAATAAGGATAGACAGGTGCAGTTCGCCACGGCCTGATACCCGGAATGTATCGGTATTATCAGTTTCTTCCACCCGCAGGGACACGTTGGTACGCAATTCGCGCATCAAACGGTCGCGAAGGTTGCGTGAGGTAACGAATTTGCCTTCCCGGCCGGCGAACGGCGAGGTGTTGATGGAGAAATTCATGGACAGGGTCGGCTCGTCGATGGCGATGGCGGGCAGCGCTTCCGGACTGCTTTCATCGGCAAAAGTTTCACCGATGCCGACTTCGTCAAATCCGGCGATGCTGATGATGTCGCCGGCCGTAGCTATGTCCAGTTCGACTTGCGCAACACCCCGATAGCCGATGAGCTTGCTGATGCGCCCTTTTTCCACTTTGCCGTCACGTTTGACCAGGGCAATGGTTTGTCCGGTACGCACTTCGCCGTTGGCAATCTTGCCGGTGGCAATGCGGCCCAGATAGTCATTGTAACTTATGCTGGTAACCAGCATCTGAAAAGGGGCCTCCTGATTGCCTTTGGGGGGGGCAACCTTGTCGCGGATAAGGTTAAACAGAGGTTCGAGATTCTGCGATTCTTCATCCAGATTGTGTTTTGCAATGCCGGCCTTGGCATTGGTGTAGATGATGGGGAAGTCGAGCTGATCCTCGTTGGCGTTGAGTTCGCAGAACAGGTCGAAGACCATGTCCACAACCTGGGTCGGCCGTGAGCCCGGTCGGTCGATTTTGTTGATGACGACAAGCGGCATAAGGCCAAGATCGAGCGATTTTTTCAGAACAAAGCGCGTTTGGGGCATGGGGCCGTCGAAAGCATCCACAAGCAGGAGAACGGAATCGACCATTTTCAGGACGCGCTCTACCTCCCCACCGAAATCGGCATGGCCGGGAGTATCAACCACATTGATTTTCAATCCGTTGTGATGGATGGAAAGGTTTTTCGAGAGGATTGTGATGCCCCGTTCTTTTTCCAGGTCATTGCTGTCCATGACCCTTTCGGTAATAACCTGGTTATCTCGAAAAACGCCGGACTGTTTCAGCATGGCGTCTACCAGGGTCGTTTTGCCGTGGTCAACGTGTGCGATAATTGCGATGTTACGAATGTTTTGCAGCATAAAACTTATGTGATCTCCTTGTGGGGTTGGTATTGTCCAAAATTTTCCCATCTTATATTATCTGGGGATTTTGCGCTAGCCTAAAATTATACAGGAAATACCTCTGTATCGGAATACTCTCAGCATGGTGGCAGGTTTCAGGTTTACAGTCGTTGAGGATCGGGTTAAATTTTCATTAAGGCTCGAAGCCGCGATGGCTCCTGGCCAGAGAGCGGCTTGCTCCTGTGGTTCGGTGCGTTATATGATGTGCACGCAGGGAGATTGTTAATGGAATACCTGGCCCATGGACTTATTTCAGGCCGTGGACGGCCCGGCGAAGGGAATCGTATTTATGCGTATCGCGAATAGTCTGGCGGCAATTATTGCTGCTTCGGTAATGTTGGTGCTTGGTGGCTGTGCGGTTAATCCGGTTACGGGGCGGCAGGAACTGGCCCTGTTCTCCGTGTCGCCATCCCAGGAGATTCAACTTGGGAAGGAATCCTTCCCCAAAGCGGTGCAGCAGATGAACGGAGAATATGGTGATCCGACATTGGCTGCCTATGTCAATGGTGTTGGCAAGCGCCTGGCCCAGGTGGCCGAGCGGCCCGAATTGCCCTATGAATTCCGAGTTCTCAACGATTCGACCCCCAATGCCTTTGCGCTCCCGGGTGGTTTTATCGCCATAACGCGAGGATTGCTGGTCAATCTGGAAAACGAGGCGCAACTGGCGGCGGTTCTGGGCCATGAAATCGGCCACGTAACCGCCCGGGATTCGGTCCAGGGCATGCAGCGTGGCACCTTGCTGGGTGCCGGGCTGGCTGTTTTGTCGGTAGCGACCGGGTCCAGCGGTTACGGTGACGCTGCCCGGCAGGCCGGCCAGCTTGCAGCGGGATTGTTGGATAACAGCTTCAGTCGCGAACAGGAACGGCAAGCCGATCGGCTCGGGGTTGATTACATGGCGCGTGCCGGTTACAACCCTCTTGGCGGCGTACAATTGCAGGAGTTCTTTTATCGTACCGTTGAGTCTGGCGCCGAACCGGTGTGGCTGACAGGCCTGTTCCGCACACACCCCTTTTCCAAGGAGCGTCTGCAGGATTTGCAGATCTATATCGCCGACCGTTATGCGCCCCAGCAGCGTGATCCACGGTTCGTGTTCAACGAGCAGCCCTTTCAGCGGGCCGTGGCCGGCCTGAAAAGGACAAGTAAGGGTTACGCGCTGTACGATAAGGCGCGGCAGCAGGAAGCGCAGGGCAATGTACCCCAGGCAATTGCCACTTACCTGGAAGCCGCCACTGCGGCACCTGATCAGCCCTTGATCCTTACGGGGCTTGGTCTGGCTTATTTGCGGGCCAAAGACGTAAGTGGTGCCCGGCCGCACCTGGTCAGGGCCGTGCAACTTGACGACAATTACTATATGTCCCGTCTCGGCCTGGGTGTGGTGTTGCTGGAGCTTGACGATGTGCCGGCTGCGGTCGGTCATCTTGAAAAAAGCATGGCCTTGTTGCCGACCGGTCGGGGTGGTTATATGTTGGCCATGGGGTATGAAAAACAGGGCCAGCGTGCCAAGGCTCTCGATCTGTATCGACAGGTTGCCAAGGCGCAACCGCAAAGCAACCTCGGGCAGGCTGCGGCCAAGAAGGTTGCCGAGCTGGAAAGCAGGTGATGGGCGCGTTTTTCCCTTTGGACGCTGCAGAGCGGATTTGTTGGCAGTCCTGCCCGGCGCCGCGTGCGTATGTTTTTCGCCGCTGGCGACTGTCGCTGGCGTGTCTGCCGGTATGGCTGGGGCTGGGATTCTGGCTTGGTTGCACTTTATATTCCGGGAGGTTTTCCTCTTTGGGCTGGTTTGTCTGGTACGCGGCTATTTGGCTGCTGGTCGGTTACGGGGCGGTCGGTCAGCTTTTTGCGGCCCGATTGTTGTGGCGATGGGAATTTTATCTGTTGACCGACAGGCGTATTTGGGTCCGGCGCGGCTTGCTCGGACGCCATGTGGAATGGCTGGCGTTGGTCGATGTGGAAATTCATCGGGTTACGCCCCTGTCCGGCAGTCTGGCCACGGTACAACTGCGTTCGCGCCATACGGGGACTGTTCTGACGCTGTATTGCCTTGAGGGGGCGGCGGCCCTTATCGGGTTTTTACTGCCGGCGGCAGGGGGGAAACCCGTTGACAGTCCGGCTTGCTCTTGATTAATATACTCAACTAACTCTTGGGCTAATACAGCTTGTCAGGCGTGGGAATGGAGCTTGTTAAAGGGTAGGGGGCAGTCGGTGTTTCCCGGATCCTTGCAGGGTTGTTCCCAACATAATGACGACAGGCTCGTTTTATGATTGGTTATCTTCGCTATGAAAAGTTATTACCTGGAGACCTTCGGGTGTCAGATGAATGTAGTCGATTCCGAACAGGTCGTCAGCCTTGTAGGACAGCTCGGGTATGCGCCTGTCGACAGTCCCGACCATGCCGATCTTATAATTCTTAATACCTGCTCCATTCGCGCCAAGGCCGAACGCAAGGTTTATGGCCACCTTGGCCGGTTCAAGCCGTTGAAGCAACAGCGCCCTGAATTGATCCTGGCGGTATGTGGATGCGTTGCCCAACAGGAGGGACAGCGCATGCTGGAGAAAGTGCCACACCTCGATATCGTGTGCGGTACCCATAACGTTCACCGATTGGCCGACATGGTACGCCAGGTGGAGGAACAACGGGCGCGCTGCAGTGAAGTGGAATTTCTCGAAGCCGATGTGCGGCGCCGGCTTTTCCCGGAGCGACCGCCGAGTTCGGATGTCACGCGCTTTATTACCGTCATTCAGGGGTGTGATAATTTTTGCGCCTATTGTATCGTGCCTTATGTGCGTGGTCGGGAAGTCAGCCGTCCCAGTGCCGAAGTGCTGAATGAGGTGCGTAGCCTGGTGGCGCAAGGGGGGCGCGAGGTGACCCTGATCGGTCAGAACGTCAACTCCTACGGTTGCAAGGAAGAAGGCGAGATTTCCTTTGCTGCTTTACTGAGGCAGATCAATGCGGTGGAAGGGCTGGAGCGTATTCGCTTCATGACTTCGCACCCCAAGGATCTTTCGGATGAAATGATAGACTGCTTTGGCGATCTCGATAAGCTTTGCAAGCACATCCATCTGCCGGTGCAGGCCGGCGGTGACGCGGTGCTTAAGGCCATGCGGCGAGGTTATACTCGCGACCAGTATCTTGACAGGGTGGCGCGCCTGCGGCAGGTTTGTCCGGATATCCGGGTGACTTCCGATGTGATTGTCGGTTTTCCTGGGGAAACTGAGGCAGATTTCGAGCAGACCATGGATCTGCTGACGCAGGCCCGTTTCGCCGAGATCTATTCGTTTATCTTCTCCCCGCGACCGGAAACGTCCGCGGCCTCGCTGCCGGACGAAACGCCCCAATCAGTTAAGCAGGAACGCTTTGAACGCATGCTGGCCCTTCAGGAGGAGATTACCACTTGCTATAACCGCGGGGATGTCGGACGGGTACTGCCGGTGTTGGTTGAAGGTAGCAGCCGTCAAGGAAACGGCCAGCTGTTCGGGCGCACCACCTGGAACCGTATCGTCAATTTTGATGGTGATCCGAATCTGACAGGGCGTATCGTGCCGGTGCGTCTCAAGCGCGCGTATCGCAATTCACATTTGGGCGAACTGGTACTCTCTGCGGATAGTTCTGTCCTGTAATTCTGGGGTATTTCGGAAATCCAGGGCAAGTTAAAGCTGACGACAGGGCTGCAAAAAGCCCATCACCAAGCTGATTGGGGTTTAATTGCGTCGATTTGGATTGCTTGGTTATGTCTTTGGCTACATCTGATGCTCATTGGCTGCAGGTATTTAATAAAAGGATAGGTCATGATCGATCTGCATACCCACACCGTGTTCAGTGACGGTGAGTTGATTCCCGCCGAACTCACCCGCCGTGCCGCCGTAGCGGGCTACCGCGCCATTGGGATCACCGATCATGGCGATCCGAGCAACATCGATTTCATTATCCCCCGCATCGCCCGTGTCGCCGAGGCCTTGGGCAACGCTTGGGGTCTAACGGTAGTGCCGGGGATCGAACTGACACATGTGCCTCCGGCAATGATTGCCGAAGTGGCGAAGGAAGCCCGGGCGCTGGGGGCCAGGTTGGTAGTGTGTCACGGCGAAACGATTGCTGAACCGGTCGCAGCCGGTACCAATCGGGCGGCCCTGGAGGCCGACATCGATATTCTGGCCCATCCCGGTTTGATCACCGAGGACGAGGTGGCTTTGGCCGTGCGGCGCGGTATTTGCCTGGAAATTACCACCCGCAAGGGCCATTCGTTGACCAACGGGCACGTGGCGCGTCTGGCGGTGGCGGCCGGGGCGCGGTTGGTGATCAACACCGATAGTCATGCGCCGGGAGATCTGACGCCTGTTGAGCAGGCCCGACGCATTGCGCTGGGGGCCGGTTTGAGCGATGCCCAGTTTCAGCAGGCGCGTCAGAATGCCGAAGATCTGGTGCGCAAGGTCATGGAACGCAAGGTTTGACAATTATTCACCGGTGTATTTTAAGTCCTTCAATCTGTGAGGTGTGATCCTATGAACGAACGCGCAGTGAAATTTTTGCAGGAACTGGTTGAAACCCCCAGCCCCTCGGGCTTTGAGCAGCCAGTACAACGCATCATGCGTCGCGAGCTTACGCCCTTGGCCGACGAGGTGCGCACCGATGTCATGGGCAATGTCATTGCTCGTATCGATGCCGCCTCGGAGCAGGCCATGCGGGTGATGCTGGCCGGCCACTGCGATGAAATCGGTTTCATGGTGCGCTATATCGATGACAAGGGATTTATCTATTTTGCACCCATCGGGGGGATCGATGCGCACCTGGTGCCGGGGCAGCGCGTGCATGTGCATACGGCCGACGGGCCAGTGCTGGGGGTGGTGGGTAAAAAACCGATCCATCTGATGGAGCCCAAGGATCGTGAAACGGTGGTCAAGCTGACCAGCCAGTACATCGACCTGGGTTGTGTCGACGGCGAGGCCGCCCGCAAGCTGGTGGCCGTGGGCGATCCCGTTACCTTTGCGGTTGGCTTCGAGCGCCTGCAGGGGGATTTGGCCGCGTCGCGTGGTTTCGACGATAAGATGGGCGCCTTTATCGTGGCAGAAGTGCTGCGCGCGGTGCGGCAGCGGGGGGTGCCGCCGGTTGAGGTGTACGGCGTCTCCACGGTGCAGGAGGAGGTCGGCTTGCGCGGTGCGCACACCAGCGCCTACGGCATCGATCCCCATATCGGCATTGCGGTGGATGTCGGTTTTGCCAGCGATTGCCCAGGCGTGGAAATGAAGGAGATCGGGGAGTTCAAGGTAGGCGGCGGGCCGATTCTTTCGCGTGGTGCCAATATCAATCCGGCGCTGTTCGATCTGCTGGTGCGCACGGCGCGCGAAGAGGGTATCCCCTGTCAGATTATGGGCGCTCCGCGCGGTACCGGTACCGATGCCAACGTCATGCAGTTGACCCGCGCCGGTGTTGCCGCAGCCCTGGTGCAGGTGCCCCTGCGGTATATGCATTCGCCGGTGGAAGTGTTATCCCTGGCGGATATCGAAGCCACCATTCGTTTGCTGACCGGTGTGATTTATCGACTAGACAGCGATTTTTCCATTATCCCCAATTGATCTGCAATCATTTCCTAAAGCTTTTTCACCGCTAGGAGGCTTTCGGACTATCCGGGCCGAAGCGAAAATTTGGATGTTTGAGAACAGATTTTGGCTCGTTTGAAGGTTCATAGCCGTAGCTATNNATGGATAGTCCGACAGCCTCCTAGTACGCAGAGATCGCTGAGGAGTTTTTGAAGATTATAAAGGACTTCTCCGCGAGCTCTGCGTGCTTTGCGGTAAATTAAGTTCAAGTCCGTTAAGCTTTGCGGTGACACTAAGTGGATTGGGGAATTTGGATTTGACACGTGGGGGTGTTTGGGGATAGCATGCTCGATTAATATTTTACCCAACCAATTCCAAGGAGATGGCGATGCAGGCTCCCAGCGATATCCTCGAAGGTCTTACTTTTGACGACGTTTTGCTCGTCCCCGCACATTCTTCGGTGCTGCCCAAAGAAGTCGATCTCACGACTCAGTTGACCCGCAACATCCAGCTCAATATTCCCCTGCTTTCCGCCGCCATGGATACTGTGACCGAATCGCGCGCCGCCATCGGCATGGCGCGTGAAGGGGGGATGGGGATCATTCATAAAAACATGTCGCCGCAGGAACAGGCCCTGGAAATCGATCAGGTCAAAAAATCCGAAAGTGGCATGATTGTCGACCCCATCACCATGCAACCGGAACAGAGAATCTACGAAGCTCTGGAGGTTATGGAGAAATACCGCATCTCCGGGGTGCCCATCACCAGCGACGGCATGCTGGTCGGTATTCTCACCAACCGCGACCTGCGCTTCGAGACCCAGCTGGATCAGCCGATCTCCAACGTCATGACCAAGGAAAACCTGGTTACTGTGCCCCCCGGAACCACCCTGGATGAAGCCAAATATCACCTGCATAAACATCGCATCGAAAAACTGCTGGTGGTCGATGACCACAATAAGCTCCAGGGTCTGATCACCATCAAGGATATCGAAAAGGTGCGCAAATATCCTTTTGCCTGCAAGGATGACATCGGTCGTTTGCGCGTCGGCGCTGCTATCGGGGTTGGCCCTGATCGTGAAGAACGTCTGGAAGCCCTCATCCGGGTTGGCGTCGATGTGGTGATCCTCGATACTGCTCATGGCCATTCTCAGTCGGTTATCGATGCTTTGATCGATATCCGCCGTGCCTATCCCGACCTGCAACTGATTGCCGGCAACATTGCCACGGCCGCGGCTGCCGAAGCGCTTATCAAGGCCGGCGCCGATGCCGTCAAGGTCGGCATCGGACCGGGGTCCATCTGCACCACGCGGGTTGTGGCCGGGGTAGGTGTACCGCAGATTACCGCCATTATGGATGTGGCCAAGTTGACGCGAAAAGCCGGTATCCCGCTGATTGCCGACGGTGGCATCAAGTATTCCGGCGAACTGCCCAAGGCGGTGGCTGCCGGAGCGGATGTCATCATGATCGGATCGCTGTTTGCCGGCACCGAAGAGTCGCCCGGCGAAACCATCCTCTACCAGGGCCGTACCTACAAATCCTATCGCGGCATGGGCAGTCTCGGCGCCATGAAACAGGGAAGCAAGGATCGTTATTTCCAGAGCGATGTGGTTTCGGAAGTCAAACTGGTTCCCGAGGGGATCGAGGGCCGAGTTCCGTTCCGGGGCAGTCTGTCGGAAAATATCCATCAACTGCTCGGTGGTTTGCGCGCCGGCATGGGGTATACCGGTTGCCGCACCCTAGGAGATCTGCAGACCAATGCCCGCTTTATCCGCATTACCAATGCCGGCCTGCGGGAATCCCACGTGCATGATGTTGCCATTACCCACGAAGCCCCCAACTATCGCGTTGAACGCAATTCCTAGGAGCTAAGAGGCTGGTTGTTGGTTTTTCGCATAAGGCTGTGCGCTAAAACGGACTGGTCTGTTTGGCGAAGAAATCCTTGCCCTCCGGTGGGGAAGCAGGCCTGTTTTTAATCTGTTCTGTTCCGCATATCATCGCACCATTTACGGAGTACCCATGTCCCAGGATATCCACGGCGAAAAGATACTGATTCTCGACTTCGGTTCCCAATACACCCAGCTCATTGCCCGACGCGTACGTGAGGCCCATGTCTATTGCGAACTGCACCCTTTTGACATGGACCTGGATGCGATTCGCGCTTTCGGTCCCACGGGTATCATCCTTTCCGGTGGTCCCAAATCGGTGTACGAAGAAGGGGCGCCGGCGGTTGCGGAAGCTCTGTTCGATATGGGGGTTCCCGTGCTGGGCATCTGCTATGGCATGCAGCTCATGTCCCGTCATTTTGGCGGCAAAGTGGTGCCTGCCGGCAAGCGGGAATATGGCCACGCGACCCTGTTTTCCTGCGGTTCGCCCGGGCCGCTGTTCGACGAATTTTTTGTCGAGGGCAAAAGCCCGGTGTGGATGAGTCACGGTGACCATGTCGAGCAGGTGCCGGAGGGGTTTGAGGTCGTCGGCTGCAGCGACAATGCGCCGGTGTGCGCCATCCAGAATGTCGCCCGTAATCTTTATGGCGTACAGTTTCATCCCGAAGTCAACCACACCCCGCGCGGTGAACAGTTACTCGACACTTTTGTGCGTCGTATCTGCGGTTGCACCGGTCAGTGGACGCCGGGACAAATCATTGAGGATGCCGTAGCCCGCATCCGCGAACAGGTCGGCAGCGAGCGCGTGATTCTCGGCCTGTCCGGCGGGGTCGACTCGTCTGTGGCGGCGGCTCTGATTCAGCGGGCCATCGGTGATCAGCTCGTGTGCGTATTCGTCGACAACGGTTTGCTGCGTCTCGACGAGGGTGACCAGGTGATGCGCACGTTTGCCCAGAACATGGGAGTCAACGTGATTCGGGTCAATGCCGAACAGCGCTTTTTGTCGGCCCTGGACGGGGTCAGCGATCCCGAGCAAAAGCGCAAGGTCATCGGTAACCTGTTCGTGGAAATTTTCGAGGAGGAATCGGCTCATATCGAGGATGCCACCTGGCTTGCCCAGGGCACCATCTATCCCGACGTGATCGAGTCGGCCGGCGCCAAGACCGGCAAGGCCCACAACATCAAGAGTCATCACAACGTCGGCGGCCTGCCCGAGCATATGAAGCTGAAATTGCTCGAGCCGTTGCGTGAACTGTTCAAGGACGAAGTGCGCGCCATCGGCGAGGAACTGGGGTTGCCTCATCCGATGGTTTATCGGCATCCTTTCCCCGGCCCAGGCCTGGGAGTGCGCATTCTCGGCGAGGTCAAGAAGGAATATGCCGAGATTTTGCGCCGCGCCGATGCCATCTACATCGAAGAACTCTACCGTACCGGGCATTACGACAAGATTAGCCAGGCATTTGCCGTCTTTTTGCCGGTCAAGAGCGTCGGCGTCATGGGCGATGGCCGCACCTACGAGTACGTTATCGCTCTGCGCGCCGTGGAAACCAAGGACTTCATGACTGCCGGCTGGTATCCTCTGCCCTATGCGGAGATGGCCCATATCAGTGGCCGTATCATTAACGAAGTCAAGGGCGTCAACCGCGTGGTCTACGATATTTCCAGCAAGCCCCCTGCAACCATCGAGTGGGAATAACGGCGTGGCGGGGCGCGAGCCTGGCGGGCGAGGGCGCCCGGCCCGCAAGTACAGCCAGGCGGCGCGCCTGCACGATTTGATTCGCATTCTGGAAGTGCGCCACGGCAGCACCGCCGACGAACTGGCCGAGGAATGCGGAGTAACCCGCCGCACCATCTATCGTGATCTGCAAGCCATTGAAGATGCCGGCTATCCCCTGGTTAAGGAACCATCAGGGGATGGCCGGATGCTTTACCGTTTCCTTACCGGTTTTTCCAAAATCCCTCCCATTACCTTTTCCCTGCCCGAACTGATGACCCTTTACCTGTGTCGGGGCCAACTGGGTCTGCTGCAGGGTACGCCATTTCTCGACGACCTCGACGCTGTATTCGGGCGGATTCGCGCCAGCTTGCCTCCTCGCAGCGTGGCACATCTGGAGCGTCTGGCGCAGGCGGTGACGCCGCGGTTCCAGGGGCGGCGAGATTATGGCGACAAACGGGAAATCCTCGAATCGCTGCGACGTGCCCTGTTGTATCAGTACCGCTGTACCATCCGCTACGCGCCGGCCCGTCGGGCCGCCGCCGACTATCTCTGCGATCCCTACACCCTGCTGTTTTTCAAAGATGCCCTGTACGTGGTCGGTTATGTGCATAGCCGACAGGCCCTGCGACGTTTTCTGGTCGATCGAATCGAAGATGTCCAGGTCAGTGAGGATCGTTTCGAAATCCCCGACAGTTTCGATTTGGAAGAAGTCGACAGGGAAGCTTTCGGCATGGTCGGAGACGGGCTGCAGCATATCCGCGTGCGGTTCCTTCCGGAAGTGGCCCACCTGATCCGTGAACGCCAGTGGCACCCCACCCAACAGCTGGATGAGCAGCCGGACGGCTCGTTGATCCTTGCCCTGCAGGCGGGTGGCCACAAAGAGATCCTTGCATGGCTCTATTCTTTTTTGCCCCATCTTGAAGTACTTGCTCCCGAGGATTTGCGACAAGCTTTTGTTGCCGGATTGCAGCAGGCTCTGAGAGGATCGGAGTCACTTGTGACTTAATCTGTCACATGGGGCGTTTAACCTTCCGGTAAAGACACATCAAACATCGGAGGATGACGCTATGCTGGTTCTGACACTGGGCGAACAAACGGGCGAAACGGTTTATCTCGATATCCATCATGCCGAGTGGCGGCAACGTACGGGCCCGCCACACTGGGCCGTATCCGCCTTGCTGGGCGATGGATGGTACGAGGGCGAGGTTTTGATCGAGGCAGGGGAGCAGGTTAGGGTGACTTTTGCCGATGAATGGATCGGTCATTCGCAGATCGGCGAACTTTTCAGCCGGGTGGGCCGAGAACCCCTGCTGGCCGCCATCACCGAGGCCGTTGCGGGACGCCGTTTGGAGGGGGCGCCGCATGGGTTGTCTCCGATGATGTTGTTTTCGTAGGAATAAATTGGATTTATGGGATACATGGGTCACCTAAGAAGCACAGGTCGCAGGGTCCCGCGATTTGCCAAACAGCGCTGGCTGGGACGAGGCATGATTGTTGTCGTTGCATTTAACTGGCTCCTGAAGTAAAAAAGGAGGATATTTTACTCCGGGAGCATGCCTATGAAGATTATTGTTTTGGCTTCGACCAGCCCTTATCGGATGCAACTCATGCGGCAGCTCGGCCTGCCGTTTCATGTTGCTGCCCCCCGGTATGAGGAATATATCGATCAGAAGATCGCCCCGGAGTTGCTGGTCAAACATCAGGCCGCCGGCAAGGCCAAAAGTCTGGCCCAAAGCTACCCCGATGCCCTGATCATCGGTTCCGACCAGGTTTTTGTCGATGCATGCGGCAGGATTGTCGGCAAACCGGCGGACTTTGAGGGTGCCGTGCGTCAATTGCGCGGCATGGCCGGAAAGTGCCATACCTTTTACACCGGGCTGTCGGTGTACGACAGTACCCGCGATGAGGCCCTTACCGATTTCGAGACTTACCGGGTTACCTTGAGACCCTTGACGGAAGGGGAGATTCGCGCCTATCTGCTGCGGGAAAACCCCCTGGACTGTGCCGGTTCCTTCAAGGTCGAAGGGTTGGGCATTGCACTCATGCAGCGGCTTGAAGGCGACGATTACACTACTCTCATAGGTCTGCCGCTGATCAAGCTGGTCGACTTCCTCGGTCACTTTGGAATCCGGGTGCTGGACGGTCAGGCGATTTCTTGACGGTTCGCTGCCGCGGTGATAAAGTGGCGCGGCTTTACCCCTTCATTCCTGTTATTGCCTCCTTTGATGGCGTCGCAAAAAGTCCGCCCTACTGCGTTACGGCGTTTTTTCAGGACCTCGACATACTATATGTATGCCTTCGCCCCTGAAAAACCACCAAGCCTTGTAGGCCGAAATTTTTGCTTAGCCATCCTATGAGTTTTTGCGAAGGCATCTCCTTTAATCGATAATTTTTTGACATGATTGCTGCCTTACAACGGTAAAAGGCCCCTGTCGCGGAATGGGGTCAGCTTTGTCGGTGGCGGTTGTGCTGGTTGGATATTGCATGGAAAAAGTACCTTTTGTTCATCTTCACGTTCACACCCAATACAGCCTCCTCGATGGTGCCATCCGGATCGGCGATCTGGCCAAGCGCGCCGAAGCTTGCGGCATGCCGGCCATGGCCATCACCGATCACGGCAACATGTTTGGCGCCGCTGAATTTTTCAGTAAGCTCAAGGGCAGTACCGTCAAGCCGATTGTAGGGTGCGAAGTCTATGTGGCACCCGGTTCCCGGTTTGAAAAAAGCAACGTACGTGGCGGCGATAAAGCCTATCACCTGGTGCTGCTGTGCCAGGATGTCGAGGGTTATCGCAACCTCTGCCGAATGGTGTCGTCCGGTTATCGGGAGGGATTTTACTATAAGCCGCGCATCGATTGGGATCTGCTGCGCAAGCACAACCAGGGACTGATTGCTCTGACGGGCTGTTTGGGGGGCGAACTTCCGACCCTGATCACCCAGGGTAAACACGACCAGGCCCTGGCCCGGGCCCGTGATATGGCATCGGTATTTGGTGAAGAACGCCTGTATCTCGAATTGCAGGAAAACTTTATCGCTGAACAGAAGGCGGTCAATGCCGGACTGATCACTATCGGTAAGGAGTTGGGTTTGCCGCTGGTTGCCACCAACGACTGTCATTATCTTACCCGTGAGTCTGCCGCTGCCCATGAAGTACTGCTTTGCGTGCAGACCGGCAAGACCATGGATGATCCGAACCGGTTCCGGTTTTCCAATGATGAATTTTATGTCAAAACCCCCAAGGAGATGGCGGAGCTGTTTCATTATGCTCCGGAGGCTCTGGCCAATACCCTGGTGATTGCCGATCGCTGCAATCTCGAACTCGACTTCGATACCTACCACTTCCCCCAGTACGAAAAGCCGGCCGAAAAGACCCTCGCTCAGGTTCTGGAAGAAGATTCGTGGAAGGGCCTGGAAGATCGCCTGATCGAAATCCGAAAAATTCGTCCCGATTTTTCCGCCGAACAGGAACAGGTTTACCGCGATCGCCTGGTGCGGGAACTCGAATGTATCAACAGCATGGGGTTTCCCGGTTATTTTCTGATCGTTGCCGATTTCATCAACTGGGCCAAGGATAACGGTATTCCCGTCGGTCCCGGCCGCGGCAGCGCCGCCGGTTCGCTGGTGGCTTACGCCATTCGCATCACCGATATCGATCCGATTCCGTATAACCTGCTGTTTGAGCGCTTTCTTAACCCCGAGCGCGTATCGATGCCCGATATCGACGTCGATTTCTGCATCTACGGCCGGGAAGCCGTTATCGAATACGTGCGACAAAAATACGGCGAAGAAAATGTCGCGCAGATCATCACCTTCGGCACCATGATGGCCAAGGGTGTCATTCGCGATGTGGGTCGCGCGCTCAATCTGGCTTACGGCGATGTGGATAAAATTGCCAAACTGGTCCCCACGGTGCTCAATATTACCCTGAAAGACGCTTTGGAACAGGAACCGCGTCTGCAGGAACTGTATGACAAAGACCCCCAGGTCAAGCAGTTGCTCGATATTGCCCTGGCGCTGGAGGGGCTGACCCGCCATGCTTCGACCCACGCGGCCGGTGTAGTCGTGACTCCCAAGCCGTTGTCGGAATATCTGCCGCTGTACACAGATCCGAAATCCGGCGCCCAGGTCACCCAGTTTCCGATGAAATTCGTCGAAAAGATCGGGTTGGTCAAATTCGATTTTCTCGGTTTGAAGACCCTGACGGTTATTGCCAATGCCGTGCGCCTGATTCGCGAGGGTAAAGATCCGGAGTTTGATCTCAAGCTGGTACGCGACGATGATCCCGATACCTATCGCCTGTTGTCGGCCGGCGAGACCACCGGGGTTTTCCAGCTCGAATCCTCAGGCATGAAGGAGCTGCTGGTCAAGCTCAAGCCCAGCTGTTTTGAAGATATCATTGCGGTTTGCGCCCTGTACCGTCCGGGTCCGTTGGGCTCGGGGATGGTCGATGACTTTATCCTGCGTAAACATGGCAAAAAGGATATCACCTACGATTTCGCGCAGCTCGAGCCGATCCTGAAAGACACCTACGGGGTTATCGTCTACCAGGAGCAGGTCATGCTCATCGCCCAGGTGCTGGCCCGCTACTCCCTGGGGGGTGCCGACCTGTTGCGGCGGGCCATGGGCAAGAAAAAGCCCGAGGAAATGGCCAAGCAAAAAGAGATTTTCATGGCCGGCGCCGCACAGAACCAGCTGGATGTCAAAAAGGCCGAGGCGGTCTTCGACCTTATGGAAAAATTCGCCGCTTACGGCTTCAACAAGTCGCATTCGGCTGCCTATGCCCTGGTGGCCTATCATACCGCATACCTCAAGGCCCACTACCCGGTGGAGTTCATGGCCGCGCTGCTGACCGAGGATATGGAAAACACCGACAAGGTCATCAAGAATATCAACGAAGTGCGGTCCATGGGCATAGAGGTGCTACCGCCCGATATCAATGCTTCCAGCAGCTCCTTCACCGTGCATGACAAGTCGATCCGTTTTGGTCTCGGAGCTGTTAAGGGGATCGGAGGCGCCGCCATCGAGGCCATCCTTGAGGCTCGCCAGGAGCAGGCGTTTGTTGCGCTTAACGATTTTTGCGAACGATGCGACCTGCGCAGGGTTAATAAAAAGGTCATCGAGGCGTTGATTAAATGCGGAGCCTTCGATGCCGTTGGCGGTCGGCGCGCGCAGTTCCTGGCGGCGCTGGAGGAAGCCATGGATATCGGGCAGAAGTTACAGCGCGAAAAGGAGCAGGGACAGGCCTCCCTGTTTGGAACCGATGAAATCGTTTCGCAGCGTGGCACCAGTTACGGAGCGCTCCCCGAGCTGGAGGAGTGGCCGGACAAGATCAAGCTCGGTTTTGAAAAGGAGGCGCTGGGTTTCTATATTACCGGACATCCGCTGGGGCGCTACAAAGAGGTAATCAAGCGTTTCGCCAACTGTACTACTGCGGAACTGGCGGAGCGGGCCGATAAAGAAGAAGTGCGTCTGTGCGGTGTCGTCAGTGGTCTCAGGGATCTGGTGACCAAAAAAAATGAGCGTATGGCATTCGTTACCCTGGAAGATCTGAGCGGCTTTGTGGAAATGGTGGTTTTCCCCGATGTGTATCGAGAAGCGGCGGAATGGCTGCACAGCGATCAGCCTCTGCTCGTTACAGGTACGGTCGAAGTGTCTGAAGATACGCGCAAACTCATGCCGAAGGAAATCCTGCCGCTGCAGGAGGTCAGTCGTAAAGAGACCAAACGGGTTCATTTTCGATTCCAGGTTCCAGGATTGTTGGAAGACCAATTGCATAGATTGCGGGAGATAATCCTGCGCCACCGGGGCAACTGTCCGGTTCTCATGCATCTGGTGATTCCCGATCGCAGCGAAACGATCCTGCGCCTGCCCGAAAGCCTTAAAATTGCGCCAACGGATGAAATGATGGAAGACACCGAACGCTTGTTTGGGTACAATGTGGTCACTTTCGAATAAAAATCAGCCATGTCTGCACCGGGTTCGTTATCGACGTGCCGGATTTCATCGTGCCACTGTGCAGACAAGGATATCAGGAGAGGTTCATGCAATTTTACCTGGAGTTTGAAAAACCCCTTGTCGCACTGGAACAGAAGCTGAACGAGTTGCGGGCTTATTCCACTGACGAGGTCGATTTTTCCGGTGAAATCGAGAAGCTGGAGAAAAAGGCCGAAAAATTGCGGCGTGAAATCTTTTCCAACCTCAGCCGCTGGCAGCTCACCCAGTTGGCTCGCCATATCAATCGTCCCTTTACCCTGGATTTCGTCAAACATATTTTTACCGACTGGTTTGAAGTTCACGGTGACCGCA
This sequence comes from Pelobacter sp. UBA6093, assembly GCA_002435955.1. GTDB lineage: Bacteria > Desulfobacterota > Desulfuromonadia > Desulfuromonadales > Syntrophotaleaceae > Syntrophotalea. Next base: position 63,996 of record DIWZ01000043.1, read on the forward strand.
ATTATCGCGATGATCCTGCTCTGGTGTGCGGTTTTGCCCGTTTCGACGGAGAACCTTGCGCCGTCATCGGTCATCAGAAGGGGCGGGACACCAAAGAAAAGGTCTACCGCAATTTCGGCATGCCCAATCCCGAGGGTTATCGTAAAGCCCTGCGTATCATGCAAATGGCCGAGCAATTTGGTCTGCCGGTATTCACCTTTGTCGATACACCTGGAGCTTTCCCCGGGATCGGAGCCGAGGAACGCGGGCAAGCTGAAGCGATAGCTCGCAACCTGCGCGAAATGGCTGCTCTTAAAGTACCGATTATCGTCACCGTTACCGGTGAAGGCGGATCGGGTGGCGCACTGGCTGTCGCTGTCGGCAACCGGGTGCTGATGATGCAGCATGCGGTTTATTCGGTTATTTCCCCGGAAGGCTGTGCCGCCATTTTGTGGAAGGACGGCACCAAAGGGGAGGAGGCGGCCGAGGCCCTGAAATTAACGGCGCATGATATCGAAAAGCTCGGATGCGTGATCGACGAAGTGATCCCCGAGCCGCTTGGCGGGGCCCATGTCGATCATGAAGCCGCCGCCGAGATGGTGCGTATCTGCCTGAAAAAACATCTCGACGAGTTGAAGCAACTGTCGCCGGACGAACTGCGCGAGCAGCGCTATCAAAAGCTGCGTGCCATGACCATCATTAAAGAATGATGCCTTCGCAAAAACTCATAGGATGGCTAAGCAAAAATTTCGTCCTACAAGGCTTGGTGGTTTTTCAGGGGCGAAGGCATACATATAGTATGTCGAGGTCCTGAAAAAACGCCGTAACGCAGTAGGGCGGACTTTTTGCGACGCCATCAAAGAATAGAGCATGTCGGGATAGATAATCGGGATATCAGGACAGCCGGACATGCAAGTTCAGACGAAAGAGACTGTTGCGCCCGTAAAAATGCCCAGCAGGATTCGATCCCGATGAAATGAAATCCCAACGGAGCATTACTGGATATGAAAACGATCACCAGGGTATCCATGTCGCTACGCAATTGCCGGTGGGCAGTAGGGGTGGCCCTGCTGGCCGGTCTGCTGAGCGGTTGTGGCGGCGGCTACAAAACCAGGGTGGTTGAAACCCCTGCAACCGCAGGACTTAAAGGTCATCAGAAACCCTACACGGTGAATGGCAGGATGTACCACCCCCTGCCCACTTGCGAGGGATTTGTGCAGTCCGGGCTGGCCAGTTGGTATGGCTCCGATTTCCATGGCAAAAAGACCAGCAACGGTGAAGTCTACGATATGCACGCCATGACCGCGGCACACAAAACCCTGCCATTGGGGACCAGTGTCCGGGTGGTCAACCTGAACAACGGGCGTGAGGAGGTAGTGCGTATCAATGACAGGGGGCCGTTTGTAGGTACGCGCATCATCGACCTGTCATTCGAAGTCGCCAAGCGTCTGGGCGTCGTTGGTCCCGGGACGGCTCCGGTGCGTATCGAAGCCCTTGGCATTGCTCAAACAGATGCACGGGGAACCCTGACCTATCTTCCTTCCGTCGACTACGACTCGGGCAACTATGCGGTTCAGATCGGCGCGTTCACCCTTAGCGACAATGCTCAACGGCTTGCCGGAAAATATCGGCAGCAATTGGGCAATGCCGTGGTCAAACAGGGCTGGATTGACGGCAAGCTTTTCCATAGAGTCTGGGTCGGACGCTACGATTCCCTGACTGCCGCCTATGCCGCCAGTGATGAATTCGGGAGATCTGGTCATCCCAACAGCTTTGTCGTTGCACTTGATTGAACCGTAGCCACTTGCTGTTTATTGCCACCGAATTGCATTGCTCTGGTTTAATAACTTTGGGTGGTTATTATGGAATACGCAAGTTACGAAGACAGGTCGATCATGGAAAATATCGCAACCATTGAAGCCATCATACAACGGCGCCTGGATTTGCCCACCCCGCCCAATGTCGTTTTTCGGTTGCTTGAAGTTATCCAGGATGAGGAGCGCTCCTTTACGGAAATCGGCGACATCATCAGCAAAGATCCGTCTTTGACCGCTAAAATGATGAAAGTGGCCAATTCCTCCATCTTTGGTTTGTGCGGAAAAATCAATACGATGGAAGGTGCCCTGGCCGTCCTCGGCATAAACGTGATTCGTAATATTGCCCTGTCGTTCGTGATTATCGAAGGCGTCAAGGCTCCTTCAACAGGGGTGTTTGACATCGAATACTTCTGGAAACGTGCCATCACCTCGGCCGTGGCTGCCGAAATGCTGGCCTCCCATGTCCGCTACCATAGTGTCGATACCTTCTTGTGCAGTCTTCTCAAAGACATCGGCGTGCTGGTTATGTTTCGGCAGTTGGAACACGAGTACAAACAAGTCCTGCTACTGAAAGCCTATGCAGGCAGTCAAAGCTATCCGGTTGAACGGGAGATCATCGGTTTCGACCATGGTGAGTTGGGTGGCCTGATGCTCAAACAGTGGGGGTTGCCAGAGAGTATCTACCTGCCTATTTTTTATCATCACAGCGACTTGCCGCCTTCTTCGCCTCATGGCAGGCTGATTGACATTCTGCATATCAGTGACATGCTGTCGTCCCTTTATCATGGTGCTGCTGAATCCCGCACCCTGGATGAAGCCCATGCTCTTCTTCAGGGACGTTTCGGCATGGATAATAAGGCAGCCGATCATATGATTGATTCCCTTGCGGAGAAGACTATCGAGATCCTGAATTATTTCGACATCGACCCGGGGGAGATGAAACCTCTGTCGCACCTTTTGCAGGAAGCTAATCATGAGCTTGGCAAACGGACGATGTCCTATGAGCATATGGTTTACGAGCTTAAGCAGACCCAGGATGAATCCCGGCAGTTCATCAACAAGCTGCTTGAGGCCAACAAGGCATTGCGAAATCTGGCTTACCGGGATGAGTTGACCGGACTTTACAACCATCGATTTTTCCAGCGGGAAATCGAAAAGGAGCTGGAACGTGCCAAACGCTACAGCCATCCTTTGTCTCTGATCTTTTTCGATATTGATTTTTTCAAGGACATCAACGATTCACATGGACATCTGGTCGGGGATGTGGTGTTACGTACCGTCTCCCAAACCATCTCTGCCTGTATGCGCAGTTGCGATGTCATCGTTCGCTATGGTGGAGATGAATTCGCCATTATCATGCCCGAAACGAATCGAGATGGTTTGGAAATTCTTGCCGAGCGGGTGCGTCATGCCGTTGAACAGCTGCTCATCCCGGTTAATGGGAAAACCGTTGGCCTGACCATCAGTATCGGAGGCGCCTTCTTTGACGGTGAAAACGCGACGGTATCGCGCTTCGGGTTGTTGAGCGTTGCTGATCAGGCCATTTATCAGTCTAAAAAATTGGGCCGTAATACCATTACCATTAAATCTGTTGCCTGACCGTATCGAGTCGCCAATGTGGCGTAGCAACACAACAATTCGGGGATTATCATGGACAAAAAAACAGAATTCGTTTTGAAAATGGCTCCAAATCATGGCCTCACGCTGTATTCCGCATGTGGCACTTGCGACGGGAAAAAGCCGGGAGTAGGCTATTTATGTGCCAGTGATGAAGAGGGTAACGGTTTTGTCGTATGGATTACTGATCAAAATGTTTTCCAGATCATGGAAAAGCTCATATCCAAGGGATGATGCCTTCGCAAAAACTCATAGGATGGCTAAGCAAAAAATTCGTCCTACAAGCTGCCATCTGTGAAATAAGCTCCGCCTTTTGTATTCTGCAAGGGGCGGACTTTCTGCATCGCACCTGTTATTTCCCTGATTAGTGTCCATCTTCCGCCCCGTTCCATTCCCCGTATCAGCCTGCCTCCCTTTCCATTTTCCGTAAACCCGGAGGTGTCATGAAAATCCTGGTGGCTTGCGATTCTTTCAAAGGCAGTCTGTCCGCCCGGGAAGCCTGCAGCATTGTGGCTTCGGTCATCAATACCGCCAGGCCGGAGTGGGCCCTGAAAAGCCAGCCCTTGGCCGACGGCGGGGAAGGGACAGCCGAGGCATTGCTTCTTGCCGGAAACGGATGTTGGGCGGAGGTGCCGGGGGTAATGGGGCCGCTGCAGAGCATGACCTTGAACGCGTCCTACGCCTGGCTGCCCGAGAGCGGCACAGCCATCGTGGAAATGGCGCGTGCCAGCGGTCTGGTCCTGTTGCCTGGCGACCATCGCAATCCTTTGCAGACCACCACTTTCGGAACAGGCCAGTTGCTGTCGGCTGCTATCGAACGGGGTGCGCGTGAGGTGCTGTTGACGTTGGGAGGCAGCGCCACGGTAGACGCCGGCACCGGCGCGGCGCGTGCACTAGGCTGGCGCTTCCTTGATGCATGGGGCAGCGAGGTTCCCCTTGGCGGGGGTGGTATGATAGACATTCGCCGGGTTGAGCGACCTGCCCGATCACTGCCTGCCATAGCGGTACTTTGCGACGTGACCAATCCCCTGTGCGGACCCCAGGGAGCCGCGCACGTGTTCGCCCCCCAGAAAGGCGCCACGCCCCGGCAAGTCGCTATCCTCGCGACCGGCCTCGAAAACCTGGCCCGCATCATCGAAACCCAGCTCGGCATTAAAGTGGACGACCTGGTGGGGGGAGGCGCCGCCGGAGGATTCGGTGCGGGGGCGGTGGCTTTCCTGGGTGGATGTTTGTGCTCAGGCGTTTCTACCGTAATGGAAAAAGTCCATTTCGCAGAACAGGTACGGTGGGCCGATTGGGTGATTACCGGCGAGGGGTGTCTCGACAGTACTTCCCTGCAGGGGAAAGTTGTCAGCGGAGTGCTGGAAACGGCACGGCGGTGCCAGGTCCCCGTGGCGGTTCTGGCTGGCCAGGTCAGGTTGGGCCAGGATGAATTATCCCATGCAGGCATTCAGTTCGCCATCTCCGCCATGCCCGGGAATATGGAGCTTGCGGAGGGTCTTTGCCAGGCAAGGGCATTGCTCGGCAAGGCGGTGCTGCGTTTGACGGAAAAAATCGCACCAATGGGTTGATGTGCCGCAACAGGTTCCCCCGCTCCTTTCTAATAAGTTATCCCCCCTTCCGGTAGCATTGCAAACCTCATCTGTTATGTTTAGAAAATGGCTTTTCGTCTGTTATAGCTATGCTCTAATTTTGTGGAGGGCTATCCATGGGGTTGTGGAAAACCAGCGAACGTGGGCAGACTGCGGTGGAGTATGCAGTGATACTGGCCTTGATCATCTCTGTCGCGCTGATATCAGTGGAAACTCTGGGTAAAAAAGTTACAAAAAGTTATCAGCCACTGGGAAATGCACTACCGGGGGGAGACGGTTCCGGTGGCGGTTCCGGTGGC
>DIWZ01000042.1:0-12319 GCA_002435955.1 Pelobacter sp. UBA6093
CCGGTAACTTTATTGTCCTGCAGAGCGATGTCGTTGTTGGCCTGGTACAGGGTCAGGTTGTTGACGGCCGAGGTGAGGAGCAGTTCGGCATTGTCGGAGTTGTTACGCAGTGTGACATTGAGCGTTTCCGTCAACGGGGTGATGGTGACCGCGCCGAGGGCGTTGCTGCCGTCGTTATGCGTGATGTCGCCGCCGGCGGTAAGGGAGGTGGTGGCATCGGCGGCCGTCATGTTCAGATAGGAGTAGCTGGTCCGACCGATCGTACCACCGGAGATAATAGCCAGATTTCCACTCAAAACACTATAGCCGGCCTGGGCAATTGCGCTGGCGTTGGCGTAATCGATGGTGACATCTCGTACTCCACCCGCTATTCCTGGCAGGCCGATGGTGGCGCTGCCGTCATAAGTGCTGACCAGACTCACGTCGCGGCCGGAGCTGACGTTGACGTGGCGCAGGCTGTTGCCCGGGTTGTTCAGGGAGATGTCGCCGCTGCCCGCTCCGGCGGCCAGGGTGGCCGTACCGGCCAGGCCCAGCTGACCGGTCAGGGAGATGGCATGATCGGTGGCAATGCTGAGGGAGCCTGCCATGGGGGTGTCGATCACCACATCGGCGTTGGGTTGATTCAGGGTCAGGCTGTAAATACCGGCGGTCGGATTGCCGGCCGAGCCGGCAAAACTCAGGCCGGCATTGGCGGAGTTGTTGCGCAGGTTGACATTCAGGGTATCGCTCAACGGGGTGATGGTGACCGCACCGAGGGTGTTGCTGCCGTCGTTATGCGTGATGTCGCCGCCGGCGGTAAGGGAGGTGGTGGCATCGGCGGCCGTCAAGTTCAGATAGGAGTAGCTGGTCCGACCGATCGTACCACCGGAGATAATAGCCAGATTTCCACTCAAAACACTATAGCCGGCCTGGGCAATTGCGCTGGCGTTGGCGTAATCGATGGTGACATCTCGTACTCCACCCGCTATTCCTGGCAGGCCGATGGTGGCGCTGCCGTCATAAGTGCTGACCAGACTCACGTCGCGGCCGGAGCTGACGTTGACGTGGCGCAGGCTGTTGCCCGGGTTGTTCAGGGTGATGTCGCCGCTGCCCGCTCCGGCGGCCAGGGTCGTCGTGCCGGCAACCGACAGAGTGCCACTTGGCTGTGTGATACCCCCACCTGCGCTCATATTCAGCGAACCGCTGCTCGCGCTGATATCGGCATTCAGCTCGATGTCCCGATAGGCTTGCAGGGTAAGGCCGGTAGAGGCCGACCATGTGACGGTGTCGTTGACGAAGATATCGCCGTTACCGGCGCCCGCTGGGCTTGCAATGGTAATATTGGCTGTGCCGAGATTGGTGGACAACTGACTGCCGGTAATATCCCCGCCACTTGCGGCGATGGTGTAATCCAGCGGATCGATAAGCCAGGACCCCGTCATGCCGGATGGCGCAAGGGTCGTCACCTGGGTGCCTTCCGCCACTTGTAAGCTGGCAGCGGATGTTTCAACGAGCCCGCCGTCGCCGCCATTGGGCGCCGAAGCATCCAGCGTGCCGCCGACCTCGATGCGACCGTTGTCCATATCGCCCATCAGGTAGATTTTGCCGGTTTCGCCGGTGACCAACGTCCTGGCTTCGGTAATACCGGTATGGTTGATGACGGTGGATGCCAGCTCTCCCGCCGCCCGGGCGGTAAGATAAACCAGACCACCGTCCGCCCGGATGGCGCCGCCCTGTTCGATGAGGGCATCGAGGGTCGCCTCTTCGACCTCCAGCCTGACCGGACCGCCCAGGTCCAGGGTTATCCGGCTGCCGGCCCCCATCACCACGCTGCCCCGTTCGGCGACGATGCTGCCGGTGTTTTCAACGGTGGCGGAGATAAGCGCGACAAAGCCCCCGTCGGCGACGTTGATCTCGCCCCGGTTGATTACGCTCCCCGGGCTGTCGCCGCTGAAAGTGAAACGGCCGTTTAGAAAATCATCGTTATCGAGCGCCAGGGTGGAAGCCACCAGGCCGCCGACGTTGACTTGAGCTGTAGGGCCGAAAATGACTCCGTTGGGATTGAGCAGGAAAACCCTGCCGTTGGCGCTCAAGGCACCCAGGATGGTTGAAACTTCGCTGCCCAGGACGCGGTTGAGGGCAATGGCGCTGGTTGACGGCTGGTTGAAGGTGACGCTGTTGCCCTGCCCGATGGAGAAACGCTGCCAGTCGATGGCCATTCTGTCGGTAGCTTGGTCGATGACCATATGGCCAGCGGACTGACTGATACTGCCGCTGCCGGCGGATATCGATTCGCCGCTGGGCAAAACTCCCGTCAGGCCCTGGGCGATGACATTGTTGACGCCAAACAAAAATATCAAGGCGCTGGCCACCAGGCACCTGCCGACTTGCGGCGATTTGGCCTTGTGTCGCAGCATGGGTGTTTTGCCGGTCACCGGTAATTTCTCCGCAGCCATTGACATGCCTCTCACCCTATCGAGGTTGCGATTGGCTGAACCATGTGGTCGCATACGAGTCTCCTGTTCTCGGTAATCCACAGTTATTCAGGGGAGGTTGAGCGCCCACCTTCGCCATGGGCAATACGTGCCCGCATCTCCGTTTTTATGCAAAAAGGCTGGATTTTAATTCAAGGCAGATTAGCAGGGGTTTCTGCGGGTGTAATCACCCATATGGGTGATTTTGAGGGGAGAATTGCGGCAAAAATGGCAGGAGGGGCGGCAGGGAATGGCTCAGCGAAGTCGGGCCAGCACGTTTTCCAGAACGAGGTTGAAGTTTGACGGATTTTCCATTTGCAGAAAATGACCGGCGCCGGGGATAATCGTCTCGGTAACGAAGGGTGCGCAGCGTTCACGGGCGGAGTCCGGAATCAAGGCGCCGTTGATGGCGTGGATCGGCACCCGCAGTTCGGCGAAGGCGGCTGCTGGGCTCCAACTGAGCAGATCGCGCCAGGCCGGCAGCGCCCAGGCCGGATCGGCGGCGGACATCTCGCGGATCAACTGATCCTTGAGCGCAGGCGGTGTTGCCGCGGTGGCGGTTTGCCCAACCAGCGCGGCCATGGCGGTCGGGAAGTCCGCCTCGAAGGAGGCGGCAATGGCCTGAACAGTTTCCGGCGGCAACCCGCCGTAGTCGATGACGAAGGTGTCCACCAGCACCACGCCGGCCACCGCTGCGCCCAGGCGGCGAGCGGCCTCCATCGCCACGGCACCGCCCATGGAATGGCCGATCAGGATCACCTTTTCCGCCTGCAGGCGTCCGACGCAGGCCGCCACATCGAAGGCGAAGGACTCCACGCCCCAGCGGCTGCGGCTGCCCATGCCGGAATCCCCATGACCCGGCAGGTCCGGCGCCACCACCGTATGCGCGGCGCTGAAATATTCCAACTGCGGCAGCCAATAGGACCGACGGCAGGTCCAGCCGTGTACAAACAGCAACAGCGGCTCGCCCCGTCCACGGCAATCGCCGGCCAGGGGGATTCCGTCATGGGCAAGCAGGGTACAGGGATTGGAAGAGTCTGTCGACATGCTCATTTTTAAAAAATCCTATCGCCGCCGGGCGGGGCCGACAAGCAACCGCTTCATCAGGTCGGCCTGGCCCTGGGTGTCGGTTTTGGCGAAAATCGCCTTGAGATGGGAACGCACCGTGTGCAGGCTGATGAAGCAGCGCTTGGCCACTTCAGCAGGATCAGGAGTGGCCAGCATGGCCACGGCCACGCGGATTTCCGCCTCGGACAACGCATATAGTCGGCTCAATCGTTCACGATCGACAGCAACCCCGGCCTCGGGATCGTACACGTAAACGGCGACATAGCCTGCTGGCGTCGCAGTCAGGACCGGGATGTCCGGATGGATCGGCCGCACCAGCAGTTGCAGACTGGTGCGGTTGGGCCGGGGTACTTCCAGAATGCCGCCGGCCGAATGAAAGGCTCGGGAATCGGCGGCGGCAAGACACTCCCGCAACAATCGTTGCAGGCGCTGGTTGCGCGAGTCGTCGGCGATCTGCAATTGTCCGTTTGTGAGGGTCAGAGTGGTTGCCGTGTTGATCAACGTTTCTTCCCCGGGATTGCAGTAGATGGGACGCAGCGAGAAATCCAGCAATAAAAAGGGCAGGGTTTCGTCTCCGGCCGCAATCGCGATCGCCTCGGCACGGGCGCTGCGACCCGCGATTTGGCCGGCCAGCAGAAAGGAGTGCTGCAGGTGCGGAACGAAATCGTTGAAAAAAGCCGTTTCCTGCTCCGTGTAGTGCCCCTGCCCCCGGGTGCGCTGCACCAGTAGCTGAACCGTCCGGCCGGAATCTTGATAGATGGTGCCGCAAACGCCGTGGTGAATATCCTGGGGTCCGGCCCAGTCGTTATAGAATTCACTGCGGAAAAAGTCTGTCTGACGGCAACTGAAATGGAGATAAGTCGAATAAAGCCGGCCCGGACGTTTTTGAACCAACTCCGGACGCCAGGGACAGGCGTTGACATAATGCTCGGTGTACTGGCGATGATAGTTGTCGTCGATATTATACTTGATGCTTGAGATGACGCGATTGGCCTGAGAATTCATCACCAGCATGCGGGCCGAACGCGAGTTGGTGCAGGCGATCAGGTCGCGCAAAAAACTGTGCCACGCTCCCGGATCGGCGACTGTCGAATAAATGTTCTCGATCAAGCGCGTACGCTGTTGTTCGGGATAGGCTTGCCTGGCTGAGTTGCTTTCGATGTTCATAGGATTTCAGTAGCACTCCAAATCTGGCGGAGCCGTTGCGATATGCGTCATGCCGTAAAATTTCTGCTTATACCCATTGGGATTAAACAGTTTTAGCCAGCAACGTTTTGAATTCTAATTAGTTCAGGGTCTTAAAACAAGTAAAATTCCGAGAGGGCTTTTTTCGTTCATGAATAGTCCGACAGAACCCTGGCAAACATGCTGCGCACGCGGCGGTTAACTTCGATTCCGGGGTTCAAAACCTCAGCGGCCACTGAGGTAGCGAACACCTTTTTCCAGACCGTCCAGATTCAACTCGAACATGGGAACAATATCGCGAATAATGCTGATGGTTTGGCCATAGTTCCACAACGAAGCGGAGAGGGGATTGAACCATGCGGCATGATGGAAGGCGGCATTCAGCGCCTTCAGCCGTTCGATGCTCGGCTTCTTCTGGCGATATGCCAGTTCGATGGCACCGTTTACGGCCAGCAATTCTTCGGGGGCCATGCTGGCGTCGCCAACGAAGATCAGACGAGTTTCAGGGTCGCGGCGGAGGAGTTCCTCTATGGTTTCTGGGCTGCTGCGGCGTTGGGGGTCGGCCCACACCCGGTCGGTGACCGTGTTGTGGAAATAGCGGATGGAAAGATCCTTGAATTGGGACCGGGCATGATGGAACAGAGCCTGGACGGTCTCCACGTAGGGGTCCATGGACCAGCCACCGTTGTCGATGAGCAGCAGGACCTTGAGACGATCCGCCAGTCGCCGGTCAAAGACAATTTCGATCTCTCCGGCATTGCGCATGGTCTGGCAAATCGTTTTTTCCACGTTCAGCGAATCCATCGGGCCGACCGGCTTGAGATGGCGAAGTCGCTTCAGGGCTTCCCCCATCTGGCTGCGCGTCAAGGGGGCGTCGCGGGAATAGTCCCGGTAGCGTCTCTCCAGAGCCACTTTGCTGGCCGAAAGGGCGCGGGACATGCCACCGATGCGCATCCCCCCCGGGCGATTGCCCGAATGGCCGACGGGGGACACCCCGCCTGTGCCGATCCACCGGCTTCCGCCGTAATGAACCGCTTTCTGGTCCTGCAGCCGGTCCAGAAGATATTGCTCCAGCTCTTCGGCGCTGAGACGGCGCAGCTCCTTCTCGGTCAGACCAAGGGCTTTGGCGAGGTCCTCAGGGATATTCAGCCAATCTTCAAGGAGCTGACGGGCCATTTCATCCAGGAAAAGCCCCTCCGCAGGCACCGTTTCGACCCCGGCAAACACCTCGGCAAACACCTGATCGTAGGTATCGAAGTCCCTCTCGCTCTTCACCAGGATTGCCCTCGCCACGATGTAGAAATCGTGCAGCGAAACGACCAGCCCGAGACTCAGGGCTTTCTGCAACCGCAAAAAGGCGGTGGGCGTTACCGGCACTCCCCGCTTGCGCAGGGTGTAAAAGAAGTTCACGAACATCGATCCACCTCCTGACCGGCCCGGGCTAACCGTCCCTTAAAACTTTCTCGGAAGATGCTTTTTTCAGGTCGCTGCTCTTTTTGAACAGGACACCCAGGTACGGAAGCGCTCCGTCCTTCAACGTCTCGGTCCGAAACTCCGGATCTGCTTTTAGCGCGCGGATCCAGTTGATAAGTTCGCGGGTAGCCGGCTTCTTTTCGATCCCTGCGATTTGCCGCAAGCGGTAGAATGACTTGATGGCGGCATCGGCGAGATCGTTGGACAGATCGGGAAAGTGAACGGTGATAATGTGGCGCATAACCTCCGGTTTCGGAAAGGCGATATGGTGAAAATTGCAGCGCCCCAAAAACGGATCGGAGAGATCCCTTTTGGCGTTGGAGGTAATGATCACCACCGGCCGGAAGCGGGCCGATACCGTACGGTCAATCTCCAGAATATCGAACTGCATCTGGTCAAGCACGTCCAGCATGTCGTCCTGGAAATCGGTATCGGCTTTATCGATCTCATCAATGAGCAATACGGTTCGCTGCTCGGCCGTAAAAGCCTGCCCGATCTTGCCCATGCGGATGTATTGAGAGATATCGCTTACATCGCGGCTCGAATCGCCGAAACGGCTGTCGTTAAGACGCGTGAGGGTGTCGTACTGATAAAGCGCCTCAACCAGCCGCATGCTCGACTTCACATTCAGGACGACAAGCGGCATCTCAAGGCTCTCGGCGATGGCGTGCGCCAGCATGGTTTTGCCGGTGCCCGGCTCCCCTTTGAGAAGCAACGGCATCTCCAGAGCCATGGAGACATTAACGATCTTGGCCAGTTCATCATCGAGGACGTAATGGCTGGCCCCTGCAAAACGGTGAAAGCCTTGTTCCGGCATAGCATCGGCTCCTTATCGTTACAGTCACTCAAGGCTGTCGATCAAGCGTTGCGCTTTCTGACGGAGATCTTTGACCCGCAAAGTCCGTCCTCCTCTTCATCTTCTGCCCACCTTGCAAGGCCGCAGAAAACCAGAAGGGAGGATTAGGGACGTTCGATAGTTTATTTTAGCAGGAGTCGACGTTGAAAAGACAGGTGAGCATTAGCGATATGAGGGTAGGGGGTGTCTGAGACTCAGCCCAATTCGAAACTGGTGATGCCGTAGATTTGGTCAAGCGGCAATCCGGGCGGGGTCCCTCGGTAGATTCGGGCGGTTTCGAACACCATCGTCATGGCGTGACGATCAACCAGTTGCCGTGCGGCCTGGTTGCAGACCGGAATATCGAAGAACACCGGCTCGTCCCTCGCGATGGAGGCGAGCGAAACGAACAGTTCTTCGGCGATGTCCGGAGTATCGGCAAACAGGGGTGCGATCTTGAACCCCCGACGACAGGGGCGGATCACTCCGTAACCAAGCAGACGGCCGCCGGCCATGACCGCCTGGCAATGGCTGCCGAACTGGCTGATCCAGCTTTTCAGGAACGCGGTGCGCGGCGCAGGAAAAAAGCGACGATCGTAGGAAACCAGTTCCGCGAAAGGCACATCTGCCAGATCGACCAGACGCGATGACGAGGCCCTGCCGATCCCTTCGTAGCGGGCATTGTGGTGGGCGATCCGGAAACCGCACAGGGCGTATTTGTCCAGCATGGCCACCACCCCGTCGCCCCCGATGACCCGCTCTCCCATATACTTCATCGCCGCATGCCAGAGCGCCATGCCGATGCCTTCGTGTCGCAGATCGGGGCGTACGATGTAGAAGCCCATAAATCCGAAGGTATCATCGTAGGCAACTGCCGAGATGCACCCGGCCGGTTCGCCATTCACCTCGGCCATGAAGAAACCGTTCGGGTCGGCACAATAAAAACTTTCCGCGTCATTCAGCCCCGGATTCCACCCCTCCAATGCTGCCCAGTCTATGGCAAGGTCAACATCGGCACGATTCATTCTGCGGACGGTAATGGTTGCTTGTTTCATGACGGACCCCCCAATGGTTGCGTATTTAATTCGGTGGGGAAATAGGGACATCCCCTTTTTCTCATTCTCCCGGGTCATCGCTCAATGGAAAATGGGTTGAGAAATTGACGTCCCCACAGATAGTTTTTATCAACCGGGCTAAGCTCCGCTTCTCCGCAGACCCTCTCCCAATTGTCGCGAATGGCTGTCTCGATCCGGTCAATCCCATCGACAGCTGCCTGACGGGAAAGCAAGAAGTGATGCGCGGCAGCAAGGCAGGTTTTGAGCTGACTGAACCGGTTATCGCCGGTTATGAGCATGGCCTGGGTCGCTTCATTGCCGGTACGACCTTGAGGGCAAATATCATAGGCCGGCGTCAAGGTCAGCTCTTGCCCATTCCAAAAAGCGGCGTGATTGCGGGCGTGATCATCGGTATTGCCGCACAGTACATTAAAAACCAGCCGGCCATAAAGCTCCTTGAGGGTTTCTCCTGGTTGCGTAAAGCGATGGCGAATGATTTCCGCAAGGTCTTCGTAGCTGGCATATCGAGCCGTCATCTCACTTAGGCCAAACAGTGTCAGGGCAGAAACCATGGACTTTCGCGTCCATCCGGAATCGAGCGCAATGCGGTCGAATCGCTCAATCAACAAAACATCTTTTCCGGCCGCTTTTACCAGCTTGACGGGAGCGGCCATAAGCCCAGCAATTGAAGCCAATCTCATGGCAACGTATTCGGCTTTGACGACGCTGTAGAGATCACTGCTGGACGAAAATTTAGCAATATACTTGGTGCCCCGATCTTCCATCAAGGCCTTGGGTCGGGCACCGCCAATGGAGCTGCCATGGAAGAGCGCCTGATCAAGCTCGACTGTTAATGGAACGCCGTGCTCAACCCGTTCGGCCGATTCCAGTAACTCTTCCAAGCTGGCATTATTTGGAGCTCTCGGAACGAATTCTGTTGGTGATCGCTGAAAATCAAGCGCGCCAATCCGATCGGACCCCGATTCCAATAGATAGGTGAGCTCATCTAAACTGCCGGTATCCGCATCTCGACCTTTCAGCCCGAATTGTTTGTTGATGATAACGCGTCGCCCCCAGGCATCGGGCGCGGCATCCCGAATGCAATTTGGTATCTCCAGGTCGTTGAGCAAGGGTAAAACCCCGGCCCTCAGAGGTAATTCCGGCTCATAAATCGGAATGGCTGGATTCTTGTCGCCTGTCCGATCAAGATAGCTTTTGCCATAGTTGAAATGGATTGTGCCGTTATCCGCTTCAAGCTTACCGGCGACCACAGGTTGCGTTTCTCCGGGAAGCCATATCCAGACAAAGGCTTCTTTATTTTGCGGTTTAGAAGTCATCATCCACCGCTTTTGTCTTGTTTATTATCCGTTTGGGGAGGAGAGCGATTTTACTTTGCGTCAGTTCAATACTGGTTGCAAGTGCCCTGCTGTCCTGCTCAAACAGGGGAACGCCAACCAAGGCGGCGACTTCAAATACAAGCCCGATGGACGGAGACATTTCACCGGCCTCTATCTTCTGGAGTGTCGCTCTGGAAATGCCAGCCCTGGCTGCAAGGTTTTGCTCAGACCATTTGCGCTTTTTGCGCCCGAGCTTAATGTGTTGACCGAGTAAAAAAACGGCTTCTTTTGCGTATTTTGAATATGCTCTTTGTTTCATCGTAGCCAATCCAGACTCGAAGCGACCGAAATAATAGCCATTAAGATAACTAAGAGCCACTATATTGGTCATTTGGCTGATTTTCAAGTAATAATTGACAATTGACCAAAATAATATGCATAAACTGATATAATGACCAACATATTGGTCATATGGCGTAATTTGAATTCCGGATACGGTTTTACGGTCTGAGACAAAATACCAACTCCTCGCTGGTAAAGGGACCGTAGGTTTCGGCGGTATCGAAGAAAGTGACGCCGCGTTCGACGGCAGCTCGGATTACCGAGATCGCCTGCTGGTTGTCGGCAACCGGTCCGTAGCCGAAGCTCATGTTCATGCAGCCGAATCCGAGGGCTGAAACATCCAAGCCGCTATTTCCCAATTTTCGTCTTTGCATTGTTGTCTCCTCTCAACCGATAAATGCCGTACGCAGGATCTGAAGTACCTCAACCTTGCCAATGGGAGACAGGATGCCCAGATTCCCGTTTTCCACGGCTTTCCCGGCAATAATTTCCAGATCTTCTTCCTTGACGCCCGCCTCACGGAGGTTTGCGGGCATCTTGATGGCTGAGTAGAATTCCTGCAACTGCCTGACGGCTTCTTCCGCGGCCTTGGCATCGTCCTCCTCGTGTATGTCGAGGACATTGCGAGCGAATCGCGCAAAGAGCGGCAGGTGTTCCGGCGCCGCGCTCATGGTATGACGCATCCAGGCGGGAGTCAGCAGTGCCAGGGTTACGCCCTGGGTCATGTCGTACCTGCTGGAGAGTTCGTGCCCCATGCCATGCAGCGGGAATGGGG
Source organism: Pelobacter sp. UBA6093 (assembly GCA_002435955.1). Lineage (GTDB taxonomy): Bacteria > Desulfobacterota > Desulfuromonadia > Desulfuromonadales > Syntrophotaleaceae > Syntrophotalea. The sequence continues at coordinate 10,524 of DIWZ01000042.1, forward strand.
ACGTCGGCTTGCCGATCAAAAACTGAAACCCGGCCAAAGCCATGGAACTTGCCCACATGATGTTGGCGCGGGCGTCATAGTCTTTCGGATTTGCCAGGATTTTCGGGGCATCTTCCAGCACAACCTTCATCACGCCCTCGTTCATGCGGTCCTGAACCTTCGCGCCGACATCGGGGGTGAAATATTGTTCCATGAGATGGCAGAGGATGTCCGCGACGCCCGCCATGGAATGATATTCCAGCACGGTGTAGGTGTACTCGGGGTCCAGGATGGAGAACCGGGGATTGACGAGCGGGTGCATAAGAACTTTTTTCTTGTGATCCTCACCGACGGTGATGACAGCTCCCATATCCATCTCGGAACCGGTCCCCGCCATGGTCAGGATGGTTGCCAACGGCGCCGCCGCACGGATATCGGACAGTCCCGACTCCCCGACAAAGAGATCGCCGACCGGACCGTCATATTTCACCCCGGCGGCAATGGCCTTGCAGGCATCCAGGGTCGATCCGCCCGCCACGGCCAGAATGAAATCGCAGTTGTTTTTGCAATAGAGTTCGATGCCTTCCTCCGCGCTTTCGATCCGCGGGTTCGGCTGGATTCCGCTCAACTCCACGTGAGCGAGACCGGCCTTTTCGAACTGCTCGATGATCGCATCGTAGATGCCGTTTTTCTTGATGCTGCCGCCGCCATAGGCCAGCAGCACCCTGGAGCCGCCATGGGCCTTGATGGTTTCGCCGAGAACCTTGATTTGTCCCTTGCCGAAGTAGGCAGTGGTGGGAATGCTGTAAATGAAATTGTTCATGTTTATTCCCCTTTATGTGAATAGGTTAGGATCTGTTATTGATAATACTAAGGCACAACCGAAACAGGTAGATCAATCCTGCTCAATGATTGCCTGATAGTCCGATACCTTGTATATTAGCTGCAACACACAGCAGGATTGGGTTGGATTTCCGTAAATACTATCGACGGAAAAATAGGTAGTTATGCAGGATATCGAGAATCACACCATGGAAGTTGCGCTTGAAAATTTAGGGAAGAGCATTGCCCGATGGACCGAAAATGGCGAGTTGTTTACAACAGCCATTCCCGGCCTGTCGCTTTTTCGGCGGGACGAACCGACCGGGCCGATCAGCGGCATGTACGAACCGAGCNNAAGGGGCCAAGCGGGTGCTGCTCGGAGACGACACGTTTGTCTATGACACGCGACACTATCTGATCACTTCCGTGCACCTGCCCACGGTTGTGCAGATTATTGAGGCGAGCCGGGAGATGCCGTATCTGGGGCTCAAACTGAAACTTGATCAGCGCGAGATGTCGCAGTTGATGGCGGACAGTCATCTTCCCCCGCCCCGTACGCAGCAGTCGAACCGCGGCATGGCGACCGGAAAGGTGACGCTGTCGCTGCTCACCGCCTTTCAACGCTTGATTGATCTGCTTGCTGAACAACAGGACATTCCAATCCTGGCGCCGGTCATCCAGCGGGAAATCATCTACCGTTTACTTGTGGGCGATCAAGGTGAACGTTTACGCCAGATTGCGTCTGCGGGGAGCCAGAGTCATCAGATAGCGCGGGTCATCGAATGGTTAAAGGGCAATTTCACCCAACCGTTGCGCATCGATGACCTCGCAGCGCAGGCCAGCATGAGCAATTCCACGTTCCACCACCACTTCCGATCGATGACCGCTTTAAGTCCGTTACAGTTCCAGAAGCAGTTGCGCTTGCAGGAAGGAAGACGCCTGATGCTGTCGGAGCACCTAAATTATCTCGGCAACTAGGAGGCTGTCGGACTATC
>DIWZ01000042.1:12332-66569 GCA_002435955.1 Pelobacter sp. UBA6093
AAAATCTGTTCTCAAACACCCAAATTTTCGCTTCGGCCCGGGATAGTCCGACAGACTCCTAGGAGCCATTCTGGAAATGGTTTTATGGAAATTCCGGGAAAGCGGAAATTTAAAGATTTAGTAAAGGATCAAACTAAGTCGAAAAGGACTTAGGTGAAGGCTATTTTCTATAGCAAACTTCGGCAATTCACCATCGACAAACAAGTGAGCGCTAGCAATTATTGCCGCTACAACTTGCGTCAAATCTCCCGCTACGATCACAACACCGGTAGTCTTTCTTCCACGCATCCAGGAAGCTGAATAATTTTTTTGTAACTCGGCCTTGACACCATTCTGTACGCAAGCCTCAACGATCACTTCAGCTAATTCAATCTCCATTGTTTTACTCCTTTCCGGGCAGTTTACATCAGTCCTGGGGCCAGGTTAGGCTTTTAAGCGTTTTTGAGCTCACAAATAGACCCACAATATCTGCGTTAATCCGCACGCTTGCCGGGTGACTCGGACCATCCCTGGCCCTCGCTCTTCGGGCAGCCGGAGGCTGTCCATTGCACTGTTCTGCTGCATGATGCGGCGTAGACATTTACGCCTCCGTGCAAGCGCTTGACTTCCTTGATCTTGGGAAAAATTGCTCGTTTCCCATTGGAAAACTGCCCTGTTTCCATCCATAGTTTCCGGATGGACACCTGCATGCTGCTTTGTCAATCCTTTACAACATTTTATGCAAGAAGATGGCCGAAAAGGGTCCGCATCTTGGCTGTCTCAAAGGGATAATATTTCGGAAGTCCGACAACTATGCTGACACAGGGGGCCTGTTAACCCTGGTCTTCGAGAAAAGTCCGTCTGAGGGGGCCAGGCGGGCTTTGGTGTCTGAAACGTAGTGAATTGTTGGAAATATGGGGAGTGTCCCTAATTTCCCCCTAATTTCCCCCAGGGGTTTGTCACCGACTATCCCCTGACGATCCGGCACCGGGACGGGTGGCTGACCAACGTTCTCTACAACGCCTCCGTCTACCGCGACGCGCAGGGGAACGTGCTGGGCGTTTTCGCCGCGGCGCGCGACGTCACGGCGCAGAAGGAAGCCGAGTCGAAAGTCGCCGAGCAGCTCGCCCGCGAGGAGCAGCGGGCCCGCGAGCTGGAAAGGCTGGCGGAACTGGAGCGGTTCCAGAAGCTGACCGTCGGCCGCGAGTTAAAGATGGTCGAGCTGAAGAAGGAGATCGAAGAGCTGAAAAGGGAAAATGAGCGGCTCGCCGGCGGGAGTGTGGGACGTTGACTGCCGCTTCCCAGGCGAAGCCGTCGCCCGAAACGACGACCATCAATGACTACACCAGGGCGATGCTCAACCTCCTCGAAGACTTCACCGAGGAGAAGACCCGCCTGGAAGAGACGCAGAGTGCCATCCTCAACATCCTGGAAGACTTCGGCGGGGAGAAGAAACACTTCGAGGAGACCCAGCGCGCGGCCTCGAAGAGCACCATCAGGTCATGTTCGGCGATAGCTTCGCCGGACATTGCGCGGGGCGACCAGCGATCAACAAAGATCTTGATCGGATGATCGGCACGTCTTTTTACGCTTCCTTTTTCCATACACCTCCAGCTTCCAGATATGTTCCCCGCGCAGGCCCACGGCGAACGTCGCAGGGTTCAGAAAGAAAAGCAGTCGCAGCCGATCCCCCGAAATCGGGCCCTTTTCGGCATCCGGATCCGCCGCTCGGCGTGCCAGGAACAATTATGCCGAGTGGCCGAGTAAACCGGCGAACCGCGGTGGTATCCTCCGTAGCGCCCGGCCGGCGACCAGTCGGGGCTGAAGGGGAGCGGCGGCGGCGCCAGAGAAGTGAACTCCTCGGTAGCGTAGACGATTTTGCCGCCAAGCAGGGTCAGGACAGATTCGAGATACTTGATCCGCTCTTCGGGAATAGCGAAGTAATCCTCTGACAGAACGGCCAAATCGGCGAACTGTCCCTGGGCGATCCGCCCCTTTTTCTGCTCTTCCGCCGAGAACCAGGCACTGCCCGCGGTCCAGAGACGAAGGGCCTCTTCCCTGGAGAGGCGATTGGACTCGGGATACATGGGAGTGCCGCCAACCGTTTTCCCCGAAACCAACCAGTACAGAGATACCCACGGATTGTAGCTCGCCACCCGGGTTGCGTCGGTGCCGCCGCCCACCGGCAACCCCATCGCCAGCATGCTCCGGAGGGGCGGTGTCGACTCCACCGCCTGGAGGCCGTAGCGGCGAATGAAATATTCTCCCTGGTAGGCCATGCGGTGCTGGATGGCGATGCCGCCGTCCAAGGCCTTGACCCGCTCGATATTGCGTTCGCTGATCGTCTCTGCGTGATCGATGAACCAGTGCATGCCGTTGAAAGGGATCTCCCGGTTGACATCCTCAAAGATGTCGAGAAAGCGGGAGATCGACTCGTCGTAGGTGGCATGGATGCGAAACGGCCAGCGTTTTTCGGCCAGGAGCCTGACCACCTCGTGGAGCTCTGCTTCCATTTTTGAGGCCAGATTGGGGCGCGGCTGGAGAAAGTTTTCGAAATCTGCGGCGGACCAGACAAGGTTCTCGCCGCCGCCGTTCATGCGTAGCACCTCGCTGCCCGCTCCGTAGTCGGTCAGATCCACCCAGCGCCGATAGTCGGCCAGTTCCTCGCCGGGCTTCTGGGCAAACAGGTTGTAGGCGATGCGCAGGGACAGCCAGTCGTTTTTTGCCAGTTCCTCGATGACCCGGTAATCCTCGGGGTAGTTCTGTCCGCCGCCGCCGGCGTCGATGACGCTGGTGATCCCCAGCCGGTTGAGTTCGCGCATGAACTGCCGGCTGGAATTGAGCTGCTCTTCGAAGGCGAGCCTGGGGCCCCTGGCGATGGAGGCATAAAGGATCAGGGCGTTCGGTTCGGCGATCAGCAGGCCGGTGGGATTACCGCTTTTGTCCCTTTCGATCAGCCCGCCGGGGGGATTGGGGGTATTCCTGTCATAACCCAGGGCGCGAAGAGCCGCGCCATTGAGCAGGGCCCGGGCATAGAGGTGCAGGACAAAGACCGGGGTGTCGGGGGCGGCCGCGTTGATCTCCTGCAGGGTAGGCATGCGCCCCTCGGCGAACTGGAACTCGCTCCAGCCGCCAATCACCCGCACCCAGTGCGGAGGCGGAGTCCGTCGAGCCTGCTCCTTGAGCATGACAAGGGCATCGGCCAGCGAGGGGACGCCGTCCCAGCGCAGTTCCAGGTTGTAGAAAAGCCCGCCGCGAATGACATGGGTATGGGAATCGTTGAGCCCGGGGATGACCCGCCTTCCCCCGAGATCAATCCGGACGGTTCGGCCATCCGCCGTGGCGAGCAGTTCCTCCCCGCCGACCGCCGTTATGCGGCCATTGACGATGGCCAGGGCCGAGGCCTCAGGCTGGGCCTCGTTGAGGGTGGTAATCTTTCCGTTATATATAATCAGCTCGAGTGAGTTCATTTCCTTTCTCCCTTATCCGTGCCGATGCAGCCAGGGGCGGAGAATTCTCACTAAAAAAGGCATGATCGCCCAGGTGAGAAGAATAACGATACCCGCAGCGATCAGCAGGGCTCGCAAAGGTAGAGCCAGGTTGCCGGTAAACGGATGCAGCAGCCAGGGAACCAACATGCTCGCCGGCCAGACGCCAACCACCGTCACCAGTGCCATCTTCCAGCGAGGCGGGGAGGCCGGCACGCCCGGCGGAGCAAACCAGAATTCCAGGCCGGTCTCCAGCCGGTAGGTGGGCTCCCTCTCCCTGAAAGCCTCCGCCTTTTTCAACAACTCCCGACGGATGTCCGACTCCTGCCAGGCGCGCAGGTGCTCGTAGGTATCGAAGCGAAAGATGACCACATACTCGTCCGGCGTGGCAGCCGGGCGAATCACGTTGATGCCCATGTGGCCGGGGAATTCCAGGGCGGCGGCCGAAATCTCGCGCCGCCACGCCTCGAAATCCTTTTCGCGCCCCTGCCGGATCCGCCAGGTGACGACGACCGTCAACGGGCCGCGTTCCCGTTCGGGATCAGCCATGGTGTCAACCTCCCGCCTCCCTTCGACTGGGTGCAGCGCCATGAACCATGGTGTAGGCGTACTCCACCCCCTGGCCGTAGGCTCCGCAATGTTCCCTCACCGCCTCGATGACGGCGTCGTAGGTTTGCTTGTGGGCCCAGTCACGCTGGTACTCGAGGAGAACCTGCAAAGCTGTCATCGGCACCGCACCCGCCTGCTCGACGCGGCGCATGGCGGCGTTGTGGGCAGTGACGCTGGTGCCCCCCGAGGCATCTTCGACGGCGTAAACGTCATAGCCCGCCTTGATCGCCTCCAGGGCCGGGAACGCCAGGCAAACCTCGGTCCAGAGGGCGGCCATGACCAGCTTCTTCTTCCCGGTGGCCTTCACGGCTGCAACGAACTTCGAATCTTCCCAGGAGTTCATGGAAGTCCGTTCGATCGGTTCTTGACCGGGGAAGATGTCGAGCAGTTGGGGCCACATGTTGCCGGAGAAGCCTTTCGTCTCCACCGTGGTCAGAATGGTCGGTACCTGGAAGATTTTGGCCGCCTTGGCCAGTAGCAGAACGTTGTTGAAAAGGGTCTGCCGATCGATGTTGGCAACACCGAAAACCATCTGCGGCTGAAAGTCGATGAAGATGACGGCGGAATTCTGCGGATTGAGAAGTTCCGTATAGTTCATGATAATGACTCCTCTCCCTGGAAGATAAAAGGCCGAACCACCACTCAGGATGTTCAATCCTTCGGCAGCCCGGCCGTCTTCATGTCTTGGAGACCCGTCACTTTCCGTCCCCGCCTCACGGCAGGTTTGGCTTTGTCTGGATCGACACTTCCTTACGATTCACTCTATCCCGGTTTCCTGGTCCGTCAAGGCGTTCCTTATGAACTTTTGGGGTCATCCGGCCCTCCCCCTTCGACCCCAAAGACCCCCTTGATAGCTTCGGCGCTGCCGCTCATCATCAGGTCGTAGGCTTCCGCTGCGCGCTCCAGCGGAAAGACCTGGATCATGGCCCGTACGCCGGTTAGCACGCGCGTCAACGATTCCGGCGATTTCAGGGCCCGGAACCCGCGGGTACTGGATGCCCGGCCACGTTCCATCCTTGGTCATGGCATCGCTGTGGCAGATGCCACAAGCGTCGACCATTATCCGCACCTGCCCAGCGCCAGGCTCTGGGATCTCCCGTTCAACGAGTTCAAAGGGGCCGCCGGCATGAGTGACTTGCATGGCACGCATCTTTGACATAATGTTTCTCCTTTCAATGTGCCCCCGCCCTTTCGCCGGGTTGGATTGAGTTTCAGCTGAATTCCACCTCGCTGAGGTCAATCGAAACCACCAACGGAGTCGATACTGCTTTCCCATCTGGCTGACGTCCAAACACCCTTCGTTTGGTCGGCACCATAATTCCGGAGATCTCTTTGAGTTCCGACACATAATGCGCACCGGGGGTTCCTCCCATAATATCAACCTCGTAATCATGGCGTTTGAGGAGGCCCGTCTGGTCGAAATAGAAAATCTGCACGGTGCTGTGAGTAGCAATGCTCGGCGGGAAAGTTGCCTTTACGCGCCGCCAGACTTCACCTTTTTCCTGCCAGGGGCGGATTTCTTCCGTCTTAACACCAGGCAGGGCAAAGAGAAACGGCGTGTTCAGATACGTCCACATGGCGTATCCGGCGAAGTACGCCAGCTGCAAGTCATCCCACGGCGTCTCGAGAGCGTGTCCCTTGAAAGACTCGCGTGGATTGAAACGTTCCTCCACGACCTCGCCGTCACTCGTTTCAATGGCGACTCGGTCGGGTTGAAAGGACGTGTGTTGATCCGGTTTTATGAATGGCCAATGGGATGTCCATTCCTTGTGTAAATCGACTGTCACGTGAACATCATTCAGAATGACATCCTTGCCCTTCAGCCCCCACAAGGCACCGCCCACCAAGAGACGCGCGGAAACGGACTTCAGCTGGCGCCAGCGGTCAAGACCTCCATGGGCCTCTATCGCAAGCTTCGCTAGATCGTCCATGTAGTTCCTCCTTTTCTGCCTTCGATGCGATGAGCGGCGCAACTTGGGCAACTCCGTATCTACCCCTTGAAAAACGAGAGCAGGTCCGCATTGATCTGGTCTTTATGGGTCGAGCACATGCCGTGCGGCAGGCCCGGATAAACCTTCAGCGTAGAACCCTTGACCAACTTGGACGACAACATCGCCGAGGCGCCGATCGGTACGATCTGGTCGTCTTCGCCGTGAAGGATCAGGGTCGGCACGTCGAACTTCTTGAGATCCTCGGTCTGATCCGTCTCCGAAAACGCCTTGATGCAAAAATACGCCGCAGGGAAGCCGGCCATCATGCCCTGGAGCCAGAAGGACTCGCGCACACCTTCCGATATCTTGGCCCCAGACCTGTTGTAGCCGTAGAACGGCAGGGTCAGGTCCTTGAAGAACTGGGAGCGGTCGGCGAGGACATTGGCGCGGATCTGGTCGAAGACCTCCATCGGCAGTCCGCCGGAGTTGGCAGCGGTCTTCACCATCAGCGGCGGCACCGCGCCGATAAGCACGGCCTTCGCGACACGCTTGGTTCCGTGGCGGCCGATGTAGCGGGCGACTTCTCCGCCGCCGGTGGAGTGGCCGACATGGATCGCGTTCTTCAGGTCGAGTGTTTCAACGAGGGCCGCAAGGTCGTCGGCGTAGGTGTCCATATCGTTACCGTCCCACGGCTGACCAGAGCGGCCATGGCCGCGGCGGTCATGGGCGATGCAGCGGAATCCTTGGTTACAGAGGAAAAACATCTGGTCTTCCCAGGCGTCCGCGCTCAGCGGCCAGCCGTGGCTGAAGACAACGGGCTGCCCCGTCCCCCAGTCCTTGTAATAGATCTGCGTGCCGTCTTTGGTTGTGATCGAAGGCATGGAATATTCTCCTCTTCTGTTCCCCACCATAAAGGTCTCTTGGCTCATCTGGCCGGAACGGAGCCCCTTTTAGCGGAAATTATTGCGTGGGAAAACCAAAAATAAAGGCCGGCCACCTCTAAAGGATGTGACATCCTTCGGCAGCTCGGCCATCTTCGAAACTCGGAGATCCGTGGCTTTCTGTCCCTGCCTCTCGGCAGGTTTGGCTTTGTCGGGATTAACGCTGTATTTGCATTTCACTATATCCCGATTCTCAGGCCGGTCAAGACTACCCTATTTCCGCGCAAAAAACTCACATTCTGGAACAACTTATAAGAACGGGCCCACTTTGAGGAACCGGGTGGGCCTTTTAAGTGTTTTGGATATGGTGATTTATAGGAAAGACTTTTTCTACAGGTTCAACGCTGCGATCAGCGGCGGGCCGAAGTGGCGCGGCCCTTGCGCAAGCAAGGGGCGTATTAGCGTCGGCGATCGATCAGAGCGCCGTTTCGGTCCATGTCGTCTTGGTTCACAGGTTGTCCGAGTGCCCCTCCTTTACCCGAGGCCACTGGACGATGGGACGTCCATCGGTACGGAACGGGTTTTCTTCTTCGTCGTCCTTCCACGGTTGCGGCCAGCCGGTCGGCGAATCCTCCCACCATTCCTGCCGCCCGTATACCGTCAAGTCGAGCAGCGGGTAGCTGTTGCCCATCACCTCGACGCCGCGCCTTGTCGTCCAGTAGGTCTCAAAGACCCTGTCGCCTTGTCGCAAGTAGCAAACGAGGTACATCGTGCCCGCCCGGCGACCATCCAAGAGAGCGTCAAGCGACGTCCCCTGGACCGAGTACCACGGCATCTTCCAGCCCATGAAGTCACGGTATCGGGCGCTCTCTTCGTACGGGCCCTGGCAGAACGTGGCGTAGGTAACGTCACGGGAATGAAGGAAGGACAGCTCGCGTACCTGCGCCGTGAATAATGCGCAACCCTCGCACTGCTCCGCCGCCGGGTGTCCAGTATGCCACATGAAGTAGTAGGCGATGAGCATCCTGCGGCCCTCAAATGCGTCCAACAAGGTCACAGTTCCGCGCTCGTGGATCAGCGGTATCCCGCCATGCACCTCGACCATGGGAAGCCGGCGGCGGGAGGCAGCGATGGCGTCGCCTTCCTTCATGTGGGCCTTCTCTCGAAGCCGCAATTCGTCCACTTCGGCCTGGAAGGTGCTCCGATCGACTATCTGGGGCGCTCCAAGTTCATCTCTCATGTTGTCTTGTCCTCCTTACGTTGAGTCACGACGCATAACGTATTAGAGTTTTTGCGGCGCGAAGTCGCCGCTAAAACTTATGTTCTATGCCTCCCTTGTTAAAACAGTTCGGTAAATCAACCCTGTTTTATACAAACAATTTGTGCTTTACCTACTTGCCAAAAAACATAAATGCTTACGCTTCTGTCCTACTTTGTTTCTCAAGCGGGGATCTTCCTAAAATCCGTTAAAAATTAATTAATAGCAATGTATCTGGAAAAGGGAAAGGGTCAATCACAAGATGTCTGAAAAGTTGTCTTGGGTAGAAAAGGAGGCTGGGTAGTTAGGAAAATGGGCAGATTTACCAAAATCCCTCAGATTCTGACTTATCAGAAAAGCCCGCCCGGTTAGCCAGACGGGCTTTTCGTCTTCAAGAAGTCGTGATAAATCGAAGGAACCCGGCGGAACTGTTGTCGAGAGCCGGCCGGGAGAGAACCTCCGGTTTTACGGATGGCAGCTTTGCCGCGACGCGATCCCATGAGTTTTTGCGAAGGCATCAATTCTTGCCTGGTTAGGTGATTACCAGCTTGCCGTAACAGCGGTTGAGCAGGTCGTTGTGTTTTCTTCGCAGACCTGGTAGGTGGCTGAACCGCCTCCTTTGCCCAAGGGACCATCCGTGTAGGCCAGGTCGTTCACGGTTGTAACAATGACCTTGCCGTCACGGTAAATATCCACGTTCGTAGAGATCGCGCCGGACCAGGTCAGATCCGCATATTTGGTACCTTTTACCTTGTAGGTTGCAACGCCGAGGGTAAAGCTGCTTCCCGTGTCGCCGCCAACCGTGATGGTAATGCTGTCGCTGTCTTTCGCGCCGCTACTATCGGTGGCGGAGGCGGTAATGATGTGCGTGGCATCGCTGAGGACCTTGAAGAATGAGTTGCCTGTGCCGATCGATCCGTCCTTGTTGGATGTCCAGGTCAGGCTTGTGGAGAGATTGCCATCTTCCTCATCGGATGCGGTGCCTTGGAAGGCAATGCTTGCCCCCGAACTGAATGTAGCGCCATCGGCTGGGCTGGTGATGCTGACGGAGGGTGGGGTGTTTGAAAGAGAATCGTCGCTGCTGCCGGCGATCAGCGCGGGGTTAAAAATAATTGCGTTGCTGACATCGAGCAGCGGTTCCTTGATGCCGTCGCTGGAATCATCTGTCCAGTTAAAATTTCCGGCGGTTTTCACCGTGTTGTACAAGGTGTGAACGTCTGCTGCGTTCTTCGGTTTGTTGACACTGGCCAGCAATGCCAGCGCACCGGCAACGTGGGGGCTGGCCATGGAGGTGCCGCTGGCGATGGCATATTCTCCATTCTCCACTGGATAGGTGGAGCGGATGCAGACACCCGGTGCTGCTATGTCGATGGCCGTCCCCCAATTGCTGAAATCGGCCAGTGTGTCGTCCTGGTCGCTCCTGCAGGTCGGGTCGCCATATCCGTCTGAGAATCCATCAAAATCGGCCAACGCGCTGACACTCAGGACGTTGTTGAAGGCCGCCGGGCTAAAGTTATTGGCATCGGCGTTGTTATTGCCGGCAGCCACCGCAAAAGCCACCCCCTTGTTGACTGCGCCCTGAATAGCGTCGTACTCGGCCTGGTTGTAGCCGCTGCCGCCAAGACTCATGTTGGCCACGTCGATGGTCGCAACGTTCTTGGCGATCCAGTCGATACCGGCAACAATCCAGGAAGTGTAACCATTGCCGTTCGATTTCAGGACCTTGACAGCCCAGAGGCGTGCCCCGGGGGCAACACCGACAACGCCAACGCCATTGTCAATCGCGCCGATGGTGCCCGCAACATGGGTACCGTGCCCATGGTCATCATTGCCCCCGGATACACATGCGCCTCTCAAGGGGCTGCCGCCGCTGCAGTCTACGCCGCCGGCCACGTTCAGATCGGGGTGTTGAAAGTCCACACCCGTATCAATGACTGCCACATCCACATTAACCCGGTAGTCATCGCCACCGTCAATCTCCATTGCCGGGTTGCCATCGGCAAAAATGCGCTGGATGCCAGTGGGAATGTCCTGCGCAAAGATATGGCGGACGTCATCGGTTGCCACATACTTGATCATGGGGTTTCCTTCCAGAACGGCAACTGCCTGGGCTGGCACGGTGATGGAAAACCCTTTGAGTGCGTGTTGGTAAATGAAGCCGACTTGCCCCCCGACCTGCCCTGCGATCTGCCTGGCTGCCGCTCCGGGCGCATCCACCCAGTCATTAAAGACGACGATGTAACCTTCCGGCTTAGAGGACGCCGCCGTTACTGCCGGGCCAAGGCCCAGCAGTAACGCCAAAACCAAAAAAACGCTGAGAATAATACATTGCATATTATAGCCTCCATTGATGAAGGACTGAAAAACTCCTTTCCGGCATCGCCTTCAGGACAAGGCGGCAGTTGTTTATCGACAGCAAAAAAGCAGAACTGTTCCAAAGGCGTCCTCGGCGGTTCGGCGGCCTTCCTGTTTGAAGACGCACAGCTTTCCGAGCTTTATTGCGAAAGATTCTTTTTAACAGGTTCTAAGTTGAAGTTGACATAGTATGGCGACTTGTCAACAGGTTACTCATCTGCTGCCAGGCGTTCAAAGAGATCTCAATAATTTTGTCTGGCCAATAATGATGGCGTCGCAAAAAGTCCGCCGTAGGAAGCTGTCGGACTATCCGGTCCGAATTTGCAGCCGGCTCATGGATAGTCCGACAGCCTCCTACGGCGTTACGGCATTTTTTCAGGACCTCGACCTTCTATAGGGATGCCTTCGTCCCTGAAAAAACACCATGCCTTGTAAGACGAAATTTTTGCTTTGCTATCCCATGAGTTTTTGCGAAAGCATCAAAGTTAAGTCGGCCTGCGGGTCGATTAAGCTTCTTGACGGATGTTCGACCGACTCCGGACAGCTATCGCTTCAATGAACCGGACACCTGGATGGTGTCTGAGTCAGGAACAAGCTTTCTGTTTGACCAATGGGGGCCCCGACATCCCTGGCAGGCCGGATAATCCAGGTGGCCTGCAAGTGGGATCTTGAGAAAATGCCTGTGGCGATTAGACTTAAAGCAGGTAGAAACAGGGATTCCCTCCCAGGCGGAACACTGCCCAAACGGCCCAAGGGAGAAAGTATCGCCATGAACGATAATGATCGCATCAGAAAATTGATCGAAGGGGCTCTGACCCACGATGTCCGCGTAAACATGTCGAAAAGCGATTTACAGGTCACTTGTGATAATGGAAATATAACGCTTTCCGGTACCATCGACTCCATTGCAGGCAAACGTCTCGCAAGGCGTGTGGCGGAACTGATACCGGAGGTCGGCCAGGTAAACGACATGCTGGATATCACCGTCGCCCAAGCCATGGGCGACAAGGAAATCACGCAGCACATCCGCCATGCCTTTATCCAGGAACGCAACGTCGAGGAGGAGCACATCGACATCGAGACCGATCCCGAGGGGCGCGTCCTCCTGCGGGGGCACGTGCATTCCCTGGCGCAGCGCCGACTGTGCGAAGTCATGAGCTGGTGGGTGCCGGGGGTCAGAAACGTGCGCAACCTGATAGTGCTCAATCCTCATGAAGAGGACAATGACGAGGAACTCAAGGATAATCTCCTGATCATTCTCGAGAAGGACCCGCTGGTGGATCCCAGTCATTTCCAGTTGCAGGTGCGTGAAGGGATGGTGACCCTGCGGGGCCGGGCCAATTCCGATATGGAACGTGCAGCGGCTGGCAACGACTGCTGGTTTACCCCCGGAGTGGTCGATGTCGACAACCAGCTCACCGTCGTCTGACCCGGTTTTCCCGGGACGAAATCGTGCACAAAAACCGGGCTTGCCGTTGCAATCTTTTTTTCCTTTTTTTTGGTACGCCTGCTCAAGGCAACAAAGCGTCAGGCAACAAAGCGTCAGGCAACATGAAAACCAGGGGTGAGAATTGTTGTCCGGTGCGCGGATGGCGCACGGTGCGTTTTACCACGAAATCGAACAACAAGGGATTGTAGCGGTAGATTTCGTTAAGATAGCCCCGCTCCTGCTCACTGATGAAGCCGAGACGGGCCAGGCGGCCAGTCATGATCAGCAGGTTGATGCCGGGCAAGGGGTAATCGCTGCCGTTGACCAGGCGAGGGTGGAGATCCGGGCGGGAGAGCAGTAATTCAAGTGGGGCGCCAAGGTGGTTGAAAAAGGTGATGGCCGAAATTTCACCGAACAGCCGGTGCTGATAACGGGGTTCATCCATCAGCCGCAGCAACAGCTCGAAGCTCGGCACCAGCGGTTGCGCCGGGTCATCAAGATCCCGGTCCTTGCCATCGCTGGCAAAATGCAGCGCAACCACCGTAACGCCCAGATCCAGGGGCTTGCGCAGTCGTAGCGGATTGCCGAGGTCCTGCCGGCCGCCGGTGTAAACCGCCAGTTCCCGCCCGGTGTGGACCAGCAGCACCATTTTGCGAAGGGTCATCCTGCGGTAAAAGGGTACCAGACGTTCATCGGTGGGGTCGATGCCCATGGCATTGGGCAGCCACTTCACAAACCGGACCCCCTTGTCCGCCCAATGATCGAGGGTTGCCAGGGCATCGCTGCGATAGGGGTGGATCGAAACGACCGGTACAAAGATATCAGGATATTGTTCGGCCAGGCCAAAGACGTACCGGTTGGGAACGTGGAAGGGGGTTGCGGCCTCATCGACGCTGCCGTCGGGTCGGTAGTGACGGTCCATTGCGTAGAGAAAAAAGTGCCCTGGACCCGGCTGGGCGTGGATTAACGCCAGCAGTCGTTCAACATATTGAGGTCCGAGTCGTTCGGAATCCTTCACCCCCGCCGCGCTCAGGTAAACGCGGAGTTGCGCCCGGCGGATGGGGTGGAGCCAGGAATCGGCCGAGGGGTTGATGGTGCTTCCCGTACCGTCCCCCTGCCGCCCGATCATATGGATATGGAAATCGGCCAGCAACTCCGGATCGATATGCGCAAAGGCACGCTCAAGCAGCTCTTTCGCCCCGGGGCTGAGAGATGTTTGCAATTGCTGCGGCGAACCGGCAAAATTACCGCCCACCCAGTCATAGAGCCAGCCGTAATCGCTGACGGCAAGCAGAAGCAGCAGCCCCGGTACGATCAGCATTCCGATTCGGCCACCGGCCATGAGATTCCCCTGCAACATTGCTCTCTTTATTTTAAACCGATTCTTTCAGCAACCTGGGGATTTGCCCGACGGTCTCCTGTTTGCGGCTCAAAACGTGAATAGCCAAAACTGTTGACACAAGACGGTCATCATCCATACTTCCATTTAAACACATGTCTCGGTCCGGAGGAGTCTTTATGAAGCGCGTGCTGCTGTTTCTCATAACCAACCTGGCGATTATTCTGGTGCTTGGTGTTGTCTTGAGCTTGCTGGGGGTCGATCGCATACTGGATGAACAAGGGGTGGGTATCGACCTCTACAACCTGCTGATCTTCGCCGCCGTTTTCGGTTTTGGCGGGTCATTTTTGTCGCTTGCTCTTTCCAAGTGGACCGCCAAACGCCTGACTGGCGCCCGGGTCATCGACAACCCGGGCAGCCACGCTGAAGCATGGCTGGTCAACGCCGTCCAGCGGCTGGCCGAACAGGCCGGGATCGGCATGCCCGAAGTGGCGGTCTATGATTCTCCCGATGTCAATGCCTTTGCCACAGGCATGCGCCGCAATCATGCCCTGGTAGCAGTCAGTACCGGCCTGCTGCAGGCGATGAACGAAGCGGAGACGGAGGCCGTGCTAGCTCACGAAGTCAGCCATGTGGTCAATGGCGACATGGTCACCCTGGCCCTAATTCAAGGCGTGGTCAACACCTTCGTCATCTTTCTGTCAAGGGTGGTGGGTCACCTGGTGGATCGGGTCGTGTTCAAAACCGAGCGCGGCCATGGCCCTGCATTCTATATCACGTCTTTCCTGGCCCAGATGGTCTTCGGTATCCTCGCCAGCATCGTGGTGTTTTGGTTCAGCCGCCAAAGGGAATTTCGGGCCGATGCCGGCAGCGCCGCACTGGCAGGTCGCGAGAAAATGATTGCCGCCCTGCAGCGCCTGCAGCAAACGGCTGCCTCTCCGCTGCCCGACCAGATGGCGGCCTTCGGTATCTACGGTTCCAAGGGGCGGGGTCTTCGTCGACTGTTCATGACTCATCCGCCCCTTGAAGAGCGCATTGCCGCTCTGCGGGCAAACGACTGACGGGTATAGGAACCGGGGATTCTTCCTGGGGACTGTGTGTTTTTCCTGCTACTGTCAATCAAGGGAAAGAACCGGCACGCGTGGGATGCAGGGAGGAGGTCTTGAAGATGATCCAACTGAACCCTGAACAGGCGCAGATATTGATGACGGCGGGGGCTTCGTCGGCTGCGGTGAAGAACTTCGAACTTGCCCTGCAGGGGCTGCGGCTCTCCGAACGGATCACTCGGGAATCCCTGTCGGCAGACTCGCACAGTGCCCAGCAGATCTACCGGTCCGGACGTGAACTGCTGGCAACCTGGCCGCCGAAGCCGAAGCGGGACGCCGCCCAGGCCCAGGGAGCCGATCAGGTCAAGGGGATCCTGCGCCAGGTGCGCAATGTCTTTACAGGAACCTATGTCGAGTTGATCTACCGACAGGTAACACAGGAGTATGAACGCCCGGTTCGGGCTGAAGTATTGATCTGGGAGGTCGCCGAGCTCTGCCCTGGCCTGTGCCCGTCCCACAAGGAGCTGGCTGGCGAACTCCAGGTGCCCCTGGCCGGAAAGGAGGGGCTGGAGGTGGCGCAGAGCGATTTCCTCTCCCACGTCCTTGGCCATCCCCGCGCAGGGGCTCACCTGATGGACGCCATGCTTCGGCCGTTACCCCAATCTCTGCGACTGCTGGAGAGATTCAGGCACGACGGCCGACTCGACCTGGGGACGGTCCAGGTCGAACGGCGCGGCCGTTTGGGCTGCGTGTATTTCAACAACTTGCCGTACCTGAACGCCGAAGACGACAGCACCTTACTCCCGTTCGAAACGGCGGTCGACCTGGTGCTGCTCGACCCGGGAATTGCGGCGGGGCTGCTGCGGGGCAACCCGGTGGCGCACCCCAAGTACCAGGGGAAGCGGATCTTTTCCGCGGGACTCAACCTGACCCACCTCTACCAGGGCAATTTGTCACTGATGTTCTATGTGATTCGGGATCTCGGAGTGGTCAACAAACTTTACCGGGGGCTGACCCTCACCCCCCACGAACCCGGCCGCCCCGAGTCAACCCAGGAGAAAACCTGGATCGGGGCTCTGGAGGGATTCGCTATCGGTGGCGGCTGCCAGTTATTGCTGGTGCTTGACTACGTGATCGCCGAGCAGGGATCCTACTTCAACCTGCCGGCGCGCAAGGAGGGGATCATCCCGGGCGCGGCGCCCCTGCGCCTCCCTCGTTTCGTGGGGCAGCGCGCCGCACAGCAGGGGATCCTCTTTGACAAGACCTTCGCGGTTGATACCCTGGAGGCCCGTACGCTGGTGAATGAAGTGGTCGACATGGCCGGTATGGAAGCGGCCATAGAGCGAGTGGCGAGCGAAGCTACCGAAGGTGGGGTGGTCAGCGCCGGAGCCAACCGCAAGGCGCTACGCCTTGCCCATGAGCCGCCGGAGCTGTTTCGCCAATACATGGCTCTCTACTGCCGCGAGCAGGCCGAATGCCACTTCAGCCCGACCCTGGTCAGCAACCTGGAACGCTACTGGGCCGCCCGCAAACATCGGGGTCAGCAATAAACTGGGCTAGGAGGCTGTCGGACTATCCNNCATCCAAATTTTCGCTTCGGCCCGGAAATTCCAACAGGCTCCTAGGAGCCAAAACAGCAAAGCGCCCCGAAGATGTTCGGGGCGCTTTGCAATCATATAACTTCTGTGCGTATTCCCGTCGTGGGAATCTTCATGGGATCGCCCTACTTCTGCAATCCAGGGATTGTAACTATTAAATTAATTAGATTTCCCCCCAGTAACCCGGCGGATCGGAGACAGGCATGATGTCTTCCTCCTTTGCATTGAAGAAACCCCTTTTGCGTTTGAGGTATTTTAACTATACCACAAAAGTGAAATCAGCAACCGATCGGATGGTCAGATTTGTTGTTCTGCCAGCATTCGTTTCATCGGGATCTGCTCTTCCCCTTTGACCCTGTTTTAATTAACGACAGATCCATACAAAAATGGCCTTCCGGAATCGGAAGGCCATTTTTGTGGTAGTCAGACAGCTGTAATATATTGCCCGGCTGGATCCGGAGGTTACGGCTGAGCCATGACTGGATTCCACTTGCCGGTGAAATTGTCCTGTATCCAGTGACCGTCGAGCCATTCGCGCGGGTTGATCTCGATGCCGGCCAGAATGATGCCGAAATGCAGGTGATCCCCGCCGGCCATGCCGGTGGCGCCGGTGCGGCCGATGATTTGACCCTTGGTGATCTGGTCGCCGACGGCGACGTCGATGCTGCTCAGGTGAGAGTAGAGGCTCTGCAGACCGAGTCCGTGGTCGATGATGATGCATTGCCCGTAGATGCCGAAATCCTCTGCCAGCACCACAGTACCGCTGTTGCTGGCCGGTACCGGAGAGGCCGCCAGGGAGGCCAGGTCCAGACCGAGATGGGTCTGATGATCGACCTTTTGTCCGTTGAAGAGATAGTCGCGTTTATCGTTGAAACCTGCTCTGGGGGCGGCATTGGGCAGACGCAGGAAGGCTCCTTCCCAGAGGGGGCGATCGGCGGTTTT
Organism: Pelobacter sp. UBA6093; assembly: GCA_002435955.1. Lineage (GTDB taxonomy): Bacteria > Desulfobacterota > Desulfuromonadia > Desulfuromonadales > Syntrophotaleaceae > Syntrophotalea. The sequence continues at coordinate 29,188 of DIWZ01000042.1, forward strand.
GGCTGTCAGTTCGTTGAGTCTGGCCACGTTTTTGGCGCGCAGTTCGCCATTGACGCGCAAAAACAGCTGCAGCGGGTCGGTCGTCTCCGGATAAAACTGCTGGAAGTCCGGCATCTTGTTATCGAGGAATCCCTGGCTGACGTTGATCTGGTCGGTTGTCGGCGGGCGGGGGATGGGCTGATAGTAGAAACCGCCAGTACGCTGGTTGCCGGCCAGGTCCTCGACCACCACCCGCGGAGTAAAGGCGCTGCGCTCGATGTTGTGGGGCCAGGCGAACAGGCAGGCGTAGACGCCGTTACCCTGTTGGTAGGCCGGAAAGAACCGATCCGATACTTGGACGCCGGCATACTTGACTGCTTCGGAAACGCGGAACATGGTCAGACCCGCGCCCCCTTCGTAGACGTTGTGGGCGGTGGTCAGAACCGAAATAACCGGCGGTTTGGTGTCATATTCCAGCGAAAAACTCTGTTCCGTCTGATTGGACAGGGTGGCGTTATCGCTGACTTTGACGTTGATTTGCAATGCGCCGTTTTTAAGGGACAGTTTTTCCAGGGACAGGGTAATTTCCTCCTGTTTGATGCCGCGCTCCCAGGTCTTGTTGATCAGTTCCGTGATTTTGCCATCCTGGGAAACGCTGATAACGAGGGTTTTGAGACCGGCGTCGGCGTCCTGCAGGGTCAGAACTGGCGGCTTTTTGGTGGAAAAGGCACCATTGGCCGGGCTTAGCGTCATCTCGGGGGCCTTATTGTCACGCAGGAAAAAATAGCCGATGGCGGAGCCGACGATGAGCAACAATACGATCATGATGGCATGGTTTTTCAATGTCTTGTACCTCTCAAAAATTTTCTGAATCTTGAATCAACTAAAAGAAGCCGCCCGGCTCCTGGCGGCCCGTGCGGTTATTCCTGCTCATGGATTGAAATTCCTGTTTGCAACGATGTTCAGCGTGCGGCCCCGCGATACCAGAGGGCGGCTGTCAATCCCCACAGGGCATTGATGAACAGAACCAGCGCCGGAGTCAAGGCGCCGTAGCCGAGTCCAAAAAGGCCCCTTCCCGCAGCGGGCATCTGATGCAGCAGCATGAAAGCCGAGGGAGCCAGGCTCCAAAGCAGGCCGCGTGTGGCTGGTCGGCCGGGCAGCAGGGGCAGGGTGAACAGCAACCCCCAAAGACCGCCGACGATCAGTCGGGGATAAAGCCAGGGCAAGGACAGGCCGGGATGCAGGGCAATGCCCATCCAGGAAATGACGCCGTCGCGGCTCAGTTCCCAAAACAGCAGGCTGGAGAGCAAGGCGCCGATTACTCCACCGGTAAAGGCGGCACTCAGGTTGCGCAGCATAAATCCTCCTTTACTCCCAGCGTCCGCCGCGCTTCCGGAGTGAAATGACTTCGACATGTCCGTGTTCGTTGATCAGTGAAGTGGACAGCCAGCTGACGGCGGTGATGATTAGCGATCCCAGTACCGCCCACCAAAAGCCTCGCACCTGCAGGCTGCCGATGAGCCCCGATGCCATCATCAGCATCAGAGCATTGATGACGAAGGTAAACAGCCCAAGGGTAAGGATGTTCAGCGGTAATGTTACCAGCAGCAGAATGGGACGAAAAAGAGCGTTAAGGATGCCCAGAGCGGCTGCGGCCAAAAACGCCGAAATAGGTCCCCCCACCGTAATGCCGGGCAGCAGGTAGGCAGCTAGCAGAATAGCAAGGGTCAGCACAATCCAGCGAATCAGCAGGCCTCGCATCGGTACCTCCGGTATACGACAAGTTGGTTTTCATCCGGAAACGGCCCTTTTCCCCAATCTCGGCGTCAATCCGCACGCTTGCTTGATACGGTGCAGACATCTGCGCCTCAGTGCAAGCGCTCGATTTCATTGGCCTTGGGAAAAATTGCTCGTTTCCCATATGAAAACCGCACTGTGTCCATCCATAGTTTCCGGATGGGCACAAGTTGATAAAGTCGCCCGTGGCGGCAGCTGGCCGCGGGCGAGGGACGTTGGCAAGAATAGCGTAAATCGTATTTGGATAAAAGGGGGTACTGCATGTTCTTATGGGGTGCATTCAGCAGCAGGCGCAGTACCAGCCTGAAAATTGAGGCAGAAAGACATTGTCGATGACATGAATGATGCCGTTGCTGCAGTGGATGTCGGTTTTGGTCAGGCCGGCGTTGTCGATACGCAATTGACCGACTTCCAGGTGTGCGGTCAGATTCTTGCCGTTGCGGGTTTCGATGCTTTCCTCATCCTCAAGGCCGTCAAACAGGTGCTCGCCGTCGGTAATATGGTAAGTGAGGATGTCGGTCAGCTTGGAACTGTCTTGCATGATTTCCTCAAGATTGATGCGCGTGAAGGCCTGGTTGTCGGGAGCGAAAAGCGTGATGGGTTGCCCTTCCGCCAATACATCCAGCAGGCTGACTTTATTGAGAGCATGCAACAAGGTTTCGAAGGCCGGATCCTCCCTGAGGGTAGTGAGAATGTCGTTCATGGCGGTCTCCTGAATAGTAGTTGATGGGATAATCATGACTATATTCGTCTTGATTATATCATGCTATCCGGGATGTGACAGCCAGCCAGTCCGCCATTTTCCTGCCGATTTACGTAAATCTTTCCCCGCTGTCCCGTTTTTTCATCTAAGCAGTGCCTTCATATCGTCAAAGGCGCTTTTGGCCAACCGGTCCTTTTCCTCTTCGGTGGTTGCTGTCGGTGCATCGCTTGCCGTTGCCCGCAGCACTTCGGTGGGAATTTCCTCAAGAAAGCGACTTGGTGAACGGGGTTGCATGACACCGAATTTTTTGCGCCGGGAAGTGCCGAGCAAGGTCAATTTTTTTTGGGCCCGGGTGATGCCGACGTAGCACAGCCGGCGCTCTTCCTCGATATCGACGGTAGCTCCCACCGATTTTTTGTGGGGCAGCAGGTCCTCTTCCATCCCGACCAGGAACACACAAGGGAATTCAAGCCCCTTGCTGGCGTGCAGGCTCATGAGAACGACTGCATCGCGCTGCAGCTTGGCGTCCTTGTCCTGACGAGGAGGTTCGTCCCGGTCCAGCAGCGACACTTTTTCGAGAAACCCTTCCAGTGTCGGTTGTGATTCGCGCTGTTCGTAGGAGGCCATGGCGTTGATGACTTCGGCCACGTTGGCCATGCGCCGTCGAGCCCGATCCGGGTCCTGGGCGGTACGCAGCAGGTCGTCTTCAAAGCGCAGCTCTTCGAGCAATTCCCGCCCCGTGTCGCTGAGCTGTCCGACCCGGAAACGGCGTCGGTAGCTTTCCATCAGGTGCACGAAACCATGGGCCGCTTCGACGACCTTTTCGCCGAGCCCCTCGACCGTTTCGGCCTGCTGCAGAACCTGCCAAAGCGGCATATCCTGCGCTGCCGAAAAGCGAATCAAGCGGTCGGCGCTGGTGTCGCCGATGCCGCGCTTGGGGGTGTTGAGGATACGCAGCAGATTGACCTCGTCGCGCGGGTTGAGAAGCACCCGGAAATAGGCCATTACGTCCTTGACTTCCTTGCGATCGAAAAATTGCTGGCCGCCGATCAGGACGTAGGGAACGTTCTGGTACCGCAGCTGTTCTTCAAAGGCCCGCGACTGCACGTTGGTGCGGAACAGGATGGAAAAATCCCGATAACTCAAACGATCCTTGAATTTATCGGTCATGATGCGTTCCACCACCGCCCTGGCCTCGTCTTCATCGTCGTCGCACAGAAGGTAGTCGATCTGTTCGCCGGGTCCGTCCGCCGTCCATAAGGCCTTGATCTTACGTTTGAGGTTATTGCGGATAACGGCGTTGGCGGCGGTCAGGATATTGCCGGTGGAACGGTAATTCTGCTCCAGGCGGATGACCATGGTGCCGGGAAAGTCCTTTTCGAAATCCAGGATGTTGCCCAGATCGGCACCGCGCCAGCCGTAGATGGACTGGTCGTCATCGCCAACCACGCATAAGTTGCGATGGCCCGCGGCCAGCAGTCGCAGCAGCCGATATTGGGCGGCGTTGGTGTCCTGATATTCATCGACCATCAGGTAACGAAAGCGTTGCTGGTATTTTTCCAGCACTGCGGGGTAGTCCTGAAGCAGGCGCACCGTCAGCATGATCAAGTCGTCGAAATCGACAGCGTTAAAAGCTTTCAGGGCGCGCTGATAGCGCGCGTAGATGATGCCTGCCACCCGTCCGTAGTCGTCACCATGGTGCGGTTGAAAATCGCCGGGGGGGATGAGACGGTTTTTGGCGTCGGAAATCAGCCACAGCACCCGATCGGCATCGTATTTCCGCAGGTCGGTATTTACCTCCTGCAGCAGGTCACGAATCAGGCGCAGCTGGTCGGCACCACCGTAGATGGAAAAATTCTTTTTGTAGCCAAGTTGTTCGATGTCTTCCTTGAGAATGCGTACGCAAAGGGCGTGGAATGTACTGATGATCATTCCCTTGGCCTGCTTGCGGCCAACAATGCCTTCGACCCGTTCACGCATTTCCCGGGCTGCCTTATTGGTAAAGGTGACGGACAAAATGGCTTGCGCAGGGATGCCGAGATCTTCAAGCAGATATCCGATACGACTTGTGATGACCCGGGTTTTACCCGAACCAGCACCGGCCAAAAGCAGCAGGGGGCCTTCCGTATGGCGCACGGCGGCAAGCTGTTGGTCGTTAAGAGCAGAAAGATCCATAATGTAAAGCCGGAAGTGGGAGGTTGTTCAAGGGATGGTGGCGCAGCGGAAATTGCCGAAGAGGTTGGAACATAACACAGCTTGCGTGACTCGGCAAGGGCTGCCTCAAAGGGCGTGCTGGCGGGTGTCCGTGTCCGGTGGTGGAGTGTGTTTCAGCACAGTTGGATACTGTGCTGGAGTGATATCAAGGAAACACGAAAGCACCTTGCTTTTCATTGACATTTCGGGTAACGTGCGCCGCAAGTTTGAGATAGCTGTTTTACCCTTCAGTCTTCACGGTGCATCGTATGTTTAAAACAGTTGTTGTGCTCTTCAGTCTTATTTGGGCTTCGTTGTTGCTGGTTTCCTGGAGCGGCGGCGAGCAGGTGCCTCCCTCCCCCGAGACTAAATTCGCGATGCACCCCGATTTTTAGGCGTCATCGCCCCCTGCATGCTGACTGATTGTTTCGGACCCGGGCTTCGCCGGCGTTTCGCAGGATAAAGTCATATCTTTTTTTCCTCAATCCGCTGCAAATCGGCTTCCTTGGCGCGTCCCGCGCCGGTGCAGCTCTTCCTCGATGGCGTTGAGCACTTCCCATTTGTTCAGCGACCACAGAGGCGCCAGCAAGGTATCGCGCGGACCGTCTCCCGTCAGTCGGTGGATCAGGGTCTGTGCCGGCAGTCGTTCCAGCACATCAGCTACCAGCGATACGTATTCCTGCTGTTCCAGGATATCGATACCGCCTTGTTGATACATTTCGCCCAGCGGGGTGCCACGCAGAACATGCAGCAGATGCAGCTTTATGCCGTCGACCCGCAGGCGCGCCATTTCATCCGCCGTCGCCAGCATGTCGACGCGACTTTCCCCCGGCAATCCCAGTATGACATGCACACAGATCCTTAATCCGCGCGCTTTGGCTGCGGCATAGGCATCCAGAAAACAGGCGTAATCGTGACCGCGACGTAACAGGTCAAGGGTCTGGTCGTGGCTGCTCTGCAGGCCGAGTTCCAGCCAGAAATAGGTACGCCTGTGATATTCTGCCAGCAGATCCAGAACCTCGGGCGGGACGCAATCCGGTCGGGTGCCGACAGCCAGTCCCACCATACCCTCGACACCCAGGGCTTCGTCGTACAGGCTACGCAGGCGCGCGGGTGGCGCGAAGGTGTTGGAGAAAGGTTGAAAATAGGCCAGAAAGTGCTTGGCCTTGTATTTGCGGATCATGACTTCCTTGCCGAGCGCAAGCTGCTCGGCGACCGGGAAGCCCCGGTCGATGCCGACAGCGCCAGAGCCGTCCGGATCGCAGAACAGACAGCCTGGCCGGTCACGGGTGGCTCCGCGGTTGGGGCAGGAAAAGCCCGCGTCGATGGATATCTTGTGGACGCGACCGCCGAAGCGTTGCTTCAGGTGCTGGGAAAATGTAAGGTATGGTTTCTCGCGCATGGGCGGACTATGCCACCAGTTTGCGCCCAGGGCAAGCTGTTTGGTCCGGAGGAATTTCCGGCTGCGATTGAAATAGATTTTTCGCCTGATATAATCCTCACGACTTTATTGATAATTCCGGTTTGTCCGCATGTTCAGGCGGGCAAGTCCGTTTCAGGTTAGTTTCCGTCTGGAACCGGTTCTTTTCCGCTTTGGCAGCGTCAATCCGCAGGCTTGCTTGTGCGGCGTACCGATCTACGCCTCCGCGTAACCCTTTGATTTTCTTGCCACAACGAAAAACTCCTTGTTTCCGAATCGGAATTCTGGTTAAGACAGTCGCCAAAGGAGGTCCACGTGACGCGTTTGCTGGTGGTCGATGACGAACAGGATATTCGTTACCTGTTTCAATGTGAACTGCAAGAGGAGGGGTACCAGGTCGATGCGGCCGGCTCGGCAGCAGAGGCGGAGCGCTTGCTGCAGGCAGGGAGTTACGACCTGGTGGTGCTCGATATCCAGATCGGTAGCGACAACGGTCTGGCGGTTTTGCAGGATATTATCAGCCGGCAGAAGGATCTGCCGGTGATTCTTTGCACGGCCTTCAGCTGTTACAAAGAGGATTTTTCATCCTGGCTGGCCGACGGTTACGTCGTGAAAAGCTCGGATCTGTCGGAGTTGAAAAAAGAGGTCCGGCGTGTATTGACCAAGAGGGGTAAATTGCCGAGCAACGGGAGGCCGAACTGATGAAAGCTGTTATTATGGCGGGTGGTTTCGGGACCCGCATGCAACCTTTGACGATTAATTTGCCCAAACCGATGATTCCGCTGATCAACCAGCCTATCATGAGCCATATCATCGATCTTTTGAAAAAACACGGCATCTCGGACGTGGTCATGCTGCTGTTTCATCAGCCTGAGATTATAAAAAACTATTTCGGTGACGGCAGCGAGTTGGGGGTTCGTATTACCTATGTCACGCCCCTGGAGGATTTCGGCACCGCCGGTGCCGTCAAGGCGGCGGCCCCCTATCTCGACGAGCGATTCCTGGTCATCAGCGGCGACCTTCTGACCGACTTCGACCTGACCGAAGTGTTGAAATTCCACGAGCAAAAACAGGCTCTTGCCACCATTACCCTGACCTCCGTCGAGGATCCGTTGCAGTTTGGCGTGGTGATTACCGACCAGAACGGCTCCATTACCAAATTCCTTGAAAAACCGGGTTGGGGCGAAGTGTTTTCGGACACCATCAACACTGGCATCTATGTTTTCGAACCCGAAGTCCTGGACATGATTCCGGAAGAGACCAATCGCGATTGGTCCAAGGATATCTTTCCTAGTATGCTGGCCGAAGGCCGCCCCTTATATGGGTGCCACCAGCAAGGCTATTGGGCCGATATTGGCAATACCGATGCGTATCTGGAAACCTGTCGAGATCTTTTTCGCGGAAAGGTGGCCATATCCCTGCCTGAGCCAACCTTGTCCGACAGCGCGCGCCGGGTTTATCTCGGCACCGATACCCATGTGGCTGAAACCGACCTGTCTTTGCTCGAAGGCATGGTGATGATCGGCGACAACAGTCAGGTGCTGGGCCGTGCGCAGCTTAAAAACTGCATCGTCGGCCGCAACTGCGTGATCGAAGACGATGTCGAGTTGGAGGATACGGTCCTGTGGGACAATGTCTATGTCAAACGTGGCTGTCGTTTATTCGGCTCCGTGGTCGGGCACCGCACGCGCCTGGGGCGCGGCGTGGTGGCGGAAGAGGGTACGGTCATCGGTGACGAAACCAATGTCGGTAGCGAGGTCCACCTGCGTAAGGATGTCAAGATCTGGCCGCGCAAATCGATCGAAAGTGGTTCCATCGTCAGCACCAATCTCATCTGGGGTGACAAGTGGCGCAAGAGCCTGTTCGAAGGGGCCTCGGTAAGGGGTCTCAGTAACGTGGAACTGTCACCCGAGTTCTGCGCCAAGCTCGGTGCCGCCTACGGTTCGGTCTTGCCGCTCAACAGCTATGTGATTACCAGTCGCGATGGCCAGCGTTCTTCCCGCATGCTCAAACGGGCCTTTCTCGGCGGGTTGTTGTCCACCGGCGTCAACGTGCGCGATATCAAGCAGATGCCCCTGCCGGTCATGAGTTATAAACTTGGCACCTTCGGGGAGGTTGGCGGGGTTCATTTCCGCCATTTTCCCGACGATCCGGCGGCAACCGAAATTCTTTTCTATGATGCAGAAGGTTTTGAAATCCCTTCGGGTACCGCCAAGGCGATTGAACGGATCTTTTTTAAGGAAAACTTCCGGCGTGTGCACTATGCTGAACCCGGTGAAATTCGGGAACTGCCCCAGTTGACCGATTTTTACCGGGAGGGCTTTCTGCGGGCCGTGGATGCCAAGCTGGTGCAATCCTTCGCACCCAAGGTGGTTGTCGATCTCAACCATTCGCCGGCCGGAGAGTTGCTCCCCGGGTTGCTGACCGATCTCGGTTGCGAGGTGATCGAACTGAATTCCCACGTCGAGGAGGGGCGCAGTGCCCTGCAGCCGGAGCAGACAGCTCGAGCCATGGAGCAGTTGGCCCGCATCGTCGCCTCCCTGGAGGCCACCGCCGGGTTCTGGCTCGATCCTTCCGGAGAACAGTTGCGCATCATAGACGAAAGCGGGGTCCTGCTGTCGGAGATCGAAGCTCTTGGCGTGGTGGTATCGCTGATGAGCCGCTGCGAACGTGAAGGCACTTTGGTTTTGCCGGTTTCGGCGCCGATGGCCATGGAGAGAGTCGCCCAGGAGGGAGGGCTGACCGTTCGCTCTGTCAAGAACGATGCCCGTGCACTGCTGGAAGCGATCTCCGAACGCGGGGGGCTGATGACCGCCAGCATGGACGGGCGTTTTGCGCTGTCGGTTTTCCAGAATCATTTCGATGGTCTGTTCGCGGCCGCTAAAATCCTTGAAATGCTCGGTCGCACCGGCATGACCCTGGGCAGTTTGCGACGCAGTTTGCCTGCCCGGGCCTATCGACAGACTCAGCTGCCATGCAGTCGCCAGTTCAAGGGGGGGTTGATGCGCAGGATGAGTGAACATTCGGTCAACCTCGATGCCTCTTTTATCGATGGCGTCAAGGTCCGCTTCGACGATGACTGGGTGCTGGTATTGCCCGACCAGTATCGACCGATTGTTCATATCATCGCCGATTCTCCCGATGCCCAACGCGCCGAGAGTCTGCTGACCTGTTACACGGGCAAAGTCGAGGCGTGGAAGAAGGAGCTTGTTCAATCGCAGCCACCCGTCGATTAAACATATGCATGCCGGGCAGTCCTCGTGGCTGCCCGGCATGAAAAATCCTGACACCGACAAGAAGGAGCGTGTAACCGTCTGTTGAAAGAGCCTATGAACCCTCTGAAAGTCGCCCTGATCTGGCATATGCATCAGCCCGACTACCGGGATCCTTTGCAGGATGAAGTGCTGCTGCCGTGGGTTTTTTTGCACGCGGTGAAGGATTACGGGGATATGCTGCAGGCAGCTCTGGATTGTGGTGCGCGCGTCACCTTCAACCTGGCGCCCACCCTCGTGGAGCAGTTGCAGGGGTATGCTTCAGGCACCCTGCGCGATCGCTGGCTCGACCTCGCCAGCCGGGACCCGGAGGTTTTCGATGCTGGGGAGCGGGCCTTTCTGGTGGAAGGTTTTTTTTCCGTTCACCGTGAGCGGCATATACAACCTTATGCCCGCTATCGTGAATTGGCGGCCCTGCGCGAGCAGGGGGGCGGGGTTGCCTGGCAGCGGTTTTCAGCACAGGATCTGCGCGATCTGCAGGTCTGGTTTCTGCTGGCCTGGGCGGGGCATTATCTGCGCCAGGAATCGGCAGTCGTGAAGGAACTGCTGACTCAGGGGCGCCAGTTCGACGAGGAGGATAAAAGGCGTCTTCTGCAAACGTATCACCTGGTGGTGGCAGAGGTTCTCGCACGGTTCCGGCAAGCCGAAATGGATGGGGATGTCGAGTTGTCCGTGACGCCATACGCCCACCCCATTTTGCCACTGCTCTGCGATACCAGCGAAGCGGCCCGCGCCCGTCACGGCGTTCAGCTGCCCGACACGCCCTTTCGTTTCCCCGAAGACGCGAGGCGTCATACACGCCTGGGTTTGCAATGTGCACGGGACGCTTTCGGTCCCGCCCATCGGGGCGTCTGGCCGGCCGAGGGCGGATTGAGCGAAGCGGCGGTGCGCATTTTGGCTGAAGAAGGGGCGCGCTGGGCGGCCAGCGACGAAGCACTGCTGGATAAATCCTTGCCTGGCGGCCTTGGTGATCGCAGCCGGCTTTATCGTCCCTACAGCCTGGCCGGGTTGCCGTTGCTGTTCAGGGATCGGGAACTGTCGGATCGCATCGGTTTCGTCTATGCCACCTGGCCTTCGCGGGCTGCGGCAGCTGATCTGCTCGATCGCCTCCGGGTGGTGGCGAGGCAGGCGCCGGGTGGCCTGGTGACCTTGATTCTGGACGGGGAAAATTGCTGGGAGGGTTACGAAGACAACGGCTATCCCTTTTTGAAAGCCTTTTATCAGGGCCTGGCCAACGACTCCGTCTTGCGGGCCGTTACCGTCAGCGAGGCCTTGGCTGAGCATAAAGCTGAGCCGCTGCCACGTTTGGCACCCGGTTCCTGGATCAATGGCGATTTTGATATCTGGATCGGGCATCCCGAGGAAAACCGGGCCTGGGAGTGGCTGGGGGAAGCTCGGCGAGCACTGCAGGAAGTGGATGACGACCTGCGGGCGGCAGCTTTGCCCCATCTGTTGCGGGCCGAAGGGAGTGACTGGTTCTGGTGGTTTGGCGAACAGCACCAGACCGAACAGGCGGGCACTTTTGACCAACTCTTCCGCCATCATCTGCAGGCTTTGTACCGGGCGGTGCAACGGCCGGTACCGGGGTATCTCAATTACCCTTTGCGCTCTCCGCTACGTCGCACCCGCGTGTGGGAGCCGACAAGTCTGGTGCGGCCGGTTATCGACGGCCAGGTCACCGATTATTTTGAGTGGCTCGGAGCGGGGAGCGTCGATCTGGCTGCTGGCGGCGCCATGCACGATAGCAGTTTCGATCTGCTTGGGTTTTTTTACGGTTATGATGAAGAACATTTTTATCTGCGTTTCGATTTTCGGCAGCCGATGGAGCATTTGACCGGATCGGGCGGAGAACTGTTACTGCAGATACAGACCGCGGAGACATGGGTGGCCCGCCTGGCCGCAGGTTCCGATCGCACGGTTGTGCAACAGCTAAATGAGGGAGGCGGGGCCGTTTACGCTCCGGGAGCCTTTGTGGCCGTTGCTGAACTGGCTCTGCCGCTGGATCTGCTGATGCTGGCGCAGGGAGATTGCCTGAGCCTGAGCTGGCAGTTGTTGTCCGCCGGTCGTGAACTGGCCCGCTGGCCAGCTGACGGGCCATTGACGTTGACCTACTCCGGTACCGACCTGGATGCGTGGCAGTGGCCGCTCTGAGTCCGTTCGAGACCTCGCAGGAAAGGAGTCGTACTCTTGTCCGAATTACGTTGGGACCCGATTGTCGATAATTGGGTTGTGATTGTCAAAGCGCGCGGTCGGCGGCCTGCCGATTTTATCACCGAGCGTAAGCGCATCGAAAGCGTCGTCTGTCCCTTTTGTTACGGGCACGAGGAAAAGACGCCGGCGGAGGTTTACGCCTGGCGTCCCGATGCAAGTCCGCCCAATCAACCCGGTTGGCGGGTGCGGGTCATCCCGAACAAGTTCCCCATTTTGCGCATCGAAGGGCAACTGGAGTTTCATGGCGAAGGCCTTTACGATGTCATGAATGGCATCGGTGCCCACGAGGTGATTATCGAGACCCCGGATCATATGCGGCATCCTGCCGACTTGCGGGCGGGGGAACTGGCCGATGTGTTCCGCGCTTTTCGCTCACGTCTCATCGACCTGCGGCGGGACAAGCGTTTCAGGCACATCGTCATTTACAAAAATCATGGTCGGGAAGCTGGCGCCACCATCCCCCACAACCATAGCCTGTTGCTGGCTCTGCCCATCATTCCACCGCAGATGCGGACATCCCTGCAGGCCTGCCGGGACTATTTCCATCAAAAGAAACGTTGCCTGATGTGTGACCTGCTTGCCCAGGAACTGGCCGACGGCCGTCGTCTGGTGCGGGTCGATAGCGAGTTTGCGGTTTTTGCACCGTTTGCTTCACGCCACCCGTTCAGTTTGCGCATCGTTCCCCGACGCCACAGTCACGATTTTTCCTTGTTGACCGACCATATGCTGACGGCATTGGGAGAAACCATGCACGACGTGCTGGGTCGTTTGCGAACGGTGCTTCGCGACCCGCCTTTCAACCTGGTACTGCACAATGCGCCGTCTGCCTTGCCACGGGCGGGACGCCCCGACTGCTGGGGGTCATTGAGTTGCGACTATCACTGGTATTTTGAACTGGCTCCCAAAATCATGGAACCGGCCGGATTCGAGTGGGGCACCGGTTTTTTCATCAACCCCACGCCACCCGAAGATGCGGCGCGTTATCTCAGGGAAGCATTGGTATGATTCAGTGCCGAGTGCCGAGTGCTGAGTGCTGAGTGCTGAGTGCTGAGTGCTGAGTGCCGAGTGCTGAGGGACCATCGCGGAATGAACGGATAGTACCGCTATAGTCGTTTCCGCTGCCGGCAGGTTCCTTATTTAAGTAGCAACAAGTCGCAAACGTTATCCAGAAAGGGCATCACTTTCAAAACGCCATGACCGAATCTTTCCGTTACCTGTCATCGCCGGTCCCCGAGGCCGAACCGTATTTCCCCCTCTCTTTTCAGATGAGCGCGCATGCGCGGCTGCAATTGGCATTGCCATCTTCCCCGGCCGGGACCTCGCGGCTCTACAGGCTGCGCGAGGTGGCCGATCGGCTGAGTCAACGTCAGTCCGAGCAGCCGTGCAGTGCCGGGCGCCTGGAACTGCTGGCGGTTTTCAGTGGCGTACTGCGCTATCTGGCGTACCGGCATCTGCTGGTGCGAGGCTGCAACGCAAGTTCGGACGGGGTAGAAATAGCCCATCAGGTCGTACCCTTGCCGGGGCTGCGGCGCAGCCAGGAAGAATTCGTCAGGTTATTTCCGGCGGACGTCCTTTTGCGGGGCATGGAACCCCGGGCGTTTCTTTACGGGCCGTCGGGCGCCAGGAGCCGCCAGCAGACTCTGCTTGAATTGCTGGTACTATCGGTGCAGACCGCCAATCCGGCAGCGCGGGTTTTCGGCTGGCTGTTTGATGACCGTGAGTTGTCGCAACAGGTTCCCTACCGCGCCACCCTGCAGGCCCTGGACCGCTGTTTACGGCAAACGCCGGTTGACGGTACCATGGGCGAGCCTCTGCTGGAGTTGCTGATGGCTCCCATCAAGGCCTCGCCCTATGACCTGGAGGGGCAGCTGCAGTATGTGCGAGCGCATTGGCAGGGATTATTGCCGGCTGGCTTGCTGGAGGCCATCGACAGGGGACTGGCAGTGCGCGCGGAAGAGGTTCAGATGCGCGGAGGCGGCCCCGGTCCGTTTCGCCTGCCGGATTATCCGGCGCCTTTGGCCGTGGAGGAGGAGCGGTTTTCATCGGATAGCGACTGGATGTCTGATCTGGTGCTGCTGGCCAAGTCGGTACACGTCTGGTTCGATCAGCTGTCCCGTCAGTACGGCCGTCCCGTGACGCGCCTGCGAGAGATCCCCGATGAGGAATTAAGCCTGCTGGCGCGTCGCGGCTTTACCGGCCTGTGGTTGATCGGTATCTGGGAGCGTTCCCCGGCTTCGAGGCAGATCAAGCGTTTGCGCGGTAATCCCGAGGCCGAAGCTTCGGCCTATGCCCTGTTCGATTACCGGGTTGCCGATGAACTCGGCGGGCAGGCGGATCTTGACGATCTGGACTGGCGATGCAGACAACGCGGCATCCGCCTGGCCTGTGATGTGGTGCCGAACCATACCGGGATCGATTCGCGTTGGATGCATGAGCATCCTGACTGGTTTGTGCAGGCGACGCATCCGCCTTACCCGAGCTACCGATTCAACGGCCCCGATCTATCGACCAGCAGTGCCGTAAGCCTTCATCTGGAGGACGGGTATTGGGACCACAGCGATGCGGCAGTGGTTTTCAAGCGTGTCGATCATCACACCGGTGAGGTGCGTTATATCTACCATGGTAACGACGGCACCCATCTGCCCTGGAACGATACGGCCCAGCTTGATTTTTTGCTGCCGCAAGTGCGCGAAGCCATGATCCGCACCATCATCGAGGTGGCGCGCACTTTCCGCGTGATCCGTTTCGATGCCGCCATGACCTTGGCGAAAAAACACTTCCAGCGTCTCTGGTTCCCCCTGCCCGGCGGCGGGGCGGGCGTGCCCTCCCGTACGGAATACAGCATGAGCGGCGAGGATTTCGAACGACTTTTTCCGGTGGAATTCTGGCGGGAGGTGGTCGACCGGGTAGCCGCCGAGGTGCCCGACACCTTGCTGTTGGCCGAGGCTTTCTGGTTGATGGAGAGCTACTTCGTGCGCACCCTGGGCATGCATCGGGTGTATAACAGTGCCTTCATGCACATGATGAAGCAGGAAGATAACGCGAAATATCGCCTGTTGATCAAAAAGACCCTGGCCTTCAATCCGCAGATCCTCAAACGTTTCGTCAATTTCATGAACAACCCCGACGAAGCAACCGCCGTCGAGCAGTTCGGCAAGGGCGACAAATATTTCGGCGTGGCCGTGCTGTTGGCGACGCTGCCGGGACTGCCCATGTTCGGGCATGGCCAGGTGGAGGGTTTCCGGGAAAAATACGGCATGGAGTTTCGCCGCGCCTACCTGCAGGAGGAGGTGGACCAGGGATTTGTGGCCCATCACGAGAAGCTGATCTTCCCGTTGTTGCACAGGCGAGCGCTGTTCAGTGGTGCGGAACATTTTGCCCTGTACGATTTTATCACCGACGGTATGGTCAACGAAGATGTGCTGGCCTACAGCAATCGGCGCGGAGACCAGCGGGCGCTGGTGGTTTTTCAGAACCGCTCCATGCAGACTGGCGGCTGGGTAAGGATCGCCTGCCCGAGCGCCGATGACTCGGGCCAGGACACCTATCGTACTTTGGCCGGGGCTCTGGCGCTACAGGGCGGTGAAGGGATTTACTACCGGTTTCGCGAACATGGCAGTAACCTGCACTATCTGCGCTCGACGCAAGAACTGGCGGAGCAGGGGCTGTTCGTAACCCTGGGCCCGTACGAGGTGCAGGTGTTTCTCGATTTTGTCGAGGTAGCCGATACCGATGGCAGCTGGCAACGATTATGGCAACGTCTCGACGGGCGCCCGGTGGCCGATCTCGATCGGGAATACCTTCGGTTGCGCCATGCCGAGCTGTTGCAGGCCATGGAGCAACTGCTTGCGACCGGTGTGGAATTCCCCCGGCTTTCCGCCGCAACGCAGGCTCTCGCTTTGCAACAGTATGCCGTATTTTTGCAGTGCCTGCAGCACGACCTTGGCCTGCCCGGCGACAGCGTTCCCCTGCTCAGCCGCCTGCAACGACAACTGCACCTGGCCGCCGCGCTTC
The DNA here is from genome assembly GCA_002435955.1 of Pelobacter sp. UBA6093. Taxonomy (GTDB): domain Bacteria; phylum Desulfobacterota; class Desulfuromonadia; order Desulfuromonadales; family Syntrophotaleaceae; genus Syntrophotalea. The sequence continues at coordinate 44,777 of DIWZ01000042.1, forward strand.
CAAATGAAGCAATAGAGAATATCCAGAAGGTATTATGGCCCTACCTGGTGCTGCACCCCCTTGGCGCCCTGGCCGCACCGACGAATATGCCTGCCTGTGTAAACGACTGGCTGGAGAGCTATTTGCTCGCCGAGGTTGTGAGCGCTCAGTGGCCGGATACGACGGCCGCCGAAAATATGGCTCTGTTGCAGTTGCTGATTCGGTATCAGGGGGATGGCTATCCGAAGAAGGATGGCTGGTTGGCGGCATTGCTCGATAAACAGGATGTGCGGGCCTTTTTGCTGGTGCATCGGTATCAGGAGTGTGACTGGTTCAACCGCGAGCGCTTGCAGCGACTGATAAGCGGTCTGGTGGTGACCGCTGCCCTGAACGATCCGGATCCGGATACAAGCAAGGTCACAGGCTGTGGGGATGCGATCGCTTCGGTGCTTGCCAGTGCCGAGAAAGCTGGCTACCGGCTGGAAAAATTCCGTAGCCTCATTTAAACTGATTCCATTTTCGCCGGTTTTCGGGACACTCTGGAAATAAAGGAGTTTCGATATGAACATACTGTTGGCCGCTTCCGAAGTGGCGCCCTTTGCCAAGACCGGCGGGCTGGCCGATGTAGCAGGGGCTCTGCCCCGGGAACTTCATCGGCTGGGGCATGATGTGCGGATTTTCATGCCCTTGTATCGCTGTGTGCGGGAGCGGGATTTTGGACTCAGCCTGCTGATCGATCTACCACCTGTGGAGATGGGGGGTGCCAGCTACTCGGGACGTTTGTGGCAGGGACAATTGCAGGACGTGCCGGTTTATTTTCTGGAACAGGATGATTTTTTTGATCGGGATGGTCTGTACGGCACCTCACAGCAGGACTACGCCGACAACGCGCTGCGATTCGGATTTTTTGCCCGGGCCCTCCTGGCTGCTTTGCCGAAGGTCGGTTTTTGCCCGAAGGTGCTGCACCTCAATGACTGGCAGACCGGCCTGGTACCGGCGCTATTACGCTCAACAAGAGATGCGAACCCGTTTTATGCCGATACGGCGACAGTGATGACCGTTCACAATCTCGGCTACCAGGGGTTGTTTCCCGCGCAGGTCGTCGCATCGCTGGCCCTCGACCCCGATTTATTCACTATGGATGGATTGGAATACTACGGGCAACTGTCGTTTTTGAAAAGCGGGGTGGTGTATGCCGATCTGATTACCACCGTTTCCGAGACCTATTGCGCCGAAATTCAGACGCCCCGGATGGGGCATGGTTTTGACGGCATTCTGCGCGCTCGCGCCGACCGTCTGCTCGGGGTGCTCAACGGAATCGATGAGCAGCTCTGGGACCCCCAACACGATCCAGCCCTGATTTACCCCTACAGTGCTGCGGATCTATCCGGCAAATCTGCGAATAAGCAGCAGCTGCAAAAAGAGTTAGGTTTGACGGTCGACCCGGATGTGCCGATGCTGGCCATGGTCACCCGTCTGGCCAGCCAGAAAGGCCTCGACCTGGTGGAGCTGGCTTGGGATGCGTTGCTCAAGCGAGGAGTGCAGCTGGTGATTTTGGGTTCGGGTGATAAGAAAATCATGGATCGGATTGAGCACCTGGGGAGTTTGAATCCCGATCAGGTGGCGGTGCGCCTCGCCTTCGACGACCGTTTGGCCCGGTTGATTTACGCCGGCAGCGATATGTTCCTGATGCCCAGCCATTATGAGCCATGCGGGCTGGGGCAACTCATTGCGCTGCGGTATGGCAGTGTACCGGTGGTGCGCAAGACCGGCGGACTGGCCGATACGGTATTCGATCCGCAGGACAAGGCGGAGCAGGCCAACGGATTCACCTTCAGCCAGGTTTCGGTTCCGGCGATGCTTTCGGCCATCGATCGGGCCCTGGTCATGTATCGCGTTCCGGAGAAATGGTTGCAACTGGTGAAGGCGGGGATGCAGGGTGATTTTTCCTGGCGGCAATCGGCTTTGCGTTACGTCGATTTCTATCAGAAAGCTGTGGAGGTGCATCATGAGTGACAGCCAGGAGCTTGGTGGCCCGGACGCCGCACGTGATCTGGAACCGGCTGCCGATATTTTCCCCGAGTTCGAAGAGTTGCGCCGGCAAGTCGCCCAACGCATCAAAGACAACCAGCGTTTTCTGGCCCGGATGTTCGACGAGGATTTTGCCGAGGACACAGAAGTCGGCGTGATCGAAGAAGAGCCTTTCGAGGAATTGTAGCGGCGTCTTTTTAACTGGGTCCGGGTTTATTCCTGCCTGAGCTTGTCCAGATAGTCTTCCCATTCGATCGGCAGCAGATGCTGCTTCCGGCTGTTGCATTCCTTGCAAGCCGCCACGCAGTTGCCCTTGGTGCTGCGACCGCCCCGCACCAGGGGCACGATATGATCGAGAGTCAATTCGCGCGGTTCTACCCGGACACCACAATAATGACAGATGCCGCTGGCGATACGATTTTTCCACCACTGACTGCGGCGCAGGTCGCGGGCCTTCTGCCGTTCCTGGCGTATGTGTTCTTCCGATGCTTCCAACCAGTCCATGTTTTTTCTCTTGAAACCTTGTAAGGCGGTGATTGGTGACCAGTGATTAGTGTTTTTCCAGTCACCAGTTGCCAATCACCGAATTTAATCCCCTGTCAGCCTTCCAAAATCATGAACCCGAGCTGGCGGCCGGTTAGCCCCTTGTCGCGGCGGTGGGAAAAAAACATCTCGCGGTGACAGCAGGTGCACTCCTCCACCACGCCGATTTGCGAGGGCGGGATACCGACGTCTTCCAGTTGCAGCAGGCAGCTGCGCTGCAGATCCAGCTGCCATTTACCCAGAGAGGTTTCCTGGGCGATCTGCGGCCAGCGGCCGCTGCCCTGGCGGAAAGCGTCCCGCACAGTGCGATCGACCTCGTATTGGTGCGCGCCGATGCCTGCGCCAACTGCGGCTTGCAGGTTTTCCGGCTGGCAACCGAAGGTTGTGGCCATGGCCTCGACGGTTTTTCCAAGCAGGCAACTGGCCGCACCGCGCCAACCGACGTGAATCGCCGCACCAATCTTGCGGATCGGATCATGCAGCAGCACCGGAAAGCAGTCCGCCACCAGCACACCGAACATGAAACCGGGCTGGTTGGTGATGATGGCGTCGGCCGCCACCGTCAGGAAATGGGACAGATCGTGGTTCGGCTGGTCGACGATCAGGATGTCGGAGCCATGCACCTGCTTGACGGTCAACAGTTGATGCGGATGCAGATCGAAAGCCCGGGTCAGGTTCGAGCGATTGCCTTCCACGTTGTGTCGCACGTCTTCGGTATTGTAGCCCAGGTTGAGGGAATTGTAGGGGGGACGGCTGACCCCACCGTTGCGGGTGGTAAATCCGGCCAGAACCGAGTCTCCGGTTACCCAGTCGGGTTGCATATAGCTGATCTTGCCTTTACGTATCAGTTTCATAAACGGTTGGGTCTCCTGTTTAACGCTCCGCCAGCGGCGGTAGCGGATAATCTCTATAAGTTTTATCACCACGAAGGACACGAAGCGCACGAAGAAAGACTTTAAAAACAAATCATCTTATGTTTGGTTAAAACCTGAAATTCGGGTTTTTGTTTTTACTTCGTGTCCTTCGTGATCTTCGTGGCGAGAGGGTTTGATCTTCCCTGTATAGCAATCCAGATAGGCCGTCAGGCGAAAGGCGGCTGCCCGTATTTTTCAGTCAGATAATCGATAACAGCCCGCATATCCTGTGGCAGCGGGCTGCTGAATTCAAGGTATTCCTGGGTTTCCGGGTGAATAAAGCCCAACAGACGGGCATGCAGGGCCTGCCGGTCGAGCTCTTTTACCAGTTTGAGCAATTGCGGATCGCTAACGGTTTTCAAGCGTCCGCTGCCGCCGTAGGCGGGATCGCCTACCAGAGGATGCTGCTGCTCGGAAAAATGCACCCGGATCTGGTGCGTGCGGCCGGTCTCAAGGGTGAGTTCGACCAGTGTCAACCGGTCGGCATCAAAGCGACGCAGGACTCGCCAGTGGGTGACAGCATGTCGTCCCGTGCGGCAGGTCGTGCTCATCTTTTTGCGATGGGTCGGATGTCGCCCGATAGGCTGATCGATCAAGCCTCTGTCACCAACCAGCAGGCCGTGTATCAGGGCAACGTAGCGCCGGGTGATGGAGTGGGCCTTGAATTGCGCTGCCAGGCTCTGATGGGCGCTGTCGCTTTTGGTGGCCAACATAACCCCCGATGTGTCCTTGTCGAGCCGGTGCACGATTCCGGGGCGCAACTCGCCGCCGATGCCGGAGAGGTCATGGCAGTGATGCAGCAAGGCGTTGACGAGGGTCCCCTGATAGTGGCCGGGAGCGGGATGGACCACCATGCCGGGCGGTTTGTCGATGACGATCAGGTGGCGGTCTTCGAATAGAACAACCAGCGGAATGTCTTCGGAAATGGCTTCGATGGGGCTCGGAGCCGGTATGTTCACGGTCAGGGTTTCGCCGCCCTTGAGTTTGCCTCCGGCCTTGGCGGGGGAGCCGTCGAGCAATACCTGACCTTCGTCGATGAGCTTTTTCAGTTGGGAGCGGCTCAGTTCCGGCAGTTGTTCAGCAAGAAACCGGTCCAGCCGGTCCGGTGTCCGTCCCCGGTCAAAGCATAGGGTAAGTTGCTGCGCCATTTACCAGATCGAGCTTTTGATCCGCCCGGCCTGCTTGACCATGACGTCGACCACAGCCCTGTCGAACAGGTGGTCGCGATTGGGGATTTCTTCGGAAATCCGCGCCAGGAAATGTTCACGCCCTTCCTGCAGCTCATCGCTGAGCAGGTCAAAAAGGGAGTCCTTCTCTATGCCTTCCTGAACCTTGTGCTGATTGTACAAAGCGATATCCGAAACGATGGCGCGCGCCAGCCGGAAGGCGAGTTTTGGATTGTCAACGATCCTTGCCATGGGTTCCTCCCACTAACTTGAAGAGTGGCATGGGCGGCTTGTTCCGCCAACCGCGCCCGCGAAAGAGATGGCGCGCATGCAATGTATTGGGTGGTTATCGGGGGGCGGAATCCGTACCCCACGCCGTTACGGGAAACGCCAGATACAAAGTGGCGTCCCCGCGCTTGATCAGCAGTCGTACCATTCTGCCCTTTCGGGCTTTGCTCAGTGCCCGATCGAAGGAATGCAGATCGGTCAATTTGGTCTTGTTGAGGGCCAGGATGATGTCGCCCTGGCGAATCTCCTTAGCTGCCGCGATACTCTGGGGAGCGACATCTTTCACGGCGATACCGTTGTTGTTCTCGGTATTTATCAATGTCAGACCAAGGCTTTGACGTACATCGGTGACATTACTGGCGGTCGTCTGGTTCTGCCGGCGAACGGTGACCTCGACGATCATCGGCTGGCCATCCCGCAAGATTTTCAGCGGCACGGTCTTGCCGGCAGGCGTGCTGACGATCTGCAGTTGCAGGTCGCTGGCGTTGCGGACAGTGCGACCGTTCAGTTCCAGCATGATGTCGCCGCGGCGGATACCGGCTTGCTGTGCCGGAGAGTCGGCCTGCACCTGGTTGACCAGTGCCCCGACGGCCCGATCCAGGCCAAAAGAATCCGCCAGTTCGGAGGAAAGATCCTGGATGCCGATCCCCAGCCAACCGCGCACCACCTGCCCCGTAGTTATCAACTGATCGGCAATGGCGCGCGCCATGTTGATGGGGATGGCGAAGCCGATGCCCTGGCCGCTGGCCACGATGGCGGTGTTGATGCCGATCACCTCGCCGTAGAGGTTGAGCAGCGGGCCGCCGGAATTGCCGGGGTTGATGGAGGCATCGGTCTGGATAAAATCCTCATAGTCTTCGATACCGATATTGGTGCGCCCGGTGGCCGATACGACCCCCACTGTCAGGGTGCGGTCGAGGCCGAAAGGGTTGCCGATGGCCAGCGCCCATTGACCGACCTGCAACGCATCGGAATCACCAAGCACCGCCGCCGGCAAGTCTTCGCGCGCGGTGATCTTGAGCACGGCCACATCGGTGAGCGGGTCGGAGCCGACAAATCTGCCGTCGTAGACGCGATCGTCCGATAATTTGATCTTGATCTCCTCCGCACCCTTGACGACGTGTTCGTTGGTCAGAATATAGCCATCGGAACTGATGATGACGCCGGAGCCGAGGCTGCGGGATTTCTGTTGCGGGAGGGGGCGCCCCTTGAACAGTTCGTTGAAAAAATCCTCGAACAACGGTCCCAGATCGGAACCTCGGCTCGTCCAGGCGGCCTGGATATTGACGACCGAAGGGGTGACTTTTTCAGACACCTCGATAAAGGCCGTCTGGGTGGCGAGCAGTTCCGGCGCCGGATTTGGTACCGGCGGCACTGTGGTGTTGTACTGCGCCGCGGTCGTCGGCTGCTCCTGTGAGTCTTTTTTGCAGGCGGGCAGACTTGCCAGAACCAGGCTGCTGATAAGCAGCGTCATGAAAATACGCCGAAAACGGATCATTTTTCGTCCCTTTTTACGTAGATAAACCATCGGCAGCGTAGCGGAAAAACCAGTGACTGTCAATCGTTGCGGCACCTGGGAAGGTGCCTTATGAATTGCAGCAGATCATCATGGTTGCCACGATAGGTAGCATGTCCAGCAAGTTGGTCGTGATCGATCAGGCAAGTGTCGACCAGATAGGTGGCAATCCCTGCGTGGCGGGCCGGCAGATCGTACCGGGTATCGTTGCCGACCATAATCACCTGCTCAGGCCCGAGCCCCAACCTGGTGAGGATGTCGAGGAAAAACTCCCGATTCGGCTTGCAATAATGGCTGTTTTCATAGCTGCTGATAAGATGGTAGGGAAAATCCACCAGTCCGGCACTGTGCAGGCGCGCATCGATGGCCGGTCGAGGGAAAACCGGGTTAGTGGCCAGGGCAACTTTCAGGTTTCTGTCGAAACAGCTTCGCAGGATGCTGCGCGACTGGGGGAAAGGTTTTACCAGGTGCGTCAGGGCGGCCAGGCCATCTTTGAGGAAGTGCTGCAGGCGTTGATGGAGCTGATGTTTGCCGATACCGAGCTGCCGGGCTATCATGGAAAGAAAAACCTGTTCGTTGGTCTGTTCACCGTCGCGGTTGGCAATCAGTGCGTAGGCCGAGCTGATCAGCACTTCGGCAAACACCACGCGGTCGGTAAGATCCTCGAAACAGCGCGCCAGGCCATCAACATAACCGTCGATGTAACGCTCCATTTCAATTTCCAGCAGCGTTCCGTCCAGATCGAACAGGATGCCGCGGATAGGTTCGGAAGGGGCAGGTTGCATGGATCTCCATATCACAACAGGGGTTAGCGGCGGGCGGAAAGTCGACCCCCCCAAATTTCTAGTTTACCAAGCATACCATACATGCACCAGTGCCTCGGAATCTGTCGGACTATCCATGCGCCGGCTGCAAATTCGGCTGTTTGGCCCATATTTCAGCTCCNNTCGGCCCATAGCTACGGCTATGAACCTTCAAACGAGCTAAAATCTGTTCTCAAACATCCAAATTTTCGCTTCGGCCCGGATAGTCCGACAGACTCCTCGGGGAATCAGGCTGGATCACGACAAAGGCCTTGACTTGATGCTGGGCCCAATGTAAAAAATCTAAGAAAAACAGTGAGGTAAACAAAATCGATGTCCGATATACGTGAAGAAGTCAAGGATCTGCTCATCGGTCTCAAAATACGCCGCTTGCGGCAGGAACGGCGCATGACCCTGCAAAATCTGTCGGAAGCCACCGGTCTGTCCAAGCCACTGCTGTCGCAGGTCGAAAACGAGCAGGTGATTCCACCGTTGGCGACCCTGTTGCGCATCGCCAAGGCACTCAAGGTCGGACTGCATACCTTTTTCCAGGAGGAAGGCAGTGTCGAGAAGTGTTTGTTGGTGCGGGCCGGGGAAGGTGGCAGCCACGATACCCACAGCAGCCGCAGCCGGCGGCGGACTCCCTATGCCTACCAATCCCTGGGTTACGGAAAGAAACAGCGCAATTTGGAGCCGTTTCTGATCGAATTCGATGTGCAACCCTGGCGGGATGATCTGCTCGTCAGTCATGACGGCGAGGAATTCCTCTATATTCTCGAAGGGCAGGTGGAGTTCCACTACGGCGATGAGGTGATGGCTGTCGGCCCGGGAGACTCCCTATATTACGATTCCAATGAACCGCATGGGTATGTGGCGGTCGGGGAGGTTCCGGCGCGCGCGGTGGCGGTTATCTATTCCCAGGAGTAAGCACACGAGCTTGACAATCGCGGCGCATTTTCTATGTTAGGATAAACCATTCAGATCGAAATCGATCCCGATTTCGATCTCGATGAAATCAGGGCCCGACCAATCAGGGAATGACAGGAGGTAACGGCATGAAGCGAATAGGCGTGATTCTATCCGGCTGCGGTGTATATGACGGCAGCGAGATTCACGAGGCAGTGCTGGCGCTGCTGGCCATCGAGCGCGCCGGGGCCGAGGCCATATGCATGGCTCCCGATATCCAACAGATGCATGTTATCAACCATTTTACCGGTCAGGCTGAAAGCGGCCAGCAGCGTGGCGTGCTGGCCGAATCGGCACGGATCGCCCGCGGCAAGGTGGTCGATGTGGCTACCGTCAGTATTCAGGATATCGATGGCCTGGTGATCCCCGGCGGCTATGGCGCGGCCAAGAATCTTTGTGATTTTGCCGTCAAGGGAGCCGAATGTTCAGTGCAGCCCGATGTCGAGCAACTGGTCCGGGAGATGGTCGATAAAGGCAAACCGGTGGCGGCCATCTGTATTGCGCCGGCCTTGCTGGCCAAAATCCTGCAAGGATACTCGCCGCGCCTGACCATTGGCAATGATCCGGATACTGCAGCAGCGCTCACGGCCATGGGGGCGCAGCATGTCGATTGCCCCGTAAACGAAATCGTGGTGGACGAAAAGAATCGGCTTGTCAGCACGCCGGCATATATGCTGGCCGGTGATATCGCCGAGGCGGCAACGGGCATCGAAAAAGCGGTGCAGCAGTTGCTGGCCATGATATGAGCGGGCCATGATGGATGAATGCAAGGCAACGGGGGCGGACACGATACATGTCCGCCCCTGTTGCATGTTGTTTCGTCTTTTCTATCGGTTATGCTTGATGAAATGTTTGTTTTACTGCTAGTACCCTGTAACCCATAATCTATCGCATCTTGCTGGTTCTTTGTCGCGTCAACTGCGTTACGACCAACGCTGATTAGCTGCGGCTAGGCAGCGTTGGTCATGCCTTGTTGACCCACCAAACTCCTGCGCGAGATCACGACATTTTATGGATTACAGGGTACTAGGAGTCTGTCGGACTATCTGGGTCGAATTTGCAGTCGGCGCATGGATAGTCCGACAGCCTCCTGGTCGCCAATTTTATGTCTTGAGGAGAGCACCCCATGAACGCAACCGGTTCTCAAAGTTTTCCGACCATCTTCGATGAGCGCGATGCATGTGCCATCATCGGATTTTTCAAAAAGCATGGACAACCGACCCATGGCAATCTGCAACGGACCATCGAGGCGCTTATCAAAATGGGGCATCGCGCAGGCGGTGTCGGCGGCGAAGGTGATGGGTGTGGGGTGTTGACCGACATCCCCAGGCTGCTCTGGCGAGAGGTGCTGGCCCAGGCCGGATACGCGCAGGATCTGGTCGAAGCCCCGGAGTTTGCCGTCGGCCACCTGTTGCTGCCGCGTCATCTGGCTGCGACGGATATGGAGACTCTGCAAAACAGGATCCTCGAACTGTTTGCCGTGCGCGGTTGCCGGACGTTGATACAGCGGCCTGCGCCGGTTCGCAGTGAAATCTTGTCGGCCAGTGCTCGTGCCAGCGAGCCCCTGGTCTGGCAATTGGCATTGAACGTCCCGGACGCCGCAACCGGACCAGCGTTGCTGTATGGACTGCACGTGGCCCTGGAAGGGGAATTCCCGGTGCAGGTGTCCTCACTGTCCCAGCGAACCTCGGTTTACAAAGTGCACGGCGCCCCGGAGATGCTGGCACGCTACTATCCCGATCTGAAACGGCGTGATTTTCTGTCGGCCGTAACCATCGGTCACAGCCGTTTTTCCACCAATACGTTGCCCACGGTTTTGCGTGCCCAACCGTTCAGCCTGCTCGGGCACAACGGTGAAATCAATACCATCGAGCGATTGCGGGAGGAGGCTCGTCTGCTAGGCATTGCCCTGCCGGACGGCGGCAGCGATTCCCAGGATCTCAACAGGTTGCTGGAAGGGCTTATGCATGGCTTCGGATTGACTCTGTTTGAGGCCATGGAAATGGTTTTCCCTCCCATTTTCAGTGAGATGTCCCGATTGCCGGAGGCACAGCGGCAGCTGTTCGGTTTTTTTCGGCGGTTTTTCCCCGCCAGCGCCCAGGGCCCGGCGGCCGTCATCGCCCGGTCCGGCGAACAGGTGATTTGCAGCGTGGATGCCATGGGTCTGCGGCCCCTGTGGTTTGGCGAAACGGAACGGGAATATTTTGTATCCTCCGAAGTCGGGGTGGTACCCCAGGAGGAAATCCTTTCCGACCCCAAACCCCTGGCACCGGGAGAAAAGGTCGGCATGCGCATCCCCTACCTCAAGGGGATCGGTGTGTTGAATAATCAGCAACTGCGCAGTGAGGTGCTGCGTCAGTTCCAGCGACGCACCGCGCTGTCCTCCCATGCGCGCATGGTAACGCCTGCTCGCAGTCTGCGGGACCGTCGTCCCGCAGCGGCTACGGTGTTTACCCGCAGTCGCCACCTGATGCGCGACAATCTGCTGTCGGCCTGCGCCTGGAAAAACAGTGATCTGCGCAGTCTTAAAGAAATGGCCTCCGCCGGTTGCGATCCGATTGCCTCGCTCGGTTACGATGGTCCGCTGGCGGCGCTGGCGGTTACGCGTCAGAATCTGGCTGACTATCTCAAGGAGCAGGTGGCGGTGGTAACCAACCCTGCCATCGACCGTGAGCGCGAGGCCGAGCATTTTTCCACCCGGGTTTTTCTGGGGGGGTGCCCCACCCTCAAGGGCCGTCGGCGCAAGGCCGTGGAGCTGATGGTACCGCTGTTGCTCGGAGGCCGTCGCCTGGGTCCGGTTAATCAGGATGACCAGGTTGCGGCCGACCATGGCACCACCAGTCTGGAACGTCTGCTTGGTCATTTCGGCGGCGGACGTTATCGGTTTCGCCGCCTGTCCTGCGCTCTGCGCAATCAGGAAACGGTGCCTGAAGCATTGGCCCGGCTCGGTGACGAGGCAGCCGTGGCCATAGGCCAGGGAGCGGTGTTGCTGCTGCTCGACGACAGCCAGGGTTTCAGCCCCGGGCACGGCTTTCTTGATCCGCTGCTGGCGGTGGCCTGGTTGCAGAGCTATCTTATCGACCAGCAGGATGAGGCTGGCGATTGCCTGCGTCGCAATTGCTCGCTGGTACTTCGTTCAGGGGCCTTGCGAAATCTGCACGACCTTATCTGCGCATTGGGTATGGGCGCCGACGCCGTTTGTCCCTATCTCATGTGGGAGTTGGCCGACGAACATCCAGGCGGCCTGGAGCGGCTGGTGGATGTGCTGGGCAAAGGGCTGGAGAAGGTCATGTCGACCATGGGGATTCACGAAATCGGTGGCTATGGACGGCATTTTGCCGCCATCGGACTTGCGCCGGATATCGCCGATTTGCTGCATATCCCCAATTACTGCGGCTCTGTTCAAGGAGGACTGACCCTGGAGCGGCTCGGCGCCGACGGTTGGGAGCGTAGCAATATCGCCCGCAGCCGTCGTCCTCAGCCGGTGGAGGAACAGTTCCGGCTCTACCCTCGCATCTGGAAAACCGTCGCCGCGGTGGCCAAGATGGAGGAGAATTACGATGAACTGTCTCGGTTGATCCGGCGCTTCAAGGATGAACATCCGCTGGCGATACGACATTTGCTCGATTTTGTCATCCCCAGCGAACTGACCGTCGATCCCCGCGAAGTTGACGCCTCCGTGGGCGGCCATGATCTGCCCATTATCTTTTCGGCCATGAGTTTCGGTTCCCAGGGGGAGACGTCCTTCCGCATCTATGCCGAAGCCGCCAAGCGACTCAATATCGTATGCATGAACGGGGAGGGTGGGGAAATCCCTGACATGCTCGGCCAATACCGTCGCAACCGTGGTCAGCAGCTGGCGTCGGGGCGTTTCGGCGTGCACATGGACCTGCTGAATTCGGCCGATTTCCTCGAGATCAAGGTAGGGCAGGGGGCCAAGCCGGGCGAGGGAGGGCATCTGCCGGGCTTTAAGGTGACCGCCAAGATTGCCGAAGCGCGCAACTCCGCGCCGGGGGTAACGCTCATTTCGCCGTCCAACAATCATGACATCTACTCCATTGAAGACTTGGCCCAGATCATCGAAGAATTGCGTACCGCCAACCCGCGGGCTCGCATTTCCATCAAGGTGCCGGCCGTAGCCGGCATCGGCACTATCGCCATGGGTATCGCCAAGGCCGGCGCCGATATCATTACCATCAGCGGTTACGATGGCGGTACCGGCGCGGCCCGCCGGCATGCCATCAAATTCGTAGGCATGCCCGCCGAGATCGGGGTGCGCGAGGCGCATCGCGCCCTGGCCGAGTCGGGGCTGCGCCACAAGGTCGAAATCTGGGCCGACGGCGGTATGCACAGCGGCCGGGACGTGGTGAAGATGATCCTGCTGGGGGCGAACCGGGTCGGTTTCGGAACCCTGCCCATGGTGGTCATCGGTTGTACCGCCTGTCGCGGCTGCCATCTCGGCACCTGCCATGTCGGCATCGCCACCCAGATCGAAACCGTCGAAGAGGCCCAGGCCAAGGGGCTTAAGCGTTTCGTGCCGCGGGTGCTGGAAAACGGTATCATCTACGAGACCACCTTCTTCCGGGCGTTGGGTGAAGAGATCCGCAATCTGACCGCCCGACTCGGCTTTCGCCGCACCCAGGACATGGTCGGCAAGGCCGACTTGCTGGTGCAGCAGCGCAGTCACGCGCAACTCGACCTGAGCGGGCTGCTGGCGCCTGTGCCGCTGGCCGAAATGCCGCGTTCGGCGGCCGATGTCCGCATCATTCGCAAACCGCTCAATTACCTGACCTCGCTGATCTCGAGTTTGGTGACTGAGGCCTTCGATGGGCCGGAGAGCCGTATCCGCTACGAGGATTACAGCGCTTCCAGCAGCGACCGGGCCATCGGTACCTATCTGGCTGGCTCCATGACGCGCGACCATGCCGAGGGGCGGCCGGGGGGAGACAAACAGGTCTTGTTGCACTTTCGACGCAATGCCATTCCCGGCAACGGTTTGGCGGCGTTCAATATTCAGCGCATCAACCTGCGCATCGAAGGCAGTGCTCAGGACGGTGTCGGCAAGGGGGCTCGTGGCGGCAAGATCGTGGTGCTCAAGGGGGAAAACCGCCATGGCCGAAGGGTCGGTGGCTCGGTGGGCAAGGGGCTGGCTTACGGCGCCCAGAGTGGCCTGTTTCTGGTTCAGGGGGATGCCGACAGTCGCGCCTGTGTACGCCTGTCCGGCGCTGAGGTAGTCATCGGCGGTCGCCTGCGCGGTCCTCTCGACGATGCCTCCGGCAATCTGGCGGGGCGGGCTAATATCAAGGGGTTTGCCTTTGAATACATGACCGCCGGCAGTGCCGTGGTGCTGGGAGACCCCGGCCCCTGGCTGTGTTCCGGTATGACCGGCGGCAGTGTCTATTGCCATCTGGATGAAGCGTTGGGTATGACCCGCGAGGCACTGAAACGGCGGTTGGCCAAGGGAGCGCAGGTCGATCTTTACGATCTGGAAGCAGCCGATATCGAAGTCGTGCGCCGGTTGTTGGGCGCCTATCATCGCGAATTGCTTTATTCCCATCAGGATGAAGAGGCCGACTGGGTGGCCCACGCCAAGGAAGAGTGCCGCTCACGATTTGTGCGCCTGTCGCCGGTGGGCATTGTATCCGCACCGCCTGTTTCGACGGAATAGTGTAAGAACGGTAATTGGTGACAAGTGATTAGTGATTGGCAAAAATCGAGGTGTATCTAGTCACCAGTCACCAGTCACCAGTCACCAGTCACAAATTACTACTCACTGTCTTTATGCTTTTGTGACCACGGCTCAAGGAGGGAATCGATGCCCGTACGCGAAAATGCCCACGATCAGATTATCCTCGGCTCCGGACCGGCCGGCTATACGGCCGCCATCTATACCGCGCGCAGCAATTGCTGTCCGCTGCTGATTTCCGGCATGGAACCTGGCGGTCAGCTGACAGGTACCACTCTGGTGGAAAACTTTCCCGGCTTTCCCGATGGGATCGACGGGCCGGAGTTGATGGAAGCGATGCGAAAACAGGCCGAGAAGTTCGGCACAATTTTCGCCTCCGGCGAAGTCACCCGTGTGGACCTGTCCGAGCACCCCTACAAAATCTGGGTGGGGGACGAACTGTACCGCTGCCGTTCCCTGATTATCTGTACCGGCGCCTCGCCGCGTATGCTCGGATTGCCCAACGAAAAGGCGCTGTACGGGCGTGGCGTGTCAGTTTGCGCTACCTGCGACGGGTTTTTCTACCGGGGTAAGGAGGTGGTGGTGGTCGGCGGTGGTGATACCGCCTTGGAGGATGCAATATTTCTGGCCCGTTTCGCCACCAAGGTAACAGTGGTGCACCGGCGTAACGCCCTGCGTGCAAACCCCTTGCTGCAGGAGCGGGCCAGGGATCATGCCAAGATCAGCTTTGTTTGGGACTCGGTGGTGACCGCCATCCACGGCGACAAGGACAAAGGGGTGTATAGTGTGCGGTTGCAGCATCTGCCGACAGGCAAGGAAGAGGATTTTGGTTGCGACGGAGTCTTCATTGCCATAGGCCATGTGCCCAACACCTCTTTATTCAAGGGGCAGCTCGACCTCGACGACTGGGGTTATATCCTGACCCGCAACGGCACCGAAACCAATCTGCCCGGAGTGTTTGCCGCCGGCGATGTGCAGGATCCGTTTTACCGGCAGGCTATCAGTGCTGCCGGTACGGGTTGCATGGCCGCCATGCAGTCGCAGCGCTTTCTGGAGTGCCTCGAGGATGCGGATTGCAAGAAGTGTCAGGCGCTGCAGAAACGCCACTTTGCCGATGGAGCAGGGGTTTAGGTCTGTACATTTGTGCCCAGGAGATTTAAACTTCGGGCTGTCAATTGGCAGTTGTCAGGGGCGGAAAATATCCAAATTTAATTTTATCGGGAGGGACAGCATGGACATCACCAATACCATCGCGCAATTGAAGCAGGAACCGGGCTTTACCGAAAATGTCGGCATGATGCTGGTGCACAACGGTGTGGTCCGCGGCTGGTCGCGTGGCGACCGCAAATCGGTGTCGAATATAACAGTCAAAGTAGATCACGCACGCGTAGAGGCCCTGCGACAGGAATATGAGAAAAAGCCGGGGATCTTCCGGGTGATTGTCGAGACCTGCGAGGGGACCCTTAAGCCCGGTGACGATTTGCTGTTCATTGTCGTAGCCGGGGCCTTGCGAGAGGATGTCAAGCCGGTGCTGGCTGAACTCCTTGACCGGGTCAAGGACGAAGCCGTAACCAAGTCGGAAGCCAAGATCGGGTAGACTTTAAGAGTGCTGAGTGCTGTTAAAATGGTATACGTCATTGTTATGGGCGGCTCCCCGCCGCCCTTATTCCAGCAACAACTCCTCCGGTTCTTCCACCAGTTCCACCACCCGTTTTAAAAAGCTCACCGCTTCGCGCCCGTCGATCAACCGGTGATCGTAGCTCAGGGCCAGGTACATCATGGGACGGGCGACGATTTGATCATCGCGCACCACGGCGCGCTGCTGAATGGCGTGCATGCCGAGGATGGCGCTCTGCGGAGGATTCAAAAGCGGGGTGCTGAGCAGCGAGCCGTAGACTCCGCCGTTGCTGATGGAGAAGGTGCCGCCTTGCAGATCGGCCAGTGTCAGCCGATGTTTGCGAGCCTTGTCCGCCAGTTCGGCAATCTGCTTTTCGATATCGGCGAAATGCAGACGGTCGGCGTCCCGCAGCACCGGAGCCACCAGACCCTGCTCGGTGGAGACGGCGATGCCGATATCGTAGAACTGCTGATACACGATGGCGTCTTCTTCCAGGCGGGCGTTGATGACGGGGAATTCGCGCAAGGCTTCGATGCACGCTTTGACGAAGAACGACATCAGTCCGAGCTTGACGCCGTGACGCTCCAGAAATCGTTCCCCGTGGTGATTGCGCAATTCCATGATCCGCGATAGATCGGCTTGGTTGAAGGTGGTGGCCATGGCGGTCTGCTGGCGTGCCTCCAGCAGGCGCTTGGCAATGGTTCGACGCAAGGGCGAGAGGGGCTCGCGGCGGCTGAGACGCTCTTCAGAGGCAGCCTGCTGGTCATGGCCTTCTTCCGTGGGTGGAAACGGCGCTCCGGGTTGCGGTGGTTCGCCAACGGATTCCTCCGCTTTGGCAGCAGGTTCCTCCGCTTTGGCAGCAGGTTCCTCCGCTTTGGCAGCAGGCTCCTCCGCTTTGGCAGCGGGTTCCTCCGGTTTGGCAGCAGGTTCCTCCGCCAGGCTGGCGATAACCTCTCCAACGGGGACCGTTTCGCCTTCCTGGATCCGGATGCTGACGATCCCGTCGGTTTCAGCGAACAACTCCAGAGTGATTTTATCCGTTTCCAGCTCGCACAAAAGATCGTCTTTGCTCACCTGCGCGCCGTCTTGGCAGTGCCATTTGGCCAACTTGGCCTCGATGATCGATTCGCCGATTTCAGGAATGCGGATGTCCATGCTATCTTCCTCGCGTAGGTGTTCAGGCAGTTAATGCGGATGCCGGGGTGGTTTGCAGGGCTGATTCGATAATGCGCCGCTGATCTATTTTAAATTGCCGGTGGGATCCGCCGGCCGGGGCTGCTGCTTCCGGGCGCCCGCAATAATCTGGACATCGGCCCAGAATTCTAGCCAGAATCGGTGCGACAAAAGTCCAGGCACCCATGTTGCGCGGTTCTTCCTGGACCCAGAGCAGGCGCCGCGCCCCACCAAGGGGTTGCAGGATCTCGCTCAGCAGGTCCTCGCGGAGTGGATAGAGTTGCTCAATTCGAATGATCGCCACGTCGTCGCGCTGCTGTTTCTGACGCTCTTCCTGCAGTTCATGGTAGATCTTTCCGCAGCATAGCAGCACGCTGTCGATCCGTTCCGGCGTCTGCTGGTCAGGTATGATTTCGCAAAATTGCCCGCTGCTCAAGTCCGCTAAAGGGCTGCGGCAGCATGGGTGGCGCAGCAGGCTTTTGGGAGTGAATATGATCAGCGGCTTGCGGAAGGGCAGCTTTAGCTGGCGGCGCAGCAGATGGAAATACTGGGCCGGCGTGCTCGGTTGCGCGACCAGCAGGTTGTTGTCGGCGCAGCTTTGTAAAAAGCGTTCGATGCGGGCGCTGGAGTGCTCAGGGCCCTGGCCTTCGTAGCCGTGCGGCAGCAGCATGACCAGTCCGCTGACCCGATTCCATTTGCGCTGCCCGCTGGTAATGAACTGATCGATGATAACCTGCGCGCCATTGGCAAAATCTCCGAATTGCGCTTCCCACAGGGTCAGACCTTCGGGCCTCTCCAGAGAATAGCCGTATTCGAAGCCGAGGATGGCGGCTTCCGAGAGAGAGCTGTCGTAAGCACAGAAATCGGCAGGCTGGTTGCACAGGGCGGCCATCGGGACATAGCTTTCGCCGGTATGAATATCGACCTGTACCAGGTGTCGCTGGCTGAAGGTGCCGCGGCGGCAATCCTGCCCCGTCAGGCGGACACTGTGTCCCTCTTCGATGAGGCTGGCGAAGGCGAGCGTCTCGGCAGTGGCCCAGTCCAGGTCGCCGCCGTCTTCCAGTACGGAAGCTTTGCGTTTGTCGAGCAGTGTGCGGATACGCGGATCGGGCACGAAATCATCAGGCAGCCAGGCCAACTTTTCGGCCAAAGCTTGAAGGTTTTCCCGAGGCACCGCGGTATCGGGGGTGGCGGTTGAATAGTCGCGCTCGATGTGTTCCCATTTGCCGCGAAAGCCGCGATCCACAGGGTGCAGCCGGCGCTGCAAGGCCGCTGCCAGTTCCTCTTGAAGTTGCTCGGCTTGCTGCTGCATGCGGTTTTTATCCAGCCCCTCTGCCAGCAATTGATCGCGGTAGATTTCATGCACCGGCGGGCGTTGCTTGATGGCCTGGTACATGAGAGGCTGAGTGAAATAGGGTTCGTCTCCTTCGTTGTGACCCTGTCGGCGATAGCAGATGATCTCCAGCAGCACGTCCCGGCCGAAACGGTACCGATACTCGAGGGCCAGTTCCACCGCATGAATGGCAGCCTCAGGGTTCTCGCCATGCACGTGAAAGATGGGCACCATGAGCATTTTGGCTACATCGGTGGCGTACTGTGTCGAACGGGCGTCGGCCGGTACCGTGGTAAAGCCGATCTGATTGTTGACCACGATATGCAAAGTACCGCCGGTGCCGAAACCTTCGAGCTGCGAAAGGTTGAGGGTTTCGGACACCATCCCCTGGCCGGAAAATGCCGCGTCGCCGTGGATCAATATCGGCAGCACCCGTTTGGAGCCGTCGCTGCCGCAGGTATCCTGGCGGGCCCGGGATTTTCCCTCCACCACCGGGTTTACCGCTTCGAGGTGGCTGGGGTTTGAAGCCATGGTCATGTGCACGGTGCGGTCGTCCGGCAGGGTCAGATCGGCGGAGAACCCCTTGTGGTACTTGACGTCTCCCTCACCTACAAAATGAAACTCGACGTTATCGGAGAACTCGGCAAAGATATTTTCCAGCGGTTTGGAGAAAATGTTGGCCAGCACGTTGAGACGCCCCCGGTGCGGCATGCCGAGCAGTATGTCTTGCGCCCCCAGTGATGCCGCCCGACGCACGGATCGTTCCAATACCGGGATCAGCACCTCGCCACCCTCCAGGGAAAAACGCTTCTGACCCGGGAACTGGCGATGTAAAAACCGCTCGAACAACGCCCCCTGCTGCAACTTGCGCAGGATAGTATAACGGTCCTCGCTTGACAGCTTGGGCCGGTTGTTGGTGCTTTCCAGGCGTTCCTGCAACCACAGACGTTCTGTCGGTTCGACAATGTGCATGTATTCCACGCCGGTGGCGCCGCAGTAGGTTTCCTTGAGAGTCGCCAGGATGTCTCGAAGGGTTGCGCTCCCCTTATCGAAGCCCTTGGCGTGAAAAGCGCGGTCCAGATCAGCGGTCTCGAGGCCAAAGGTCGCCAAGGATAATAGCGGATGGTCGGTTTTGCAGGGGGATAGCGGGTCGGTGCAGGCCAACAGGTGGCCAAGCTCGCGGTAACGGCTTATGAGGGCGTCGACAGCGGACTGCTTGAGGCTGACTTCCGGTGTCAGACAGGCCAGGGGGGGCATCGGAACCGACTGCCGTCCGATGTCGAAACCGTCGAAAAAAGCCTGCCAGTCCGAAGGTACCTGGGCGGGATTCTCCTGCCATTGGCGGTACAGGGTTTCGATCCATTCCGGGCTGAGGTTGGCGAAAAACAGCATTCTATCCCTCCTGTTATTACACCGAACCAGCAAGCCGTATCATGGGAAGGGCGGACATGCTGTCGATAGCCCCGTTATTATAACAATTTGGGCGTATTGAGCAACGATTTCCCGTGACGACGTGCCCCATAATGAGAACCGCCAACAGTTGGAATCAGTGCTATTCGCCGGTCATGGCGTTGATGGCCTTGTCCAAAGAGGATTCCAGCCTGGCGGCGAAACGGATGGTCAGTACATATGGTGACTCCTCCCCTGGGTGGCGCTTGCAATGGAAAAAGCGAACCTCGGCTGCCTAATCTAGTGTCCATCCGGTAACTATGGGTGGACACAGTGCGGTTTTCATATGGGAAAAGGGCCGTTTCCGGATGAAGACTAATCTAGCACCATTTGTCGCCGTTGAAAACGGCCAAATGATCCGCAAGCGGCATGTCTCCGGGCGCCGAAGGGTATTATCCTAAATCGGTCCGGATCTGTTATAATGAGAACATTGTCTGTTTCTGGTCGGGGTCCGCCATGGTGGCGTGTCCCCGAACGCAGCGGAAACCTCTACGCCGAGAGGCTGTATGAACCCATCAGATTGTCTGCCGGAAAACAAATCCCTGGACGACGAGAAAGACTCGGGGACCAACAAAGAGTCTGAACCGGCTCATTCGGCTATGAATGAATTTTTATCACTGCTCGGTCATGAGTTGCGCACGCCGCTGGCCGGTACCATGGGGATGCTGGAGCTGGTTCTGGCCGGCGATCTGGCCGCCGACCAACGCAGCGCGCTGGAGTTGGCAAATGCGTCGGCCAGAGCCATGTTGCGCCTGGTGGAAGATATGCACGACCTTGCCCGCATTGAAACGGGGCGGCTGGAACTGGAGAGCAGCCCTTTCGAGGTTCGGTCGTGGGTTGGCGACATGGTGCCGAAAGTCGCCGGCTCCGCAGACGTAGAAATTTTGGTCGAGATCGATGCGCGGATGCCGCAGATCCTGATCGGCGACGGGGATCGCATCGCCCACCTGATCACAGATCTGGTGGGGTTGTTTCTCAAGAGCAGAAGGTGCGAGAAGCTCTTGCTGCGCTTTGCTCTGGAAACTCAAGGGAACGGCAGTTGCCTGCTGGTGACGGTGGCACAGCCGGGGGAGATACTCGCAGATAGTGAGCGAAAAGATCTTTTGCGGTCCTGTGGCCATTCACCCCTCATCCCCCTGCTTTCGTTCCGTCAGGTGGGTATCAAACAGGCCGTGGTCTGCAACCTTGCCGCCGCCTTGGGCGGCGCTCTGTGGCCGGCACAAGGCTCTGGCGACCAAAATTTACAGGCGCTGGCCGTTCCTGTTCAATTGTCGGAGAATTACGACAAGGCCGGCGTCGAGCCGCGCGTTGCCGAAGATGTGCTTTACAACCAGCGCGACCCATCCGAATCGCATATTCTGCTGGTGGAAGATGACGACGCCATTCGCAGGCTGGTCGAACTGATCCTGCAGCAGCGTGGTTGGCAGATTACTCCCGTGGTCGATGGGCTGCAGGCGCTTGAATCCATTCAAAAAAGCCATTTTGATCTGGTGCTGATGGATATCCGCATGCCGCGCCTCGACGGTCTCGAAGCCACCCGCAGAATCCGTCGCCGTGAACAAACCCTCGGCATCCAGCCGCTGCCGATTATCGGCATGACCGCCCATGCCGCCGTGCAGGATCGCATCATGTGCCTGGAGGCAGGGATGAACGATCATCTGAGCAAACCCATCGCCTCGAATCGGCTTTACTCCATGATCGAAAAATACCTTGCCCGTTAAGCCGTCCAGGTCCCGTAACCAGCTGAATGCAGAGGTCTTTATCGCGGATCTGATAACCTGCTTCCCGGACCTTGCATGGGCCGTTCAGTGGCGGGTAAAAATTTCCTGAAGGGAAAATTCTCCGAATGGATTTTTTTTACTGCCTGGAAAAAACTATCCGAAAAAATACTTGACATACACACGAACGTCAGTATAATCCAGCCCATCGCTAGACGGGATTCCTATAAGAGAAACCCGGCAGTGATAATTTTCCCTGGTAGCTCAGTTGGTAGAGCAGGCGGCTGTTAACCGCCTTGTCGCAGGTTCGAGTCCTGCCCGGGGAGCCAAAAATTCAAGGGATTGGCGAGTTGATCGCTAATCCCTTTTTGTTTTTCCGCTGTTTTCTCCCCGTTCTCCCCCACTTTCAAGTCTGATCCCAAGCGTCAAGAGTTCGAAGCTCGTTCACGGAGGGGAGTCCCTCAACCGGGCTTTAGAAAAATGTTGACAAGGAGTCTGCCGGGCTATCCATGCGCCGGATGCAAATTCGGCTGTTCGGCCCATATTTCAGCTCCTTTTCGGTCCATAGCTACGGCTATGATCCTTCAAACGAGCCAAAATCTGTTCTCAA
>DIWZ01000044.1 GCA_002435955.1 Pelobacter sp. UBA6093
TCGGACTATCCATGAGCCGGCTGCAAATTCGGCGGTTTGGCCCATATTTCAGCTCCTTTTCGGTCCATAGCTACGGCAACCTTCAAATGAGCTAAAATCTGTTCTCAAACATCCAAATTTTCGCTTCGGCCCGGATAGTCCGACAGACTCCTAGTACCCTGTAACCCATAGGCTTTCGAGGGATTGCGTAGGGCTTTGACGTGTCAGTAAGGCGCGATTTCTTCTGCCTAGCCGTAGCTAAGCAGCTGAAATCGGAACGTAGCTGACGCGGCAAAGAACAAGCAAGGTGCGAAAGATTATGGGTTACAGGGTACTAGTCAAGCGAAACATTTTCCGAATGCCTTGAAAAGTTTCAAAGGGCCTTTGATGCGAATCCTTCTCAAGAGGATTTGCTTGAGCATCGAGGTTTCTTTGCGAAGGACGCGCAGCCACGTTTTTGCATCCGCATATATGCGGACGTCCGCAACGCCTGCATGTCCCCGCTCTATTTTTATGGATTTATCCTTGATGACGACCGTTGCTTCGACCTCTTCAATACCGCTGAAGGTGAAATGATAGGTTGCGCCCAGACCTTCCGACCGGTGTCGCTGGAAAGCCAAAGGCATGGAGTGGAGAAAAGATGCCACGGACGACGGCCTGATCCCGTTGCCAACGCGCTTTATCTTTTTATGGGGGAACTTGCACAGAACATGACTCTCGGCATCCGAACCGGGGAGGACATACACCGTCTCGGTTTTTTGTTGAAACGGTCTGACTACAGCCTCGATGAATGCTTTTTTGTCCTCCAGATACTGTGGAATCACCTCGTCGCCCGCCGGGCAGACGGCCAGGCAATAAACCGACTTGTAGCACGGCCCGTAGGCAAGGCTTTGCCACATCGATACGGTTTCGGCGTCGCTGGTTCTAGACCGGTAATCGATTGAATTTTTGCTGTCCGCGACATTTTCAACCCAGTCGGTGAAGCCGCCTATCAGTTCCCGATAGGTATGGGTGAGGCAGTTTACGGGATGGAAAAATCCGTCCGGACCAATGGCGCCCGTGGGGCAGGCAGCCGCGCAGAGTTTGCAATCA
Source organism: Pelobacter sp. UBA6093 (assembly GCA_002435955.1). Lineage (GTDB taxonomy): Bacteria > Desulfobacterota > Desulfuromonadia > Desulfuromonadales > Syntrophotaleaceae > Syntrophotalea. The sequence continues at coordinate 1,072 of DIWZ01000044.1, forward strand.
AGACAAGGGTTATAGTCCAGGGGAGAGTCGTATTCGTCCACCTCGGCATCGATGAGGACGGTATTGAACAGCACGAAACTCCCGAACACGGGGTGAATGACATTGCGGTGGAGGCCCATCTTCCCGAGTCCGGCTGCAACAGCTATCGGTTTGTGCGATACCACGTGCATCTTGCCGCAACCCCATTGGTCAGCCTCCATGGGAAACCCGGGCGCCGGGGTCGAGGCACGAACGCCTTTACGCTCCAAGGCAGTTGCCAGTGTGCGGGCGGCATGGATAAGCCGTTCTTCCACCTGATGCAGTTCAAGGCTGGCAATGGAGCGTGCCGGACTCCGCAGGTTCTCCCTGTTTAACCGACCCGCCAAACTGATCAACGTCCTGGTCCAGGGGAACAGGTTCAAAATGTCAGCCTTTTGATCGGCCAGGGATGGCCGCGTGATTTCCACAAATCCCACGTCATCCGTGCCTGATTCAAGGCACATTTCGCGCAACTCCCGGGCGGTAAGTTTCAGCGGAGTCGCGGGCAGTGTCGCGGATGCTTTTCTCTCGTTGTAGCGTTTTACCGTCGGGTGATCATTCAGTTTCATGATGCAAGCCTCACCTGGTTTGGGGCTGAGTAAACGCTGTTCCGTGTATATACACCTTTATGGCGAAAAAATTTTACTCGCTTGCAACCTTACTAAGCTCTCGAAGGGTTTTGCGCAACTGGTCCGCTTGATCATTGCCCAGTCCGTCAACCAGGCGTTGTTGCAAGTGCTGCCACAAGGGCACGGCTTGCTGCAGCAGTTTTTCTCCGGCTTCGGTCAAGGCGATGGACCGGGAGCGCCGATCGGATCCGGTGGTGATGCGAATCAGTCCCTGTCGTTCGAGGGGCCCGAGGTTGCGGGTGAGGGTCGTGCGATCCATCTTCAAAATGTCGGAAAAAGCCTGAACATTCACTGGCCCTCGAACATGCAGTCCAACCAGTATGGAAAACTGGGTGTTCTTCAAACCGCAGGGGGCCAGCGTCTCGTCAAAGGCCTTGGCCAGAACCCTGGCCGTCTTGCGCACGTTGAAGCCCAGGCATTCGATGCCGATGCGTTGCATCGACTTTTTGTTGTCGTCTGACTTTTGGTTGCTCATATTAAGTGTAGATACACCTATTGCGGCAATAAGTCAACCCCACCGCGAGGAACGAGCCGTTTAAAGCTATGCGCCATGTCACAGGGGGACCTTTCCCATGGCGCGGTTTGTCAACATTATTCGATATACCTCCTGTTTCAAAGAAATCCGCAAATTCAAGACAATCGTTAATTTACTCCGGACAGAAGGCAAGGTCAGACTCGATGTGTCTAAGAAATTGTTCCGCATCTCTTATCTGCCTCTCTTGCGTATTTCGACGAAGCTTACCGGTCATTCCAACGGAAGCTGACCACCTGTTCCAAGGGCAAGGTTACCAGTACTCGGAGCGAAGCGACGCTGGAGTTTCTGTCTTACGCCAAGTCGTTGCCAGGGTCAAGCCATCCTCAATTCTGCTTCGGCCCGGCTTTTTCGACCGCAGGTTGCACGGCCGCCGTCAGGTGATAGATTGCTAGAATGCAGTCCAAAGGCATCTAGGAGGCTGTCGGATTATCCATGAGCCGACTGCAAATTCGGCTGTTTGGCCCATATTTCAGCTCCTTTTCGGCCCATAGCTACGGCTATGAACCTTCAAACGAGCTAAAATCTGTTCTCAAACATCCAAATTTTCGCTTCGGCCCGGATAGTCCGACAGACTCCTAGGACAAACTGTTATTTTCTCTACTGCGAGCGAAAGGAGACGGGCGATGGCCGAGATCAAGTGGGAAAAGGAGTTCAGTGCCGCGAAGGAGCGGGCAAAAGCGGCGAAAAGGCCGATCTATCTCGATTTCTGGTTCGATGGTTGACTGGGCTGCATCGCCATGAATACGGGTCCCTATTCCAGCAAAGAGGTGCAGAAATATATTGAAGAGAGGTTTATCCCGGTGAAGAGCGAATGTTTCTGGGATAGACGAACCGACCTCATGAATCGTTTCGCCGTCAAGTGGACCCCCACCCTGCTGATTCTCGACACCGAAGGAGAGGAGCACCATCGGGTGGTGGGGTATGTCCCTGACGACGACTTACTCGCCCACCTGGAGCTGGGTTTGGGGAAGATCGCCTACGATCAGGACCGCTATGCCGAGGCGGGGGTCCATTTCCAGGCGGTCATCGACCGGTACCCTGATGCGGGAGCGGCCCCCGAGGCGGTCTTCCTGCTCGGCGTGGCCGGCTACAGGAGTACCCATGACCCCAAGCCGCTACGCCGGGCCTACGAAACACTGTCGGAGAGGTACCCGCAGAGCGAGTGGCAGCGAAGGTCAAGGCCCTATGCGCAGATTCCTCTGTGAAGGGGACTCTTCGTCCCTGCCGGCGCGACTTTTGCAAGCGATTCCACATCCCCCTTAATATTTTGGCCGATTTCCGATTGTCGGCTCTTGATGTCCATGCCCTGGGCGATATGTCCGATGTTTCAAGGAGATAATCATGCAGCAATTCTTTCGTGCCCTGATCATCCTTTCCCTTCTTGCCCTGTTTCCCCTCGGTGCCATGGCCGACGAAATGTTCTCCCTCAAGGTCGGCTATGTCTTTCTCTCCCCCGACGGCGAGTTTTCTTCCAGTGTGTCCGGTGTTGTCGACACCAAAATCGATCTGGAAGACGATCTCGATTTCGACGATAGCGAAGAACTGATGGCCGAGGCGGCCGTCCAGCTCGGATCCTTCCGGCTCTCCCTCGGCTACCTGCCCCTGAAGTTTTCCGGCACCTCCATCCTGACCCAGGACATCACCTTCGAAGGCCAGACTTTCGCCGCCAGCGACACGGTCAGAGGGGAAATGGATATCGACCTCTACGATCTCGGTCTCACCTGGTACCTGATCAATTTCGACGATCTGCCGGTCCGCATCCAAATCGGTCCTGAGTTGTCGATCAAGGTGCTGGACGGAGAAATTTCAATGTCCAACAGGACCACCGGCATCCACGAGAAAGTCTCCGGAACCGTGCCGATTCCGACCATCGGCCTGCGAGGCCGGGTCGGTCTGGGCAATTACCTGGCGCTGACCGGCCGAGTGGGGTATATCGAGTACAGCGACAACTCATTCCTCGACGTCGACGCCCAGATCGAGTTCTCCCCCCTGCCCATGGTCGGAGTCTTCGGCGGTTATCGTCACCTTGACCTCGAAGTGGACGAGTCGGACATCTTCATTGACGGCAGTTTTTCCGGACCCTATGCCGGAGTACTCCTCCGCTTCTGATCTTCCTGAAACGCCAGTTGCGCGAACGGCCCCGGGTTCTTAAACCCGGGGCCGTTTCCCGATGAAAACTAGTACCCTGTAACCCATAGGCTTTCGAGGGATTGCGTAGGGCTTTGACGTGTCAGTAAGGCGCGATTTCTTCTGCCTAGCCGTAGCTAAGCAGCTGAAATCGGAACGTAGCTGACGCGGCAAAGAACAAGCAAGGTGCGAAAGATTATGGGTTACAGGGTACTAGCTGTGGTCAGTCGGGAAACCTCACACGGCCATGGCGCTCCACTACCTGTCGGTCAAAGAGTTCATTTCCGCTGGATTTTCTTCGAGAAGGTTGTCGCCCTCCTCGGGGACTCTGGACTTGCGGCCCTGCTCCCGAAGCTGCTCGTCTTCGTTGGCAAGATTCCCTTCAGACTCGGTGGTGACCGCTTCCGTATCGACGCCCGGCGGGGTAGTCTCTTCAGGTAATTCTTCCGCCCGCCTGGCAGGCAACGCCTCCGACATGCGGACCGACACCCCTTCGGGGAAAAGGACCTCTCTGGCCTCGTCGGGCATCGAAATCCCATGTTCCTGGAAGTCTCGCTTGACCATGCGTATCAGCGAGGACTTGACCTTGGGTCCGTTGTAAGTCGAGCCGTCATACCAGAAGTAAATTTTGAGGTTCACAGTGGCTGAACCAAGCCGGTCGACCAGGACCAGGAACTCCGGGTCTCTGAGTACCGCAGGGTGCCCTTTGAGAACCTCCCTGACTACATTCTGGGCAAGGGAAATCTTGTTCTCGAAGCCGATCCCCACCTCGAAGTTCTCCCGACGGTTGGGATTGGCGGTGTAGTTGTGGATGATGCTCTTATAGACCGTCGAGTTGGGAATCTGTACGTGGTTTCCGTCCAAATCCATCAGCACCGTGCCGCGGGTCGTTACCCGTTGCACGAGGCCGGTATGCCCGACAATCTCCACCTGGTCCCCGATCCGGAAAGGATTACGTAGGCTGATCAGGATGCTCGCGAGATAGTTTTCCAAAATATCGCGAAAAGCGATCCCCGCCACCAGTCCGGCTATCCCCGTGCCGCCCAGGACCGTGGCGGCAAGCCCTGAGAGGCCGACGACTTGGAGGACCAGGTACAACCCGAGCAAGAGAACAAAAATCCCCATTAACCGCGCCGCCACATCGCGCAACAGAGGATTCAGCCTGTTCCCAAGAGTTTTCCTCATCCCGTGGGCCACCATCCAGGCGGTGACTCCGGCCATAAACAGAACCAGCAGTCCAAGCAGGAGGCGCGGTACTCTTTGCAAGGCCAGCTTCCAGAGGGTCTGCAGCTCATTTACTGCAGGGGAATAATCCCAAGGTGAAATTTCAGCTACCTGTATACGATTGACCACCGCTACCACGTCGCTGGTTTTTCTGGCCAAATCCCCGGCCCAGGTACGGTAGTCCGCAGAACCGGTACGTCCGTCGAGAAAAACCACTCCTTCTTCGACCTGCACAGCAATGTCCGAAAACCATCCGGTCGCCTCCAGGATTCCGGTCAGGCGTGTGTCGATTGCCTGATCGTTGGAGACCGGCTGAACCTCGATTCGTTCGGCGAACTGGGTGGTCTCCCCGATGAAGGGCGCCGCTCTGTTCTCCGGGGAAGGTTCCGGTTGGGCTAGAGCGGGACTGATGATTATCCCGGAAAATAAAACGCTGAGCACAAGCCTCAGGTGAATACGATGGAGGGTGGTACCCTTTGGTCGCCGAAGATTTTGCGGGAAGTTCATGGTGACGACCTCTGGGGGAGAATCAACAGGGCCGCCCAGGAGGAAGATCCGGAGGGCGGCTCTTTATTTTGGGTAGGGCGGAGGTAAAAAATCAGGGAGTTTTCTCTTTGCCTTACCAATAGGTATGGTGTCCCCGGATCCGCCGAGAACCTGCCCTGCCTACATGGTTTATGGCTTTGCTCCAGGCTGCGGCATCGCCCCACCCGAAGCGGAGGGTTGCGGTGCCAGGGTACCGATCAAGGTGCCATTGACGTCCCGTAATTCCGCACTACCCAGGGGGTTGAAAACCAGAGTCCCACTCTTTTGGCCCTGCTCGTCTACCAAGGTAAAGGTTCGAAGCAGGGTGCCGGTCTGCGGTTCGGCCGATTTGCTGCTGGAGCAACTGCTCAGGACAATAGCCAGACTTATTGCCCCCAGAATTATCAGAAAACTACGCCATCTGCGCCCCACCCCTTGCACGGTAGTCATGTTGTTCTCCTTTCACGTTAAGGAAAAAACAAGGTCTTGTTTCTCTGCTTTATTCTAGCAACGGGCGAAACTTTTTCAATCGGAGGCGACATCTATCCAGACACGGGGGGCCAGAAGTCCTGACTTATCAGAAAAGCCCGCCTGGTTAGCCAGGCGGGCTTTTCGTGTTCAAGCAGTGGTGATTATCAGGACACAGCTTGTTTGTCGCCTCAACGTTCCGGGTCAACGGCGGCGGTAGGCCGTCTGCTGGACCGGGTTATCCGACCGCTTTCCAGGCGCCCTGTCAGAATCCCTCGAAAACGATTTTTTAAGATCAGGCAAGGTCGAAACGGTCAAGATTCATCATCTTGTCCCACGCCGCTACAAAGTCGTGCAGGAACTTCTCCTGGGAGTCCTCACAACCGTAGACTTCCGCGACGGCCCGAAGCTGGGAGTTGGCACCGAAGATGAGGTCGATACGGCTGCCAGTCCACTTGAGTTCGCCGCTTTTGCGATCACGACCCTCGAACACGTCCTGGTCTTCTGACGTTGCCTTCCACGTCGTGTTCATGTCGAGCAGATTCAGGAAGAAGTCATTAGTGAGCGTCTCCGGCCGCTTGGTGAAGACGCCGAGCTGAGTCTGTTCGAAGTTGGCATTCAGTACGCGCATGCCGCCCACGAGGACCGTCATCTCGGGAGCGGTCAGCGTCAGCAGCTGGGCCCGATCAATCAGCAGTTCCTCTGCCGATACGGCGTATTTGGTTTTGAGGTAGTTACGGAATCCGTCCGCCTTCGGCTCAAGGACAACGAATGACGCCACGTCGGTCTGCTCCTGGGACGCATCCGTGCGTCCCGGCGTGAAGGGCACGGTCACATCGTGTCCGGCATTCTTCGCAGCCTGCTCGATAGCTGCGCATCCGCCCAGAACAATCAGGTCAGCGAGGGAAACCATCTTGCCGCCGGACTGGGTGCTGTTGAACTGCTTCTGGATTCCTTCAAGGGTTTCCAGAACGGTCTTCAGTTGGGCCGGCTGGTTGACATGCCAATCCTTCTGCGGGGCGAGACGGATGCGCGCTCCGTTTGCCCCGCCGCGCATGTCGGAGCCGCGGAATGTGGACGCCGAGGCCCAGGCGGTCGAGACCAGCTGGGAGACAGACAGTCCCGAGTCGAGGATCTTGGCCTTGAGGGCGGCGATGTCCTGTGCATCAATCAGGTTGTAATTGACGGCAGGGACAGGGTCTTGCCAGATGAGCTCCTCGGCCGGAACCTCCGGGCCGAGATAGCGCGAGCGGGGCCCCATGTCGCGGTGGACCAGCTTGAACCACGCCCTGGCGAAGGCGTCCGCGAATTCCTCGGGGTTCTGCTGGTAGCGCCGCGCAATCGGCTCGTAGATCGGGTCGAAGCGTAGCGAGAGGTCCGCCGTGGTCATCATCGGCCGGAATTTCTTTGACGGGTCGTGGGCGCCAACGATCATATCCTCGTCGTCCACGTCCTTGGCCAGCCACTGATTGGCGCCGGCCGGGCTCTTGACCAACTCATACTCGTATTTGAACAGCACGTGCAGATAGCCCATGTCCCATTGGGTCGGGTTCGGCTTCCAGGCGCCCTCGATGCCGCTGCCGATGGTATCGTCGCCTTTGCCGCTGCGGAAACTACTCTTCCAGCCGAGCCCCTGCTCCTCGATACCGGCGGCTTCGGGCTCTGGCCCCACATGGGTCGCCGGACCGGCGCCGTGGCATTTGCCGAAAGTGTGCCCGCCCGCTACGAGGGCGACGGTCTCTTCATCGTTCATGGCCATGCGTGCGAAGGTTTCGCGAACGTCGCGGCCCGACGCCACCGGGTCCGGGTTGCCGTCCGGGCCTTCCGGGTTCACGTAGATCAGGCCCATCTGCACGGCAGCGAGGGGATTCTCGAGATCCCGGTCGCCGGAGTAACGGCTCTTGGGGTTGTCGCTCGTAGCCAGCCATTCATCTTCGCCACCCCAGTAAATGTCCTCCTCCGGCTCCCATACGTCTTCGCGCCCGCCGCCGAAGCCGAAGGTCTTGAATCCCATCGACTCAAGCGCGCAGTTCCCGGCCAGGATCATCAGATCGGCCCAGGAGATTTTCTTGCCGTATTTCTGCTTGATCGGCCAGAGCAGACGGCGCGCCTTGTCAAGAAGCACGTTGTCGGGCCAGCTGTTTATGGGCGCAAAGCGTTGATTGCCGGTCCCCGCCCCACCACGGCCGTCGCCCAAGCGGTAGGTGCCTGCACTGTGCCACGCCATGCGGATGAAGAGTGGCCCGTAGTGACCGTAATCGGCCGGCCACCAATCCTGCGAATCGGTCATCAGCGCATAGAGGTCCTGCTTCAGAGCATTGAGGTCGAGTTTTTTAAACTCTTCAGCGTAGTTGAAGGCTTCGCCCATGGGATTGGACAGGGAAGAATGCTGGTGCAGAATTTTAAGGTTCAACTGGTTCGGCCACCAGTCCCGGTTCGATCTGCCACTGCCGGCAGTGGGGCGGACAGATTTGCCTGTAACCGGGCATTTGCTACCTTCACTCATCTTCGTATCCCTTTCTGATTTGGGTTTGCATAGCTGATCAATTAATGATGCGACTTGCGCCGTTTGCTTTTTTGATCCACCAGCATTTCTTGAACCTTCCAGTGCCATCGAAAACACATGGATAAACTGTATGTAAATTCAAGTTCATTTCAATGGGGAACCTTTTTGAGTCCACGCCAACTTTCAACTTTTTTCAAGACTCGAGACTTTAGTCGCCAAATAAAACTAAATAGTAACTATTACTATCCATCAGTTTAAAAAAAAGTCAACCGGACTTCTTTGTTTTTTCGTGGTTTTTGTCCTGGCAAGTATTGCAGACCCCTCGAATCTCCACATGCACGGAGCCGACTTTTCCAAGGTTTGACACGTCTTCCGGAGCGACCAGGTTATTGAAATCATCGCTGTAAAAATCCCGCACCTTGCCACACTCTACGCAGATGAAATGATGATGTTGTTTGGTATTGCCGTCAAACCGCATGCTCTCCCCGGCTGCGCTGACTCGTGAAATGATGCCTTTTTGTTCAAAAAGACGCAGGGTTCGGTAAACCGTATCCAGGGAGATGGCAGAGATTCGTTTTTTCACATTCTCGTAAATGGTTTCCGCATTAGGGTGATCTTCCGTCGCCATCAGTTCCCGGTAAATCTCGGTTCGCTGGTGGGTAGGCTTGATGCCTAATCCTCGACAGAACCCCATGAAATCATCGATGTCGCTGTTAATATCGCTTTTGGTATCCAAATTCTTCAAATTCATGAATCCTTGTCAGGTGACGTTTTTTTCTTTCGCTTAATATATCAGGTTTTCTTTGTGTGATGCCAAAAGACAAGAAGCAGGAAGTTTTTACCCTTGTACGTTTTCTTGTTTTGCCGGTTCGATTTTCACCTTTCGAATTGCCGTCGGAGTGACCTTGATACAGGTCAGAAGGTAATCGCTCCACGTCACTCGTTCCCCTACCACGGGGAAATGCCCCAGTTCGAAAAGGATAAGCCCGGCCAGAGTTTCGTAAGGCATGCCTTCGGCAAACCGCACCCCCAGCAGGTCCTCCAAGTCGTTGAGGGGTAGCAGGGCATCGACGAGGTAGCTGTCATCCTTTAGCCGCTGGACACGCTGCGGCTCACCCTGGTCATGCTCGTCCTCTATTTCACCGACCAACTCTTCCAACAGGTCCTCGGTCGTGACCACTCCGCTCAGGCTGCCGTACTCGTCCAATACCATCGCCATGTGGATGTGTTCGTGCTGCATTTCTCGCAGAAGCTCATTGACTTTTTTCGATTCCGGAACAAATAAAGGAGCCCGCAGAAGGCTTTCCAGATCGAAGTCGGGGGTCTGTACCGCCTGGCATAGCAGGTCCTTGCCATGGATGAAACCGACCACGTTATCGATCTCACCCCGATAAACCGGAAAACGCGAATATTGGCTCTCCGCAACGATCTTCAGGATCTGCTCGCGGCTCTGCTCCAGATCCAGGGGCACAACCCGGGGGCGTGGAACCATAACCTCTGAGGCTCTCAGCGATCCGAACTGAAACAGGTTTGTAATAAAAAGAGATTCATTGTCACTTAAGTGTCCAGTTTGCCCGCCGATCCTTGCCATGGCAAGAAACTCTGTTCGACTGAAGATGTGGATGTCTTTCCCGTGAGAAATGAATTTCGTTAGGTTCTCTGAGATTCGTACGATGGGGTAAAGAGCCACGATCAGGCTGTTCACAAAAAAAGCAGTTGGTTTTACGAAATTCGACCAGTATATAGCGCCTATGGTTTTAGGAACAATTTCGGAAAGAAAAAGGATCAGCAGCGTCATGATTGCAGAGAAGAGGCCGAACCAGTTACTTCCAAACAGGACGGTGGCTTTGGCCCCGGCCATGATCGCTCCGACTGTATGAGCGATGGTGTTCAGAGTCAGAATAGCGGCAAGAGATCGATCCACATTGTCTTGTTTCAATCGCTTCAATAGCGCTGCAAGCTTTGGCTGTTTCTCCTTCTGTTCCTCGATGTAAGAAGGCGTAATGCTCAACAACACAGCTTCTGCCACCGAGCAGAGAAACGAAAAAAATAATGCCAACATCACATAGGCAATTAACAGTACGGCATCAACATTCATATCTATGACAGTCCTCTATGTGCTTAATTTGGATGCAATCAGTGCCCTATGAGCATCGCGCTATCGCATGCCAAGCCGAATCCGCAACCTTTTGAATATGCAAGGCTTTCGTCACTCACACCGAACGCGAAATTAACTGCCCGCGGGTCCGCGCCAGCGGGACCGAGAGCCGCTTGAACGCCTGGTTAAGCGCTCAACTCTGAACGTATTTCAGCAGGAGTTGGCAGCCGACAAATCATTGAATTCAAAGCATATTCCTCATTATATCCGACGGATTAGGGATTGCTGTAGTTTTTTCGCCTGGCACCAGCCGAACGAGTGTCGTTTGAGCAAACTCGCGTTTATCTGCCAACTTGGGAAATTCCCGAGAAAATTGGCAGGTCAGGCAGGCGGAACAGGCCCTCAGGCGATTATGAATTTATCGATTGTTGAAACGTTCCAGAAGTTGTTCGACATTAAACCTAACCTTGATACCGATAATCCTTGGGCTAGTACCCTGTGCGGTTAATCGTGTCTTCTAATTCTGGTCCTTTTGGCCGCTGTCTGCGTTACGCCTCCTCGGTTTAGGGCTGGCTAGACCTGCGTCGGCGCGCCTTGACAGCGACCAAAATGCCGAAAAATTAATTGACGCGATTAACCGCACAGGGTACTAGACTACCAAGAGCTACTCGGCAAGTCGGGGCAAAAATATCACGTCGCAAGAAGACGATGATAAAATGGATGTTACCGAAATGCAGAAAACAGCGATATAGTCCGAAGGGAGTGGACAAGCATGAAATTTTCTCGCATAGCTCTGTGGCTGGCCGCGCTCGCCGCCTTTTTCCTGTTTTTCGGGGGACCTGGAACGCGCTTCGGCCTTTGGGACTTTCGCGACGGATTCTTGATGATGCGCTGGGCTGCTTACTTGGGACTGGTTTCCGCCGGTCTGGCGCTGACACTCCTGCTCATCCCCAGAACGCGTATGGGTCAAGGTGTCTGGCTGTTGTCTGCGTGTGTCATCGGGTTGGGCGTAGCATATGTGCCATGGCAGTTCCAACAACAGGCGCGATCGGTTCCGCCGATCCACGATATAACCACAGACACGCTCGATCCGCCAGAATTTATCGCGATCCTGCCGTTTCGTGCTGAGGCACCCAATGCGCCCGGATATGCCGGCGAGGAGGTGGCAAGGCTGCAGCAGGAAGCCTATCCTGATATACTTTCTTGCCGACTTGATGCTGGTGCCGAGGTTGCGTTCGAACAGGCGCTTTCGGCGGCGCGGAAGATGGGCTGGGAGATAGTCACTGCTAATTCGGCGACAGGGCGCATTGAAGCGATAGCAACGACTTTCTGGTACGGATTCAAAGACGACGTTGTCGTCCGGATCGGCGAAGACAACGGGGGAAGTATAATAGATGTACGTTCCAAATCCCGCGTCGGCCGAAGCGATCTCGGTGCCAACGCTTCTCGCATCCGAGTCTACCTGGAAGAGCTAAAAGCGATTGGGTTGTAACGAACGCATTGGAGCGATTGTGACAGACTCCTGGGAGAACACCGCATACCATTGCCTGGTTCTTTCCAGTCCTGCGAAAGAGGCCATTCAATTCGAGGAAAACTTTGAGAGATATCGCGTAATGACCATTATTCTGTGGATTCTGGCCGGGCTGCTTGTGCTGTCAGGCCTTGCCGGATTGCTGTTGCCGGCCCTGCCGGGGCCACCGCTGCTTTTCGCAGGGTTGCTGTGCGCCGCCTGGGCGGAGGATTTTGCTTATGTGGGATGGCGCACTCTGACCCTGCTGGGCGGACTGGCTCTGTTGGCCGTTGCGGCCGATTTTATTGCCGGAGCGTTTGGTGCAAGGCATTTCGGAGCTTCCACCAGGGCCATGGCCGGTGCGGCCATCGGGGCTATAATCGGTCTTTTTTTCGGGCTGCCGGGCCTGCTTCTGGGACCTTTTCTAGGTGCTCTGGTTGGTGAATTCACCGCTCGCGCCGATCTGCGAGCTGCCAGTCGCGCCGGAATCGGGGCGGTTGTCGGCCTGGCAGTAGGCACCGCTGCCAAAATGGCCCTGGCTGTCGCGATGATCGGTCTTTTTCTGGCTGTACGGCTATTTTGACGAGCCGATAATGATGCTTTCCTCCCTGAAAAACCACCAAGCCTTGTAGGGCGAAAGTCTCCGAGCGAGCCAGTCGGAGAGAAGTGCGATTTTTCGTGGCAGTGCGTGTTAAAAACGATAGCCGGCAGTGAACCAGACCCGGGGATTGCGTTGCTTGTCATCCGATTTCTCGTCGCCGCCGGCGGTTTTCCATGCCGAAGCCAGATCCAGGCTCCATTTTTCATAACTGAAGTGCAGGCCGATTCCGGCTCCGGCGATGTGGCGCCGATTATTTTTAGCGTCCTTTGAGATCCGGCCTGAGTCGTAAAACAGGTAGGGGACAAAATTCTTGATCGCATACCGCAATTCGACCTGTCCAAGCCAACCTTTGCTGCCCGATCCCTCACCCTGCGGATAAGCCCTGACCCCGTAGGCACCGCCCAGGATAAAACTTTCCGATGAGTCCAGTTCCCGGTCCGCCCACTGTCCGGAGACCCTGGCCAACAAGGAAAAAGCGGCCGGCAGGTTCTGAATTCGGGCCAGCTGAGCGTTGGCCTTGGTAAAGCCCCCCTCGGGGACGCCGGCGGTGTCGGATTTCAGCCGCCCGGGGGTCAGGGTCAGACCGCCATAGGTGGTGCCGCCTCCGACCAGGTCGTCGCGATGGTCGAACTGCAGCTCCAGCGGCCAACTGTTGCTGGAACTTTCATTGTAACTTGACCCCAACAGCTCATCGTCCAGATCCTTGTGCTGGTAGCCGGCCGATGCAATCAAGTTGGTGCTGCGGCTGCGGATCAGCGGATAGCTCAAACCTGCCGCACCGATTTTAGCCGTGCCGGTATAACCCTCGAAAGGCGCCCGCAGGTCATAGTCCGTATGGGCGTAACTGGCCCAACCTCGCAAACCCGATCCCCCCAACGGCAGTGAGTAGGCCAGTTGCCCCAGCCAGAGATCCTCGTTGCTGTACAGTCCCCGCAGGAAAATTTCATCACCGAAGACGATGGCACGGTGCAGGCGCAGTTCGATCTGGGCGCGATATTCTCCTGAGTAACGGTTGCCATGATTGTCTGCCGTCACCTGTCCCATAACGCGGGGGGCCTTCGTCACCTGTACATCCAGATCGCCGCTGCCCGTTTCTGTTGCGGGGCGCATGACCGGGACGACCTTGACCCCCGGCTGATCACCTAAGATCAGGGTGGCCCGCTCCAGACTTCCGGACTCGATGACACTGCCCGGCTCGAGGGGCTTCAAAAAACCTTGCGCCCCGGCAGCAAGCTCCTCATCCCCCGTGGCTTTTACCGTTCCATAACGGCCTTCTATCACCACGATGGTCAGGGCGCCGTCGGTCATGCTCTGTTCGGGCAGATAGGCGTGCGCAAAGGGATAGCCGTTCGCGCGGTAGTAGCGGCTGATACGGTTGGCCAGTTGGCGCAGGCCGGCCAGGTCATAGGATCGCCCAAGCACATCGCCCAGCACCGCCAGTAGATTTTCCTCCGTGTAGATGGTGTTGCCGGTCAGGGTAATCCGGTTCAGCCTGACCTGGGGACCGTTGGGAGGGGCGGATTCAAGGGGCTGACCCTCCGGATGAAAATCTACCGACGGTTTCACCGGCTGCAATTGGGAGGGCAGATTTTCCTGCAGCAGGCGCCCGGCATCGGGCAGTTCCTGGGCCAGGGCACCACCAACAATCAGTCCCAGGGTCAGGAAAAGCAGACCGGCGGCCAGAATGGGTAGAACCTGTACTGGCCGGTTCGGAATGCGCTGAAGTAAAAGTTTATCGTTGTTCATCAGATTCATCCTCTGTTGTCTAATAACCGGCCTGCTCGGGCAGGTTGATGCCGCCATTGACCACGAAAACCCGTAAGAAGCCGGAGACCTCCTGATCAGCCAGAGCCACGAGGTCCGGGGTGCCGGCGGGGACCTCAACAAAAGCCAGGCCGCCGCTCCGGTTCTCGTTGTCGCTTTTAATCTTCTGCTGGGTGGAATCGGACCGGCCTCCGCCGCCCCTCCGAATGAAGTCACCGCCGGGAGAATTCGCATCTGGTTTAGCTGCAGGGATTTGGACGGTCGCAATGGCGGCTTCAAGTTGCTCGCCGTCGCCGATGTCGACCGTTGGCGTTGGTTCAGGTGCTGGGGTGATGGTTAACAGGCCGCCGATGAAACTGAGGGTGTAGTTGGTCGCCGTGCCGTCCGCGGCGGTGATCGGGTAGTCACCGACAGTGGAATCGGTGGCCGCTTGCGTGCTTAAGGTCAGGCCGCTGACCACCGCTACGGTGTCGCTGCCCTTGAAGCCGCTGTAACTGGCGGTCAGGATCGGGTTCGGGTCGCCGTATACCTTGCTCTTGTCGTCCGCGGTGACGGTCAAGGGGGCCGGCGTGATGGTCAAAGTGCCGTTGTAAAAGCTGAGGGTATAGTTGGTCGCCGTGCCGTCCGCGGCGCTGATCGTGTAGGCGCCGACAGTGGAATCGGTGGCCGCTGGCGTGCTCAGGGTCAGGTCGCTGACCACCGCCGCGGTGTCGCTGCCCTTGAAGCCGCTGTAACTGGCGGTCAGCGCCGGGTTCGGATCGCCGTACTCCTTGCTCTTGTCGTCCGCCGTGACGGTCAAGGGGGCCGGGGTGATGGTCAGGTTTTCCCCGGTATAATCGATGATGTATCCGAGCGACTCGGCCAGGGTCCCCTGTGCGATGGCATAGGCGCCGACATCGTTGTTTTGTCCGGCAATGGTTGAAAGGGAACCGGACAGGGTGTCCGCGGCTGCGTCACCGTCAATAAAGCCTGTCGCAGCATAGGTAAGCGCGGAATTGACCTCGCCGTATTCCCGGGACTGGGGGTCCGCGGCAATGGTCAGGACCGGCGCCGTGCTGTAGAGCATGTAATTGCCCGTCCCCACGCCCGCCGTGGAAGGATAGGCGATGTTATAGCGTTTGTTGTAGCCGGCGATGCCTTCAACCGTGTCCGTTGGATTGCTGGAATAGACCAGCCATCTGCCGTTAGGTGTATCCAGGTTGTAGCCCCCCGCATTCAGAAAGGTTTTCCCTGCCAGTATCAAGGCATCGCCGGCGCCGTTGGCGGCAACGGCACCGTTTAAGGCGATGTTGCCGCCAGCCGGACTGAGAATGGTTGTCGGGTCGCTGAAGGTGACGGCGTTGATATTTATCGCGCCTGTGCCGTCGCTGCGGCCTATTACCAGGTGGGAAAAACCGGGCTGGATGTTGCCGAGCAGCGCATCGTCGATCTGCAAGGTCCCCGTGCCCCCGGCCACCCCGATGGAAGTATTGGTGGTATAGGGCCGCAGCGTCATGGTGCCACTGCCCGTAAGGTTTCCGCCGAGCGTGAGCGTGTTGCCTTCCCAGGTCTGGCTGCCTTCGGTGGTGACTGCGCCCGCGCTAACCCCGGCGCCGCTGGCGATGAGGCTCGCCAGCGGAATCGATTCGCCGGCGAAACCGTAAAGATAAACGGAACTGCTGGCCCCTGCCAAAAGAGACAGGTTGTAGCCGCCGTCGAGGGTCGAGTTGGAAACGATGTTGCCCCCTCCCGAGCGACCGGTGTCGATGGTCAGATCCCCGTAGAGGGTTACCGCGCCGGAGAAAGTCACCGCGTCGTTGGACGTGGTGATATCGTGGCCAAGGGTTATCGTGCCAGGGGTCGTCAGGGAGATCGCGCCGTCCGCACCCCAGGCGCCCATCTGGGCCATATCGCCATCGGCAAGCAACTGCAGGGTGCCGCCCAGGGTCTGGGCGCCCACGGTAATGGCATCGCTGGTGGAGTCGCCCCCTTGGGTGTTCAGATAGAGGCTGCCGGTAACTTTATTGTCCTGCAGGGCGATGTCGTGGTTGGCCTGGTACAGGGTCAGGTTGTTGACGGCCGAGGTGAGGAGCAGCTCGGCATTGTCGGCATTGTTGCGCAAGTTGACATCGATTCCATCCGTCAACGGATTGATCGTGACCACGCCAAGGTTGTTGCTGCTGTAATTATGGGTGATGGCACCGCCGGCGGTGAAGGTGGTGGTGGCGTCGGGTGAGGTTAAGTTCAGAAAAGACTGGTAGTAGCTGCCGCTACGGTCGATGGTACCCCCGGAGGTAATCGCCAGATCACCGCTCAAGACGGCATAGCCGGCCTGCGTTACGCCGCTGGCGTTAGGGTAGTCGATGGTGACATCGCGCACTCCTCCTGCCAGCTGGGGCAGGCTGATGGTGGCGCTGCCGTCATAGGTGCTGACCAGATTGACGTCGCGCCCGGAATTGACCGTGACGTTGCGCAGGCTGTTGGCGGCATGAGCCAGAACGATATCGCCCGCCGCGGCCGTCGCGGCCACGGTCGTTGCCCCTGCCACGCTGAGGGCGCCGGTCTGCGTGATGTCTCCTTCGCCATGGAGCTGCAGGGTGCCGCCCAGGGTCTGGGCGCCCACGGTAATGGC
>DIWZ01000028.1 GCA_002435955.1 Pelobacter sp. UBA6093
TGTGCGCCGTGACATTCGACTGCACACAATGCAGCCGCTCAGCGGCCTTGGAGACACTCCCCTCCTCGGCGACCGCCAGGAAAATTTTCAAGCCGTTTGAATCCATGTTTGCCATCTTAAAAAGTGAAGGTTGGCGGCAATTATAATCATTTGACGTGATTCAAGGAAGCTCTTATAGTGAAAATATCTTTTTTTACATTACACCTTGATTGTGTGAGGAGACGCGACAATGGATCCAGCACCCAATACCAAAATTCGCATGTTCGGATTATTGCATTCCGCCCGCCAAGCAAAGGGCCTGCCGCCCAATGCCCAAATCTACGTCCCGCCGGAAGGTCGCACCGCCCACGATATCGCCGAAGACCTCGAGTTGCCTTTCGACAAAATAGAAGGGGTGTTTGTCAACCACCTTGTCTACTCTCTGGACCACATGATTCATGCCGGTGACCAGGTTGCGTTTATCTCCCGCGGAGTGCCGGGCCCCCATCGCTACAATCTCGGCATCCACAGCGCCGGGAAGGATTCCGCCAAGGATTGATACCTGCCCCTGATTTCGGAGGACATTAGCTCAGCGAGTTTCTATCGCCTTATTTCAACCGGCGCACCGATACCTACGGCGGTTCGCTGAAAAACTCAGGCTCCGGGCCGAACCGTTCGTGCAACATTCGCGAAAACCAAAAGCCACCGTGGAGGGCAGTCTCAGCTCTCCCGGTGGCTTTTGGTTGTTTGAAGGTCTCTTTAATTCATATTAACAGGGCGACCCTGCCCACAGTCCGCCCGTTTCCGGTGTCAGGATTCCCCACGCCCGGGAGCTTTGCCGAACAGCCGGGCAGCAATAATACCGACTTCGTAAAGCACCATGAAAGGCACGGCCAGGGACAGCTGGGAGATGATATCCGGTGGAGTCAGCACAGCGCCAACCACGAAAGCGACCAATATGGCATATTTGCGGTTGCGGGACAACCAGTGGTGATCGACGATGCCCATGCGCGCAAGGAAGAAAATAACGATGGGAAGCTCAAAGACCAAGCCGAAGGCCAGCAGCAGTTTGCTGCTCAGGGACAGATAGGCTCCCATGGAAAGCATGGCCTGGATATCGCCGCCACCGGTACCGAACCGGACCAGAAAACGAAAAACCGTGGGAAAGACGTACAGAAAGCCGAACCAGGTGCCGATGGCGAAGCAAGCGCTACTTGCCAGCACGAACGGCAGGGCGAGGCGTTTTTCATTACCGTACAAGCCGGGGGCAACGAACTGCCATATCTGCCAGAAAATCACCGGCAGAGCGAACAGCAACCCGGCAAAAGCGGCAATCTTCAGGTAGGTGAAAAAGGGCTCGGTGGCATTGATGAAGACCAGCGAACTGCCCTGCGGCAGCGCGGCCCTGACCGGGCGGGCGATAAACTGGAACAGTTGTTCGGAAAAACTGTAGCAGAGCACAAAGGCCGCCAGCCAGGCGCAGCCGCAGATGATCAGGCGGCGGCGCAGTTCTGCAAGATGACCGGTCAGGGACAATTCAACCATGGACATGATCTACGTCTTTCTGTTTCGCAAAGATGTGGTTAAGCATCCGCCGCATAGGGCACATAAGACAACACAGGGAAAAGCTCTTAACTCCGGAAAATTCTGCCTTTCTCTGTCCTCCGGTTTACTGTCTCGCCTTTTGGCATTCGCCTGGCCAAGTGGATTCCAGCCGTCTGTCTATTCCTTCTTGTCGTCGATTTCTTCCTGACTGTCAGCGGCCCGGCGGAAGTTTTTGATGCCCTTGCCAAGCGCTCCTCCGATCTCCGGCAGCCTGCCGACGCCGAAAATCACCACGATGATGACCAATATGATCAGCAGTTCCGAAGCACCCAATCCAAACATAGATTTTTTCCTCCAAAACGGATGTGCTGACTCCGGCAACCGCATGTCCCGGAGTCGACAGGTGAAGTTTTCACATTACGCGCTGCTTTTCCCCTGCTCTTCCGGCGGATCGGATTCGGGGGTGACCTGTTTCAGAGTGTGGTTCAGGGGCTCCTGCAGCTCGCGGGTCGCGCGCTTGAATTCAGCCAACCCTTTGCCCAGCCCCCTGGCCAGTTCCGGCAATTTGCGCGGCCCCAGAATGATGAGGGCAAGAGCCAGGATCATCAGTAACTCAGGCATACCGATATTAAACATACACCAGTTTCCTCAATTGAAGGGAGATTGTATTTCCCGTCCCCGGAGAATTCAGCGTCCATTCAGGGGCACTCGGGTTCGGCACTGCAACCGGTTGCCCAGCATCCAGGCGCAGCCGAATACGAGCAGGGCACCGTATAAACCGGCCAGCATAACGGCCAATTGCGGATGATCCACTGCCGGCAGGCGATACCCAGCCAGGGGAGCAAACAGTCCTGCATCCCGGCTGAGAACCCCTAACTGTACAGCGACCCGTTCCAGACCGTCGGGCAGACGACTGGCCCAGGGGCTCAGCATTAACGCGGCGCTTGCCACCGCCAGCGGACGGCCTATCCCGACTGTGTTGGATTTCTCGACGGGGCTCTGCGCCAGGACCAGATACAGGGCGGCGGTGAGCATGCCTTCGCCGATACCGATCCAGGCGTGGGTGCCGAGCATGGCGCTTGCAACGGTGCCAAAAGACGCCGCCCCGGAGGCGGCCAACTCCGCACTGACCGCCAGCGCCACCAGCATTACCGACAGCCAGCCGCCAACGCCCAACAGCAGCGCCCGGCCAGGGGCCGACAGAGCGGGCCGGCGACTGAGAAGAACGCGCAGCACGCTGCCGGCGCCGGCTCCCAACAGGGCCATGTTGAAGAGATTGGCGCCCAGGCTCAGCAATCCGCCGTCACCGAAGGCCAGCGCCTGCACGCTCACCACCAGGGTCATGGCCAGCACGGCGAACGGGGTGCCAAGCAGAACGGTCGCCAATGCGGCGCCTAGCAGGTGGCCGGAGGTGCCGGAAGTGATGGGAAAGTTGAGCATCTGTGCGGCAAACAGCATCGCCGTCACCGCGGCAAAACGGGTCACCTTCGGTTTGTCATTGCTTCTTACCGCCGCCACGGCGGCAGCGGTCACGCCCAGCAGGGCAAGGCCCGCGGTGACCGGGCAGACCGCTCCATGTAACATGTGATCCGGAATATGCATCGATTCCTCCTTTGGTTGCTAACGAAAATTGTATCCCGTGCGGTTAAAGATTACCGCTTTGTCAAATTCGGCTCGTCATGCCCGAATGTCTTTGTCGGGCACCCATTATTTCAACAGATTACAGTCTGAATTCCCGATCCGAAACGTCTCGAAAATGCCTTTTTGCGACGCCATCAAGATTACCGTTTCAGCAGATGCGCGGCAACTGTTCGCCGGAGAGCATCTCCACCGCGCGCAAACCGCCGACCAGGGTTTCCATCTGGACCCGCCCGCCACCGCTTGCAGTCACTTCGCCGATGATCGCCGCTTCCTTCCCCAACGGATGCCGCCGCATGCGCTGCACAACCCGCTCGGCCGCTTCGGCGGCGACAAACACCAGCAGTTTCCCTTCGTTGGCCACATACAGCGGATCGAGTCCCAGCAGCGCACAAACGCCCCGCACCGCTCCCTTGAGGGGCAGGGCCGCCTCATCAAGGGTGATCGATACCTCCGATTGCAGGGCTATCTCCTTCAGGGTGGTGGCCACGCCACCGCGGGTGGGGTCGCGCAGCACATGAATCACTTCACCTTCCTCGATCAGCTCCGCTACCAGATGGTTGAGTGCCGCACAGTCACTGTGGATATCGGCTTCCATTTCCAGCCCTTCGCGCCGGGCCATGACGGCGATGCCGTGATCACCGATAGTGCCGTTGATCAGCACCTTGTCTCCGACCCGTGCGTTGGCGCCGTGAATCGCCAGAGCGTGTCGCACCAGGCCGATACCGGAAGTGTTGATGAAGATCCGGTCGGCCTTGCCGCGGGGCACCACTTTGGTGTCGCCGGTGACGATGGTCACCCCCGCCCGGTCGGCGGCCTCGCGCATGGCAGCAAGGATTTCCCCAAGTTCCCTGCGACTGAAGCCTTCCTCCAGAATCAGGCCGACACTGATGGCCAGCGGCTTCGCTCCAACCATGGCCAGGTCGTTGACCGTCCCGTTGACGGCCAGATCGCCGATGTTGCCGCCGGGGAAAAAGATCGGATCGACCACGTAGGAATCGGTGGTAAAGGCCAGCCGCCCGCCGTCGTAATCCAGCAGCGCCGCGTCGTTTTGCCCTGCCAGGGGGATGCCGGAAAGGGTCGGGATGATCAGCTGCTCCAGCAATTGATGGGATAATTTGCCGCCACTGCCGTGGCCTAATAGTATCAGATCTGAATCCACTCAATGCTCCTGAATCTGTTTGATTGCTTTGCCGATGACGCCCCCTCCCGTGCGAGGCAGCCGCAATGAGCTACCTGCCTTGCGTTCCGTACTTGTAAGCCGCCGCACAGCTGCCTTCCGAGGACACCATGCAGGCCCCCACCGGATCTTCGGGAGTGCAGGCCTTGCCGAACAACGGACAGTCGCACGGCGCCACCTTGCCTTTGAGCACCTCGCCGCACAGGCAGCCCGCGGCTTCCCGCGGTGCTTCCACCGCCACCGGCAGGGCCTTGGCGGCATCGAACGCCGCATATTTTTCGGCGATGGCCAGGCCGCTCTGGGGGATCACGCCGATGCCGCGCCAGGGTGTATCGACCGGCGTGAAAACCTCGGTCAACAGCGCCTGAGCCTGGCGATTGCCTTCCCAGGTGACGAAGCGACGATATTGGATTTCCACGGCGGCGCGGTTTTCCACCCTCTGGGACACCAGCATTGCCACCCCCTGCATGATGTCGGCCGGTTCGAAACCGGTCACCACACACGGCACGCCGTGCTGTTCGGCCAGGAAGCGATAGGCGTCTCCGCCGATAACGGTGCTGACATGTGCCGGACACAGATAGCCGTCGATCCCCAGGTCGGGGTCGGAGGAGAGTACCTGCATGGGCACGGGGATTGTTTTGTGGGCGACCAGCGCGAAATAATTCTGCAGGCCCTGCCTGGCGGCCATCTGGATGCTGGCAGCGATGGTCGGTGCGGTGGTTTCGAAGCCGACGCCGAGAAACACCACCTGTTGGTCGGGATGCCCGGCCGCCAGGGCTACGGCATCGACGCTGGAATAGACGATGCGCACGTCCGCCCCTCGGGCCCGTTCCTGCATCAGGCTGGAAGAGGAGCCGGGCACCCGCAGCATATCGCCGAAGGTGGCGACGATGGTGTTCGGTCGGCGGGCATAGGCCACGGCCTGGTCGACGTAACCCACCGGGGTAACGCACACCGGGCAACCGGGCCCGGAGATCAGCCGCACTTGCGGCGGCAGCAAGCTGTGCAGACCGTACTGGTAGATGGACATGGTGTGGGTGCCGCAGACCTCCATGAAGGTCAGGGGCCGACTCAGTCCGGAGGTCAGCGCGGCGATTCGCTCGGCCAGCCCGCGGACGATCTCCCGGTTGCGGAATTCATCCGAATAGTTCATGGCTCCCCCGTTCCCCGGTCCAGACATTCGCGCATCAGGGTCAGGGTTGCCTGTGCCTCGTCCTTATCCAGCTTGCTGATGGCGAAACCGGCATGAATCAGCACATAATCGCCGACCTCCACCTGCTCGCCGAGCATCAGCAGGCTCGCCGCCCGTTTCACGCCGTCGATTTCGGCGACCATGGTTTCGCCATCCTTGCGGATAACTTTCATCGGTACTGCTAAACACATAAGATACTCCGTCCTGCAATGATGGCCTGCCCTAACGCCAGCCCGCCGTCGTTGGGCGGCGCCAGACGTTGGGTGAAGACCTGAAAACCCTTTTCTTCCAGTCGGGCACAGAGCCCCTCGCTGAACAACCGGTTCTGAAAGACGCCGCCGGACAATACCACCCGCTCGAGGCCGGTGGTCGTACGGATGGTTTCGCACACCGCGCTCGCAGCGACCGCCAGGGTATTGTGAAAGCGGCGGGCCAGCGCAGCCCTGGGCCGGTCGCACCGTATTTCCCCAACCAGCACGCGCAGCATGTCGCCGACATCGAGCACCAGGCGGCCTTCGACCTCGGTCAGACTAAAGGGATAGTGATCGGTCACCGGGCTGGTTTCCGCCAACGCTTCCAATGCGATGGCGGCCTGTCCCTCGTAGGCCACCTTCTGCCGCAGGCCCAGCAGACTGGCCACGGCATCGAACAACCTCCCGCAACTGGACGTCAATGGAGTGTTCAAACGCCGCTGCAACATCTGCAAAAACAACTTGCGGTCGGACGGTGCCAACGCCGCTGTGCAGGGCAGCGAAAGCTCGAACACCCGATCGTCGAAGAGCTCGTAAAGGTAAGCCAGGGCCATGCGCCAGGGCTCCCGCACCGCCGCGTCCCCGCCGGGCAGCGGCACCGGGCGCAGATGGCCCAGGCGTTCGAATCGTTCATACCCCCCGACCAGGAACTCCCCGCCCCAGATGGTGCCGTCGGGGCCGTAGCCGGTACCGTCGCAGATCACCCCGATGACCTCCCCTTCCAGCGCGTTTTCCGCCATGCAGGAAGCCAGGTGGGCGTGATGGTGCTGCACCGCTACCCTGGGCAGATCGGCCAGGGATTCGGCATAGGTCGTGGACAGATAGTCGGGATGCAGGTCGTGGGCCACCAGTTGCGGACGGATCTGCAGGATGTTCTGCAGATGGTCGACGGTCTGTTCCAGCGAGCGTAGCGTAGCGGCGTTCTGCAGATCGCCGAGATGCTGACTGAGAAAAGCCTGGCCGCCCCGGGTCAGGCAAATCGCTCCCTTTAACTCAGCACCCACCGCCAGCACGCTCGGCTGGGTTGCGGGCAGCCCGATGGGACGGGGCGCATAGCCGCGGGAGCGGCGCAAAAATACCGGCTGGCCCCGAAACACCCGGATCACCGAATCGTCGCTGCGGGTATGGATCTCCCGGTCATGGATCAAGAAGAAGTCGGCGACAGACGCCAGGCGCTGCAGCGCGTCTTCATCCTGATAACAGATCGGTTCATCGGCCAGGTTGCCGCTGGTCAGCACCAGGGCCGGAAACCGATCCCGCAGCAGCAGGTGGTGCAGCGGCGTGCAGGGTAGCATGATGCCAAAATAGCCGTTGTCCGGCGCCACCTGCGCGGCGATGGGGCTCGGACGGCGCTTGGGCAGCAGCACGATGGGCCGCTCCGGCCCCTGCAGCAGCTTGGCTGCGCTGGAGTCGCATTCGGCGTAGCCTGTCAGAGTGGCAAGGTCCGGCGCCATAAGAGCGAACGGTTTCTGGTCGCGGTGTTTGCGCCGCCGCAGTTCCATCACCGCCACCTCGTTACAGGCATCCACCGCCAGGTGATAGCCGCCGAGGCCTTTAACCGCCAGAATGCGGCCCGCCTGCAGCAGCTCGATGGCAGCCGCCAGCGGTTCGCCGGCCACCTCGCAACCCTGCCCGTCGAGCAGGCGCAGCTGCGGACCGCAGTCCGGACAGGCGTTGGGCTGGGCGTGAAAGCGGCGATGCCCCGGATCTTCATATTCGGTGCGGCAGGCGGCGCACATGGCGAAGCCGGCCATGGTGGTGCGGGCACGGTCGTAAGGCACACCCCGGATGATGGAATAGCGGGGACCGCAATTGGTGCAATTGATAAACGGATACCGATAGCGGCGGTCGGCGGGGTCGAACAGTTCGCGCAGGCAGTCGTCACAGACATCGCCATCGGGCGCGATCTGCACCGCCTCGCCGCTGCCGCCACTGGGGCGGATAACGAAACCTTCGCCAGCGGCCAGGGGTAGCTCCTCGCTCTGCACGGCGGTGATCGCGGCCAGGGGCGGTGCCTGGACCTGAAGGTCGGCAAGGAAACACCGCACTTCGCCGGCGGCACCCTGCACTTCCAGCACCACCCCGGACGGGGTGTTCATCACCCAGCCGGTCAGGTGGCAGGCAGTGGCCAGGCGATAGACGAACGGCCGGAAACCGACCCCCTGGACGATGCCCTGAACGCTGACCCTGACGCGCTTATTCACTAACCGATCCGCTGCACCGCGATGTTCCGACACCCTGCTGCAGCCAGGCGTACCAGCCGTCCATGCCCTCTCCGTTCTTGCTGGAAACCTCGAGGATGCGAATCTCCGGGTTGACCTGGCGGGCAAAAGCCTTGCACGCCTCGACATCGAAATCAACATATGGGAGCAGATCGATTTTGTTGAGCAGCATCAGATCGGCATGGTGAAACATGGCCGGATATTTCAGCGGCTTGTCCTCCCCTTCCGTGACGCTCAGGACCACCACCTTGTGGGCTTCCCCGAGATCAAAAGAAGCCGGGCACACCAGGTTGCCGACATTTTCGATGAGCAACAGGTCCAGGTGGCGCAGATCGAAACCCTCCACAGCGTGTTTGACCATATGGGCATCCAGATGGCAACCGGCACCGGTATTCACCTGCTTGACCGGCACCCCGGTAGCCGCGATGCGCACCGCGTCATTATCGGTCTGCTGGTCCCCCTCGACCACCGCGCACCGGAAACGGTCCCGCAAATCACGCAGGGTTCGCTCCAGAATACTGGTCTTGCCGGAGCCGGGCGAACTGACCAGATTGAGCACAAACACCCCCGTTTGCGCGAACAGGGCGCGATTGCCCGCCGCCAGGCGATTGTTTTTGGCCAGCACATCGGTTTCCACCGTAATGGTCCTGGCCGCCCCCTGCGCGCCGGGGGCATGATCGTGATGGTGATGCACTTCGGGGCCGCAGCCGCAATCGGTACACATACTTTATTCGACCTCCAGTTGTTTAACGCGTAATTCCTCGCCGGTCAGGATTTCCACCTGGTATCCGCCGCACGTCGGGCAGGCGTCATGGTAAGAGCGCACGGCAAATTCAGCGGCACAGATCCGGCAGCGGGCGGTGCCGGGAACCCGCTCGATGTGCAGACGCGCCCCCTCCAGAAGCGTTTCCCGGATGCAGGCCTCGAAGCAGAATGCCACCGCTTCGGGCACGACTCCGCTCAAATCGCCCATTTCGAGGCTGACCGCCAGCACTCGTCGGCCGGCGGCGTGGGTTTCGCAGATCTCTACGATACTTTGGGTCACGCCAAGTTCGTGCATATCCATCACCGTCCGTGCGGCAGCAACCACATGTCGCCAATCCGCCGTTGCCGGTTTCGCAACCATCTACCTGATTTCAATTTCGTCCTTGCCATCGGCAGCCTGGCGAAAGTTCTTGATCCCCTTGCCAAGGGCACCACCAAGCTCCGGCAACTTGCCGGCGCCGAAAATTACCATGACGATCACCAGAATGATCATAAGCTCCGACATACCCAATCCAAACATATTACCTCCAGGGTGAAATGGTTTATTCAAACGTTCCACCCGGTTACCGGGTGGAACGCCCTGTTGTATTTTACAAACGCGTTGTGTCGATGCCCCAGCGCTGCAGTTCCTCAAGGATCCGTGCCGTCAAGGGTTCGAGTTGAGCCGCCACCGGTGGCGACAGATCGATCCCGAGATCGAGAGAGGCAGGCTGCACACCCCACACCACCACTTCCCGGGGGATCCAGCCTTGCAGGCTGGCCACCGCCAGCAGATCCGACAAGCCCTGCTGATGGGGGGACAGCTTGGCAACCATCACCCTGGGGATCTCGTCGTCGGCCAGCCTGATCAGGGTGCCCGGGGGGCCTCCCGTCTCCACGGCATCCACCACCAGCAGCTTCTCCACCCCTTCCAGATGGTGCAACAGAGCAGTACCCATGGTATCTCCATCGACCAGTTTCACGGCGGAGGGAAACCGATAGCGCTGCTCCAGCAACTGCAGCAGGCGACCCCCGACGGCGTCGTCGGACATGATCGGATTACCGATGCCCAATACCAGCACGGAATTGCGCTTTACCTCGTCTCCCATATGAAAGCTTATATAGCCTTCACCTCGACCCCCTGGTTGTTCCGGGGATCGAAGACATGCACCGCACAAGCTATGCAGGGGTCGAAGGAATGCACCACCCGCAGCACTTCCAGGGGCCTCGCCTGGTCGGCCACCGGGGTATCGATGAGGGCCTGTTCCACCGGACCGGGCACGTTGGCGCTGTCGCGCGGCCCGAAATTCCAGGTGGAAGGAACCACCATCTGGTAATTGACGATCTTGCCGCCGGAGAAGTTCAGCCAATGACCCAAAGCACCGCGCGGCGCCTCGTTCAACGCCACCCCGGCACCCGCATCGGGCATGGTAAAGGTGCTCCGAAACGGCATCTCCGAGGTCTGCATACTGGGGGTCAATTGCGAAATCCACGAACCCATGGCATCGGCGATAATCTTGGTCTCGATGGCCCGTGACGCGGTACGGCCGATGGTGGAATACATGCCGGCCAGACTCAGCCCGGCTTTTTGCAAAAAGGCGTTGACCGTCTGCACCGTAGCCTGATGGCCCTTGCCATAGTTGACCATAACCCGCGCCAGCGGGCCGACCTCCATGGGCTGCCCCTGGTAGCGCGGCGCCTTGATCCAGCTGTATTTGTTGGAGGTATTGATGCCGGTATAGTTGGGCACCGTCTGGCCCTCGGCCGGATGCAAGGCCGACCCGCTATACCAGCTATGGGTGACGTGCTCGCTGATCTGGCTGGTATCCACCGGCTGTACAGAGCCGGTCTGGCGATTGAAAATTGCCCCGCGCGGGAAATACAGGCTGTCCGGCTCCGCGCCGCCCAAGGGGAATTCCCCGAAACTCATCAGGTTTTCACTGCCGCCGATGGTTGCATAGTCCGAATACCGAGCCGCCAGCCAGGTCGCATCGGGCAGGTAGCAGGTGGTCACAAAATCCCTGGCGGCGTTGCTGGCGCTGGCAAATTCGCTGATGCGGGCGGAGGTCAGATCCTTGTTGAGGGGTACCCCACCGACAATCAAACCGTGGGGATGGGGATTTTTTCCGGCCAGGATGGCATGCATGTGTGCTGCATTGATCTGAATGCGCAGCGCCTCCAGGTAGTTGGCCATCATCACCAGATTTTCCTCGGGGCTCAGGATATAGGCCGCGTGCCCCCAGTAACCGTTGGCGAAGGGGCCGAGCTGGCCGCTGCCGACAAAGGTCTGCAGGCGTTGTTTGACACCACTGAAATAGGCGGCGGTGCGATTGCGTCCCGAATAAATCTGTTTGTCCACCGAAGCGGCCTGGGTTGGGTCGGCGTTGAGGGCACTGGTGATGTCCACCCAGTCGAGCAGGTGCAGCTGATAGAAATGCACGATATGGTCGTGAATCCACTGCGCCCCCATGAGCAGGTTGCGAATCACCCGCGCCTTGTCGGGGATGGCCACACCGACGGCGTCCTCCACGCTGCGGATGGAGGTAATGCCATGCACGTAGGTGCAGACCCCGCACAGCCGCTGGGTGAGCATCCAGGCGTCGCGCGGATCGCGGTTCTTCAAGATCGGTTCGATACCGCGAAACAGCGGGCTGGTGCTCCATGCGTTGCTGACTTTGCCGCCGGAAACGGCGGTCTCCACGCGCAAATGACCCTCGATGCGGGTGACCGGATCGATGATGATATTGCCGCTGCTCGGGGCGGGCGTCGGCGTTGGTTCCGGCGTCGGTTCCGGCGTCGGATCGGTTGGCGGATTATTGGGATTCCCCGGATTGTCTTTTTTTGGCATGTGAAACCTTCCCTTTTTTATACCGGCTCAGACCTGCACCAGCTGCCCGGCAGTGATTACACTTTAGTAATTGCCTGAATAATCAAAAAATGGCGCCGAAATATCCCAGAAACCTGGCGTCGTGCAGTTCTTGCAGGGCGCATCGGCCTGTACGCACCAACTTGTGCCACCGTTGTATTTGACCGATGGGCAGTTATGGTTGGCGTTAGGTCCCTTGCAGCCAAATCCTCTCAGGCACCAGCTGGTGCCCCTGCGAGGGCACTTGTTGTGAACCTTTTCGCCATAGGCGAAACTTGGCCGGCCGAACCGGTCCAGGCTCGGCACCTGGTTATTCAGCAGATAATTCACGATCAACGCTGCGATATTCACCGCATTGGGCGGGCATCCCGGCAGGTTGACCGTGGAAATGCCCGTGGCATCCTTCACCCCTTTGGCCCCGGTGAGACCGCCAGCAGCGGCCGGCAGTCCCCCGTAACAAGCACAGGTTCCGATACAGATAACTTTTTTGGCTTTCGGCAGAACCTCCTGAGCGACCTGCAACATGGTCTTGCCGCCGATCATGCCGTAGGTGCCGCCGTTGGCGGTGGGAATGGCACCCTCCACAAAGCACAGGAACTGGCCGGCATATTTGCTGACGGCATTGTCCAGGCAGGCGGTGGCGTGATCGCCCGAGGCGGCCATGATCGTTTCATGGTATTCCGAGGAAACCGTCTCCAGCAGAAGATCATCGATGAACGGATCGGCGGTACGCAGCAACGCCTCGGTGCAACCGGTGCATTCGGCGAACTGCAGCCAGACAATGGGAGGTCTCGGAGCTGTGGCAACCGCCTGGGCGATCCTGGGGATGAACGAGGCTTCCAAT
Organism: Pelobacter sp. UBA6093; assembly: GCA_002435955.1. Taxonomy (GTDB): domain Bacteria; phylum Desulfobacterota; class Desulfuromonadia; order Desulfuromonadales; family Syntrophotaleaceae; genus Syntrophotalea. Next base: position 12,462 of record DIWZ01000028.1, read on the forward strand.
CCAAGGGTGGCCGCCATCAATCCGCAGAACTTCATGAAATCGCGGCGGGTTACTCCCTTGCGCGTCACCAGCTCGTCGATTTTATCTTCCAATTCTTGCTCAAGCTTATCGTCAGGTTTCATTCAATTCTCTCCCTCTGGTACGGTACGGCAATTTAAATCAATTCGTCTCGGCTATGACTGGGCTGACCACGACCGGGCCGAATAGGCAACTCAATCCTGCGAAACCCTGGTTTCCTTCCCTTGATCAACCCAGAGCACGAACGAAAAAGTTCCTGCGCGGCTTTACAACACAGGCCTTTTCTCAAAGGCCTCTCCTCGTACTTGGCAAAATTTATGCCACTATGATTGAAGTTACGGCTGGTCAGCGCCTGCCCGATCAGCGGGAAACAACCCCGCCTGCAGGCAAAAAACTGCCCTCTGCTCTGCTCTTTTCGGCCAGCACCTTGCGCGCGGACACCGCAATTTTCGCGGCGTTCCCACCATTATCAGCAAGTATTCTGGCTTTTGTCGGGAAAAACACACAGCCGTGCTGGGCATGATAATGCAGTAAAATAAATCTCTTAGCTGATGAAGAGGAATAACCTTCGACCATGATGTCCGGCAAAAACGACAAATTTTATCAATTTTCCGAATCCTAAAAACTCATTCCCCACTTTCGGTCGCAATTCGGCTTTCTTTTGATCGGCAAGAGTCCTCAAAACACCTATTTCCCACCACTTGCCAGCCAGCCATCTACATTACTTAGGTTGCTTCATGGATAAATTTTTTGCGATAAATCGGACATCTCCAACGATGTGCAACTTGACTTTCGTTTTCAATAACAAATTTGACATATTCGGTCAAGTATTTCTTGCGCTGCTGGGAATAATTTAATTGCGTCACCAACTGCGCAATAGCGCAGACGGAAAGAACGCACCGTACAGAGGCAGTTCGTCCAGCATTACCCTACTTTTTCACAGGGATATTGGTTCTGATCGCCGACCGAACCTTCCTCCTTGTCCCGAGTAACTCAAGCCAATAATGAGCTTGAAGTCACCAGGTTGGAGACGATAACCGACAGGCGCGGGACTGGTCCTTCAGGTCATGCGCCGACCGCGGCAGACACCTGCACGGCCGGACACGATTCCGCCGAACGGCCGGGACATAAACACAGGGTCGGGTCGCATCCACCATCGAGTCTCTGCGCCATGCGCCGCCGGCAATCCTTGTGGCAATTCGCCAGCCCCAGGCTGCGGCTGGGCTCGCCGTAGATACGCCATGGACCGTTGCTGCTGAACGGGATCGCCGCCCACCCCATGAAGCCGGCCACATCCTTGAGCGGATAGCCCAGAAACAACCCTATCTCGTGGGGAAAATCAGCTCCCCTCACCCGCCCCGTCAATGTCGCAAGGGCCTGATGCGCCCCGTCGTAAGGCGGGTAGCCCGCCTTGTGTAAAAAATTGCGGACATTGGGTTTCTGCAACAGACTCTCCAGCAGACGCGGACTGTAAAGGAGCACCAGCCGTCGACGCCCGCAGTCGCTCAGCACCTGGGCTTGGAGCCCGCTGGCGGCCAGCAATCCCGCGGCATAGCATTCCCAGAGCCGATACAGGTTACGGCCGCAGGGATGTGCACGATCATGCATGGTTATCAGATTGGCCGGCTTGACCCCCTCGAGCACCTCGGCGGAATGAAAGGCCAGAAAGGCGGCCATACAGGAGCGATCATCCTCAAGCCTGCGGCCAACCCTTTTCCAGAAGACTTCCACCGGCTTGGCCTTGTTTACTTTAGGTCGTATCATCGGCAACTTCCCCGTAAATTTAAAGTTGACTTTCGTTTTCAATATCAAATTCACGCTGGCCTGTCAACCCGAATTTGCATGCCGAGGTCCGGGACCAGGACCGCCTCGCCGGGCTGCAACCGGACTGATTCACATCCCTGATGATGCCGAATGGCCGTAGGATCCGTTTGGTGCCGTCGGGTCTTTTATCTACGCGCGGTTGACGAACGGGGGCGGGGTGCTAACAGTTAAGACAGGGCCTCGGAAGTTGCATCCCGAAGGCGTGGCAAGTGTCGACCAACGATCCCGCCCAACCAGGGAAATGGAAGGAGGCATTATGCTGGTAGGTGACGTGTGCAACCGCGATGTGGTTATCAGCGACCGCAACGACCTGATTTTAGATGCCGCCAAATTAATGCGTCATCATCATGTAGGGGATGTGGTGGTGGTGGAAGAACGCGGTGGCAGGTATTTTCCGATCGGCATACTGACCGACCGCGATCTGGTGGTGGAAGTATTGGCCAGTGACGTCACGCCTGAAACCCTGCTGGTGGGGGATGTGATGAGTTTTGAGCTAGTTTCCGCCAAGGAAGACGAAAGCGTGCTGGATGCCATCAAGCGCATGCGGGATAAAGGGGTCAGGCGGATGCCCGTCGTCTCGGCCGATGGCGCCCTGGAAGGCATTATAACCATGGACGATCTTTTGGACCTGATCGCGGAACAACTGGCCGATCTGGTGGCAATGGTGGGCCGGGGGAAACGTCGGGAATCCGACCGTCAGACCTGACAAGGTATCGCGATTTATACCTGCAGAGCCGTTGACCGTTCACTGCTCAGTCGAACAACGTCGGCATCCACCATTTCCGGGACACCAGCCGTTTAATGGCAGGCAGTTGCTCTTCAACCGCCGCCACTCCTGCGGCCACCGCCTCCTCGAATTGGGAAAAATCGGCCCAGTGGGAGCCGTTTTGTCGCGGCTTCACCACCAGGTGCGCCTGGCGGCAGCGTTCGGTGCTCAGGGTCCAGCGGGCGATACTGTCGGCCCGTCCGATAATATCCAGCGCACTGTCCAGATCTCGACAAGGATCGAGGACACTGGCCGCATCCACCGCAATCACCACGTCCGCGCCAAGACCAAACGCCGGCGCCACAGGCACCGCATCGATCCAGCCGCCATCGACCAGCATGCGTCCGCCATCCCGCACCGGCGGCAATAATCCGGGGATGGCACAACTGGCCGAAACCGCTCGACGTAGACTGCCGCTGGTGAAAACGACTTCCTGACCGGAGATCAGATCCAGAGCCGTGGTGCAAAAAGGGATACGGGTATCCTCAAAGTCAAGATCGTCGATCATGAAGGAAAAATTCTGCTGGGATGCCGATTTGCCGTAATAGGACTGCCTCGTCACCACCAGGGTGTAAAACAAACTTTTCCAGGCCAATTGAAGCAGGCGATCGAACATGCCGGAATGCTCATCGTTCTGGTCGCCAAGTTGATCGAAACGGGTATCTTTGAACACGTCGCTGGCCAGGTACGCCTGAAAACGGTCCTTCAGAACCGCCACGGAGGGTTCCAGCGCATAGATCGCGCCGATAATCGCACCCATGCTGGTACCGGCGATCATATCGATGGGCAGGCCGTGTTTTTCAAATGCCTCCAGGACCCCGATATGGGCCACCCCCCGGGCTGCCCCGCCTCCCAGAGCCAGAGCCACTTTACGCCGTCTGAACATAAGATCTCCTCCGCCGAAAATGGACTTGGAACAATTTGACCGATCCGTTTCGAAGCCGCCGGGTTGCTTTTCATCCTGCAACTTACGATCCGTCACTCTACCATTTTTTATTTGATCATATTAATATTTTTTGAAACAATGGTTACCTTGCTTCCTATTAACAAGGATACCATCATGCCCACGATAAAGGATTGGCCCGAGGACGAACGTCCGCGCGAAAAACTGCTGCAGCGTGGCCCGGAAGCACTCAGTGATACCGAGCTGCTGGCCCTGGTACTGCGTAGCGGTGACGCCACCAGCGGCAACAGTGCCATCGACCAGGGTCGCGTGCTGATACAACGTTTCGGCGGCCTGCGCGACCTGGCGGGCGCCACCGTTACCGAACTGCGCTCCATCAAGGGCATCGGCCCGGCGAAGGCCGCGGAATTGCAGGCGGTGTTTGAACTGGCCCGCCGCTTCGGCCGCAGTCCCTTACGCCCCGGCGACCGTTACACTACCCCGCAAGCGGTGTTCGCTCACTTTCACGAACGCCTGCGCGACCACAAGCGAGAGCGCTTCATCGCCCTGCTGCTCGACAGCAAAAACCGCCTGTTGCGCGAAGTCGGCATCTCGGAAGGCAGCCTGACAGCCAGCATTGTCCATCCGCGCGAGGTATTCGCGCCGGTAGTACGCGAATCGGCGGCGGCCGTGTTGTTTGTGCATAATCACCCCTCCGGCGACCCGGCGCCAAGTCGCGAGGATCTCGATATCACCCTGCGCCTCAAAGAGGCCGGCGAACTGATGGGGGTACGGGTGCTCGATCACATCATCATCGGCAGTGAAGGCTATGTCAGCCTCGCGGATCGCGGCCTGCTGTAGCGTCAAGGGCGGTTGCTTCGCTGCCGCAGGCCGTGGTATGATTCAAAACGTTTACGGAAAAAGGACCGGGAGTATTCCCCGGTCTTTTTTTCTGTTGCTCATTATTTATCCCATAAGCCCCATAGGTCCCATAGGACTCATAGAAAAATCGCAAAAAACCCTAGTAACGTATCAGAAAGCGCTGTCACCATCATGCCCGACATTTTAAAACGCCCCGAATTGCTGGCCCCCGCAGGCAGCCTGGAAGCCTTTTTCGCCGCCATGGAATCGGGCGCGGACGCTGTTTATTGCGGCCTCAAGGAATTTTCCGCCCGCGCCAAGGCCCGCAACATTTCCATGACCGATCTGGAAGGGATGCTGGCCTACGCCCGCAAGCTGGACCGCCGCATCTACGTGACGGTCAATACCCTGATCCGCGAAGAGGAACTGCCGCGTCTGGCCGAAACCCTGGCCGGACTCGAAGCGATGGACGTCGACGGCATCATCCTGCAGGATCTGGGCGTCTGGAAAATGGCGCGGGACCACTTCCCCGGCCTGCGACTGCACGCCTCCACCCAGATGACGGTGCACAATGCCGCCGGCATCCGCACCCTGGAGCGCATGGGGTTCAAGCGGGCGGTGCTGGCACGCGAACTGACGCTGGAGGAAATCACCGATATCCGTCGCGACACCACTCTCGAACTGGAACATTTCATCCATGGCGCCCTGTGCTTCTGCTATTCGGGACAGTGCCTGTTTTCCTCCTGGCTGGGAGGCAAAAGCGGCAATCGCGGCCGCTGTGCGCAACCGTGCCGGCGTCGCTACCGGTATCGGCAAAAAGAGGGGTATTACTTTTCGCCCAACGATATGTCGGTCATCGACCTGCTGCCGCAGCTGCAACAAGCCGGCGTCGGCAGTTTCAAGATCGAGGGGCGCATGAAAAGTGCGGAATACGTAGCCAACGTGGTGGCGGCTTACCGGCAGGTCCTGGATGCGGCCCCGGCACAGAAAAAAACCGCTCTGCTGGCGGCCAAGGAGCGCCTCAAAAACTCCTTCGGGCGCTTGCCGACCAAGGGGTTCCTGCCCGGCCCCAAGCCTACGGATATCGCCATTCCGTCGTTAAAAGGTGCCACCGGCCGTTTCCTTGGCGAGATCAGCGCCGTGCGCGGCGGCGACATCACCTTCAAAAGCCGGGATCGTCTGCACCTTGGCGACCGCATCCGCATTCAGCCCAAAAGCGACCAGGCCGGCACCGCATTTACCATAAAAGAGTTGCGCCTGGGTCGTGCCAGCGTCAAGGCGGCGACGGCCGGCAGCCTGGTGTGCGTGCCATCGACCTTCCGCGACACCTTCCGCGTCGGCGATGCGGTTTTCAAAGTCTCCTCCGAGCAGGCTTTTACCATGAGCGAGCCGGCCTGCCGCCGCAAATTGCAGCAAGCCGGCAAGATCCCCACCGGATTCGACCTGCATATCGAGCTGCAAGGGGAGACCCTGATTCTCACCGGCCGGGCCGGAGATGTCGAACTCGAACAGTCCTATGCCGTACCGATCTTTCCAGCCAGCGACAGCCCGTTATCGCCCGACACCCTGCGGTCGGTGTTCGAGCGCAGCGGCGACGTGCCGGTGGTTCTCAGGAATATGACCACCGGGACCCTGCCGCCGGTGGTGATCCCCCCCAGCCGTCTCAAGGAAGTCAGACGCCTGTTCTATCAAAGCGTCCATCAACGCCTCGGCAATGCGGGCAGCCATAACCGCCAGACGCATCTGCAGGCCGCCCTGGACAATCTGCTGCCGGTTCATTCCTCCGGAGCCGGGCAAAAGCGACAGATCACCGTGGCCATCGACCGCATGCGCGACAGTCATCTGCTCAATGACCCGCTGGTGGACCGCATCATGCTGCCGCTGACCCCCTCCAATGTGCAACAGCTCGGCCAGGGCCAACGTCTGACCGGACGCGAGGCCCGGGTCATCTGGGATGTTCCCTTTGTGCTGCTGGGTGCTGACTGGCAGGAATGCCGCAGTGCCGTCCGCCTCCTGGCAGCGCACGGGTTTCGCACCTTTCGCCTTAACAATCTGGGACATTTCCCTCTGTTCGACGATCTGGAAGGGGTCACCCTTTTGAGCAGTTGGCGGCTGTTCACCCTCAACAGCCAGGCAGCCCTGGCCTGGGGTGAGCTGGGCATCACCGAGGCGACGCTTTACCTGGAGGATGATCGCACCAATCTAGCGGCCGTGCTGCAGCACGACACCGGGTTGGCAACCAACCTGACCGCCTATGCCTCGGTACCCCTGATCACCTCGCGCATCCCCCTGCGCGGCCTGCGCAGCGACAGCCCGGTGCTTTCGGACCGCGACGATGCCTATCGGGTAACCCAGCGCGGTAACCAGACGGTGGTCAGTTCGGCAACCGACTTTTCCCTGCTGGGGCATCTGCCCGAGCTGGAAAGCATGGGCTGTCACCGGTTCATCATCGACCTGTCCCATCTGGGGCCGTTCTCCGCCCAGGGCAAGCAGGTGCTGGATGCAGTGCGCCGTGGCGGCCATATCGCGGGAACCTCGGATTTCAACTTCGAACGCGGCATGGAATAGCATCCATGCCGTAGATTACGGACCGTTCGGCCGTGTGCCGGCGTCGGGCAGGGTCAAAAACAGACTGCGCGCCAGTTCCGTCAACCCCCGCAACCGGTCATAATCCGGATTGCGCAGCGGCATGGCCGCCGCGCCTCCCTCCAGGATATGGGCACGGTCGCGCCACAGATCGCGCTCCATTTTGCCATCCACAGCCCGTGCTTCGGCGGCGATCTCAAACTGTGGCGGTGGCTCGGTTTCGCCATAGTTGGCACTGCTGAACAGAAAATCGACATGCACAGCCAGAACCAGGTCGACCGGTGCCGGTGCCCTGGCCACCAGTTCCGGGGCCGGCACGTAGGTCAAGGCCTTGCGCTCCAGACGATCGAGCTGCACCGGTTCCGCGACAAGGTAACCTTTGGCCTGCAATACCTGCCGCACCTGAACCAACACTTCCCGATCCAAACCACTTTGCGGCAGAGGTCGATAACGCTCGTCGAAGGACACGCCGACCAGCGCCACACTGCGCGCCGTCGTCGGCCAGGCCGCGGCATCGATAAACAGGGGCGTCCGTGGAGCCGTGGCACATCCCCCCAGCACCCCTGCCAACAGGACCAGCCACAGTTTCCGCCAGTTTGTTTTGGTTCTCTTCATAACGACCTCCCCGTTTCCGGTATTGCGCCCCCTGCCCTGCATAACCGCCGGATCGACACCCTGTCACCGTGGATCGCATCTAATCGGATCTTTGCCGGAGGCTTATCCTCCGCTAACACCTCCGGTGTTGAATGCCCGAGTCATCCAACAGGAGGAACCATGGCCCGTTTTCGCAGCATCCAAACCATCGTAGACGCCTTCCGGGTCCAGCAGCGAACCGTGATCCCCCCCACCCAAAATGGCCATCAGGGCCTCTATGTCGTCTATCCTGGCGACTATCTATGTGTGGATCAGGAAGGACGTACTTTTCCCTGCAAGGCTGAAGAATTTGAGCGTAATTACGAACCGGTCGATGAATCCAACCCATCAGGAGAATGCCATGATTGACATCTGCCCTTTGTGCGGCCGCTACAGCCTGACTCCGGAGTATCCGCCGAAACCCTGCCCTATCTGCGAAGAAGAGTTATTGAACAAATCCGCCGCCTCATCGCCGCGGCTCCTGTCCTACCCCCCACGGCAGAGGCCAACACTTGAACGACGTCCGGATGCCTGACGGATCGATTGCTTAAATTTTCGCTGACCGGGAAAGCAAACCCCGCCTCCACCTGACCGGCACCTGTTCAGTGACTGCGCGGCTGTTGCGGGATACAGGTCCGACATGCCTCGATGGACCCGGGACGGCCCAGCACCACCAAAATATCACCGGCCTCCAGTTTCGTATCCGGCGGGGGCGAAACGATGCGCTGATCCCCGCGCCGAATGCCGATAACCGATAAGCCGATGCGATGGCGTAAATCGAGGGCAGCCAGGGTGCGCCCCACCCAACCGGATGCCTCGGGAAAGCCGACCTCCCCGATTTGAAATCCCGCGTTATTATCGGTTTTCTGCACTATTCTCGGTGCCAGCAACTCCCCTGCCTGCGCCAGACTTTCGTGGCTGCCCAGCAGCACCACCCGATCTCCGGGCAACAGCATGAAATCCGCATCGGGGTCGAAATGGCTCTGTCCCGAACGATCCACCGCTACCAGGGTCGCCCCGGTGCGGGAACGCAGGGCCAGTTCGCCGAGGCGTTTACCACCGGCGGGAGAACCGGGACGCAGACGAATTTCCTCCAGCGTCATAGGCCAGGGAGCCTGATCGAATATCGCATCACGAGCGGTGGTGAGCAGATCAACGGCCTGCTCGGCAGCATCCAGATTGGGCCACAGCACCCGGTCCGCGCCAGCTTTGCGAAACGACTCTTCCTGCTCTGCATTCTGGGCAGTCAATACTACCTTGCCCCGGTAGTGCCGCTGACGCAAACCCTGTAGCACCGCCATGTTGGGACCGACTCCGGGCATGGCACTGACCACCCAGGGCACCTGATCCAACGGCAGATGGTCGAGCGTATGTATATCGCCTACATCGCCATAGCGGACCCGCAGGCCTTTGGCCGCGGCTTTGCGCACCACTTCAGGATCGAAATCGACCCCCAGTAAGGTTTTGCCCTTTGCCAGCAGATTCATGGCGATATGGCCGCCGAAATTACCCAATCCGAACAGAATGACATCCACCGGCGCCCCTGTATCGCCGGAATCGGCCATAGCTTCGCGATACGGGTGCCGTCGCTGCAAAAATCCCAAAGCGGGCGCCAGTCGTTCATAGATACGGCCGCTGTCCAGAATCAGGTAGCTCGACACGCCGATGGTAATCACCCCCACCAGGGTGATCATGCCCATGATATTTGTATCGATATGCCCGAACTGCAGCCCCAGAGCCCCCAGGATCAGAGAAAATTCCGATATCTGCCCGAGGGAAGCACCGGCCAGAAAACCGGTGCGCTTACCGTACCCCATCCCCCCCATGATCCCCGCCACCAGCAGCGGTTTGGCAAGCAACACGAACACGGTCAGGATCAGTACCACCAGCAACTGGCGGCCGCTCAGGGCCAACTCCAGGTGGGACCCGAGGGACAGGAAGAAGAACAGCAACAAAAAGTCGCGCAAGGTCACCAGCCGCGTCGCCAGAATTTCGCGAAAGGAGGTCGAAGCCAGGGATATGCCGGCCATGAACGCACCGACTTCCAGACTTAGTTTAAGCTGCTGGGAAAGGGCCGCCCACAACGCAGCGTAAGCGATGGCGAACAACAGCAGCAACTCCTGCGAGTGGGACAATCTGGCCATGAGACCGGGCAGCACATAGCGCATCAGCAGCGCGGTGAGGCCGATAAACGCGCCCCCCTTGAGCAGCACCAGCAACCCGTCACGCAATAAGCTGCCTTCGCTGCCGCTGCTCCAGGCGGTCAACGCGATCATGGCCAGAATGACCGCCAGATCCTGCACGATGAGCACACCAAGATCGATTTTCCCGTGCAGGGCATCGATTTCGCGTTTGTCCGACAGCAGTTTGACGATGACGACGGTACTGGAGAAGGTCATGGCGGCCGCAAGATAAAAGGCCTGCAAGGAGCCAAACCCAAGCCCCTTGGTTAGAAGAAAACCGATGCAGAAAGTCAGGGCAATCTGTCCGCTGCCGATGGCCAGCGCCACCAGACCCGTGCTTCGAATCAGAGTCACATCGAGCTTGAGCCCTACCACGAACAGCAACAAGGCTATGCCCAGGGTGGCGAGCAGTTCGTGCTCACGGGAGGCCTGCCATAGATTCAACCCCAACGGCCCCACCAGGATGCCTACCGCAATGAACGCCACGATCAGCGGCTGGCGCAGTTTATGGCTTACAGCTCCCACCGCAGCGCTGGCAGCCAGCACCATGGCGGTTTTCAGAAAGATGCCATCGACCTGCATATCCCGTCCCCTCCCCCGTTCTTTCGCTCTGTGACAACAACTCGGATAATTGTACCGCACAACCTGTCCGGTCTGTTACAGGATAAAAAAAAACGGGGCGCCCTGCCAACTCTGGCCAAGGTGCCCCGGATCAAGATCGCCCGACTGAATGAAGTCTTACTCAGCCAAGGTTCGGTTTCAGAGGCCGCGCCACCAGCAGGGCCAGGGCAAAGGTCAACAAAACTCCGCAAAGTCCGGCCATACCGGTGGCCAGAACCTGATGTCCGATGATGGGGACCTGATAACCCGCCAGGGGGGCCCACAACGACATGCCCTCCGCCGGCAGGAAGCGCAGGCTTGCGGCGACCTTTTCCAACCCATCCGGCAGCCCGCTGGCCAGCGGGCTCAATAGAAAGGCGATGGCGCAGGCGGCCGACAACGGCAGCGTCACGGTGCGTCGGCCGATCATGCCTTGCACTGAACGGGGCGCCAGCAGGACAAAGGCAGCGGCCGTGATCAGGCCTTCACCAACACCGATCAGGCCATGCACGCCGAGCATTGCGCCGGTTACAGTCCCCCATGCAACGGTGCCGGCAGCGGCCAGCTCCACGCAAACGGCCAGGGAAGCCATCATGACCGACAGCCAGCCGGCTACTCCGTACAAAAGCCCTTGCCGCAACAGAGACAGCGCCGGACGCCGGCTGAGCACGCTGTTCAGCATGCCGCCGGCCGCAACCCCCACCAGGGCCATGTTGACCAGGTTGGCTCCGAGCACCGTGAGACCGCCGTCACCGAACACCAGCGCCTGCACCGCTACCACCAGGCTCATGGCCAGCACCGCGAAGGGTGCACCGAGCAGGCTTGCGGCCAGGACGCCGCCGAGCAGGTGCCCGGAAGTCCCGTCGGTAATGGGAAAATTCATCATCTGGCCGGCAAAAATTAGCGCCGCCACGGCAGCAAACCGGGTCATGCCGGGTTTATTGCTGGTCCGGGCAGCCGCCACAACCGCAGCGGTCACACCCAGCAGGCCGACGACCGCCGTTAACGGGCACACCGCACCCTGAAGCATTTGATCGGGGATATGCATCTGTTCCTCCTTCAACGAGTTGGTTTTCATCCGGAAACGGCCCTTTTTCCCAATCTCGGCGTCAATCCGCACGCTTGCGTGTGTGGCGAAGACATAACACGAGTTGGCAAACAGCCGTCGCAATGGCGGCAATAAGGGTAGATTCTAGCAGTTGATGGCCGCGGGCGCCAGATCCATGAGGGATCGATAATAACTTTCCCCGCGAATATCGGCAAGGATACCGGCGATGTTGGCCGCGACCGACTCCCGGGAGACATACAGATTATAGATATATCCGGCCAGGCGGCTATCCCCGACCAGGATATAGCCATGGATACGACCATCCTGCAGATACACGCGTCGGAACAACCGGTCATTGGTGAAAGTTACGGCTTCGCCTTCGAACAATCCGGCCGAAACGACCGGAAAATCCAGATGTTTGCGCAAGATGTTGGCGTTTAGCGAACCGGCGTAACGCTCGTTGCCACCGAGGATATTGGCCGCGGCCACCCGCGCTTGGGCGATGGCGTTGGGGGCTGTGGCGTACAGCCCGTCCGGGCCACTTATGGCATGGCGGGTCACCGCCACGTCCCCGGCTACCAGCACCCGCGGATCGGCCAGCAGATCGTCGCCGACCGCAACCCCTCCCTCCACACCGGTCAACGCTGCAGAATTGGGTTTGAAGCCGGTTGCCACAATCAGCAGCGATGCTTCAATGGCGGTGCCACTTTGCAACCGCACACCGTGCAATTGCCCGTTACGACTATCCAGGGATGCCACCTCGGCAGACATATGAAAAGCGATGCCGCTGCGCTGCTTCAGTTGGTCGGTGGCGAAACGCCCGCCGTCCGCATCGGTCATCCGCTCCAGCAGGCGCTCATGACAATGCACCAGGCTGACCTGCAGACCGCGGTGGCGCAGCGCCAGGGCCGCATCGAGGCCGATAAACCCGCCGCCGACCACTACGGCACGCCGTACTGCCTGCTCCTCGATATAGCGGTCGATGGCCTGCATATCGGAGAGGGTCTTGAAACCGAACACCCCTTCGACGCCGAGCCACTCCGGCCGGGGAAACCAGCTGCGGCTGCCGGCGGCGAAAAACAGCTTGTCGTAACCCTCCACCAGACCGGAAGCGGTGCGCAGTCGGCCTTGCTCCCGGTCGATCTTCACCACCGTTTCATTGAGGCGAGCCGTTATCCGATAGCGCTGATAAAAGTCGCGCCCCTTCCAGTACACGTTGTTCGGCGGCTCGCCGGCCAGCAGATAAGGGATCACGCAAGGCGAATACGGGGCATGCGGCTCATCGCTGAGCATGACGATTTCGTCGTCAAATCCGCCCAGGCGCAATTGCTGCACGAATTCGGCGGCGGCCATGCCGGTTCCGACGGTCACGATCTTCATGATTTTCCCATCCTGCGGCGGGCAAAGGTTTTACGGCGCAGCTCCCGGTGCAACGCAAACAGCGGCGGTTCCCCTCCTTCGCCGAGCAGATAAACCTTGAGGCTGGCAACCGCGCGTTTTTCCCGTTGCGGCTCGCTCACTTTGAAGACCAGGGCACCGGAGTGACAAGCCTGTACGCAGGCGGGGGCATGGCCCTGGGCAAGCCGCTGATGACACAGGTCGCATTTGTAAGCCACCTCGCGGCCCGGCAAAGCGCGGTGGGTATGCTTGAAGGAGATGGCGTCGAAAGGACAGACCATGGCGCACATGGCGCAGGCCTGGCATTTTTCCGGATTCTGCACCACCGCGCCGCTGGCCGCATCGCGGGCGATGGCCCCCGCGGGACAGGCCGTCAGGCATGCGGCCGGATCGCAGTGCCGGCAGGAGACGGGAAACGCCTCGTGTTCCACCCCCAGCACCCGCACGTTGACCTGGGTGCGGATGTCGCCAACCAGACCAAACAGGCTGCCGTTGGGATGGTGGGCTACGGCGCAGGCCGTCTCACACGATTTGCAGGCCACGCATTTACGATAATCGACAAAGATCTTTTTCATCCCCGGGTCTCCTCTTTGGCCAAGATTGCGGCGGACAAGCCCTGCCGCTGCCGATCAAAAGCCAGCATGTCGTCCGCCACCGCGTTCAGGCCCGCCACATAGGCGCTATCCATACCGAGGATGCGCGTCACGTCCGGCTCCAGCTCCTCGAAGCGCGCCTCGCACGGCAGGGTGTGGATGACATCGAACAGCCGCCCCGTATCGGTGCCGGTCACCTCGGCGAAGTGCTGCAGCTTGTCGCTGGCTTCGTCACGATAGCGATTGACCACCAGATGAATGCGGCCGATGCCGAGCTGGCGGGCCAGCTGCGCGGCATGTTTCGCCACTGCCAGGGCGTTGAATGACAGGTCGCTGACCACCAGGCACTGTGAAAAACCCTTGGACAGGGCGCGGCCGAAATGCTCCACCCCGGCCTGAGTATCGAGCAGGATGGCTTCCTCGTCACGCAGCGCAAGGTAGTTCAGCACCGAATCCAGCAGCACGTTCTCCGAACAGAGGCAGCCGGCCGCCGCCTGCACCACGGTGCCCATGACCAGCAGGCTGAGGTTGTCGTCGACGCGTACCCCGAATCGCCCCACCACGTCCTCGACATTGGGATTGAGCCGGAACAGGGCGCCGAAGGATTTGCCGGGGCGCGCGCCGGTCTTCTCTTCGATATAGTCCGGGTTCTGGCTGAGCGGCACGATGGCGGCCGCCTGGGCCACCGGCAGGCCGAGGGCATAGGGCAGATTCATCTGCGGATCTTCGTCGGCCGCCAGCACCTTGATGCCGCGTTGCCCCAGCAGCCGCGACAGGCAGCTGGTGAGGGTGGTTTTGCCGACACCGCCCTTGCCGGTGATGACGACGCGAAAGCCTTTCATTTGTTGCATAGTATCTCCTCCTCTGTTTGCCTCCGAAACTCAGGAGGAAAACAAGGGTATTTCTGTTTCGGATACGAGGAATTTTTTGTCGTGGCAAGGAAATCAAGGTCTTGCGCGGAGGCGTACATCGGTACGCCGCACAAGCAAGCCCGAAGATTGGCGCAGCCACGGCGGAAAATAACCGTTTCCGGACAGAAATCCCTTACAGGCCGAGTCCGGCGCGTTTTTCCATGATGATCGCCTCCATGCGGTCGGCGGTCGCCTCGGGATCCTCCTCAACGAAGAAGTAGCCGCCGAGCAGGTCCTTGGCCGATTCGGTGAGGATCTTGGTCACCACCGGCGAGCCGAGTACCGGCGGTACCGGCCACAGGTGCACCGGCAGACCACTGCCTATGAAATACGAACCGATGGCGACGGCTTTCTCGGTGGTCCATTCCGGGGCCGAACCCACCACCGGCAGCGCCGATGTATCGACGCCCAGGTGATCGGCCAGCGCGCCGGTCAGCACCAACATGCGCGAACAGTCGACGCAGGAGCCCATGTGCAGCACCGGCGGAATGCAGAGCTGCGTGCAGACCGCCTTCAGGCCGGGACCGGCCAGCTGCTGGGCGCCGAGATTCATCAGCCCGGCCTTGGCGGCAGCGATGGCCCAACAGCCGGTGCCGAGCACCAGGATGTCGCGCTTGATCAGCTCCCGGGTCAGCGACAGGTGGAAAAAGTCCTGCTGCACCTTGGCGTTGTTGCAGCCGACGATGCCGACCACGCCCTTGATGGTGCCGTTGGCGATCACCTCCACCAGCGGATCGAGTTTTCCACCCAGCGCTCCAACCACCTGCTCGACGGTAAAGCCGACCATGGCTTCCTCGGTTTCCTGCGGGATGTAGACCTTGGCGGCGTTACGGTTGGGGTAGGCATCGATGGCGGTCTGGATGATGCGCCTGGCGATGGCGTTGGCTTCATGCTCCTCGAACTGGATATGCAGCGAGCCGGGGATGTTGGTCTGTTCGCTGGTGGTGATGAAGCGGGTGTGGAAACAGGACGACAGGTCGGCCAGCGACGGGAAGATGCACTGCACGTCGACCACCATCGCCTCCACTGCGCCGGTCATGATGGCCAGCTCGCTGTGCAGCAGGTTGCCCGCCACGTTGACCCCCTGGCGCATGAGGATTTCGTTGCCGGTACAGCACAGGCCGGCCACGTTGACCCCCTTGGCACCGACTGCTTTAGCCGCGGCGGTCATCTCCGGCGAGCGGGCCCACTCCACGACTTTTTCCGACAGCACCGGCTCATGACCGTGCACCAGCACGTTGACCATCTCCGCATCAAGCACCCCGAGATTGGCCTTGATGGTGCGCACCGTCGGCGACCCGAACAGGATATCCTGGCATTCGGTGGCGATCAGCGAACCGCCCCAACCGTCGCCGAACGAGCAGCGCAGGGTCTGGGCGATCAGCGTCAAAGGATCGGCATCGCAGCCGAAATGGGTGCGGTGCATGATATCCACCACCTCGCGGTCGATGCCACGCGGCAACAGGCCGATGCGCGCACCGGTCAATTCGCTGAGGGTCACTTCCAGGTTTTTCAGCAATTCCAGACGCTTTTTCGGCATATAGCCCAGGACGAAGGGGATGGTCTCTTCGCCCTGGGCGCCGAAACAGCCGATGGCCACGTCGGCCACGTCGTTGGCGACAGCGAGGGTTTCGCGCCCCGCGGTGGCGATGCCGAGACGGCCGGCCACCACCATCAGCTTGTCGGGATTGATAATCGTATAATCGGTGTTGCGGCCACTGGCGACTTCCTTGAGCAACAGCGCCACCTTGCGGCCGTGGTCGGAATGCGCCGAGGAACCAGCCGCCGCCATGCGCGCCAGGTTGCGCGCGACCATGGTATCGGCATTGGCACCGCACACCCCGCGCCGGGGGCCTTCTTCCAGAGGATCGATACGGCACGGACCCATGCTGCAATTGCGGCAGCAGGTGCCGAGCTGGCCATAGCCGCACTGTGGCTGTTGGGCCTCCAGACGACTCCAGGCCGTCTCGAAACCATCGCGATCGGAAATTTTCAGCATTGCAGCAGCAGCCGGATCGACGCTGCGGTGGTCAGCTCTGGGGCACATGGTGACTCCTTGTAGAGAGGGCGGTCTGAAGGAATTTTGCTGGCATACTATTGAAATACGGGGATGGGCGCAAACAATCGCTGGCCAATGGCGGAATGACTTGGTGAACGGTTGCCTGCAGAAGCGGAAAGCTCAGCGAAGCCCTATCTGCTGCAGAAATGCCTTGGCCCGACTGCGGCTGACGGGTAACCGGATCTTGTCGTCTTCCATGATAACGGTTAACGACTGGGATTCCCGATCGATCTTCTTAACCTTGCCGATATTGATCATATAGCTGCGATGGATGCGGGTAAACTGCTTGGGAGAAAGTCCTTCCTCGATCACACCGAGGGACAGATCGCAGAAATAGTCACCGCTGGCGGTAAAAATCCGGCTATAGACATTCTCGGCCTTGATATAAACGATTTCGGCAGGATCGATCAATTGGATGCCACTGGTGGTGGACACCGGGATCTTCAGCAACGCCCGTTGCGGACTGGTGATAAAGGGCGTGATATCGTAGACCAGGCAACAGTTGACGGTATCCTGCAAGCTGCCATCCAACAGCGGCATCAATTTGAGAAACAGGAATCGTTCCTGGCGGTCGTATCCCATGTGCCGGATGGTGAACGGCACCGCACGGGTGGCATCCTTCATCAACCGAAACACCTCCCGGATCTGCATGCGCGGTTTGTCCTCATGCAACTGCAGCAGATTGGTGCTGAAAACCTCATGTTTGGAAATTTGCGGAAAGATCAGCAATAACGCCTGATTGATGAATTTAACGTTAAATTCATTATCGAACAGCACGATGCCAGGCTCCATCTTTTCCAGCAATTTTAGCAGGTTGTTGGTTTCCATCCTGGCCAGACCTTCCGAACCGATGTGGATGCCCGACAGGATCACTCGAGCATGACGAATCGAATTTGAGACGGCATAAAGTCTATCAGCGATGAATGCCTCCTGGCCAGCGGATTATTAGTGCAGGGCGGAGACTGCTTCCGGTGTCGTGGACACGCTAAAGCCCTGACACAGGGGGATAAGGGCATTCGGGAATGACAATCCGTATAGCTGAAGAGTAAAAAAACCCGATACGATGATTAATGCAATCACCGTATCGGGTTTTTAAATACCGTTATGAGGCGGGGATTCCGACCGGATATTCCGGATCAGGCAAAGGACCGTGCGAACAATGCATCGATGGCCTGCCGGCCGCTCTCCTCCAGAAAACGCGTCCCGGTACCGGCAAAATGGACATGGCCGATAATCGGTTCCTCCCCAGCGGGGCAAGCCTCCCATGCCATGTGAGACCAGCGAAACCAGCCATTTTGTTTCTGGTCAAACACAAACAGCGGCTTGTTGCACAGCTTGGCGAATTCGGCTCCCCAGCCGGTACCGCCCTTGACGGTCTTGTCCGGCAGTATTTCGCCGACCACGAAAATCTCCTGCGCATGGTTCACCTGGTACCAGATACTTTGCAGGATCTTGCGAATCTTGAGGCTGTCGGTGTAGCGGCGATTCATCAGGCGCGATACGTATTCCAGACTCACATCGCCGTGCTTGAGCTCTTCATGGTTAAGAAACCGCAGACCACGCTCGCGTATCCGACCGTGTCCCTCGAAGGTAAAATTGACTTCTTCGATGCCGTAGCGCTCTGCATTCTCACCGAAAGCCGTTTCAGCCCCGTTGGCGCCACCGCTGAAAAGAATAAAATCTTCCTTCTCCATACCAATTCCTTTCGTAGGTTTCTGGTTGTGTGTTAATCCGTCTCTGAAATGTTCGTGCCGGTCCTTGATAATCTAACATGCCTGACCCCGAATCAAGACTACATTTGACGGTAAATTGTCATGTCAGTCTAATTTTACGTTTTTCTCGCACTGTTTCAGCCAGAAATGCCGTTTTTGCCGTTGATTTATCCAACGTGGGCGCTTTGCCCGAACAGCCGGCATCCATTAGACTTGCTATCAGTCCTCAAACAGCTTGACGTTATCGGGATCTTGCTGCAAAACAAACAGGTGATAGAATTGGTGGCTATCGAGGAATCTGTCGGGCTATCCAGGTCGAAGCAAACGGTTTGCCATCGCTGTTCACTTTCGCAGGGCCATAGCAGATGGCCATGCAACCCAAGTGGCCCCAGTTAAGGATATAAAGGAATGCGTTTAAAAAACAGGCGCTGGTTATTGTTTCTGTTTCTGAACCTGACAGTGGTTTTTTTCCTGCTGTCGGGTTCGGCCCTGGCAAAACAACATCGCGTGCTGTTCATCAGCTCCTACCATCCCGGATTTCCGACTTTTTTCCAGCAAATCGACGGCATGTCCGATATTTTCCGGCAGGCAAATATCGCTCTCGACATCGAATTCATGGATACCAAGCGATTTCCCACGGAACAAAATCTCCAGAATTTCCGTCACTCTCTGACTTACAAACTGGATCGGACCCCGGGCTACGATGCCATCATTACCGGGGATGACGCTGCGCTCAATTTCGCTATCGCTGAACAAACCCGCCTGTTTAACAATCTCCCCATTGTTTTTCTGGGCGTCAACAATGTGGATCTGGCCCTCGCCCAAAACGACAATCCGTGGATCACCGGCACCATCGAAAAAGTTTCCATGCGGGAAACCCTT
The DNA here is from genome assembly GCA_002435955.1 of Pelobacter sp. UBA6093. Taxonomy (GTDB): domain Bacteria; phylum Desulfobacterota; class Desulfuromonadia; order Desulfuromonadales; family Syntrophotaleaceae; genus Syntrophotalea. The sequence continues at coordinate 31,419 of DIWZ01000028.1, forward strand.
GAACTGATGCTGAAGATGCATCCTCAAGCGACAACCATTGTCGCTGTCGCCGATGGGACATCCACCGGCGTGGTCGATCTGCAGACTTTCTACAGCGTAAGGGAGTTTCTCCCGGGGGCGCAGCTGTCCCACCTCTCCCTGGCGGACATGTCCTACGAGGAGCTAGGCCGGCAACTCTCAAGCCTCGGGGACGACAAAGTGGTTCTGCTTATTTCCGCCTACCACGATCGCGATGGCCGCAGCCTGCTGTTTAAAGATAATTTACAGTTCATCACCAGCCACCTGTCCCGCCCCTTGTACCACATCTATTATCATGGCATGGGTGACGGCATTATCGGTGGTAAACTGGTCAGCCATTTCCAGCAGGGGCAGACCGCAGCCAGAATGACCATGGAAATCCTCCACGGCACCCCCGTCGCCAGCCTGCCGGTGCATACGGAAAGTCCTAATCGTTATGCATTCGACTACCGGCAATTGAAGCGTTTCAACCTGCCCCTGTCAAACCTGCCGGCTGACAGCATCGTCCTTAACCGTCCCACTTCCGCTTTTCGCAAGTATCGGCAAGGCATCCTGGTGGTAGCCGGCCTGGCGGTTTTCGGCACCGGCCTGGCGCTGCTGCTGTTGGGGCACCTGCGACAACGCCTGGAATCGGAAGAAGCCTTGCGTAAAAGCGAAAGACGTTTTCGCAGTATCGTTCACTTTTCCCCCATGGGCGTCTTGCTTTATCAACTCTCCCCGGACGGCAATCTCATCCTCACGGGCAGCAATGCGGCGGCCAAGGCCATCCTGCACATGGACCTCGATCAGCTCATCGGCAAAACCATCGAAGAGGCTTTCCCCAAACTTGCCGGCACCGGCATCCCCGAAAAATATCGCCAGGTATGTGCGTTAGGGACTCCCTGGTCCGGCCAGCAGATCGACTACGATGATCCGCCCTTCAAAGGCACGTTCGAAGTACATGCCTTCCAGATGGCTCCGCAAAAAATGGCCTGCTTTTTCCAGGAAATTACGGAACGTATCAAGGCCGAGCAGATCCTCAAAGATGCGTTGGCCAACGCCCGCTACGCCAGGGAACATCTTGAAACCATTCTTAACTCGGTTTCCGACGGCCTGTTGTTTACCGACCTGGATAACCGCATCATGCTGATGAGCCGGTCCGCTGAAGAATTGCTTGGGAAAACCCTGCAGGATGTTTTTGGATGGGATGTCAGCCGGGTGGTGGAAAATGATGCGCTGCTCCAGGGCATGCAGACCGTTACTTCCGGTGCGCAGGAAGAAGCCATTGTGGAACTGGCCCTGCCTGAGCCTTGCGATGGTAAATATCGCACCGTACAGGCTAAACTGGCCGCCGTGCGCAACGAGGAAGGGATTAAACGAGGCATCATCACCTTGCTGCGGGATATAAGCCGTGAGCGGGAACTCGACCTTATGAAGACCGAATTCATCTCCACCGCCGCTCACGAATTGCGTACGCCTCTTACCAGTGTCATCGGTTTTTCGGAACTGCTGATAAAGCAGGGTGGCCTCAATGCCCAACAGGATGAATTCCTTACCATCATCAACAAAAAAGCCGAAGCACTGGGCAAGATTGTCGAAGACCTGCTGGATCTGGCCCGGGTCGATACGGGACAAGTCATCCGGCTTAAAAAAGACTGGGCCGATGTGCGTTCGATCCTGGCTCGCTGTGTTTCCGATTACCAGCTTGTATGCGATAATCATCGATTCAAAATAGTTCTACCCGATGGGCCGATCAACATGAAGGTGGATGATCGCAAGCTTTTCCAGGTCATGGAAAACCTGCTCAGTAATGCCGTCAAATTCTCCCCCGCCGACAGCATCATCCAGGTAACCTGTCAGCCGGCCGACAATGAGGTCTTCATAGCCGTCAACGATCAAGGCATCGGCATGGGTCCGGATCAGATCAGGCGCATGTTCGACAAATTCTACCGCGTCGATGCATCCAATACGGCACGCGAAGGCCTCGGCCTGGGCATGGCCATCGTCAAGAGCATCGTCGAGGCCCACCAAGGTCGCATCTGGGTGACCAGCAAACCGGACCGGGGGACCACTGTAACCTTCACCCTGCCGCGCTCAGAAGACCAGGAGCTCCGCACATCTCAAAACGCCTGAGAGACTGTCCGTTACATCTGGTGCTCTGCATGGCTCACGCCTTTACACACCACAAACAATAACGCAGTCAATTCTGTCGCATGCCTGTGATCTGCACGTAAAACGCCCTATTTTCGCTCATTAGAAGACTTGGGCGCCCACAAATTAAGCACCCACCGAGCGGCAATCTTCAATAGTCTCTATATTTTCGGCGACTTAAGCTTTATATGCAGAGTGGCATAATAGCTGCTTCATGTGGAGGGAGGGTTCGGATTTGCTGCATTCGCAAATTCGATATGTCTCACCCCGGGAATGGCCTCATGCGAGTCCATCTTACTCAACCAAAAAGCGGTGCTGGCTTTTATATGCCCAGGAAAATACCGGGCGCTTCCACTATAACGGGGAGCCACTACTCAACCCACCGAACTATTTCTGTCCCTGCGAGAGGACGGCTGTGATCCGGGCCGGGGGTATCATTTTGCCCAGCGCAAACGGGCGACCCCGGCCCACTTTTTTCATGTCCGGCCAACATCTGCAGAAATTCATCCATGGTCCGTAAAGCGCCTGGCTTGCGGACAGCGTCAGCCGGGACCGATGCCGCTCCCGGCTTCCAAGCATAGGAGTATATTGCCCCATGTTCCGCATGAATGCCTTGTCTCGCATCGTCATACTGACCCTGCTGTCATTTCTGAGCGGCTGCCTGCTGACCCTGCTCCCCCTGGCTACGCCGGTAACGTTGCTGCCGGGATTAATCATCCTGCCGCTGCTTATCATGGTCTTTTATTGGCAGCCCCACCAAAACACCCTGGCGGCCCTGGCCGCTTGGGTCGACCGTTTCGGAGCAGGCGATTTGACAGCCGCGCCACCCCGGCAAGGTGGCCTGGATGCCATCGCCGACGACCTGACAGGCATGGGTTCCAGCCTGGATAAAAACATCGCCGAATTCATCCTGGCGGCAAACCAGGTATGCCTGGCTGGCGGAGTCCTGGGCTCCTGCGCCGAACAGGCAGCCGGCAACGCTTCGAGCCAGGCCGACCAGACCGGCCAGATCAGCAGCGCCGCGGAACAGGTTTCGGTGGCGGTTCGCCAGATCGCAGCCACCGCCGAATCGGTTGCGGCCGGGACCTCCGCTGCCATGGAGCGTGCACGCATTGAACAACAGCAGGCAATTGAAGCGGAACTGGCGGCTCAGAGCGTATTGCTGCAGACCGAGAACCTGGGTAATGCCATACGGGGACTGGGGGAGCGATTGAATGAGATCACCGGCATCGTGACAATGATTCGGGGGGTTGCCAACCAGACTAACCTGCTGGCACTGAATGCGAGCATCGAGGCAGCGCGTGCAGGGGTCCATGGGCGAGGGTTTGCGGTGGTGGCCGACGAGGTCAAAAGTCTTGCCGCCCATACCTTGGCCGCAACCGACGACATTTCCGCCCGCATTCATCGTTTCCAGCAGGAAACCGCAACAACGGTGGAAGCCACGGCCGAAACCCTGGCGCAAGTCCAGACCAGTGCCGAAGGATTGGCACGCGTCGGACGGGCCATGAGCGGCATGGTGGACAGCTTTGCCACCGCCCACGCCCAGGTTGAAGAAATCACCCAGGCTGTACGGGAACAGCAGGAGTCGATTCAAGGGCTGACCTTCAGCATCGAACAGGTGGCGGGACTGGCGGGGGAAATGAACGCCACGGCGCGAGGAGTGCATGACGAGGCCCGGACCCTGACCAGCATCAGCGATGAACTGCTGCCCTTATTGGGTGGCTTCCGGCTGCGCGCCCACGAAAAGGCACGCAAGACCGTAAGTGACGCCAGCAGCGATCCTGATCTGAAATCCATGCAACGCGACGCCCTGGAAAAGGCCATGCGGCAACTGGCAACCCGCTGCGGTTATCTGGAGCTGCTCTATGTGACCGATAACCGAGGAAGACAGATCACCGGCAACATTTTCGCCAGCAATGCGGTGCAGGCCTCCTATGGCAATGACGGCTACGGCATGGACTGGTCAAAGCGTCCCTGGTTTCAGGACACCATGAGCAAGGGCTGCTGCACCGTCACCCCGTTTTACCGCTCCGCCGCAACCCACCGTTTCTGCTTTACGGCGGCCGGACCGATACGGGACGACCGTGGGAATATTATCGGTGTGCTGGGTGTGGACATCGATGTCGCGGCCCTGCTAAACGGCTGAGCATCGAACTGGTTTTCATCCGGAAACGGCCCTTTTCCCATATGAAAACTACACTGTGTCCATCCATAGTTTCCGGATGGACACGAACTGGTCCGCACACGACATTGTCACGCGGTGCTGCTGTTGGCATAACCCTCGTTTTGCTCATACGATTCTTCGATGGCCTGCCCGGGTCACACCCGCAAAAGCGTTGCCCTTGTCATATCGCGTAAGGTTGCGTTCATGCCATACCTCCTGCACAATAGTAATTAGTGACGATCTTACCCCCGGTTACAGGGGGGTTGGCATTCCCCGTTACCGGTCGGCAAAGCCCCGATTTTTTTGACAATGCGACGTAGGCTTTTAAACTTTTATAAATAACCGTGGCCAACAGCGCTCCAGACCACAACGGACAGGCGCCCAAGGCCCACACTGGGAGGACTTCATGTGGGATTATACCGATAAAGTCAAAGACCACTTTCTCAACCCGCGCAACGTCGGTGAAGTTGAAAACCCGGACGGCATCGGCGAGGTTGGTTCCCTGGCCTGCGGCGACGCCCTGCGCCTGACCTTCAGCCTCGATGAACAAAAGCGCATCAAGGACATCAAGTTCAAGACCTTCGGTTGCGCCAGTGCCATCGCGTCCTCCTCCGCTCTGACCGAAATCGTCAAGGGTATGACCCTGGAGGAAGCGGAGAAGGTCAACAACCAGGATCTTGCCGAGTTCCTCGGCGGCCTGCCGGAAGAAAAGATGCACTGCTCCGTCATGGGTAAAGAGGCACTGGAAGCCGCCATTGCCAACTACCGTGGCGAAGCGGTGGTCAAGGAAGAGTATGAAATCATATGTAAATGTTTCGGTGTCACCGACAAGGAGATCGAGCGGGTAGCCAAGGAAAACCGTCTGACCACGGTGGCCCAGGTCACCGATTTCACCAAGGCCGGCGGTGGCTGTCAGGCCTGCCACCCCAAAATCGAGGATATTCTGAAACTACTGTGGGGCAGCAAACCGGCCGAACCGGCGGAAAAACGCCTGCCGAAAGGCAAAAAGCTGTCCAACCTGCAAAAGATCCGCCTCATCGAGGAAACCCTGGAGCGGGAGATTCTGCCGCCGATCCGCTCCGACGGCGGCGACCTGGAATTGATCGATATCGACGGCAGCAAGGTGATGGTGGCACTGCGCGGCACTTGCTCCTTCTGTCCGCAATCCAGCTTTACCCTCAAGCATTTCGTCGAAGCCAAGTTGCGTGAATTCGTCAGCCCTGAAATCGAGGTGGAGGAGGTGAAACCATGAAAACCGTCTATCTCGACAACAACGCCACCACCCGCACTGCGCCGGAAGTGGTCGAGGCGATGCTGCCCTTTTTCAGCGATATGTACGGCAACCCTTCCAGCATGCACTTTTTCGGCGGCCAGGTCGGGCGCTACGTCAAGGAAGCACGGGAAAAGGTGGCCGCCCTGATCGGCGCTCATCCGGAAGAAATCGTCTTCACAAGCTGTGGCACCGAAAGCGACAATGCCGCCATCATGGGCACCCTCTACTCCTACCCGGAGAAAAAGCACATCGTCATCTCACGGGTCGAACATCCGGCGGTACTCAACGTCGCCCACCAGCTGCAGGCACGCGGCTATCGCGTCACCGAGCTGGGGGTAAACCACGAGGGCCAGCTCGACCTGGATGAATTACGCACCGTGCTGACCGACGAAACTGCACTGGTCAGCATCATGTCCGCCAACAACGAGACCGGTGTCCTGTTCCCCATCGACGAAATCGCCGCTATGGTACGCGAAAAGGGCATCCCCTTCCACACCGATGCCGTGCAGTCCATCGGCAAGATTCCCATGGATCTGCGTAAAAGCCCCATCGACATGCTGTCGCTATCCGGGCATAAATTGCACGCACCAAAGGGCGTCGGTGCCCTGTACATCCGCAAGGGGACCCGGTTTGCCCCCTTCGTGGTGGGAGGGCACCAGGAAGCTGGCAGGCGCGGCGGTACCGAAAACGTTCCCTTCATCGTCGGTCTGGGGCGTGCGGCGGAATTTGCCATGGATCACCTGCGGGAGGAAAACACCCGGGTTAAAGCGCTGCGCGATCGGCTGGAAGCGGAACTGCTTAAAAGCATTCCCAACACCATGGTCAATGGCGACGCCCAGAACCGTCTGCCCAACACCTGCAACCTGAGTTTTGAATACATCGAAGGGGAATCGATCCTCATGCTCCTCAGCGACGAAGGCGTCTGCGCCTCGTCCGGATCGGCCTGCACCAGCGGCTCTCTGCAACCCTCCCACGTGCTGCGCGCCATGGGGGTACCCTTTACCGCCGCCCACGGCTCCATCCGCTTCAGCCTGAGCATCTACAACAACGATGCGGATATCGACCACGTCATCGCCACCATGCCGCCCATCATCCAGCGGTTGCGGGATATTTCGCCATTCTGGAAGGATTATCTGGAAGGCAAACCGCTGAGTTCGTTTCTGACCGGGGGCGATATCGAGCATCACGTTCACGGTTAGACATATTTGCATACCAACTAGTGTTCATCCGGAAACTATGGATGAACACTAGTGCAGTTTTCATATGGGAAACGAGCAAT
>DIWZ01000025.1:0-27290 GCA_002435955.1 Pelobacter sp. UBA6093
GGACCACCACCCCCTGGACCATCCCCGCCAACCTCGGTATCTGCCTCAATCCGGCTCTGCCTTACGCGGTGGTGGAAACCGGCGACGAGTTGCTGGTCATGGCCGAAGGTCTGGTGCCGACGGTCATGCAGCAACTCGGGTTGGAAGACTTCCGGGTGATCAGGACCTTCGAGGCGCCGATATTTGAGCGCAAGGCCTGCCGGCATCCTTTTTATGACCGTCCCTCGCTACTTATCCTGGGCGATCATGTCACTCTGGAAGCGGGCACCGGTTGTGTGCATACCGCGCCCGGTCACGGGCAGGATGACTATGTGGTCGGCTTGGCTTACGGGCTTGAGGTTTACAACCCGGTGGACGATTACGGTCGCTATTACGACAACGTCGAGTTTTTCGGCGGCTTGAAGATCAGCGAAGCCAACGTCGCAGTGAACGCCAAGCTTACGGAAGTCGGCGCCTTGCTCAAAGAGGGCAAGGTCAGTCACAGCTATCCCCATTGCTGGCGCTGCAAAAAACCGATTATCTTTCGCGCCACCGAGCAGTGGTTTATCTCCATGGAGGCCAACGGCCTGCGCGAAAAAGCGCTGAAGCACATCAACGACGTGACCTGGATCCCGCGCTGGGGGCGCGACCGTATCTACAATATGGTCGAAAACCGCCCGGACTGGTGTATCAGCCGCCAGCGCAGCTGGGGTGTCCCCATCACCATCTTCTACTGCGCCAAGTGCGGCGAAGCTCTGGAAGACAGCAAAGTCATGCACCATGTGGCCGATCTGTTCGAAGAGGGCAGCAGCGATTTGTGGTTTGAGAAAGAGCCGCGGGAACTGATGCCGGCCGGTACGACCTGCCCGACCTGCGGTCATGACGACTTTACCAAGGAAACCGATATCCTCGACGTCTGGTTCGATTCCGGGGTATCCCATGCCGCCGTGCTCGACCATCGCGAATATCTCAACTGGCCGGCGGATCTTTACATGGAGGGCAGCGACCAGCATCGCGGCTGGTTCCACTCAAGCCTGCTTGCGTCTGTCGGGACCCGTGAGCTGACCCCCTACAAGGCCGTGCTGACCCATGGCTTCGTGGTGGACGGCAAGGGCAAGAAGATGTCCAAGTCGGTGGGCAACGTGGTCGCGCCGGAAGAAGTCATCAAGAAGTACGGTGCCGAACTGCTGCGCCTGTGGGTGGCGGCCCAGGATTACCGGGACGATATTCGCATCAGCGACGAAATTCTGCAGCGGCTTTCCGATGCTTATCGCCGTATCCGCAATACCGCCCGGTACATCATCGGCAACCTGAGCGGTTTCGATCCGGCCCGGGACATGGTGGCCGACGCTGAACTGCTGGAACTCGACCGCTGGGCCCTTGCCAAACTCGAGGATCTGGCCGCGCGGGTTGAAAAGGCTTACGAAGACTACGAATTCCATGTCATTTATCACGCCGTGCATAATTTCTGCAGCGTCGAGATGAGTGCGTTTTACCTGGATGTGCTCAAAGACCGCCTGTACGCTTCCGGCGCCACCAGCCTGGAACGTCGCAGTGCCCAGACCGCCATGTTCCGGATTCTGGATTGCGTGACGCGGTTGATCGCACCGGTATTATCGTTCACCGCCGATGAGATCTGGGCTTTCATGCCCGGAGAGCGTCCGGAAAACGTGCACCTGGCCGATTTTGTCCGGTTTGATCGCAGCTACCGCGACCCCGCCCTTGAAGAACGTTACGACCGTCTGCTCGATATCCGTTCGGATGTCTCCAAAGTCCTGGAAATGGCCCGCAATGACAAGGTTGTCGGCCACTCCCTGGACGCTCGCGTATTGCTGAGTGTCCCGGCCGGCGCGTGCCGTGAGCTGCTCGAGACATATCGGGAACAACTCGCCTCGCTGTTCATCGTCTCGCAGGTTGAACTCGTTGATGATCTGCCGGATGCCAAGCAGGGCGAAAACCAGCCCGAGCTCAAGGTTCGGGTGGAGAAAGCCCAAGGTGGAAAATGCGATCGTTGCTGGAATTATGCGACCTCGGTTGGTGATAGCGCCGATCACCCCGAGCTGTGCCACCGTTGCGTTGCGGTGCTTGTCGACAAATGAAACGTACCGGCTACAGCATGCTGTTACTGATCGCCAGCCTCGTGGTGGTGGTCGATCAGGTTACCAAGTGGCTCATCGTGCAAAACTTTCATCTGCACGAGGCCCGGCCGGTGATTCCGGATTTCTTCGACCTGGTGTATGTGCGTAACAAGGGGGCCGCTTTCGGTATTTTGGCGGATACCGCTTTTCGTGTGCCATTTTTGCTTACCACCACCACGATAGCCGTGATCTTTTTGGTGTGGTTTTACCGGCAGTTCAAACCCCACCAGATCCTGGCCCGCTTGGCGCTGAGTCTGGTCCTTGGCGGGGCCATCGGCAATCTCATCGACCGGCTGAGGCTGGGCGAGGTCGTCGATTTTATCGATGTTCACTGGTATCAACGCCACTGGCCCGCCTTTAACGTGGCCGATTCGGCCATCTGTGTCGGGGTGGCGCTGCTGTTGTTTTCCCAGTGGCGGGACAGTCGTCACGACAAAGCATAGTAGTTGGCAAATTAATTGAAGCCGGCGCGATGCGTGTATCGTGCCGGCTTTTATTTTATCCACCCAGGTCAGGCATTCCCCTGAAGCAAGTAAAATTGAGGGGTAAAGCCGAAGCATCCTCGACAATTCTCTCTATCGCAAGGCCAGCCACCATACCAGCACGATAAACAGCATCGAAGATAACCCGAGGCCGCGGTTGAGCCGCGGGCCGGCCTGGGGCAAGGGCGCGATCAGCCAGCCGGCGGCAAGTCCGCATAAAAATCCGAACAGATGCGCCAGCAGATCGGTATTTTCGCCCCCGGTGCCGAGCAGAGCCAGCAGGGCAAGGCTGGCGGCCAGTGGCAGTGTCCATCTTTTTGTCAACCGCAATTGATGACGTCGGGCATTCAGGGCTGCGAGGATGCCGATGGCGCCAAAGATGGCGGTCGAGGCTCCCACGGCCTGATGGGATGGGGGCTGGATGAGGCAGTTGAGGTAATTGCCGGCCACTCCCACCAGCAACAGCAGGCACCAACCGACCCCGGTTCCAACTTCCCGACACAGGCGGATGATGAAAACCCCGCCAATGATAATGTTACCCGCGAGATGTAAGGCATCGTTATGCAGCGTCAGGGCGGTAGCAAGGCGCCACCATTGGCCGCTGAGGATGCTGGCAACGTGGGCGTTGCCCGAGCTCAGCCAATTTTGAGGTCTGATGCCGAGGAAAGGGAAGGGCAGGCGGGTGATATTGTAAAATAGCGCCAGCCCCGCCAGCAGGCAGGCACTGGCCCAGGCGTTGTCCAGGCTGGCTACGCTCGGTGGTGCAGGCGGCCATTGGCGGTTTTCGTCCGTGAATTGTCGCAACTCCTGCAGGGCCCTTTGCAGATCGATCACCGGTACCGATAGTTGCCATCCGTCTGCAGCCTGTTGCAGGTGCGTGTCGATGCCGCACGCCGTCAGGACCAGATGCCAGTCGCGGGCCAGTTCGCCAGTCAAAAACTGGTGCAGGTCCGGATCGATGCTGGCGGGATCGATGATCCGCCAAGAGGTATGATCATGCGTGGCAGCAGGGGGCATGGTTGTATGGTGTCCATGAGTATTGGCCCCTTGAACTTAAAATCACAGATTTTGCGAGGCAATGGCATGTTGGAAAAACTCTACTTTGTCGTATCCCGTAAGGATATCAGCTTTATGCGATTTATTCTGGAAAGCTACGACGGGTTACTCTTCATGCGCACTATTGATGCTGCGGCCGGAGTGATCGAAGTCGGCTACCATCCGTCCCGCCGTCCGGATGCGCAAGCTTTGCTGAAATCCTTGGCCGAAGAGGTCGGGCTCCAAGCTATCGATCCTCCGGAAAAGCTCGACAGCTTTTTATAAGCGCGGATTTAAACTCCTCCGGCCTGCTGCGATTCGAAGTTCATCGGTGATACAAGCGATTCCGGTACACCTTCCTGCAATTTGGCTTCCGAACTATTTTGACCGCGCAGGTAAATCGAGCGGCTGGGAAAAGCGATTTCAAGACCAAGTTGTTCGAGGATGTCCATGATTTTCAGGCAGACATCTTCCCGGGCATCAAGGTATTCCCCCCATACGGTGGTGGTGGTGAAGCAATAGACCAGGATGTCCAGGGATGACGCGCCATAGTCGGTGAAGTTGACCAGCAGAAAATCCTGCTGGATGGCGGGGTGGTTTTTCAGCATCTCCCTGATTTGCGATACTGCCTGGCGCATCTGTGCCGGGCTTGTTTCATAGGTAACCCCCAAGGTGAGTTTGATGCGTCGTTTGGGCATGCGGCTGATATTGTCGATGGCCAGGTTGGCTATGATGTTGTTCGGTACGGTGATCAAAGTCTGGGCGAAGGTGCGGATTTTGGTCGAGCGAAAGCCGATTTCTTCCACCACGCCTTCCATGTCCCCGGCCTTGACCCAGTCGCCGATATGAAAGGGGCGGTCAAGGATGATCATGAACGAGCCAAAAATATTGGACAGGGTGTCCTTGGCTGCCAGGGCCACGGCCAGACCGCCGATGCCCAGGGAGGCCAGCAGGCCGGAAATGGAATAGCCGAGGTTCTGGATGGTCATGATCACGGCCAGGAAAATGATGAAGGCCCGCAGGCTCTTGCGGATGAAAGGCAACAGGTGATCGTCGAGGGACGATTTGGTATTGCTGACCCAACCGTACAAGAAGATATCGAGCAAGGTAACCAGGTTGAACAGCGCCCAGCCGATATCGAAGGTCACCAGCACCTTGAGGATGGCGTGGGCACCGCGTTGTATGTTGACCGGCTCGGTCGGCAGCTGCAGGATTTGCACGGCCACAAACAGCCCGATAATCACCACCAGCAGTTCCGCCGGTCTGCGGATGCTGTTCAGGAATTCATCGTCATAGCGGCTTCTGGTGCGGGCGGCCAGGGGGAATATCACATGGTCAAAGATGTGACCGAGAACCTTTTTCAGGATCAGGGCGACGATCAAGGTCGCAAAGGCCGCGGCAAAACGCCCGGCACTGATGCCCAGGAAGGTTTCATGGAATATGGCGTCCAGGGTAGAAAAAAATTCGTGCATGCAGAGATCTCCTTGTCATATTTATGCCTGATACTTAGCAGATGGGGTTTTTGATTGCAAGTGCAGGCACCCGATGAGTGCACAGTTGGGCAATCTCTGGTACATTAAAAACAGACCGATCTGGTTCCCGGGCATCTACAAGACTATGTATCGGTCCCTGCAGCCACCAACCGTATTTCTAAGCAAGGAGACCTCCATGCCGTTCAATGTCACTCGCAAAGTTCTGGAATGCCACCTTGTCGAAGGGCAGCTTGTGCCCGGCGAGGAGATTGCCATCCGCATCGATCACACCCTTCTGCAAGATGCCACCGGCACCATGGCCATGCTGGAGTTCGAGGCATTGGGGCTGGAGAGGGTGAAGGTCGAGCTGGCGGCCCAGTATGTCGACCACAACCTGTTGCAAACCGATTTTAAAAATGCCGACGATCACCGTTATCTGCAATCGGCCTGCGTCCGTTACGGCATTCATTACAGCCCCCCCGGCAACGGCATTTCTCACCAGGTGCATCTGGAGAATTTCGGCCGTCCGGGCTTGACCCTGCTTGGTGCCGACAGCCATACCCCGGCCGCGGCCGGTCTTTCGATGCTGGCCATGGGGGCCGGCGGTATGGATGTGGCACTGGCCATGGCCGGGCGGCCTTATTATCTGCCCTGCCCCCGGGTGCTGGGGGTGAAGCTGACCGGCCGGCTGCCCGACTGGGTCAGCGCCAAGGATATCATCCTGGAGATGCTGCGCCGCTACGACGTCAAAGGTTGTCTGGGCAAAGTGGTGGAATATTATGGCCCCGGCGTTGCCACTTTGACCGTGGAGGACCGGGCGGTGATCGGCAATATGGGTACCGAACTTGGCGCCACCAGTTCCATCTTCCCGTCCGATGAACAGACCCGCGCTTATCTGAGCGCCCAGGGGCGCGGCGACCACTGGCTGCCCCTGGAGGCCGATCCGGGCGCACAGTACGACGAATACGCAGAGATCGACCTTGCGACCCTTACGCCGCTTATTGCCTGTCCATCCTCACCGGGCAATGTGGTGGCGGTGGGCGAAGTGGCCGGCACCTCTGTCGATCAAGTCATCATCGGATCCAGCGCCAACAGCGGCCTCAAGGATCTGCTGCGGGTGGTACGTATTGTCGAGGGACGTCACAGCGCGCCGAACACCGATTTTCACATCAATCCCGGCAGTCGCCAGGTGCTCGAAAACGTGGCCGAGGCCGATGGCATCCTGCCGTTGATGATGGCCGGGGCCAAGCTCCACCAGTCCGGCTGCCTCGGCTGCATCGGCATGGGGCAGGCGCCGGGAACCGGCCAGATCAGCCTGCGCACCTTTCCGCGTAATTTCCCTGGCCGGTCCGGCACCAAAGATGATCAGGTTTATCTGTGCTCACCGGAAACCGCAGCGGCGTCCGCCTTGCGCGGGGTGATCACTGATCCGCGCGAGCTCGGCAAGGATATGGTCTACCCCCAGGCCGAAGAGCCAGACCAGCGACTGGTCGATCGCTCTTCCATCGTTTATCCCAGCGAAAAGGGCATGGCTACCGAAGTTTTGCGCGGGCCCAACATCAAACCTTTCCCGCAGCTGGATGCGTTGCCGGATGACCTGCGCGTCACGGTGGCCATCAAGGTTGGCGACAATATCTCCACCGATGGCATCATGCCTGCCGGTAACAAGGTTTTGCCCCTGCGTTCCAACATCGAAGCCATCAGCGAGTATGTCTTCTATCAAATTGACCCCGATTTCCACACCCGTTGTCGGGAGCTGGTCCATGTCGCGGTGGTCGGCGGCGACAACTACGGCCAGGGTTCCAGCCGCGAACATGCAGCCCTGGCGCCGCGCTATCTCGGCGTGCGATTGAAGCTGGCCAAGAGTTTCGCCCGCATTCACAAGGCCAATCTGTGCAATTTCGGCATCCTCCCCCTGACCTTCAAAAATCCCGCCGACTACGATCGGTTGGCCGAGGGGACAGTGCTTGAGATCGGGGATGTTCGTCGGCGCATCGAACGGGGCGATACGGAGATTCCGGTGCGTTTGAACGGTGACGAAATCATCGCCTCGCTGTCGGTGTCAGAGCGTCAGCGGGCCAGTCTGCTGGCAGGAGGGACGTTGAATCTGGTACGGCAGGAACTGGGGCGTCTTTAGGCCATCCCATTAGTTTTTGCGATAGCATCAGCAATGCCTTTTTGTTTTTCAGGATGATATCTATCGGCGGGAGAGAATGGTTGATGTGGCGATTTTCCCTTAAAACGAAACTTATTCTTTCGCTGAGCATCATCCTGATTTTCGGGTTTTTGCTGACCAACGTTAATAATTATCGGGTCTCAACCCGCTCGCTGCGCAAACACATCGTCGAACACGCACTGCCTCTGACCCGTGACAATATCTATTCCGAAATTCAATCTGACCTGATGCGACCCATCTTTATCTCCTCGTTGATGGCCAACGATACTTTCCTTAAGGATTGGGCGCTTGGCGGGGAAAAAGAGATGGGTCAAATCACCCGCTACCTGCAGGAGATCAAGGGGAAGTACGGCTTTTTCTCTACCTTTTTCGTTTCGGAGCAGACTGGCCATTACTATCACTTCAACGGTATTCTCAAAAAAATCAGCCGCGAGGATGCCCACGACGTCTGGTATTACGATTTCAAGGCCATGGACAAGCCTTACGACCTGACGGTGGACACCAACGAAGCCGCGGACAACAGCCTGACAATTTTCATCAATCACCGTCTCAACGACTACAACGGTAAGTTGCTCGGTGTGACCGGCGTCGGGTTGAACATGGAGATGGTCGCCAACCTGCTCAAATCCTATCGGCAGCGTTACGGAAGAGATGTCTACCTGGTCGACCGCGATGGCCTGATCAAAGTGCACAAGGATCAGTCCCTGGTTGATCGGGAGAATATCTCCGAACAGGAGGGGCTAAAGGAGGTTGCGCAAAAGGCGCTGGCCATTAAACCAGAAAGCGACGCCTTCGATTTCTGGCGCGGTGGACGACATATTCTTCTTACTTCCCGATATCTTCCAGAATTCGAATGGTTTTTGTTAGTCGAGCAGGACGAGACACAGGCCATTGCAGGCCTCCGACGTAATTTTTATCAGAATCTGGCTTTCGATCTTGTGATCATCCTTGTCATCCTGGCGATTGCCGCTTACACCGTGGGCCATTTTCAAAGCAAGCTGGAACAGATGGCCACTACCGATAAACTGACCGGAGCCTTTAACCGGCGGGAGTTCGACAGGCATTTCGAGTCAGCCGTTTACCTCGGTCAACGACAGGGCGCGCAGTTCTCCGTTGTTCTGTTCGATGTCGATAATTTTAAAGCCATCAACGACGAACTGGGGCACATGGCCGGCGACCATGTGCTCAAGGAAGTCGTCGGTCTCGCTACCACGCATATTCGCCAGAACGATCTGGTGGTGCGCTGGGGTGGAGACGAATTTGTCCTGCTGATTTATAACGACTTACCCCAGGCATGGATGGTGGCGGAGAGGTTGCGGGAAGAGATCCGCAATCGAGACCTGCTGGCCGGGTTTGCCGGCGGTTCCGGCAAGGGCTTGGTGACCATCAGTTGCGGTGTGGTGATGCATGAGGCCGGCGAGATTCTGGATCATATCATTATGCGGGCCGATGCCGCCCTGTACGAATCAAAGAAACGGGGCAAGAATCAGACAATGACCGGCAATTACGGTACCTCCCTACCGCCTGCGCAAGGCATCAACCTCGATCTGCACGGGTGAGGTCCGGCCCATGGATAACTGCACAGCTATCCACAGCGGCTGTGCAAAACCCCCCGCAGAAGTCTGATAATGCGTGTGGTGTTCCTTGATTTTTCGAGGGAATTCCCTCTTTGCCCATTCTTTAGACAGCCGGGGGTCTGTGGCTGTCGACAGACCCCCGGGCAAGAATTCGCATGTCTGTCAAAAAGTCATCCTGCATGACGCTCCGACCAGATGGGCGGTGTAATTGTCCGCCCCGTCACTGGCATCATCATCGTAGCTGTAAAAGCCGTAACGCAGCTTGACGGACATATTGTCGGTGATCCGGCGGGTCAGGTTGGCAAGGACGGCATGCCGCTGGTTTTCAGACCCCAGGGGCAGACCTTCGTCGGAGAAATCCTGAAAGTTTTCCGTCAGGGTATAGATATACTGCATGTTCAGATTGGTGCGCGAATCCAGGGCCAATCCCGCGGCAGTCGACACCGACAGGACGTCTCCGTCATAGGTTTTGATCGGTGCATCGGGAAGATCGACAGTCTCCAGGTGAACGTCCTGATAGGATACCAGGCCCGTAAAAAAAAGACCGGCATAGGGGGTTGCGGTAATGCTGGCGGTATAGATGTCGGCGTCGTAATCGGTGGTACGCGGGGAACTGGGCGGGTCGGTATCTTCGTCGGTATCGATGTCCATGACGACAAGCTGATACTGGAGAGAGGTCCGAATTCTAGGAAACGGCTGGAAGGAAACCTTGACCATCACCTCGTCGGTTTTTATGTCCTGATCCAGGATGAATGCCGAATAGCCGGTGGGTTCAGAGTCCACATTGTGATCATAGTCATTGGAACGGTAGCCGTACCGATAGCGGGCGGCCACCGTGGTTCGCGGCAGGGGGGAGCTGTTTAAACCGATACTGTAACGCTGTCGTCTTACCCGGGTATCGGTGTCACGTTCGAAGGCCAGGACGCCGTCTTCAAATTCCGTTTCCGTGAGGTCGATGTCCTGCTGGGTCCAGCGACCTTCCGCGTAAAGGGTGGTGCGAGGCAGTCCGGTATAACGAATGCCGACGGTTTCTTCAACACCCCACTTGTCTTTTTCACTGTCGATCAAAGCTTCAGGAGAGCCTAACCCCGATTCGGTGAGGATGGCATCCGTATTGCCATCCACTTCCTGGCTCTCCCCCTGAATGCCGGCGTAAATAGACAGAGCGCGAAAGGGGCCCAGAATGACATTGGCGTTGACGATGTGCACATCCTGATCGAGATCGATGGAATTGGTGAACCAGTTTTTATCCCTGATTTCCGGCCCGAAGGGGACGGTCATCATGCGGAAGGAAGCATCCCCATCCAGGGTGGAAAAAAGATACCCCAGCGATAAATAAGTCGTGTCGTTCAAATGGGTCTCGGCATGCAGGGTATTGTAAAAGGCGTCATGCTCATAATCTTCATCGACCGTCACCGTTTCGGTTCCGGTAGGGTCGCCGATTTCGATATCCTGGGCGTGCCTTTTGGTGTCGACGCGATAGTACTCGTAGCGGGATTCGTTGCCCAAATGGACATTGGCGATGTCATGGCTGATCTCCAGTCGCACGATATCCACCTTTTCGTCGATATCCTTGTAAGAAGGGAAAATCTTCCTCGTCACGTCCTCGGTAACGTTGCCCCATTCCAGCAGGGATTTTTCTCCGTCCTTGAAGCGGTGCTCGTAACCCACGATCAGTTTCGGCATATTCGGCAACAACAGCCCGGCTTCGATGAAAACCTTGCCGATATCCAGGTGCAGGTCCTTGCTCAGATCGAAGGAAGACTCGCTGAATGGCAGGAAGAACCCGCCCGTATCATCGAAATATTTGCGGTATTCGGAATACCCGGCGCGGATATAGCCGACATCCCGTTTGTCGATCAGGACATCGAGACGGTAGTTCTCTTCGGGCACGATGGCCCGCCCCTGCGTCTCGATGGTTGTATCCTCTCCCAACTCCCGGCGGAGGGTGAAATTTTCCACCCCGCCGTTAAGACCCTCTTGCATCCACCAGTCTTCCCGGAACTTGTTGTCGTCGCCATCGACAAATACACCGTTGACAGATGGAGTGACCTCGATGGCGCCAGTGGTCGCGTCGCTGTTATCCGCGGCCCGGATCTCCCCCCCCACTCCTGTCAGCGAGCCTATCAGGGCCAGAACGATACCAAACAATTTGGGTTTCATGGCCGGTCCTCCTCCGTTAGTAACGCAGATGGGCGTTTATGTTGGACCCGTGTATGGCCGTGTGACAGCCGGAACTCCAGCAGGGACCCTGCGCCAGGCGGCTGTTATGGGATCCTCCACCCAACTCGATTTGGTCCCCCATGACTTCGGCATGGCAGCGCAGGCACAAGTTTGCGTCGCTGGCCACGAGCAGTTTGTCGTTGATGGAACCGTGGTGGCTGTGGCACATGGTGCAACCTTCCCTCAGAGCTTCGTGCTCGAAGACGAAAGGCTTGCTCTGCTCCTGATGACACTGATCGCAGGGGGCGCTTTGTTGACCCATCAACGTCCCTTTGGGCAGCATGATGTTCTCGCCATGGGGGCTGTGGCAGTCGTTGCAGGTGATGCCCTGTTCACCCGTGGGATGGTGGTATTGCAGGCTGAAGAAGGCCTGGACTTCAGGGTGGCACTGGTAACAGGTGGCGGGGTTTTCTCCGGGATTGATGATGGCCTTGCCCTTACCGCCGCCGGCCGCCATGTGCAGGCTGCCGGCACCGTGGCAGGATTCGCAACCCAACACCTCCTGACCATCCGGCAGCGTCACAGTGAGCTTGGCGTGCCTGGCGAATTTGAAATCCTTGACCGTTGCGGCATGACACAGAGCGCAACTCTCCATGCCGATATACTCGGCGCCCGGCACAACCGCCACAGGGTGAATCGGCTCCTGTTTCATGGCGTGACAGGCAAAGAGCAGCAACAGAATCATCCCGGCGAGGGCCAGGCCGCACACTTTTTTCGAAAAAATTCCAGGATTTTTCACAACGCGCCTCCTGTATAAAAGACACCGGTAACAGCCGTTCAAACACCCAATTCACGCGCCAGGGATCGAATCAATGAGCAACGCCGCATAACCTTTTTTGCAACGGCCTTCAGGGCGATCCGGCATGGCACAGCGTGCACAAGATACCCGGGACATCCCCTCCGGGATGTTCGAACGGCAACCCTGCCAGACTGGTGGTCGCCGGCTTATCCCCCAGGGCCTGTGAAATGATCGTGTGGCAGGCATTGCAGTCGTTGGAGAGGGTTTCTCCGGTTGTGCTGACATGCTCACCATCATGACAGCGAAAGCACCCTGGCCAGCTGCGATGGCCGATATTGTCGGGGCGTACCTGCCAGGTCGTTTTCATTTCAGGGAAAAAATTATTGCGGTAAATGTTCTGGGTTTCCGCAACCGCCTGGCGGATTTTCAATGGATCCTGGTAATCCGGGTACTTGGCGGAAATCAGCTCATCGATCTGCCGTACTCCCTCGGTTCGCGATTTGGCCTTGGCGCTCTGGAGCAGGGCATTGGACGCATTGAGTTTGATGGAAGGAATGGAGGCATCGACGCGGTTAAGCCAGAGAGCGACATTCAGGGCTTCGTTGGGGGATTGAAAAATATGGGTCGGACGGTTATGGCAGTCGACGCAGTCCATGCGTCGAGGCTCCGGTTGCGCCGCCCCTTCAGCGGGGGCGCCGTCAGCGGTATGGTAGACCGTGACCTTTCCGGTAGCGCGGTTGGTGGCGCGCACCCAGGGGATGGTTTGGCGGCTCGCATCGGTGGCGCGGTATTCGATGTCATTACCGACGGCCATGTGCCAGTGAATGCCTCCGATCGGGCCATGCAGGGGGGTTGCTCCGCCGACTTTGATCATCATGCGAATGTCGAAGGGGGTATTGTCCTCATCGGCCAGATAGTGAGGACGCTGCAGCTCCGTGGCGCCATAGAACTTTTCCGGCCAGTGACATTGTTCGCAGGTTTCCCGGGCCGGGCGCAGGTTTTCAACAGGAACTGGTATAGGGCGGGGATAGGAGTCGGTGAGCACCGCGTATACCTGCCGCAAGCCCGAAATTTTGGCCCGAACAAACCAGGAGGCACCCGGACCGATATGGCACTTGGTACAGGCGACCCGGGCGTGAGGCGAATTCAGGTAGGTTGTGTGGACCGGTTCCATGACCTGGTGGCACAAAAGGCCGCAGAAGGCGACAGACTCCGTCACATGATAGGCACGGTAACTGCCGTACGCCGAAAAAAGCAGAAAAACCAAGCCGATACAAACCGTCAGGATCAGGTTGCGACGGTGGCGGGGATTGTTCAGGTCGATGTGCGGCAGTCCTGGCTTATACCCCGGTTTTCTTCGCAGACGCCGCTGGTACCAGACGCCCGCCCCGATGAGAAGCAGTCCGGCAAACACTATTGCGGGCAGGATGACGTAGATCAGCACGCCCAGGTACGGTCGGCTGAAGCCCACGAAAATATCGAAGGCGATCAGCAGCAAAAGAGCCAGCAGCGAACACATGGTCACGATTATGCCCAGCAGCCCTAACCAGTTGCCGGCGTATGCAGACAGGCCTTTTGGAGGCTTTGGGATGGTCTCGGTCATGGCTCATCCTGTCCGTGGGATAAGGTGTCGCTACCTTGTCTGATGAGAGAGTGTTACGGTTTGGAAACGGAACGGAGATAATGGAGCATGGCCTGCATTTCTTCCTCATTGAATTTGTATGCAGGCATGCGGGTGTTGGGTCCCAGTGCTTGTTTGGGGTTGAGGATGGATTGTTTCAGAAATTCGTCCGTTTTACCTTCGGCCATCTTTGCCATAGAGGTGGCCATGCCCCCGTCCTTGTGGCAGATTGCACAGCGGTTTTTGTCGGCAAGAGCCTTGCCTGTTTCTGCCATATCACAATCGGCAGCTGCAGGAATGGCAACTCCGGCAAGAATCAACGCGATACCTAAGAACCGATATTTCATAATTTCCTCCTCATTCGTTGAAATTCTGTGGTTTCCTTGTTTAGTAAGAAAGTCGTTTGTAAATAAATACATATACCGATATGGCAGGATGTCAACAAGCAGAATCAAACGGTTTTTGAGGGACCACGACCCCCTGAGTCCGGTTTCCGGTCAAAGTTACCGTAATTTATTGGGGTTTGCGAAGATTAATCAACAAACCACCCAGACATTAAAATGTTGCACCAGGGACCTGTCGGATTCGCGATTCCCATAATCGCTATCCCT
Organism: Pelobacter sp. UBA6093; assembly: GCA_002435955.1. Taxonomy (GTDB): domain Bacteria; phylum Desulfobacterota; class Desulfuromonadia; order Desulfuromonadales; family Syntrophotaleaceae; genus Syntrophotalea. The sequence continues at coordinate 14,054 of DIWZ01000025.1, forward strand.
GTTTTATTAAGTTCGGCGACGCCGAGAGTTTTGCGAAGGGCTTGGAGCGGCTCAGGGATGGGTTGCAGCAGAAAAAAACGAAAGGAGGCGCTGGCAAATCATGATCAAGCAGTTGGTTGAAGGGGACAGCTCGCTCTGTCCCCTTCTTCGGCAGGTATTTCCCAAAGCCAAGGTCTGCTAAAAATTCCAGAACTCATCAAGCTCCTCGTCGGTGAAATCCCAAACCGCCTGGTGCGGCGGGATCGGTTCATAGGTGAAGAATTCCGGCAGGCGATCCTGGGCGTTGGTGAAGCCGGCCGCCTGGTTGAAGGCATGCTCGGCCTTGAGGATGCGCTTGCCCATTGCCAGGAAGTCGTCTGCGCCCAACTGCAGGTCGTACTGGGCGTTGATCATATCGATCAGGGAGAAGAAGGTCTCCGGGATGTCCAGCATGGGGAAGGCGATGAAAATACACATGCCGGTAGCGTCTATCGCAGCGGTGGCGATCTGCAGTTTGCGGGACAGCTCCACCTGTCCCACCTTGCTCAAAGGATCGACATACCCGCCGACCTTGAGGATGTTGGTGGCGACGGCGTAACCGGCGGTGTGGTCGGCACCCATGGTGCTGGTGGCGTAGGTCACGCCGATGCCCTTGACCGAGCGAGGATCGTAAGCCGGAATACCCTGGTTTTTGACCACCGGCACCCGCACCTGCCCGAAAGCCCTGCCGACCATGCCGGCACCGTTGCCGAGGATCCGCCCCAGCGGTGTGCCTTTGCCGATCTCGTCGCGCAGTACCCGTTGACATTCCTTACCGTCTCCCCAGGGGATGACACCGGCCTCCATGGCCACCCCCAGCAAAACCGCGGTCTCGATGGAATCGACGCCGATATCGTCCATGATCCGGTCGCACTCGGCGATATCATCCAGGTCCTCGATCAGACAGTTGGCGCCCAGCCCCCAGATGGTCTCGTATTCGAAACCGGCCGTGACAAAATTCTCCTTGGGATCGTGATAGACCTGCGAACACTGAATGATGCAGCCGACATGACATCCGTGTTTGGGTCTGCCCTTGCGTTCCAGGATGATATCGCGCATGGTTTCGCCGCTGATTTTTTCGTGATGGTCGCACTGGCCGTAACGGAAATTTCTGGTCGGCAGCCCGCCGGCCTCGTTGAGGATGTTAATCAGCACATTGGTGCCGTAGGTCGGCAGCCCCTGGCCGCTGACCGGGTGATCCAGCAGGGTTTTGGCAAAGACCTTGGCCGCGGCGCGGAATTTTTCTTCGTCGGCAATGGGCACCTTGATCGAGCCGGGATCTTCGATGGTGATGCACTTGACCTGTTTTGCACCCATGACCGCCCCCAGGCCTCCCCGGCCGAGGCTGCGAATATGCTGGGTGGGATCCTTGGCCGTGATCTGGGCCGAGGCCATGCGCATCTCACCGGCTGGTCCGATGCTCAAAACCCCGACTTTATCGCCGAATTTGTCCAACATGGCGGCGATCACCGCCAGGTTGCCCTGTCCCACCAGATCGTCGCCTGGCTCGATGGCGACGCCGTCGTTCGTCACATGCAACCGGTACCAATGGTCCGGAGCGGGTTGCCCTTCGATGATCAAAGCCTTGATGCCCAGCTTGGCCAACTGCTGGGAGGCGGTGCCGCCGGAATTGCTTTCCTTGATGCAACCGGTCAAAGGGCTCTTGGCCCCGGCCGACAATCGTCCGGACTGGGCGGCCATGGTGCCGGACAGCAGGCCTGGAGCAAAAACCAACTTGTTGTTGGGCCCCAGAGGATGGCAACGCGGAGGAACCTCTTTGGCGATGATGATCGAGGTCAGGCCGCGCCCGCCAAGTTCGATCCACTCCTCGGGAACTTTTTCCCGCTTGACGCTCAAATCGGTCATGTTCACACGAATGATTGTATCCATGATGTTACCTCCAGGGTGATCGGCCATGGGGCTGGCATTTGCCGGCCGGGAAACAATACGGCACGATGGATGAAGTTGGCGCGAAAGTTATTTTTTAAATGGTGGTTGGGGGCGAAGCTGTCCGGCTCGCCTGCCTCGCTGAAGTATAGCAAAAAAAGCAGCGACGGTTTTCTCACCCGGTTCGCTTGAGTCAAATCCAAATTCGGGTATTGTTTTTAGATGGTGTTCATCCGGAAATAGCCCTGAGATGTTTTGAGCTGACAGGAGCGTAATCAGATCCGTTTTTTCGCGGATTGCACATTTATATGGAGGGAGAATAATTTCGAGGTCGATCTACGGGGCTTGCGCCTTCAGGGCGCAGATTCCCGAAACAAAGGAGGCACAGTTATGGCTCTTTGGAAACCCGATCCCTCATTTTATCCCTCACCCCGCATGGCCATGGAAGCTCCACCTGAACGGCTGGGGTACGTCGCCACCCTGAACAGCCGACTCCAAGATCGGCCTGACAGCATCAGCGTGGTGGACCTGGATCCGCAATCGCCCAGCTACAGTCGGATCATCCATACCCTCGATATGCCCTATGTCGGGGACGAGTTGCATCATTTCGGCTGGAACGCCTGCAGCTCGGCCCTCTGTCCCTACGCGCCCCACCCCCATCTGGAGCGTCGCTACCTGGTGGTGCCGGGATTGCGCAGCTCGCGCATTTATATCATCGATACCAAGCCGGATCCCAGACAGCCCAACATCAGCAAGATCATCGAAGCGCCGGAGGTGTTTGCCCGCTCCGGCTACAGCCGCCTCCATACCGTGCACTGCGGACCCGAAGCTATCTATCTCAGCGCCCTTGGTTCCGGGTCCGACGGGGAAGGTCCGGGGGGGATATTGATGCTGGATCATTTCAACTTCAATGTGCTCGGCCCCTGGGAGATCGACCGCGGCGCGCAAAAACTCTCCTATGATTTCTGGTGGCACCTGGCGCAGGACACCATGATCACCAGCGAGTGGGGCAGACCGTCCCAGTTCGAAAATGGTCTGGTGCTCGATGACCTGCTGGCCAGCAAGTACGGTCACAGTCTGCACTTCTGGGACCTGCGTCGCCGCCGTAATATGCAGACCATTGACCTGGGTGAGGAATATCAATTGGTCTTCGAGCTGCGCCCCGCTCATGAACCGAACAAGAGCTACGGTTTTGCCGGAGTGGTCCTGAATCTCAAGGATCTGTCCAGTTCCATCTGGGTCTGGCATCAGGATGGAGAGAAGTGGGCGGTAACCAAGGTGCTCGATATCCCGGCACAGCCCGCAGCCGCCGAAGATCTGCCGGCGCCCCTGCAGGCATTCAAAGCGGTGCCCCCGTTTGTCACCGATATCGATCTGTCGCTGGATGATCGGTTCCTGTACGTTTCCTGTTGGGGCACGGGTGAGTTGCACCAGTATGACGTCACCGATCCTTTCCATCCCAAACTGACCGGCAAGGTCAATGTGGGTGGAATAGTGGCCCGGCAGGGTCACCCCAAAAGCGGCGGCCCGTTGCAGGGTGGGCCGCAGATGGTGGAGATCAGCCGCGACGGCCGACGCATCTACTTCACCAACTCCCTGTACAGCCGTGTCGATGACCAGTTCTATCCGCCCGACATGGCCGGCTGGATGGTCAAGGCGGTAGCCGATCCCGCCGGTGGATTGCGGCTGGATCCCGATTTCTATGTTGATTTCGGGTTGTCCCTGCCGCATCAGGTACGGCTTGAAGGCGGTGATTCCTCCACCGACACTTTCTGCTATGCCTCTTGAAAGTCTCGGCCCCTGGTTGGCCATGATCGGATTCGGCGCCTATCACGGCTTCAACCCCGCCATGGGATGGCTGTTCGCACTGTCTCTCGGCCTTCAACAAAAAAGCAGTCGGGCCATCTGGTCGGCGCTTGTTCCGATTGCCGCTGGCCATGCCGCATCGGTGGGGATTGTTGCCGGGTTGGTCTATGCGGGCGCGCACCTCGTTCCACTGCGCCCCTTGCGGATCGGTACTGCGTGCTTGTTGCTGGCTTTTGGCGTGTACAAGCTGCTGAATTACTACCGGCATCCACGCTGGGTCGGCATGAAGGTCAGCCTGGGTGATCTGTTCGGGTGGTCGTTTCTGATGGCTACGGCCCATGGCGCAGGGTTGATGGTGGCGCCGGCCCTGGTCGGCGTGACGCATGGCCACGGCAGCCATGGCATGCACCTGACACCGGGGCCGAGCCTGCTGTTTGCCGTATCCCTGCACACCCTGGTAATGCTGGTGGTCATGGGGCTGATCGCCTGGATTGTTTATCGGAAGTTTTCCCTGGCCGTGCTGCGCAACCATTGGATCAACTTTGACTTGATCTGGGCGGTCGCTTTGCTGGTGGTGGGTGGGGTTGCCCTGATTATCGCGATCTGACTTTTGTCAGTTTCGACCGAAAGGGGAGAAGCTGAAAGGATACGCTATCATGAATACCATGAAAAAAATCAGCACATGCGCTGCGGTGTGCGGACTGCTGGCATTTCTGGTTCTGCCGGTCGCGGCCATGCATCACGAAGTGAAGATTGCCGAGCCGTCCGGGCTCGGCAAATACCTGACCGATACACAAGGCATGGCCCTGTACATGTTCAAACAGGACAGCCCGGGACACAGCGCCTGCAGTGGCGGCTGCGTCGCTAACTGGCCGCTGTTTTATCGGGAGAAGGTAGTTCCTCCGAAGGGGCTGGCGAGCGATGACTTTGGTACCATCAGCCGCGAGGACGGGGCCATGCAGACGACCTTCCGAGGCTATCCGCTCTATTATTTCAAAGAGGATAAAAAGCCGGGCGACACCAAGGGCAACGGCATGATGGATGTCTGGTACCTTATCGACCCTGATGACTTCCCCTCCGAATAGATCGTTGGATAGAGGACAAAAGAACCCATTGCAGGCAGAGATAAAAAGCCATACCGGGGTTCAGCTCGGGGCAAACTATTTCATAGGATCATGAGCCATAGTGGCGAATTTGACATCCCTGAAACGTCAACTTCGCCGGTCCCGGCCGGCAGCCGGGTTACTTTCTTTGCAAGGCCCAAAAGAAAGTAACCAAAGAAAGGGCCTTTGCACTTGCAGTGGGCCGATACGGGCTGCAAGCAACTCTTGAGGAGCAGAAGGAAATTTGCCAGTGGTTTCTGCGTACTGTTCGCTCTTTCGACTGTTGCGTGACATGAACAACAATTTTTCCTCTTCCGAAATTTGCGTTAGGGGTGTTGTTGGTAAAGGCCTTTCAACCCCCAGCTGCACCCCCCCAGCTGAGAATCAGGGCCAATAAAGTTAATTTATGTGCCGAATTGCAAGATCGCACGGTGGGGGTAGTCTTAAAAAAGGCGGAAAGTCCGCGTGTTGTAACAGAACGTCACATCTGCGTTATTCTGCTTTGTGGAGGAAAACGGATGGCAGAGCCCATGATGAGGCAGGTGATATCGCGCATCGCTGGTCAATCGTGGTTGCGCAAAGCGGTGGTGAGCACCCCCGGCATTCGCGAGGTGGCCTGGCGATTTGTTGCGGGGGAGGATCTGGCTGCCGGGATAGCCGTCCTGCGATCACTTAACGCCCGCGGTATCAAGGGCACGCTGAACTACATCGGCACGCATGTCAAGGATGAAGCCGAAGCTGTCGCGGCCGCCACCGCCGCGATCGAGGCGCTTCGGTGCGTGCATGCAGAGGGGCTTGACGCGAATCTCTCCGTTAAGCTCACTCAGATCGGGCTGGATATCGATGAGGCCTTCTGTCGCGCGCAGTTGCGAAGGATCCTGGAATGTGCGGCAAAAACTGGCAATTTTGTCCGCATCGACATGGAGGAGTCGCGCTACGTAGAGAGCACTCTGCGAATACTGGAGGATATGCTCGATGTTTATGGTGCCGATACGGTGGGCATTGTGCTGCAATCCTATCTCCGCCAACGCAAAAGCGATCTTGAGCGCATGCTTGCCAGGGGTTCCAGCATTCGCCTGGTGAAGGGCGGGTACTGGGAATCGAGCGACATCGTGTATCGCAGGAAGGTCGATATCGACAACGCCTTTCATCAGGATCTTAAAGTGCTGCTGCCCAAGGGGCGGTATCCGGCCATCGCTACACACGATGCGCGGTTTCTTGTCCAGGCGCGCCGGATTGCCGACGAGGCCGGCATGGATCCGCGTACTTTCGAGTTTCAGCTGCTCTATGGCGTGCGGCCCGATCTTCAAACCGAACTGATTCGTGATGGTTATAACGTACGCTGCTATGTGCCGTACGGAGGCAACTGGTATGCGTACCTGCTGGGTTGTGTCCGCCGCATTCCCGGGGGAATTTTTCGCCGGGTGAGTGAATGGATCCGGCCCGTGTCGTGACAGGAGTTATTACCCTGTCACCCATAATCTTTCGCACCTTGCTTGTTCTTTGCCGCGTCAGCTACGTTCCGATTTCAGCTGCTTAGCTACGGCTAGGCAGAAGAAATCGCGCCTTACTGACACGTCAAAGCCCTACGCAATCCCTCGAAAGCCTATGGGTTACAGGGTAATTGGGAGGTTGTTGGCATGCATCGAGAATCGATTGTACCTGCCGTAAGTCCGCAGTATGTGTTGACGACGGCAGACGCGGACGAATGGCGGCGGGCCCTGCCCGCAGATGTTTGCGTGATGGGCAGCCTGGAATACGCCCGGATCATTGAACGACATTGCGGGTTTGCCGCGCGATTGTTCGTGTTGGAAACGGAGCAGTCGTCCATCGCCTATCCCTTCTTTGTCAGGCCGATTGGCACGTTGCCTTTTGTGAAGGATGACAACGATATCCGGTTGGACACGTTTACTCCGGAATACACCGGCCCGCTTTTCGTCCGATCGGATAGTCAGCAGAATTCCCATGCAACCGGGTTTGCAGAGCAGATTGCTCGCTATTGCCGCGATAATGGCATTGTAGCCGAGTTTGCCCATCTCAGTCCGTGGCATGATTTTGGAGATCTGCTTGATCCCGCATGCGTCATGGTGAATCGCGACATCGTGCAGGTGGACCTGACTCTTGGAGAAGCGGGCCTCTGGACCAAGTCGTTGACTTCCGACACACGCCGTCAAACCCGCCAGGCGGAGAAGGCAGGCGTCAGGGTGCGTTGGAGTTCCTCCCTTGATGACGTTCGTGCGTTTTACTGCCTCCATGCAGGCACCATGGATCGCAGGCAGGCCAAGGATTGTTATCGCATCCCCCTGGAGTATTTTGTCGCTATCTTCGAGTCCATGCCGGATCATGCTTTTATGGCCCTTGCGGAATATCAGGGTCGTGTGGTCGCGGGTGGCCTGTACTTCCACGGCGGTACCGACGTTTACTGGCACCTGTCCGCCGTCGATCTGGAGTTTGCCAACGTGCGGCCGGTCAACAAATACGTATGGGAGACTTTGCTGTGGGCTATGGGGGCGGGCAAGCAACGTATGCTGCTGGGAGGTGGTTACAAGCCCGATGACGGCGTATTTCGTTTCAAGGCCGGATTCTCCCCCCTGAGGGCGCGGTTCAGCACTTATCAGCGCATCCACGATGCGCACGACTATAAGGATCTGATCGACGCGTGGTCCGCCTATTACGGGGTAGCTCATCCCTGTGCCGGATTTTTTCCGGCCTACCGATCGACTCCTGATGAGAGCTAAAAGCTTTATCCTGTTTTCAATGGCACAGCATTGCGAACTGTTTCGCAAACGCGTCCGCAGCACACCTTGCGGCGTTAGCCACGAACCGACATAAACCTCGCTTGTCGCCACAACGACTAATGGAAAAATCACTTTGGTTTGATACCGCGATTATCCCCGAACTTGAATCTGAAATGATTTGGATTTAAGAAAGATGAAAAAAGGATGATGTTCAATCGGGTCGTGTTTCTGACTTTTTCAACCTTGATGCTGTGGAGTGTTTCCTGTAGCAATCCTCCTTCAGGTTTTTCAGGGGCGCCGGACCGCCGTGCGGAAATGGTTGCTACCGATAACGTCATGGCCGGCGGTTCCGACCTGGCGCCGGTTGAAATGCGGCAACTGCTCCTGGAACATAACAGGGTGCGCGCCGCGGTCGGCGTGGCACCGCTGAGCTGGTCGGAGGGCCTCGCCGCCCACGCCAGGCAATGGGCCGAGCATCTCGCCGCCGTCGGCTGTAGGATGGAACATCGCCCTGCCAAAGGGGAGTGGCGCGGGATCTACGGCGAAAACCTGTTTACAGGCACCGCTGGGCATTACGGGGTGGTTGATGCAGTGCGGGCCTGGGAAAGCGAAAAGCGCTTTTTCCAGAGAGAAGCGCTGACGATGTCGAATGTGGCGAAGGTCGGCCATTATACCCAACTGGTCTGGCGGGAAACCCGGCAGGTCGGTTGCGGCAAGGTGCAATGCCAAGGTAGAATCATTCTCGTCTGCAATTACTCCCCTGCCGGCAATATCCTCTTCGAGAGACCTTATTGATCAATTTCAGCGATGCGGAAGACGAATCCAGCCCTTTTTGGCCACCCTGTTGATCAGGGACTTCTCCGCCTCGACCAGCACCAACACCGAGGCTGCGACGGCCAAGGAAGGTCCGAGTCACACGCAAGCGTGCGGATTGACGCCGAGATTGGGGAAAAGGGCCGTTTGCGGATGAAAACTGATTATTGCGACCATTCCGCTTCTGGGTATGGTCGGAGCTTCTCTTCTCCAAAAGGAGTTGTCCGTGTCCGACTACTACTGTCTGCCGTTTTCGAACCATCCACAACGCGACCAGCTGTATGACGAGTTGCACGCGCGGCCGTTTCATCCCGTCAAAACACCCCAGCAAATCTCCCATCTTGCCTTCAAGGCCACGCCGCAGGAATTGGACGCGGCATTCGTTTTGATCCGCGAACTCTGTCATCGTTACGGCGTCCCTCAGCCGGGTACGTCCAGTGTGTCGTTTTTACACGAGTTCACGGGGTTTTTTCTGCGTTGGGAACGCCACCTGGAGTTTTTCACCCTGACCGTCATGCGCTCCGCACCGCGTCATGAGCGCCCTTTTCAGAGCCGGGTGCTGGATGCCTTGCCGGAGGACTGGCTGGCGGTGTTGCCGGGGCAGGCGGTAGCAGCGTTGCACCTGGCGGTGGGCGGCGAGGAGCTGGATGTCGGCCCGGAGGAGTTGGCTCGCATGTTTGATGGGGAGCGTCTGATAGTCAGTCGCCCCAAAGAAGGCAGGGCCCTGCTGTGTACGGCTTTCAAGCTGCATGGAGACGGATTCGGGCGCATCCTTATCCAAAACGGCGACATTTCCGAGTATCAGATGGGGCGTCTGGTGCAGCGGGTTTACGAAATGGAGACTTACCGTCTGCTGGCTCAGCTCCCTATTCCCACCGCCAAGCGCCTGGCTCCCGAGCTGCATGATATGGACCGGCAACTGGCCGAAATGCTGGCGCGGTTGCCGGGCATCGACAACAGTGCCGGCGAGCGAGCTCTGCTCGAGGATCTGTCCTTGCTATCGGCCAGGCTGGAGAGCTGGCGGGCCGAAACCAACTACCGTTTTTCAGCCACCCGGGCTTACCAGGATTTGGTGCTTGCCCGATTAAGCAATATCCGCGAGGCCGAGGTTGAAGGGCATATGACCGTGGCGGAGTTCATCGCCCGGCGTTTCGATCCCGGCCTGCGTACGCTGGAATGGGTGCAGGCCTGGATGGAGGACCTTTCCCGGCGTATCGAACGGGCCGGCGACATGCTGCGTACGCGAGTCAATCTTACCCTGCAGGAGCAGAACAAGTGCCTGCTGGTTGCCATGAATCGCCGCAGCTACCTGCAGCTGCGCATGCAGGAAACCGTCGAGGGCTTGTCCGTGGCGGCCATCAGTTACTATCTGGTGGGATTGATTGGCTATGTACTGGGGATCTTGCCGCTGGAAACCCTGCATCTGGATAAAAAGACCGCTATGGCCCTGGTGGTGCCGCTGGTGCTGGTGTCGGTATGGTGGACGGTCCGGCGGATCAGGCATCGCCTGATCCGCTCGCCCGATGGCGAGCTGGGGTCCTGTTCCGAGCCACAACTCGGGCATGGGGCGGAAGAGGAAGTATGAGGAGTTGTTTTAGAAGCCGGTCCCGGAAGGAACTTCCAGGACCGGCGGATTGTTCAAAAACACAGCAATGGATCAGAACTGGTAACGGAACCGCAACCAGGCGCTGTGCATGGTGGTATCATCACTGAATTCGCCGCCGTAAGCAAACTCGGTAGCCAGTTGATCCTTGCGGAAGCGTACCGACGCGGATACTGTCCCGGTCACCTCGTCCTGTTCCGACTTGACCGTTACCGGGCCGCTGCCCGCCACCGACTGGCGCACGTCAAGTTCGTCGTCGGTCACCAGATAACGCACTCCGACCGCCAGTGACGGCATCACCTCCACCTCGCCGGCCTGCATGAGAGTCAGCCAGCGCAACGTCGCCAGGGCGCTGACCTGGTGCTCGTCCAGCGAGGAGGCATGCTCGTCCCAAACGGAGTTGTCGGCATCGGTGGTGAAACTGTCGCGGTGGAGCCACAGGTATTCCACGCCGACTTCCGGCAACAGCATCTGCCCGCCGCGCTGGAACAGATGCCCGGCCAGCAAGGTGGTGCGCACGCCATAACTGTCGTAATCCGCACTCTCTCGCTGCTCCAGGTTCATCCCAGTGAGACCTTCGAAGTCGTGCCAGCTATAAAACCCGGTCACCTGACCGCGCCAAGTCCAGTTTTTCCTGTTGCCCATCAGATGCACCCCGGCGGAGAGCAGCTCCTGGTCTTCCTGGTTGCTGCCGAAGCCGTTGCCGGTAAAGTCGATGGCGGCATGGCCGAAGCCGAGGTGAAAACCGCACAAGCTGCCGCCCATCTGACGCTCGAGTCCTGTCACGAAACCGACCAGGTCAGCGTCATAACCGACCGGTGCGGCATCCTTGTCGATGTTGGCGTAATAAGGCGTGAAGAAAAAACTGCCGGCCTGCGTTGCGTCATACTGAATTGCGGCATCGCTGACCACCGTGTGGGCGGCGGCGTACATGCGCGGTGCGCGGGCGGCCAGTTGGTTCTGCAGGAAGCCGGTGGTAAGACGCTGCCCGACCAAGTCGGCGGAGAGGCTCACCGCATGCCGCAGCAATCCGGTCGTTTCCAGCTGCGGCGACGCATTGGGCTGGTAGACTACGGAGACGGTATCGTCGGCGCTGGTGGCGGTTGCCTGGTCGTGGTACAGGGCAACCAGGTCGGGGTTGAGCGGGGCTGCAAGGCTACCGAAAGCGCCGCTCACGGTACCGCCTTCGTCGGTGGCAAAGATCCGGTACTCGGTATTGATCCGGGTGATGCCATCCAGCACGGTCAGGCTGAGCGTCGCATTGTTAAGAGCCAGCTCTGCCTCTTCGGCCACGTACAGGGAGCCGACTGCCGGATTGCCATCCAGGGTGAGGTTGTAGCTGTCCACCAGGGTCACGGTGCCGGAAAACACCGCCACCTCGTAAGCCTGGGTTTCACCGAACGCCCGGATGACCCCGGTGTTGGTCAGGCTGCCGCCATCCAGGAAGCCGACACCATAGGCTATCGATTCATAGCCCTCTTCGGCCGTGGCGGTGGCGATGATCTCTGCGCTGTTGTTGACCAGAGAACTTCCCCCGTCTACATAAATACCGACGGCCGCAGCGTCGGCCGAAGATCCTTCGCCGGTGGTGGTCCCGCCATGGGCGGTGACAACAAGGGCGCCGCTGTTGCTCACATTGCCGGAGGTATAAATACCGACCGCGTCGGCATCGGCCGAAGACTCCTCGCCGTTGGCTGTGCCACCGGTGGCCGTTACGGTAATGGCGCCGGTATTGATAACATCGCTGGCGGCTTCCGGCTTGGTCATTAACATAATCTTGTCGCTTCTATACTTACTGTCTGAGGAACCGATACCGACCGCTCTCGCGTCTACCCAAGAGTATTGTCCTTCGGCGGTGGCCCCCGTGGCGGTTACGGTAATGGCGCCGGTATTCACGATACTGGTAACGTCTTCAGTGGGACTCTCTTCCACAATCTTAAGGCTAGGACCCATGCTACCTGAAGAATTGATGCCGGTCGCATTGGTATATGCAAAAGAGTTCTGTCCTGCAACGCTGCCACCGATGGCGGTCACCGTAATCGCGCCGCTGTTGTCCACGTTGCCGTCAGCACCGATGCCTGTGGCTTCGACATAGGCCTCGGCATAGGAATTGAAGGTACTTTCGTCATCGATTGCAGCTTCGGCGTTGGCGCTGCCCCCCGTGGCGGTCACCGTAATCGCGCCGCTGTTGTTGACGTTGCCGTCGGCACCGATGCCTGTGGCTTCGACATAGGCATTGACGCCGATCCAGGCTTTAGAGGCACTTTTGTCATCCATCGTAGCGAAGGCCGTTGAACTGCCCCCCGTGGCGGTTACCGTAATCGCGCCGCTGTTGTCCACGTTGCCGTCGGCACCGATGCCTGTGGCTTCGACATCGGTATAGGCATCTAACCAGCCACCTTCGCTATCGAATACAGCTTCGGCGGTGGCGCTGCCCCCCGTGGCGGTCACCGTGATCGCGCCGCTGTTGCTCACATTACCAGAGGTATAAATGCCGACCGCGTCGGCATCGGCCGAAGACTGCTCGCCGTTAGCGGTGCCACCGGTGGCCGTTACGGTAATGGCGCCGGAATTGATGACATCGATGGCGACTTCCGGTTGTTCCATGAGCACTGTCAAGACGCGGAGATCCTTGCCGCCTGAGGAACCGATACCGGCTGCTCTGGCGTCTGCCGAAGAATACTGTCCTTCGGCGGTGCCACCGGTGGCCGTTACGGTAATGGCGCCGCTGTTGCTCACATTGCCGGAGGTATAAATGCCGACCGCGTCGGCATCGACCGAAGACTGCTCGCCGTTAGCGGTGCCACCGGTGGCCGTTACGGTAATGGCGCCGGTATTGATGACATCGATGGCGACCTTCGACTTGCTAATTAACATACTCTTGTCGCTTCTATACTCACTGTCTGAGGAACCGATACCGGCTGCTCTGGCGTCTGCCGAAGAATACTGTCCTTCGGCGGTGCCCCCCGTGGCGGTTACGGTAATGGCGCCGGTATTCACGATACTGGTAACGTCTTCAGTTGGACTCTCTCCTACCAGCTCAAGGCTAGGACCCATGCTACCTGAAGAATTGATGCCGGTCGCATTGGTATATGCAAAAGAGTTCTGTCCTGCAACGCTGCCACCGATGGCGGTCACCGTAATCGCGCCGCTGTTGTCCACGTTGCCGTCGGCACGGATGCCTGCAGCTTCGACATAGGCACCGGCATAGCCATTGTGTACAGCTTCGACGGTGGCGCTGCCCCCCGTGGCGGTCACCGTAATTGCGC
>DIWZ01000025.1:27405-44009 GCA_002435955.1 Pelobacter sp. UBA6093
GGCCTCGACATAGGTATCGGCAAAGCCATCGTATCCAGCTTCGGCGGTGGCGCTTCCCCCCGTGGCGGTCACCGTAATCGCGCCGCTGTTGTCCACGTTGCCGCCGGCACCAATACCAAAGGCATAGGCATCGGTATAGACAAAGCCATAGCCATAGTTTACAGCGGCGTCTCCACCAATGGCGGTCACTTCAACTTTGCCGGTATTTTCGATATCTAACCCGGCGCCAACATAAAGAGCGGTGGCGGAAAATGAAACGTCGGGATACTCCCCACTGTCATCACCGCTGGCAATGATGGAATAGTTATCCGTATTGAGAAACGGAGAAGGGGGATCTGTTACCTCGAGCCCATAAACCGACTCGCCGTCATGCAATCCCGTTTCTTCCACTGATACATCGGCTGCAAAAGACAGGCTGGCCGGAACGCACAGCGTCCATGCCAACACCCCGACCAGACAGCCACCAAGCCATGAAAATAGTGCATTAACCCCTCCGCAGATCATCATGCCTCCTTTTTATCGTTAGATGTCGCACATCTGTGAAGGTTGGGACCCCCTCCAACCTCCTAGAAGAATTTGTTGCAGTCCTTCCCGAGCTTGCGCCGGCTGTTCAAGAAAAAGTCAAAGATATGACACTGGCACTGCTGAATGGCGTCAAGTAGCTTTGGTAAATATCATTTGAAAATTTAATGTGTCCAGAATTACTTAATTGCCTATAAGGTGTCAACTCCATAATTTAGTTTTAAAAACAAAAAAACTCTAACCGCAGTGCATCCAGGCGGAGCGTCTTGATGGTTGAGTTCGCCAGGTTTGGTAAAGCTCAAAAAACGGGGTCAGGTACGCAGGTGGGGAAACCGTCGAGGGATTGTTCGTGGTGACAATAAAGTTTCTCTCTGGTGGGATTGATCGGCTATGTATTGGGGAGCTTGCCGCTGGAAACCCTGCACCTGGATAAAAAGACCGCTATGGCCCTGGTGGTGCCGTTGGTGCTGGTGTCGGCATGGTGGGCGGTTCGGCGGATCAGGCATCGCCTGATACGAGCCGAAGGGTCGATAGGGGGCGGGAGGTGATGTGTATCTCTGTATGCGCCTGGCGAGCGAAGCGGATGGGTGGCGAGAATGGGCCAGCTGCATTGCCAGGAAAAGGTTACCCGGCGCGCCCCTGGCGTACAGCGCCATGTCCCCGTGCGTCGTTCCATCAAGAAACCGTCGATCAAATACGGCAGGCGGGTTGTGCACGTCCGCTGCCGTGTTTGGTCATGACGATTTGCCACACCTGGATACTTCTCGCGCGAAACGCCCCTGCGGAGGACAGCAGATAATACTCCCACATGCGCTTGAAGCGCTCATCGTAGCGGTCCTTCAGCGCCGGCCAGGCCTGCTGGAAATTGCGATTCCACGCCATCAGGGTTTTGTCGTAATGGGGGCCCAGATTGTGCCAGTCCTCGATCACGAAACAGCCCTCGGCCGCTTTACCGATCTGCGCCGGACTGGGCAGCATGCCGTTGGGGAAGATGTATTTGACCACCCAGGGGTCGCAGCCCCTCTGGGAGATATTGCTGCCGATGGTCTGCAGCAGGAAGATGCCTTCGTCCTTAAGGCTGCGATGCGCCACTTCGATAAAGGTACGATAGTTTTTCAGGCCGACATGTTCAAACATGCCCACGGAGACAATCTTGTCAAAGCGGCCGTCGATGGAGCGATAATCGCAGTCACGAAAATGCACTGGTAACCCGTCACAGCGCTCACGCGCGTAATGCAGTTGCTCCCTGGAAATGTTCACCGCCGTCACTTGACAGCCATACTGCGTGGCAACATAGCGGGCCAATCCACCCCATCCACAGCCGATGTCCAGGACATGATCCGAATTCGAAAGCTGTAATTTGCCGGCAATAAGGGCGAGCTTATCTAGCTGGGCCCGATGCAAATCGTCGGTTTTTTCGAAGTATCCGCAACTGTATTGCTGGTAATCATCGAGAAAAGCGAGAAACAGGTCGTTGCCCAGGTCGTAGTGGTGCCGGGCGATGATGCGGCTGCGAAGCCGGGACTGCAGGTTAAACAGTACCCCCGGTAAATAACTCAATAGATATCGCAGGCTTCCCCTGACTTGTCTTTCCAGGCCGCAACGCAACAACCGGTAGAACATTTCGTCCAACTGCGCACATTCCCACCAGCCGTCCATGTAGGACTCCCCCAGCCCCAGATTTTTTTCCCGCCAGACCCGTTCAAACCATCGGGCATCCTTGACCTGGATATCCCATGGATTGGAACCGTTAAGCCTGATGTCGGCGGATGCCAGCAGTTCCTGAAGTATTGCGGGTGTCATGATCCCTCCCTCCACGCATGGTTGCCTCGGTCTCTGCCAAGCCTGTCTCCAGTCGGCCGCAGGGAACGCACTTGCCGCACACATTGACTCGCTCTCTTATGAAGTTTATCATCAAAGCGGCTGCCGCACAGATTGAGGGCCACAACTTCCTGCCTGACAAGCGGTCGATGTCTGAGGAAATAGATGCTAAGGTGCATCGATAATCGGCAATTTCGGTGGGACGGAGTATTTACCCCTTTCAAACCCTTCTCGCCTGAATTCGGCCATGACGACGCAGCGAGGTTGTGTTTGGTGGGGAGAGAGTGGTATTTTGCCGATATCTCAAGAGGTTAAGAATGACCCTGCAAATTTTGATTATCGATGACGAACCCAATATCCGCAAAACCCTCGCTGCATGTCTGGATGCAGCAGGCCACCAGGTAACCAGCACACGCAACGCCGATGAAGCGATGGCCGCAGTTGCCGAAGGTTTTTTCGATCTTATCTTTCTCGACCTTCGCCTGGGGACCGATGACGGTCTCAAGCTGTTACCACGGTTGCTGGCAGAGCTGCCGGGAACCAGAGTGATTGTGATTACCGCCTTCGCGAGCATCGATTCAGCGGTGTCGGCTATCAAAAGCGGCGCCTTCGATTATTTACCCAAACCCTTTGGACCAGACCAGGTTCGCCTGGTTACCAGGAGGGTTGCCGAGCTGCGGGCCATGGAAGAGCAGGTGCGTGATCTGCAAAGGGATATCGGTCAATGGCAGCCGGCGGTGGAGTTTTCCAGTTCCAGCCCGGCCATGTGCAAGGTTTTGCAGACAGCCCGCCAGGTAGCCGGGTCGGAGGCCAGCATTTTGCTGCGTGGCGAAAACGGCACCGGCAAAACCATGCTTGCTCGCGCCATCCACTCCTGGAGCCTGCGTGCCGCAAAACCGATGGCGGTGGTATCCTGCCCCTCGCTCTCCGCCGATCTGTTGGAGAGCGCGTTGTTCGGGCATGTCAAAGGGGCCTTTACCGGAGCCTTGCGCGATCAGCCGGGCAGGATTGCTGCGTGTGATGGCGGCACGCTGTTTCTGGATGAAATCGGTGATCTGGCCCCTGCGCTGCAAGCCAAACTGCTACGCTTTGTCCAGGACCGTGAATACGAGCGGGTTGGCGATCCGCGACCACGCCGGGCGGATGTGCGCATTATTACGGCCACCAACGTTGATCTGGGTAAAGCGGTAGCCGCCGGGCATTTTCGCGAGGATCTCTATTACCGGCTCAATGTGATTGCCCTCGATCTTCCGCCTTTGCGGGAACGGGTGGAGGACATCACCGCACTGGCACGTGAGCTGCTTGGTTTTTTCTGTCGGCAAAACCGCAAGTCCATCCTCGGGTTTACTCCGGAGGCGCTGATGTTCCTGCAGACTTACCCATGGCCTGGGAATGTGCGTGAGTTGCGCAATGTCATCGAAAGAGCCGTGATCCTGTGCCCCTCCGATCACATCGGTCCGGAATCCCTGCCGGAAAACCTGGCCCCGCGGGAAACCATGCTGCGCCTCGGCGGTCCCGTTTCCCTGGCCGTCATTGAGGAACATCACATTCGCCGGGTGATTGCACGCACCTCCACCCTGCAGGAGGCCGCCGAAATTCTCGGTATCGACCAGGCTACGCTTTGGCGCCGGCGTAAGGTTTACGATATCTGACACGGCACCCCTGGGGCAATGCCCGTCGGGTATTGCAAAATGCACTGCCACGAAACCCTGGTGTTGCATTTTGCAATTCACCCCCCATCCTCCCCCTGTTCTTCCCCGTCAAATGCCTTTCATCACAAGCATTTTTTTTGGCATAGCCCTGGCATAGCAGTAACAGCTCCATATGCCCTGATACAATAATCGTATCGCCAGCTTGAACATTCCAAAGCCTATTCGGACGACTCCTGAGGATCGTGTTGCCATGAAGTTGCGTACCAAAATACTGGGCGGTTACTGTCTGATTTTGTCGTTGATGATGATCGTCTGGGCCGTCGCAGTGGTGAATTTGTACCGGGTCGGTCGCGCCGGAGAGGCCATCCTGAGGGAAAACCAGCTCAGCGTTCAGGCGGCTGAAAGCATGATCAATCACCTGGAACGGCAAGATAGCGCGGCGTTGCTATTTTTGCTTGGGGACAAGCAAGGCAGCCTGACTCAGTTTCGGGATAACCAGGTGGAGTTTTCGCAGTGGCTGGGTCGTGCCAGGGATAATCTTACGGAGCCGGGTGAAGATCGGGTGGTCGCCGATATCGATGCGGGTTACCGCGCCTTCATGACCGTTTTCCAGACCATGACAGAGGCCGGTTTGGACAGCCGGAAACAAGCCCTGGCGTTTTATTACCAGGAATTTCTGCCCCAATTTCTGCAGGTGCGCCAGTTTTGCTTCGTGTTGCGCGAGATGAACCAGACAGCCATGGAGAAGGCCTCCCGCCACGCGCATCGGCTTTCGGTGCGGACTATCTGGTCGATGACGGGGGTAGGGGCTGCTTCCGGCACAGTCGGGCTCGTTTTGAGCATTTTGCTCTCAGGCATTCTCATCCGTCCCCTGGCGGCCATGAGTCGTGTGACGGAGCAGCTTGCCGAAGGGGATTACAATGTCACGCTGGAAGTACCCTCCAGCGATGAACTGGGCCTTCTGGCTCGACAGATCATTACCATGAGCCAAAAGCTTAAAGCCTTCCATGAATTGAACGTCGGGCGGCTCATCGCCGAAAAACGTCGGGGAGAGGCCATCCTGCGCAGCATCGGCGACGGTTTGATTGTTGTGGACGAGGCGTTTCGCATCATCGCCGTCAACCCGGAGGCGGCTCGTCTGCTGCACCTTTCCGTTACGGAATCCCAAGGTCGTCTCGTCTCCGAGTTGCTGCCGCAGCCTCAATTGTTGGACATCATTCGGCAGACTGCGGAATCGGGGCAAGCCTCCAAACTCCTGCCGGAGAAGGCCGAAATCTGCCTGGGAGCTGGAGAGGTTCTGCGATACTTTCGATTTTCCGTTACGCCTATCCTCTCGGAAGGGGGCAAACATATTCAGGGCGTCGTGGTGTTGCTGCAGGATATCACCCGGTTGAAGGAACTCGAGCGGCTTAAAAGTGAATTTGTGCTGGCCGCATCCCATGAGCTGAAGACTCCGTTGACCGGCCTCGCCATGAGTATCAGTCTCTTGCAGGAACAGTCTGACCAAATGCCGGATCGGCAACGTGAACTCATTCGGGTGGCTCAGGAAGAAACCGGGCGTTTGCGAGCCCTCGTCAGCGATTTGCTTGATTTGTCACGGCTTGAGTCTGGGCGCGTGGAGATGGAAATCGTGTCTTTGAATGTGGCCTATCTTTTCGAAAAGACCCTGGCGGCGTTTTATGATCAAGCAGAGGCCAAAGGTATTGAGCTCGTATCCCAAATCAGATCGGGAACCCCTGAAGTGCTGGCGGATCCGACCAAAATTGCCTGGGTTATCAGCAATCTGATTTCCAACGCCTTGCGCTATACCCCGACAGCCGGACATATCCGCATAACCGCCGAGGGTGATCGTGGGCGGGTTTTTTTGGCCGTGGCCGATGATGGCGCGGGCATCCCCCCCGAATACCGCTCCCGGATCTTTGACAAGTTCGTACAGGTCAAAGGCGACAGCAAAGCCGGCAGCGGTCTCGGGTTGGCTATCTGCAAGGAAATCGTCAAGGCCCATGGCGGCAGTATCTGGGTAGATTCAACTTTAGGCAAAGGCAGCACGTTCACCTTTGATTTGAAAGCCGCATCGGCTGCCCCTGGCGGGAACCTTCCCGAGGAGAAAAAACATGGCTGAAGCAAAGATCCTGGTTATCGATGACGAGAAGAACATCCTGTTTACGGTGCGGCAAACCCTGGAGTCCCAGGGCTATGCGGTCCGTACCACAACCACCGGCGAGGAAGGCTTGCGGCTGGCTGCCGAAGAGAATTTCGATCTGGTACTGCTTGACCTGAAGTTGCCCGGCATCGACGGTGTGGAGGTGCTGCGGCAATTAGGCCAAAGGCGTCGCAGACCACAGGTCATTGTCATTTCGGCGTTCGGTACGGTAACCAATGCCGTCGAAGTTATGAAGTCAGGAGCCTTGGATTTCATCGAGAAACCCTTTTCCCCTCAGGAATTGCGTGACGCTGTTCGCCAGGTGCTCACCAGGCCTGAACCGGGGACGGATCCGGGCAACGATTACAGTGGCTGGATCGCAATGTCCAAGCGTTGCGCCGGGGAAGGACAACTCGGCAATGCCATCGCTCATGCGCGGCATGCGACAGGGCTTGAACCCGATCGACCGGAGGCCTTTAACCTCTTGGGTGCTTATTGTGAAATGCAGGGCAAAGCCCTGGAAGCTCAAAAATATTACCGGGCTGCGTTGGAGTTGAATCCCGGCTATCTGCCGGCGCAGAACAACCTGACCCGGTTGGTAATGAAAAAAACAGGCCCGATCTTGCTCGGCCAGGAGTGATCAAGGATGTCTCTAAAAAATCATGATGGATGGCCGCAATATGTGGTGATTGTCGGCTGCGGCCGGCTTGGCTCCTTGTTGGCCGGGCTGCTCAGCGAAGTCGGCAGCAGTGTGGTTGTCATCGACCTCAACGAGGCGGCATTTGATCTGCTGACGGCTGAGTTCAGCGGTTTCCGTATTGTCGGCGATGCAGTGGAGATCGAAGTGCTGCGGGCCGCCAAAACCCACAAGGCCGATTGTTTGCTGGCCACCACGGAAGAGGACAACGTTAATCTGATGGTGGCCCAGGTCGCGCGCAAGGTGTTCAACGTCCCCAAGGTACTGGCCAGGGTATTCGATCCCCGACGTGAGCCGGTTTACCGTGAGTTCGACATAGAAGCCATCAGTCCGACCAAATTGATGGCAGACGCTTTTCTGGCCAGCCTGGGAAAAAAGCGGGAGGCTGAGCCATGCGCGTGATCGTGGTGGGAGCCGGCAAGCTCCTTTATTATCTCGCCCGTCAATTTGCCAGCAAAGGCTACGTGGTGACTTTGGTCATTTCCGATGCGACAGAGGCGCTGAGTCTCTCACGCCGGGTCAAGGCGCTGGTCCTGCAAGGCAACGGCAGTGATCCCCATGTTCTCGAAGAAGCCGGAGCCCGTCGAGCCGATGTCGTGGTTGCACTGACAGCCAAAGACCAGGACAATCTCGCGGTCTGTCAGATCGCCCATAGGATGTTTCGCGTACCGCGTACCGTGGCCCTGGTCAATGATCCTCAGAACGAGGAAGTTTTTCGGGAATTGGGCGTGAGTGTCGCTTTTAGCTCCACCCAGATTATTGCCCGCATTCTGGAAGAGAGGGCCGGATTCGAGGATATCGCCAATCTGATCCCCCTTGCCGAAGGTCGCGTGACCATTTCCGAGGTCGCGCTTCGAGAGGGGGCTCCGGCGGCGAACAAACCCCTGCGTGCTTTGACCTTGCCCGAGGGGGCGCTGGTCGGCGGCATCCTCCGCAATGGGGATGTGATCGTTCCTCGTGGAGACACCTTCCTGCGTGGCGGCGATCGGTTGATCATTATCAGCCGGCCCGACTGCTATGACAGGGTGTTGCGTATATTGACCGGAGAAGAGGCCTGATGAGCCAGGAACGCTATGCCGAATTTTTACGGCACCGATGGCGCATTATGCTTGGCTATACGGGGCTGGTCAGTGTCCTGGTGGGTATGATTATCCTGACGCCCTGCCTGGGGCTGTTCTTTTTTCCCGGAGAGTTGGCTCTGGCCTGGGGTGTGGTGATTCCTGGCCTGAGCCTGACCGTTTCAGGCCTTATCGTTTGGCGCGGTTTGCTTCCGCGGGGTGGTGCCACTCTTACCCTGCAGGAAGGTGCTGTGGTCGTCGTATTGTCCTGGCTTTTTGCTGTTCTGGCGGGAGCCACACCTTTTATCCTGATCGGCGGGCTTGGTTTCACCCAGGCCGTTTTCGAAGCCACCAGCGCCTGGACCACCACGGGATTGTCCGTTGTGGATGTTGAGAACGCATCCCGGTTGCTGTTGTTGCTTCGCAGTGTCATGCAACTGGCCGGTGGTGCGGGGCTGGCTATCATTATGCTCAGTGCCCTGACCGGGCCCAGTGGCAGCGGATTGAGTGCGGCAGAGGGGCGGGCCGATCAATTGGTCCCCAACGTGCGCCGTTCCGCCAAGCTGGTCATCAGCATGTACAGTGGCTATGTGGTTTTCGGGTGCATTGCCTTGTATCTGGCCGGCATGGGGTCGTTCGATGCCGTAAATCATGCCTTCGCGGCCCTCTCGACCGGCGGGTTTTCCACAAAAGCAGCATCGATCGGCTACTGGAACAGCCCGGTCGTGGAGGCGGTTACCATTTTTCTGATGCTGCTCGGCACGATGAACTTTGTCACCGGTTACGCTCTGATGCATGGCAAGTTTCGCGCTGTCAGTAAAAATGGCGAAATCCGGCTGCAGCTCCTGTTGATCCCCGCCGCAGCCCTGATTGCTTTTTTTGGCGTGACCCTGAAACTCTACCCAACCCTGGGTCTGCAGGTGCGGGTGGCGGTCTTTGAGACCGTCTCCGCCTTGTCAACCACGGGCTTTTCGACAGTCGGCTATGGTGATTGGAACGGTTTGGGCTGGTTGCTTTTAATCGGATTGATGGTGGTTGGCGGTGGCACCGGCTCCACTGCCGGAGGTCTCAAGCAATACCGGGTCTATGCCCTGTATCGTGGTCTGATGACAGAATTGCGACGCATGTGGTTACCCCGCCATGCCATGACGGAAACCGATGTTTGGGTAGGAGACCAGCGCCGTTTTTTGCAGGACAGAGACTTGCGACAAATCGCTGCATTCGCATTTTTGTACATGGTTACATTACTGCTGGGCACCGGTGTTTTGGCCAGCTACGGGTATCCCCTGAAGGACAGTCTTTTCGAATTCGCCAGTGCCCTGGGCACGGTGGGGTTGTCCGTCGGGGTCACGGCGGTAAACACTCCTGCCGGGGTGCTGTGGACAGAAATCGTGGGTATGATTCTGGGGCGGTTGGAATTTTTCGTAGTGATACTGGGCCTTGGCAAGGTTTTTTTATCTGTCGGGAGGATATGGCAGCGCTGAGTGGCGAATGCCATTCCCCAGGGCATTCAACGCATTACGCATGGCCCGCCCAGGCAAACGGGCGGGCCATACTTTTGGGCGAAATATCCCAATACCGGGGCCATTCAGCAGGATAGGATCCTCGAACCTGTCGGACTATCCATGCGCCGGCTGCAAATTCGGCTGTTNNTATTTCAGCTCCTTTTCGGCCCACAACTACAGCTATGAACCTTCAACCATATGGCCTGTTTCCCCTGATTATCACGCTGCCAAGGCTTTTTTTATTCTCTGGTCGGTTTTGTATTGATTGAGAGCGTACGTCGACCAGATGACCGCTGGAATCCAGCCAATTAAGCTCAATTGCAAGAACAGGCAGATGCATCCTGCGATGGGACGACCTATGGTAAAGAATTGTAGCCACGGCAGAAAAAAAGCTAAAAGCAAACGCATACATCCTCCTGAAAAATGTGCCTTGTGAATCCACAAGGCGAGGGTTGTGGTCGTCTCCCGCTGGTCCGAATTAATCTGCGGCGCAAAGATTCGATGTCAGGCCCGTTCGATTGGCATGTTGGTGGACAATTAATTCTGCAAATAATACAAGGTGAATTAGAAAAAAACAAGATGATATGCAGGATATTAATAAAATCCTACAAAGATTTTATGAATTTCGCGGGACCATTGCCCGAAACGGGAGAGGCCTGTCAACACTTGTCCGGATATTTCAGGAAAACTGCTACTGTCTCCAATGAAGGCCGTTGCGACCTTCAAACGGTTATAGAACTGGTGCAGATCACAACCTCCCATTGCCCAAAACCGCTGCGCTGCTAAACTGAAAAGAAACCACGCGGAATCCGTTACATCTTTGTACCTATCGGAGGCATTCGTGATCCAACCCCATAATGTAAAACAGATTTTATCCCGCCATCTGCTGACCGAGGGGTTCGACATCATCCTCGATATGGAACGTTCGCAGGGGAGCTGGTTTGTGGACGAGCGTACCGGCGAGCATTATCTCGACTTTTTTTCCATGTACGCTTCCATGGCGGTGGGCTATAACCATCCGCATCTGGTGCGGGAGAGTGACCGGTTAGGGCGGCTGGCGATCAACAAGCCTTCCAACTCCGATGTCTACACCACCGCCATGGCGGAGTTCGTCGATACCTTTGCGCGTATCGCCATGCCGCCTGAGATGCCGCATGTGTTTTTTATCGATGGCGGGGCGTTGGCGGTGGAAAATGCCCTGAAAACCGCTTTTGACTGGAAGGTGCGTAAAAACCTGGCGGCGCAGCCGGGCAACGATTCCGGCAGTCAGGTCATCCACTTTCGCCAGGCGTTTCATGGGCGATCGGGTTATACCCTGTCGCTGACCAATACCTTCGATCCACGCAAGACACGGTTCTTCCCAAAATTCGACTGGCCGCGCATCGTCAATCCGAAGCTTACCTTCCCCCTCGACACGGACAATCTGGTGCAGGTCCGGATCCTTGAAAACGAGGCGCTTGGGGCTATCGACCGGATCATCGACCAGCAGGGGGCGGATATCGCGGCGCTGATCATCGAGCCGATCCAGGGGGAGGGGGGTGACAATCATTTTCGGGCGGAATTTCTGCAGGCTCTGCGGCAGCTTTGCGACCGGCATGAGATCCTGTTGATTTTCGACGAGGTGCAGACCGGGGTGGGGCTGACCGGGCGCTTCTGGGCGTTTGAGCATTTCGATGTGCAGCCCGACCTGCTGGCGTTCGGTAAAAAAACCCAGGTGTGCGGCATGATGGCTTCGCGCCGTATCGATGAGATCTGCTGCCACGTGTTCCAGGAGCGCAGCCGGATCAACTCGACCTTTGGCGGCAACCTGGTCGACATGGTGCGTTGTACCCATATCCTGCGCATTATCGAGGAGGAGCGGCTGGTGGAGAATGCCCGCCTGCAGGGAGAACTGCTGCTGGCGGAACTGCAGAAGCTGGCTGCCGAGTTTCCGCACATCGTCTCCAACCAGCGTGGTCGGGGTTTGATGTGCGCGTTCGATGCACCCGACAGCCATACCCGGGATCAGCTCGTGAAGGCATTTTTTCAGCAGAAGCTGTTGCTGGTCGGATGCGGATCGCGCAGTATCCGGTTTCGTCCGCACCTGATCGTGACGGCTGCGGAAATCGCTCAGGCCATGGATATTATCCGCGCAGTGATGCGCAAGGGGGACTTCGTACAGCTGGAAATTAGTCAGGATCCCTGTCTGGGGAGTGCTCCATGACGAGCGATTACCAGACGCTGCTGGCGGACAAACTGCGCTCCCGCATCGTCGGCCGCGTGTTGGTCGACGCACCAAGTCTGCGACCGTTCATGCGCGACCAGAGCATCTATCACATCGAACCGCTGGTGGCGGTGTTGCCTAAGCATCTGGACGACGTGCTGCAACTGGTGCGCTTTGCCGCCGAAGAGGGGTTACCGCTTACCGCTCGCGGCGGCGGTTCCGGCACCGCCGGCAGCGCCCTGGGGGAGGGCATCGTCATGGCCTTGCCGCACAACGATTTCTGGGGCCGGGTCAGCGATTTCGTCGCCAGCGGCAGGCAGGCTCGGGTCCAATGCGCGGCAGGGGTGTTGCATAATGATCTGCAGCGCTTTCTCAAGCAGTATGGGTATTTTCTGCCGGCGGATGTCTCAAGCGCCGATATCAGTCGCATCGGCGGCAATATCGCCACGAAGGCCAGTGGACCCCACGCGCTGAAGTACGGCTCCATCGACCGTTTTCTGGAACAGGTGGTCTTTGTCACTGACCGTGGCGAGCTGGTCGATACCGTCGCTGCGGCGAGCATCCCGCTGCGGCTGACGCGGCAACTGGCTGATCTTCAAAGCCGCATTCGCAGCGATGCCGAGGCCGTGCAGATCCTGCGGCGCCGCCAGGGTTTGAAAATTGCCAGCGGCTATAACCTGTTCGCCTTTCTGCATGACTGGTCGCCAGGACAGCTGATCGCCCAATTGCTGGCCGGCAGCGTCGGCAGCCTCGGTCTGATTACCGGTGCCACCTTGCGGGGGGAGATTTTCGAACGCCAGCGCGCGGCGGTGCTGGGCTACTTTTCCAGTATGGTGGAAGCGGGGCGGGCGGTGTGTGCCTTGCGTAATCTGCATGTGGCGGCTGTCGAAATCATCAGCCGGGAGACCGTGGCGGTTTTGCAGCAGCATGCCGATCTGCCCGCAGACATGGCCATGAATGCCCACCTGGTGCTGGTGGAATTGAGCGGCCCCGGCCGCATGGAACAGGTCGAAAGGGTTCAACAGGCGCTGCAGGTCGGTGGATTTCGCATGAGCGCGCCGCTGCAGGTGGCGCGCGATGAAGCGGAAATCGAGCAGCTATGGGCGCTGCGCAAACGGATATTGTGGCTGATCCGCCATCCCGAACCGCATCTGCGTGCATTGTCGGTGGTGAATGATGTGGGCGTGCCTCCTGAGCATCTGGCCGAATTTATCCACGATGTGCAACAGGTGTTTGCCCGTCATCAACTGGTTGCGCTTATCTATGGTCACGCCGGCAGCGGCAATCTCCATCTGCGGCCGCTGTTCGATGTGACGCTGCCGGATCTGCCGGGGCGCATCCGGCGGATTGCCGATGCGGTGTACGAGGTGGTGTTTCGCTATGGCGGTACCACCTCTGCCGAACACGGCATGGGGCGGTTGCGAGCGCCTTACCTGCAACGCGAATGGGGGACTGCGCTTTACGGTTACATGCGCGAACTCAAGAATATTTTCGATCCACGGGGGATGTTCAACCCGGGGGTGGTGTTCAATGATCGTCCCATTACCGAGCATATGCGCGACGATTTTACAGGAGGTTGACCATGGTGCAGGACAGGGGATTTTACTGGCAGCGGCACGCTGCAGCGGAGCAAATGTTGCTGGATATTCTCAACGACTTCGCCCGGCAAACCACCGATCTGGCAGGTTTGCGGCACCGCATGACCGAACAGGCCAGCTGCCGACTGTTTGACTGGGTCGATTACCTGCAGCTTCCCGATACTCCGGCGTTGCGGCAACAGCTGAACAGCCTGGGTTTTGTGCGTCAAGCCGATACGGAGCATGCAGCTTTTTACCATCCGGGCGCGTTGCTGCCGGCGGTGGTGCTGACCGCCAGGATCGCCAGCGGTCAGGGCGGCGTCGCTTTGCGTGTCGACAGCGTAGCGGATTTTCTGCAGGCCAACAACCTGTCCGCATCCATTGAGGGGTCTCCCCTCAGCCCCTTGCGGCGTGCTGTATTTGGTAGCGAGGGAGGGGTGGAACTGTCGGTGGTGGAAAGGCGCGGCAGCCTGGGTTACGATCCCGCCACCAGCCCCCAACCCTGGCTGCAGGACTATTTGACCGCCTGCGAACTGTGGCAGACCCGGACTCGCCATGGCATCGACGAAGATCGTTTATGGGCGGAAACCTTTCATCTCGCCGAACAGCTGGTGGCGCGGTTGGGTGTTGATCTGGCGGCACATGTTGTCTGTCTGGGCGAACGGTGCTACTGGCAAGTGCGCAATGAAACCGGCCGTTTTCAGAAAAGCCGCCAGGATGTGCTGGGACTGGGCTGGGGGAATCACGATCATCATACCTTCCGCAGTTCGCGGCGGCACTTTGCCCGGCTGGTCACCCTGTTTTCCCGCCTCGGCTTCGTGGTGCGGGAGCGGTTCTATGCCGGTGAGCAGGCCGGCTGGGGGGCGCAGGTCATGGAGAACCGGGTTGCCGGCCTGAGCCTGTTTCTCGATGTTGACCTGGCTCCGCAGGAGATAGAAACGGACTTTTCCTGCGAGGCGCTGCCGGAGCGGGAAACCCTCGGCACCGTGGGGTTGTGGTGCGCTTTGCACGGCGATTCCATCTTCGGCGCCGGTATGCACCACCTCGCCGCCCGCTGCGATTTCGATCGCCTGATTACCGACCTTGCCCGCCGTGACGTGCAGTACATGGCGCCGTTCAGTGATTTCCCCTGGCTCAAACAGGCTTTCAGCACCGCCGAGCGCTGGACGGTTGACGCGAGCCGATTAACCAAACTGGTTGCGGATAAGATGCTGACTCCCGAACAGGGCGATAAATTTCTCGCCGAGGGTGCGGTCGGCAGCCACCTGGAAAACATCCAAAGGTGTGAAGGCTACAAGGGCTTCAACAAAAACAACGTCAGCGCCATCATTCGCAAAACCGATCCGCGCATGTGATGCCTCTATCGCGGAAGCTTTTCGGGAAGACGGGGCATTCGGGATGTGCTATGGTTTGCCCCTGCAGCGAAATTGATGAGGTTTTTCTCAGCACTCGGCATCTATTAAACCAATCGGTTACCAACATGCAAGCGATTCTCAACACCGCCGAAGGTGCGGCCCGGCAAGCCGGCGCCTACATTCTGGAAGCCATGTCCGGTTTGCGTCAGGTCGATTACAAAGGGCGCGTCGATATGGTCACCAACGTCGACCGCGGCTCCGAAGCCCTCATTCTCGAGAACATCCGCCGGGCCTACCCCGAACACGCCATACTGGCCGAAGAAACCGGCGACAATCAGCTTAGCAGCGATTGGCGCTGGATCATCGACCCCATCGACGGCACCACCAATTTCGTACACGGCTACCCGTTTTTTTGTGTTTCCATCGCCGTGCAGTTCCAGCGCCAAACGGTGGCTGCCGTGGTGTTCGATCCGGTGCATGATGAAATGTTTTCGGCTCTGCTTGGCCAGGGAGCGTTTCTCAACGGCGCAGCCCTGCGGGTATCGCCGACCACCGATCTTTCCAAAGCGTTGCTGGCGACGGGATTCCCCTACGATCTGGATGACCGCTGGCATCGCTCCATGGACTATTTCAAGCTGTTCTATTGCCAGACGCACGGGGTGCGCCGCGACGGCGCGGCAGCTCTCGATCTGTGTTACGTGGCCGCGGGGCGTTTCGACGGTTTCTGGGAATATGACCTGAAACCCTGGGATGTGGCGGCAGGCCTGTTGCTGGTGACCGAAGCGGGTGGCAAGGTCACCGATTTCAGGGGCAACCCCAGCGGCCTTGGCGATGGCCAGCTGGTGGCCAGTAACGGTGCCATACACGAGCGCATGCTCGAAGTGCTTGGTGTCTGGCCGACACCTTGACTCTTCCCGCCTGAACCTTTCCGGAGGATCCATGACCAATCCGCAAATGATCTATCTGCTTTCCGATGCCACCGGCGAGACCGCCGAAAAGATCGTGAATGCAGTTCTGACCCAATTTCGGGATAAGCCGGTGCGTCTGAGGCGTATCAGCAACGTACGCAACGAAACCGCCGTGCGGCAAGGACTCGAAGAGATCATGGAGAATAGGGGGATGGTGGTCTATACCATCGTCAACCGGGAGCTTGCGCAGTTTATCCAGGGAGAATGCGAGGCGAGGGGGCTGATGGCCTTCGATCTGGTGACCCCGCTGCTTTCCCAGTTCGCGAAATTCTTCGGGCGCCTGCCGGGGCAGACGCCCGGTCTTTTGCACGATATGGATGAAGAGTATTTTCGTCGTATTGAAGCTGTGGAGTTCACCGTCAAGCACGACGACGGGCAGGCGGTTCATCACCTTGTGGATGCCGATATCGTGCTGGTGGGGGTTTCCCGTACCAGCAAGACTCCCCTGTCCACCTACCTGGCTCATCACGGCTGGAAGGTTGCCAACGTGCCGCTGGTGCTGGGGATCGAACCTCCCAAGGAACTGTTTCAGGTCGATCCCCGCCGGGTGGCAGGACTGTATATCGAATCGCAACGCCTGGTGGAGCTGCGTTTGGCGCGGCTCAAACATCTCGGTCAGGATCCCCGGGCGGCATATGCCGATATCGAGGATATCGAAGAGGAGTTGCGCTATGCCAGGGCCCTTTATCGGCGCCAGGGCTGGGTGACGGTCAACGTTTCGGGCAAAGCGGTGGAGGAAACCGCCAACGAGGTGCTGGTCAAACTGAAACTGAAATAAGGTAGTTTTTCAGAGAAAAACCACCTCAAGGGGTTCTCTTAACATTTTGGCAGATCTGTAAAAAAAGAGCCTCCCTGGACAAGGGAGGCTCTTTCTTGTGTGCTAGGGACTGGCTTTAAATTTTATGGATTGTTTAACTTTGTTACAGCCGGAAACGAGCCCATTGCCCTCTCTCCGGTGACTGATAAATCCCAGATAATCTGATAACCAATTTGGGACAAGATATAAGATGCCCCAACCTATGGGAAACAAGTTGGGGGTCCGATGTTCTTGTAATCGTGATTTATCGGACACCAGCAATCCCCCCTGTGTCAGCATAGTTGTC
>DIWZ01000021.1:0-26135 GCA_002435955.1 Pelobacter sp. UBA6093
CAAAGAGCTGTGGGTTATCATTCACTACCCGGTTACGGCTCGGTAATCTCTGTGAACCGCCCGGTGCGGACCCGCATGCCGGGTGGTGTGGGGGCTGGGGGTTAAAAACCCCCGGCTACCCGATTAGGCTCTCCTTAGTTGGCTTGAGTTTTTACAGGAAAAGTTCTTTCTCTCTGGACAATTCCTAACTATGCCTCAGTTGACTGTGCCTTGGTTTTATAGCCTCTCTCGGCACCTACCCCCGGCCCGCTAAGCCCTAAGATAAGGCACGCTAAATGCAAGATAACCATGCTGATGGGTGCCCCGAGTCGTAGGAGGCCGCCTTCAACAGCAAACCGTTGTATTTGCTCTAGCGCAAGAAAATTAGAGAGAATAAGCTTGGTTATCAGTGGGCCAAATGCAACAAGGAAAGCTGTCGTTGGAAGCAAAGGTAGCCATTTTTTATTAATTACCCTGCCCCTTAAAAAGGCAACGGCAATCAAGAGGAATGGTCCCAATGCAAAAAGAAGCATGATAGGGCTTTGTAAAAAGGTAGCCTTATCATCGGAGAGGAAAACCAGAAGGCCGATGAAATACCCTTTTGGTGCAGGCAGGCCAGAGAAGAAAACAACCAAGCCTACATAAAGTGGGACAAAAACGAACCTATTCAAACCTTCCTCCTATGCCTAACGCTAGCGCTCAGCCGCGCGGCTTTTTGCGTCGGCTGGAGCGCCTTGTTGGGCGCTGGCTTCTTGAAGTCCGTTGATCTTCAGAATCTTGGCGAGAGCGTCGATTTGAGCCCGCCGCACCTCGGCAAAATCTACTTGGTCGATGCTGCCAAGTGCCATCTCCTTAGCCCATGGCGGCATAGCGTAAGATGCTTCTATGAACTCTTTGGCCGTATCAACGGCTTGGTCCTGTTCTACCGCAACACCAAGAAGCCCAACTTCCGATAAGTGCCTGGCAATGATTGGGCCGATAACGCCTTCGCATTTGGCGATCACCTCTAGCAGGTAGTAACCGAGCCCCTCATATGCCTTAGACCCACCTCTGTTCGCTATTGACGGTGGCGCAATAATCAATAACAGATCGCCCGCAACGTGCGCGGCCGACGTGATGTTATAGCCGCGGTGTACCACGCTATTGCGAAGTTCCCGAATAAAAGAGTAGTTGGCACTACCATCTGGATGCCCATCGAACACGAACTGCTTCTCAAGAAGGCTCCTGAATGCTTCTCGATGCAGATATTCTTTCTCCAGCAATAGCTCCGTTGCAGAAACAAGATGGGAGAGGTACTCGGAGTAGTAAAGACGCAACGCCTTACTCTGTTGGACCGATAGGGGGCAACGCAGGCTCAAAGCGTTCTGCAAAGCAAAATTTTTTGCCTCGAAGTGCCAATGGAGGGAGAAGGTAACGTCAATGTTCATGGAGTTTCTCATAGCGCCCAACGATTGAGGTCACCGGCGGCGACGAACCGGGCCGGCCTGATAGAAACCTAAACGAGAACCGCCCCTGTCTCACCCGTCCGCGTGCAGCTTTTGGTTGGGATTTTCTTTGATTGCCATTAAGAACAACTGACCTAATGTTAATTCATCAGTGAGTAAACTAGCAAGATTTAGGCTATATTCCCGTTCTATGTTGATGGCAAATGATTCCAGTTCAAGGGCATCAGGCCAACCTTTAGCCGGATAAAGCGAACTATATATATCCATTATTTTATCGTTTGGACTGAAATTGAATCGCTTCTTGCTGCTGAAAGCAAATCCATCGACGAAACACTCTAGAAAAGATCTTATTGAATCCTTCGGTTCGCCAGGAAAGGCTTTCCGCCATTCTGACCCTGTGCATGAGCGTGACCAATACCTTGCAAGCCATTTTCTTCTCTCGTTTTCAAATGGCCTAATTACTTTGAAAAAGTAAACTAAGCTTACTGCGCACAGGATGAGAAGAATGATTATTTTTAGATGCAGGTCTGTCATGACCATTATCCCAACGGCTAGTGATCAGTGGCGGGGTAGTGAACAAGAGCCAAGTAGACATTTTTCGAGTTGCACTGCTGTCTCTCCGTCCACTGAATCACGTGGTTATGGCTACGCCTCTATTTGCTACACAATTTGGCGGTGATTTTTCTTGCTCAATAAGAATAAACGATTTCCGCAATGCAGACACCAACCACCAAACGAATTGCCTGCAACAACGATACCCCAGCGACGATATCCAATTGTTTTACCGCAAAAGGGACAGGGCATAAAAATGGATATAATCGACGAAACAAAGGCGCAAACAAAAAGGACCACGAAAAGTTGTGTGATCCCGGAAAAGAGGGAAACAAAGGCCGCAATAAAGGACACCCAAAATATGCCTCTCATCCGCCTATATTTATTGTATGCAACTTTGTTCACATTATTGTCTCTATGAGCCATAACAGTGGTAACAGTGGAAAATTTTGCCGCATATCGCCCCTATAGCAGGCACTATTTTCCACTTATTGCAATATTAAAGGAGTAAAAGTGGAAAAAATCCCCTTGATTTTTCCACCTGCCGATATTATAAAAAGTTCTTATGAAAAACAAGTCAAAATTCCGCCCCAACACTGATCTGAAACTCATGGATCAGGTCCGACAGGTTCTCCGTTACCACCACTATGCGTACCGGACCGAACAGACCTATTGCCAGTGGATCGTGCGTTTTATCCGGTTCTTTGATGCAAAAATTCACCCCAGGGATATGGGCAAAGAGGAAATTGAATCCTTCCTGAGCCATTTGGCGACCAAGGGAAATGTTGCCGCTGCCACTCAGCGACAGGCCCTGAATGCCATTGTCTTCCTGTACAAACAGGTTCTCGACCTGCCTGTAGATGAACTCCTTGAGCACATCAAAGCGAGAAGGCAGCGCCGCCCCCCGATGGTTTTCAGCCAGGGGGAAGTCCAAAAAGTACTTGACCAGATGTCGGGAACCCATCTCTTGATGGCGCAGGTATTATATGGCGGAGGCCTGCGACTGACGGAGTGCCTTCGATTACGCATTCAAGATCTCGATTTTGAAAGGAAGCTGATTTATGTTCGGGACGGCAAAGGCGGCAAGGATCGAACCACCATCTTCCCCGCTGCTATAAAAGCCGCCCTGAACAGGCAAGCGGAGAAAGTCAGACTACTGCATGAACAGGACCTGGCTAACGGATATGGATCGGTTTTTCTGCCCCATGCCTTGGCTAAAAAGTATCCTAAGGCAGCCAAGGAATTCGGCTGGCAATATCTTTTTCCGAGCAGAGAACGAAGTACCGATCCCCGCTCCGGCGAAGTACGCCGACACCATGTGCTGGAATCCGGCCTGCAGAAGGCCGTCAAAACAGCGGTGAAGCGCGCCGGGATTATCAAACGGGTCGGATGCCATACCTTCCGCCACTCCTTCGCGACCCACTTGCTCGAAAACGGCGTCAATATCCGAGTGGTTCAAGAACTGATGGGGCATGCCGACGTTAAGACCACCGAAATTTACACCCATGTCATGGACAAACACATCCATGCCGTGACCAGTCCTCTCGATGCTCTCGAGTTGCCATAGCTCCTTTTTGATCTCCAAAATGGCCAATAAAAAAGGGGCAAACCGCTGTGTTACTTGGGGTCGAAGCCAACCCATTGATAATTAAAATAAAACATCACAAAATTGCTATTTCAATTGGTGCTATAGCTCGATTTTCGGGGTCCAAATTGACCTCATAGATGGCTTGCGATTCTCGGAGAACATAGGCATCACCAGTCGCAGGCCTTGTTTCCAATGAGACCCACCACCCCATCACACCCAACACCTGCCGGCACAAAAAAACCGCCAACCGGATCTGCTCCGGCATGGCGGCTCTGTTCATTTGGTATGGCCTCGGTTCTTCCCCGACATATCCCCTCCAAATTGCAATCCAAAAAGACACTCATAAATACGAGTAAAGAACCGTATTTGTCAAACTTTCTAATGTTTAATCCCTCGCACTCCAAGATTCTTCCGGACCTTTCGGACGATCCGCTCACTGCCAGCTGCGAGTCAATTTTTGGTTGGCATTTCGACAAGAGTATCCAGAGCAAGAACAGTGTTGCGACGACGTGCTCTTCCTTCCCATGCAGATGCGCGACGTCAACAGGAAGTCGTCCTTTAGCATCGGCGGCCGGTTCAGAGCGTCCGGGCGAGGGCTTCGAGCTGGCCGGTCGTATGTCCCCAGCTTTCATGGAAGCCCAACTGCTCATGCTGTTTCCGCGCCTCTTCGGTCCAGTGCAGGGCGCGCACGACATAGCGGGTCTTGCCGCCTCCATCGGACATTTCGAGGATCGTGGTCATGAAGGGCACGACCGCGGGTTGGCGGGCTGGGATTCAGCCCGGGGTAAAGGCTTTGGTGAACACCAGCCGCCGCTCCGGCACCGCTTCCAGGAAAACGCCGACGCAGTCGGACTTTCGCCGTTCGGGCCGCGTATGACGATGTGAGACGCTCCAGCCGCAGCTCGTATCCTTCAGTCTTTTCGTTTGTCATCGGTATTCCTCTCCCTCCCCTCGTCCAAAAGCTTATACTGAATATGTTCTGGATACGATAAAGAGGAGGCAGAAAATGAAATCGCTCCTTGCAGTTTTGCTGTTCGTGGCATTGGTCGGTGGCCATGCGGAGGGCTCAACGCATTGCCCCCCGACCAAACCGGATGCCTTGGGGCCGTTTTACAAACCTGATGCCCCGACACGCTCCGTCCTCGGCAGAGGTTATGTCCTCAAGGGAACCGTCCGCTCGTCGGTCGATTGCGGCGTCATTCCCGAAGCGCGGATCGAGGTATGGCAAGCCGGACCGGATGGGGAATACGCCGACGCCTACCGTGCAACGCTGGTTGCCGATACCTCTGGACAGTACCAACTCCAAACCGACCGGCCTCCCCGCTATTCGTTTCGGCCGCCGCATATCCACATCCGAGTGGAGGCTCCTGGATACAAGACCCTGATCACCCAGCACTATCCGAAGAAAGAGGCATCCGAAGCGACATTCGACCTGGTCCTGGTTCCGGCGCCGCCTTAACGGGCGCGCATGGACGAATCTGGTTATGCACCGCGCTCCAGCAAAGAAAAAACTTTGATCATCTGCGGATTTCAGCGACTTTTTCGAAGCTGAATCCAAAGGCATTGGAACGCGGATGCCGCGGAAAAGGCAGGATAATCCTGTGTATTCCTGTTTGAATCACAGCCTTATTTTTCTGCCGCTTCCTTGAGTTTATCCAGTGCCTTCGGCCAGGTGCTCTGGAACATCTCCCGATATTCCTCGTTGGTGTCCATCTCGACGAGCACTTCGGTTCTATCGCCAAGATCTCTGAAGGTGTAATTCTCCTGAGCACCGGCCCAACTACTTACCTCATCGCTCGAAGTATCTTCTTTTCCGCCCTGCACGATGCCGATGTGCTCGATCGAGACATATTCGTACGGTCTGTTTTCCTTGATGCGGCTCACCATCCCCGACATCTCGCCGGACTCGTCAGGGGCAAGGAAGAGAATCTTGCTCCCTTCGCTCCAGTCGCCGAGGTAGTGAGATCCCTGGCAAAATGCTTCCGTCCAGATCCGATAGGTCTCATCCTCGAACATGGTGTTCCAGACCTTTTCCTTCGGTGCATCGATAACGATTGAGAAGTTAAGTCTGTCCATTTGGTTCTCCTTTCTGGAAAGAAACCGCTTGTCAGGCCGTCACGTTGCTTTTTCCATGCTTCATAGAGCGCCATGGCCCACCCGCTCGCTTGGCCCACGCCTCAGAGTTTGCATAAGTGACATCATACCATTCCTTCGTCTTCCCCAGGTTGCTTTTGCAGAGTCGATGGGAGTTCAGTTAGGGCGACAAGCGCTATGCCAGCCCCAGGACAAGGCTGTACGGAATGATAACGCACCGCGCTTTTTATGGGGGCTCCAGTCTTGGAATGGAGGATATCCAATAGTGATGATAGTTGGCTTTGGGGAACACGGACTCAGGCAATTGGAACAAACTGGCGCAGGAAGTGGCGGTGGCACGAATGGCGCAGGCCGGGATTGTGCCGATCACGTGGGTAGCTGTGGGTGCGAATTGCAGGGAGACTGGCGTAACGTGACGGATGCGGATTTGGTCCAGATCATGGCAGAGCATCTGCCCTTCTATGGCAACCTGTTCGGTAGCTACAGCGCTGCCAAGGATCTATCGAAGTGACTGTGCTGCGCCAATGATCACATCCAAGGAGTTCGAGCGGACCTGCTGACGCAGGGGGAGGTGGATGATATTGACTCAAGAACGTTTGTCGGTTTTGAAATAAAAATTAGTGGATAGCTTGGCGGGAATTTGCGCCCCGCCGGTTGGCGGGGCCTTTATCATATCAGCATTCTACCTGTTACTTGTCCCAGACCACGCGGTTGAGTTTAAGATCCGCGTCGCGTTGCACGGTACGGTGATAGGTCACCGCCGGCTTTCCGAACAGCATCACATAAACGAGCTCATGGGATTCAGGAATACCGAGTTGGACACGCAACTCGGTATTCAGATCGACCATGGCCCATTTGGCCAGACCGTCCCACAGGGTGCCAAGGCCCAGGGTCGCAGCCATCATCTCGAAAGTGGTCATGGCGATGAAGCCGTCGGCCATCGGGGCCGGCGCCTTGGCATCGACGGATACGATCAGCAGATGCGGCGCCTTGCGGAACAGGATATCCGCACCTTTGTCCCAGGCTCTGAGAATGCCGCCGTAAAATTCCTTGCCCTTGGGCAGGCTTTCCTCCTGCACGGCCTTGCGAATTCCTTCCATGGTTGCGTGCTTGACCTGCTCCATGGTCTGCTGGTCTTCGATCACCGTGAACAGCACCTTGCGCGCATTGACGCCGGTGGGGGCGTGGGTCGCGATTTTAAGCAGCTTCTCGATGGTGGCGGAGTCGACCGGCTCACGCTGGAAGCGCCGGATGGAACGACGGCCCTTGATCAAGGTCTCCATCTCGACCGGTGCGGGCAGGTACCCGGCAAGGGGCAGGCTGTCCTCCGGCTTGAGACCGAAAATACCGAGGGCACCGGTGGGACAAACCGCCAGGCAGTGCTGGCACTCGATGCATTTTTCTTCTTTGTCCTCGCCAACGTAGGGCACGCCCTGGTCCATGACCAGGACGGCTAACGGGCAATCCCGGACACACTGTTCACAGCGGGTGCATTTTTCGCCGTCTATCACCAAATCGAGCATACCGACCTCCATACTGAGATGATCCCGGTTTGTGCCGCCTTGCGGCGTTTAGGTATGCCGCATTATTAGCATGACGTCGGGCACAGGACAAGGCTGGAAAACCATGAAAGGTTATCCTGCCGGCGGTCAGAATGAACGGGTTCTTCGCGAGGGCCGGCGACCGAGCAGCCAGCCGAGGCACAGCACACCGGCGCCGGCAAAAAACCAGCGCAGGATATTGTTGCGCCACAGGTAATGGTTTTCTTTTTCGAGAGCGGCGATTTTTTGCAGATTCGCTTCGGTCTCCTGTCGTAAACGATCGCGCTCGGCCATGGTTTCGGTCACGTTCTGGGCCCCTTTCTGCAGCCGCTCGTAGTGCCCTGTGACTTTTTGCAGCTCAGCCTCGGCATTTTTCAATATATTGTTCTGTTCGGTCAATTCGTCCAGTTTTTTGCGTAATACGGCTTGTTCGCGTTGCAGACTCTCGGCAACAAGTGCGTGGGGCTGCTGAGTCGTAACATACTGTTTAAGGAGATAACCTTCGGTTCCATCTGCGGTGCGCACTTTAACATAAGGCTCGCCATCTTCGAGGATTTCGATTCTGGCGGTGCTGGTCAAATTTTTGAGTATGCGATATTCGGTGCCGGGGCCACGCCTTAAAGTTACCGGGATCTGATCGGTAATATAAGCGCCACGGGCCGTGGAGACAGTCGCCCCAAGCAGCACCACCAGCACCATCATCGGTACCAACCGGGTCAAGATTTGCCGTCCCGCGCCAAACGCGGATACGCAAAGCTGCCGATCGAGCCAACGGATCACCCCGGTCGACGTCAACAGCGCCCCTGCCTCCCGATCGTGGCGCACTGGCCTCCCGTTCCTGGCTGCCGGCCTGTTCATAACTTCTCCGTCGCGGGCCGATCCAAACTGGCCGCAGTCCGGTCAGACGCCAAAACCCGATCGGCCGCCGATGCGTCTTTGGTATCGCTGCGCAACGTTGCCTGGCCGTAATTATCGCCGTAACCGATCTGCCCCGCCAACGCGGCCAGGGCCATGAGGCCACCGCAAACCATCAGCAGCATTACCCGTTTAAATCCATTCATCTTTACCTGCCTCTCTACGAATTTAAGTATGACGACCATCAATTGTGCCGCATACTTTCCCTGGCATCAGGGAACTTTTCAAAATTGATGCTATGCATGAGCAAAGCCCGCACCAATTTTTGCAAAGCCCCTTACAATAGCTGTATTCGGAGATTTGGAAAAAATATCATGAAAACGAAAGGGCTGTTTTGTCGCCATTCGGCAACACTGATATTAGAAAAGAGGATCCATCTTCGCGTGAAGGGGGGAAAAGATCGCAGGAACACGACTTTTCGCAAAACACCGCTTGTCTCTTTTCGGAGACAAGCGCTCAACCGTTTTTAAACAGAGTCGGAACGATGTGATGGCGCCCCAATAGTTTATAAAATTCAGTGCGATTACGACCAGCCAGACGCGCTGCATGGGCGACATTGCCATGGGTGAGCTGCATCAGCCGCACCAGGTAGTCCTGTTCGAACTGACGGCGCGCTTCACTGAAGGGTGGAATCCGTTCGACGTTTTCATGGATGGCGTCTGTCACCAGCGAAGCCGAAATGAGCGAGGTGGTGGACAGAGCCAAGCCCTGCTCAACCACGTTGATCAGTTGCCGCACATTGCCCGGCCAGGAGGCCGACAGCAGTGCTTCCATGGCTTCCGGCGCAAAGCCTGTGACTTTTTTGCCATTGCGCTCCGCGATTTTTTGCAGAAAATGACTGGCCAGCAGGGGAATATCTTCGCGCCGTTCGGCCAGACTCGGCAAATCGAGGGACACGACGTTGAGGCGATAATAGAGATCTTCCCGAAACCTCTCGGCGGTGATTTCTTCTTCGAGGTGACGATGCGTTGCGGAAATAATACGCACATCGACGGCGCAGGTGGTTACCGATCCAACCGGCCGCATCTGCTTTTCCTGCAGCACGCGCAGCAGTTTGACCTGCAAAGGCAGGGGCATGTCGCCGATCTCGTCGAGAAACAGGGTGCCTCCCGCGGCCGAACGGAACAGGCCGGGATAATCCTTCAGAGCACCGGTAAACGCCCCCTTTGCATGGCCGAACAGTTCCGATTCCAGCAGGGTATCGGGGATGGCCCCGCAGTTGACGGCGACAAACGGTTGCTCGGCGCGGGCACTGGCCCGGTGAATGGCGCGCGCGATCAGTTCCTTGCCGGTACCGCTCTCCCCCCGGATCAGCACGGCGGCATCACTCTCGGCGGCAAGTCGGGCCTTGGTCAGCAGTTCTTCCATCAGAGGGCTTTTCGTGATGATTTCGCAGCGCCAGAACTCCTCGTCCGGGGTTTCCTGCTCGGCGCCCCCCCCCGAAGTACGCAGCGCACGTTGGACTTCCTCCAGCAGGGCTTTACTGTCCAAGGGCTTGGTAAGAAAGCTGAACACCCCTCGCCGGGTCGCCTCGACGGCGTCGGGGATAGATCCATGAGCGGTAAGGATAATGACCGGCAGCGACGCCTGACGGGTTCGGATGGCATCGAACAGGGCCATACCGTCCATCCCTTCCATACGCAGATCGGTAATCACCAGGTGAGGGCGCACGGCAGGGATCTTGGCCAGTGCCTCTTCGCCGCTTTCCGCAACGTTGATATCGTATCCCGCACCACACAGGCGAATGGACAATAATCGCAGCAGATCGGTGTCGTCATCTACCAACAACAGGCGCTGTTTGTTCGTTTCCATCGATGTCCTTAAGTTGCCGCCAGAGGCCATTAGCTATTTTTCCCTCTGGCGCAGAATTTTTTCAATATTCTCCAGAGCCCGCAGCTTATCCTGCAGATTCCGGGTGGTTGCTTCCAGCTCCTGGGCCTGCTGTCGGGCCTTGTCGCGCTCTGAAGCAATCCGCAACTGCTCGTTCACCTGGTATTCCAGCAGCGTGACCAGGGCCATCAACGTCGGAGCCCCCTTGTCGCGCTGGCGGAACTCCTTCAGCAAATCGGATGCCAGTTGTCGATCGGCAAGGGGACGGCCGGGCTGTAAAACCAACGCCACCAGTTGAAAAAGGGTTTCTTCGCCCGGCTGGCGGCGATAGTCCTTGCGCAACCGTGCAATCTCCGTGCTGACGGCTGCAGCAGGCAAGGTACGGGCCCTGCCATAGTAGTTGAGCACCGTGTCGGCCTGCATCCCCTCCTTCATCGGCGACTGTGGCAAGACCCCCCGCGAAACGCTGCTGCAGCCGGTGACCGACAGTCCCATGCATAGCAACCCAATCACCACTCCCATTCTGCGTCCAGGCATCATGCCGTTTCCTCCCTAGCCACCAGTGGCAGCCTCACCCTGAAGCAGGCTCCGCCCAGTGGGCTATCCAGCACCTCGATGCTGGCGCCATGATCTCGTACATATTCCTGCACAATGGACAGACCTATCCCCGTCCCCTGCACAGGTCCGACCATCGGCGCCGATCCCTGGTAAAAAGGTTTAAAAATTTTCTGCCGCTCGTTTTCCGGGATCCCCGGCCCCGAGTCTGCCACTTCAAGCAGCACATAGTCGTCCTGCCGACAGAGGGTAAGCCGGATGGTCCCTCCAACCGGCGTATACTTTACAGCATTGGAAAGCAAATTATCCACCACATTGCGCAACCGCTCACGGTCGCCATAAAACATCATTTCCGCTAAATCGAGCTTGAGATCCAGATTTTTCTTGAGTATAGCGGGCCTCTGGGAAGCAACAATTCCTTCGATCAGGCGTGAAAATTCGACATGGGTACCGCAAAACGGCGATATTTTGGCCTGCATACGGCTGAAACCGAGCAGGTTATCGATAAGTTTGTGCAGCTGCACACCATTTTTGCGAAGGATCCAGGCAATCTCCCGTTGTTGATCGTTGAGGGGGCCGACCCCTTCCTCAACCAACAATTCCGTCCCTTCGCGGATGGAGGCCAAGGGTGTCTTTAGCTCATGGGAGACATGCGCAATAAATTTGCTCTTGTCCTTTTCCACTTCATCCAGACGCTGGCGCAGCCAATCAAGACGCGTGCCGAGAAAACGCAGATCGTCCGGCCCGCGGACCACAATGGGGGAATCGAAATTCCCTTCGCCCAGGCGCGTGATACCACGGTTAATCTGCCGGATCGGATTGGTAATGCGCTGGGCAAAAAAAGTGGCAAACAACCCCGTCACCGGCAACAGCAGCACAGCCAGCCAGAGCAGCCTTCGACGAGCGCGGGTGGTCGAGGAACGCAGGGCATCGACCTCGCGGACGATGAGTTCCTGGCTCTCATCGTAAAGGCCGCGCGCCAGATTGTTGAGCTCGTCGAACCCCGCCAGGAATGCCTTATCGTCACCGGCGTGCAGGCCGTTGCCGCGCAGCTCGGCATATAGTTGCTGTTCCCCTTCGGCAAGCCGTCGCAACCGCTGCAGCTGATCCTGCTTCAAAGGCAAGGTGCCGAGGTGTTCAACGGACACCACGAACTCCCTGTGTTTTTCCTCGATACCGGCCAGCATCTCACCGGCCTCCAGCACCTGGTACTGGCGCACCCGGCGCTCCAGGGCCAGCAATTGTTCAACCAGATTACGGCTTTCCTGGATCACCGCTACCGAGCGATACACAGCCTGGGAGCCGCGCCGTGCCAGACGATCCAGGAAGAATTCAGCATTGATCATGGCCAGGTTGAACGGCAGAGCCACCATGGCAAAGCCGATCAGAACCAGGGATAAAAACGATTTAGTACGAAGAATACGCATAGTCCGCCGTTATTCGGGCACAGCTTGCCGGTCAGGCCGGCAGCGGCCAGTCGGTCTGATAATTTTCGGGAAAAAAATTTTCCTGTGTGCGATTGAAATAGCCGTACTGCAGCCGGGGAATGCGCTGTTTAAGGCGTGTGAGCATCTCCACCATGCCAACCCCTTCCCCTTCGATCGCCATGGCCTGCCAGTAGAGGGCGGGGTCGATACTCAGGTTGCGCATCTGAATCAGATCGACGCCGGCTTCCTCAACCAGATCGCCAAGGGCTGCGACTTCTTCGGGTCGGTCGTTCAAGCCCGGGAACACCAGGTAATTGATCATGGTGAACAGGCCATGGTTTTTGGCCCGCCGCAGCGACTCGTAAACCTGCTCCAGACCGTAGCCGCAGGGGCGGTGGTAGGCCTGATAAAAATGTTCCTGAACAGAATTCATCGATACCCGGATGGAATCGATCCCGGCCTGCGCCAGACGATCGACGGCATCGGGATCGGACGCGTTGGAATTGAAATGGATGGTACCGCGCCTGGTGCGCCGGCGCATTTCGCGAACCGCCTCGCAGATGGTATCCGCCTGCAGAATCGGATCCCCCTCGCAGCCCTGACCGAATGAAACGATGGCATTTTCCGCCTGCTCGAGATGCGGTACGGCGATCTGGCAAAGCTCTTCGACCGTCGGCACGAAGGTGATGCGCTCCTGGCTGGAAGGGCAGCACTCGGGTGCTTCCTGCAAGGAGATGCAACCCAGACAGTGAGCATTGCAGACCGGCGAGGTCGGCAGCGGAGCCTCCCAGCGGCGAAAAAACAGGTTTTTGGCCGCGAAACAGTGATAATCCAGCGCGCAGCGCGCCAACTGCTCGAGGAGGCGATTGTCGGGATGCTCGCGCAAGATTTTTTTGACCAGGGGATCGAGTTTACGGTCGTCGAAATGATCCGGTTCCCATTGGGTGTTGCGATCAACGCGTACCGCGGCCGTATAAAACCGCTCTTCCTCGACACACCAGCCAACCGCCGTGTAGGACCACAGGGGTAATTGCACCTGCTTGTCACTATAACTTGCTGCCGGCAGCAGAGTCCGAGTATAGCCCGGCGTCAAAAACGCCGACACCGCCTGGGCTTTGCCGCCACCGTAATGGCGCGGCAGCTTGCGCAGCGTGACCATGCGCTGGCTGTGTCCGTCCAGTCCGATGGGCGGCGTATCGGGAATGGTAAAAAGACGGCTGCCCGGCGGCAGGGGAATAAGCTCTTCAGAGCGCGGCGGCCGGGCATGGGAGCCGTTCATACCGACCATGAGCAGATCGGGATGTTCAAACACTTCTCCGGAGGCATCCGCCACCACGGTCAGGATGGTCTTTTTGCGTTTCATGCTATAAAATAATCCTTTTTTGTCGATACGATAGTCACTTAAGAGCGCCCAGAAGGCCGTCGGTCTATCCGGGCCGAAGCGAAAATTCGGATATTTGAGAACAGATTTTCAGCTCACTTGAAGGTTCACAGGCGTAGCTATGGACCGAAAAGGAGCTGAAATATGGGCCAAATAGCCGAATTTGCAGCCGACTCATGGATAGTCCGACAGCCTCCTACCATAGCACAGGCACCTCAAGGAAGGGAATAGCGCCCGATTTTACCCTTTTCAGCGCAACCATCCTTCGCTATGCTGGCGACCATGC
Source organism: Pelobacter sp. UBA6093 (assembly GCA_002435955.1). Taxonomy (GTDB): domain Bacteria; phylum Desulfobacterota; class Desulfuromonadia; order Desulfuromonadales; family Syntrophotaleaceae; genus Syntrophotalea. Next base: position 13,594 of record DIWZ01000021.1, read on the forward strand.
GCATCATCCTGACCACCCTCCACAGCAAGTTCATTCATGCCAGCCTGGCCCTGCCGCTGCTGGCCGCCTATTGCCGCCATGCGGAGCGGACCTTGCTCATCCGTGAGTATACGGTTCACGAACCCAAAGAAACGGTGCTGGCGGATCTGTTGGCGGAGCAGCCCGATGTGGTGGCATTTTCCGTCTATCTGTGGAATCGCACCGCCACTCTGGAGCTTGCCGACGCCCTGGCGGTGGCCCGACCCGGCCTGCGCGTGGTGCTGGGCGGCCCCGAGGTCTCCTTCGACGGCCCGGAACTGTTTGCACACCACCCCGGCATCGCCGCCCTGGTGCATGGTGAGGGAGAACTCCCTCTGCGGGCGCTGCTCGATGCCTGGCTGTCAGGCTGCCGGCCCGAGGGCATCCCGAGGCTCAGCTGGCGCGACGTCAAGAGCGTGCTGACCGGCCCGGACGGTCCGCTGCTGGCCGACCTCGACGCGATCCCCTCGCCCTACCCCCTCGACCTGGTCGATCTGTCGCGAGGTCTGGTCTACCTCGAAACCAGCCGCGGCTGCCCCTACCGTTGCGCTTTCTGCATGAGCGCCCTCGACAGCCGGGTGCGTACCTATTCGATGCCGCGCATCCGAGCCGATCTGCTATGGTTGATGCAGCGAGAGGTTCCCTGCATCAAACTGGTGGATCGCACCTTCAACTACGATGCAGCGCGGGCCCGCGACATTTTCCAATTCATTCTGGAGCACAATCGCGTCAGCCGGTTTCATTTTGAGATCGGCGCCCATCTGCTGGACGACGCTACCCTGTCGCTGCTGGAGCAGGTCCCACACGATGTGTTCCAGTTCGAGATCGGCGTGCAGTCGACGCTGCCTAGAACCCTGGAAGCCATCGGACGCGAAACCTCCCTGGAGAGGCTCGAGGCCAACGTTTTGCAACTGCGCAGCGCCGGCAACATCCATCTGCATCTCGATCTGATCGCCGGGCTGCCCGGCCAGGGAAGCGCCTCTTTTCTACAATCGGTCGACCGGGTCATGGCCCTGCGCCCCCACCACCTGCAGCTGGAACCGGTGAAACTGCTGCCTGGCGCACCGTTGCGGCGTGATGCCGCCGCCCTTGGCCTGCGTTTCGACCCCCATCCGCCCTACGGCATTCTTGCCACCCCCGATCTGAGTTTTGAAGAACTCGAGCATTTGCGCGGCATCAGCCGACTGCTCGATCTGACCTGGAACTCTGGGCGTCTGCTGGAATTCCTCGAACAACTTACCATGCTTCACGCAAGCCTGTCGGCAGCCTTAAGTGCACTGGAAATTTACTGGCGCAATCAGGGGCTATTTCGCAGGCCGCTGTCCCAGCGCTCCCTGTTCGAGGAATGTTGGAATTTTGTCCAGCACGCGTGCCCCTCCCCGAAGCTTCAACCGATGCAGGAAGCCCTGGCCAGGGACTTTCTCCGAGTTGAACGGGTCGCTCCCGCCCACGCACCTGCGTTTCTCGATGTCGATCTGCGGCCCGACGAGCAGGAACGCGTGCGCGAGCAGCTGCGCCTCGAAACCGAGAGCATCAAAGGTCAGGGAATCAAACTTCAACACCTGGCATGTGTTTTTTCCCGACTTCCTGGCCAGGAAATGCGGCGTACCGTTCTGCTGTTTGTCTATCTGACTCGCCCCGGTGCAGCCATGCAGGTCAAAGAAGTCCAAGTCTGATCTTCTCATTTGCTCCGCCCAACATACTCTCTTCACCCCGCCACAACTGCGCTTATCCCTTAAGGATAACGGCACCCTACCTTGCAACCTTCCAACTCTGTGTTACTTTTTCAATGTGACGAAAGCGCTTGGTTTCCCCTGACATCCCCCGGGTTGCCAGTTATTAAATTTTCACACATTAAGGAATGAAACACCCCTAAGCCAAAACTTTGGCAGGGGCAGTCGTATTGCCAACGTCATTCGATCACCAACGGTTCGTATCTCGACATGCATTGCTGAGTGGACCGATTTTGTTTCGCCAAAACCCGGATAATTCATCTGTTTTCACGTGGTTGCACACCCTCCGGGATGGTCCCCGGGGGGTTGATCAACCTTTCATGCTTAACATGGAGGTAACGACAATGAAACGATGGAGCGTGTTGGTTCTCGCAATGTTCGTATTGTGCGCCGGGCTGACATCGACCGCCCAGGCCAAAATCGAGGTCGAAGGCGATGTCTATGTCGGCATCTGGGATAAGTACCTGTGGCGCGGTTTCGACCTTAGCGACGGTCGTCCGACCCTCCAGGGCGGCATCGACCTCACCGCGGGCAACTGGACCCTCAGCACCTGGCACAACTGGCAGCTGTCAAGCGGCCCAACCAAAAATTCCGGGGAACTCAACGAGACAGACATTATTCTGACCTACGCTTTCGATTTGGGCGACATGATCTCCATGACCGTCGGGGATATCTGGTACTCCCTTGACAACCGAGAATTCGGCGTCACGGAAGACACCAACGAACTGTTCGCCACCGCCACCCTCAATACCCTTTTGGCCCCAACTCTGAAAGTCTCCTGGGACTGGGACGCGGCAGAAGAAGAGGGTCTGTTCTACAGCTTCGACATCAGTCACAGTTTGGATCTTGGCCAGTGGCTGCCGAATTCGGCCCTCAACCTCGGTGCCCTGGTTTCCTACAACCAGCACGCCGACGGCACCGTGGGCGACTACGCCGGTTGGCATAACTATGAACTGAGCACCAGCCTCGATTATGCCCTGACCGACCAGTTGACCGTCAGCCCGATCTTCATTTTTTCTTCGCCCATCAGCAGTGCCGCCAAGGATGCAATCGACACCGAAACGGTCGCGGCTCTTAACCTGACATTTACTTTCTAGGACAACCCTTTCAGGGCTTCAAAAATGGCACTGGCGGGGAGGGAAACCTCCCCGCCATCAACATTTTACCGGCCGACACCCCATGCCGGCCCATGCTGCAGGCAATGATTCAGGATAACCTACGAACCCCGCGCACCGAAACGACAGGAGAAGCATGATGAAAAAAGCATTTTGGAGGGTAGCGCTTTTCGGCATCCTGGGACTGGTCGCCACCGGCCTGGCTCTGACCCCAGGGTGCGGTAAAACCAAAAAAGAAACGCTGCGTATCACATGCTGGGAAGGCTACGCCGAACCTTATGTGGCCGATTTCCAAAAACTTATCAAGGATAAATATCAAATCGATGTCGAGGTGAAGATTTCCAATCCCACGGATCAAGACGAATTTTTCCTGGCAGTAAAAGACAAGAAGGCGGATCTGATCTCACCGCCCATCGAGCTGCCCAAGACGCCACGCTTCTATAGTTATGCCGAAACCCCCTACCTTCAACCGGTGGACATCAACAATATCCCCAATCTCAAAAACATGATGCCGACCTTCCTCAACGACAGAACGCCTTTTTTTAACGATCAGCGTTATGGAGTTCCCTACAACTGCGGCCCCTACGGACTGGCCTACAATACCGAACGAGTCACTCCCGCTCCGGATAGCTGGAACATTCTCTGGGATCCGGCCTACGCCGGTAAATACACCATCAACAACAACTTCCCCAAGGTCAATGTGTGGATTACCGCCCTGGCTCTTGGCTATGGTTATGAGGATATCTTTGACATCGAGCGTCTTGACCGCGCCAAAATTCAGGAAAAACTCAATCTCCTGGCTCAAAACGCCAAGAGCCTGTGGGATGGCTCCGCCAACCCGGACGAGTTCTCCGAATTGTCCCTGGCGACCGATTGGGGCTTTGCCACGGCCCAGGCAAACAACAAGGGCGGCAAATGGCTGCTGGCCAGCCCTAAAGAAGGCGGAACCGCCTGGATCGACTGCTGGTACATTAGCGCCGAAGCCAAAGGCATGACCAAAACCCTGGCCGAGGAATGGATCAACTTCATGCTTGATCCCGTGCGACAGGCTGATGTAGTCAAATCTCAGGGCGTATCGCCGGTTATCTCCAATGTGGGCGATTTGCTCAACGCCAGCGAAAAAGCCATGTTTCACGTGGGGGATGACGACTACTTCAAGACCGTCGCCTTATGGCGGGTTATGAGCGAAGAGACGGAAAAAGCGTTCAACGACATGTGGGAGGAGGCGAAAAAAACCAGGAAATAGCGTTCGGCATCATCTCCGTCACACGATCTACTCTATCCGTGTACGCGAACTGACACACAGGGCAACCTGAAAAAACATGTACCCTGTGGTTCACCCGAACAAATGGAGGTGTCAAATGCAATTCAAGGCAAGACTGCTGTACGGCATCACGTTTGGCCTGGCCCTGACTTTTGTGGCGAGCCTGGCCAGTGCGGTTGTTATCCGCGATGTCAAACCTGGCGAGGACGTATTTGCTTACGTAACCCGCACCAAAGGTCAATTTGACCAGACTCTTTATCAGCAGGTGGTCGGCGCTGCCAGCGTCTTCAAGGAAGGGGACGAGGCCATCGGCGTGGCGGCCGATAATGACGCCAGCCGTGAAAACGCTCGTAAACTGCTGGCGAACACCAAGATCAAGGACCTGATGGCCAAACCCTTGTTTTTGGATGCCCAGTACAAGCTCATCACCAGCACCACCGACATGGCCCAGTACAACAAAATCAAGAACTGGACCATGGGCGAGCTGAAGAATTTCGTTCTCACCAAATCCGAAAGTCAGATCAAGGGGATCATGAACGGGCTGCACAGCGACATCATCGGCAACCTGGTCAAGCTGATGTCCAACGACGAATTGATCAAGGTCGGCCAGACGGTTTTCAATCCCCTGCCCGGTTCCAAAATCGGCGCCAAGGGCTACCTGAGCGCCCGCATCCAGCCCAACTCGCCTACGGACAATCCCGAAGACATCGTCTGGCAGGTATTCAACGCCTATGCCTTTGCCGTTGGTGACCTGGTGGTCGGTACCAACCCGGTCGACAGTGTGGAAAGCAGCGTCGAAGGCATCGAACTGGCCCTGCGCGACGTCATGCAGACCTTCGGCGTCGACAAATACAATCCCTGGTGTGTACTGGCCCATATCGACGTCCAGGCGGCGGTCGAAAAGAACAATCCCGGCTCCACCGCTATCTGGTTCCAGAGCCTGGCCGGGGTCGACGATGCCAACAAGACTTTCGACCTGACCATCGAAAAAATGATGAATTATGCCAAAATGCGCACCGGCAAATACGGCCTCTACCATGAGACCGGCCAGGGCGCCGACTTCACCAATGGTCATGGCAAAGGTTTTGACATGATCGTGCACGAGTCGCGTAAGTACGGCTTCGCCCGCGCCCTCCAGCAGCAGGTGGCGGCCGCCCAAAAAAGCGGCCAGGGCGCCTGGTGCCACACCAACGACGTGGCCGGCTTTATCGGCCCCGAAGTTTTCAAGACCCGCGAGCAGTTGGTACGCGTCTGTCTCGAAGACATTGCCATGGGTAAACTGCACGGACTGACCCTGGGTCTGGATATCTGCTCGACCCTGCATATGCCTGTCACTCTGGACGATCTCGACTGGTGCCAGGATCAGATCGCTCCGGCCAATCCTCCCTATCTGATGGCCCTGCCGACCAAGAACGACCCGATGCTCAGCTACCTGACCACCGCCTATCAGGACCATGTGCGACTGCGGGAGAAATTCGGCTTCAAGGTCAACGATGACATGTGGAACTTCTTCAAGAAAATCCAGGTCATCGACAAGGACGGCAAGCCGACCAAAAATTTCGGCGACCCTATCTGGGTCTTCTACCAGTACCGTCTGGCCAAGGGTGACACCCGGCCGATGAAGGAAATCTACGCCGAAGGTCAGGCAGCTGTAAAACGGGTGCAGGACCGCGGGGTCGACCTGGCCATCGGCCACGGCAAAAACAACTGGGATCTGGAGCCCACGCTGAACAAACGCATTCACGCCCTGTATGACGATGCCAAGGTCAGCCTGTGGGCGGAAATGACCCCTGATTTCGTGAACTCCATCCCCAATGCCGTCAGCGTGAAGACCAAATCCGCCGACCGCGAGGACTACGTGGCCCATCCCAGCACCGGTGAAGAACTCGATGACGCCGCGGTGGCGACTCTCGATAAAATGCGGGCCGCCTGGGGCGGCAAGGTTCCCGACGTGCAGATCGTCATCTCCGACGGCCTGAACGCCAAGGCCATCATGGACGAGAATCACCTGATGCCGTACCTGAAGGAAGTGGAAGCACAATTGGCCAAAGCCGGCATGACCGTCGCCAAGGAAAAAATCGTGGTCACCAGCGGCCGGGTGCGTGCCGGTTACCGGGCCGGCGACATCCTGTTCAAAGGTACCGACAAGAAACCCAAGGCCATCCTCCATATCATCGGCGAACGGCCGGGAACCATGCATCATGCCTACTCCGTCTACATCAGCAAGGCGGCTCCGGCTACCTGGGCCAAGGCCGGCGACGTTGACCACGACGTGACCAAGGTCATCTCCGGTATCGCCGACACCGGGGTTGATCCGAAACGGGCTGCACAGCAGACCGTCCAACTGCTGAAGACCATGTAATCCGACCGGGGCGCCGGAGTACATACCGACGCCCCTTAACAGTACGGATCTTTCTCGACCAGGCGTAACGGTCTTTTTACCGCCGTTACGCCTTTTTCTCACAGACGTCGGTCTGTTCGTCTCTATCTTGCAGGGAAAGATACGGCTTCATGAATCATGATTTTCCTCCAGGTCCGCCCCCGGTGTCCGGTACACCCATCGGGAACGGGCGCCCCGGGTTGATCCGGGACGTCATCCATAAGACCGTCCTGTGGGCCCATGCGCTGGTCCTCAGCCGCTTTTACCGGTTTGGTGAAGCCGGTAATTTCATGTATACGATAGGCAAAAGCATCCTCGAGGGGGCGGTGTTGTATACCATGTTCAGCATGGCCCAGACCGAGTACAAGGTCGCCGCGGTGCTGGGTGTATTGACCAAATATGTCTATCCCGGCATCACCTTTGTCAGCAGCATCAAGGTTTCCTCCTTTGTCGATCAGCTGGAACGGTTTACCGACCAAAACCTTCAATTGCAAAAGCTTATTCGCGGGTTGACCCTGGTCGGCACAGGCCAGGCCCTTGGCGCAATCATGCTGGTGCTTTGCTATCCGCCATTTTTCAGTACCTGCTTCGGCAACCTGGGATTCAGCAAATACCTGCTTATTGTGCTTTACCTGCTGCATCATATTTTTGACGGCTCGGCGCAGGTCGCCGAGGGGCGAATCTGGTTCAAACTCATCGAAATCAAGCTGCGCCACGGTAATCTGAGGCATATTTCCGAAAATTTCTGGGGCATTCACGCCATGAGTCAGAATGTCCAGTTGATTCTCGGCCTGACATTACTGTGGGGCACTACTCTGGTCACCGGCCTGTTTCAGAATCGCCTGGATGCCGGGGTCATGTGGGCCATCGTGTTGACCGGCGCCCTGTTGACCGCTATCTCCAAATTCAGCCTGCCGCTGGCCTGGCTTCTGCGCCTGCGCCAGGAACCGAAATCCTGAGTTCCGATGGGGGAGATCACAAATACCTCCTTTTGGGGATGGTCTTAGGTTCCGGCTTCTGATACAAAGTAATATAGATATGCAGGTGGAAAACCACAGGTTGTTCGCTATAATGGATTACAGCCCCTTTCGGTTTCGACCTCTTACCTACAATCAAATCAAGGACAGGTGCTCTACGAGCCTAACAGGGAAGACGGTGTGAATCCGTCGCGGACCCGCCGCTGTAACCGGTGACGAAAGCCACAGGATGCCACTTTTCGGAGGAATGAAAGGGAAGGCGTGGCCGACAGAATGACCCGGGAGCCAGAAGACCTGCCTGTCCTGCACACGCGCTGTTTTGGCCTTCGAGGATTGAGGCCGGACAAGGATTCGCCGTGTGCAAATCGTACCAGGCGGATAAAAAACGTTATCCCCGAAGCCCTGTGCTTCGGGGATTTTTTTTTGCGGAGAGAGGCACCCATGCACCTGCCGATTCATCTATCCATCAAAGGGCGGCTTTGTCTGCTGGTCGGCAACGGTCCCTTTGTCCAAACGCTTTTCCCCAGGCTGACCGCCCATGGTGCGCACCTGCGATGGGTTGGCTTATCCCCGAGTCCATCGAAGACCGAACCGCTGCCCGGCCGCGTCGAAACCCGGCAAAATCCCTATAGGCAAGAGGATCTCGACGGCGTATTTCTGGTCGTCGCGGACACCGGCGATTCCGAAATCAATGCCCGGGTGACCGCCGATGCGCGCGCGGCCGGTATCCTGGTTATGCGTGGCGACCAACCTCTGGCGGGTGATTTCCTGTTACCTGATGCCCCCCCGACGGCGGCTGGCTCCCCTGGCTTGTGCATGCCATCCGCCGCCAAAAGCGGCAAGGTGGAAAAAACCGGACTTCCCGGCACGGTTTACCTGATAGGGGCCGGCCCCGGCGACCCCGGCCTGCTGACGGTCAAAGGCGCGAACTGCCTGCGCCAGTCGGACGTGGTGCTGTTCGATGCCATCGCCAATCCGCTGCTGGTAAGCCGCTACGCACCCCATGCTGAAAAGATCGACGTCGGCAAACGCAAGGGCAACTACAAATTCCACCAGCAGGATATTACCCGGCTCATGCTCGACCTGGCGCGTCAGGGCCGTAGCGTAGCACGTCTCAAGGGGGGCGACCCGATCATTTTCGGGCGAGGCAGTGAAGAGGCCCGCGCCCTGTGCGAAGCCGGCATCCCCTTCGAAATAGTGCCCGGCGTCAGTTGCGTGACCGCGGTTCCGGCCTATGCCGGCATCCCCATCACCGACCGGGAATTCGGATCTTCCTTCGGAGTGTACACCATACACAAAAAAGACGGCGCGGGTCTGAGTGAAGAGCAGTGGCGGCGCATGGCCCAGGGCCCCGATACCCTGATCCTGCTCATGGGTAAGACAGTGCTCGCCGCCGTGGCGCAGAACCTGGTGCTCCAAGGTCGACCGGCCACGACCCCCGTGGCCCTTATTACCGATGGCACCACCAGCCGGCAAAAACGTTTCATCGGTACCCTGGCGACCATTGTCGAAGAAGTCGAAACCAACGCCGACGGCTCCGAAGGCCCGGGGCTGATCGTGGTCGGCGCAGTGGTTTCAGCCTTTTCCGGCATGGAATGGTTTCGCCCCGGAACGATTGAGAAATTTACAGGGAATACCGACCATGACGCCGCCTTTGCCCTGCTGAGCCGGCTCATGGAGGGGGTCGCGGCATGAACGGTGCCCAGGTATTTCTCATCCGCCACGGCGATACTGGTGAAGCCCTGAAAGGCCGGTTCGTCGGCCGCCGGGATGTGCCGCTCAGCCCTCTGGGGCAGGCGCAGGCTACGGCTCTGGCGCACTGCACCGAACTGGACGGCTGTCGGGAAGCCTTCTGCAGCCCCATGCTGCGGGTGCGCGAAACGGTCGCGAACGCGGGTCTCGATGTGATGTGCCAACAGGATGACGACCTGCGTGAAATCGATTTCGGGCGCTGGGAATCGCTGTCTTTCGCTGAAATTGCCCGGGATTATCCCGAGGACGTCGATCGCTGGGCGCACCTGGAGCAGGACTTCCGCTTCCCGCAAGGCGAGGCTTACGCTGAATTCCTGCAGCGCATTCAACGGGCTGCCGAGCGCATCGCCCGTACTGCCGCTGCGCAGACCGAGCCGGTGGCCGTCTTTGCGCACGGCGGCGTGATCCGCGCACTGATCTGCCAGTGGCTCGGCCTGCCGGCAAAACATTATCTGCTGTTTGAAATCGACCCGGCCTCGATCTCCGCAGTACGCCTGTTTGGCGACCGGGGCGTGTTGACCCGGCTTAACGACCGCAGCCACCTGCAGGGAAACATCGCATGAGCAGGATGATTCTGGTAACTGGCGGCGCCCGCAGCGGCAAAAGCGCCTACGCGCAAGGCCTGGCCGAATCCCTGCCCGGCCCGCGCACCTATGTGGCGACCTGTCCGGTGACCGATGCGGAAATCGCCGAGCGCATTCGCAAACATCGGCAGGCCCGCTCGGAACAGGCCTGGCAAACCCTGGAAGAACCGCTCGACCTGCCCGCCGCCCTGACGCAGGCGACAGGAAGTCCCACTGTGCTGATCGACTGCCTGACCCTGTGGATCAATAATCTCATGTATCAGGCCGCCGGCGACAATCGACCCCTCTTTGAAGAGGATGTGCATCGAAGCTGCCAGGCCCTGATCGAAGCCGTACAGCGGCATCCCGGCACGGTTATTGTTGTCAGCGGCGAAGTCGGGTTGGGCATCGTTCCGGAAAATCGCGAAGCCCGATTGTTCCGCGATCTTTTGGGACGCTGCAACCAACTACTCGCCGCCAGTGCCGACCAGGTCACCCTGGTAGCCTGCGGCCTGCCATTGCATCTGAAACAGGAGAACCTCCCATGAATCTGCTCAATGCGACCATCGCCCGGATTAAACCTCAGGATGACTCCATCCGCGGCCAGGCCATCGACCGCCTCGACCGGCTGACTATGCCGCACTGGGCCCTCGGGCGTCTGCTCGACCTGGCTGTCGACCTGGCGGGGATCACCGGCTCCCTGCAACCGCAGGTGAACCGGCGCCTGATCGTGACCATGGCCGGCGACCACGGGGTAGCGGTCGAAGGGGTAAGCGCCTTCCCCCAGGCAGTCACCGGTCAGATGGTCGCCAACATCGTCGCCGGCGGCGCCGGCATCAACGCCCTGGCACGGGTCGCCGGAGCCCGTGTGCAGGTTGTGAACATGGGTGCGGCCTGTGATCTTTCGGCCTTGACCGACAGCGGACAGATTCTGTGCAAAACCATCGCGCCCGGCACCGCGAATATCGCCATGGGTCCGGCCATGACGCGGGAGCAGGCGATCCGCAGTCTGGAAGCCGGCATCGAAGTGGCACAGGCCTTCGCCGCCGACACCGACCTTTTCGGCACCGGTGATATGGGCATCGCCAACACCACCCCGAGCAGCGCCATCGTCGCGCTGCTGACCGGAGCCAGCGCCGAACAGGCGACCGGTAACGGCACCGGCATCGATAACGGACAGCGCCGGCACAAAGTGTCCGTCATTCAGCGGGCCCTGGATATCAACCGCCCCGATCCCCACGATGGCCTCGACGTGCTGGCCAAAGTCGGGGGATTCGAAATCGGCGGCCTGGCAGGCCTGATTCTCGGGGCCGCGGCCCTGCGTAAACCGGTCATCATCGACGGCTTCATCAGTACCGCCGCCGCACTGGTGGCCCAGTCCCTGGCTCCGGCCTCGGTGGACTACATGATCGCCGCCCACCACAGCATGGAACAGGGGCACCGGCTGGCCCTTGCACGGCTGCGCAAGAAGCCGCTGCTGGATCTCGACTTCCGCCTCGGTGAAGGCACCGGCGCGGCTTTGGCCATGACCCTGGTGGAAGGTGCTCAACGCATTCTCACCGAAATGGCGACCTTTGAAGAAGCTGCCGTCAGCCAGGGCCACGCAGACGCATGAAGAGCCTGCTTGCCGCCCTTGGTTTTCTCACCGTGCTGCCGCTGCCAGTCCGCTGGCTCGGCACCGAACAGGATCTGGGCCGAAGCCTGATCTGGTTTCCCCTGGTCGGTGCGCTGATCGGCATGACTGCCGCGGTTATCGACCTCGGCCTGGGCATGCTCCTGCCGCAAACCGTGGTCAGTGTCATCACGGTATTGATCCTGCTGGCCTCTTCCGGCGGACTGCATATGGATGGGTTGGCCGATTCGGCCGACGGTTTTTTCAGTTCCCGCAGCCGGGAACGCATGCTGGAAATCATGCGCGACAGTCGCAGCGGTCCCATGGGCGTCATGGCCATCTGCGCACTGCTGCTGCTCAAAGTTACCACCCTGGCCGCCGTGCCGGCGCCTTTGCGCCCGGCCACCATCGTGCTCATGCCGCTGGCCGGACGCACGGCGCTGACGGTAAGCCTGGCGGCGCTGCCCTATGCCCGCAGCACCGGCGGCCTGGCCGGCGTGTTCCGGTCGACCCACCGCCAGGCACTGCTGGCCGGCGCCCTGCTCACCGGAAGCGCGTGGCTGCTGCAGGGAGCTGCCGGGCTGGTAACGGCTGCCGCCAGCCTGGCAGTCATCCTGCTGCTGGCGGCCTACAGCAAAGCAAAGATCGGTGGATTTACCGGGGATACCCTCGGCGCAACCTGCGAGCTGACGGAAATCATTCCGGCGCTGGTGGCAGCTGCGTTGGCTTTTGGAGGGATATAAGAATTCAAAACGGGATCGGGATCGAAATGCGAAAGGACAGGATTTGTTCTCAAAACTGAGAACCTTAACTTCAAGTTCGCCGGTCCCGGCACCGGCGCTGCTGGCTCGGGTACATCGACAAGCATAATTTGCTTGAGATGTGGTTTGGTTTACGCTTTCCACTCAACAACACCTTGCTGCCAGTTTCGCAAGAGGAACAACGGTCATACTGGTTCACTAACCCGCGCAGGAGCAACAGCCGCAGGATTCCAGCGACAGGACGGACCGGCGCCACCGTCGTGGAATCCGCCACCCTTCGCGACCACATCGCCCCCCGCAGGGGAAGCCACTTTTTGCTTACTTTTTGTTGGCTTGGACAAAAAGTAAGGCGCCGGGCGGGGGCGCG
>DIWZ01000021.1:26149-29884 GCA_002435955.1 Pelobacter sp. UBA6093
TTCGTTCCTCAGCACATCCTACGAGTTGCGAAAACGGTAATTTCGTTAAAGGTTTTCCTGACAGAAATATCGCCACCGTTTATGAAGGTCCGGTCCGAACCGGCTGCAGGCAGAAACAACAAAAGGATATGAACTCATGACGGAATCCGGCACCTGGCGCCACGGAGGCCACCTGCGACAATTGGCCATGACCGCCGGGGTGAACCCCGAGGCGTTGCTCGACTTTTCGGCCAACATCAACCCGTTGGGCCCGCCCGAATGGCTGCGCGCCCGTATCAGCGGCGTGATCAGTTCACTGGTTCATTACCCCGATCCCGAAAGCCAGGCACTGGTTGAAGCCGCCTGCCGGCGCTATGGCGTCAATCAGGATGAGGTCCTTATCGGCAACGGATCCACCGAACTGTTTTATCTGTTGCCCATGGCCCTGCAGGCTCGCCAGGCCCTGATTCCGGTGCCGAGCTATGTCGATTACATAAGCGCCGCGCGCGTCGCCGGCCTGACGGTGCGCACCATGCCGCTGACAGCCGACAATGGATTTACCCTCGATTTCGATCAACTCGAAGCTGCCTTGAAGGAACTGCCGAACACTCCCACCATGGTGCCCCTCGGCCAACCGAACAACCCCACGGGTCGCACCTTCGATGTCCAGCGTCTGCGGCAATTGGCAGACCGCTTCCCCTCCACGACCTTTATCGTTGACGAGGCGTTTGCTGATTTTGTGGAGAACTTCGACAGCCTAACCGTCAACCGCCCGCACAACGTCGTGGTGATGTTGTCCCTGACCAAAATTTTCGCCATCCCGGGATTGCGCCTGGGTCTGGCCGTCGCTTCGCCGTCTACCGTGCAAAAGGTCAAAGCCCTGCAGCCCCCATGGTCGGTCAACACCATCGCCCAGAAGGTTGGCGAAACTGCGTTGCTCGACGCCGAATACACACAACAGTCACGCGCCGCCATCGGTTCACTGCGCAGTGCATTGCGCTTCCAGCTGGAACAGATCCCCTACCTGACGATCTATCCGGGCGAAGCGAATTTTCTGCTGGCACGCTGCGACCGCAGCTCCATGGACGCACGCACCCTGGCCGGGCGGTTGCTCAAACGCGGCCTGGCTATCCGAGTCTGCGACAATTTCGAGGGACTCGACCAGCGCTACTTCCGGATCGCGGTGCGCACCGAGGCGGAAAACCGGCAACTGGTGGAAGCCCTGCGTCATGAACTGTTCATGGCACCCCTGGTGACGACCCGGCGCCATACGCCCGCCATCATGTTCCAGGGCACCAGTTCCAACGCCGGCAAAAGCGTGCTGGCCGCCGCCATGTGCCGCATCATGCTGCAGGACGGCTACCGGGTGGTGCCTTTCAAGGCCCAGAACATGTCGCTGAATTCCTTCGTCACCCGCGACGGTGGTGAAATGGGCCGCGCCCAGGTGGTGCAGGCGCAGGCCGCGCGCCTCGATCCGGATGTGCGCATGAACCCTATCCTGCTCAAGCCGAGCAGCGATACCGGCAGCCAGGTGGTAGTTTGCGGCAAACCGGTCGGCAACATGAAAGTCATGGAATATTTCCGCTACAAGACCGAAGCCTTCGAGCGGGTCAAGGAATGCTACGACTCGCTGGCGGCCGACTACGATGCCATAGTGCTGGAAGGCGCGGGCAGCCCTGCCGAGGTCAATCTCAAGGCCCATGACATCGTCAACATGAAAATGGCCCAGTATGCCAACGCTCCGGCCTTGCTGGTCGGCGATATCGATCGCGGCGGCGTGTTCGCCTCTTTTGTTGGTTCGATGGAGGTGCTGTCGGAAACCGAGCGCGCGCAGATCGCCGGATTCGTCGTCAACCGGTTTCGCGGCCAGGCCAGCTTGCTCAAGGACGCCCTCGATTACACCCTGCGACACACCGGCCGCCCGGTACTGGGCGTGGTGCCTTACCTGAAGGACCTGGGCCTGCCCGAGGAAGATTCCGTCGGCTTCAAATCGGGCCTGTTCGACGACCCGCGCTCCGCCGAGGATGGCGTGGATATCGTGGTCCTCGATCTGCCGCACATTTCCAATTTTACCGATGTCGAACCGTTGCGCATCGAACCGGATGTCCGCTTGCGCATCGTGCGTCGCGTGCAGGACCTGGGGCGTCCCGACGCCGTCCTTTTGCCGGGCAGCAAAAACGTCATCGGCGATCTGACCTTTCTGCGCGCCGTCGGTCTCGACCGCAGCCTGCAAGACCTGGCCGCCGCAGGCCGCTGCGAAATCGTCGGCATTTGCGGGGGATATCAGATCCTCGGTCGCTCCATCAACGATCCGTACAGCATCGAATCTCCGGGGACGGAACTGGTCGGCCTCGACCTGCTCCCCATCAACACAATTCTGATGCAGGATAAAACCCTCACGCGCACCGAGGCTCGCCATCGCATCTCCGGCATGAAAGTTTCGGGTTACGAAATTCACCATGGCCAGAGTCGCGGCGACGATCTGCAACCGGCCCTTATCGGCGACAACGGCCAGGCCATGGGCGCCTGCCGCAACGACGGCCTGCTGTGGGGCAGCTATCTCCACGGTCTGTTCGATGCGGACGGTTTCCGCCGCTGGTTCATCGATCGGCTGCGGCAGCGCAAGGGCCTCAAGCCCCTCGGTACGGTACAGGCTTGTTACGACCTGGAACCGGCCTTCGAGCGACTGGCCGACGTCGTGCGCGAGAGCCTCGACATCCCTGCCATCTACCGGCTGATGGGGTTGCGATGACGCTGGAGATGCAGATACTGGCCGCCATCGGCCTCGACCTGCTGTGGGGCGACCCGCGCCACCTGCCGCATCCGGTAAAAGGCATGGGCCGGCTGGCCCTGGCCCTGGAAGCGCCGCTGCGTAGCCGCATCGCCAACCCGCGCCTGGCCGGTATCGTCACCACCATGATGGTCGTCGCCGCCACGGCAGGCGTTGCTGCCCTGCTGCTTACCGCAGCATACCGACTGCACCCCTGGGCGGGAGACGCCCTGAGCATCTTGCTGCTATCGACCTGCTTTGCAGCCCGCGACCTGGCCGCGCATGCCTGGCAGGTACTTGGCGCTTTGCGTCTGGGCAACCTGGAGTTGGCCCGTCAGCGCGTCGGCTGGCTGGTCGGCCGCGACACCGCACCCCTGGACCAGTCCGGGGTGGTGCGCGCGGCGGTGGAAAGTGTGGCGGAAAACACCGTGGACGGCGTCACCGCGCCGCTGTTCTGGGCGGTGCTGCTCGGCCCGGTGGGAGCACTGGCCTACAAGGCCGCCAGCACCCTCGACTCGACCTTCGGCTACAAAAACGAGCGTTATTTGCAGTTCGGCTGGGCCTCGGCGCGGCTCGACGATGTGCTCAACTACCTGCCGGCGCGCCTGACCCTGCCGCTCACGGTAGCAGCGGCCGCCCTGCTCGGCCTGCGCCCCCAACATAGCTGGCGCATCGCCCGGCGCGATTGGCACAATCATCCCAGCCCCAATTCCGGCTGGAGCGAAGCCGCCACCGCCGGCGCCCTGGGAGTACAGCTGGGCGGGCCGGTTCACCGCCAGGGCAAGCTGACTGATATGCCCTATTTCGGCGATACCGGCGAACCCCTGGAATCCCGGCATATCGACGAGGCGGTGCGGCTGATGCTGCTCACGTCGCTATTGGCGGCGCTGGTGTTATTGGCGATGAGATTCGGAGGGATGTGGCTGGTTGGATGATAAGGCGGGGCAACCAGGAATGATGTGCTTCGTTCCTCAGCACATCCTACG
>DIWZ01000031.1 GCA_002435955.1 Pelobacter sp. UBA6093
CGGGACCGGCGAACTTGACGTTAAGCTTTTGCACTCAGCACTCAGCACTCAGCACTCAGCACTCAGCACTCGGTACTCGGTACTCGGTACTCGGTACTCGGTACTCAGCACTCAGCACTCAGCACTCAGCACTGACATCTCACCTGCAGCATTATTAAGAACATGGCGTGCATTGTCAACACAATAGGACCCGTGCGTTGACAACCGATTCCGCTATCTAGCGAGTCGAAACCTATGCAATTTATTGACACAAGACCGAATCCGGTGATAAAACCTGAACATCTTAAACGTAAGGCGGGTACCTGTGATTAAAGAGCTTATAGGGAAAAAGCTGAAAGCAACACGCCTCGGCAAAGGGCTGACGATTCAGGAATTGACCCAACTTTCAGGCGTTTCAGCCAACATGGTATCCCGCATCGAGCGCGGACTGACGGTGCCTTCGGTAAAAATCCTCATGAAATTGGCGACGGCTCTTGGCATGAGCATCGGCTACTTCGTCGAAGAGGCGGAAAAGAGTTCCACTGTTGTCCTCACCAGAAAAGGTCAGGGCGAACCGATCTTTTTTTACAAGGACAAGCAGCAGATCAGCAGCCTGACCCAAGGACTGCGGGACCCAAGCTTCGCCGTTTTGCACGACATTCTGGAAAAAGGTTGCGAAAGCGGTGGCGGGCATATGGTCCACAGCGGTGAGGAATTCGTCATGGTCCTGAGCGGCCGGCTCGAATTCACCATTCAAAGCGATAACTACATCCTTGATAGTGGCGATTCCCTTAGTTTCAAGGCCTCCCTGCCTCACCTTTGGCGAAATCTCAAGAATGGTCCCACCGAGGTGCTCTGGGTCGTGTCCCCTGCCCCCAACATCTCTCAGTAAATCAACGCTGATCCGGTATTTGAAACAGGGAGCTGGCATTGCAATTAAAAAACCTGATAGGGAAAAAACTCAAAGCCATCAGGTTGAAAAACAACCTGACCATTCAAGCTGTTTCCGACCGGGCCAAGGTCTCCGCCAACATGATATCCCGCATCGAACGCGGCCTGACTACGCCTTCGGTTGAAATCCTCCTGCGTCTGGGTTCGGTTTTCGACAAAAGCATCAATTATTTTGTCGAAGAAATTGAAACCACGCATGAAATCGTCTATTCAAAACCTGGCAAAAGATCCCGATCGGTGTTTGACGATGATAGCAACCTGCAGACCGAGTCGTTTACCGCCGGATTACGGGATCCTCAGTTCACCGGTTTGTTTTGCGTCGTAAAACCCAACGGTTCCAGTGGCGACGTCGACATGTTTCACCCTGGAGACGAATTGCTCTATGTCCTGAAGGGGCGGCTTAAAATGACCATCGCTGGTGAAACGTTTCTGGTCGAGGCAGGGGAAAGCCTTTCGTTCAAATCCCACCTCCCCCATCGCTGGATTAACATGTCTGAGCAGGAAACGCACGTTATGTGGGTTTTATCCCCCCTTACAACCATTTGACATCCTGGCTGCCATCTTCCCCCTACAGCCTCACATTTCCAAAACATTCAAAGAAATAGGTAAAAATTCCCGACAGTTATTGACAGTTGGCCACTGGCTGGATATGGTTTCAGTGCAGCCTCGCTTCGCATTCTTCCGCCACCTGCCAACGCACCTCGAATCGAGGCTTTTTCCTGAAACAAGAGATTTACACGGCAACCTGTCGGCATGTATTACCGCCGCCCATGGAGGTGATGCGCAATGAACAAATCGGAGTTGATCGACGCCCTGGCGGAAAAAAAGGGCCTGACCTACAAAAAGGCCGAAGAGATCGTCAACATTGTTCTGGATACCATGTCGGAAACCCTGATCAGCGGGGGTCGCATTGAAATCCGCGGGTTCGGCAGCCTGGTTGTCAAGGATTACAAGCCATATACCGGACGCAACCCGAAAACCGGCGAAGAAATTGAAGTCAAACCCAAAAAACTGCCGTTTTTCAAGGTCGGAAAAGAACTGCGCGAACGCATAAATAATGACTAACCGTTACGCATCCTGAAGGTCCGACAGCCTACTAGCCTACGGTTCCCGGCGCGGTGCCACGCGTACCGTTCGGTAGCTTTTTACCTGCACCAAACCGGGGAGCGCCCCTTTGGGTTTGTGGACCGCACGTCCTTCGGCGACCATGACGTCCGCGGATCCTTCCGCTGCGGCGCGGGAATATCCAGCAGCCAGGCTCGCCGCATAGCGAATATCTTCTTCAGGGATGTTGTGACCCTGTCGGGGATTCTTAAGCACCAGATGACACCCGGGCTGGCCCAGCACGTGGAACCATAGATCCGCGGAGCTGCAGACATGCTTGACCAGGTAATCATTGGAACGATTGTTGGTTCCCCATTGCAAAACAAAGCCTCCGGGGGAGACACCTTCCCGCACCTTGGGACGGCCTGCAGCGGGTCGCCGCCGCGTCTTTGAACCGTTGCGCGGCAACAACCCGTAGTCGCGCATTTCTTCTTCCACCACGGCCAGTTCTTCCCGTGTTTCAGCCTCGCCGATCCCCTGCAGCACCGCCTCCAACCACTGTTTTTCGGCAAAACTTTCCTCAAGCCTGCGTTCGATATGCTCATACCCGCGACGGATTTTTTTGCATCGGGTAAACAGGCGATCGGCATTTTGAGATGGTGAAAGGGACGGATCAAGTGAGATTCTTACCATGGCACCTTGCTGATAAAAGTTTTCGACCTCTATCTCCGTCATCCCCTTTCGGACACGATACAAATTGGCCATCAGCAACTGCCCGGTTTGTTGCAACCCCTCGGTTTCATCCGTCAGGAATTTATCGCGGTGCAGGTGTTCAAGGCGCTTTTCGACGCGGGACAAGGCGCGCCGGACCGCTTTCAACAGCCGCGCTCTCTCTCCATGACGCCCGGGCGCTGCATAATCGCTAAAAAAGGTATCTGCCGCCGCCGAAGCCAAGGTAAATGTTTTTACCGAATCAAGCCTGAGGGCACCGGGCTGGAAGGCCAACAGTCGTGGACAACCATCCAGTTCTCCGATCTGATAAACATAATCGCGCTGTCGCCAGTGTTGTGCAAAATCTGTCAGAATGTTTTCGGCAGCCTCCCCCCGCTCCAAACGAGCAGCCAGATCCCGTGCCACCACGGGCGCCATCGGACGCACGTTGCGTTGCAGCCACTCAGCGGGAGAAAGTCCGGCCATCTCGGAGGACCAACATCCGGCAGCTTCGTCCAGAGAATATCCCGCACCTTTTTCCGGCTGGGTCCAGTAAGCACCCTTAAGGTATGCGTGATGATCGGCCACCTCTTCCCTGCGGTGTAATACATCGACAATCCGTCCATCGGCGTCACATAGAATCATATTGGGTCGACGGCCATATAACTCAGCGACAAGGCGGTAAGTACCACCATCCTGCCCGTCAAAGGTCAGAGTCACAATCCGCTCGCCAGGCAACTGCTGAATCGAACGCAAGGTTCGCAAACGCGACCGAAGCAACTGGCAAAAGCGCATGGGCGTCTCGGGATTGATCCACGCCCGCTCGGTAAAATACAATCCGCTGGCACCGACTGCCGTGTTAATGCGCAGGCACAACTCCCGGCGTCCGTTCCAGAGGCGAAGGATTAGCGAATCGGCATCGGGTTGATGAACTTTCTTTGCCGACGCACCGGCAACCAGCGACTGCATTTCAGCCACAACGGCTTCGATATAAAACACGTCCATACTTATTGCCCGCTGCGGTAATCCTGTGCTTGCTGCCATCATACCTCTCTGATATGGTATTTGTCCGTTGTCAGTTGGTTTTTGTCCGTTGTCAGTTGGTTTTTGTCCGTTGTCATTCGTCATTTGTCATTTGCCAGTGGTTCCGTGGCTTGGTTTCCGCGCCCGTGGCTCAGCGTGCTTTTTACCACTGACCATTGACCACTGACAAATCACCTTAACAAGGAGAGCCGTTATGTCCGATAAGTCCTCTTACCGTATCGGCACCAAAGCGCTGCATGCCGGACAGGTACCCGACCCGACCACAGGTTCGCGAGCTGTCCCCATTTACCAGACCTCTTCGTATGCCTTCAATTCATCGGAGCATGCCGCTCGCCTGTTTGCGCTTGAGGAGCCCGGCAACATCTATACCCGGATCATGAATCCGACCACGGATGTGCTGGAAAAACGCCTTGCTGATATGGATGAGGGCGTTGGAGCACTGGTGGTGGCCTCGGGCACTTCGGCTATCTTCATGACGATACTCAACCTGGCCCGGGCCGGCGACAATATCGTATCGGGAACCTATCTTTACGGTGGCACGTTCAACCTCTTCAAGCACACTCTGCCACGCATGGGCATTACGGTCAAATTTGTCGATACTGCCAACCCCGCCCAGGTCAGGGATGCCATCGATGAGCACACCAAGGCGGTCTTTACCGAAACCATCGGTAATCCTAAAAACAACGTCGATGACTTTGAAGCGCTGGCCAAGGTGGCGCACGACCTTGGGGTACCGTTCATCATCGACAACACAGTTGCGACACCGGTATTGTTTCGCCCATTCGAGCATGGCGCCGATATAGCCTGCTATTCCCTGACCAAATTCATCGGCGGCCATGGTAACAGCCTCGGCGGCGCCATTGTCGACAGCGGTCGCTTCGACTGGAGCAACGGCCGCTTCCCCGAATTCACCACGCCAGATCCCAGCTATCACGGTCTGGTATATCATGCAGCCCTGGGAGCGCGGGCTTTTATCGACAAAATGCGCGTTACACTGCTGCGCGACCTTGGCGCCTGCATTTCGCCCTTCAACAGCTTTTTGCTGCTGCAGGGGCTGGAAACCCTGCATGTTCGCATGCCACGCCACTGCCAGAATGCCGGGGAACTGGCTCTTTATCTGGAAAACCACCCCCAGGTGGCCTGGGTCAATTATCCGGGGCTGCAAAGCCACCCCTGCCACCAGCAGGCTCTGCGCTATCTGCCCTCCGGCCAGGGCGCTATCCTCGGCTTCGGTATCAAAGGCGGCGTGGAGGCCGGCGCCCGGTTTATCGACAGCGTAAAACTGGCCAGCCACCTGGCCAATATCGGCGATGCCAAAACCCTGGTCATCCACCCGGCCAGCACCACCCACCAGCAACTCTCGCCGCAGGACCTTCTGGCGGCAGGGGTCAGCCCCGACTTCATTCGCGTTTCGGTGGGCATCGAAGATATCGAGGATATCAAAAACGACTTCGACCAGGCGCTTAGTGCAAGTGCTGAGAGTTAAAGGCAAGTGCTGAGTGCTGAGTGCTGAGTGCTGGGTGCAAAAGCTTACAATCTTAACGTCAAGTTCGCCGGTCCCGGCCGGCTGCCGTGATACTTTCTTTGCAAGGCCACAAAGAAAGTATCCAAAGAAATGGCCTTTTGGCTGACGCGACAGCACTGGCGCGAAGCGTTAGGGCTCGACGGGGATTTGCTGCGATCTTGGAACGGCGCGTCTGCGGCCGCGTGATTTGCTACCAGGGCTGGTTCGCTAGCGGTGAAGGAAGATGTTTGCAACACCGGCGCTGCTGGGTAAGGGCACACCGACAACCCGGTTTTGCTAAAGGTTTTGATTAGGCTTTCCACCCAACAACACCTTGATGCCCGCTTCACAGGAGGCGCAACGGTTATCTCAAGCAAACAACCTGCGCAAGAGAAACAGCTCCAAGAATCCAGCGGCAGACGGATCGACGCCACCGTTATGGAATCCTCCACCCCTCGCGACCACATGCCCCCCGCAGGGGAAGCCATTTTTTGCCTACTTTTTGTTGGCTTGGACAAAAAGTAGGGCGCCGGGCGGGGGCGCGACCCCGCGGTCTTGCAGTGCTGAGTGCTGAGTGCTGAGGGCTGAGGGCTGAGGGCTGAGTACCGAGTACCGAGTGCTGACAACTGACAACTGACAACTGACAACCAACAACGGACCCATGACAACTGACCCTTTCCATATCGTCCTGATCGAACCTGAAATCCCGCCCAATACGGGCAATATCGCGCGTCTGTGCGGTGCCACGGGCACGGTACTGCATCTGGTGGGAAAACTCGGGTTTTCCCTGGATGACAAATATCTCAAACGAGCCGGCCTCGATTACTGGGAGGTTATCGACATACGATACTGGGAAAGCCTTGAAGATCTGGAGAAAGCCTTTCCGGAGGCACGCTGGTGGTATGCATCGAAAAAAGCCGCGCGTTCCCATGTGGAGGCGGATTTCCAGCCTGGAGATTTCCTGGTGTTCGGCAAGGAAACAGCCGGGCTGCCGGAGGCATTGCTGGCCAGGCATCCGCAACGCTGCATCCGTATCCCCATCTTTTCGCCGCGGGTACGCAGTCTCAACTTGTCGACCGCCGCAGGCATCGTGCTTTACGAGGCCCTGCGCCAGACGGGGCGGTTGGACTAGTTTTCATCCGGAAACGGCCCTTTTCCCCAATCTCGGCGTCAATCCGCACGCTTGCGTGTGCGGCGTAGACATCTACGCCTCCGTGCAAGCGCTTGATTTCCTTGACCTTGGGAAAAATTGCTCGTTTCCCATATGAAAACTACACCGTCTCCATCCATAGTTTCCGGATGGACACTAATTCAGAGCCCACCCAAATAAAAAAGCGCCCCGCAAAGGGCGCTTTTTTGTTGAAACTGAGTTCCGCTAGCGACTATTCCATCTCGTTTTCGATACGAATGAAAAGACTCGGTTCGTGAACGGTATCGAGTTGATCGATCTCGGCCAGCGCATCATTGATGACCGCTTCCGTGGCTTCGTGGGTCATGATAACAATGGGAACGGCGGCGCTTTTTTTGCGGTCAGGCTGGATCATGGAGGCAATGCCGATTCCGTAACGGCCCAGGATGCCGGAAATTTTGGCTACCACGCCGGGCTTATCGAGAGCCGTGAAGCGCAGATAGTACTGGCTGACGATGTCCCGCATCGGCTTTATCGGCAGCTTCACGATGCAATCGGGCTGATATCCCATGGCGGGCGTACGGGGATGTCCACCAGCCAGGGTATTGCGGGCTATAGCCATGACATCGCCCATGACCGCGCTTGCGGTTGCATCCATCCCGGCGCCCTGCCCATACAGCATAACGGGGCCCACAAAGTCGCCGACCAGACGGACGGCATTAAATACCCCATCCACATCCGCAAGGGGATAGTTAACCGGAATCATGGTAGGATGAACACGGGCTTCGACCACGCCTTCTTCAAGTTTACCGATGGCCAGCAGTTTGATTTTATAGCCGAATTCCTTGGCGAACTGAATGTCCAGAGGCGTAATTTTACTGATGCCTTCGATGGAAATATCGCTTAAATCGACTCGGGTACCAAAGCACAGCGACACCAGGATGGCCAGTTTGTGTGCAGTGTCGACCCCTTCAACATCGAAAGTCGGGTCGGCTTCAGCATATCCCTTGGCCTGTGCATCCTTGAGAACGCTTGCGAAATCAGCACCTTCATTCGTCATACGGGTGAGAATGTAGTTACATGTGCCGTTAAGGATACCTAAAACGCAGCGAAAATTGTTGGCGCAAAGATTTTCCTTGATCGCGGACAGGACCGGAATACCGCCGCCGACTGAAGCTTCGAACATGACGTCGACCCCTTTGGCCGCGGCTGCCGAAAAGATCTCTTCTCCGTGCTTGGCAAGCAGTGCCTTGTTGGCGGTGACCACGTGCTTGCCTTGTTCTATGGCTTTCAGCACAAAGGTGCGCGCAGGCTCATACCCGCCAATCAATTCGATGATAACGTCGATTTCAGGATCGGTCAGCACCTGCATGGCATCGGTTGTCAGAACACCGGCATCGACCTTGACGCCCCGATCGGTGGTAATATCGAGGTCAGCCACGCGTTTAAGATTCAGACGAACGCCAAGTCTCTGTTCCATCACCTTGGTATTGTTCTGAAAGACCCTGATTATCCCGGCCCCGATGGTGCCGAATCCCAGAAGACCAACGTTCATTTCTTTCATAGCTACTCCAAGTGAAATCTTCAATTACAAAGCATCGACCCGGCGGGCCTACACCCTTTCAGCAAATGCTGACAATCCACACGGACCGCACCAGACAAGGACAACTTATCGCATCATGGGGTGGTGACGGGCCGACAGCTCCGGGATATTCTATCAAGGATACCGTTGACAAAGGCCGGCGTATCTTTGGTTCCGTAACGTTTACCGATCTCGACGGCTTCATTGATGATCACGCTGACGGGCACATCCGGATTACCCAGAAGTTCGTAGGTCGCCATGCGCAGAATCGCCAGATCGACTCGCGCCATGCGGTCCAATGACCAATTGGTTGAATATTCGCCGATCAGGCCGTCGATCTTTTCCAGGTGCTGAGCTACCCCGCGGACCAGATTTTCGGCAAACTCCTTCACCGCCGTCGCGACCACCGGACTGTCGTCCTCCAAGGGTTCACCCAGGGCATCATCACGAAACCTGAAGTTACTCCAGAAGGACGCCAGCAGCGCATCTACATTGGAAACGCCGTCAAAACTATAGATTATTTTTATTGCCAGTTCGCGCCCCGAACGACGCATGCCGCTTGCCATAATGCCTCAGATCGCCTTGAACAGGTTGACCATTTCGATAGCCGTCATGGCGGCATCGACACCCTTGTTACCTGCTTTGGTACCAGCCCTCTCGATTGCCTGTTCGATACTATCGGTAGTAATGACACCAAAAGCCACAGGCAGTCCCGAGTCCAGGGAAACGGAAGCTATCCCTTTGGATACCTCGGCGCAGACATAATCGAAATGCGGAGTCGAACCACGAATAACCGCGCCAAGGCAAATCAGAGCATCATAGCGACCGCTGGCAGCAGCTTTTTTGGCTGCCATTGGAATTTCAAAAGCACCGGGAACACGTACGATGTCGATCGCATCATCAGCGGCGCCATGCCGGATCAGAGTGTCCAAAGCACCTTCAACCAACCGGTCGCAAATGAAGCTGTTGAAACGGCTGACGATTATACCGAATTTGATCCCCTCGGCAGTAAGCTTTCCCTCGATAATCTTGGCCATAAAGTCTCCAGAAACGGCAGCATCAGAACTAATGCTCGATTAAACCGCCATGCACAGCAAAATTGGTTTTCAGCAGGGAATCCCGGATAAAAACTAATTACAGATTTTCCAGAAGATGCCCCATCTTCTCTCGCTTGGTGGTAAGATAGCGCAGATTGTCGCATGTGGCGGGCATCTCGATGGCGACGCGTTCTACCACTTCAAGACCGTAGCCTTCCAATCCGACAATTTTTTTAGGATTATTGGTCATCAGGCGGATTTTGCGTACACCGAGATCAATCAGAATCTGCGCTCCGATACCGTAATCACGCAGATCGTCTTTGAACCCGAGAACCTCATTGGCCTCAACGGTATCACAGCCTTGATCCTGCAGTGCATAGGCTTTCAATTTGTTGTTCAGACCGATGCCGCGACCTTCCTGGCGCATGTAAACGATGACACCGGAGCCCTCCTTGGCGATCTGGCACATGGCAGCATGCAGCTGATCACCGCAATCGCAGCGCAACGAACCGAACACATCGCCGGTCAGGCATTCGGAATGCACCCTCACCAAAACCGGTTGGTCAGGATCGATAGTGCCCTTGATCAGAGCCAGGTGTTGAGCCTTGTCGACATCATTTTCATAACCGATGGCCGTAAAATCTCCACCATAAGGTGTCGGCAGTGCGGTTTCCGCTTCGCGGCGAACCAGAGTTTCCTTGTTCATGCGGTAGCGCACCAGGTCGGCCACAGTAACAATGCGCAAGCCATGCTGCTGGGCAAATTTTTCGAGCTCGGGCATGCGGGACATGGTGCCGTCGTCGTTCATGATCTCGCAAATCACGCCAGCCGGCTTGAGACCCGCCAACCGGGCGAGATCAACGGAGCCTTCAGTCTGACCGGCCCGAACCAGCACGCCGCCTTTTTTGGCACGCAGGGGAAAAACATGCCCCGGCCTGGCCAGGTCATGCGCCTTGGTTTCGTCAGCAATAGCAACCTGGATGGTAGTTGCCCGATCCTTGGCCGAAATGCCGGTAGTCACACCCTGGCGAGCCTCGATGGAGATGGTAAAAGCCGTTCCGAAACCGGACGAATTTTCACTGACCATAAGGGGAAGTTGCAGATGATTGGCGCGCTCCTCGGTCAGGGACAGGCAGATCAGCCCTCGCCCTTCCTTGGCCATGAAGTTGATCGCCTCGGGGGTAACCATTTCCGCAGCCATGGTAAGATCCCCTTCATTTTCGCGATCCTCGTCATCGACAAGGATTACCATGCGCCCTTGACGGATATCTTCCAACGCGGCTTCAATATTAGCCATGCTCATAGTACATCTCCTTGTAGGCCTGGCATCTTTTCACACAACACATCGCAAAGAGATATGCCTTTGCGCTGTCAGGTTTTCCATCGCCACCGTGACACAGCTCGCACATTTCACAGCTAACCGATGTCACCTTCTACCAGGCCGTTTACTTCTAATAATCGCCGACAATAGCACCAAAGAAGGGCTTTCTGCAAGAAAAAGCGAACACTTATGTCATTGGTCGCTTGTCATTGGTCCGTCAAAAAATCCGCAGGGGGGTTGCTGCCTGATTCGCAACTGACAACTGACAACTACATGAATCCGTTTTTAGCCAGGAAGTCCAGACTGATGGACCCTTCCTTGGGGGTTGATTGGGCCGGACGCAGCAGTCGCTCGACATATTTACCAAGAATATCGGTTTCTACATTCACCCGGACACCCGGCTCGCACCATTGAAGGGTGGTTTTGGCCAGGGAATGGGGAATGACCGCCACGCTGAAGGTCTGCTCGGCCACCGCATTGACTGTCAGACTGATTCCATCGATGGCCACAGAGCCTTTTTCCACAAGATAGCGTATCTGGGATTGAGGCACTTCGATGGTAAATCGTACGGCATTCTGATCCTGGCGACGCTCGGTGACAACCCCTTGGGTATCGACATGCCCACTGACAATGTGACCACCCAGCCTGTCAGAGAGTTTCAGGGCCCTCTCCAGATTGACCCTGCTGCCCGTATTCAGCTGGCCCAGATTGGTTCGAGCCAGGCTTTCCGGGGAAACATCGGCCGTAAAGCTACCACCACCGAAATCGACCACGGTCAGACAAACGCCATTGACTGCGATACTCTCCCCCATGACGATTTCCTGCATGGGAAAAGCGGTCGCAACCGTAATACGCCCGCTGTCGCCGTTTTTCTGGAACCGACGCAGGGTGCCAAGATCTTCGATCAGACCGGTGAACACGTTTTCACCTCTCCTTCAATCAGGGTATCATCTCCAAACTGTCGCACTCTGACATCCTGCAATACCATAGCCTCAGTCATGGTGGCAACTCCAGGTCCGGCAAACACGCCCTTGCCCTGATCACCCCCGACAATTTTGGGTGCGACGAACATCATCAGGCGATCCACCAGGCCGGCCCGCCAGAAAGCACCATTAAGTTCGGCACCTCCTTCAAGCAGGATGCTTTGCAGGCCTCGATTACCGAGTGCCGCGAGCAACGCATGCAAATCGACCCGTCCGTCACTTGCGGGTAGAACCAGGACTTCGGCCCCCAAGGCGCGAAGTCGTTCGATCTTGGCGCCGGAAGTTTGACCGGTGGTTGCAATAAGCGTCCCCGCTGCGGAGGTCAGGTGCAGCATGGCGGCATCTTCAGGGATGCGCAAGTTCGAATCCACCACGATGCGCAGAGGATCCCGGCCGCCTTCAGGAAGCCGGGTGGTAAGCTGGGGGTTATCCCGTAAAACGGTGCCGATCCCAACCATGATGCCGTCGATACGGTCCCTGAGACGATGTACTTCCAGACGGCTGGCAGGGTTACTGACCCATTGAGAGTGCCCGCAAGCGGTGGCGGTTTTCCCATCGAGTGTCATGGCGCTTTTCAGCACTACGAAAGGTAACCCGGTAAGGATATGTTTGGCAAAGGGGGCAATAATTCTGCGGCATTGGTTTTCAAGGATGCCGCAAAAAACGTGAATTCCGGCATCGCGCAGACGGCGGATGCCGGCGCCGGCCACTTGGGGATTGGGATCCGTGGTACCGACGTAGACGCGGGACAAACCGGCCTGGATGATGGCATCGGCACAGGGCCCGGTTCGCCCATGATGACTGCAGGGCTCAAGAGTAACATACATGTCGGCGCCCAAGGCGAGCTCACCGGCCTCGCGCAAGGCAAAGATTTCTGCATGGGGTTGGCCGGCCTTGGGGTGGAATCCGCGCCCTACGACCTTACCGTCTTTGACAATAACCGCACCCACCGCTGGATTGGGACGTGTGCGTCCTTCCCCCCGCCGCGCCAGGTCAAGAGCCTGGTTCATGTATTGTTCAAAAACATCTTGCAAGAAATAAGACCGTTTCCCGGAAAAAACTTGTTGTTATTTTTTCACCACGAAGGGCACGAAGAACGTGTCCTTCGTGTTGCGATGATTCACTTTAGATCGGCCTCAGTCCCTCATTTATCCCTTGAATTCCCGCTCTCGGCAAGAATGTCCTTCAACTCGGCCATGAACTCGTTGATATCCTTGAACTGGCGATAGACGGAAGCGAACCGCACATATGCCACCTGATCCAGGTCATGCAGGGCATCCATGACGGCCTGACCGATAATTTTCGACTCGATTTCACGCTCTCCGGATTCCTGGAGTTGCCGCTCAAGAGTATCCACAATCTTTTCGATGGTCGCAATAGAGACCGGGCGCTTTTCACAGGCACGCTGGATACCGGCGATGACTTTTGTACGATCGAAAGGTTGGCGACGGCCATCCTTTTTTACGATCAGCGGCAACATCTCCTCAACGCGCTCGAAAGTCGTGAAGCGCCTTTCGCATTGGGTACATTCGCGACGGCGCCGGATGTTATTGCCCTCCTTGCCGAGGCGCGAATCGATCACTCGCGTATCCGCAAAACCGCAGAACGGACATTTCATGACGGGGACAGCTCCTTCCTGGCCAGCAAATCGGCCAGATTCGAGACATCGACGCCTGATTCGGCCAGCATCTCGAGGGACAGTCGATCGGGATAACCGTCAAAATAGACGACCTGGCGGATGCCGGCATTGATGATCATCTTCGCACAGATAACACAGGGAGTGTTGGTACAGAAAAGCATGGCGCCGCTGATATTGGTACCATGCTTGGCTGCCTGGATAATGGCATTCTGTTCGGCGTGCAAGCCGCGGCACAATTCATGCCGCTCGCCGGAGGGAACATTCTGCTGCTGTCGCAGACAGCCCACCTCACCGCAATGGCGCAATCCCGATGGGCTACCGTTATACCCGGTGGCAAGGATATTCTTGTCCTTGACCAGTACCGCCCCGACCTGGCGGCGCAGACACGTCGAGCGTCGCGCCACCAGGCGGGCGATTTCCATAAAATATTCTTCCCAGGAGGGGCGTTCCATTACTTCAGTCGATGTGCGTACAGTGGGAACTGCTTGCACATTTCGCAGACTTCGCCCTTGATGGCGGCCAGTTCCACGTCGTTTTCCATGTTGTCCAGAGCGCGCACGACCCACCCGGCAACACGTTCCATCTCAGCTTCCTTAAGTCCTCGCGTGGTGGTTGCGGGAGTACCGAGCCGGATACCGCTGGTCACGAACGGCGAACGGGTTTCAAACGGTACGGAGTTCTTGTTGACGGTAATCCCGGCCTTTTCAAGGGCTTTTTCCGCCATCTTGCCGGTGATTT
This sequence comes from Pelobacter sp. UBA6093, assembly GCA_002435955.1. GTDB lineage: Bacteria > Desulfobacterota > Desulfuromonadia > Desulfuromonadales > Syntrophotaleaceae > Syntrophotalea. Next base: position 13,663 of record DIWZ01000031.1, read on the forward strand.
CGGTGCCGCTGAAATCAACCAGGATCAGATGGTTGTCGGTTCCACCGGAAACGAGATTCAGACCGCGTTTGACAAGGGCATCGGCCAGTGCTTTGGCATTGCTCACCACCTGCTTGGAATAGGTGGTGAACTCAGGGGCCAAAGCCTCTTTGAAAGCTACAGCCTTGGCGGCGATGACGTGCATCAAAGGTCCGCCCTGAATGCCGGGGAAGATGTTGCTGTCGATGATTTTGGCGAACTTCTCACGGCAGAGAATCATGCCACCGCGTGGACCGCGAAGGGTTTTATGTGTAGTCGTAGTGACGAATTCGGCGTATGGCACGGGGCTGGGATGAACGCCGGCGGCTACAAGACCGGCAATGTGCGCCATGTCCACCATGATCTTGGCCCCGACCTTATCGGCGATCTTGCGGAATGCCGGGAAATCAAGAGTCCTGGAATAGGCGCTTGCGCCGACAACCAGCAGGGTCGGCTTATGCTCCAGGGCCAAACGCTCAACTTCTTCATAGTCGATATGACCGGTTTCCTTTTTAACGCCGTAGGATACGATGTTAAACAGTTTGCCGGAGAAGTTAACCGGCGAGCCATGGGTAAGATGACCGCCATGGGCGAGATTCATGCCCAACACCGTGTCACCAGGCTTGCACACGGCGAAATATACGGCCATGTTGGCCTGGGAACCGCTATGGGGCTGCACGTTGGCATGATCGGCACCGAACAGTTCCTTGGCCCGCTGGATGGCGAGACGCTCGGCGATATCAACCATTTCACAGCCGCCATAGTAGCGTTTGGCAGGATAACCTTCGGCGTATTTATTGGTCATGACCGAGCCCTGAGCTTCCATGACGGACTCGGATACAAAGTTTTCCGAAGCGATGAATTCGAGATTATATTCCTGACGCTCGGTTTCGAGACGAATGGCTTCGGCAATTTCGGGATCGAGCTGGGCGAGGGATTGAGACATTTTTGCGGGCCTCCTGCAATGAATTCTTTATGGACTTTAGAGATTTTCAAACGGAAAAAAGGCAATGGGCAAGCCGCCGGCTTGCCCATCTGGATCGGGACCGCTCAAAGCCGGCCGGCCCTGATATCATCTTCTATCTGTGCTATCTTGTCGAGCCGTTTCTGGTGGCGGCCGCCTTCAAAATTGGCGTCGAGCCATAAACCAACCATCTGATTGGCCTTTTCTTCCGTGAGCATGCGCCCGCCCAAAACAATTATGTTGGCATTGTTATGCTCTTTGGACATGCGGGCCGTAAATTCGTCCCAGATCAAAGCAGCTCGAACACCTTGAAACTTGTTGGCCACGATCGACATACCGATCCCGGTACCGCAAATCAGGATGCCTTTGTCGGCCTCACCTGTCGAAATGGCTTTTCCGACCCTCTCCCCGAAGTCCGGATAGTCAACTGAATTACCGTTATCGGTACCGAGATCTCGTATTTCGATGCCACGTTTCTCCAAATAGGCCTTGATACTTTCTTTAAGCTCGAGGCCGCCATGGTCACTGGCGATAATGAACATTCAGACTACCTCAAACCTTTCTGAACAGCAGACTGGCATTGGTGCCGCCAAACCCGAAGGAATTGGACAGGGCACTGTGCACTGCTACACGCCGAGCCTCGTTGGGCACATAATCAAGATCACACTCGGCATCCTGCTCTTCGTAGTTAATCGTAGGAGGAATTTCGCCGCGATCAATGGCCAGCACGGAGTACACTGCTTCCAGTCCACCTGCCGCACCCAGTGCATGTCCGGTCATGCTTTTGGTAGAGCTGACCATGAGTTTATAGGCGTGATCTTTAAATACCGTCTTGATGGCCATGGTTTCATACAGATCGTTGAAGGGCGTGGAGGTACCGTGAGCGTTGATATAGGTCAACTCTTCCGGCTGCATCCCCGCATTTTTCAGAGCCATGGCCATGCAGCGAGCCGCACCTTCGCCACCGGGAGCCGGAGCGGTAAGATGGTAAGCATCCGCAGTAAGGCCGTAACCAACGACCTCGGCATAGATATGTGCCCCGCGGGCCTTGGCTGTTTCGTAATCCTCGAGGACCACAATGCCGGCGCCTTCAGCCATGACAAAACCGTCACGATTCTTTTCAAAGGGACGGCTGGCCCCCTGGGGATCGTCATTGCGGGTCGAAAGCGCACGCATGACATTAAAGCCCCCCACGGCCAGTGGTGTGATCGTCGACTCAGCCCCCCCGGCAATCATGACGTCGGCATCGCCGCGCAGAATGATATGGTAGGCGTCACCAATGGAATGAGTGCCTGTTGCGCAAGCCGAAACGGACGATATGTTCGGTCCCTTTGCACCAAACCGCATGGAAATCTGGCCAGGCGCCAGGTTGGTAATCAACATGGGTATGAAAAAGGGCGAAATTTTTTTGTAACCGCCTTCAAGAAACGCCGAATGATATTTTTCCAGTGTGGGCAGACCTCCAAGGCCGGCACCAACCAGAACGCCAACACGCTCGGCATTCTCGTCATTAATGACAAGTTTTGCATCGTTGACAGCTTCATCGGCTGCCGCCAGAGCATATTGGATAAAGAGATCCATTTTACGAATCTCTTTCTTTTCTATATAGTCCTCGGCGTTGAAGTCCTTGACTTCACCGGCTATCTGGGTCGGAAATGTCGAGCAATCGAATCGTGTAATCCGATCAATACCCGATTTGCCGGCCAACAGGCTCTGCCAGTTTTTTTCTACCCCGTTACCCAGGGCCGATATAGTACCGATACCGGTTACAACAACTCTTCGCATGGTGAACTATGCCTCCGTAATAGGCTTTTTTGTGCCGCCTGCGGATAACCCTGCCAACAGCCGATCACTTTCGATCCATCATAAAAGGGGGAGGAAGCGCAAAACCCGCTACCTCATCCTCCCCCTCAGTGCCTGCAAGTCAGATCAGGAATTGGCCACGATGTAATCAACGGCATCCTGTACAGTCTGAATTTTTTCAGCGTCTTCGTCGGAAATTTCGATATCGAATTCCTCTTCGAGAGCCATTACCAGTTCTACGGTGTCGAGGGAATCGGCACCCAGGTCGTCCATGAAAGAAGCATCACCGGAAACCTGTGCTTCATCTACACCCAACTGCTCAGCGATAATCTGTTGTACTCTTTCCTCGATAGAAGCCATCTGCTTCACCTCCTTGTTGTTGTTCGGACCGACAATTAATCGGACTGAAGACTATACTCGCGAAATCAAGCTTTCTTACATGTACATGCCGCCGTTGACCCCGAGAACCTGACCGGTGATATACGCGGCCTGATCCGATGCCAGGAACAAAACAGCGGAAACAATGTCATCGGCTTCGCCGAATCTTCCAAGAGGAATCTGCTCGAGCAGATTCTCCTTGACCTTGTCGTTTAACCCCTCTGTCATCTCAGTGACGATAAACCCGGGTGTAACCGCATTTACGGTAACATTCCGTTTGGAAAGTTCGCGGGCAACCGATTTTGTCAGACCGATGAGCCCGGCCTTACTGGCACAATAATTTGCCTGACCGGCATTGCCCATTTCACCGACCACGGATGAGATATTGATCATTCGGCCAACGCGCTGCTTACTCATGATTTTTGCGGCAGCCCGAGAACACAAAAAGGCGCCTTTGAGATTGGTATCGAGCACGGCATCCCAATCGGCGTCTTTCATGCGCACCAGAAGGTTGTCACGGGTGATGCCGGCGTTGTTGACCAGGATATCCACCCGGCCGAAAGCCTCAACGGCTGCGTCGAACAAGCGTTCCACATCGGCGGAGCTGGAAATATCCGAAGGTACGCTGAGAGCCTCTCCACCCTTTTGACAAATCTCATTGACGAGGCTTTCAAGTGCTTCGGTGCTACGGGCCGAAACGACGACTTTGGCACCGCAGGCGGCCATTTTGAGGGCAATGGCTCGCCCAATGCCACGCGAGGCGCCGGTAACGATGGCAACTTTATCCTTCAACATATTTCACTCCTCATCATGGCGCAGGCTAAAAGGTCTTTAAATCCGCAACGGTTCCAATATTCTGGATGGCTGCACCTTTTGCGATACGCTTGATCAGGCCGGCAAGAACCTTGCCTGGGCCGATTTCCACAAACCGCTCGACGCCTGCATCTATCATGGTAACAACGGACTCTTCCCAACGCACGGGGGAATAAACCTGTCTTACCAGCAGATCGCGCACCGCTTGCGCATCGCGGTTGGCGATAGCATCAACGTTGCTGACAACCGGACAGTTCAGCTCGGCAACCGCCACGGCAGCAAGCACGGTCTCGAGCTGGTTGGCGGCGGGTTGCATGAGCAAACAATGAAAAGGTGCGCTTACAGGTAGCGGCAAGGCCCGTTTGGCCCCGCGTTCCTTGGCAAGATCCATGGCCCGTTGAACCGCTGCAACATGTCCGGCAATGACAATCTGACCCGGGCTGTTGTAATTGGCCGGGGCTACAATTTCGTCCTCGGCGACCTCTTTGCAGACCGCGTCCACAACCTGGCTATCAAGACCGATGATGGCAGCCATGGTACCGATCCCGACGGGCACGGCGTCCTGCATGAAGATGCCACGCTGACGCACGGTCCGAACGGCGTCCTCAAAGCTGAAGGCACCTGCGCACACCAATGCGGCGTATTCGCCAAGCGAATGGCCGGCGACAAATTGCGGTGTCAAACCGGTTTCTTCATGCATAACACGCAAGGCTGCGATACTGGCAGCAACAATGGCAGGTTGCGTATTGGCCGTCAGTTTCAGATCTTCCTCAGGCCCTTCGAAACAAAGTTTCGCCAGATCGATCCCGAGGGCGTCATTAGCTTCCTCAAAGGTCGTCCGCGCAAGAGGAAAATTCTCTGCCAGATCTTTGCCCATGCCGGCATATTGAGATCCCTGTCCGGGAAATACGAAAGCAGTCATGTCAGGCTTCTTCTCCTTTACGACAGGGTTCTTACCACCGAAAAAGGGCGGAGCCCCATGTGAACCCGCCACCAAACGCGTTAAGCAACACAATATCGCCTTGTTTGATCCGACCGCCCCTGTGTGCTTCGTCGAGGGCTATGGGGATGGAAGCGGCTGAAGTGTTCCCGACGCGATCTACATTGACCATGACCTTTTCCAGGGGAACTCCCAAACGTTTGGCAGTGGCCTCGAGGATACGCCGATTGGCCTGGTGGGGGATAAGAAGATCCACGCTATCCGCAGTAAGCTCGTTAGCGGCAAGGGCTTCTTCCCCTGCCTCGCACAGGGACCTTACTGCTACCTTGAAAACTTCATTACCCTGCATCTGCACAAAGGGGTTGCTGGTCTCAGAGGCGGGAGCATCGGCAGGGTTACGCGAACCTTGCCCCATCTGGTACAACAGGGGCCAGCAACTGCCGTCCGTATGCAGATGGCAACTCAACATACCTCTATCGCCTTCACCAGCCTCGATCACGGCGGCACCAGCGCCGTCGCCAAACAGGATGCAGGTACCCCGATCTTTCCAATCCACTATCCGGCTGAACACCTCGGCGCCAATCAGCAACACCTTACTGGCGGTTCCCGCCTGAATATAACTGTCGGCAATGGACAGACCATACAGAAAACCGCTACATGCAGCGGAAATGTCAAATGCAAAGGCACGGCTTGCCTGCAAGTTGTTCTGCACCAGGCACGCTGTAGCCGGCCAACTGAAATCCCCGGTTACCGTAGCGACAATGATAAGATCGATTTCATCCGCCGCGACACCTGCCATAGTCATGGCGCGTCGGGCGGCTTGCGTGGCAAGGTCTGAGGTATGCTCTCCGTCAGCGGCAATGTGACGTTCACGGATACCGGTACGGGTCCAAATCCATTCATCCGTTGTATCGACCAACTGTTCCAGATTGGCATTGGTCAGAACCCTCTCGGGCAGATAGGATCCGGTGCCGGTGATACACGTTCGTTTTATCATGCTGCACAACTCCAAGCGGGGAATATCAAAGAACTAACGGACGCCGTCTTCAACGGCACTTTCATTCGCCCCATGCCCTTCCAGGCCGAGTTGAGTGATCAGTCGCTCATTGATACGCAGCGAAACGGACTCCCTCGCCATGTGAATGGCATTCTTGATAGCCCGCGCGTTGGACCCGCCATGACAGATCATGCCCGTGCCCTGGATCCCGAGAAGCGGCGCGCCGCCATACTCGGCGTAATCCACCTTTTTCTTGAATGCACGAAAAGCGGGACGCGCCAGCAGGTAACCTAGTTTGGCCAGGAACCGCTGCTTGATCTCGCCCCTGAGCATGTCCCCGATAGCCTCGGAGAGGCCTTCGGAAACCTTCAATACCACGTTGCCGACAAAACCATCGCACACCACCACGTCGATGTCACCACTGAAAACATCGCGCCCTTCAACAAACCCCACATAATTCAGAGTGGACTGCTTCAGGAGCTTATGTGCGTCCCGGGCCAGTTCGTTACCTTTACTCTCCTCTTCACCATTAGAGAGCACGCCAACCTTGGGACGATCCTTGCCAAGCATGAACTTGGCATAAACGGCCCCCATGGTTCCGAACTGCGCCAGATGGACAGGCTTGCAATCGACGTTGGCCCCCCCATCCAGCAACACCGTCTGGCTCTTCTTGTTAGGCAAAATAGTCGCTATGGCAGGACGATCAATGCCGGGGATTCTCTTCAGGAGAAACATCCCGACAGCCATGGTCGCGCCTGAATTACCGGCACTGACCACAGCATGCACTTCGCCGCGCCGCAGCAAATCAAAAGCGACCCGAATCGAGGAATCCTTTTTTTTCCGAACCGCATCCGACGCGGAGTCGTGCATACCGACAATCTCGCTGGCATGTTGGATGGTAATATCCAGACCCGCTATGGAATGTTTGGAAAGTGTGTCCTCGAGACGGGACCGATCCCCGACCAGAACGATCGGGATCCCCCACTGCCTTGCGGCAGCTACCGCACCTTCGACCTCGACTTCCGGGGCGTTATCTCCTCCCATGGCGTCGACGGCAACAACTATTCGTTCGTTCAATCGGACGTCCTTCAATGGAGTTTATTCGGTTTCAACGACGTCCTTGCCCTTGTAGCTTCCGCAACTTGCGCAAACCCGGTGAGGCAGTTTCGGCTCTTTGCACTGCGGGCAGGTAGAAATTCCCGGTGCGGTCAGAAAATCATGGGCCCGACGCATGTCACGCTTCGATTTGGAGGTTTTCTTCTTCGGTACTGCCATCTTTTAAAACTCCTTCCAAGCGACCTTATAGGCCGACAAATTGTGTCTTGTAATAACTTTGACAGGTTACACGAAAATATACATCAATCAGTTTTTTTAATCTTAAAATCCTTAAGAGCGGCAAACTTCCCATTCAGCACCTGGTCGCGACACCCGCAATCGCCGGCATTAAGATCCGCCCCGCATTGCGCGCACAACCCCCGGCATTCTTCGCGACAAAGCGGTTTGAAAGGCATCGCCATCACAACCTGTTCCTGAACAGTTTCGGTGAGATCGATTTCATCCCCTTCGAAAACAAGCATTCCGAGATCTTCAGCCTGAAGCTCGATTTCGGCCTCTTGGTCTTCGTCTTCCATGGCCGGCAAGTGACGCGTATAGGTTACGCAAAAGGCAGCCTCAAGGGGCTGTTCAAAACTCTGCAGGCACCGGCAACACTGCAGACGAACCGCAGTTCCCACATTGCCTTCGACAACAACCATCCCCTCGAACTTGCGGGCCGTCACCTGGATATCGAGTGGTTGAACGAAAGCCACGTCGCCACTGTCCTGAAGTTCGCACAGTGCAGGAAAATGCTCAAACGATTCAGCCAGCTCCCGGGACAAACCCGATTCCTTGATGTCATCCAGCTCGATGATCAAAAGCAGCATCTCCAAAAAAGTGATAGCCCGCAGGTAAGCGGGTAGTATAAGGCCTGACCCGGGTTTGTCAAGGGAAAAGGTCGCCCTCGAACAGCGCCATACCGGCCAGAGCCAGCAATTTACTAGCCTATTCCGTCAAGCAATGCAAGCAATTATTTGCAAGGATGGCAGTTACGCTGATGGATACGGACAGTGGATGAAAACTGCACGCTTCTGGATTGGTAAGAGCAAGCCCTTCATTGTCACGGGCCTTCATTGACATGGCGCCTGCCAATAGCAACCTTGCTCGTGTCCATCCGGAAACTATGGATGGATACGAGCTAGTACCCTGTAACCCATAGGCTTTCGAGGGATTGCGTAGGGCTTTGACGTGTCAGTAAGGCGCGATTTCTTCTGCCTAGCCGTAGCTAAGCAGCTGAAATCGGAACGTAGCTGACGCGGCAAAGAACAAGCAAGGTGCGAAAGATTATGGGTTACAGGGTACTCGGTTTCATATGGGAAACGAGGAATTTTTCCCAAGGTCAAGGAAATCANNGGAAAAGGGCCGGTTCCGGATGAAAGCTAGCTCGCTTCTCACCACGAGCAAGACATTCCCGCATCACCTGTGAGGCCAGTTGCGAAAGAACCAATCGGCATAAATCGGAAAAAAACCTGCATCTTCAAGCGCCTTCCGTCTTTTTCCACACTTCACGTGGAAAACCAGTGGACAACCCTGTGGAAAACACCTAACAGGCCCTATCCTCCATGGGCTCCAACAAACTGCTCATTTTATAATCACCCTTGCATTACCTTGTATTTTCAATATGTTATGTTTTATTGCCAGAGCAACAAGCGTTATGGATTATAGACATAACGGTATTTTTACACATCTCTGGCAAAAACACATGAAAATATTAAAAGTCGGAAAAAAGGACCAATGGAGGGTGTTGCAAGGGGTATTTAGTGGGAATATATAAGGAAATTAATCTTTGCCGGTTGTGGAATTTTTCACACAATGACGTTTTCAGGCATGCCGAGCTCCGGACTTTTAACAGTACGCAACCCCTTTCAACATCGAAAGAGGTTGCGCGAAAATTGGCGGCCCCGGCGCGATTCGAACGCACGGCCTATCGCTTAGGAGGCGATCGCTCTATCCATCTGAGCTACGGGGCCTATGAGGGGCTAGCTTTATACACCATCCTTGAATTGCTTGGCAAGGTATTTATTGTCGCCATCATCAGAAGAACGGACTTTTTGCGACGCCATCAAAATTTAAGCAGACTAAAAACCTTGTCGGTCGGCAAGCGCTCCCGCCCCTTTAGAAATTCCAATTCTGCAAGAAAGGCGCATTCAACAATTTCCGCACCGGATTCCTTGACCAGTTCGACAACCGCCGCCACAGTGCCTCCGGTAGCCAAAAGATCATCTGCTACGACCACTCGGTCACCGGGTTTAAAAGCATCAGTATGGATCTCCAGGGTGTCGGTGCCGTATTCAAGTTGATAGGTTTTCTGAATAGTCTTGTAGGGCAGCTTACCAGGTTTGCGCACCAGAGTGATTCCGGTTCCCAGTTTATAGGCCAGAGCCGCGCCAAGAATAAAGCCCCGCGCTTCGACTCCTACGATCTGGTCGATCTTTTGTCCGACATACCGATGAGCGATCAGGTCAACCATGCGATGATAGCTTTTGGCATCTGCCAACAGAGTCGTGATATCCTTGAAAACGACTCCCTTTTTGGGAAAGTCGGGGATATCCCGGATCACATTACGTAAATCATCCACGTCCAAAATCCTTTCAGTCATACAACATCTTTCAAGGTTACGCATTTCCACAATATCAGGATCGGTTGTTCATGTCCTTTTCCATAAAGGCTAAGCGGGCCGTTTCCTGCTCTTCCATGAGGTTACGCAGTTTTTGAAGACTTTTGGCCTCTATCTGGCGAATGCGTTCCCGGGTTACGCCAAATTTTCGTCCTATGGTATCCAATGTCTGTGGTTCCTGATCGTTCAGGCCGAACCGCAATACCAGGATTTCCTGCTCGCTTTCGCTTAGTGTGGCGAACCAGTTGCAGACATGATTGTATTTATTGATATCATCCACAAATTCGGAAGGATTGTCGGCATTGGTGTCCTCAATGGTATCAATAAGGCTGTAATCCCGATTCTCGCCCATGGGATGCTCAATGGAGTAGGTTTTCTTGACGAGCACCATGAGTCGTCGAATATATGATGGTTCGACGCCCATATATTCTGCGATCTCTTCCACCTTCGGTTCACGATTGAACTGATGAATCAATTCTCTACTGATCTTTATAAATTTATTGATATCGTCCGAGACATGAACCGGTAAACGAATGGTTCGGCTCTGGTTCACCAGGGCCCGCTCAATAGATTGACGAATCCACCAGGTTGCATATGTAGAAAATCGACATTCCTTACTCAGCTTAAACCGCTCAACTGCCTTGATCAGCCCCATGTTCCCTTCCTCGATGAGATCGAGAAACGGCAATCCGCGGTTCATGTATCGCTTGGCAATTTTAACCACAAGGCGCAGGTTGGACTCGATCATCCTGTCCCGGGCAGCCATATCTCCTTGGGAGATAAGCTGTGCAAGCATGCGTTCTTCCTCAGCTGTGAGCAGCTTGGTTTTTTGAATTTCTTTGAGGTAAATCTTTATGGCGTCATCGGAAGGGCCGTCTTCCTTTTTTTTGCTTTCCTCTTCTTCCTCTTCTTCCTCGTCCACCTCATCATCTTCGCATTCTTCGGCATCATCCATATCATTCAGATTATCCATGGGATCGAATTCGCCATTTTTCTGATCCAGGGTTTCGATTTCTTCCTCAACCGTATCGTCCTGATTATCAGTTGCATAATGCTTACGAGTCTTGCTCATAAAAATTCCATCCTCCTCGTTACTGTCCGAATGAGACCCTTCTATCCGGGTCCAGCCGACCAATCTTCGCAAAGAATACGCCCAACTTCAACAAACCAGCCTTGCAGCCTGATAACCACTGAAAGCCTCCCCATTCGAACCATCTGAACAAACCTGTCGGCAATTGGCGCGATTGTGGATTCATCCTCCCACCCGCCAAATCAGGGCAAACAGGACACAGGGTCTAAAGCATTTTTCCCATGCCTGATTTCAAAATGCAACCGCGAACCGTCATACCCTGGCGGCGATCCGCTAAGGGCAATACGCTCCCCCTTGCCGACATAGGCGCCTGTAATCACAAGGTTTTGCTTGTTAAAGCCATATACGGTGAAAAAGTCGTCTGCATGTTTTAATATAATGAGATTGCCGTATCCATTGATGCCATTGTCACTGTAGGTCACGCGCCCTGCTGCCGCCGCGACAATATTCTGGCCATGTTTCACTTCGATTTCGATACCCTTACGTCCGCCATAGCCCTGTTGTCCATAGGGCTTGACCAGTTTACCATGAACCGGCCAGATAAAATCGGCACCGACGGGTTTCGGATCATTTTTTTTGGTTGTAGAAATGCCACGGGTCGGCGAGGTTGCCGTCACCTGACCGGGTACGGTAGTTTTCCTGGCACTTATGGGGGTGGAGCCTGGCGAAGCAGGTTTACGCGTCGGTGGTTTGCGTCGGGCTTCACCCGCGACCGTCGCTGTTGCAGGCACATACCTGCGACGGCTGGCTCCAGGGATAAGAAGACGTTTGCCCACCTTGAGCTGGGAAGGATCGGAAACGGAATTAACGCGCGCCAGGTAGCCGGCGTCAACGCCATAAGTCTGCCCGATCCTGTACAACGTCTGCCCAGGTTGAACGGTATGGTAGACTCCCCGCGGGGGACTGCAACCATAAAGGGAAACTAGCATAATCAACAAGCAACATGCCTTGCCTACGGCGCGCATGCGGACAGATGTCCGTATACCCCTGGTTGGATCGTGAATGCGACACCCAAGCATCTTAGAACATATCCGTTCCGGCTAAAAGCAGAAGGTCATGTAAAGTGAGACACCAGCAAAAAACCGCCTATGAGAAGAATCATAAACGCAAAGGTAAGATAATTGAAGTATTTTTCAATAAACAACCGAACTGGCTGCCCGCAAGAATAAACAAGTGCAGCTATAAGAAAAAACCTCAAACTGCGGCTTAGCAAGGATGCCACCATGAACATGCCGAAGTTTATGTGAAATACGCCGGCACCGATGGTAAAAATTTTGTAAGGGATCGGCGTGAAACCTGCGGTGAAAACGACCCAGAAATCGTATGTAGAAAACAGGTGTTGAACTTCGGCAAACCCTTGTGCACTGAACATGGGGACATATTTATAAAAAAAGTCCCCAAGGATATCCCAAAACCCTAAACCTATGCCATATCCCAAAGCCCCGCCTAATACGGAACCGATGGAGGCAACGGTTGCATAGCGAAAGGCCCTGGTCGGAACCCCAAGGGCCAGAGCAACCAGCAGCACATCGGGAGGAATGGGGAAGAAAGAGGATTCGGCAAACGCCAGCAGAAACAACACAGGCACGCCGTACGGAGTATTGGCCCAGCGCAGAACCCAATCATACAGGCGACGCAACAGCCTCATCCTTCAGTCTCCTCTTCACTCCACCCGCACTTGCCGATCAAGGGAACAAAGCGACAATCAAGAAGATCCTCTTCCGAAAACTTGTCAAGTCCGGTACGCACCACCCGTTTAAGTATCTGACTGCCTCGACCGCCGACAGGGATCACCAGGCGCCCTCCTATGGAAAGCTGCTCCAGGTAGTGATGCGGTATCTCGGGACTGCCCGCCGTAACGATAATGCCATCGAAAGGAGCTTCTTCCTCCCACCCGAAAGTCCCGTCGGTAAGCTTGATATTGACGTTTCTACATCTCACCTCATCAAGCACCCGGCGCGCGCGCCGCGCCAGTGTGGCCAAGCGTTCAACCGTATAAACCCGGGAAACGATCTGGCTCAAAACCGCAGCCTGATAACCCGATCCCGTACCGATCTCAAGCACCTTCTCGCCGCCACTTAAACACAGAGATTCGGTCATGAAGGCCACCATATAAGGTTGTGATATGGTCTGCTTTTCCCCAATGGGAAGGGGAAAGTCGCTATAAGCCTGCGATCGAAGCGCTTCTTCCACAAATAAATGGCGCGGCACCCGCATCATGGCGTTGATTACAAGGGCATCGCGCACCCCCCGCCGAATAACCTGTTGCTCGACCATCAACCGCCGGGCTATCGAATAATCCATGTTTGGTATTCCTTGCGGCACAGGGCCAGACGAACCTCTGCCACCCTCCTGTGAGAAATATTAAAAATACAGACCCGCATATAATGCAAGTGCAAAAAATCCGCTGCCATATGCTGGTTTTCATCCGGAAACGGCGCTGTGCTCATCCATAGTTTCGGGATAGGCATCGGCTACAAAAGCTCCCAACCAGGACTACCTGTCACAGCGTCGGGTAATCGGCATACCAGGAAGACAGACTTTCAAAAGACTGAAAATTCGTCAAATCAAGGTGCAACGGGGTTACTGAAATAAACCCTTCATTCAAGGCATGGCAATCGGTGCCGTCTGCAGCTTCAAAATCGCACACTCCACCACCGAGCCAATAATATTTGCGCCCGCGAGGATCGATCTTTTCTACCACAATGTCGCCGTAACGCCTCCGCCCCTGACGGGTCAGACGCATACCGCGAACAGGTCCCGAGGGAACATTTACATTGAGAAAAGTATCTGGAGGCAGTCCCTTTTGCATGACTTTATTGGCGAGATACAAGGCGGCAAAGGAAGCGTTGCTATATTCGGACGGGGAGAAGATTTCACCACCGAGCGACACGGCAATAGCCGGTACTCCCATCAAGGTCGCTTCCATGGCTGCGCACACAGTTCCTGAATAGGTAATATCGTCACCGAGATTTGCACCGCGATTAATCCCTGCAACCACAAGATCAGGGACCGATTGTACCAATCCGTGTATGCCAAGATTGACGCAATCGGTCGGCGTGCCGTCGACGGCAAAAACGCCGGGACGCAATTCATCGGCACGTAGTGGAGCATGGAGTGTAAGGGCATGCCCGATAGCGCTGCGATCTCTGTCGGGGGCGACCACCACGACCTGCCCCAGTCTCTTCAGCGAATCAGCTAAAGTCACAATGCCAGGAGCATGAACACCGTCGTCGTTGGTTACCAGGATCAGCAAGAAACGCCTCTCAGGTAGTTTTCATTGGGAAACGGCTCGTTTCCCATATGAAAACTTCACTGTGTCCATCCATTGTATCTTGAATGGACACCAGGTGGGTTCGATTTATATGGAAGGCATGAAATGACGCATTCGCAAAAACTCGTAGGATGGCTAAGCAAAAATTCCGTCCTGCAAAGCTTGGTGATATGCATCTATTCAAGAGTGGCCCGCAACTGCAGTAGATCGCGACGGATTTCCTGCAACATTCGAACAGCCTCCTCCGGGTCAACGGAGGAGGCTGCAGATTCAGCACCAGATTGTCTGGCTAAAATCTTTTTGGCGCCTGCAATGGTATACCCCTGCAGGTACAGCATATCTTTCAGGCTCAGAACGAGTTCGATATCCTCCCGTCGATAGAGTCGCTGTTTCCCTTGACTCTTGACCGGTCGGATATTACGAAACTCGGACTCCCAATAACGCAGCACATGGGGCTTAATGCCCGTCAGACGCGCTACCTCGCCGATTTTAAAATAAAGTTTGTCAGGAATGGACACCTGCATAATGCGTCCGGAACGGGGCGGTGTCAGTCTTGCCCGTTAATAGCTGCCTTGAGTACCTGACTCGGCTTAAAGGTCAGGATATTGCGGGAGCTGATTTCAATTTCTGCACCGGTCTGCGGATTGCGTCCGCGTCGAGTGGCCTTTTGTTTGACGACAAAATTCCCGAATCCGGCAAGTTTGATCTTCTCCCCGTTTTCCAGAGTGGATTTCATAAGATCAAAAACCATCTCAACAATATCCGAAGATTCCTTTTTGGAAAATCCGGTCTTCAGGTAAACTTTTTCTACCAGATCAGCCTTAGTCATGGCCTCGCCCCCCTTTGAACCACAGATACTTGAATTCACGCGTTTTTTTATATCACAGGGACTTTCCCTAAGCAACCGATTTTTAACATGGCAAGCGCAGGAACCTGCTACGCGCCAGAAAAGACTTCAAACAATCCGGCAACGCCAGGGGTTCGCCGCAAAGCGACCCTGACCAAAAGTAGAAGACCATGACCAATTTTTTATCTACCGAACTAGGAATCTGTCGGACTATCCGGGCCGAAAATGGATAGCCCGACAGATTCCTAGCCTCAAGGGGTTCCTACCGGATTTCCACGCCAAGCCTCGCAACGAGCGCTTTGACGATTTTATCATGGGCTTTTTGAATTTCGTCATCCTTAAGCGTTCGATCCGCACTGCGGTAATGAACCCTGATTGCCAGACTCTTTTTACCCTCGGGCACGCCCTTGCCACGATAAAGATCGAACAGAGTGAAATCTTCCACCAGATTGCCACAGGCGTTATTCAAAACTGCGTAAACCTCGCTGAAAGCCAATCCTTCATCGACAAGAAAAGCACTGTCCCTTGCAACCTGCGGGAAACGTGACAATGCTTTGAAAGTACCGCCCTCCCCCGCAGCGCACAGCAGTTGTTCAAAATCCAGATCGATAAGAAATACCGGCTGGTCGATTTCAAAGGCAGCGAGAACCTTGGGATGGACTTCACCAAGCGTCCCGAGCACGGATTCCCCATGTTTCAAGGTGCAGGATTTTCCGGGGTGCAGAAAGCTCTCGCCGACACTGCCATCCCAAACCACTTTTGAAATATTGAACATGTCAAGAACTTGCTCAACAACACCTTTAAGATCAAAAAAATCTATTTTATCGTTTACCTGCGCCCAACCTTCAGGTTCACGGCGTCCACACATAACAGCACATAGTCGCCATTTCTCCAAGGGCAGAACCTCCCCGGGGTTCGTCAGAAACACGGGGCGCAATTCGAACAGACGCAGATCCTGATTCTGGTAGGCAAGATTGCGGGCTACCGTTTCGAGCAGACTCGGCACAAGACTGGTACGCATCACTGATTGTTCTTCAGTTAGAGGATTCAGTATCTTGACCGGTTCGCGGCGCGGGTCATCGGCCGCCAGACAGATGCGATCCCAGCTGCCGGGGGCAACAAATGAATAATTGACGATTTCCCGGAATCCGGCGGCGACCACGGCATCCCGCAAACGCGAGATCTCTTTAAGATGACGCGGAGGAATATGGCAAATCATGCGACCGGCAGGCATGGTAACAGGGATATGATCGTATCCATTAAGTCGTGCGACTTCCTCGATCAGATCTATTTCCCTTTCGAGATCAGGGCGAAAAGACGGTATGGCAACGATCAACCGTTCATCAGCGCCTCCTTCGGCAGGGTGCGCATCAAGTCCAATCGATCGCAAATGTCCAAGTATGTCTTCCAGTCTTAATTTCAGGCCGAGTATGTCGTTTACACGCTTGGTGGAGACGGCAATTTTACGTTCATGCAAAACATTGGGATACTCGTCGATCCTCTGTCGACAAACCACCCCGCCTGCAACCTGAACGATAAGTGCAGCGGCTTTGTCCAGCGCCACGGGCACCATTTCCACATCGCCGCCACGCTCGAATCGATGCGAAGCTTCGGTGCGCAAAGCCAGGCGTTTACTGGTACGCCGGATTGTCAGAGGATTGAAATAGGCACTTTCAAGAAGAATGTCGACCGTATCGGCGACAACCTCTGAATTTTCTCCGCCCATGATGCCGGCCAGGGCGACAGGCCCCTGTCCATCGCAAATCACCAGATCGTTTTCAGCAAGGGAACGCGCTGTGCCGTCAAGGGTATGAAACACTTCCGACGGGGTGGCTCTCTTTACAACGATACGACCTTCGCGCAGACGCTGATGATCAAAAGCGTGCAGTGGTTGCCCTAATTCCATAAGAATAAAGTTGGTCACGTCGACCACATTATTAATGGAACGTTGCCCTACGGATTCCAATCGACGTACCAGCCATTCCGGCGACGGACCGACCTTGACGCCAAGTATCAAACGGGCCGCATAGCGCGGGCATAATCCCGGCTCTTCGATGGTCACCGAGGTCAGATCCGAGGTCTTTTGTTCGCCTTCGAGCAAAGTGGGCACGGTGATTTTCAGAGGACGTCCGGCAATGGCGGAAACTTCCCTCGCTACGCCCAGAACACTCAGGCAATCGGGACGATTGGGGGTAAGTCCAATTTCGTAACGCACATCCTTGAGGCCCAGGGTTTCGAAGACAGGTTGTCCCAACGTACAATCGGGGGACAGAATCATGATGCCGTCGGAATTGTCAGCGAGCCCAAGCTCCTTTTCCGAACAAAGCATGCCGAATGATTCCATTCCGCGGATTTTGGATTTTTTGATTTTAAAGTCGCCAGGGAGTACGGTCCCAACCGTTGCCAGGGCGACCAGGTCACCGCTTTTATGGTTGCGTGCTCCACATACTACCTGCACGGTATCTGTGCCGGAATCGACTCGGCACACAGTCAATTTATCGGCATCGGGATGCTTATCAACAGAAACCAATCTGGCAACCACCACGCCGTCAAATCCATCGCCAATACGGTCCATGCTGTCTACTTCAAGACCGGCCATGGTAAGACGGTGAGCCAGTTCATCCGGATTTAATTGAAAATCGACAAATTCTTTCAGCCAATTATAAGTAACGATCATGACGGCGATCCTTTGAAAAATTTAAATACGGACAGAAAACGTCTTAACCTGTCAAAACTGGCGCAAAAAGCGGATATCGTTTTCAAAAAACAGCCGCAAGTCATTTACACCATATTTGAGCATGGCAATCCGCTCCACACCCATACCGAAGGCAAAACCGCTATAAACTTCCGGATCGTAACCGACCGCCTTGAAAACTTCAGGATCGATCATGCCACTGCCAAGAATTTCCAACCACCCTGAGTTTCTACAGACCCGGCAGCCTTTACCTTTGCACATGACACATTGGATATCGACTTCGGCACTCGGTTCCGTAAAGGGGAAGAACGAGGGTCGGAATCGAACTTCAAGTCCTTTCCCGAAAATCTGGGACAAAAACGCCGTCAGGATCCCCTTGAGGTCGCCGAAGGAGATATTGCGCTCAACGAGAAAGCCCTCCACCTGATGAAACATGGGGGTATGCGTCAGGTCGGAGTCTCGGCGATAAACCGTACCGGGAGCAATGATTCGGACTGGCGGAGCATGCTTGAGCATGGTGCGAATCTGAACGGGGGACGTATGTGTTCGTAAGACAATATCGTCATTGACATAAAAGGTATCCTGCATGTCGCGTGCCGGATGATCCTTGGGCATGTTAAGGGCTTCGAAATTATAAAAATCCTGCTCGATCTCGGGCCCTTCGGCCACGGCAAAACCGAGAGCCGCGAAAATATCGGTAATTTCCTCGATGACGAGAGTGACAGGATGCTTGCTTCCGCCGGTGATGCGCCGTCCCGGCAAACTGACGTCGACACGCTCCTGGGCGAGGCGCTGTTCCATTTCCAACTCGCCAACCATACGGGAACGTTCCTCGAACAGGTTTTCAAGATCGCTTTTCACCTGATTAGCCAGGGCACCCAGGATCGGTCTTTCTTCCGGACTGAGTTTCCCCATCTCTTTCATGATGGCCGTCAGCTCGCCTTTTTTTCCCAGAAAACGAACCCGGGTTTCCTGCAAAGCTGCAGCGGAAGACGCAGATTCAAAGGCAGCACGCCCATGTTCCAGCATAGCAATAAGTTTTTCTCTCATATTCCGTTCCGTTCGTCCCGTATGAAAACCAAAGATGCGGTCCGGCATAAAACATCCCGCACCGCATAAAAAAAAAGAGATGAGGCCCTGCCTCATCTCTTTTTTCTGATCTCCGTCACCTTACTGAAGCTGGGCTTTGGCTTTTTCCGCGATGGCGCTAAAGCCAGCCGGATCAGTCACGGCAAGTTCCGCCAGGACCTTACGGTCCAGAGCTATCTCGGCCTTTTTCAGACCATAAACTAACCGGCTGTAGGACACACCGTTGTCACGCGCCGAAGCGTTGATCCGGGCGATCCACAATGCACGGAAATCCCGTTTTTTAACACGGCGATCCCTAAATGCATAGTTGAGTGCGCGATCAACCGCCTCGGTGGCACTGCGAAACAATTTACTACGTGCGCCGCGATAGCCTTTGGCTAGCTTTAAAACCTTATTACGACGACGTCTCGCTTTGAATCCTCTTTTTACTCTGGGCATGTAACAACTCCTCGTGGTGGTGGTGAGCGGATAATCCCGCTGCCGGATCTGAAGGGGGAGACATTTCCCCACAGTTCACGGACTTAAACATGACCCACCGTCTCGCTCTTAAATATAAGGGATAAGACAGCTGATATTTTTGTGGTCGGCCTTGGCTACGAGCGTTCCCTGACGCAGGTCACGCTTCCGCTTGGTCGATTTTTTGGTCAGGATGTGGCTGGTGAAAGCCTTGTTGCGACGAATCTTACCGGTGCCGGTCTTGCGGAAACGCTTGGCGGCTCCACGGTTGGTTTTAATCTTGGGCATGGAAACGTTCTCCTTGGTATCATGACGCGACACCGAGAGCCCCTGTCAGAGGATCATTGATGTTCGCGGTATCAACCGGTCATTATATCAACCGGCAATTCAGGCTATTTTTTTTTCGGTCCGATTACCATAGTCATGAAACGCCCCGCCATTCGCGGAGACATCTCCACCACTCCGACTTCAGCCACCTCTTCGGCAACCCGCTTCATCAGCCCGAAGCCGAATTCTGGATGGGTGACCTCTCGACCACGGAACATGACGGTCACTTTAACCTTGTTGCCCTCCTCAAGAAACCGCAAGGCGTTTCTGACTTTGACCTGAAAGTCGTGATCCTCAGTCTTGGGTCGCATCTTGACTTCTTTGATATCGACACGCGCAGACTTCTTCTTGGCCTCTGCGGCACGCTTGCTCGCCTGGTACTTGTACTTGCCGTAATCCATGATGCGGCAGACAGGCGGGTTCGCGTTGGGCGAAACCTCCACGAGATCGAGCCCTCGCTCTTCCGCTGCAAGCAGAGCCTGGCTGACGCTCATAACACCAAGCATTTCCCCTGCGTCGACGACGACACGGACTTCCTTGGCTCGAATGGCGCGATTGACGCGCGTTTCCTCCTTAGCTATGGTAGCACCTCCTAACGATACTGATCACACTCTTCCTGAACGAATTTTGCAAAGTCTTCAGGACTCATGGGTTCCAGGTTTTTGCCGGTGCGGAAACGCGGTGCCACGGTTTTATCCGCCAACTCCTTATCCCCGATCACCAGCATGTACGGTATTTTTTCCACCTGGGCCTCTCGGATCTTGAAGCCAAGCTTTTCGTTGCGCAAATCGCACTGTACACGGATTCCGGCAGATCGCAAAGCTTTTGCAACACTCTGGGCGTATTCGGCCTGATTGTCCGTTACATTGATCACCACAGCCTGGACCGGCGCGAGCCACAGAGGAAAATTGCCCGCGTAATGTTCGATCAAAACGCCGATGAAACGCTCAATGGCTCCGAGAATAACCCGGTGCAGCATAACCGGCCGATGTTTTTCTCCATCCTTACCGATATAGGTAAGATCAAATCGCTCAGGCAGGGTAAAATCGCATTGGATTGTAGCACACTGCCATCTTCTGTCAAGGGCGTCCTTGAGCTTGATGTCGATCTTGGGTCCGTAAAAAGCTCCGTCACCCTCGTTAATCTCGTGAGGCAACTTGAGATCTTTCAACGCACCCATCAAAGCGGTGGTGGCACGCTCCCAGTCTTCGTCGCTGCCGATGGATTTTTCCGGCCTGGTGGAAATTTCGATTTCATACTCAAAACCGAAGATAGCCATGACATCCCGCACAAATTCGAGGACTCCTTTGATTTCGCCGTCAAGTTGGTCCGGAGTACAGAGGATATGCGCATCATCCTGAGTAAAACCCCGCACTCGCAGAAGTCCGTGCAAAACCCCGGATTTCTCATGCCGGTGAACCGTGCCGAGCTCGAAGTACCGCAGGGGCAAGTCCCGATAGGAACGCTGGCGGGATTTATAAATAAGCATGTGGGCGAGGCAGTTCATGGGTTTGAGACCATACCCCTGGCCGTCCACATCGGTAAAATACATATTTTCGCGATAGTTGTCGAAATGGCCGGAAATTTTCCATAGGTCGGTACGGAGAATTTGAGGCCCCATAACAATATCATAACCGCGACGAAGATGCTGGCGACGTTCGAAATCTTCCAGCAGGGTTCGCAACATCGCACCCTTCGGATGCCAGATCACCAGGCCAGCCCCGGCCTCTTCATTGAATGAAAAAAGATCCAGCTCACGGCCGATTCGACGATGATCGCGCTTGCGGGCTTCCTCGAGTTTCTCCAGGTAGCAGCGAAGCTCCTTCTTGTCAGGAAAGGCCGTCGCGTAGATACGCTGCAGCATGGCATTCTTTTCACTGCCACGCCAGTACGCACCAGCGACGCTGGTCAGCTTGAAGGCCTTGACAAAGCCGGTGGAGGGCAGATGCGGTCCACGGCACAGATCGACGAAATCGCCCTGACGATAAAGCGAGACCGTCGGCGCGTCCAGATCTTCGATCAACTCGACCTTGTAGTGTTCACCGAGTTGCTGAAACAGAGCAATGGCACTGTCTCTCGTAACTTCTTCGCGAAGTATCGGCAGGTTGGCCTTGGCAAGTTCCTGCATCCGCTTCTCGATTTTTTCAAAATCTTCGGGCGAAAAAGTGTGATCCTGACAGAAGAAGTCGTAGTAAAAGCCGTTTTCTATGGCAGGGCCGATGGTGACCTGGACTTTGTCGCCATAGATATCCTTGACCGCATGCGCCATAAGGTGAGCCGTGGTATGGCGATAGACATCTAGACCCTGGGGGGAGTTCAAAGTGATGATTTCAAGACGGCCACTCTGGGTAAGCGGGGCAAACAGGTCGACCATGCGATCGTTGAATCGCGCCGCCACTGCCTGGCGGGCCAGTCCGGCACCGATCCCGGCTGCCACATCGCCAGCGGTGGTCGTTTCAGAAAATTCCTTTATAGAACCGTCTGGTAATTCAATCTGAATCATGACCACTCACTTTCTCCGCGAATAAAAAGAGGCATCCGAAGATGCCTCGACTATACGCGCGGTGTTTGTAGTATATGGTAGGCACGGGCGGGATTGAACCGCCGACCCCTACCGTGTCAAGGTAGTGCTCTCCCACTGAGCTACGTGCCTACAAAACTGCGACGGGGCAAATTAATATCAAAACGCAGGTACGTGTGTCAACATTTTTTCCATCATACTCGTAAAAAACTTCAGGGCATAGGAAAAAAGAAGCATCAACACCCTTTAAACGGCCTAAAACAGGATCGGTGACTATTTTCTCAGGATACCCACCCTAACTTGCGTCTTATGAAGCGGGATGCCTGTTTTGCTTCAGGAACCCGCATCATAATACACCCGGCGGAAAAAATCCCGCCCCCTCCTGTGACGGCCACGGCAAGCAGCATCACTTTATACCAGAACGAGCCGGCCACATTCCAGTTGCCGCCTTGCACCACTGCATAGACGAAGGCTGCCATCAGCAGCGTACCAGGAATGACGCGCGACATGGAAATCGCCACATGCTTGAGCCCCAGGGTACCCAGCCTTTTTCGCAACAGGAACAGCAGCACCGCACAATTGAAAACCGAGGCCAGGGTCAGCGCCAAAGCCAGCCCTACATGCTGAAATGGCTTCATAAGCAGCAATCCGAGACCAGCATTTACCAACAGCGTCCAGAACGACACCCAAACCGGCGTGCGCGTGTCGTTCATGGCATAAAAACTCGGTACCACCACCCGGCTTATCCCCACAAACAGCAATCCGGGCGCATAAGCCGCAAGCACCAGGGAAGATTGCCAGACATCCTCATATCCAAAAGCGCCATGCATGAAGAACAAACTATAGACAGGCAGCGAGCAGAGAACCAGGCCCACCGTGGCCGGCAACGTAATCAATCCGATCAACACCAGCGCGAATCGCAGAGAATCCTTGAAGCCGGCTTGATCACCTGCTGCCACCTGCCGGCTCATGGCGGGAAGGACCGCCTGGGCCAGGGACACGACAAAGATCCCCTGCGGAAATTCGAACAAGCGTTGCCCGAAATACAGATAGGAAACACTGCCTTCAGGCAGAAAAGAAGCCAGCAGTCTTGTCACCACAATATTGATCTGGTAAATGGCCACGCCGAGCAACCCTGGCAACATCAGCCGCACAACCTTCAAAACCGCCGGGTGGCGAAAATTGAAGTCGAGTCTGAAGCGAACCCCGTGGCGTTTCAACACCGGAAACTGTACGGCCAGCTGTAAAAATCCGCCGATCAGCACACCAATGGCCAGGGCCGTCACCGGCGCATCAAAATAATCCGCCAGAAAATATCCTGAAACGATCATGGACAGGTTCAAAAGAACCACTGAAACCGAAGGCCAGAAATAATGCCCGAGCACGTTGAGGATGCCCGTGGCAAGCGCAAGCAGGCTGACAAAAAAGATATAGGGAAACATCAGCCGATTCAGGAAGCTTGTCAACTCCAGTTTGCCAGGAACCGCACTGAAACCGTAACCGATCGCACGTACGATCCAGGGGGAAGCCCAGATACCGAACAGAGTCACCGCAGCCATGACCAGCAACAACAACGTCCAGCAAATATTAGCTACCCGCCTCCCCTCGTCCGCACCCTGGGTATGATGAACACTGGAAAACGTCGGCACAAAAGCTGCCGTCAGGGAACCTTCGGCAAAAAATCGGCGTAACAGATTGGGTATCGTAAACGCCATGAAAAAGGCATCGGCACCGAATCCGGCTCCAAAAAGACGGGCAACAACCACATCCCGCACCAACCCAAAAACCCGGCTCAGACCGGTAGCCAACCCCATAACACCGGCCGCTCGGGTTATTTCGTTCTTTTCCTTCATGCCAAAACCACTCCCGGAGGTAAAAAGCCCACACCGATCACCGGCGTGGGATTATTTAATTTTAATTCACTGTTTACGAAGAGCAACATACTGATAATAGACCATTTTTCCGCACTCAATGAGCCTAGACTAACTTGACTATTTGAACAACCGGTGATATAAAACGCACCAAGTTGTCAATCGATGGAAATCAACCAGAAACTTCTGGTAGAGAATCGATGACTTCCAGCGTAGAAAATCCCAACAACCTATTTTGTCAACACGGAGGCAAACCTTGGCCAACCACAAATCCGCTCTGAAAAGAAATCGTCAGGCGGCGGTACGTTACGCCCGCAATACCCATATCCGCAGCACCATGCGCACTTTCGTCAAACAGGTTCGCACGGCCGTCACCGCCGGCAACCTCGAAGATGCCAAGACCGCGTTGGAGCGCGCCGTACCTTTCATCGATAAAGCCGCTACCAAAGGCGTCATCCATAAAGCCACTGCCAGCCGCAAGATTTCGCGCTTGGTTAAACTTGTCAATACCCTGAGCTAGTTTTCATCCGGAAACGGCTCTTTTCCCCAATCTCGGCGTCAATCCGCACGCTTGCGTGTGCGGCGTAGACATCTACGCCTCCGTGCAAGCGCCTGACTTCCTGGAACTTCGGGGAAATTGCTCGTTTCCCGCATGAAAACAGCATCGTGTCCACCTGGCGTTTCAGGATGAATACGAACCAAACGCACTGAAAAAGAAGGGGCCTGAAAGGCCCCTTCTTTTTTACCTGTCGTGCTGCCCGCCCGCCAAGCGCAACAGCAGAGATTCGAGCACCGCATCCGGAGACGACCCGCTGGATTTCAAAGCGAGGTCGGCATCCAGCAACGATTCAAAAATTCCCCGAAACCCATCCGTCGGAAAATGGTGCGCCTGCACAAGCAGACCACTGAGGAAATAAGGGTTAATGCCGATACGGCGCGCCATATCCTTTTCCGGGACGCGCTGACGCAGCAACTCGTGAGCCTTCCACAGCTGACGGAAATGCCGGGTTATCATAGCCAGAATCAGCAATGGCGCCACCCCCTCGGCCAGCAGACGGCGCAAAAGCCTTATCGCTTCGGCAACATCCTTCCGTCCCAATGCGTCACTCAATTCAAAGACACTATCGACCCGACTGTCCGTTACCACAGCCAGAATATCAGCCGGTTCCGCAACCCTGCGTTCGCCAAGATAATTGCGTAATTTGCATAACTCGCCGTGGATTTCCTGAAGATGGGAGCCGACACGTTTGCAAAAAAGTGCCAGGGCGTCCTCGGTAAAGGAAATTCCGGCATCCCCCGCCTGCTCTTTCACGAAGGTCGGGATCTGGTTATCATAAAGTTTTTTGAACTCGACCAGCGCACCGACGGTTTTAAAAACCTGATAAAATTTGCGCCGCCCGTCGATTTTATCGGCGGTAAACACCAATAGCGTTTCAGGGACGGGATCATTCAGATAAGAAAGAAACTGATCGAGTTCCGTTGCCGGCAGATTCTGGGCATCGCGTACCACCACCAGCCGAACCGGACTGAATGCCGGCAAGGTACGTGCTGTGTCCAATACGCTTACAGCACGACAATCCTTGCCATGGAAAACCTGCAAATTAAAATCGCGGGCCTCTACAGGTACTGTTTGATCGACGATCTCGCGCAGAGCACGCTCGATGAAAAAAGATTCCTCGCCGTACAGAAACAACAGGGCCGGAAGATTTCTCTCCCGCAACCGTTTTTTCAATTCCCCAGGCGTCACATCCCCACCCTTTCGCGAACGATTCAAAAGTCGTCCACCATGCGGGAATAGATCTCATCGGCCAAACGCAGGGCGATTTCTTCGATGGCAGCTTGTTCCCGATCATTTTCCAGGGCCTTGTCGGCATTGGCGACATAATCCTCCATCCAGCTCGACCGGCCTTTCCAGAGGACCTGTGCGTTATCGGCATGCCGTAATGCGACCTCCACCGTCATGTGCGACCGGTATTCGGCAATACGGTCGCTCCCGTCGTAGGACATGGCACCGTTCGAATATTGCACAATGGTCCCCGTCAACAGAGCATCGGCCCTATCCGGGGTATCCACCAGTTCAACCCCGGGGCTGCGTATCAGACGGTCAAGCAAGGCATTCGTCACCGCATTTTCCAAAAACGGTTCCAGGGTGGCATTCTGCAAGATGGCGACATGCACATAGCGAACCCCGCCGGGCAGGGTATCCCCCCTGCCCTGCAAATGATAACCGCAACCGAAAAGGCTCAGTATCAACAGCAGAACCACCAGAGTGCGCGCTATCATGATGCGACGATGCTCACCAGACGGCCGGGAACCACCACTACCTTGCGCACTGTCTTACCCTCCAGAAAGCGAACCACATTGCCCTCCTCCAACGCTGCCTGCTGCACCGTATCGTCGTCGGCATCGGCCGCCACGATGATCTTTCCGCGTACCTTGCCGTTAACCTGCACCACAATGGTCTTTTTATCCTCGACCAGCGCGGCCTCGTCCCAGGTTGGCCAACCGGCGGCTTCAATGCCACCCTGGTGGCCGAGGCAGACCCACAACTCTTCGCACATGTGGGGCACAAACGGCGTCAGCAGCCGCACCAGAGTCTCAAGGGCTTCACGCATGCACCCGGGATGTTCATCGCGTTGCTCGAAACCGTAAATGGCATTGACCAGCTCCATGACCGAGGCAATGGCGGTATTGAAATGAAAACGGCCATCGATATCCTCGGTGACTTTCTTGATGGTGCGGTGTACCTGCCGCCGCAAATCCCTGGCAGCACCCTCGGCGGATGTCGGGATCGCCACCCCGGAAATACGCTCCAGATTATCGTACACGGCCCGCCAGACGCGGTTCAGAAAACGATAGCAACCTTCCACGCCCTGCTCGTTCCACTCGAGATCTTTTTCCGGTGGTGCGGCAAACAAGGAAAAGAGCCGGGCCGTATCCGCTCCGTAGCTTGCAATGAGCTGATCCGGATCGACTACGTTCTTCTTGGACTTGCTCATCTTTTCGTTGCGGCCGGTTTTGGCAGTTGCCCCGCAGAGAGTACATTTACCAGCTACCACCTGTTCGGGATACAGCCAGCCGTGCTCCGGACAGGAGGTCGTTTCCATACACACCATGCCCTGGGTGAGCAGGTTTTTAAAGGGTTCGTCCTGCGACACCAGTCCAAGATCACGCATAACCTTGGTAAAGAATCGCGCATACAAAAGATGCATGACGGCATGCTCGATGCCGCCGATATACTGGTCGACAGGCAACCAGTGATCAACGGCGGCACGATCCAAAGGCCCCTGGTCAAACCGCGGGCAGGTATAGCGGGCAAAATACCAGGAACTTTCCACAAAGGTATCGAACGTATCCGTTTCCCGGCGAGCATCAGCGCCGCAGGTGGGGCAGGACACCTGCAGAAATGCCTGGTGTTTGGCAAGGGGGCTGCCGCCCTCGCCGCTGATTTCCACATCCATGGGCAGCAGGACCGGCAACTCCTGCTCCGGCACGGCTACAGGTCCGCACTGCGGACAATAAATGACAGGGATAGGCGTACCCCAATAACGCTGGCGGGAAACCCCCCAGTCACGCAGGCGATAATTAATGGTTTTACTGCCGACACCCTGCTCTTCGAGGTATGCGGCTATTTTATCCTTGGCGGTTTCATTATCCAGGCCGTCAAAAGGGCCGGAGTTGACAAGCGTGCCGGAGCCGGTCCAGGCCTCGGTCATGCTGGCCGGATCGAGCACCTCTCCTTCGGGCTGAATAACAACAACCTTGGGGATGCCATATTTGTCCGCAAACTCAAAATCGCGCTGGTCGTGAGTCGGGACCGCCATGACCGCGCCGGTGCCGTAATCCATCAGGACAAAATTGGCCAGATAGATGGGGATGCGACGCCCGTTGACGGGGTTAATGCTGTAGGACCCGGTGAACACGCCTTCTTTGACGAAATCGTCGCTGGTGCGTTTAATCTTGTCCTGCGCACGCACCCGGGCGATGAACGCTTCCACCTCGGCTTTGCAGTCAGCGGATGCCAAACCCGATGCAAGGGGATGCTCAGCCGCAAGACTCATAAAGGTAGCGCCGTAGAGGGTGTCGGGACGGGTGGTGAAAACCTTGATTTTCACATCCGAATCCACCACCGGAAAATCGATTTCGCAACCGGTCGAACGACCGATCCAGTTGCGCTGCATGGTCAGCACCGGCTCAGGCCAACCGGTCAGTTTATAGGTGTCGTCCAACAATTCCTGAGCATAATCGGTGATTTTAAAAAACCACTGCTCCAGTTCTTTTTGCTCGACTTCGGTCCCGCAGCGCCAGCAGGCATCGTTCTCCACCTGTTCGTTGGCCAGGACCGTCTGGCACTCGGGACACCAGTTGACAAAAGAGCTTTTTTTATACGCCAGCCCCTTTTCAAACATTTTAAGAAAGATCAGCTGCTCCCAGCGATAATATTCGGGATGACAGGTCGCCAGTTCACGATCCCAATCATAGGAGAATCCCATTTTTTTAATCTGGGCGCGCATGTTGTCGATATTTTCGTACGTCCACTTGCCTGGATGGGTGCCATGCTGAATCGCCGCATTTTCAGCCGGCATGCCGAAAGCATCCCAACCCATGGGATGCAGCACGTTATATCCCTGCAGACGCTTGAAACGCGCAACCACATCGCCGATGGAGTAGTTGCGTACGTGGCCCATGTGAATACGCCCGGAAGGATAGGGGAACATCTCCAGAAGATAATACTTTTCTCTGCCGTCCTCCTGCGCTTTGAAGGTTTTATCCTGCTCCCAACGTGTCTGCCATTTACCTTCAATGCTGCCCGCGTCGTAACGCTCTTCCATAAAAGCCCTCCGCATCCACACGGATACCAATATAAACAGGAAAACCGGCCAACGCCGGTATCAATGATTCATGGGAATTTACGAAGCCAGCCCGTTCCGAATACAACGAATTAGTGTTCATCCGGAAACTATGGATGGACACAGGGCCGTTTCCGGATGAAAACGAATTATATTCAGAATAAACTGGCCTCACGCACCACGGAGATTAACTTACTCGAAATTCAATCGTCCTGAAATCCCTATTTTTCACGGTAAGTAATACGCCCCCGGGTCAAATCGTAGGGAGACAGTTCGACGGTAACACGGTCCCCCGGCAAAATACGGATGTAAAACTTCCTCATTTTACCCGAGATATGGGCCAGAATAGTGTGCCCGTTATCCAGTTTCACACGAAACATGGCATTGGGAAGCGGTTCGATGACCTTCCCTTCAACTTCAATGGCTTCTTCTTTTGCCAACGCAACCTCCTTGCGATATTAAATATGCGTTATGAGTAAATAATTCCTGATTGGTAAACCGTCGTAACTTAACATAACCGCCCCCGGCATTGTCAACCCTTTGGAGTCACGACTGCGGCCGCGTCAATCCGGCTTCAGGAGTCAACCAGGGGTCGACAACCCAAGCAGGCGCGAGGCGATATCGACAACTTTGGCGGCCTGGACCGGTTTTGTAATATATTCGGTAGCACCAAGGGCCATGGCGCGATCACGATCCTCCACGGCGCCTTCGGTGGTCACCATGACAATGGGAATCTCCCGGGTACGCTGGTCCGCCTGCAACATGCGAACCAACTTCAGACCGTCCAACCCCGGCATATTAACGTCGGAAAAGACCAGCGACAGGGTTTCATTGGCAATCACCTTCAAAGCCTCGAGGCCATCACTGGCTTCCAGGACTGTTACCCCCGGCACGCGCCGCAACGACATGACCAGCAATTGCCGCATAATCGCCGAGTCCTCTACTACCAGGATTTTATAACCAGACATTCCTACCTCCTCATGCCTTCATTTAGTCAACAGATCCAGAAAGCCCTGAATGGTGGTAAGTTTCCGTTCTGATTCCGAATAAAGCTTGGAGGCAAAAATAGCCGTGGCGGCATGCCCTGCAAGAAGAGTAAACAACTCATAATCGATATCGGCAAAACAGCGCTTTTGTAAAAATAATTTGTACACCGCAAGAACTCCAATCACTCGGTCCTTGATCTTGAGCGGTATGCAAGCCAGCGGAGCGTCACAACCTGGACCAGCGCAGTCCAGAGTCGCAGCATAAAAGCTTTCTCCGCTACTGGCAACGGTACCGAGGATCCCGTGCCCCAGGGGATATGCGGGCAATCGATCGAGTACCACACCTTCCCCGGCCATGGCCTGCAATGAACCGGTATTTTCATCAAGTAAAAAAAGCGCGAATTCCTCCCCGCCAATAAGATTGATGATAATCTCGGAGATGATCTGCAGCACATCGCGAAAATCGAGGGTTGAATGCAGCTGATAGGTGGCGATATAGAGGTTGGCCAGGCTGTTATTCTCTCCCTCGATTTCGACGTACCGGTTTGCAAAGTCGATATTTTCGGCTTCCACGCGGGCTATGCGCCGCAGGATTTCCTGCTTTTCCTGTTCAAGATCGGCAACCTGGGATTTCAGGGTTTCCACCTCCTGCAGAGCCTGTGCAGCACAGGACGCCAAACGGCCCTGTTCTTCCACCTGCACCAGTTGGAAACGCAGTCTTTCATTTTCCCGCAACAGCTCCTGAGTAAATTCGGCTCCCTTTTTGAAAACCTGCAAAAACTCATCAGCGCGTTGGGTTAATTTCCCCGGATCCTCTTTTTGACTCATCGTTTCTCCCCGGAACTATCGAGAGTTTCCAACCTTCCGTTCATGCGTAAGCAATGTGAAACAAACTCAATATTGATGACTTTGCAAAAACTCATGGAGTGGCTAAACAAAATTTTCGTCCTGCAAGGCTTGGCGGTTTTCCGGGGACGAAGGCATACGAATGGTTCGTTTCCAATATGAAAACAGCTCCGTTACTATCCCAAGTACCGGATGTGGACCAGAGGGCCGGAAAAATAAACTGACGGGATTGCCCCGAAAACCTGTCAGGACAAAAATCGTTGGATGGTTTCGATCACCATGGCGGATTTGAAAGGCTTGGTAATATACCAGTCCGCGCCGACTTCCTGTCCACGGGAAAAATCCTCCTGACACTTTTTAGCCGTGAGCATGATAACGGGTATATGGCTTGTCTCTTTTGCGATTTTAATCCGTCTGCATACTTCGAAACCATCAATCTCGGGCAGCATGATATCGAGCAGAACCAGGTCGGGTTTTTGCAAAGCAATGGCATCCAGGGCCGCCTGCCCGTTAGGCACTCCCTTGACTTCATATCCCTTGGAAGTCAGCAGGATACTCTCCAGACGAAGAAGGCTTTCCTCATCTTCGACAATAAGGATTTTTTTCCTGGACACGATCCCACTCCTTTACAAAGTTACGGAAAAATCAAGCAGTGCTGCAAGATCCAACACCCCTAATTCACGACCTTCCCGGTGAGCAATGCGAACCAGAAAGGAACTTCGGCTTTGCGACAATACAAGCTCGTCAGCGGCTTCATCGAGGTTGCTGGCATGAAACAATTGCCCCAGACGCTCGGCTTCGATGGCCACTGTGCACCCACCATGGTTAACCAGCAATACCGTGCCATGGGAACTTCTCGATGGTTTGGCGATCCCCATACGCGCTGCAACATCAAGCACAGGGACAATTTGATCTCGCCATAATACTACTCCGCTTATAAAAGACGGAGCACGCGGCACATTAATCCAGTCCGCCCTCTCTATTATCTCTACAACCTCCATGATGTCCAGCGCATATTCACCCCCGCAAAGAAAAAAGGAGATGAAATTCCCTTGCGTGCAAACGGCGCGGCCAACTGCCCCAGGGGAAAAACTTTCTCTCCCTTGCCGGGCGAACGCAATGAATCCGGTCGGCTTTTCGACAGGTACGCGGGCACTAGAGGTTAAATCCGGTCCTGCTTCAGGAGAGGATTCGGTCAAATGACCACTTTTCCCCTGCAACGGACGCGTGGCCTGACGAATCAGATGAGCCAGATCAAGCAGCAACACCGGCCCGGTACCAACCACCTCTGCAACGGCGGAAAATCCTGGAATCTGGCGCAACATCGCGTCAAAGGGACGAATCACCGCTTCGCGACGCCCCTGTAATCCCTCAACGACCAGTCCGACCTGTCTGACACCCAGGCCTGTAACGACAAGAAAAGGTGAGCCATCATTGCATGCAGTGGTTTCATGCAAATAATTACCCAAATCGAGCAATGGCAGAGGCGCTTCGCTGTCTGACAGATCCTCGCAAGCGGTTTCGTCATGGCGGGGTTCAAAGGGTTTTATACAACATATACCTTCCAGCGCCATGGCATATGTCCGGCCGGCAACGGAAACAACCAGTACGGGAATGATGGTTTTATGGACTGGCAGCGTTAAGGTGATACAGGTTCCGGCTCCGGTCCGGCTATCGACTTCGACCATGCCGCGAAGGGATTCAAGCTGACATCGCACCACATCCAGGCCAACGCCGCGACCGGAAATTTCCGTAACCTCGGTGCGGGTGGAAAACCTGGGTTGAACCAGAAGGTCGTAAAGCTGCTCATTCGAGAGGGCTTCACCATCTTTTGCAAATCCGAGCTCCCAGGCCCGGGCCTGCACGCGTTGCAGATCAATGCCACGTCCATCGTCGCGGACCTCAATGGCAACCTGCCCGCTACGCTGGCAGGCTTCCAGAACCAGGACGCCTTGTGCTGGTTTACCGCAAGCGACACGCTCATCTGGCGTTTCGATGCCATGATCGATGGCATTACGCACCAGGTGCAGCAGCGGCTCATGCAACTGCTCCAGCACCCCACGGTCGAGAGGCGCTTCATCCCCTTTCATGATCAGTCGCACGCGTTTGCCGGTGGCACGCTCCGCCGCGGTTACAACTCTTGTCATGCGTTGAAACAGGAACCTTACTGGGATCATGCGGGCATCGTTAAGCGCTCGCTGCAGCCTTAAAAGACCACGTTCCATTTCCTGAAAGGATCGCTCCAGAATCGTGCTGGATTCAGGCGCCCCTCCCTCTGTTAACTGCTGAAAGAAACGTTTGAGCTGCCCTTGTCCAAGCACCAGATTTTTGGAAATCTCCAGCAATTCATCCAGGGTTTGGGACTCGACTCGAACCACCTGGGAAGGTATTGCGGCTGCCGGTTGTGGCTGTGGGACAGACGGTGTATCTATCCGGGGGGTTCTCGGGGCAATCGCACGCAGACGCAAACGATACTCTGCCGGAAGATGTTCACCCAGGTTCCGGAGCATGGGCCCGCAAAACAGCAAATGGAAATCGATACGATCGCCGTCTTTTACCACTCCGGGGATCGTGGCGAGAAGCTGGCCATGGATGCGTAGCAATTGTTCTAAATCCGGCAGCGCGGCATGAATGGTGGCCAAAGGCAAACAGCAACCGATCAAAAAGACCTCTTGCCCCATCTTCAGACAATGCTGCAGTTGGTAAACTTCAAAAGTAGTCAGCGATTTGAAGAGATCGGGATCAAGATTGGCGGGCGGGACCTGGGTTATAGGGGAAGCGGCAAGAGCATCATCCAGACCGGAGTCCAGGAGTGAAATCATCTGTGCGCAGCGTTTTTCAGCGTCGGGCCGGCGATGCACCAACTCATCCACTAATGTCACCGACTCGGCAAGGATTTCCAGCAAAGGTGCGGTCGTCTGCAGCCTCCCCATGCGGATCCTGTCGAGACAAGTTTCCAGCTGATGGGCGAGATTGGTCACTGACTGCAGGCCAACCGAGGAGCTCAGCCCCTTCAATGAATGCAGGCTTCGGAAAAGGCTGTTGACAAGATTCGCATCGAAGGTTTCACTGACGAGTTGCTCGCTCAAACCCTCCAGACCGCAACGTACCGTCTCGAGCAGATCCTCGGCTTCGCTGACAAATTCAAGATCCAACTCGATCATCCTGAATCCTCTCCGGCTGCGATATCGGCGCGAAATCCCAGTCGATTGTAGCCGTTAAAGCCGAAAGACACATTAGAACCTAAGCGGAATGGGCGCCAAGAAGCCTTCCCTCAAGCAGTGCTTTTTCCATCGCCAACCCAGCCTGGGAGAGGAATATTTCCAGGGCCTCGGTATTGCCGACGGGACGATAATCCGGCAGGTTATCGCCATACAGAATGGCAACCACCCGCCCCTCACTGATGATTGGCCCAAGAAAGATTTCTTCAGGGATAACCCCGCCCAGTGCCCGGCATAAAAAATCATCCCATTTCTGGCCATCAAAATGGGAACGCATGGGGCATGGATGACTCAACATGCGGCTGAAAATTGAATCGCCATCGCGGGGAATGATAATATTGCGAATCGCTTCATCGGTTGCCCCGGATGGCAAGTCCACACCAAATTGGCCGATCCCGACAATGTTTTGCTCCTTGACGGAAAAAATGACCGCACGATTCATTACTTCGCTGGCAAAACGTAACACCAGCAATATGATGCCCCCACCCAAGGCAGGATTATGCAATTCTTCCAGCATCCCCTTAAGGAGGTGCAGTCCGGGCGAATTGCGAAAAGGGGATGCATCTTTTAGCTGCTGACGATTATTCGGTTGGTCATCTCCAGTCGCTTGTATCCCGTGTGGCGGGATAGCGACAGGAGCATCGGTGGAGTTAATCGCTGAAAACAGTGTCTGCCCAAGCGCCGCAAGTGCCTGCCTGCCGCCTTCCTGACGCATGTCCAGATTTCGCGGTTTAGAGAAAATTTCGGGCATGCCCATATCCCAAACCTTACTTTCGGCATCGGAACAACGATGATCCGAAAGAGGCAGCACACGCATATCCGGGTAGGTGCTGCAAACCTTTTCCAGCAATTCGAGACCTCCGAGCAGCCCCTCACCATTCAAGCGCGGCATGATAAGGTCGATAATCGCCACCGGCTGTACCCCCACCAGGCGAGCCTTTTTAAGGCTGATCCAGAAATCGGCAGCCGTCTCAAACAATTCGACGGTCAGTCCCCGTTGCCTGAGATAGTTCCCCAATTCCTGTCGCAAACAGGGGTCATCATCGACGAACCATACCGGAGAAGAAGACAGTTTACGGGTTTTGGCTCTCGCATACTCCCCGGATTCGTCCTGCTCGGCACTGTCGGAAGGAGTTTGACCAGCGGCAGTATCCCCTGCTTCGTTTTGAGCTGCGGCCCCCAACTCTCGTTGATCAAGCCCTTCACCAAGCAACAGGTGGTGATTCCCCTCGGCAGGTGGCAGATCGGTTTCGCCCTCACACAGATCAAAGGAAAACGCGCCTTCTCTCCAAGCGGTCAGTTCCCCTAGGAATCTTTCCGCCAACTGCAGGGAAATACGGTTCACCGCATTCACGGAAACCCCGTAACGCTTTATAAGAACCTGCCCCAGATAAGGCGCGTCATCTTCCGAGAGCAGCTTCAGAGCATTATCGAGGGAAACCGGATCCAGCACCGCCTGAAGTTGCAGTTCCGCGATCAACGCGGGAATCACAAGCTCGGACGACAGCCGCACAAGTTCCCCATGCCAAAAGGCAATCGTCCACTCCTGCCCATGTCCGCTTACCGTCAAACGACCGGATTTACGACTGAGATGGATGATTTTCAGGATGTCATCCAGACTCAAATCTGCCAACTGGCCGACCAAACTCATGAATCCACCTCTCGCATGACAAGATCTCCGGCCCGCACGTTAATCCTTACGGGACCGACTCGCAAGTGCCACAACAACCTCTGGAGAAAGGATCATTCACGAGCTCCTCTATCCTTGAATGTCAAGCGAATGGGACACCCTTCAAAACCAAATGCCTCACGCAACTTGTTGGACAGATAGCGCTCATAGGAAAAATGCACCCCGGTGGCGCGGTTACCAAAAATCACGAATGAAGGTGGCCGCACGCCGGTCTGGGTCATGTAATAAAATTTCAGACGTTTACCTTGCACCATGGGCGGAGCATGGGAAATCACCGCCTCTTCAAGCACCCGGTTAAGTGGTCCGGTAGGTATCTGGCGGTTGAACTCTTCTGAAACCTTTTCGACATCGGCCATAATCTTGGAGACACGCTGCCCGCTCAGAGCCGATACAAACAATATGGGTGCAAACGGTATAAACTTGAAAGCCAGCCGCACTTTCTCGGTGAATTGCTTCATGGTACCCTGGTCCTTCTGCACGAGGTCCCATTTGTTGACCACCAGAATAACCGCTCTGTTCCGCTCCAGGGCATAGCCGGCAACGGTAAGATCCTGCTCCGTTACGCCTTCCTCGGCATCAAGCACCACCAGCACCACATGCGCCCGCTCCATGGCTTTGAGCGCATGGATAACGCTGTATTTCTCCAACCGCTGCTGAACGCGTCCCTTGCGACGGATGCCCGCCGTATCGATCAGGACATAGCGTTTTTTATTGTAAACAAAAGGCGTGTCGATGCTATCGCGAGTTGTGCCGGCGGTGGGATTGGCCACCAGCCTTTCCGCGCCGATCATGCGGTTGATAAGGGACGATTTGCCAACATTGGGGCGACCGATCACGGCAAGCCGGGTTTCTCCATCGTTTTTGGAATCGACTTTGGCCGACGGCGGCAAGGCCTGGAGCACGGCATCCATCAGATCATCCATACCGCGACCATGCTCGGCGGACACGGCATAAAGCTGCTCAACACCCAAAGCGTAAAATTCCGTTGCGGCAGTTTCCTGAGAAATACCGTCAACCTTGTTGACCACATACAGCACGGGCTTGCCGCAGCGGCGCAGCATATCGGCTACTTCGTTATCCGACGGCGTCAACCCTTCCTTGGCATCGACCACAAACAGGATAACATCCGCTTCGTCCACCGCCAGTTGCGATTGTTCACGCATCTGCGTCAGCAACCGATCTTCACTGGCAGGCTCGAAACCGCCGGTATCGATTAAAACAAAAGGCGTATCGTAACGGGTTATCTGCGCATAGTTTCTGTCACGGGTTACGCCGGGGAAATTTTCGACAATGGCCCTCCTCGTACCGAGGATGCGATTAAAAAGAGTCGACTTGCCGACATTTGGACGTCCGACGATTGCAACAACTGACATTTTCCAGACCTATCATATAAATGGAACAAACAGAAAACGCTCTGTCATTTTGCCCATATGGCGCCTACTCGTAACCAAACCGTTTAAGCTGCCGGCGCTCTTCCGTCCAGTTCTTTTCCACCTTGACCAGCAGATCGAGAAAAACCCGGGTGCCCAGCATACGCTCAATATCGAAGCGTGCCGCCTTGCCGATGGTCTTGATCTTTTCCCCGCCGCGGCCTAGCACAATCTTCTTGTGCCCTTCGCGCGACACGTAAATACATGCTTCGATCACCACCAGATTTTTTTCCGGCTTTTCCTCAAAAACTTCCACCTCCACCGCCACCCCATGGGGGATCTCCTGCTGGGTGTGTTTGAGGATCTGCTCGCGAATCATTTCCGCAGCGATAAAACGCTCCGGCATATCGGTAATCATATCTTCCGCATAATAGCGGGGACCTTCGGGGAGATACTTCACCAAGGTGGCAGCCAGTTTATCGGTGCCTTCCCCCGTAA
Source organism: Pelobacter sp. UBA6093 (assembly GCA_002435955.1). GTDB lineage: Bacteria > Desulfobacterota > Desulfuromonadia > Desulfuromonadales > Syntrophotaleaceae > Syntrophotalea. Next base: position 50,919 of record DIWZ01000031.1, read on the forward strand.
GAGCGGATACGGGCAAAATTTCTGCAAACGGGAACTTGCGCGAATAGGTCTCGATAAGGGGCAGCAGATTCGGGCGAGGGACAAGATCGATCTTATTGATGATCAGGACAACCGGCACCTTACTGCGTGCCACCTGCTCCAGTACATAATCGTCGCCGCCCCCGGGTTGATCGTTGGCTTCCACCAGCAGAAGTGCAACATCCACATCGCCGCAGGTGCTCAGCGCCTGATCCACCATATAGCGATTAAGCAGCCCTTTGGCCTTATGCACCCCAGGCGTATCGAGAAACAACAGTTGCGCATCGGGAAGGTTGCATATGCCCAGAATACGATTGCGCGTTGTTTGCGGTTTATTCGAAGTGATGGCGATCTTCTGTCCGAGGACAGAATTCAACAACGTCGATTTGCCCACATTGGGCCGCCCCATAATGGCGATAAAGCCGGAGCGGAACCCTTTTTCAGACCCGTTGTCATTTTTCAAGGTATTATAAACTCCCGATAAAAGCTGGCGCCCCATCATCCATGGAATCGGCAGCTGTTGATAATGGTTGCAAATAGCAGGCCTGCGACATGACATCGTAGTTTCGACCAAGCATGATGAAGGTTTCGCGCATCACACCGTCCGCGGCGACCATTTCGAATGAATCGAACTGTCGCATCAGATAGTCGGAATTTGACCTGCGGTGACCATGAGCGTCACTCAGATCCGCAAAAGCCACCTGCACCTGCCGCCCTCCCGATGACCGGGCCGCGGACTCCAGGGCACGCCGCCAGAGTCGAGACCGCACCAACTGACCAAAGGCGGGGTGATAGGGACCGTCGACAACCGCCCCTTCGCCATCCAACTCATGAGAAGACTGCAGTCCCAAGCGGATAACCGGTATGCCGGAATTGCGGCAATGCCACAGGAGTTCGGCGCACAGATCAACGGCCTGCTCGAGAGTCAGCGGTGCGTAGTGTCCTTCCCGCCAGGATTGTTCCAATGCAGTGCCCGCCAGCACCACGGTTGGGTAGATGCGCAAAAAGTCGGGACGCAGACTCAAGGCCTGCGCCAGCGAATAGCGGGCTTCTGCAAAATCCCCCCCGGGCAATCCCGGCATCAACTGCAATCCGACACGCATACCCTTGTTGCGTAACTGCAGGACCGATTGCCTCGCGTCGTGAGGCCCGTGACCGCGCTGCGACAGACGCAACACCTCCGGGGAAAACGACTGGCAACCGAGCTCCACAGTCGTCACGCCCCCCGTTTTCAGCCGCGCCACAACCTCGGGACTACAGGCGTCGGGGCGGGTCGAAATCCGGATACCGCCTACCTGCCCCGCCTGAATAAATGGCGTCACGCACGCCAGATAGTCCCGCTGCAGGGAAACATCAAGCAGCGTAAAGCTGCCGCCGTAAAATGCAACCTCACCTGAACTCTGTGGAGGCAAGATGGAAGCGAGTTGTTGTGCCACTTGCGCAGGGGTGGGAGCGTTGGGAACACCGCTGATTCGGTGTTGCTGGCAAAAAACACAGCGCTGCTCGCAACCTTGGTGAGGAATAAAAAAGGGGAAGATAGTCATGTCCAGGGATGGATTGCCCTTGCAACCCTCCATTGAAGACACCTCACGTTGCGCTCAATCTCCAAAATGGTCCAATGCCTGCTTGGCGGCGGCCTGCTCGGCGGACTTTTTGCTGTGTCCTTGCCCCTGCCCGATGGAAGCTTCCCGAAAATGCGCTTCGACAGTGTAGGAACGCTGATGAGGAGGCCCTTCTGAACCCACCAGCACATACTGGGGAACTTCCCCGAATTGGGCTTGCATCCGCTCCTGCAGCCGGGTTTTGTAATCGACTCCCGCCTTGCGGCGCGCGGCCCGCTGAATGCTCTCGGAAAACAGGAATTCGATGACCTGTCTGGCGCATTCGAAGCCGCCATCGCAAAATACAGCGCCAAGCAAGGCCTCAAGCGTATTGGCAAGCAGGCTGCTTTTGCGCCGCCCGCCACTGCGTTCCTCGCCCTTGCCAAGATGCATATAATCGCCCAGTCCGACTGCTTTGCCGATGACAGCCAGACCTTTTTCGCTGACAACCTCGGACCGGATGCGCGTCAACTCCCCTTCGGGCAGTTGTGGAAAGAAACGAAACACATAATGACTGACAACCAGTCCCAACACCGCATCGCCAAGAAATTCGAGTCTCTCGTTATCAGGAGCCGACCGGTCGTTCTGTTCATTACTGAACGATTTATGTGACAAGGCCTCCAGAAGGAGCGCCTTATCATCAAACTCGTAATGGATGGTTTTTTCCAGTAGCAAATCGCTTTTAGCTTCGACCAAAAGATTCCCTCCGGGCGGTATCAGACCACGCGTACAAACAACGCAACGGAATTATATACGAAACCGCGCCATGACCGCAACGCCATCAAGTATGCCAGAAAAAAAACAAAAAGGGCTGGCTATATATGCCAACCCTTCAACTCTCTGGCGCGCCAGGAAGGACTCGAACCCTCGACCCTGTGATTAGAAGTCACATGCTCTATCCAGCTGAGCTACTGGCGCCAAAATGGTCGGGGCGAGAGGATTCGAACCTCCGACTTCCTGCTCCCAAAGCACACCGGGAGACCGCCGAAATCCTTTTCTACACAAGCGACGATTGGCCAAAAAGCCTTGAAAAACAGGCATTCTAGCAATTTCCAGGGCATTTGCAATCCCACGCATCGGGATGCAAAAATGGTCAAAATCGGATAGTATTTTTGGCTGAATGTAGTACCAAGATAGTACCCGCCCGCGATACGTTCCCGCCTGTTTCGTGACGGCCAAGGCCCGCACCTTCTGCTGCGGGAACTGATCACAAATGACCACTTCCTTGTCCATTGCCCGAGCGGCTACCGAGGTCGAAAAGGAGAATTGTGGTACGTCCGGTTGCTGCCGCCGCTGATGCCCAAGCAAGCCGCCTACTGGATCGCCATGACGACGCCGTATGTTCTGATAGAGACGACCGAGGCAGACTGGATCGCCTTTCTCAAACGAACGATGGTCCAGTGCGACGGCCCCAATGACTGGACTCGGCTTCGCAATTTACTCAAATTCGGCTTGGAGCCGAACTACTGGAACGAGTTTGTCTTCAAGGCTTACCACCATCACCAGCACGATGCGATCTTCCTGGCGGGCATTCCCGACATGAAGAACACATTGCCGCACGCCTAAGAAACCAATCAGGACAAGATTGCGACTGATGGTATGGCTGGCGGCAGTATAGAGGATGCCATGACAACCGTAACGAATCAACGCGACCGCCAACGTGGCGCCCTTCTCGGCCTTGCCGTCGGCGATGCGCTCGGCGCCGCCGTCGAGTTTCGGAGCCCCGGCAGCTTCCCCGAGGTCACTGGTTTTCGGGGAGGGGGCCCTCATGGGCTGAATCCCGGCGAATGGACCGACGATACGAGCATGGCGCTGGCGCTGGCCGACAGCATCGCCCAAGTCGGCTGGGATATCAACGACCAGGCCACTCGCTACGTGAGGTGGTGACGCGGCGGCGAATAGGAGCCCCGCCTAACCGCTCCCCATCGCACCCGATGCCAGGAAATCTTGCCGCACTGAAATGATTGCGGCAATTGACCCAGGGGCTGCACCGGGTTAGACTATGGACCAGGCGAAGTTCCTCCTCTTGGGTCGTCCACTTCGGTGGCCGCGACCGGCGGAAGACAATCATGAGCCGGAGTGTATCTTTTTTTGCCGTCGTTCTGTTTCTGTTCACCTGCCTTGGGTCGGGCGTAAGTCTCGCAATCGGCATCCGCATTGACCACCAGGACACCGATCTGACCTCGCTCAGCCTGGCGATGGTCGCGCGAGCCAAGGCCGACTTGCACATCGCCTACGGTCACACGTCCCATGGCTCCCAGGTCACCGAAGGCATGACCGCGATGAACACATTCATCAACGGCGGCGGCCTCGGCATGAGTTGCCCGGCCGATACGTTCAGGTGGAACGACGGGCCCATGGCCGGCGTGCTCGACCTGGACGACTACTTCGCGCCGGGTGATCTGGGCAATCCCGACTACACGACCTGGGCGGCGCACACGCGAACGTATCTCGACACTCCGGCCAATGCCGACGTGAACGTGGTGATGTGGTCCTGGTGCGGCCAGGCCGACACCACCGAGGCGAACATCGACCTGTACCTGGGCCTCATGACGCAACTGGAGGTTGACTATCCCGACGTGACGTTTGTCTATATGACCGGACACGTGAACGGGTGCAGCACGACGGGCAACCTGTTCTTGCGGAACCAACAGATTCGCGACTTTTGCGAGGCCAACGACAAGGTCCTCTATGACTTTGCCGACATCGAGAGCTGGGACCCTGACGGCGACTATTACGGCGACAAGCTGGTGCTGGACGATTGCTCTTACGACTCGGACGGCAACGGCAGCCGCGATCGCAATTGGGCCATCGACTGGCAGAACAGCCACACGCTGGGCGTCGATTGGTTCAACTGCTCCTGTGCCCACAGCCAGCCGCTCAACGGCAACCGCAAGGCCTACGCCGCCTGGGCTCTGTGGACCTCGCTGGCCGCCGCGATCGATTCGCTGCCCGGCGACGCGAGCTACGACGGCCGGGTCGACGAGGCGGATGCTGCAATCCTGGCCGAGCATTGGGGGCAGGGCGACGCGGCCTGGGCCGACGGCGACTTCAATAGTGATGGGCTGGTCAATGCCCTCGATGCGGCGATCCTCGCGGCCAACTGGGGCTATAACGCGACAACCGAGCAATCCAACCCTTCAACGGCCGTGCCGGAGCCGGGCGTGTTGGCGATGGTGGCTTGCTTGGTTCTGCTGGCTGGTGGTCGCTGGTGGCGAGTGGCGTGACGGGTGACCGGTGACAGGTGACAGGTGGGTGAGATACGAAGCCGAAGGAGTACCCAATGCACGGCATTCTGAAACTCGTCCGGGAGTCACTCCGCGACGTGACGCGACCGTCTCGCGGCGACAGCGTCAAGAGCCAACCGCGGCTCGCCGTTCTTGCGATAGTTCTTGGTCTCTTGGTGGCGGCGCTGTCCGCAGCGGCGGCGGAAAAGCAACTCGTCCATGTGAAGGGCTCGACCGTCAAGGTATGCCAGTTGACGGGCGACGTCGATCGTCAGACGGGCAAGCCGACGCTGAGCCGCACGGAGGAGCGAGTCGCAATGGCGGCCACCGACTTGGGTAGTTCGTTTGAGCACGGTGGGCGGTTGTTCTTCCTGTTCGGCGATACGTGGAGACATCTCGACGGCCGCGACGCGCACGTGGCCCGCGATGCCTTGGCGTGGACCGATAGCCGCGATCCGGCCCAGATCAGGCTCGACTTTCTTTGCGGTGACGACGGCACGTGGCAGCCGCTGGAGGTGCCCGGCATCACGCTGGGACCCTTCGAGGTGCCCGTCAACGGCGTGTCGATCGGCGGAAAGATGTACGTGGTGTTCGCGACGGGTTTTCGGCCGCCGACGTCGTTCGGCCGCTCGGTGCTGGCCGTTTCGGAGGACGACGGAAAGACCTTCCGGCAGCTTTATCAGATATCCGACGACAAGTTCCGCGTCGTGGCTCTTTGGAAGACCGATACGTGGCTGTACGTGTTCGGCATCGGCAAGTATCGCCAGAGCAGTGTGTGCCTGGCCCGGGTCGAGCCGGAGCGGCTTGGCGAGCAAGGCGCGATTCGGTATTTCGGCGGCACGGACGACGAAGGCCAACCCCGCTGGTCCAGGGACGAGGACGACGCGGTGTTTCTGTTCCGCCACGACGTGATCGGCGAACACTCGGTGGCCTACCTTTCCTCCTTGAATCGCTATGTGATGCTCTACAATTCGAGCAAACCGCGGGGAATCGTCATGCGTTCGGCCGCCGAACCTTGGGGTCCCTGGTCCGACGCCCAGATCGTTTTCGAACCTTGGCGAGACAAGGGCTATGGGCACTTTATGCATCGCGTAAACTGGTTCGGCGCGAAATCCGACGAGTTGGCCGACCCGGGCCGCGCGCTGCAGCCGGGCGGAGAATACGGCCCGTACATCCTGGCTCGCTACACAACCGCCGACGCGGAGGGCTGCCGGATCTGCTACACGATGTCGACATGGAATCCCTACCAGGTCGTCGTGATGCGCTCCGACCTGAAGATGGAGTGACACGCTGTCGTGCAATGAAGTCATTGTCCCATCCTACGGAGTGTTGGCTATTTCGGGTCTTTCACCCAAGGGCCCTGTGGTTGTCGATGAACAAAGAGACCATGCGTTCTGAACTCAATGTGAATGGCTCGCACCGATACGCAACGGTCAGCCCGACACGGTCGGCCTGGCTCGTCGGGAAGCGATCGATCGTGCGTTGGATGGTTTGGTGGGTCAACACTGACCAGCGATGATGTTGACTGCCTGTCGCTATCCAGTGCCCGTCGACTGCGGATGCCGCCTATAAAGCGAGCAGTTGTCTAAATCGCTTTTTGAAAAGGCCTGTTTGGCTTCGACTTTGAAGAAGGTTCAGGGTTACGGTCCTCGAAACAACATCACGACCTCGCCGGTGGATCAGCCCCTGGCGTTGGTTTGATGTCGGTCTCGGCAGTAAGGGCCAAAACAAGCTCGACAAGGGGCCTAGCGGCCTCGCTAGCGGCCTCGTGTATCCTCGGGGTCTTTGATGTCGCGCCGAGCGACAACGCGATACAGAGGCCGCTGACGAGCTCTACAGCGATATCCCTTCGTGGACCGAAATAGATCGACGATTATGTTTGATACAACGTGCGTTGCATTGCGATGAAGTGCGACGATTCGCCACTGTATGCAAGTGAACGTTAACGATACTCCATGCTTGGGGCGTCATGTGTCGGGCCGGACATTGTGACCGGCTGCATAAAACAATCTTACAAAAGCGCTTTTTCAGAATGTGTCGAAGCCAGGAAGGCATGCACGCAGACAGACAGACGCAGTCGGCAGTCACGGACTTGGGCTCTCACGTCATGCTGCCCTGATACGATGACACAGCAAGCTGATCTACACATGAGTGGCGACCGTCTTCGTGCAGTGATGGCGAGGGCGGGCTGATAAAGGCGTCGGCGATCGGAACAGAGATGGCTGCTTCTCCAACCTGGCCGACGCGTCCCCGTCAGAACTTTACCCCCGAACTTTGCCTCCAAGATCGAGGTTTGCATCGCCCCGCCCTGCAGGTTGATGAATAATCCCCGTTAACGATCCTTGGCGTACCATCGCCGCACCACCTGCTCGGCCGGTTTCCCGTAGATCGAAAAATCACTCCTTCCGGCTGCTTTTTCACGGTCGTACAGCCGTGCCTTCCAGTCCCACCAGAAAAACCCGGCGAACCACGGTTCCTCGAAAAAGGATCGAAACGCGGCTTCGTAGAAACGGGCCTGTTCCTCGCCGTCATAGGGCGCCGCGGCGCGGGCCGAGGCCCACGGCGTAACGGAACACGCCTTCGCGCTGCATACCCCGATTTCGGCAAACAAAATCGGCCGGTTCCATCGCTGGCTGATCTCCTCGAGCTCCTTACGGACCGGCTTCCACTCCTCCATCATCCGCTCCAAGGACGTATCGTGCTCCGTCGCGACGGGATAGTAGGCGCTCACGCCGATCATGTCGACCGCGTCGAACCACTCGATGTCATGAATGTCGTCGTGATTCACGTTGTAGACGACCGTGCCGGGATAGACTTCGCGCACGCGGGCGATCAGGCGGCGCCAACGATCGGAGAATCGTTCCATCGAACGCATTTCGCAGCCGACGCAGAATAGCTCGCATTTTGTCTGGGCCGCCATTTTCGCATAGTGCAAAAGGAACGCTTCATAGTTGTCCCACCACGTCCGCCAGTCGTCCTCCGATTCGAAATCAATCAAGGCCCGCCACTGCCCGTCGCGGCTGTTGATCGTGGGCTTCATCATGATCTTCATGGAGTGCCGGCGCGCCAGACTCACGGCCCGCCGGACCTCCTCGTCGGATACCATCGAACGGTTTTCTTCGCCGTAGAGGATTTCCGTCGATGCGCTCGTCTCGACGTGGGCCGCGAAAGCCAATGCGATCCACTGCGTGCCCGTGGCCGCTAGCTGTTCCATCGATTGCTCTGGCGCGCTGCCGCGATATTCGCCGCGATGCCCGAGCCAACCCCAGGAAAAACCCTTCACGAAACCGACCGGGTTCTCCGGCGGAGCCGCCCACGCGGCTTCAGGGAGACACCCCAACAGAATCAAGAGGAACCCAAAGCAACAATGAAGGTACACGGTGTTGTCTCCCGTGGCGGTGAGAGTATGCAAAACGCTTGCATTTTCGCGGAGGACTTGCGGGCAGGATGATTCGCGGACCAGCGACGGCTCGTTTTGCCCCCCTTATCATATCCGCAGATCCCGCGATTGTCACGCGCGACGCAACGCGTTATCGAACCGTGTCTGCGTTTCCCGTCGGCCGGGTAACCCGGCGTGCCGTTGTCGTCGAGGACCACGATATCCCGAACGCTGTTTTGATGATCCGTCAGCGTCCAACGAACGTCGTCGGCCGTGCCGGGCGTTTGATCGGCCCCGGAATTCACCGCCTCGTCGGCCAACAGTTGATCGGTCGCCGGGCCCCAGAGGTAGCGATGGGCCAGATCGCCGGCCTCCAAACCGTCGTCTGCCGTGATCGCCGAATCGCATTGCAGGGGTGATCAGTTGGATTTTTCCGTTTGCAACTCTGCCTTGGGAAGCAGGAACATCCGGCCGGCCTCATTGCAGATCAGGAGATTCGGCCCGTTGCCGCCGAGCATTGTTGCGACGGCTCCAGTTTCATGAGCGCCGCCGGGTTGAATGATTTCACCAGCCTGAGTGCGGAAAGGCACGGGCCTGGCAAACTTCGGGACGGCGACGGTGCCGATGTTGAGCATGAGTAGGGGAGTGCCGATGGTCTTCTTGCCGATGGCGGGCATGGGCGAACCGGTCTCGCGGTCCGGGATCGAGTTGACGCGGGCGGTGCCGATGATGAGGTCGAGGTTGCCGTCTTGATTCCAATCGAAGAAGTCGAGCTTGCAACGGCCGCTTTGGCCGCCGGGACCACCGCTGGCGCCAATGGTTTTGCCGTCGGCGAGCAGGAGTTTACCGGCGTCCTCGACGTTGTAATCGTCAATGCGCCAGTAGTGGTGAAAGTGGTCATCGCCGTCCACAATGGCGATGGTCATGCGCCTGCCGAATTTGCCAACTGCCGGGCGCACGCGCCACATGCCGTGGAGATCAATTCCATCACAGTAAAGCGGATGCGCGGGTTCGAGACGCGGTTTTTTGGGCGAGCCGCGATTGAGGTAAATCATGAAGTTGCCGGTGATGTCGCCAGTGATGATGTCGGGCAGGCGGTCGCCATTCCAATCCACGACGTTGGGCGAAAGATAACCCCAGCGAGCTTCCTGAAGACCTTGCAGGCTGCCGGCGTAACCAGCTTGCACCTGGATATCGCGTCCACCGGCTTGCACGCGAGTCGAGGGCAGAAAACGCGGTTGGTCGCTGGTGCCGATGTTCTCGAAAAAGAGGATAAAACCCTCGGAGTTCCCCGCGAGAATGTCGAGCGCGCCGTCACCATTCCAATCCACGACCGTGGGCACGGGCAGCGTGCCGGCGTAGAGGTCGGCCTGCTCTTGCAGCACCGGAACGGGGTCCTGATAAATGGGAGCCCCAGCGGCGGTGAAGCGGCCGGTGAAGCGGTAAAAGTACAAAGCTCCTTCGCCACAGGCGATGAGGTCGGAGATGCCGTTTCTGGCATTGGGATAGGCGCAGACACTGGGATTGATCGTTGGGTGCCGGAGCGCGTTGCCGTCTTCGCCGGCAATGAGGCGGCGCGGCTCCAGATTCCAGCCCGTCGAGGCCGGGTTGCGATAGAAGACGAGATTCCCCTGACGTGAGCCGGTGACCAGGTCGCGCTCGTGACCGGGACCGAGATTCACGCCAGCGATCTGACACATGGAAAAGAACACCTCGCGCCGGGTGGGCGTGATTTGCCTCACCTGTTCGAGCGGGCCGCGCAGCAGGGCTGGGAGGCGCGCGCCGAAGAGGTAACGATATCGCAGTTCGCCCATGGCGATGCCGGAGGAGTTGTAAGGGCGCCATTCTTCGGTCCATGGGTGGCCCTCGGGGCCTTTGCCGCCATTCGACATTTCGAAGGCGAGATCATAGCTGCCGTCGCCATTCGCAAGTGCAGCAAGGCTGGACGGGGATCTGATCGCCTTGACCAAGGGAATGCGGCCCGTTTCGCGAAAGCTTAGCGCGTCGCGATCAAACACGGTATGGACGAGCTGATCGTTCGCGATCCAGAAACCGTGGATGCCGCCGTCTTTGGCCTGAAATACGGTGCCAGCATCAGTGAACTGGGATTCGACTTGCACCGGTTGGGCGAAAATAGGCGCGCCATTTTCCGCTGTGTCCACCCATTTGAAAAGATGGACGACCTTTGGCCCACCGTAGCCTGCCACGAATAGGTCCGGTTGTTGGCCGCCGAACACGTAGGCCGAGCCGAACACGATGTGATTCAAGTTCACGAGCGCGAGTGGGCCGAGTCCGCGGGGTGCGGCGGATGGGAGGGCCTTGGCGCCGGGTGGCAGATGCGGGGCGGCGTGGGCAGCGAGGCTGAACACGAGCATTAGTGGCAGGAGGGCGGGAAACTGATTGAGGGTCATCGGTGCAGGCTTTCGAAGCCGACCTTCGGGCGTAAGAGGAAAACGGCGCGCGAAGTGGGGAGCTGATACACTTCCACCGTTATGCTAATACAATGGGCTCACTCTACTATTGATGGTCTGCGCTGACTGATCCCGCATTCCCCCAGATGAGTTGCGCCGCATTGGCACGCAATTTGCGCCAGACCCAGTGAAAACATCGGGCTTTCATCAAATTGGCTCTTCCGTTACTAGGTGCATAGTCCTGAAAAACGTGCGAGCCGACTACGTGCCGGGAACCACTCCCAGCACCACCTTCGATTAGAGCCGAACCATCGGCAAAGTCAATGTTTCGAAGCCCGAGTGTGTGACCAGCGCTTCGGCGGCCTTAAGTCGTGGCGTAGCTGGCATTTGGCCAGACGTGGTGCCATTGGCCGTTTCCGTCCAGCGTATCGAGGGCCGCCACGGCCGTGGCGTTGGGCCGGTCCCAGCGGCGGCCATCACCTTTCAAACACCTTGTGCGTAGTTTGCACTGCGATTCGGTTGGGCCGCTCCGGCAAGGCAGCTCCGGCAGCGGCAGCCCACCCCCGGTCGAAGCGGTTCAGACGACTGACAAGAAAATCGCCGGTTCACGCCAGCCAGCGGCTTGACATGCCGGGGGACAAGTGGCGAAACTACTGGCAGTGGGAGTTCTAGGCCCCACAGTCCCCGCCCCGTAGGTCTTTGCCCCGCCTACGGGGCCTTTTTTGTTGGTGCCCCGTGTTCATGCCGGCCTCGGCGTCGCGGGTCCGCGTTCCGCCGCACGGCGGCCCGACTCATCGGGATTGGTTGACTTTGTTGCGGGAGGCATCTAATCTGGCAGTACTTCACGCCAGCCCGCAATGCCTCTCGGCGTGCGCCTATTTGGGCCTGGTTCTCTGCGGGCTGATGCACGGGGTGGCTCGCGAGGAAGTCTTGGCAAGCAACTGGGAGCCGCTCGCGCGACTCAGGCAGTTTCAGGCGATACACCCGGAAGTCGAGGAGGTGGCTGCCGGCAGCTTCCGCGAAAAGCAACCGCCCGAGATCGTTGGCTCCGGCTACGTCGTCAAGACGCTGGAGGCGGCCCTGTGGGCGTTTCATGACGCTCGGGACTTCCGCGAGGCCGTGCTCAGGGCGGTGAACCTGGGCGACGACGCCGACACGACCGGAGCGGTCTGCGGCCAGCTTGCCGGCGCGTACTGGGGTGAATCGGGCATCGCGCGTGCGTGGCTGGATGGTCTTCTGCCTTATTATCCACAATATTAGAATTGGCCGGGTACTAGTACCCGACCAAGCCTTAAATTGGGTGCCACCGGCGTGTCGCCAGTGTAGCGGAAAGCACGGGCAAGATGCCCGTGGCACCCACAAAATCAGAACTGGTCGCGTATCAGGGGCATGGACGCATATTGAAGCAATTGGCCGATTTGCCTAAACTGCACGTCTTCACTGTTGCCTCCGAACAAACAAAAAGTGAACGATGATCGACGATCTGCACGCTCTGCTCGTCACGCACGGCCAGGAGCACCTCCTTCGGTTCTGGAACGCCTTGCCGCCCGAGGAGCAGACGCGGCTGACCGCCGAGATTCGGGCGGTCGATTTCGGACAGGTCGCCGACCTCTACGCGCGCCGTGGCGTGGTCGACGACGTGCATGAGCTGGTCGAGCGGGCCGAGTCGCCGCCCGCAGTCCGGCTCGACCGGTCGAAGAATCCGTTTTCGCTCGACGAGGCGAAAACGCGCGCGGCCGAGGCGCTTCGGGCGGGGCGGCTGGGCGTAGTCCTGGTGGCCGGCGGCCAGGGGACGCGGCTCGGGTTCGACTATCCAAAGGGCATGTACCCGATCGGCCCCGTGTCGAACAAAACCCTTTTTCAGATCCACGTCGAGAAGATCGTGGCGGCGTCGCGGCGCTACGGCGCGGCGATTCCGCTGTATCTGATGACCAGCCCGGCGACCGATGAACCAACGCGCAATTTCTTCGCCGAGAACGACCGGTTCGGACTGCCGGAGGACGACCTGATCGTGTTTTGCCAGGGTACGATGCCGGCCGTCGATGCGGCGTCGGGCAAGATTCTGCTGGCCGAGCCGGGCCGGTTGGCGCTGAGCCCCGACGGACACGGCGGCATGCTCGCCGCGATGGCGGCCGGGGGAGTGCTAGCCGACGCCCAGCGACGCGGCATCGAGCAGCTTTTCTACTTCCAGGTCGACAACCCGCTGGTCGACGTCTGCGGCCAGGAGTTCGTCGGCTACCACCTGTTGGCCAAGTCGGAGATGTCGTCGCAGGCGATCGCCAAACGCGACCCGCTGGAGCGCGTTGGCAACATCGTCTCGGTCGACGACCGCTTGCATGTGATCGAGTACATCGATTTGCCCGACGACATCGCACGGCGGCGCAACCCCGATGGTTCGTTGGCTATTTGGGCGGGCAGCATCGCCGTCCACGTGTTCGATGTTGGCTTCCTGCTGCGTGTGGCCGATCAGGCCGACGCGTTGCCGTTTCATCACGCGCTGAAGAAAGTGGCGCACATCGACGACGCCGGCCGGCGTGTCGAACCCGATAGACCCAATGCGGTCAAGTTCGAGCGATTCATCTTCGACCTACTGCCGTCGGCCCGCCGGGCCATCGTCGTCGAAGTCGATCGGGCGGACGCGTTCGCGCCGCTGAAAAACCCGTCGGGCGACGCGGCCGACACGCCCGAAATGGTTCGCTCCTACATGATCGCCCAACACGTCCGTTGGCTGCGCCGCGCGGGCGTCGAAGTGGCCGAAGGCGTGGCCGTCGAAATCAGCCCCCTCTTTGCGCTCGATCCCGAAGAAGTAGCCCAAAGGCTCCAGCCCGGAACGCGGGTGGACGAGGATACGTATTTCGGTTGAGCGAGGCAAATCCGCAAGTACAATAGCCGCCTCGGCCATCGCGGGTTGGGGGGAGGGAAGGACTGGCGACAGAGAACAGCGAGAAGTAAATGTCATTTGCCGATCCGATTGCAGTCCTTACCGGGGTGTGATAGAATTCGAGCCGTTCGATTTTTTCTTTTCCCTATGGCCTGTGGCAAAACGGGTAAGGCATGGCAGCGTGGGTAAAGCGGATTCCCTTTCAGGTCGACGTTCCGGGGCTCATCACGCTGATGGGGACCTCGCTGTACAGCCGTTTCGACGCGCCGATCCGAGAACTGATCCAGAACGCCCACGATGGGATCATGCGCCGCCGACAGGGTGATCTGACGCACCAGGGGCGGATCGATATTCGACAGGATTCCGCCCAAAGCACGATTCGTTTTCAGGACAACGGCATCGGGCTCGATCGGGCCGAGGCGGAGAAATACCTGGGTACGTTGGGAATCAGCCTGACAGCGCTCATCAAGAAGGGCGAAATCGTCGCGGGAGGCGGTGCGCGAGACGACCAATTGATCGGCCAGTTCGGCATTGGTTTGTTCAGTGCCTTCATGCTGGCCGACCGACTGGTCGTTGAAGCGTGGCGTGTCGGCGGCGACGAAGCCATACGTTGGGAGGCCGGTTCGACTTCCGACATCGAACTGCGATCGCACGACATGGATGCGCCCGGCACGATTGTCACGCTTCAATTGAAGGAGGAATTTCGATTCCTGGCCGAAGATGCGGAGGCGTTGGAGGCCGCAGTGCGTGAACATGCCGAATTCCTGACCGTGCCGATCTATTTGAACGACTCAAAAGCTCGGTCCAATCTGTCGAACGTGGCCTGGTTCGAGCCGACTCCGGACGTTGAATCGGTCACCTTGGAACTCGCGACCTATTTCGACGAGTCACCTCTCGATCTGGTCCCGATTCGAATCGAAAAACCGACAACCATTTTCGGAGTACTCTACGTTACCCCCCAGCGGACACCCGGCTTCACCGATCATCCCACCGTGGCGGTGACCGTGCGACGAATGGTGGTTTCGCGGAAGATACAGGACCTGCTGCCCGAGTGGGCTCCCTTTCTCCGTGGCGTACTGGAGTTGACCGATTGCATGCCGACGGCCAGCCGCGAAGACCTCGTTCGTGATGCCCGATTCAAACTAGTGCGAGACACGATCGAGGAACTGCTTTACAAACACTTCGAATCCCTCGCCCAGGATGACCCGATCCGCCTTTTGGCCCTGATCAACTGGCATCGCTATGTCTTGGCCGGGGCGGCGTTGAGCAGCCCGCGACTGCGCGAACTGCTCCGGCGAGTCTATCGCTTCACGACATCGGCCGGGCAGTTGTCGTTCGAAGAGATCCTGCGTCAAAGCGAAGCGAATCCCATCTTTGAAAGCGAGGCGGACCGAATCGTCTGGTACAACCCCGATCGGCGGCAGGAACAGTGGATCGACGGCTTGTTCGCGAACCATCGGGCTCCGTGCGTGCATGCGTTGCGAAGCTTCGAGGAGTCGCTGTTGGCCGCCATGGTCGATGACGTGACGGAGGAGTCGATCGAGTTGCGAGTGGCCAGCCCGAGTACAAAGGGATTTGCCGCCCAAGTACTCGGCGTCCGCGAGATTCAGCGAGCCGATGAGGAATGGCAGGACTTCCTTGGAGGCGGCGAAACCAACGTCTTTGTCGCATCTTTCGAGCCGACGCAGCCCGTCATGGCCTTCTTGAACGAGCGTAAGGAGCTTCTGCAGACGTTCGAGGAACTGAAGAAGCAGGGGAGCATCCCCTCGGGATTCCAACGAATGATCGACGCCCATTTTCGCGGCGAAATCCCGGAGTTGAACGAAGTGCTCCTGAACCGCGAGCACTTGCTGGTGTCACGAGCCCTGTCCCGATCGACAGCCCACCCGTTGGCCAGCGTGCTGCGCATGCTGGTGGTCGGCGCTCTCGCATCGGCCGGGGCTAGTGTCACCGATTCGACACATCGGCGACAGCGGGACGACCTCGAATGGATCGCGGAAGTCCTCTGGAACCATCGGAAGTAGTACGGCAGTCGTTACGTGGCTGAAAGATCGTGCGGCCCTTCAGACAGTTTACCCGGGAGTGATCCATCATGAGCGACGAACACTTGGACGTTGATCGGCACATAGACGAACTTCTTGAGAAGACGCAGCAACTGCGGGACAAGTGCTGGTGCCGGTCAGCCATGCGAGTTGCGGGCGAATTGCGGCGATTTGCGAAGGCCGAACGCCGCCTGCTGCCGTATCTCCATGCCAATTTCTATCTTATGAACGACGCTCAAACTACGTTCGAGGTGGAGTCGGGGGTTGAATGGGCAATCGATACGATCGCGTATCTTGAAAGCGAAGAAAAGGCCAGGCAGTTTCAACCCGATCTGCCCGAAGAGGAGTATTACGGAACGGTCTTTTGGATGTCGGCGTGTTCGTATGACAATCTGGCAAAACACGTGGCGGCCCGCGACGGCTACAACTCCGACGGCGTGCATGACGCGATCAACGAAGGCATTCAGGTTTGTCGACGAACCGGCAAGCTTCAGTGCATTACGTGCTTTCGGGAGTATGCGACCGAAGTGTTTCGCGCGGCTGGAGACCTGCCGATGGCGGGTCATCATGCCAGGACCGTATCCTGCACGCCGCCGCGCGAGGATTTCGATGATCGCCGCTACTGGGGATTCCATGATCTCGCGAGACTCGCCATCCTGGAGGGCCGTTGTCGCGACGCGGAGCAGGCGGTCGTCGAGGCCCTGCGCATGGCCGACACCTACCATAACCCGATCTACGGAGTCTTGCACGCAGGCGGCTTGCTCGAAGAACTGCTTCTCGTCTCCGGACGCGAACACGAATATGATGCGATCCTGCAACGCGGGCACGGCGCGGGACCGGTTCCCGAGGTTCCCCCCGCCGGTGAAAGTCCTCTGTTCGATTTGCAGAAGGACAAGAACGCCGCCCTGCTCGCCTGCCGCGAAGGACAGTACGACAGGGCCGTCGACTTGCTCACCGAATGGGACAAACGCCTGACGGAATTACATTGCCTGCACGAATGGTTTGACGTTCGCCTGCGGCTTGTCGGTGTTTATCACCTGTCCGGCGACACCGAACACGTCGATAAGCTGTCGAAACACCTGATGACTCGGGCCAAATCCGCTCGCAACTGGCTGACGGTCGAACGCTTGAAGGGACTGTTGGACGGTAGCGTCCGCCCGTCGCCGCTCGTTCTGCTCAAGTCGCTTTCCGAAGGTCCTTACGGCGCCGCGCCGAGCGAGCCGCTTTCCGAGGGGACGGTCCCCACGACGGGGACGCAGGCCGTCACTCCACAAGAACAACCTGTCGCAGAGAAGGCATCCTCGGAAGTATCGCCCCTCGGCGCCAGGATTAACGGCATGATCGAGGAACTCCAGCAGGCCGAGGACGGCGACGCCAAAGCGGTCGAGTTCTTTGCGCAAATCATGGCAATGACCATCGAACAAGTCGAGAACGCCGACGACGCCGCAAGGCTGATCTACTTCGCGACCCACCTTGCTTGTGCTCTCGAACGGACGCGGGAAGCCTGGGGCTGGGCCAAGCACTTCGCGGTGAAGTTTTCTCAAGACGCCACGACCTTGAATGTCGTGGCCCATCTGGGGCACTCGGCTCGCAAGGAAGTCGAAGACAATCCAGATGCCGTTGCCTCGGCCAAAGAGATCGAATCGCTCTTCATGTCGTCGCTCGATCTTGATCCCGAACGGCCCAACAACTTCGTTCGTGCGGGCGTTCATTACCTCGACCTGGAACGCACGGGCGAAGCAGAGCGTTGCTTCGCACGCGCTTTTCGCCTCGACCGCACCAATCCGTTCGCGGCTCTCCATCTTTCGGAACTATATTCCGAATCCGACCGGCCTCGCGACGCACTGGCCGTCCTTGAGTTGAGCGTCCGCGAGGGATGCAACGATCCGCGAGTCGTCTGGCAGGCGGGGCTCGCCGCCATGAACGCCGAAAAGTTCGAATTGGCCCTGAGCTTCTTCGATAAGTATCACGAGATGGAACCCGGTGAAATATGGACGCAGTACTATCGCTCGCTGGCGTTGCTCGAAATGAAGCAGCCGGCAAACGCGCTTGAGGCCATCGCGCGAGAGAAGGAACTCTTCGACACGCCTATGTTGCACACCGAAATCGTCGAGGCGTGTGCTCGCGCGGGGTTGGGGCAAACCGCCGAGTTCGAGCAGTGTATGAAGCAAGTGCTGGCATTTCGACTGGCAGAGGTCGATTATCTCACGGCATCCGGCCTGACACAACTCTATGCGTTGCTTTACAACG
>DIWZ01000009.1 GCA_002435955.1 Pelobacter sp. UBA6093
CAAACAGCCGAATTTGCAGCCGGCGCATGGAAAGTCCGACAGCCTCCTAGGAAGTATCGGTCATGAAGAAGCTTCCACCACTTCCCAAGGGATACGCATGAGCATACACCGAGTAGGAGAAAATGGTCATCGGAATTTCCGCCTGGCCTCTTTTTTTTTCGCTCCTTTACTGGTATAGTTGGCCAGCCATTTTCACTGGCATTTCCCACATCCCTCTACATATATATTGCCGCTGATGAAAGGCTTGCGCTTCGCATCAGCACCAAGGAGCCATTGACCGATGCAATACATGAGTACTCGCGGCAAGATAAGCGGTATTACTTTTAAAGATGCTGTGATGATGGGTCTGGCTGATGATGGCGGCCTGCTCTTGCCCGAATCCATCCCGACTCTTTCCCGGGGAGATATCGCCGCCTTGTCCAAAATGGCCTATCCGGAACTGGCGTTTCGCATTATTTCCCTGTTCAGCGGAAACATCCCCGCAGACGACCTTAAACACCTGATCGATAAATCTTACCAGACCTTCAGTCATGGGGAAGTAACGCCGGTTGTACACCAGGACGGGGTCTTTATTCTCGAACTTTTCCACGGCCCGACCCTGGCGTTCAAAGATGTCGCCTTGCAGCTTCTGGGCAACATGTTCGAATACCTGCTCAAAGAGAGCGGCGCTCACATGAACATCCTTGGCGCCACCTCCGGTGACACCGGTAGTGCAGCCATTTACGGTGTGCGGGGCAAGGAAAACATCAATATTTTCATTCTGCATCCTGACCAGCGGGTCTCACCGATACAGAAATTGCAGATGACCACCGTCACCGATCACAATGTGTTTAATCTTGCCATTCGCGGCACCTTTGACGACGGACAACGGATCGTCAAGGAGATTTTCGGCGACCTCGACTTGAAAAAAAGCATGTCACTGGGCGCAGTGAATTCCATTAACTGGGCCAGGGTCCTTGCGCAGGTAGTCTATTATTTTTACGCCTACGGTCGGGTCCAGCGGGCCACAAACTGCACGGAAGTCTACTTTTCCGTGCCTACCGGCAACTTTGGCGATATTTTTGCCGGGTATATTGCCAAACGCATGGGTCTGCCGATCCGCCGTCTCATTCTTGCCACCAACGAAAACGATATCCTGTCCCGGTTTATCACCCAAGGGGATTATTCAACCGCCCAGGTAGTGCCGACACCGTCACCCTCAATGGATATCCAGCTGGCCAGCAATTTCGAACGCTATCTTTTCTACCTGTTTGACCAGGACTCCATCCGGGTACGCCAAGCCATGGACGAACTGGCTACCAAAGGGGAACTGCAAGTCGGTCCAGAACTCATGGATCGCGTTGCCAAAGACTTCCTGGCCGGTTCCGCAACCCGCCAGGAAACACTCGACACCATCCGTGACTTCCATAGAGCTACCGGCTATATTCTGGATCCCCACACCGCGGTCGGTGTCAAAGTGGGCAAAGAACTGACCGGCGGTGATTTCCCGTTGATCTGTCTGGCAACCGCCCATCCCGCAAAATTCGGTGAAGCCGTACAGCAGGCGATCGGCCAGGACCCCATTCTGCCGCCACAGTTTCAGGGAATTGAAAACAAACCGCAGCGTTGCGAAATCATTGACGCCGACACCCGGGCGATCAAGGACTACATGGCCAAACATGCGCTGCTATAAATCGATGGCGGCTTGAATTACCGCTCCCGAATCGAGTCCGATCGGGAACCCGGAATGCAACCTGCCTGATCACAAAAGTAGTATGTTGCGCAAAGCCCCCGTCTTTTACAGGCGGGGGCTTTTTTTGATCTGCTCGCAGCGCCTGGAAGACCAAAAAAAAGCCCCCGGCAAGACCGGGGGCTTTTTTATTGAACCGCTGAAAGCATTAGCAGTCGTAGTACAGGGCGAACTCCATGGGGCTCGGACGCATGCGAACGGGATCCACTTCGGCTTCGGTCTTGTACTCGATCCACTTCTGGATGACGTCTTCGGTGAAGACATCACCCTTGAGCAGGAAGGCATGGTCTTCCTTGAGGCTACGGAGGGCTTCTTCCAGGCTGCCTGCAACGCTGGGGATGGTTGCCAGTTCCTCAGGAGGAAGACCGTAGATGTCCTTGTCCAAAGGCTCGCCCGGATCGATCTTGTTCTCGATACCGTCCAGACCGGCCATCAGGATCGCCGAGAAGCAAAGGTAGCCATTGGCCGAGGGGTCGGGCGTACGGTATTCAACGCGCTTGCCTTTGGGGCTGTTGGACTGGGGAATGCGCAACGCAGCGGAGCGGTTGCGACCCGAGTAGGCCAGGTTGACCGGCGCTTCGTAACCGGGCACCAGACGCTTGTAGGAGTTGGTGCTGGGGTTGGTGAAGGCGCACAGAGCTTTGGCATGCTTGATGATGCCGCCGATGAAGTACAGAGCATTCTTGGACAGACCGGCATAGCCATCGCCGGCAAAGGTATTAACGCCGTCTTTCCAAATGGAAACATGGCAATGCATACCGCTGCCGTTGTCACCGAAGAGAGGTTTCGGCATAAAGGTTACGGTCTTGCCATTGCGTACGGCAACGTTTTTGATGATGTATTTGAACCACTGCAGGGTATCGCCATTGTTGAGCAGGGTGTCGAATTTGAAGTCGATTTCGCACTGGCCGCCGGTGGCAACTTCATGGTGGGAAGCTTCGATGTGGATGCCGACTTCCTGGCAAACCTGAACCATCTCGTTACGCAGATCCACCAGGGAGTCGGTGGGAGCGCAAGGGAAGTACCCTTCCTTGTGACGGGGCTTGTAGCCAAGGTTGGGGAATTCTTCACGACCGGTGTTCCAGATACCTTCGCTGGAATCAACGCTGTAGAAGGATTCATTGCAGGTAGAATTATAACGAACGTCGTCAAAGATAAAGAATTCAGGCTCGGGACCATAGTAAACCGTGTCGCCGATGCCGGTGGACTTGAGGTATGCTTCAGCCTTCTGGGCGATGAAGCGGGGGTCGCGGCTGTAGCCTTCTTTGGTAATGGGATCGTAGATGTTGCAGATCAGGCTCAGGGTCGGGACCTTGATGAAAGGATCGAGTCTGGCGGTGTTGGGGTCGGGAATAATGGCCATGTCGCTGTTGTGAATCGGCTGCCAGCCACGAATGGAGGAACCGTCAAAGCCAAGACCTTCTTCGAAAGTATCTTCACTGAATTCACAAATAGGTACGGAAACATGCTGCCAGATACCAACGAAGTCGAGGAACTTGTAATCCACCATCTGGATATTCTTTTCCTTGACAAACTCCATTACCTGCTTAGGTGTCATTGCGATTACTCCTTTTGACTAACCTCGGTTGAAATGACTAATAAACGTAAGATTCGGAACCAAGTGCCCCGTGCGGTCAATCCTGCCTACAGCGCGTCCTCACCGGATTCACCAGTTCGAATACGAATGGCTTCCTCTATGGCGCTTACGAAAATCTTACCGTCACCGATACGGCCGGTACGAGCCGCATCACTGATCGTTTCGATCACCTTGGCAACCATATCGTCCTTAACGACAATCTCGATCTTGATCTTGGGAATGAAGTCGACCACATATTCGGCACCTCGGTAAAGCTCGGTATGCCCTTTTTGTCTTCCGAAACCCTTGGCTTCGGTGACGGTAAGGCCCTGAATACCTACTTCGTTCAGCGCCTCCTTAACTTCATCGAGTTTGAAGGGTTTGATTATTGCCTCAATTTTCCTCATCAATCGGCCTCCTGCAGACGATGTTCCTCGACAGCACATGCCGCCCGTTTTCGCCGAAGCCGGCAGTTAACACAACGCCGGTCACCTGACAATTAACTGGTGGTTCCAATTTCCTTCGGCTGCATGATCTAGCAAATTATTTGCCAATACCGCAAGACGCCGCGGCGTTTTTATAACTAGTTATTTTTAAAAACCAATTTCCTGATTGCTGACGACATGCCATTCAGCTTGTCCAAGCTCCCGTGGAACAGGGGATTATTTTTTAAGCATGCAGCGGCAGTCAATGCTCATACTTTAAACACATCAAGGTCTGGATACGATGGTTTCCCACTCAGACTTCCGTACCCGGGTGCGTCTGGCACCAAGAGTTATACAGCAACCACTCTTCCTCAAAATTAGGGGTAAAAAAGCCTTCTCCAAGCCTCAGGCTGATTTCTTCCGCCGAAAAGAATCGCACGGCGTCAATTTCGCCCGGGTCGAAACATATCTCGCCATTGTAACAAGTCAGGAACGTAGCAATGTTCTCCGACTCGAAATCGTTGCGGATCTGCGAGTAATAAAGAAACTCGATGGGAACATCGGCAATGCCAAGCTCTTCGCGCATTTCCCGCAAGGCAGCGGCACGATACCCTTCACCCGGATCGAGGTGCCCACCGACACTTGTATCCCAACGACCCGGTTGGACATCCTTGGTCATGGAACGCTTTTGCAGCAAAAGTTGCCCATCGCGATTAACAACCAGTACATGGGCGACGCGATGAACCAGATCGGGGTTGCCGTGGCATTCGCGGCGTGTCGCAAGGCCGATGACCTGGTCTTTTTCATCAACAATTTCGAACCACTGCTCGCCAGACATCCCCTGCCCTTACTTCCGGTCGAAAAAAGGGTTTTTGCCGGTCACCGAAAGGGGCAGACCAAACGCAAGCGCAGCATCCGCTCCCAATAGTCTCAATTCGAGTGCGGCTTTACCCGCGGAATAAAGGATGCGGTTATCGATGCGCAGATCCGCGGCCCGACTGACGGCTGAACCGATGGCAATGCCGAGATCGCCGGTATTGAAAGCGCATACGCCCCCAGCCTGTTGAAGTTCCCTACAATCGGCGAACCCGCAGAAACCGCAATGAGGCAACCCGAGGGGCTGTTTACTAGTCGCAAAAAGTATGATGATTTGCGCCTGACGAACATTTTCGGCGTCACGAGCAAAGAAGGCAACATCGTCCCGCTCTGCGATATGCAGCATACGTTGAACCAGACGATCCTTTTCATCACCATCAACGATGGCGGTAGTCATTAAATCGAGGCCACGACCCTTAGGTGCCGTCCGTGCAGCTGAACAGATCATCCGGGCGATGTCGAGCAGCCCGTTTTTTTCATCATTTAAAAGCAACATGGTCTGCCCTTAAGCCCAACCAGGATTATAGTATGGGAATTTTTGCAGTTCTGCACTGCAAAACGCCAAAATACACCGTGCGGCTCATGAATGAAAGAAGAAAAATGCGGTTTTCCAGGACATGCTTCGATTTTTTGCAGAGGGATGAGAGCAGACTTTAAAGGACACAACTGCTGATTCCAAAAAATAAGATATTCATAACGAGGTGAATATTATCCGCGCCGCGGTAAAATCCCGTCACATAATCAATCCGATGCAAATCGCGAACATCCTACACGGACAAATACGCCTGTCAAGAAATTCTTCAGGCTTACCCACCTGCAAGTTTTTGCAAAAAACATAAACCGTATATCCGGGACCTTTATCCGGACAGCCCATTTAACGACCACTGTGCCAGCATCCGGTTCATCTCCAAGGACAACCCACCTGCTAAACATTCCCTGAATTCATAGGATACCTGCAGGACAGGTTTATCAATATGTACCAACTGCCGCAGATCTACTGGAGTGGCCGACAAGATCAGATCGCACGGCACCGCCGCAAGAGTCCGCATGAGATCATTCAACTGTTCTCTGGTATAACCCATGGCCGGCACGACGCGGTCAAGATGCGAATAATCGGCATAAACCCGTTTAAGGCTACCTGCGGCATAGGGTCGGGGATCCACAATCTCCCGGGCGCCAAAACGCCGTGCAGCGACGACACCGGCACCAAAAGCCATGCCGCCATGCGTCACGCTGGGACCGTCCTCAACCACCAGCACGCGCCGCCCCGCCACTGTCTCCGGGGACTCCACCAACACTTCGAGATCCCCCTGAATAATAGACTTGCCGGGTACCGCTTGCTGTAGATTTTGTCGGATAATCAGGAGATTTTCGGCGGGGACATCGGACAACTTGCTTATCACGACGATATGTGCCCGCAGTAAATTGACATATCCCGGATAATAGGACAATTCATCGCCGGCACGCAGCGGATCTACCAGCACGATTTCCAGATCCGGCCTGAAAAATGGGGTGTCGTTGTTTCCGCCATCCCAGATCAGTATATCCCCGGATTTTTCAGCAAGGGCCAGAACCGCCTCGTAGTCAACCCCGGCAAACAGAGGAATGCCAAGGCGCAGCAACGGTTCGTATTCTTCGCGTTCCTCCAGGGTACAAGCGTGGCGGGCAAGATCCTGCAAGTTTAAAAAAGACTGCACGGCATGGTCCTCAAGCTTGCCATAGGCCATGGGATGCCGGACGACTACCGGTTTGCGCCCCTCCTTGAGCAATGCCTGGCATAAATACCGCGTGACGGCACTTTTACCGCAACCGGTTCGCACGGCACAAACCGAAACCACCGGTAACGCAGCCTTGAGCATGGTTCTTTCAGAACCGATAAGATAAAAATCGCACCCTGCCGCCAAAAGCCGGGAAGCCAGGTTCATAACCCCGCTGTGTGAAATGTCGCTGTAGGAAAATACAGCTGCATCGATCTTGAGGCGACGCACCACATCCTCCAGACGAACATCGTCAATAATCGGTATGCCGTCGGGGTACAGTGGTCCGGCCAGACAAGGCGGATACCTGCGCCCCACCTGAAAAGGGATTTGCGAGGCCGTAAACGCCACAACCTCAACGTCCTTGCGATGGCGATATAAAAGATTGAAGTTATGAAAATCGCGGCCGCCTGCTCCCAGGATCAATATTCGCATAAGCTTGATGCTTTCGCAAAAAGGCACGAAATAGTGCTCAGGATATGTCTATCTGAGCTTTTTGCAACCTACCGCTGAAATCGCGATAGACCACCTTGATTCGAGAAAAGAAGTCGATGGCGCCCATGCGCCCGCCCGCTTCCGGATGCCCGGACCCCGAATACTTGAATCCGCCGAAAGGCAGTTGTATCTCGGCACCTATGGTGCTGGCATTGATATAGACCAACCCGGTCTCCAGATCCTTTTCGGCGCGCGCCGCAACATTGACATCGCGCGTGTAGACAGCCGCGGAAAGACCGAAACGGCTCTGGTTAATCATCGCCACCCCCTCGTCATAGGAAGCGCATTTCATGACGGCCACCACCGGGCCGAAAATCTCCTCCTGGGCTATGCGCATATTCGGTGTCACTCCGGAAAAAACCGCCGGCTGGACAAAAAATCCTTCCCCAAGAGCACCCTGTTCCTCCTGTTTGCCACCGCAATGAAGATGTGCCCCTTCATCCTGCCCGATGCGTATATAGTTCAGCACCTTGCTTACCGCCCGCCGGTTGACCAGCGGTCCGACATCGGTATCTTTTTCCAGACCATCCCCCAGGCGCAAGGCTTTAGCGGCCGTCACCAGGCGATCAAGAAAAGCGTCGTGAACCTGTTCATGCACGATGATGCGACTGGAGGCTGTACACCTTTGCCCCGTGGTACCGAAGGCCCCCCACAAAACCCCTTCAAGGGCAAGGTCAAGATCGGCATCGTCCATGACCAGAATGGCATTTTTACCCCCCATTTCCAGGGCAATCGGACGGTGCAATTCGGCAACTTTACAAGCCAGCGTTTCACCGACCGTACCTGATCCGGTAAACGAAACCCCCTGAATATCAGGATGAGTGACCAGTTCCAGGCCGACCGTTTCACCGGCGCCGGTAATGACATTTAAAACACCGGCAGGCAACCCGGCTTCCTGCAAAACCTCTGCAAACCGCACGGCACACAAAGGAGCATCGGAAGAAGGCTTGAGAACCACGGTATTGCCGCAGATCAGAGAAGCAAAAACTTTCCAGGAGGGAATGGCTAAAGGAAAATTCCACGGAGTAATGAGCGCGAACACCCCCCAGGGTTCCCTTATCGATTTTGCATCCTTGTTTGGCAACTCGCTGGGAACCGTCTCACCCTGCAAGCGCCGCCCTTCACCCGCCATAAAATAAGCCATGTCGATGGCTTCCTGAACATCCCCCAGCCCTTCAGCCAGCACTTTGCCCATTTCTTGCGTTACCAACCGTCCAAGCTCGTCCTTGCGACGACAGAGAATTTCCGCCGCGCGGAACAGTATCTCGGCCCGTCTTGGCGCCGGCATGGCCCGCCACCCGGGAAAGGCTCCCTTCGCTGCTTCAACGGCACGATTTACATCGGTTTTCCCACTAAGCGGATAACGTGCAACAACCTCCATATCGTGAGCCGGATTTACACTTTGCCCATATTCGCCCGTCGATGGCGGAACCCATTGGCCGCCAATAAGATTCTGAATTGTGGTCATAAAGATAACTCCTGGCCAGTACAATCGTTTCAATTATGATTCAAGACCTGTGCTTTCAGCTTATCAGATGCCCCACCCCTTTCAAGATATCGTCTTCACCGACAGCCGACCCAAAACCCCTTGAACGACACCGCCATTTAGGGCAGTATAGGGAAGTTGATAAAACATCGAAACGCCGCAGGGACTTTTTACGACGCCCTCATCCTTAGCGCTACCTGCGCACCTTTTGTTCCGAGGAGCCTCCATGGCCATCATCCACCCAACTGCAATCGTCGATTCTTCCGTCAACCTGGCTGAAGATGTCGAAATCGGTCCCCATGTCTTTATCGATGCCAATGTTTCCATCGGCTCCGGCACCCGCCTCATGCACGGTGCCCATATCGGACGTTGGACAACCTTGGGCAAAGGCAATCAGGTTTTCCCCAACGCCGTCATCGGCGAGGCGCCCCAGGATATCGGCTATCAGGGAGAAGAAGCGCACACCGTGATCGGCGACAATAATATTTTCCGCGAAGGCGTTACGGTTCATCGAGGTAATCGCCAGGATACCTCGACCATCATCGGCCATAACAACTTCTTCATGGTGAACAGCCACATTGCACACAACTGCCGTATCGGCGACCATGTTATCCTGGTCAACGGTGCCTTGCTGGCGGGCCATGTCGAAGTCGGCAATCGCGCCATCATCTCCGGGAACTGCCAGGTACATCAGTTTGTGCGCATCGGCGAACTGGCCATGATGCGTGGTGGCTCCGGCGCCGTTAAAGACGTTCCGCCATTCTGCATCAACGACGAAATGAGCTGGATTCGGGCCGTCAACCTCGTTGGCATGCGCCGTAGCGGTCTGGACTCCCAACGAATTCTGGCCGTAAAAAGAGCATTCAAATCCATCTTCCGCTCTGGCGATCGCCTCGAAGACGCAGTCAACGAACTGGATGCAGCCCCTGATATAACGCCTGAAGTCCGCATGATGATAGACTTTATCCGCGCTTCCAAACGAGGCATAGGTTGCGGGCGCAACAAAAGCATGGATTGACAGACGTTTCAGTTTAACGCCTCGTAAATAAAAAGCCCCGCCTTTTAGGCGGGGCTTTCTATTTTTTAATAAAATCCTTTATCACCGTTTTTGATATCAATGAGTGTGCTCCCTCGGAACCGAAGGATCTGCATGAATTTATTCGGGCCGAAATTGTACGTCCATTCCTCCACGGTCCGCTTGCTATAGGTACCGTACCCATAATTAAAAGCAGCATCTTCCCCGATATATTCACGCAGTAACGGCTCACCGCACTTGGCCAGAACCTCCACCTTGGTATCTCCTTCGCCCACTATCTGGCTTCCGCACCGCAAAGCCCAAACAGTGCCGGGACCGAAGGCAAGCAACCCAAGAATGAACAACATCGGTAATGGTCTGCAGCGCCTCATCGATTTCTCCTATCAGTCAGTTTTCATCCGGAAACGGCCCTTTTCCCATATAAAAACAACACCGTGTCCATCCATAATTTCCAGGTGGACACCAGTTAAAAATCAAACCGGTACGCGCGTCGTTAAACGTCGCCATGTTCCTTTATTGTAGACCGAACAAGGGCCAAATGTGGAGGGGGAGAACTCTGGATGCTGTCAGGCCTGGCAATGATTTTTCAGTGCCATAAATAAGTTACGGGGATGCCGTTTCCCCAGGAGCCTGTCGGGCTATCCATGAGCCGGCTGCAAATTCGGCTGTTTGGCCCATATTTCAGCTCCTTTTGGGCCCATAGCTACGGCTATGAACCTTCTAACGAGCTGAAATCTGTTCTCAAACATCCAAATTTTCGCTTCGGCCCGGATAGTCCGACAGCCTCCTAGCTATCCCGATTTTTAAGTCAAGCCTGACGCCCTGTTCGCTGTCAGGCTCTATGTTTCCTGAAATCCGACAACCATGCCCGGTTTTGGCGTGGTTGCCATCGGACTGTTTTCCCCTGTAAGGATTTTTATCTTATGATGCAATTG
>DIWZ01000022.1 GCA_002435955.1 Pelobacter sp. UBA6093
AAGAGTACCTGTTTTACCTGAAGCACCATGTCCGCCTGCTTCGCTGGCTGGAGGCCAATCGCAGCCCAGTGGAAGACATGCTGCAGGAATCCCTGATCCAATCCTGAAGGCAGGCGATTCGCGCCGCCCAGACTTTATCAATCCTTGGATAATCCTGCACAAGCCCCCTGCCCCGTAGTTTCCATATCCTGGTTCACCAACCAACCTCTTATATAAAAAAGGCCCCCCGCAAACCTTTCGGCCTGATCGGGGAGCTCGGAGGCTGTCGGACTATCCGGGCCGAANNCATGGATAGTCCGACAGCCTCCTGGGGAAATTTTTACAGGCGAGCCCGACAGCGGGCCCGTGCTGACAAAATGGTTTAGAAGGTGAAGGTCACGTAGGCTTCCACAATCAACATGGCCTGATCGTCACCGAAGAACTGTTCTGCTGCTTCACCGGGGAAAGCGGATCCGAACACGCCGCTGACCCAAACATTGTCGTTGAGTGCGTAGTCGGCATACACGTTGATTTCGTCAGCGAATTCATCGCTGGTTACAGGGGTGCCGAACATATTGTTTTTGTCGAGTTTGAAGTTGTAGTAGATGGCACCGATGGACAGTTTTTCGGTGGGAACCATATTCAGATGCACCATCTGGATATGCTGGTTGCTGTTGAACATGTGGTATTCACCGACAACCTCACCCATGAAGTGAGTACCCCAGCCGCGCAGGAATCCGTAGAACATGGGATCGAAGGCTTCGTAGTCGCCGGTATCGGCTTCGTCGCCTGAGAAAAAGGCGTAACGGTAGCTGAGGGTCGGGGTCCAGGGCAGGTTACTGAAGGTCCAGCCGGCTTCCACATAGTAACCGTAGGCGTCGACATCAGCACGATCGCCACCGGACTGGTCGGCGTATTCGCCGGAGAGGAAAAGATTCTCAAGCCCCCGGCCGGCAAACGGGGTCCCCTGGAAACGCACGCTCCAGATGTCCATGCCGTCGCGGTTGGCGTAAAAACTCTCGGTTACGCCGTCTTCTAGAAATTCATTGGCGTTGGTAACGGTCATCCAGGAAGCTCCGAGAGTACCGAAACCTTCCTTGATATATTCGACATTCACACCATACAGTTCGGTATCGGCGTAATCCTTGTCAGCTTTCAGATAAAAGAAGTCGGCGCGAACCGGCTCGGTGTTGATTTTGAGGATGGCGGTTTCACGGAAAGACTTGTGGGGCGCTATCCAGTAAGCGCCTTTGGCCCCGTCGAACTCGCCATCGGCAATAAGAAAACCGTCACCGATGGTGAAGACCTGCTCGCCGAAAGAGACATCGAGAACGTTTTCAGGCAGGCCGGGGATCAGCTTGCCGGATTTCCACCCGGCATAGAACAGTTCGGACTCCCAGGCGCCGGGATTTTCGCTGCCGCCGAAAGTCTGGGAGAACCCGGCGGGATCGATACCGCCGAAAGTCTGGGTGCCTGCATAGGCGAACTCCCCGTAAAACATCCCGTACTTTCCGGTATCGTAGGACATGTTCAGACTGGGCATGATGTACACTTCAAACCAACTGTTGTCCTTGTCGCCGTTTTTCACATCTCCGGCCCCGAAATTGGAATTGTTGACGTGAAAGGTGCCCATGGCCGCACTCAAGCCGGCTCCGGCATGCAATCCCTTATAATCAACAGCATATATTTCCGCCCGGGCCGGAACAGCGCTCAACCCCACGCACACCGCCAGCAATCCAAGCCACCATTTTTGTGCAAACCGAACTTTTGTCATTGCCTTGCTCCTCCATCAAGTAATGTCCTGCGTGTACCATCGACATCAAAGTCAGAGACGGAGATTAGCCGTCTCCCAAACCGAGTTTGGGATTTGCCATCATCGGGACCGAAATCGCTATCGGGATCGAACCCATCATTTCCTTATCTCGATTTCGATTATTTATCCCAACACTGCATATTTCGGGGCGACCGAGATAACCGGGCCGCCCCGACGAGGTGTTCCTAGAAACCTTTCAGCGTGGTGCGGCTGATGATTTCATCCTGGACTTCCTTGCAGAGTTCCACGAAGAAAGCGCTGTAACCTGCCACGCGAATTATAAGATCACGATACTTTTCCGGGCTATGCTGGGCCTGCTTGAGCACTTCGTTGTCGACATAGCTGAATTGCATCTGGCCATTGCCCATAATGGACGCGGTGCGCAGCAAGGCGATCAGGCCGGCTTCTCCTTCGGGGGTTTCGAGGATGCCTTCCATCAACTTGAAGTTATGCACCATGCCGATGTTCATTGATTCAGCATTCATCTTGCTGACCGATTTGATGATTGCGGTGGGGCCCTTTTTATCGGCGCCCTGCACCGGGCTGATACCGTCGGACAGCGGCGTGAAAGCCTTGCGGCCATCCGCGGTCGCGCCAGTGATCTCGCCGATCGGGGTGTTATTGGAGATCGACAGGGTGCCATGGCTCATAGTGGAGTACAGCATCTTGAACTGACGACAGATTTTTTCCGTCGACTCGACCAGATCAGAGGCGATTTTGTCTACGTAGTCGTCGTCGTTGCCGTACTTGGGCGCGCCAAGGCAATCCTGACGCATCTGCTCATACCCTTCCCAGTTGGAATCGAGGGCCTTCCGGAAATCGGTCAGACTGTATTTCCTGTCGTCATACACGAGCTTTTTGATAGCGGCCATGGAGTCGGTGCAGGTAGCCAGACCGGAGAAGATCAGGCCGGGACCATGATTCAACACGGCGCCGCCGGCAGCGACGTCCTTTCCGGTTTCCATGCAGCCTTCGACAAACAGGGACATCAGCGGCTTGGGTGCCACGTCACGATGCACGCGCTGGCTGATGACGGTACCGACCGCGGACATTTTACAGATATGCTCAATCTGCTTTTTGACGGCGGCATCGAACTGCTCGTAGGTGGCAAACTGACCCAGGTCACCGGTATCGATACCCTGCCGGGTCCCATGCCACTTCATGACGCCACGATTAAGCACAAACTCGATGGCAACGGGCCACTGGGTGTAACCGGTGGACGTCCACTGGTAGATACGACCCGATTTTTGAGGCTCCACGCACCCCATCAGGCAATAATCGCGGGCATCTTCGAAATCGTAGCCTTTGCGAAGCATCATCTTGATGTGGGCATCGTCGAAATGGCAGGCCGGGAAACCAAGGCCGGCCTTGACCACTTCGACGATCTTCTGCAGGTACTTTTGCGGTGACTGGTTATGGATACGACAGGCCAGGGAAGGCTGGTACACGCCGAGCCTGCGCACCACATCCATGACCAGGTAGGTCAGGTCGTTGGTAGCGTCGCCGCCTTCGCGCTTCTGGCCACCGACGCACAGGTTGATGAACGGCTGATAGCCGGCGAAATACTTGGCCGCCAACTCACTGGTGAGCCACATCATTTCGGCACACTTTATGATGAAACAGCTCATCAGTTCAAAGGCCTGGTTTTCATCGATGCGGCCGGCTTTTACCTCGGCTTCGAAACAGGGATAGACATACTGGTCAAGGCGTCCCAACGACAGACCGGTCTGGTTTTCCTCGATCACGAACAGCGATTCGATGGTCCAGATGGACTGCAAGGCCTCCTGGAAGGTGCTCGGCGGATTGGCAGGCACGCGGGCGTTGACTTCGGCGATCTTTTCCAGTTCGGCCCTGCGCCCGGGGTCCTGCTCTTCGGCCGCCAGTCCGGAAGCATAAGCGGACAGGCGGTTGGCGTAGGTGACAATACCCTCGCAGGTGTGAATGGCGGCCTTGTAGAAATAGATCCTGTCGATGTCGTCGGGCACATCCATGGACAGTTTGGCAAGGTTGGCCTCGGCTTCAGCCTTGATGCCGCCAACCCCCTTGGTGAACAGGATGACGTCAAAGCCGGGGCAGGTATCGCCACCGCCATTGACCTGATGGTAGGACAGATCGCTGACGAACGCCTCTGCGGCAAATTCCCACAGGCCCGCTTCGCGGTACTGGGTTTCGCAGATCTCATCCAGAGAGCGACCTTCCCAGAAAGGGAAGATCTCTTCGCACATGACCTTTTTATCCTCTTCGCTGACCACGAAGGGATCCTGCGAGCGGGTACCGATCGTATCCAACTCGTCACGCACCCATTTCCACGCGATATCCGGAGAGAAAGCGCCTGCGCGGGGCTTGCCGCAGGGGTGGCCGACGATCAACTCATCTACCTGAATCAGCAGAGGCGCATCTTCACAAGCTTTTTTGAATGCCAGGGCCCGGCGCAGAATATTCGGCAGGCCAGGGTTTTTGCGGGTGACTTCCGTAAACGCCAGTGCGCGGCCGATGGCGATGCTGGGCTTGACTTGCAGATAAGCATCCTTGAGGCGCTGAATACGCTCGGGAAGCTCGTACTTTTTCCGGGTGGCACCTTCCGCAATTCCACTACAACAGGCTCCTGCCATGATCAACCTCCATTATTCGGGTGTAAAAGGTTAACAAGCGTAGCGATAAAAAAACCTGGACACCTGATTCAACCGGCCTGACCGTTGACTTCTGCACCGCGCTCCAGAGAATCCTGCCTCGACTCCGCTTCTGTCGTAACTTGATGAAGCATTGTGTTCGATGTCAATGTAAATTATGTTCGTTTTTGTTGTCAAGAGCAAAATATCTTACACAACAAAACATTGCACCACTTTTCAGGTCAAACAAAGCACCCAGCTCCATCAGCATAGAAACATTGCAACATATTGTTTTTTGAATATTTTTACGCAACGGGTTTTTTGGCGGTATGCAGTCGCCAATTTTATCGCACACCACAGGACGCCATATACGATCACCACCTATTCAAACCTTCACAACTTGGCTATAAAGATCCTTTGAACAAAAGCTGCTCTGCACCAGAAAAGGGTTCTCAGCGCCCATCAAACAAGGAATTCCGTTTCCGACAAGGCAAAAACCCTGGCAGAAACTCCCTCCCGGGCACGACAAAGAGCATGGATCTTTATGTTCGTTTTATCCCGACTTGTGTTCGTTTGATATTGAAATCTGAGAATGTTTGCGGCGTTACAGGAAAGGTTGGCGATGGGCGGGAAAAACCGGAGTGTTTTACGCGCGGACCGAGCTGACTGTCAGGGCCCAAAAATATCGAATGCATCAAAGGGAGATTGAAGGAAGCGCGATGCGGGAATGTCAACCGTCCAAAGAGTCGTTTTTCACCCATGGACGGCCCATGATCGAGGAGTTCCTCAGGAAGATTGCCGACCGACAGCCTGCATGAAGCGCCGCGTCACCGATGCCAGGTTTTCATCGAGCCGCGCAAACACCTCGCGCGCGATGGCATCGGGTACCACGCCGTAAAACGCCTCGGCAACACCGCCGGTTATGCAGGCGATGGTGTCACTATCGCCACCGATGGACACAGCGTTGCGAATGGCATCTTCAAACCCGTCCGATTCAAAAAAAGCCTGCAATGCCTGGGGTACCGAGCCCTGGCAGGTGACATCAAAATCATAGTCCGGCCGGATGTCGTCCAGACTCCAGGCAAAATCGTAAGCGAAACGCATTTCGATGAACTTCCGAATATCATCCTTGCTCTCACCGTTACGAGCCATAAAAATGGCGGCAGCCACCGCCTGCGCACCCTTGATGCCTTCGGGATGACTGTGCGTAACGGCGGCGCTGTGACGCGCTTCGTTAAGAACCGTCGACAGATCGTTGAAATACCAGCCGACCGGGCTGACCCGCATGGCTGAACCGTTACCGAATGAGTTGTACGGTTCTACGGAGGAACTGCCGGCCCACTGGTAAAAATAGCCACCATAGCCGGCGTCCGGATAGAGACGGAAATATTCCTTGAGTTTTTGCACAAAAGGTTCGCCACTGAGCAGACTGTCGGCCTGTGCCACGGTCAGCACCGAGTCGTCGGTAAATCGGGAATCTTCGGTAAACAGATGGAAATCCTTGGTTTTAATGTTTTGCCACTCGAACCTTGAACCGATAATATCGCCTGCCAGAGCTCCCAGCATACCTGCACCTCCTGCAAAGATAGATGAAGTTACACCCGATGGGTGCCTTCTCGAAGTTTACCCTGTGAACCCAGGTTTGGAAACGCTGCAGGATTGCGCATCGGCCCGGCGGGCTTTTTCGTATACCGGTCAAATTCATATTCGGTCTTTTCAAAGACCATGAATTCGTTATATACTCTGCAACCGGTCGGTTTCCTGATCCGGTCGAACCATCGTAGCTGACAAGGGCCCTGGATTCAGGCTGGTCCCAATCAAACAGACAGAAACTGTCACGTAATATGGAGTATTAATTGTGGGCTTTTTGTTAGAGTCAATAAAATCCGCCTTTGAGTTGATCCTGGCGTTCGACCCTGAAGTTTACATAACGATTTGGACTTCCCTGTACGTGTCCGCCATCGCCATCATCTTTGCCACCCTGGCCGGCGTTCCGGCTGGCCTTGCCATCGGAATCGGGCGGTTTCCGGGCCGCCGAATGGTAATCACCCTGCTCAACACCCTCATGGCCTTGCCGACGGTGGTAATCGGCCTGGTGGTGTACGGTTTTTTGAGCCGCATGGGACCTTTGGGGGAGTTCGGAGTGCTGTTCACCCCCACCGCCATGGTTGTCGGTCAAATCATCCTGGCTGCACCGATTATCGCCAACTACACCCTCGGCGCGCTGAGCGCTTCAGACAGCCGCATCATGCCAACCGCCCTGACCCTTGGCGCCAGTACCACCCATGGGGCGATTCTGCTGCTGCAGGAAATCCGTTTCGGTG
Source organism: Pelobacter sp. UBA6093 (assembly GCA_002435955.1). Classification (GTDB taxonomy): domain Bacteria; phylum Desulfobacterota; class Desulfuromonadia; order Desulfuromonadales; family Syntrophotaleaceae; genus Syntrophotalea. The sequence continues at coordinate 6,726 of DIWZ01000022.1, forward strand.
TCATGGCGGCCATAATCGCCGGATTTGGACGGATTATTGCTGAAGTCGGCGTGGCCATGATGCTGGGCGGCAACATCCGCGGCTATACCCGCACAATGACCACCGCCATCGCCCTGGAAACCAGCAAGGGGGAGTTCGCCTTCGGCCTGGCTCTTGGCATCTTTCTGATGGGGGTCGCCCTGCTTATCAATTTGTTTTTGAACCTTTTGCAACAGAGGTAAAAAGTGAAGCCTATCCTATCGCTGCGTTCCATCGAAATGCGTTACAACAGCCAAACGGCTTTGCAACTCGAGGAACTCGACTTTATGCCGCAACACATCTATTCCCTGGTCGGGGCCAACGGTTGCGGCAAAAGCACCCTGCTGCAAATCATCTCCCTGCTGCTCAAACCGACTTCCGGCAAAATTTTCATCGAGGACGAGCAGGTTTTCTGGAAAAAGCAGACCCTGCAGCGCCTGCGTCAACATGTTACCCTGGTCCATCAGGCGCCCTATATGTTCAACCGTTCGGTGCATCACAATATCGCCTACGGCCTCAAGGTGCGCGGGGTGCACGCCAAGGAACAGCAACGCTTGATTCACGATACTCTGGAACTGGTGGGATTGAGCGGGTTTGATCGACGCAATGCCCGTGAGTTGTCCGGTGGTGAGCAGCAGCGGGTGGCCATCGCTCGAGCCCTGGTACTGCATCCGCGGCTGCTGCTGCTCGACGAACCGACCTCAAACATGGACCGGGGCAGCATTGAGGCCTTTGACCGGCTGATGCCGACCCTGATCGAACAGGGCATGACCATTATTCAGGCCACCCACGCCCCCGACCAGGCCCAACGGCAGTACAGTACCATCATTCGCATGGAGGATGGGCGATTGGCGCAGGCAGTTTAATAGTGATGTTACCTCATGGGTCCTATAGGGCATATAGGACCCATGACAGTTCCTCATCCTCTCAGCTCCTCAGCTCCTCAGCTCCTCAGCTCCTCAGCACTCGGTACTCAGCACTGACATCAAGACCGCGG
>DIWZ01000001.1 GCA_002435955.1 Pelobacter sp. UBA6093
AGCACAACGGCGCCATCGGCTGCGCATTTCTGGCCGGCAGCAAAAAAAACTGACATCTCCAGCCTATAAATATCAACGGGCCGCGGCAACATCTGCCACGGCCCGCTTTATTATCCCAACCCCTCAGCACTCAGCACTCAGCACTTAAGACTCAAATCCCCCGCAACACCACATTCGGGACAAATTCCCGAGCCAGTTCCGAGAACGCTTCCAGCCGCGCTGCAGGATACGGATCAAGGCTCCGATACGCGTCAGCCAGACTGTGGTGCGGCACAAACTGCTGCAACACCCAGCTCTGCGCACCGCGCAGCAGCGCGCCCAATTGCCGGATATCCTCTTCCTGCACCAACCCGGGCACACAGGTGGTCCGAAACTCACTAGCCACCGAGCCCTGCAGCAGCAGTGCCACACTACGCTCGAGCGCAGCGCTGTCAACGGGGCCATTATGCAGTTCCCGGTAACGCCCCGGAGCGGTTTTCAGGTCCAGGGCCACAAGATCCGCCAAGCCCTGTTGCATCACCTCGGCAAGCACCTCAGGCAACAGCCCGTTGGTGTCGAGCTTGACCTGCAGGCCCATACCCTTGATGCGTCGCATAAATGACAACAACCCCGGGTAAAGCGTCGGTTCGCCACCCGATATGACGACGCCGTCGATAAAGGCGTGCCGCTGTTCCAGTTCTTCGAACAGGAGCTCCAGAGGGTAGTCAGGCAAATCCTCCGGAGCTTCGACAAGGGCGGGATTGTGACAGAACGGACAACTCAGATTGCACCCCCCCAAAAATACCAGCGAAGCGATGCGACCGGGAAAATCGAGCAGGCTGGTGCCCTGAAATCCCTTGATGCCCACGGCGGTCTAGCCTTTCATCGGTCGGTTTTCAAGCAGGAATTCGCGACGATCCTTAAACTCTTCCTTTTTGCCGCGATTCCACTGCTGAACGGGTCGAAAAAACCCACAAACGCGGGAATAAACTTCGGTCTTTGCGTCACACTTGGTAGCCATGACTGGCCTCCTTATGAAAGAAAAATTCTAAAAACAGCGGATGTCAGGCTATGCCGGCATCGTGCTGATGGGGACAACTGAAATGCTCACCGGATATATAACCATGCTCCGGACAGATGGTGAATGTAGGGCTGATGGTGAAATACGGCAGGTGGAAATTCTCGGCGATGCGCTGCACCAGTAGACGAGCACCGCTCCAATCCTCCAGCCGCTCTCCAAGAAAACCGTGGAACACGGTGCCACCGGTATACAGGGTCTGCAGGGAATCCTGATGGGTCAGAGCCTCGAAAATATCGTCGGTGCTCCCCACTGGCAACTGAGTGGAGTTGGTGTAGTAAGGCTCATCGGTCCCTGCGGTAATAATGGCGGGGTAACGTTTGCGGTCCTGATTGGCCAGGCGAAAGCTGGTACCTTCGGCCGGCGTAGCTTCAAGATTGAACAGATGCCCCGATTCTTCCTGAAAAGCTTCCAGCTGCAGGCGCATGAAATTCAGGGTATCCACCGCCAGCGCCTGCCCGGCGGGGGTATCGATCCCCTGGCCGATGAGATTGAGGCTGGCTTCGTTCATGCCGATAAGACCAATGGTGGAAAAATGATTGGCCCAGTAATGCCCCATGCGCTCCCGGATACCCGACAGGTAAAAACGGCTGTAAGGATACAAGCCCTCCTCGGTGAGGCGCTCCAACTGCTTGCGCTTGATTTCCAGAGACTGGTAAGCCAGGCGCATCAGTTCGGAAATACGCACAAAGAAGCTTTCCTTGTCTTCGGACAGGTAGGCCGCACGCGGCAGATTGAGGGTCACCACCCCCACTGAGCCGGTCAGGGGATTGGAACCGAACAGACCTCCACCGCGGCGGCGCAACTCACGGTTATCCAGCCGCAGTCGGCAGCACATGGAGCGGGCGTCTTCAGGATCCATATCGGAATTGATGAAATTACTGAAATAGGGGATCCCGTACTTGGCCGTCATTTCCCAGATCGCCTGGAAACGCGGGCTTTCCCAGTCAAGCCCCTTGGTGATGTTGTAGGTCGGGATGGGGAAGGAGAAAATCCTTCCAGCATGATCGCCGGCCATCATCACTTCGCAAAAAGCGCGATTGAAAAGGTCCATCTCCTCCTGAAAGTCGCCGTAGCAGGCATCCATCAGGCTCCCGCCAACAACCACCGCTTCGCCGGCAAGATTGCTCGGTGCGATCATGTCGAGGGTAATATTGGTGAACGGTGTCTGGAAGCCGACCCGGGTCGGCACGTTCATATTGAAGATAAACTCCTGAACCGATTGTTTGACCTCGCGATAGGTAAGCTTGTCGTAGCGGATAAACGGCGCCAGCAGGGTATCGAAATTGGCAAACGCCTGGGCTCCGGCCGCTTCCCCCTGCAGGGTATAGAAAAAGTTGACGATCTGACCGAGGGCGGTACGGAAATGCCGCGGCGGCGCGCTCTCGATTTTCCCGTATGCCCCGGTAAAACCACGCAGCAACAGGTCGCGCAGATCCCATCCGCAGCAATACACCGACAGGGTGCCGAGATCGTGGACATGGAAATCGGCATTACGATGGGCATCGGCAATCTCGCGGGGATAAACCTTGTTCAACCAGTAATTGCTGGTGATATTGGCCGCGATATGGTTGTTGAGACCCTGCAGGGAGTAACCCATATTGGCGTTCTCGTTGACCCGCCAGTCTTCCTGGGTGAGATAGGAGTCGATGGCGTCGATGGACTCCTGGATAAACTCCTTGGTCTGACGCAACGATTCACGTTGATTACGGTAGAGGATATAAGCTTTGGCGGTTTTTGCGTGGCCATTCTCAATGAGAATCTTTTCCACAAGATCCTGCACGTTCTCAACGGTTGGGACCCGGCCGCCCTTGTAGATGACCTCCAGAATGCCGACCACTTCCCTGGCAATCTTGCCCGCCTTGTCCATGTCGGTACCATCCACGGCACGCACGGCTCTTTGAATGGCGAGGGTAATTTTACCCTGCTCAAACGGCACCAGGCGACCATCTCTTTTGCGAATATATTCGATCATCCTCTACTCCCCTCCACAGTCGATTTGACGTTTGTGAATGTAACACAGCATCACTTGGTGTCAAGCCAAAATAGCACAATATCTAGGGAATTTTTTTGCCCATAGCCCCTACATATTGTGAAAACAGCATGGAAAGGGTGTGGATAAAAAGTGGATAACCGAAGCCCGAATTAGAAAAAAAACGGGATGAAAAGCTGTCAAACGGTTTAAAAGACAAGGAAAGGATGAACCACGTCATTTCGGGATACTTGCATCAAACTTTCATCAACAGAACGGCCGCAACCGCCATGACTATCCCCACCACACTACGCACATCGGGTCGTTCCCGATACACCACGCCCGCCAGTATGATCGCAATAATGAAATGCAGCCCGGTCAGGGGAGCAATTACGGACAAAGGGCCCGTCTCCAGGGCCAGCAGAAGCAGATAAAAGCCGACCAGATTCAGCCCCGCCATAGTCAGACCTATGGCCAGGGTCGCACCCCATGGCGCCGCTGGGAGGCGGCGCCAGTCCTTATGCCGCATGGCTACTGCAGCACAGGTGCTGAAGCTGTAAGATATCGCCATAAACCCCCATTTGTCTGCCTGCAGCGCGGCAAATTTGCTGGAAATGGAAGCCACTGTGCCCGACAGCATGGCAAGCGTCGCCAACCCCACCCCCCATCGGTAACGGGCACCAGGACGTTGCAACGGAGCTGTACGCCCCCGCGCGCATAACAACACAACGCTCAAAGCCAGGGCGATCCCCAGCATTTGCCGGGGGTGCAGTCGATCATGGAAATAGAGGATGGAAAAGCCCGCGGCAAGCACCGTACTGAGGCGGGTCAGGGAATAGCCGATGGCAGCCGGAACATGCCGCAGGGCCTCCATGGTCAGGACCGCGCTGCCGAGAAAAGCCAGGCCGTTGACAAGCCCCCACCATACCATGGCGACGCTCGGCATACCCTTGTCGACACCACATAAAAACAGCAGCCAGCTGACCGCAGCGACCGTTCCCACGAAAATCATGCTGGTCAGGGCCGTATTGCAGTCTCGCTCCGCAGCCACCTTGTAAAAAAAGCGCTGCAGGCCGATAAACACAAGAGCCAGCAACGCCTGGGAATACCACGGGGCCATGCTTTACCCCTCCTGCGGCATCATAGAATCGAAACCGAAAGTCCAAAGGGCAGGTGCTCATAAGAACACCTGCCCCTTCAATGATGTAAAGCGGTTATTTGAAATAACTGCGCAACTTGCCCAGCATTGTTTTCGGCAGCGCATCCGGTTCGTCTCGCAGCAGTTGCGCCAGGGCAGACACGACAAAATAACCGTGGCCGGCATAGAGCTTCTGCAAACTCCGCTCGGTCAGTGGCAACCAGTTTACCGTGCGCGCGTCGCTGCCGGCTTGAGGCTCCAGAGAACCGGCTGCTTCGGCATCCAGATGCAGATGCCGGACCGTGGTCTCGATCCAGGCATGGTCGGTGGTCCGCGGATCATCAACATACCCGCGGTAGATCAACCGCCCGCGGCTCATGTCGAGGGTCACGCCTGTCTCTTCGGTCAATTCACGCGCCAGGGTACGGCTCACTTCCTCCCCGGCATCGACCATGCCGCCGGGGATGGCCCACAGACCACTGTCCCGCCGCTGGATCGCCAGCATTTCGACATCGCCGAATTTATCGCTAACCCGCGTGACAATGGGATCGGCTGCATAATTGGGCCCCCATTTGCCAAGCAGGCCGCGCCCCGCTATGCCGGTGCGCCCGCGTGGATTAAGGGGGCGCCCCTTCGCATCGAAACACACAGGACCCTCAAAACTGTCTTTTGGTAATTTGCCGGCCGCCGCGATATCTTCCGGATCAGCCCAGCCGCCCGGCTTGCAGGTGCGGTCATTGGCCAGCACTTCGGGAGCGACATAATAAGGCGGATCGTAATCAGGATAGTCAGCGTCCCACTCCACCAGCGAATCGGAAACCTTGATACGCCGCGGATAGCCGTCCGGCCACTCGAAACGCGAGCGCCACGGTTCCACATACACATGCAGATCGCCTGCCAGCCAATCCCGGCTTTCATCGGTGCCGCCCGAGGCGAACACAGACGGCCTGCCGCCTTTACATGCTTGTTTTTTATCCATGATATGGTCTCCCCACAACTGCCGCTTCACCGGCAGGAAAGTTTCATCCCAAGGCAATCTTTATCCTTGCCACATCCGCTTCACCGGGTGTCCAGACAAACGGATTGTGGTATTCCCTTCCAAGTTCCTTATCCGCATGGCGGGTGGCAGCGGCTAATTTCTCCTCGTCGACGAAGCCATCCTGGTCGAAATAAACGAATTGACCATACACCTCTTCAAGCGAAGCAGGTTGATCCCCTTGCAGCAGGAGCATGGCTCCGGCCAGCTTGATGCACTGTCCCTTGAATTCCGGCAACGGTTCCTGATGCTCGACAGCAGCATCGTAACGCTTTTTGTCCAGAGGAAAAATCCCGCCTTCATCATCAAACACGAACAATCGGACTTCAATCTCCATGGCGAAGCTCCCTTGCAAAAAACACGAAAAGTCTCCTGGCAGCACGCCCGAAAGGGCCCCGCTGCTTCGAGGCGAACAACTTTAATGCCAAGATTGAAAAAATAACAGGATTAGCCCCGCCATGCAAATCAAAATCCCCTGAACAACCGCCCCGTGCCGGTAACGCATTCAGCTCTTGCCCGGTCTTGGAAAAACCATGGCTGCAGCGCAAACATCCGCCTAGGAGTCTGTCGACAGCCTCCTAGAATAAGACGCTTCGATGCCAGGAAAACTGGACGTCTTCAAACAAAAACGGGAACCGAGGTCCAATCGACACCTCGGTTCCCGCTTGATTTTGCATTAACTTCCTCCGCAGATCTGAGAAATTTCAGGGAAGCGTCGAGGTTGATCGACAGGCCGGACAGCGCATCCGCTTTCCCGACAGCCGGACGGGATAGGCGATCTTGCGCCCGCACTCACCGCAACGCGTCACCCCAACCTGGGGGCGTTCGGCAGGTTCTGACGCAGGCCCGGAGGAAGGCTCCTGCGAGACGGACTGCGCCGGGCGCGTAGCATCGGTTTCTGTCTCGCGAGGCACTTCCACGGAAGGTTCCAAACTGTCCGCGCTTGGAGATTGAACAGCGGAAAAGGGCTCGATCGGGGATTCAGGTTGGGCGACATCGGCATCTTCTCCGGCAGTCATCGATACCCTGTCACCGAAAACAAAAGATTCCGCTTCCTCGGATGGTTGCAAACCGGTTTGCCGTTCCTCCGACGCATCATGCCCGGCATCCGCCGGCAAATCCTCGTCAGTTTCTGCCAGCGAGGGCGCAGCACCAAACTGAAATTCGCCGAAAACCTCCTGATCCCCGGATGCGTCTTGTGGCTCGTGCATCAGGTCGTTTTCGACTTCCGTTGCCGCAAAGGCCGCGGTTTCGGTCGATTCGGCATCATCCTCGCCAGACATCGCCCCGTTGAAACCAAAAACATAATCGGAAGAATCTTCCGGTAGATCGGCAGCCTCCTGCTGAGCCTCCGGGAGCCCATCATCGAATTCCATCATGAATCCCGTCCCGGTTTCGGTCGATGCAGTATCGTCTTCGCCAACCGCCGAGGTTTCGTAAGCATAACCGGAAAGATCATCCAGTGCCTCGCCGGCATCCTGCAGCTCCTCGGGCAGTTCGCTGTCGGCTGCCGTCGTGAGATCGTCTCCACCTTCATCAGCCAGGACGGCATCGTCCTCGGTAACTGTCGAGGGCTGGTAGGCGTACGCATAATCGGAAGGTTCGTCCAGCCCCTCCCCGGCGGCCTGCAGCTCCTCGGGCAGTTCGCTGTCGACTGCTGTCGTGAACGCTTCCCCACCTTTATCAGCCAGGGCGGTATCGTCCCCGGTAACTGTCGAAGTTTGGTAAGCGTAAGTATCAGCATCAACGGATTGATCCGGCACCTCGACAACTTCGGACTCCGTCATTGTCAAAGCAGTCTCACCGCCGCCCACCGCGGCCGAAACCGAAGGCAATGCGTCCGGAGCTTTATCCAACCGGTCAGAAAGTTGCGCCATAGTTACACGCAGTTCGTCCAAATCCTTGCGGGTGGTTGCCGCCAATTTGCCAAGCCGCCGGTAAACCAGCCAGACCAGTAACAATAAAAAGCCGCCACCAATCAATAGCCATCCTTGCGGCCCGCTTACCAGGGTCAGAATATCCTGTAGGTTCATGATCAGCCCTCCTCAAAGCCAAAAACCTGAAAACCAACGATATTACAGCCGTGCCTTGATCTTTGATCTTTCTGGCGCAGCCGACTACCTTTATTCCTTGTCCGCCAAAAGGATGAATACCGGATGGAACGCTTCCAACATTTTATAGTCGGTCGCAGGGCGGGTACGCGCAATATTGACACTGGTAACTTCCACCCGGTAACCGGCGTTTTCCAGAAATTCGCTGGCAGCCGCAAGGGTATCCAGGGTAATAGCATTGACCACCACGCGGCCGCCGATAGCCAGCCGTTGATCTACAACCTCCAGAATATCCCACAGGTTACCACCCGAACCGCCGATAAATACCCGGTCGGGATCCGGCAGCAATTCAAGACAGGCAGGCGCTTCGCCTTCAACAATGGATACATGCCGGGAATGAAACTTGCGCAGATTCTCCCGGATGAACTCCTGATATTGCTGGTTCTGTTCGATGGCGAACACTCTACCGTTGGGCATCAGATGATCTGCCTCGACACTTACCGAGCCCGAGCCGGCACCGATATCCCAAAGCACCGTGTCGTGGCGCAGCCGCAGTTTGGCCAGGGTTACCGCTCGCACCTCTTCCCGCGTGATCTGCTTTTTTATGGCGCAAAATGCATCGTCGGGAATCCCGAGCATGGGACGGGAGGTTTCGGCAAAGGCCTCGTATTGCTTTACCAGCACCAGGACGTTAAGAGGAGCCACCTTCGTATCGCACAAACCACGCACATCGGTACGCACGATGCGTTCTTCGCCGGTACCGAGGTTTTCGCATACATAGGCGGCATAGCCTTCGCGACCGCGGTGGAGCATTTCCCGGGCAATGGTGCAGGGGGTGTTCTGGGGATCAGTGAGCAGTGCCGCTTTGTCACAGGCAACAATACGGTCCACCACGTCTTCGGTTGCGTGCCCCTTGCAGGACAGGAAAACAGCGTCGTCCCAGGGGATGCCCAGCTTGGCAAAAGCATACTGAACCGAACTGACATTGGGTACGAATTCCAGTTCATCTTCTTGAAAATTGCGCAGTAATTGCCTGCCGATACCAAAGAACAGAGGGTCGCCGGACGCCAACACAACAACTTTGCGATCGGTTGCCTTGAGCCGGTTGACCACATCCGAAAAGTTCTGGTCGGTATCGACTTTTTCGCCGGGAAACGTGGGGAACAACGCCAATTGTCTGGGGTGCCCGAATAAAATATCAGCCTGTTCGACAAGGTCCAGAGCCCTGCGACTGAAACCCTCCTGCCCTTCTACTCCGGCGCCGATCACATATATTTTTTTCATACCTGACATTCTCCACCGCCGCCGGTTTTCGACAACCATTGATAACAGGCGCAACAGCCACGCACCTTTTGGCGCATCTGCCACCTCCGACAAATCGGCCCATGCAAACTAAAAACACACTCTAACTGCCTCGCCCCCCTGCGTCAAGGAGAACAACCTCCGGCTGCGGGCCTGTCGGACCATCCATGCGCCAGCTCAATCTTGCAAGATTGTAACCATCCTGAACCAGGACCTGCGATGAGCACTGCCAGGTTATCGCTCAGCATCCCTCTTTGCGCGCTTCAACCGTTTAAAAGCTGCACGGTGCTGGTACCATCCTCAAGGTAGTCGATGATATTGAGGCATCCGTAAGCCTGCTCAATGCGAAACGCCGACTGCAAAGAAGCCCCCAGGGCATCGAGCAGGATGACCCGATTGACGGCACCGTGACCAACCACCAGGATTTCGTCCCGGGGATGCGCGGCCAGCAGGGATTTGAGGGCAGGCAACACGCGTAGGGACAGATCGAGCAGACTTTCCCCGTCGGGAACCCTGTAATGCACGATATCCTTGAGCCGCTCCTGCCACTGCCGTGGAAAACGCCGCTGCAATTCCTGCCAGGGGATCCCCTGCCACAGGCCGGTATGTAATTCACGTAAAGCTGGCAAAGCGACCGGTTCCAGGCCGTGCGGCTGGCAAAGCAACCGGGCGCCCCCCAGGCACCGGTTCAGGTCGCTGCTGTAAACAGCCGCCAGGGGACGCTCCTTAAGCCGACACTGCAGCGACCGGTACTGTTCCCAGCCCAGGGCAGTCAATGGCACATCGCCCTGACCGTTGTAGCGACGCTGCTCAAAACCTTCCACCTGTCCATGGCGCACCAGGTACAGCCGGGTGCGTCCGGCAGCGGGATCTTGCTCTGTCCGGTTCGTTACGGCTACTCCCACCAGGCACACCTATCCTTCGGAATCGAGTACATCTTCACGGGCTTCAGATTCTGGGGTCGCGAGGGCGTTTTCGATGCGCTGCAAAACATCCTCCCGGCCCTCCCGAGTGTGGGCAGAAAAGAACGAAAATGCTTCCTGCGGAAGTCCGGTGGCTTCAAGAATCGGCCGGATCTGGGCGCTGCGTCGGTTTTTGGTGACTTTATCGACCTTGGTGATCACGGGAATAGTCGGAATATTCAACTCCTCCAACCAATCAAGCAACTGCAGTTCTTCATCTCTGGGAACGCGCCGGATATCAAACAGCAGAATCACGACTTTGAGGTTCGAACGGCTCTCCAGATAGGTCCGGGCCATGGCTCCCCAGGCGTTTTTTACCGAAACCGGCACCTTGGCAAAGCCGAAACCGGGAAGATCGACCAACATGAATTCCTTGTTAACTTCAAAGAAATTCAACATCTGGGTACGCCCCGGCGTGGATGAAGTGCGCACCAGTCCACGACGATTGACCAGAACATTAATAAGCGAACTCTTGCCGACGTTACTGCGCCCGGCAAAAGCAATTTCAGGCAAGTCGCCCGGCGGATATCCTACCGGCTTGGCGGCCCCCTTGATAAATTCGGCGGATTTTATCTGCAATCTCAAGCTCTCCCTGTTAATGGTCAGCCTCCTAGTGCGGCCAGACCGAATGTTCTCGCGAACGATACCCTATCAAGCACATTTATGCTACAAAAACAGGCAATTGGATTTATATGAATTGAGGCGGGACAAAGTTTCCGGAACCTGCCTTACGGTATGATACTGGGAAGATAATGACGCAACCGCGCAAACAGGTGGTACCCTATCCTGGCAAACAAATGAACACCCGGCAAGCCGGCCAGGGCGGCCAACAACGGGTAAAACTCGCCGGGCATGCCCCGCCACAGGGCACGAAAAGCATCCACTCCAACAAAAAACCGTCCACGCGCATCCATGACATGCATCAACCTCATGAATTCCTGCCGCGAGCGACCATAAGGTGTCGGGTCGAAATCCGGCTGGCTGATATCGACAAAATGCAGCAGACCCTCCGATACCCGGCCTCTGTATCCGGCCATCTCCCGGGAGCAGACAGAACAGCTCCCGTCATAAAAAACGGTCAAAGGATTTTCAGGTCGAACATCACTCATGATGCGATTCTCCCCAGGAGTCGGTCTGAAAACAGCATACCAAGCTTTGCAGCGAGAAGTCCATGCCGCACTCTTCAATTGCCGTACCGTCTAAAATCCGTTGACAAGCCCGTCATTTGGGATAATTGTTAAACAGAAACTCGAAGCAGCGCCAGTATGTCCAAGGGAGGAGAATGCCATGCCTAAAATGCCTGATTCCGATGTTCAAGAGGCCATCAAAAGTTCTTTGCAGACCGAAAAAAATGCCATGAATTTTTACAGTATGGCTGCCGGTCACATGCAGCGTCCCCAAGCGAAGCAGCTCTTTGAATTGCTGGCCAGCGAAGAACGGGAGCATGCCCGTCATTTCTACGATCTCTACAAGGGAAGCGACCTGCCGCCGTTTGAACAATTTATGGATCAGTCCATTCAGGAAGATAAGGAGTATCTGCTGGAACAGGAAAAAGTTCTCCTGGCAGACCTGAGGATACGAAAAGCCATGGAACTGGCGATGGAAAAAGAAGAGGCACTGGAAAAAGAACTCCGCACTCTGGCGGATAAAATCGCCGACGAAGAAGTACGCCTCATATATCTCGACAACGCCGAATCGACTCGCAGGCATTACCTCATGATCGAATCGGAGTATGCACACCTGATGGGAATGGTCCACGAAACAGACATCGACACCTTCGTGCGGGAATGATTTCAGTGGACAAAAACAACCTCCCGATAATTGCAAGCTGAACTTTGTGGTAAAATAAAACTGAATCGACATAACGGCAACGTCTGCTGAAACGAACCAAACCCGGCATTGCGCGGTCACATGCCAGGAGCCGTGTCTTCCCATCCGCCGGGCATCTTCCGAAAGGGCGAGCCAAAGCGGGTCTGTAAATGAGCCGCCAGGCAACTCCGGAGGAAGACAGCTCGCCGAATTGGTAAAAAGCTGACCGTGGCGATGCCGGCCTTTTTTGCCCAAACGATGGCAACTATGCGCCCTTGATGAACATCATCAGGGGCTTTTTTGCATCTGATAATATTGGTGAAGTGGTTGCACTCTCCCTTGCCGTATAAGTTGCTGCACATGCATCGCCCATTCTTCAATTTCCCTGCGCTGGAGATCCGTGAAATCAAGACGCGGCATGGTAGTATCGGGTTGCAGATATTTGGGGTCGCGCGCGTAATCGACAAAATAATCGAGGCGCAATTTTTCCAGCGCCAGCAACAGGTCCGGAGCCATGGGAAACGGATAAGGCGGACCTGACCATGAAGTCACGGTCTGCAGATCGCCGAAGGTGTGACAGGCCAGACAGGCTTTTACAGGTACAAGACCTTCCGTCTCTTTGCGCAGCGTCGGCGATACGGGGGTAGGGATAAATATCAGGGGGCGTTCAGCATACAGACGCGCGTGACAGGGCTGGCATTGATAGGTATCCCAAGGTTCCAGGCGATACCGACCGGCGGGAGGGGTGAACCAGGCCAGACGCTCCAGAAAATTCGCCACCAGGACAAGTTCTTCGGGCTGCAGACTCGGTTGAGCAAGGGGAGAAGTATAGCGCAGCATCATCAATGAAGTCATGGCCGGCCGCAGGCGATAGGGCGCCGCCAGGTAGCCAGCCAACCAGCCGTCCTGATATTTGGCCCGCCGCCAGGTCAGGCTCGGCGCATGGCTTGCCCCGAAGCCCTCGATTACATGACACCCCCGACAACGGGCCGCCCTGACCAGAGCCCGCCCCTGGGTCATGCGCTGCGATGCGTCCTCCAGACCATCGGAAACAACGGATGGGTCGGTGGCAGCGGCGGGTTCTTCCCCCTGCCGGGTTATCGAACGCTGTTCCTGCCAATTCCGGCAGGCTTTCTCGTTCGGGCATGAAACGACCTGGCCAACATCGGCATCTCCGGCAAAGCCGGCCTGTATCACCAGACTGCGCAGCGTAAAATCGATCAGTACCCAACTCTGTTCCGGAATGTCGGCGAACAGTTCGCGGCCGTTGAACACGTCGATAAGATTAAGGCAATCCCGGGATGCTCCGGGGTCTCCATAGGCCAACGTTACCCAGGCAACTTCCCCATTCTCAATAACTTTTTTATCAACAAACATTACCTGGTCACGATAGACAATACCTGGGCGCGCCGGGGAAACCAAGGCGGCGCTTTGCTCCAGAGCACCCAGCATCAAAACCAGAACAGCAGATATCCAGATCATTATTTTCATTGCCGCCTCCACCCAGTGATCCCCAAAGCCCACCATGCCATTTTCCCGGATCCTCACCAACCTTAGCAGCTCACACGCCAGTCGCAACATCGTCGATGGCCTTCCAGCCACGCGCGAAACCCTTATAAGCATTTGCGTTGCCTTACATCCATGCCTTATATTGGAATCGCGCAAAATCATGCCACCTGGAAACTGAATCGGTTCAACTCACAAGGAGCCCCCGTATGTGCCCCGCAATCGTATCCATCTCCGCCAAAAGCGGGACCGGTAAAACCACTCTGGTGGTCAAATTGATCACCGAACTGAAACAACGCGGCTACAAGGTAGGCGCCATCAAACACCATGCCCATGACTTCACCATGGACTGCGAAGGCAAGGATTCCTGGCGCTTCACCCAGGCCGGCGCCGATACCATGATGATTACTTCCCAGGACAAACTGGCTATTATCAAACAGAATCCCGACCAGCAGGAACCTCCGGTGGGGGAGTCTATCGAACGCTATTTCGGCGACATGGACATCGTCATCACCGAAGGCTTTAAAAAAAATCAATTCCCCAAGATCGAGGTACATCGAAAAGAATGCGGGAACAGACTCCTTTATCGTGACGACTCCCATGATCCGACCTTGATCGCGGTTGCCTCGGATTCCCCTTTGCAGCTCGATGTTCCGGTGTTCGATCTCAACGATGCCAAAACCATCTGCGATTTTATCGAAGCCCGTTTTCTAAAGGCTTAAAAAGCGATACATGCTCTTTTATACCTGAGGATGCAGAATAACTGCCGAACCTCTGCGGCTGATTTTACCTGTCGGTCCCCATTGCGGGGCAACCCGAACCAGGGAGTTCCCATGACCATACATCCTGTTCGTATTCTGGCCTTTGGCGACAGTTTGACTGCCGGTTGGGGGATTGTGCCCTCCAGCAGCGTGCCTGCATGTCTTGAGGCCGCCCTGCAAAAGCAGGGGATCGCGGTTTCTTTCTTCAACCAGGGCGTACCCGGCGACACCACTGCCGGAGGGCTAAAACGCTTTGAATCGGCCCTTGCCTGCAACCCCGACCTGGTTATCCTCGAGTTCGGCATAAACGACAATCTGCAGGCCATTGCCCCGGACCAGACAGAAGCCAATCTCGACGCCATGCTCAAGATCTTGTCCGAAAAGGGTATCCCGACCCTGCTGACGGGCATCCGCCCATTGCGCGATCTCGGTCCGGAATACAAAGGCTGGTTTGAATCCCTTTTTTCAAACCTTGCAGCCAGACATGGGGCGGCCTTGTATCCCGACTACCTTGAGGGTGTCGCCGGGAAATCGACATTGCTGCAAAGGGACGGTCTGCATCCCAACCGTGAGGGGACAAAGGAAATTGCCCGGCGTCTGCTACCCGTGGTTACTGCGATGATCCGGCCCATTCAGATTGCCAAAACCTCCTGACCTTGACAGGCGGCAGCGGACGGTTATCGTTTAAGAGATGCCATGCACCCACGTGGTAGTCGTAAGCCGCTGAACAAACAGCTGAATTTTTCATTGCTGGAGGATGCCATGAAAAAACTTTTTGCGCTATGCTGTGCTGCGCTGCTACTGGCTGCCGGTTGTGTCGGCCCCATGGGCTCCAAAGAGACCGGCGGCACGTTACTCGGCGCCGGGACCGGTGCGTTGATAGGATCGCAAATCGGCGGCGGGCGCGGCACACTGGTCGCCGTGGCGATAGGCACTCTGGCCGGAGCCCTGGTCGGTCAGGAAGTCGGCAAATCCCTGGACCGTGCAGACCGACTGGCCATGCAGCAAAACGCCCAGTATGCCCTGGAATACACCCCCACTCGCCAGTCCACTACCTGGCGCAACCCGGACTCGGGCAATTACGGCAGCATCACCCCCATAGAGACCTACCAGGCATCCAGCGGTCAGTACTGCCGCGAGTACCTGCAGAATGTGGTGGTTGGCGGCCAACAGCAACAAGCCTACGGCACAGCCTGCAGACAGCCGGACGGTTCCTGGCGGATTACTCGTTAAGTGGCCGACATCCACCAGAGAATCTTCAGAGGCCAGGCATGGTCGTTGCGGCCATGCCAACCGGCTTATCCGCAACGCCATATGCCCGATATGTGTTTTTTGAACCATAGACAGGCGGGGTTCACGTCTATTTCAGGTCCGACCCTGCCTGACGAGCAGGCCGCGGCTGCGAACCAACAGGCTAACGCATGAAGCAGCCCACCCGCCCTCCGGCTTGCCCTGACCTCCCCGCAGACGTTTGTCAGATTCTGGATAATAGTGCGGGAACCCTGTCTCTGGCCCTCGCCGGACGCCTCGATGCATCAACCACCACCCTGCTTTGGCATCGCCTCATCCAACTGACGGAGGCAGCCGCGCCGCAGCTATTACGCATCGAAGCCGCCGATATCACCTATTGTGACGGTGCCGGCATAGGGCTATTGATGGAACTGGCGCGCAGGCAACTAAAACGTCAGGGGCAGTTCAGCCTCAACGGCCTGAATGATGACATCAATCGCCTCTGGTCCCTCTACCGACCGGAAAACTTTCTCGAGATCCAAAGTAGCCGGGCGCACCCCTGTTGCCTCCCTGAAGAGGCCGGGCGCCTGGCAATTCAGGTCGGGCACGGCCTGCTCGATATGATTCGCTTTGGCGGTGAGCTGACCCTGGCGCTGTTGCATGCAGCACGACATCCCCGCTCGATTCGCTGGCCGGAGGTCTGGCTGGTGATGGAAAAAGCCGGGGTCAATGCCCTGTTCATCGTCGGCCTGATCAGTTTTTTAATCGGTCTGATCATGGCTTTCCAGGCGACTATACCCATGCGTCAGTTCGGCGTGGAAATCTATGTCGCCAACCTCACGGCGTTGTCGATGCTGCGCGAACTCGGTCCGCTGATGACCGCATTGTTGCTGGCTGGCCGCACCAGTTCCGCGTTTGCCGCGGAATTGGGAACTATGAAAATCAACGAGGAAATCGATGCCCTGAACACCATGGGGCTGGCGCCGATACCCTTCCTGGTCGTCACGCGGGTGCTGGCCACGATTATCGTCATGCCGCTGCTGAGCCTGTTTGCCAATCTGATGGGACTGGTCGGCGGAGCCGTGGTACTGTTATCCCTTGGCTATCCCCTTGTCACCTACACCAATCAGGTCAAGTCTGCCGTTGGTCTGCTCGATCTCACCGGCGGCCTGGCAAAAACCCTGATTTTTGCCTTGATCGTAGCTGGAGTCGGCTGCCTGTACGGCCTGAAAACCCGTAGCGGCGCCAGCGCGGTGGGGGATTCTGCGACACGGGCGGTGGTCTCCGGCATTATCCTGATCGTTATTGCCGACGGCCTGTTTGCCGTGGTTTACTACTTCCTGGGGATTTGATAGCCATGCCCACACCGCAAGAGGCGATTATCGAGGTACGCAACCTGACCTTCGGCTATGGCGATTCCGTCATCCTTCAGGACGTTTCCTTTGATGTCAGGCGGGGGGAGATCTTTGTTGTGCTGGGCGGATCCGGGTGCGGCAAAAGCACCCTGCTGAAAAACATGATTGGCCTGCATCGCCCTCAGGCGGGTCGGGTCCTTTATGACGGGCAGGACATGGTGACTGCCGAGGGAGCACAGCGACGAGCGCTTCTGCGTTCCATCGGGGTCATGTATCAAAGCGGCGCCCTGTTCGGCTCACTGACACTGACGGAAAACGTACGACTGCCCCTGGAAGAATTCACCGATCTGCCCGATGCGGCCATGGACCTGGTCGCCGCCATGAAACTGCAACTGGTCGGCCTGAGCGACTTCGGCCAGTACCTGCCGTCGGAACTGAGCGGAGGCATGCGCAAGCGCGCCGCCATAGCCCGCGCCATGGTGCTCGATCCACAGATTCTGTTTCTGGACGAACCTACTGCCGGTCTCGACCCCATCATTTCGGCTGAGATGGACCAGCTTATTCTGCAACTGGCGAAAAGCCTGAACATGACCTTTGTCATCGTCACCCACGAATTGCCCAGCATCTATACCGTCGCCGACCGGGTCATAATGCTGGACCAGCGCGTCAAAGGCATCGTCGCCGCCGGAACCCCGATCCAGTTGCGCGACGACAGCCCCGATCCCTGGGTGCGATCCTTTTTTCGCCGGGAAACAATCCCGGACGCAACAGGAGGGCAGACCTCTCCATGAGTGAGCGAGCCAATTATCTCAAAATCGGATTATTCGTTATTGGTGCCAGCATTATTGCGGTGACGGCAATCGTCGTTTTGGGTGCCGGAAGCCTGTTCCAGAAACAGATTCTGGTCGAAACCTATTTCAACGAATCGGTTCAAGGTCTCGATATCGGTTCGGCAGTAAAGATCCGTGGCGTACAGGTCGGTAAAGTTAAAGCCATCACCCTGGTCGACTCGGTGTACGATACTCAAAAACGTTACGTGCTGGTGCGCATCGCCCTGCTGTCGCGCTCCTTGGGGCGCACGGCAGATATCATTCAAAAGGGCTTGCCGGAAGAAATAGATAAGGGTCTGCGTATCCGCATGGCATTTCAGGGCGTGACCGGCCTGGCTTTTCTCGAGGCTGATTATCTGTCCCCCGAACAATCCCCCAAACTGGATATCGACTGGCAGCCGGAGTATCCCTACATCCCCTCGGCACCAAGCACCATAACCCGCTATACCGATGCTGTGGACAAGATTTTCAAAAGTCTGGAAAAACTTGATATGGAACGGTTGACCGGTGGCATCGAGCAGGCCGTCATCACCCTGAACCGGGTCATGGAAGAAGCCCACGTCGCCCAAATCAGCGATCAGTCCGTGGCCTTGCTGAAGGAACTGCGCACCACGAACAACCGTATCGACAAAATTCTGGCCAACGGCAATGCTCCGCTGCAGCAATTTTTTGCCACGCTGCCGGAGCTGTCACAATCCCTGACACGTAGCGCCCGTCAACTCGAGACACTGGCCACGGACCTCCCCAAAGATCTGGCACCTCTGGGACAGAGTTTGCGGCAGTTGAGCGCCCTTTTGACTGCGGAACAACAGACCATCGAAACCACTTTGGGCAATTTCCGTCAGACCTCGGAAAATCTCCTGGATCTGTCGGAAAACGCCCGGGCCTACCCATCACAAGTGATTTTCGGTGCACCGCCACCCCCCGTGGAGCAGCCATGATGATGAACCCGTGCCTGACACGTTTCCTGGTGTGCCTGCTGCTGGCTGGGTGGCTTTTGCCCGGCTGCGTGCGCCTAGGCCAGCGCGCACCTGAAAAATCCAGCTATGTGTTTTCCGCAGAAAGACTTGCAACTGCGCCCAAGGCCATTTCACCAGGGGTTTTGCAGATCAGTCCCTTGCGCATTTCCCCGCGTTTTGCCAGTCGCAGCTTTGTCTACCGTCACGGCACGACTCGCTACCAGTCCGATTTTTACCATGTATTCCTGGTCTCTCCCGCCAGTCTGGTGCAGGAGGAAGTGGTACGCTGGCTGGCTGCCAGCGGCATCTTCTCAGTGGTCAGCACATCGGCCGGTCCGTTGCCACCCGATTTTCTACTACAGGGGCACATCTCTGAGTTGTACGGTGATTTCCGTGCGGGTCAGTCAGCTGCCATACTCGAAATCACCTTCATCCTGCTCGATCGCCGCAGCGACAAAAACATCCTTCTCAATCGAGGATATCGCAGCCAGATCCCGCTGGCCAAAGCCACCCCCGAGGCCCTGATCATTGCCTGGAACGCCGCTTTGGCTCACATCTTGAGCGACCTGGAAGAAGATCTTGGCACAGTCGTCACCCTCCTGGCCGAACCCGGCAAGGAGCCATCGCTGCCATAACCTGGTGTCCAGTGCGGTTCATCCTGATATCTAATGCCAGCCCTTTTTAAGGCTGCCCGGGTTGCGCCCATTTGATTACAGGCCTGCATTGGAGGCGTCTTATTGCCCGGAATCTTTTGGCACGATTAACCGCACAGGCCACTTGATCATTTGCGGCAATAAATCACATGCCGGAATTCCGGATAATCCTGTTCTTGTTCAACCCGCCAGTCGCTCTGGCTGTAATCCGGAAAGCGGCAATCACCGGCATAATCTTTTTTGATCCAGGAAATGGACATCCGCCCCGCCAGGGGGAGAGCCTGCCGATAGATCTCGAAACCGCCGATGAAAAAAATCTTGCCGCCTTGTTGCCGGGCTCGCTGCACCGCAGCATTAAAATCGCGGCACACCACCACGTCGTCTGCGGGTTTCATGTTGCTACTGACAACGATGTTGGTTCTCTGCGGCAAGGATCGCCCGATGGATTCAAAGGTTCGCCGGCCCATGACCAGCGTGTGTCCCAGGGTCAAATGCCGGAAGATCGCCAGGTCTTGGGGGATATTCCAGGGCAGCCGCCCTTGACGCCCGATAATACGATCGGAGGTCATGGCAACCATGATAATCATGTCCTGTGAATACATGCCGATCTGCCCCCTGCGACTTCCGAAGCGATTGCCCGCCGCTCGTTGCTGACGACCGTCGGATTTTTTGTATTAACCCCTGTCCCGATCGGCCACCGGGTGGCCGATTTTACTGCGTGGCCACACTGGCGACAATCTAACTAGTTTTCATCCATAGTTTTCGGATGAACACTAACTAAGTTCCAGCCGGCTTTTTGCCAACCGCCGCCAGGTAGATCACAAAAGAATCCGCCCCGTCCAATCCCAACAGGACATTCAAAGCGTCGTCGTCAAAAGCTCCTATCGCGCAGACACCGGCATCGATGGCCTCGGAAGCCAGGTAGAGGTTCTGACACACATGGCCCGCATCAAGATGCAGGTAGCGATAACCCCGCTCGCCATAACGCCAGGTCATGCGGTAGGGAACCGCCACCCACAAGAACGCCACGGCACAATGCATGACCATGGTTTGGTCAAAGCAGGCCGCCGCAAAACGACCGGCCAGATCGGATTGCGTCGAGACAACCTCCAACTCGTGCTCGATCGCCAGATATCTGTAAACCCCGGCTTCGAGTTCCTCTACGTTATTGACCAGAAGAACCGTTTCAAAAGCATGCCTGGCACCGGCAGACGGCACCGTCCGCAAGCTCATCTGATGGCCGTATATGAGTTTGATCCCCTGCGTACACCAGAGCAGGTAGGACAACTCCTCCAGATTGAGGGCCTTGGCGGAATATTCACGCACACTGGTTCGCTGGGTAATAAGATTACGCAGATCGACCGGGCTCATGGGTATTTTCCCCGGGTGAGGCAAGGTGACCACAGAGTTGATCTTTTGACGTGGCCAGATAAACGGCGGCTGGACAAAGCCCTTTTGCTGATCGCTCAACTCAAGATATTTGTGCTTGGTTTTTTCAATAAAATCCCTGCCCGCACCTTTTTTCACAGCGCCCCCGGGTTGATTACCTGGCATCTGCCTCAAACGGTAACATGCGAAACATGCCTGCTTCAATTATAAGGGGTGTCATTTACAATTCAAAAAAATTGCAGGCATTATACTGCTGCATGCCAGGTGTTGCCGAAACGGCCAGTGTTGATACACTTGCACCGTATCTCTTTGGTACCACGGAAAGGATTTGAGACAGCAACCACCCTTTACCCCGCTGCCTGCCTTTCGTTCCGAACTGCATTTCTTTTTCAAAAGGAGCACACCATGGCGAAGGATAAGCACTACATTGTAGGAATCCATGTGGATGATCGCATCAAGCGTGCCTCGGACGTTCAACATCTCCTGACCGATTATGGGTGCAACATCAAGACCCGCATCGGCTTGCACGAAGCCACTGGGCAATTCTGCGCCGGGTATGGTTTGATCCTTCTTGAAATGATTGGCGACCCTGCCAAAGTGGACGAACTTTCGCAAAAGCTTGATACGATTGACGGTGTATCCGTGCAGCAGATGGTATTTGATCACCCTTGAGTCGATACATACACCACGAGGGCGGAATCGCCGTCTCCGCCCTCGTGGTGTATTCCATATGACTGACTGCCCTGCATTAATCCATGACCTTGCCATCCCGAAACGACCAGTGACGGAACTTACGCGGCATATGACTACCAACGGCACCGATGAGCAGAGCTGCCCACATCATCTGGACGCCATATTGCGGCCCAACATGCAAAACAGCCACGCAACCGATATGCAGCAGAGCCATAACTCCACGGCCCTGATAAGGCCAGCGCCAGCTGTGATGTACTTCAGTGGCCACTAACCCAAGGCCGGTGAGGACAGCCCACCAGGCCCAGGAATGCAGCGTATCGAGGGGCTGGTTGAAAACAACCCCGCCCAGCAAAATGCCTGCCGCGCCGATATGCACGCTGCGCAGAGCAATATCCACTCCACGCGCCCAACCGGCGCGTTTTTTTTTGGATGTTTCCTGTTGTCCGGCATTTTTCATATCAGGCCCCCCTCATTACATCTCATTCGAATTTTCATGCTCCTGCCTTGCCGCCCATTCTTACACCAAATAACATCCTTAAGGCAACAGCGCATACCAGCTCTCATGGATTTTGCTTGTAACATTCCAAGGCCCCGATCAACGGCATAGAAAACACTGAAACATCCCGGAGATCCAAAGGAGCGGAGGGCATCATTAAATCGCACCTCGACTAGGAGCCTGTCAGACTCCTGGGGGATTTCAGAAAAAGGCAACACGAAGCGTGCATAGATTCAGGCATGTAAGGTCGAACGCGGGGCCCATGGCGTTGAGCGGAGAGGTTGTCATCGGCAGCGTTTCAACTCAGGAGCAAAGGGGGGATCGGATCATTGAACAGTTTCCGGTCGAAACAAAATGGCCAATAAACAAGTGGGACTTTTCCTTGAGAAAAGTCCCACTGTTTAAGCTTCGATCAATGTCGGATCAACGGCCCCTTTCGAGGCTGGTTATCCGAACATCCACTTACTTATAGAGATTACTCATCTCTTTCGTAATCAACGATACGCGATGCGACCGTCTTGATGCTCAGAAGGTCTTTGTAGTTGATGTTGTTGCCCAGGTAGTTGCCGCCGTCGGTGCCGCAACCAAGGGTCAGCGAAGGCGGAAGCTTGTTGTAAATGAGACCAACGCTGCCGTGCACCGCGGGCTGATTGAGGAGCAGACGGTTGGCAGGGATTTCCATGGCGAACTTTTCCAGAACTTTCTCGTCCTGGGCATGGATAACAGCGGTGTGCCCGGCGCCGCCCCATTTGAGCTGGCTCTTGGCTGCATCGATTGCTTCATCCGTGCTGTTGTAGGAAATGTAGCCGAGAACCGGAGAAAGTTTTTCATGGCTGAACCAGTCCTCGGGTCCGATGCAGGTCAGAGGCACCAGGAGCAGCTTGGCATCAGCAGGCACGTTGATGCCGGCAAGCTTGCCGATATCCTGAGGAGACTTGCCGACGATGGCCATTGCCGGAACGCCTCTTTCCTTGTCGAACATGACTGCTTCGAGTTTGGCTTTTTCTTCCGGCTTGACAAGGTAAGCGCCGCGCTCAATCAGCAGCTTGACGGCTTTGTCCGCAATGTCCTTGTCGTCGAAGATCATCGACTGGTCGGAAGAGCAGATGGTCCCGTTGTCAAAGGTCTTGGAAGCAATTACGTTGTTTACTGCAACGCTGAGGTTGGCGGATTTCGAAACGAAAACCGGAGTGTTGCCGGCACCGACGCCGATGGCGGGGTGACCGGATTTGTAGGCGGACTTGACCATGGCGTTGCCGCCGGTGGCGAGGATCAGGTTCACGTTCGGGTGATTGAACAGCATGCCGGTAGCTTCGATGGAAGGCGTATCGATCCACTGGATGCAGTTCTTGGGAGCGCCGGCGGAAATGGCAGCGTCCAACATGATTTTCGCGGCCTCGACGCTGCACTTCTGCGCGCGGGGATGGCAGGCGAAAATGATTACGTTGCGGGTCTTCATGGCGATCAAAGACTTGAACATGACGGTGGAAGTCGGATTGGTGGTCGGCGTAGCGGCAGCAAGCACACCGAAAGGCTCGGCGATATACTTCACGCCTTCTTTTTCTTCGATGACACCAACGGATTTCTTGTCTTTGAAGTACTCATAGACGATATGGGCGCCAAGGTGATTCTTGATGGCTTTGTGGTCAGCCCGCCCGATACCGGTCTCGGCAACAGCCATTTCAGCAAGCTTGACTTCGTTAGCAACGCTGGCCGCGTCCATGGCCGCGGTAATCTTATCAACCTGCTCCTGGGTGAAGCCTTTGAATTCGTCAGCGGCCTTTCTAGCATTGGCCACCAATTGATCGATCATTGCCTGTGCCATACCTAATCCTCCTAGTTTTTGTTGTTGATCGTTCACCTTACCCAAACATCTAGAGAACGCACGTCGGCGCGCCTCCGCACAACAATATGCATGCGGATAAACAACCCGAGATTATTTACGTATCAGTTGTGTACGCAAGCCAACCATCCTGCGCATACGGAACATGAACCATAACGGCACCAGAGTGGTGCGAAGCCTTACAAGAACAAATCTATTGACGGTAGTGGATTCTGCCTAAAACGCTGTATTGCAGACATGGGTTTTTTTCAACCCTCGTAGTTATAACAGAGCCCCGTATGCCTTGCAAGCAAATTATACCCCCGATTGCCCCCCTCTTTTCAGCACGGGGGAGAAGGTTTTTCTGACGCTATGCGGCTCTTATAATCCAATGTTTTTAACAGGCAGGCGACATGATTTTTGCCCTTAAAAAAACCAGGTACAAGGCAAAAAAAATGCGCGCCGGTCAGGAGGGAAAAAACCATGCGCGCTAAGGATTGGACTATGGTGGTTGCCAGTGAGTCCCATTTGCATTTCATCATACCACCCCCCACCTCTTTTGCAACTCGGGTGCAATTTTTTTCTGCCAAAACACATTAAATAGCAAAGACCATTTCAAGGCCTGAGGACCAACACCCAAACCATGGTTTTTTTTAAACACGAATTCTCCTCCTCGGAACATTAGAAATCAGCAAATGCGATATGTTGACCTACTTTTCTGTTTCATATTCAAATTTTTTTTCAACAAACAAAAAATTGTTTCATATGCGCGGGGGTACTGGGTCCACTGGGCGCAAATGATCGCCTGCGGCCTGGCCTCGCCACGGGTGGCGTTACAGGTCTTGGCGGCGGCATTGTATTGCGCAGGGGAAGGTCCCGTCGGCAACGGTTGGTCGGCAACGGTTTCATGCAGGTCGCGCACAACGTAGCGGGTGGCGACCATTGAGGCCCGGGCTTCGATGTGCCCAGCAACCCAACCTCGATCGCACTACCTGCGATGGTTTTCAACCCGACGCCGGACAAACAGATCAAGAGCTCCCGCGCCAGCTTGGGGCAATTGTGGGCGGCGGCGGTGACCAATGGGCCGTTTCCGGATGAAAACCAACTAGCTTCAACCACGGGACTTACGCCCGAAAAGGCTGGAATGTTCTACACAATATCTCAAATGAATTTTATTCAATATATATGCTAATACGTTTGTTATGGCTAATTTTAATCCTTGACAAGCAACCTGTCGGCGCGATACATAAGACGTCGTTTAATATTTTGTATTAATTTTTGAGGAAATTAAATACCTGGCTGGCAATCGGACCTAAGGGCCATGTCTGCCCTTTACGGTTCGGCTTGTAATGAAATCTGTCGGAATTGCCAGGTTATCCTGCCTAATGATGTGCCACCCCTGGAGGGATTCCAACATGTCGCACACTGCCGTTACGGCTTCTCGACATCCAGACAGAAACGGTCAAACACCCGCAAAAGATGCGACTTCATCGCATGTCATCTTAACGGGCATCATTAAACTGCTGGAAGGCCAGCGGCGCTTTACAGAGGATTTGGGACTGCCTTACTCCCGTATTTTTGATGAGGAATGCCAGGTGTTCCGGAATAAAACACCGGAACTGATTCTTCAAGACTGGTTGCGCGACAAGATCGAGGGGCCGCAAAAATTCAGCTATCTGATCAATGATCTCGTTGAACATAACCTTGCATTGTGTGCGGCGCTTGACGGGGTGGCACTTGAATCGATTTCCAGGTTGAGTCCCATGACCGTCAAAGCCGCAAGCTTCAACCTGTTTGGCTGGCGTCCTTTCGCCTGGCTGACCTTCCGACGGCTTTACAAGACTTACATAACCAACCATTACCTGCGCCATCAGGAATTGGTGGTGGAGGGTTTTGCCAAAGCTTACTGCGCCCACCGGGAAACCCTTCGCACCTCGAAGTCCAGAACTTCAATCTTTTCCAGCCCCGAACCCCGTAAGGAAACATCATGATGGTTAAATACCTATTTAATCGCTGGGTTTTGCCTGTCCTCTCTTTGGTTCTGCTGTGTGCCTGCTCCACACCACAGGTAAAACTGAATCTGTCCTCCACAGCCAATCTTAACTTGAACAATGCCAGAGGGCCTCTACCGGTGGTAGTGCGAATTTACCAGTTGAACGACCCCAAGCTGTTTGAAAATGCCACCTTTAACGAATTGTGGAAGGACGACCTGGCCGTCCTGGGAAACAGCCTTCTACGAAAAGATTCGTTGACGCTCGACCCAGCATCCCATCAGAAAATCCGCCTCGACCGTCATGAGCAAACTCGCTTTGTGGCACTGATGGCAGCCTTTAATAACCAGCCGGACAACTCATGGCGGGTGGTGAAAAAAGCCAGCGGTTCATTTCTCGGCATAAAGATGTCGACCAAACTGAATGCCATCCTGAAGGATAACGTCATTGAAATCGTGAACTAGGAGGCTGTCGGACTATCCACGGATGGACACGGCGTAGTTTTCATATGGGAAACGAGCAATTTTTCAAAAGCTCAAGGAATCAATCGGTTGCGCGAAGGCGCAGCTGTTTACGTAGCATCATGCAGCAAGACATCGAAATGCACTGCCTTTGGCTGCCCGGAGGACAAGGACCAGGGATGGCTCGAGTCAAAGGCAAACGTGTGGATTGACGCCGCGTTGCAGGAAAAGGGCCGTCTCCGGATAAAACGGATCAACTCACTGGAAGGCTCGAAAGCAGACGATTTGGTGTCAATTTCAACCCTATCCCTTTTCAGGGACAAATGGTGGACCGAAAATGAGCAAAATTGTTTGGGCAGAGGGGGTGTTTCTAAGTCAGCAGCATTTTCAGGCTTGGGACAAACAACTTGAACGCTCGCAGTATCAGCGCCAGTTTCTACTCAATCCGTTTTCCTGGGGGATCATTTCGCTTGCTATAGATAAGGAGGTCCTGGAACTGGGAAGATTCCAACTTCTCGAAGGGTCGATTCTATTTCAGGATGGTCGTCTGGTGCACTATCAGAGTTCCATGGACAGCCCCCTGGCATGTGATCTTAATGCGCCCGGCGGCGATGCCCTGGGGATATATCTGGCCTTACCCGCCAACAACCATGTGGACAGTATCTCCGGATATCCCCAGCGCAGCCAGGTCAGCGGCTGGATTGCCAACTATCAGGAAATTGAAGACAGTTTCGATAGCAGTCGCAAACGGGAAATTCTTTTGGCTAAACCCAATCTGTACCTGATCACGGACAAAGAAGCTCTGGGATCCTTTTTGAGCATCAAAGTCGCCGAGGTGGCGCATGACGGGGATCAACGCTATCGGCTGATCGACACTTACATCCCGCCAATATGCCGCCTATCGGCATCACCGGCTCTCGTCCAACGACTGAGTCGCATTGTGGAAACCCTGAATGCCAAACGCAAACAGATCGAAAACACCCGCGAAGGATGCGACGGCGGGGCCTCCGGATTTGCCCGCACCGATCCCTACAACCACGCTTTGCTGCACAACCTCAACAGCATCCTGCCCCTATTGAAGCATTTGTCGAAAAACCCGGATCTGCATCCTGAACAGCTGTATCGTCAGTTGTGCCAGGTAGCCGGCTCATTTTGTTCCTATCACAATAAGGCTACCATTGACAGCATCCCTCAGTATCAACATGAAGATCTGACACAGGTTTTCCAGAGGTTCGACACCCTGCTCTCGCTGCTTTTGCAGCTGAACAGTACCGCAAAGAATACTGCCTTGGTGCTCAGCAAAGAATCCGACCACCTGCTGTTCTGCACAGACATTCCAGGCCACTTTTTCCGCGAAGAAACTTTTTTTATCGAGGCCCTGTTCGACGCCGAAGATCCGAACTGGATTACCGATTTCGCACGACAGGTGAAGGTGACCGCCCGCTGTGCAATCGAGACCTGTGTAGCTTCGGCACTACCCGGTGTCCGTCTGATTCACACCCAGCGCCCTCCAGCCAAGCTCGCCACCCGTAGCGGGTGCGAATACTTCCGGCTGGAACCCCGGGGGGATTTCTGGAATCAGATGACCAACGAAGGGTCACTGGCTATCTACCTGCCGCATCCTTTCAGTGTTTCGGATATCAAAATTGTCACGGTCAAGGAATAGTCTCCCATGAATACGAATTCGCCAAACCCGATTTATAACCCGATGTTGAGCTGCTGCGAACCACTTTTTTCGCTGGTGGCTCCCCTTATGGACGACCAAAAAGCCGCGTCCTTCGATCCAGACTTCAGAAAACAGGTTGTATCGGCATTTATTGCCACAGAAAAGGCGGCGTTCGAACTGCAGATCGGCATGGTCGAATTCAAGGACGCCAAATACGCCCTGGCCGCTTACATCGACGAGGTGGTCCTGAACTCGACATGGCCGAGCCGGCTGGAATGGATGTCCCGTCCTCTGCAGCTGGAATTTTTCGGCGAGCACACTGCTGGTGAAGGATTCTTTACTCGCCTGGCCAATCTGCGACAGGGCGGCGAAGACAACCTTCACCTGCTGGAACTCTATTTTTACTGCCTGCAACTGGGCTTTGAGGGGGTTTACAAAATCAGGGGGCTGGAACACCTGATGGCGTTACAGGTTGACCTGCGAAGCCAGATCGACGGGTACCGAGGACCGGTAAAGATGCAGATTTCTCCCGAAGGCCTGCCCGGCAACGTCTTCATCAACCAGGTCAGGCGGCATGTGCCCTACTGGGTCATAGCGGTTGTCACCATCGCCGCGGTTTTCTTCACCTATATAAGCTATTCCGTTGTTTCGGGCAATGTCGCCGAGTCAAGTGTCACGACGGTTCTCAAAAACAAAGACCTGATTCTGAAATTACCGGAAGATGTCTACTAATCCCTTTAGCTTTGATTTACGGGGCACGTTACCATGAATAATATCCTGATTTTTTTCCAGGCCTATCTATTTGGCCGTCTGGGTTCCCGAGTGCTTGGGCTGATGCTCATCCTTTCACTGATCTGGTGGGCCGGCCCTTTCGTCGGGCTCAGTGCCCCCCGGTTGCGGATCTATTTAATAGCGGGGATCCTGGCACTGTTTCTTGGGATCTGGCTGGTTCGCAGGTGGATGGTGCAGCGCCGCTCGACCCGCTTCAAACAGGATCTTGACTCGCAAGCCGGCCTGGATCAGTCACGCCAGTTGGAGATCGATGAACTCCGGGCAAAAATGAACAAAGCCATTGCCTCGCTGAAATCCTCTGAACTGGGTGCCCACCATCGCGGCAACGCTGCCCTGTACGCCCTGCCCTGGTTTATGATCATCGGTCCTTCAGCTGCAGGCAAGACTACCTTATTGCGCAACTCCGGGCTGAGTTTCCCCTATGACAGTGGCGACGATATCGACATCCGTGGCTTCGGCGGCACACGCAATTGCGACTGGTGGTTTTCCAACGAGGCGGTCCTGCTGGACACCGCCGGTCGCTACACCACGGAGCAGGATGATCACGAGGAGTGGCTGGCCTTTCTGACCATGTTGCGAAAGCATCGTCGCAAACAACCCCTGACCGGCGCCATTGTCGCCATCAGCCTGTCCGAGCTGTTGACGGCGGACGCCCAGGAGTTGGAGCGGCACGTCAAAATCATTCGGGATCGCATCAATGAGCTGACTTCGCGGCTCGGCTGCATCTTCCCAATCTATATCGTCTTTACCAAGTGTGACCTGCTGTACGGCTTTTCCTCCTATTTTGCCGATCTGACCCTTAAGGAACGAGAGCAGGTATGGGGTGGCTGGCTTGGACACGAATATGATGACAACATTTGCGAAGCTTTCGCCCGCAAAATGGAGGGGCTGCATCATCGCCTTTGCGAAATGCGGATGCATAAGCTGTCCATGGTTCGAAACATGCGAACCAAAAGCGAATTGTTTGAGTTCCCGGCTCAATTCGATGCCGCCAAAGACCGCCTGATCGAATTTATTTCGCGACTGACCAAAGAAAACCCCTACCAGGACACCCCCCATTTTTGCGGCATCTACCTGACCAGCGCCACCCAGGAGGGAACACCGCTTCAGAAAATCCTCGGGAATATTCGACAGGCCTTCGGTTATGTCGATCAGGATCAGTCGACCGATCTGCCTGACCCTAAAAGTTTTTTTGTGAAAAACTTTTTCAAGGAAGTGGCTTTTCCCAACTCCAACGATGTAAGCCGCACTAAGAAACTGGGCATGCTCCACCGCGCCCTTAAGACAACCTGTATCCTGGCTTCGATAGGCGTAGTCACGACCTGCTTCCTGCTGCTCAGCACCACCTTGACCATGAATACATTACTGCTCAACAAGGGGGTCGAGGCTTCGGAACAGTTGGCGCTGGAAGCACAGTCGAAAGACAACGGGCTGTACCGGGATTTCCAGGCTCTGACGCAGGTGCTGGCACAGTATCGGACGCTTCTGGCCTACGAAGATCATCTGCCGCTGTCCTTGACTCTGGGGATTTACGAGGGAGACAAGCAACTGCCGGCGCTTCGCTCCATCCTGCTCAACTCTTTCGAACGAGCTTTCTATACTTCGGCTCTTAAAGGACTGGAAGTCCGCCTGGCCAACTTTGCTCAACAATGGCCGGTAGTTTCCCTGCAACGTCAGGATGAACTCCGCGACCCATATTACCTGGCATTGAAATCCTACTTGATGCTGTGCTCACCTCAGCGACTGGAGCCGGATTTTGTCGCACCGGTACTGCAGGACATTATACAGGAACGTCTGGTGGGCTACGTAAAAGGACAGAAGCTGGGGGAAGCCGAGCAGCAGGAACTATCTGAGCTGATCCACATCTATTTATCCCACATGCTGGTGGAGAAGAAACACCCGAATTATATTGCTCCCCACCAGCCCAATACCACTCTGATGGCTGAAGCCCAGAATCATTTAAAAGCCATCCCGGATGCCAACCGGATCTACCTGCAGATCCTCAACAAGGGCTACCAAAAATTCCCCTCCATCAGTCTCAACGACATGATCAAGGGACCTGGCAGAGGCATTCTGACATGTTCCTTCAAAATGCCCTTCATGTTTACCTACGAGGGTTGGCGCACCTATGCCTTGTCCGAGATCAAGGCTTTGGTCCATGTCGCCTGCCAGGGAGACTGGGTCACCGGCTACCTCCAGGACAGTCCTTCGGATGGAAACAATTCGAAACTCTCTTCCTCGACCAACGATGCGTTATCGTCCCAAATGGAAGCGGATATCCGGGCCTTGTATTTCGCGGACTATGTCGACAACTGGTTCAGCCTGCTGAGCAAGGTGAAGATGTCTCCCTTCCATTCCCTGGATGACGGGGGGAAAAAAATGTTGCTCCTGGCGCGCAATGACGGTCCGATCGCCGAACTGCTGCAGGTCGTTTCCAGGAACATAAACCTTCCCCAATCGGGCGGGGTGGCCCTGGCTGCCGACGGATCGAGTAAAACCGCCGCCCTGGTTCCGGAGTTGGAAGCCCCGCTCCACGATCTGCGCAAATTGACCGATCCGGGCGACAAGATGAATACCAGCCTGCTCATCAATCAGTATCTGCTGGCATTGACCTCAGCCCAGTCCGAAATGGAGCAGATGGCGGCCGCGGTGGATGTACCTCATCAATCCTTCCAGCACGCCGCCACCATCCTGGGCAGCAAAGGCGCCACCGGTTCGGAGTTGTACAAATGCTGGTTGTCGACCAACAGCCTGCTGAACGGCATCGATGCCCGCACCCGCAAGGTGGCCGAGAATCTGTTGTACGAACCGATCAAAGGGGCATGGATGGCCGTCATTCAACAGACTCAGGTCTATTTGCAGAACCAGTGGAACGGTTCGGTTCTGGTTGACTATCAACGAAAGATATTCGGCAAATTTCCCTTCAACAGTACGGGACCGGATGCCTCCCTCAACGACATTTCAGATTTTTTCCGCCCCGAGGACGGGCTGCTCTGGGCCTTCACCGAAGACCAGCTAAAGCCCTTCCTGCGCAAAGAACGTTACAGCTGGACCGAGCAGACCTGGCTTGGTGCCGGGCTCGCTTTTGACCAGAATCTGATCCGTGCCCTGAGCCAGGCATCGCACATTACCTCCGGCCTGTTTCGCCGAGGACAGATTCAACCTGACATCCATTTTGCGATCTACCCCATGCCCAGCCAAGGGATTCGGGTCGTCCGTTTCGAGACCAACGGCCAGCAGCTCATTTATCAGAATGAGCCGCAGGAGTGGAAACAATTTCGCTGGCCCGGGGATCAAGATATGAACAATGCCCTCATCGGCTGCATCCCGAGCGGAAACCCTTCTATGACCAAATTGCAATACTCCGGAGACTGGAGCCTGTTCCACCTGCTGCAGAAGGCCAGGATTACGCAGGAAAACAACCTGTATTACCTGGTCTGGAAACTTAAGAACGATCAGGCGAACCCCGCCACGGTACAGCTGAAACTTCGCCCTGACCGTCAGAATAATGTTTTTGCCAACGGTCTGTTTTCGCAGTTTCGACTTCCGAGTACGATTTTTTAACAGGTGTGGGTATGTTTGGACTTTTTGACAAAAATCTCTCTTTGCCTTGCGATGCATCGCAAATCCGACCCTGTTGTTTCGGAAAATTGCCGATCCATTCGGATTTTATTCGTTACAACCTCGCCACCCGGGAAGCCGGCGCCTTTGAAAAATGGGTCCAGGAGGGTGCCGGTTGCATTGCCCGCAAGCACCCCAAGGGCTGGCCTCCGGTGTACCGCCACTTCCCTGTTCATCACTTTGTCCTTGCGGGCAGCGAACAGGAAATGAACCTCATAGGCTCATTGGTCTCCAGCCAGGACAAAAGCGGCCGAGTCTATCCTTTTTCGACTCTTGCTGCCGTCGGCGGGGGGATGTTTCACACCAACCGCGCGACCCTTCCCCTGGTTTGCCGGGAGTTTTTCCGGGAGTCCCAAGCGTTTATGGGCCATGCCCGGGAGGCGGCCTCGGTCCCAGCGTTGTTTCAGCAACTGGATGAATTAGCCACCGCCTCGCCCTTGTATCAGCAACGGGAGTTAGTGGAAATGCAGATTCGCCTGCTGGAAACCGTATCGTTGAAAAAGTACTGGAACGGCCTGCAAGTTCCGGCCACAGAAAGAGAACAGTTCTGGTGCGCCTTTTACGACATCATGAAGACCGTCCAGAGCCGCGGCCCGAGTCGTACCAACTGGGGGATTCGCATCCCCATCCCCTCCGAAGATGATCAAACGCCCTATGTGGTCTTCTGGGTACAAATGGTGGAAGCGATCCTTGAGGACCGTTTTTGGCGTGCCCATTACTTTTGGAACAAAAAGACGGGCGACAGCAATGCCAGCATGACCCTTTTCTTCAGGCCCTTGCCACCGTCCTATCTGTTGCCGTTGCTCAATCAGGTGTTGGACGACAACGCCATCTTTGATCTTGGTCGGGAATGGATCTCCAGCCCCGCCTTTACCAGCCGGGTGGACCTGCGTCGTTTGCTGGAAAATGATGACATCCCGATGTTGGAGGTGCTGTATCGAACCGGGCGGAGGGAAATGCTCCGATGAATCTGCACACCGCACAGATGACCCCCGACTGGTTGTCAGGCATCGGAACCCCCTTGATGGAAACGCCATGTGGGGGGGATCCCCGCTTCCTGGACGAGTTTCAGCGGATCAAAGAGGAAATCGACAAGCTCAGAGACGTTGATTACGCCATGATCATGGCTACCTGTCGCGACCTGCTGACCCGGGTCACCAAAGACCTGCGAGTAGCGGGCTACCACCTTGTGGCCGCAGTCTATGTCGATGGCCTGCCGGGCCTGCTTGACAGTCTCAGGGCCTACCGAACCCTGTTGGACAACTTCTGGGAAGACTGCCACCCCTTAAGCGAGTCGGGCCGATTGGCCGCCCTCACCCTGTTGGGCAACCCGCGTATCATTGCGTTTGCCGAACTCCGAGAGGAAGGAGCAGCCCTCGAAACATTCGAAGCCCTGCAGCAGGAAATCGACAAGATCCATTCATTCCTAATGGAAAAACTGGGAGAGGAGGCGCCTCGCCTTTCCAGATTAGCCCCTTGGGTCGAGGAGCGCTTGCGGCGGCTGAAGAGTTTGGCTCCGGCGACGGAGGATCTCCCCGAAACAGCACCGGACCAACCCTCTTCCGGCAGGGTGGACTCAGCCACCCTGGAGGTAAGCTCAGAGCGAGGGGTGGAAACCCAGACCCGACAGATTCACAGCTATTTGATCAACTCCGGTGATCTCCTTCGGGCCCTGGCTTATTCCCGGGCGTTTCGATGGGGCAAGCTGGTCCCTCCCCCCCATGAAAAGAACCGGACCCGGATCCCGCCACCGCGTGCCAACGGACTGGCCGAACTCACAAACATCCCGTCCGGCGCACCGCTTGAAAGCACATTATCCTGCTGCGAAACCCTGTTTTTCGAACCGGGGTTCCACCTGTTGTTCGATCTTCAGTTCCTGTTTTTTCAATATCTTGAAACCAACCATCGCCCGGACCTGGCCGGATTTATCCGCAATGCGCTGAAGGACCTGCTGGAACGGCATCCGCAGTTGTCCGAATTGCAGTTCGACGACGGTACCCCATTTGCCGGGTCGGAATGCCGGCAATGGATCCAGCAATGCCAAATGACCGGCATGGTTGGAGGCGCACGGGCATACCGAGAAGATGAAGCCAGCGACGAATCGGAAGTAGCCGTGATCGATCAGGCGATACAACTGGCTAAACGGAAAAAGCTGCCCGAGGCCTTGCAGAGCATATATTCCCTGCCCACCGGAACCGAAAAACAGCGCATTCGAAAGCGTCTGACCGAAGCCCGGTTATGCCTGGCAGGAGGCAAGGCCGAGATGGCCGAAGTGGTGTTGGAAGACATCCAGCAATATATCCTGGACCATCATCTTGCCACATGGGATCCCGCCCTGGCCATCGAGGTATTGCAACAACGGCTGGCCACATTGCAGACCCTGGAGAAAAACCAACCCGGCGAAGGAAAACAGCATATTACGCAACAAAAGCATGAGGTACGGCAGTTGATCTGCAAAATCGACGTGATTGCTGCCGCCACAATGATCTGACCCGTCATTAACTGAAATCCAAACATACACCATGCGGAAGGAGACAGAACATGAGCGACAGTTACCAGAAGGAAATCCCCAAAGCCCGCATCAATTTATCGTTGGACGTTGAGACCGGAGGTCACAGGAAAAAAGCTGAACTCCCCTTGAAGATGCTGGTAATGGGGGATTTCAGCAACGGAAAGACCAAAGGAAAAATCGCCAACCGGCAGCGGATTAACATCAACAAGAACAATTTCGAGGCGGTCATGGCCGATCTCGCACCGAGTGCCCGGTTTAATGTTCCAAACCTTCTGGCCAAAGACGGCAGCGATTTCACCATCGACCTTGCCTTTCAAGCGATGAAGGATTTCCGCCCGGACAGCGTGGCGCAACAGATCCCAGAGTTGCACAGCCTGATGGCCATGCGCAACCTGCTGAAAGATCTGAAAGCGAACCTTCTGGACAACGTCAAGTTCCGCAAGGAACTGGAAAAGATCGTCAGCAATCAGCCGCAACTGGAAGGGTTAAAACAGCAACTGGAAAAGCTGCTGGACGATTCCCATGAAACCTCCACCCTGGCAATTCGTAGCGTCTGATCTGCGATCTGAATCCCGAGAGACACCAAAAACCAGGAGATTCGCACATGAGTATGCAGGACACAGCAACGAGTAAAAGCAGGGCCCAAAAAGCGGTGATTCTTGAAAACGACAATTCTTATGAACGCTTGTGCGGCTTGGTGGACATTGCTCCATTGGTCCAGACCATCAAGCTGAACAGCTTTGCCGACGCCTCGCAGATGGCGGAAATCTCCCTACAGGAACGCCTGACGGCAGGAATCCAGGTGTTTCTGGACCTCGCAACCCGGAACAATGCCCGGATTGAACGGATCGATAAAACACTGCTGGACCAGTACATCGCCCAGATCGACCAGACTATCGGTAACCAACTGGATGCGATTCTTCACCACCCGGCCTTTCAGGAACTGGAAAGTGCCTGGCGCGGTCTTCAATTCATGATCGATCGCTGTGACTTCCGCTGTAACACAAAAGTGGAAATCCTGGACTGCACCAAGGATGACCTGCTGGAAGACTTTGAGGAAGCCCCCGAAATCATCCAGACCGGGCTCTACAAACATGTTTATGTCAGCGAATACGATACCCCTGGGGGGCAGCCCTTTTCCAACATTATCGCCAACTACGAATTCGGCAACTCGACCCAGGACATCACCCTGCTGCGCGAAACGTCCAAGGTTTCGGCCAGTGCACATTGCCCCTTCCTTGCGTCGGTGGGAGCTAAGTTTTTCGGCAAGTCCAGCGTGGAAGAGATCGCGAAAATCAATGATCTGTCCAACTACTTGGAAAAGGCCGAGTACACCCGCTGGCGAAGCTTCCGCGAGACCGAGGACAGCCGCTATGTCGGTCTGCTGACCCCCCGTTTCCTGTTGCGCCTGCCCTATGGTCAGGACAGCACCCCGGTCCGGACCTTCAATTACGAAGAAAACGTCAGCGCCGAGGATCACGGCAATTACCTGTTCGGCAATCCGGTGTTCGCCTTTGCTGGCAACATCGCCCAAAGCTTTGCCAAGCACGGTTGGGCCGTCAACATCCGGGGCCCGGAAGCGGGCGGGAAAGTGGTCAACCTGCCGGTACATCTACAAGATGCCGGCAAGGGCATGCAGATCAAGATGCCCACCGAAATGCTGATTTCCGAAACCCGCGAGCTGGAAATGGCCAACCTGGGCTTTATCCCCCTGAGTTATTACAAGAACAGCGACTTTGCCTGTTTCTTCTCAGCCAACTCGGTGCAGAAGCCCAATGAATATGCCAACGCCGAGGCCAACGCCAACAGCATGATCAACTCGCGCCTGCCCTACATCTTTCTGGTGTCGCGCCTGGCCCACTATCTGAAGGTTCTGCAGCGAGAAAATATCGGCTCGTCGAAGAGCCGCCAGAAACTGGAAACCGAACTGAACAGTTGGCTCCAGACCCTGGTGACGAAAATGAAGGATCCTGAGCCGGAACTGATTGCCACCCACCCTTTGCGCGACGGGCAGGTAACGGTCCGGGAAATCCCGGAAAACCCCGGCTATTACAGCGTCGACCTGTTTGTCCGGCCCCACTTCCAGATTGAAGGGGTGGATGTGCAATTGAAACTGGTCGCGCAGATGCCGCGGGACAACAGCAAATGATCCAGTGCCTGCCTGTGCAGGAACCCGCCTGACAGGCCGGTAATTTCAAACGGCGCACGTTACAGCACCACAGACCCGTAATTAAGGAGGAAACAATGGCAATTCCCGGCTACATGACAATTCTCGACGATCAGGGCTCCAAACTCGAAGGACCGGTCAGGGTTGCGGGACGTGAAGGGACACTCGAAATCCTTGGTTTCGATCATGAACTGCGCATCCCCACCGACAGCGACACCGGTAGCCTGACAGGAACCCGCAAGCATGAGCCATTTATCTTTTTGAAAGCGTTTGATAATGCGACACCCTATCTTTACAAGGCGTGCAGCAACGGACAAACCCTGAAAAGAATCGAACTCAAATGGTACCGCATCAATGATACCGGCACCGAGGAGGAGTACTTCCGTCATACCCTGGAAAACGTGAAAATCACCTCGGTGAGACCGACCATGCACAACGTAAAGGATCTGGACAAGGAACGCTATCCGCACCTTGAAGAAGTGGCCTGCCGCTACGCCAAGATCACCTGGACCTACCTCGACGGAAACATCTCCTTCTCCGACAGCTGGACCGAAGGACGCTGATTAATGGAACGGGGGTGCCGCAAGGCACCCCCATTTATCCAGGTATTCCCTTTAGCACTGCGTGGTAACGATGTCCCAAACCATTTTAGACATACTGACGTCAGACCTGTCCAACGACTCCCGAGGTGACCTCCGGTCGCCGGAGGAAGACCTGTACCTGAGCATCCGGGATCATTTGCGGCGGCTGTTCAATTCGCGACGCGGCTCCCTGACCCATTTGCCGCAATTCGGCATGCCGGACATTGCCGCCCTGTACCTGGAGCTTCCCTACACCAGCGACCGGATCATGACCTCCATCCGGCAGTGCGTTATCGATTTCGAACCCCGCCTGTGTCATCCCCAGGTTCGGGCCGTCCATCGGGAGGATGAGCGGGATGTCACTCAATTTGAACTTGTCGGCGAAACCCTCCAGGGACGCCGTTTAAAATATGTCGTTTCACTGTACCGTGACGGCAGCATCGTGGTGGCCACCACCTGGGAGCAAAATACCCATGGGTAAATATTTTGATACGGAGATGCGCCTGCTGCAGGAAGCGGCACAGGATTTTGCCTGGGCCTTTCCCGAAAAGGCCCGCATGCTGGGCCTGCAGGACATCAAGGATCGCGATCCGTACGTGGAACGGCTGCTGGAAGGCATGGCTTTTCTGACCGCCGAAGTCAAACAGCGGATCGACGACGATGTTCCCGAACTCGCCGAAGCGCTGCTGTCCCATGTTCGCCCCTATTTTTTACGCCCCTTCCCTTCGTGCTGCATCATGCAGTTCAGCCCCCGTCAGGGACAAATGAGACAGACCACCACCCTGCCGAAAGGGACCCGTCTGACCAGCAAGGGAGTGACCTTGCCCGATCATACCCGGCAGACGGGTGGGGAACGGGTGACCTGCGGTTTTCGCACTACCAGCGACGTGGCCATTCAGCCCCTGCAGCTCACCTCCTTCCAACTCGCCAACTCCTCTCACGGCAGGCAGGAAATCCAGCTGCATTTCCAGTTTGACCACGATGTCACGCCGGACCAACTGGACCTCGACACGATCAAGCTGTATCTCCATGGGGACCCGGCGACCTCCATGGCCCTGTATCAGGCGCTGACGGCGAAAGCGGAAGAGGTCAGCGTCACCTTCCCTGGTGAAAACGCGCGCCCCTGCGTTCTGGGACGCCAGGACGCCATCATGCCCTGCCACCTGGATGCCGACAATCTGCTGGTGACGTCATCGGGCCGCGGTTTCCTCGGGTTTCATCTCCTGCACGAGTATTTCTGCTTTCGCGAAAAATACCAGTTTGTCGCCCTGCGCAACCTGAAAAATGTATCGTGGCCGAAAAAATGCTGCGAATTTCTGGTTCACATCCGGCTGACAGAGTCTCTGTCCGAGGAATTCCGCCTGAGCAAGGAAAACTTCCGTCTGCATTGCGCGCCCGCCGTCAATCTGTTCGAGTCCACCAGCGAACCGATTGCACTGACGCACAAGCAAACGGAATACCCCGTCGTTGCCGACACCAACCAGCCGGACGGGATGATGGTTTACAACGTCAACGAGGTTACGGGCAACCAGCCGGCAACGGGGAAAACCTATACCTACTCCAGCCTGCCCTCTTTCAACCATCGCTCCGGAACCGACCGGTTTTACCATATCAGCCATCGCGTCCGCGAAGGTCGCCGGCCCATGACCTTTCTGTCTGTCGGCAGGACCATGACCGAAAGACAGGAAATCCTCTCTTGTGACATTACCGCCTGCAACGGCGTCGTCCCCCGGGAACACCTGCAGATTCGAGATATCAAAGCTCCGTCGCAGGAGTTTCCGTCCAATGTGACCTGCGAAAACATTACCCGGCCCAGCCGGCTGCTGATGCCCCCCGACCGCCCCGACTATCGGCTGGCGCTGGTCGCCCATCTGACGGTCAGCTACAACAGTCTGTCCTCCATCGGCTGCTTTCGGCAGTTGCTTTCCCTGTACGACTGGAGCGATCAGGAACAATCGGGCAAACGAATCCGCGGCATCACGGACATCCGGGTTTCCCCCCTGAACCAGGTGTATCGGGGGGCCTTGTTGCGCGGCATGGACATTCGACTGGCGATGGACGAAAACGAATATATTTCGCCGGCGGACGCCTACATGTTCGGCACCATCCTTCACCATTTTTTCAGCATGTACGCCACCATCAACGCCTTTGTGCAAACCGGCTCCCGTTTGAGCCCTTCCAGAAGTGAGATGAAATGGGATCCATTGCTCGGGGAAAACTTCCTCATCTGATCGAGGATCTGCTGCACAATCCCTCTGCGTACCGTGCCTTTCAGGCACTGTACCTGATTGAGACCAACATCGGGGAGGAAGCGGATATCGAGGACAATCCGCAGGGGTACATCTCAATAGCCCCTGCGGCGGAAATGACCTTTCCAGCCGGGGAGATCCGTCATTGCCGGGTGGATGAAAGAGACCGTTACCGTCTGGAACTGAATTTCCTGGGGTTCTATGGGGTCGATTCGCCCCTTCCCCAATTTTTTAACGACATTGCCGCATTCGATACACCTCGCGGAGCCGAACTGCGTGGGTTTCTGGAACTGTTCAACCAGCGGCTCTATCACCTGCTCTACAGTGCCTGGAAGAAGATGAACCTTCACGGCTCCAGCGATACGCGCACCAGCCTGTATTGCCAGTACCTGGAGGCACTTTATGGCGGCAGCGGCAACTGCCATCTGCGGGGGCGGTTCGACTATGCCGGGATCCTGGCCAACCGGGTCAAAAACGGCCAATCACTGGCGGACATGCTGGATGATTATCTCCATTGTCCGGTGACCGTCAAACAGAACATCCCCTGCTGGATCGAACTTGAGGAAACGGCGTCCCTGGGGGGCGAATTTAAACTGGGGGACAACGCCATGCTGGGAAACCGGCTGATGGATGTCAACAGCAAGATTCTGCTCCAGATAGGACCCTTGCCGAGTGCCGACGCGGCCGAGCTTCTGCCGGGACGGCCGGCGGCCGCCACCCTGGCGCACATGATTCGCGAATACCTCGACCCCGCGCTCCAATACGACGTGGAGATGTTGATTCTGCCCGACACAGGTTACGAGTCGGTCCTGGGAGAAAACCCGTCGATTTTGGGCTGGACAGCCTGTCTCGGTTTGGCCGCCGATACCGTTAACCGGGTTCGACTAACGGGGGACAGTTTGGACCGGCAGCAGAAAACATAAAAAAGATAACCCCCCGATTTCGATGCCGATGATTTTTTTTTGGAGGGAAAGATGAACACCGCACAGATCAAAGCCCTGTTGGGCAAACTGAACGAACACTGTCTGCAGTGCCTGGAATCGGCCGCCTCCTTTGCCGGAATGCGCGGACATTACGAGGTCTGCATCGAGCACCTGGTCGTCAAGCTGCTGGAAAAGGGCGAGGGCGACTTTGACCTGATTCTGCGCCACTTCGACGTCAATCTGGACCGGATGTGGCAGGCCATGCTCGACAACTTGGGGCGCCTGCGATCCGGCAACCAGAACAAGCCCTCCTTTTCCCCACAATTGCTGGAATGGTTTGAACGGGCCTGGACCCTTAGTTCGTTACGCAACGCTCAGTCTCAACTTCGGTCCGGAGACTTGCTTGAAGCACTCCTGGAACTGGTTCCCCGGCTCCCGGGAACCGCCTGGCTTTCTCTGGAGGCGGTGTCCTGCAATCTGGCGCAATCCCAGCTCGCGGATCTGACCCGTTTCTCGGTGGAAAATCCGTTGCCGAGGGCGGCGGTCGGCAACGCTCCAACCACGTTGTCAGCGCCGGCGACTGATCAGGGCGGCAGCACCACTCCTCACCTCGATGCCTACACCACCGACTTCACCGCCCGTGCCGCAGACGGCGCCATCGACCCGGTCCTGGGGCGCAACGACGAGATTCGCCGGATCGTTGATATCCTCACCCGCCGCCGCAAGAACAATCCGATTCTGGTCGGCGAACCCGGAGTCGGCAAAACCGCCGTGGTGGAAGGGCTGGCCCTGCGAATCGCCGAAGGCGGCGTTCCGGACAGCTTGAAAAAGGTTCGCCTGGTCGGGCTGGATCTGGGTCTGTTGCAGGCCGGAGCCGGAGTCAAGGGAGAATTCGAAAAACGCCTCAAATCAGTGATTGAAGAAATCACTTCCTCGCCCACCCCCATTGTTCTGTTTATCGACGAGGCCCATACCCTGATCGGAGCCGGCGGCGACGCAGGCCAGGGCGATGCCGCCAACCTGCTGAAACCGGCCCTGGCACGGGGCGAATTGCGGACTGTGGCCGCCACCACCTGGAGCGAATACAAAAAATATATTGAACGGGATGCCGCCCTGGAGCGCCGTTTTCAGATGGTCAAGGTGGAGGAACCGTCGCAGGACAATGCCATTGTCATGCTCAACGGCCTCAAGGGCCATTACCAGAAACACCACGGGGTACTGATCACCGACAGTGCCGTTGAAGCCGCGGTCCGGTTGTCGAGCCGTTACATCAATGGCCGCTATCTCCCCGACAAAGCCATCG
This sequence comes from Pelobacter sp. UBA6093, assembly GCA_002435955.1. Lineage (GTDB taxonomy): Bacteria > Desulfobacterota > Desulfuromonadia > Desulfuromonadales > Syntrophotaleaceae > Syntrophotalea. The sequence continues at coordinate 41,288 of DIWZ01000001.1, forward strand.
ACCTGCTCGATACCGCCGCCGCCCAGGTCTGCATGGGCAAAGCCGCCACACCGGCGGAAGTCGACACGGCCCGCGAGCACCTGGCCTATATTGAACGGCGCCGCAAGCACCTGGCCGAGGAATACACCCATGGGATTCCCGCTGACTCCACCCTTCTGGCCACCCTGCAGCAACAGGAGGAAGAGTCCCGCCAATTGCTGAAAGAGTTGGAGGGACGCTGGCAGGCCGAGCTTGGCTTGGTCGAGCAGATTCAAGAGACCCGCTCCGCCGGGGGAGAGGCCCTTGCCGGCTTGAAGGGGCTGCAGCAACAATTGCAGGAATTGCAGCAGTGCTCCCCCCTGGTCCAACCCGAGGTCGATGGCGACACCATTGCCCGGGTCGTTGCCGACTGGACCGGCGTTCCTGTCGGCCGGATGATGAAAAACGATCTGGCCAACTTGCTGGAGTTCGAACAAACACTGAGCCGTCGCATCGTCGGCCAGGATTCCGCCATCCACGCCATCGGCCAGTCGATTCGCTGCAGCAAGGCCGGCCTGCGGGAAAGCCAGGCCCCCATCGGCGTCTTCCTGCTCACCGGGCCGAGCGGAGTGGGCAAAACCGAGACCGCCCGCGCCATCGCCGACACCCTCTACGGAGGCGAGCGGTTCATGGTCACCATCAACATGAGCGAGTATCAGGAATCCTATTCCGTCTCCCAGTTGAAGGGCTCGCCCCCCGGCTATGTCGGTTACGGCGAGGGGGGAATCCTGACCGAGGCCGTCCGCCAGCGGCCCTATTCGGTGATCCTGCTGGACGAGGTGGAAAAAGCTCACCCCGACGTGCTCAATATGTTCTACCAGGTCTTCGACCGGGGCTTCATGCGCGACGGCGAAGGCCGGGAAATCGATTTCAAAAATACCGTGCTCATCCTTACCAGCAACCTGGGCGCCGAGGCGATCCTGGATTTGTGCCTTCCTCAGGATGTGCCGAACGAGGAAGACCCGGAGCAAAAAACGCCCTTTGCCCAACCGTCACACGGGGCCTTGATAGAGTCCGTCCGCCCGGCCCTGACAACCCATTTCGCCGCGGCCCTGCTCGCCCGCATGCAGATTGTCCCCTTACGTCCACTGGACCAGGACACCCTGCGGCAAATCATCGCCCAGAAGCTCGACAAGGTCGCCCAGCGGCTGTCCGACGCCCACGGTATTCGAATGCGTTGCACTCCGGAGGTCATCGACCACCTCGTCGGCCGCTGCCATATCCCCGAATCGGGGGCGCGGGCGATCAACACCCTGATCGAACAAAACTTGCTGCCCGGGATCTCACGCAGCCTGTTCGGTTTCATGATCGACGAGGATATGCCGCAACTTATGACATTGGAAATCGACGAGAAGGATGAATTGAGCTGTGTTTTCAGCGATCTAGTGGAGGAGGACGAACCGCAGGTCGCGGAAGCCGGGGCGGGAAGGTAACAAGGATTTCATCCAAATCGAAATCGAAATCGGGATCGAAATCGGCCTTTGACCTTGAACTTGAAGCTTCACAAAAAGCAAAAACCCCATCCCGATTTCGATAGCGATAGCGATTTCGATTTGGAAAAAGCCAATTGATATATAGGAGGAAAACCAACCATGACACCGCAGAACATCGCAAACCTTGCCCTGAATCGCGCGGCTAACGTCAGTCATTTCGGGTTCCGTATCCGCAGCGTTCCAAACGATACCTTTTCCGTCACCTCCTTTACCGGAAAAAATCATGGGCTTTCACAAGATTTCTTTTTTATCCTTTCCCTGACCGCCAATGCCGAACTGAATGCCTCGACGGTGACGGGCAACCCCGCCACCCTGGAAATGCGCTGGGGCGGTTCCATCCTGTATGTGCACGGCATCGTGGAGCATTTCAACCGGGAAAACGATACCCCGGCGGCGATGGGATATCGGGCGATTTTCCGTTCGCCTCTCTCGACCCTCAAACACAACACCAATAACCGGATCTTTCTGAATCGGACCATCCCCCAGATTCTGGACGAGGTCCTGAGTGGTGCCGGCTATAAAAAGGACGATTTTGTCCTCCAGCTGGCGGAAAGTTACCCGGAACGGGAATTCGTGGCCCAGTACGAGGAGACCGACTACGATTTCCTGTACCGCCTGCTGGCGAAGGCCGGGATCTTCTTCACCTTTGAAAGCGACAGGGACAAGACCCGGCCCCTGTTCTGCGACCGGAGCACCAAACGCCCCTCCCTTCCCGGCATCGGCGAGTTGCGGTATCAGCCCCAGAGCGGGACCGCCCGCACCATTGAAACCATCTACGCCCTGAATACGCGGGCACGGGTGCTTCCCGGCCAGGTTCGGGTCACGGACTACAATTACCGCACCCCCGACGTCACCCTGGAAGCCCACGCCAGTTCCAACATGAGCGCGACCACCGGCGAACAGGGCGTCTACGGAGATCACTTCAAGACCCTGGAAGAAGGTCGGCAGATCGCCACCATCCGGCAACAGGCCCTCGACGCCCAACGCGTGGTCTATGTGGGAAAAACCGACTGCCGCGGCATCCTCCCCGGGTACCTGCTGCGGATCACCAACCATCCGCAAGACGACCTGAACGACGACTACTTGGTGGTCGAGGTCAGCCACACGGCCGACCAGGGGGCGGCCCTGGCCTTCAGCCGGGAAAACAAAGGCCCGACTTACGCCAACACTGTCCGGCTCATCAAGGCCGAAACCCCCTTCCGTGCGCCGCTCCCCGAAAAACCCCCGGTTGTCACCTCCTTCACCGGCCGGGTGGAGTCCACCGGCAGCGAATACGCCCATCTGGACGACCAGGGTCGTTACCACATCCGCCTCGACTTTGACCGGGGCGAGGCGGCAAAGGGAGAAGCCAGCCACCCGATACGACTCATCCAGCCCTACGGCGGCGAAAACTACGGCATCCATTTCCCCCTGCGGGACGGCACCGAGGTAGCGGTGAGCTTCGTAAACGGCGATCCGGACCGCCCGGTTCTGTCCGGTTCCCTATCGAACCCCCAGACCCCCAACGTCGTCACCTCGGAAAATCCGACCCAGAACATCATCCGCACCGCCAGCGGGAACGAACTACTGATGGAAGACCGGGTGGGACAGGAAAAAATCGAAATCTTTACCGACCAGCGAAAAAACATCCTCACTCTCGACGCCAACGAGGAGGGCCACAAGGTGCGGCTGGCGACCGAAGAGGGCGAGATGGAGATCAAGGCCTGCAAGACCATGCTGATCGAGTCGGGGGACACCCAGACCGTGCAGTCCGGCAACGACCACATCGTCACGGTGGAAAACGCCCAGCGGGTCATGACCCGCAACAAGGAGATCGCCTTCCAGGCCGCCACCGACTTCCGCATCAAGGCCGGGGACAACATCCTCTGCAAGGCGGAAAAGCAAAACATCGAGATGACCGCCGGAAAGGACATGGTGGTGGACGTGGCCCGGGCCCTGACGGTAGAGGTGCGCAACAGCGACATGAACCTGCTCATCGACAGCGGCAATCTGCATTTCAAGACCGCCCGGGACACCAGCTTCATCGGCCGGGGCGTCGGCAACATCACCCTTACTCAGGCGAGAGGCACCCTGCAGATCACCACCAAGGGCAATGTGGCTCTTCAGGCAGGCAAGATCGACATACAGGGCAACAGCATTAACCTTAAGGCCGGCAAGATCAGCGAAAACAGTTAACGGGGTTATCTTGCATACAAGCCCTTCTGGATCGCATACAACAGGAGAAACAAATGAGTCTATCGGCCTGCCAATCCCGCCTTGAGCTTTGTATCGGGGCAACCCCCTTCCCCGTGCTCGGGCTGAGCGGTAAGGAGGAACTCAACCGGCCCTTCACCTTCCACGTCCACGTACTCGTCGACGGCTGGGCGGCCATCGGCCACCACCTGGGCCGGTCGGCATCCCTCACAATGATCTCTCCCGACGGATATGAACGCCGGGTCAGCGGCATCCTGACCGAGATCCAGAGCGAAGGTTACCTGCCCGGAGGGCAATGCATCATCCGGCTCACCATGGAGTCCTGCCTGGTTTTGCTCAGGTTCACCACCGACAGCCGCCTGATCGTCTCCGAAACCCTGCCCGCCGTCATTCGCCAGACCCTTCAGCGCCACGACATCCCCGCAAGCCGCCTCGATTTCCAGTTGGCCCGCCAGTACCCGGTGAGGCCCTCCACCCTCCAGGCCCAGGAAGACGACCTCACCTTCGTCCAGCGCCTGGCAGGGCGCCAGGGGATGCTGCTCTGGTCCGAAGAGATCGACGGTGCCGAGATTATCCACCTCGCCGACACCACCAATCGCTGCCCCATGCTGGCCCGGGAGCTGTTGACCTACACGCCCGATGCCGGGATGGAAACTACAGATGGCCCCGTCAAGGTCGGCATGCTCGGCATCGCCGACCGGGCCAGCCGGGTTTCGGCTCGCCACTATGTGCACGACGTGCACGAAAACGCCCCGGAGCACCCAACCCTGGTCGGCCGTGCCACCGACGGCGGACCCCTGGCCCTCAACGCCACCAGCGCCGTCACCTTCTCCAGCGGCGCCGCCAATGAAGAAGAAGCCAAACACCAGGCCCTGATCCGCGCCCAACGCGCCGTCTGCATCCGCCATACCGTCGAGATCCGCACCCACGCCGCCGACCTGCGGGTCGGCGCCCTGATCCGTCTCGACACCACCGGCTACAGCAGCACTCTTTCCGGCGACTACCTGATCACCGCCGTTACGCATAAGGCCCGGCAATTTAGCGGAATCGGAGCCGGCCTCGACTTGGGCGACGAAGAAGACTGCCCCTACACCAACACCGCCATCCTTATCCCCCGCGAAAACCCCTGGCGCCCCGAACTGCCCAAAGTGCCCGAACTGCCAAAGATCTTCAGCGCCCGGGTCGAAAGCCGCGATCCCATCCCCGAGCTCGACGCGGCCGGCCGCTACCGCTACCGCCAGTACCCCGACAGCAACAACGCCCCCCACGCCCAAGCCTCTGCCCCAACAAGAAGGCTGCAGCCCTACGCCAGCCCCAGCGACGGCATGCCCTTCGGCTGGCACCTGCCCCTGCACGGCGACAACGAAGTGCTCATCAGCTGCCTCAACCAGGACCCCGACCAGCCGATGCTAGTCGGTACCCTGTCCAATCCCGCCCACGGCTCGGTGGTCACCGCCGAAAATGCCGCCCAGAACCTGCTGCACACCTTCGGCGGCAACAAACTGGCCATGGACGACTGGCGGGATAAATCCTCCATCACCCTCTGCACCTTCGCCGGCCACACCATGCTACACTTCAACGCCGACGTCGCCGGCCACCGGATCAACCTGGAGAC
>DIWZ01000034.1 GCA_002435955.1 Pelobacter sp. UBA6093
GTGCTGTCGCGTCAGCCAAAAGGCCATTTCTTTGGATACTTTCTTTGGGGCCTTGCAACGAAAGTATCCCGGCTGCCGGCCAGGACCGGCGAACTTGACGTTAAGTTTGTAAGCTTTTGAACTCGGTACTCAGCACTCAGCACTGACCCTTCAGCCTCTCGTCGCAACTATCGAACGATACGCAATGTCGAGCAGTTCCTCGAGGGTGGTGTTGTCGATGGTCAAGGGGGGCATGAAGTAGACGACGTTGCCCAGGGGACGCAGTAAAGCACCCATTTGCAGGGCGTGTTGATAGACGTGATACCCACGGCGCTGCTGCCATGGAAAGGGGGTTTTATGCTGCTTGTCCATAACCATTTCGACGGCGGCGACCATGCCGCAACGACGGAATTCTCCGACCTCGGGCAATTGTTCGAACTTATCCGCGAAGGTATCGAGCAGGGCCATTTTGGGTTCCAAGCGGGCGAGGATGTCCTCCTCTTTAAAAATATTGAGCACTTCCACGGCCAAGGCACAGGCCAGGGCGTTGCCGGTGTAGGAATGGGAATGCAAAAACGCTTTGAGAGTGACGTAGTCGTCGTAGAAGGCCTGATAGATGTCATCGCCGGTCAGAACCACGGAGAGGGGCATATAACCGCCGGTAATGCCCTTGGAAAGACACATGAAATCCGGGGCTACGCCGGCGTGTTCATTGGCGAACATACGTCCGGTGCGGCCAAAACCCACGGCAATTTCGTCGGCGATATAATGGACTCGGCAGCTGTCACACAACTGACGCAGCTTGCGCAGATACACCGGGGGATAGATCCGCATGCCGGCGGCTCCCTGAATAAGGGGCTCGATGATAACGGCTGCGATCTCTTCCTGGTGATCGGTCACCAGGCGCTCCAGGTGCTCAAAACATTCGGCATTGCAGGTGTCGCGATGCTTGCCGTAGGGGCATCGAAAACAATCCGGCCCCTGCGCCTGAAAGGTATCGAGCAAAATCGGCCGATAAATGTCGCGGTACAGGTCACACCCCCCGACGGACAGGGCCCCGACGGTTTCACCGTGGTAGGCCTCCTGGATCGACACGAATCGCACTTTTTTGGGACGGCCGCTTTGTTGCCAGTACTGAAAACTCATTTTCAGGGCCACTTCCACCGCTGCTGAACCGTTATCGGCAAAGAACACCCGGCTCAAATTGCCGGGCGCAAGGGCACACAGGCGGCTGGCCAGTTCCACGGCAGGTTCGTGGGTAAACCCGGCAAAAATATGATGCGCGACAAGTCCGGCCTGCTGCTGCAAAGCACGATTGAGGCGGGGATGATTATGGCCGAAAAGATTGACCCACCAGGAGGAAACGCCGTCGATATACCGGTTGCCATCCATATCGACCAGATGCATCCCCTCACCGCGCCTGATGGGGATAGGCGGCAGCAGTTCGTGATCTTTTTCCTGGGTACAGGGGTGCCAGACGTGCTGGCGATCGAGGCGTAGAAGTTCTTGTTTGGTCATGGGTGAATTCGTCATTGGTTGGCTATCGGCTATCGGCTATCGGCTATCGGCTATCGGCTATCGGCTATCGGCACTCGGTACTCGGTACTCGGTACTCGGTACTCGGTACTTCAAGACCGCGGGGACGCGCCCCCGCCCGGCGCCTTACTTTTTGTCCAAGCCAACAAAAAGTAAGCAAAAAATGGCTTCCCCTGCGGGGGGCATGTGGTCGCGACGGGGGGCGTATTCCATTAATACCGGTGCCACACCGTCCTGCCGCTGGATTCAAGCAGCTGTTTCTCCTGCGCGGGTTACCGAACCGAAATGATCGTTGTTCCTCTAGCGAAACGGGCAGCAAGGGGTTATTGAGTGAAAACCTTAAACAAAACCTTAACTCAAATCATTAGCAATGCCGGGGTGTCGGTGTGCCTTTCCCAGCAGCGCCGGTGTTGCAAACATCTTCCTTCACCGCTAGCGACCCACCCCTGGTAGCAAATCACGCGGCCGCAGACGCGCCGTTCCAAGATCGCACCAAATCCCCGTCGAGCCCTAACGCTTCGCGCCAGTGCTGTCGCGTCAGCCAAAAGGCCATTTCTTTGGATACTTTCTTTGGGGCCTTGCAAAGAAAGTATCCCGGCTGCCGGCCGGAACCGGCGAACTTGATGTTGAGATTTTGAACTCACCACTCAGAAAAGCCCCTTTATCACCGGCCAGTCCTGCATCACTTGGGCGAGGCTGATAACCTTTTCATGCGACGTGCCATCCACTTGCGGCAACACGCCCCAGCATGGGATGTCGGTCAGCCGGGCTATTTCCAGGGCGGCGTGCTGTTCGGCGACAGTCGCTGCGGGCGGCAGGCCGTTGATGATCCAACCGGCGACCTTCAGGCCACGAGCGCTGGCGGATTCGAGGGTAAGCAGAGTGTGGTTGATAGTGCCGAGGCCGGGACGTGCAACGACCAGCAGCGGCAAGCCGAGTTCTCTGGCCAGGTCCGCAACCAGGCGGGATCCCGCCAAGGGCACCAGCAGCCCGCCGGCACCTTCTACCAGCTGAAAATCGCAGCGGTCATGCCGGTTGCGGATGGTTTCGATCACATATGGCCAATCGATATGTACGCCTTCGCGGCGTGCCGCCAGTGCCGGCGCCAGCGGTTCGCGCAACCGATAGGGTGTGATGCGATCGACAGTGTCCCTGCAACCGGCTGCCCAGCGCAATAAGCGTCCATCTTCACCGAGGTCGGTCGGATCGGCAACGCCGCTTTCAAAAGGTTTCGCGACGCCGATCCTGACGCCTTTTCGTGTCAGCAGATATGCCAGGGATGCACTGACAAGGGTTTTACCGACGCCGGTGTCGGTGCCGGTGACGAGCAGCCCGTCGGTGGATACCGCCTCAGCAGCAAGCATATTTCATCCCCGCATCGGTAACCATGCGCAGATCATCGGACAATTGCCGCCCGGGGGTAGTCAGATAGTCACCAACCATCATGCCGCTGGCGCCTGCATGGAAGACCCAGGACTGGAAATCGCCCAGAGTACTGCCCCGGCCGCCGCATACGGTTATATGTCGATGCGGCATAAGATACCGGTAAAGGGCGACGATCTTCAGTGCTTCCATCGGTTCGAGAGGACGGGCGTTGGCAAGGGGGGTGCCGGCAACCGGATTGAGAAAATTGATCGGCACCGAATCGATATCGAGATCCTGCAGGGTCAAGCCGAATTCAAGGCGCTGCTCGACGCTTTCACCCAAGCCGAAAAGGCCGCCGCAACAGACTTTCATGCCCGCCGCCTTGGCCACCCGAACGGTCTCCAGGTCTTCTGCATAATCATGGGTGGTACAGATTTGCGGGAAATAGGATCGCGCCGTTTCCAGGTTGTGGTGATAGGTCACACAGCCGGCATCGGCAAGAGCGGCGGCGGTGGCCGCATCGAGAAGGCCCAACGACGCCGACGGCGCAATGCCGGTGGTGGCTCGTATCTCCCTTAATGCATCCAGAACGCATTCCAACTCGGCTCCAGGCTGGATACGCGCCCCGCTGGTGACGATACCGAAACAGCGAGCCCCTCGCTGATCGGCTTGCCGGGCCTCGGATACGAGCTGCTGCCTGGTTTTCAACGGGAAAACGGGAGCACCGGTCTGATAGTGGGATGACTGCGCACAAAACCTGCAATCTTCGGAACAATGCCCCGACTTGGCGTTAACAATCATGCATAATCCGGCCTGATTGCCACAAAAAGTTTCGCGCAACTGCTGCGCGCCGGCCAGAATCCAACCGATATCCGCCCCACTGGCCTGCAAAATCCGCCGACCTTCGGGTTCAGTCAGACAGCCGCCGCCAAGGATACGGTCGATAATATTCAAGATTTCGTTACGCATATGAATTTACTCCGGGGGGAAAAAATTGTCATTGGTCAGTGGTCAGTGGTCAGTTGCTATTGGTTCGCCTCAGCACTCAACACTCGGTACTCAGCACTGACTTCAAGACCGCGGGGTCGCGCCCCCGCCCGGCGCCGTACTTTTTGTCCAAGCCAACAAAAAGTAAGCAAAAAGTGGCTACCCCTGCGGGGGGCGATGTGGTCGCGACGGGGGGCGGATTCCATTAATTCCGGTGCCGCACCGTCCTGCCGCTGGATTCAAGCAGCTGTTTCTCCTGCGCGGGTTACCGAACCGAAATGATCGTTGTTCCTCTAGCGAAACGGGCAGCAAGGGGTTATTGAGTGAAAACCTTAAACAAAACCTAAACCCAAATCATTAGCAACGAAGGGTTG
>DIWZ01000017.1 GCA_002435955.1 Pelobacter sp. UBA6093
TGATGGAGGCAAACAGCGGGCGGATGCGCCGTACCACCGCCGCCAGCAGCGCGTTGTTCACCGCCCGCGCCTCGCCGGTCAGCAGCTGCACATGGCGAAAACCGCGCCGGCGCAGAATGCGGGCCTCGGTTTCGACTTCGTCGAGGCTCAGGGTGCGGCGCGGTAGCTGGTTGGTGGCGCTGAAGCCGCAGTACAGGCAGCCGTTGCTGCATTCGTTGGAGATATACAGGGGCGCATACAGCTGGATGGTCTTGCCGAATCGCTGCTGGGTCAAACGGTGGGCCTTTTGCGCCAGCGGCTCCAGGTAGTCGCGGGCCGCCGGAGACAGCAGCGCCATGAAGTCGGCGCTGCGCAGATGCTCCGCCGCCAGCGCCCGCTGCACGTCGGCCGCGCGGCAGGCGCCGATCCGCTCGGCCAGTTCCGCGCGATCATAACGGTTGAATGCGCTTAAGAAGTTCACGACTCGTCCCTCAGAAATCCGGTCAGGGGGCTGGAGGCCTCGGCGCGTTGCTGCTGCGCCGGCAGCCCCGCCAGGTAGGCGCGGCGTCCCGCTTCCACGCCGAGACGAAACGCATACGCCATGCCGGCCGGATCGGGGGTGACGGCCAGGGCGGTATTCACCAGCACCGCATCGGCGCCCATCTCCATAGCCTCGGCGGCATGGGACGGCGCGCCCAGGCCGGCGTCCACCACCACCGGCACGATGGCCTGCTCGATGATGATGGCGATGCTGTCGCGGGTGCGCACCCCCTTATTGGTGCCGATGGGCGCGCCCAGCGGCATCACCGTGGCGGTGCCGGCCTCCTGCAGATGCTTGGCCAGCACCGGATCGGCATTGATGTAGGGCAGCACCACAAAGCCTTCCTTGACCAGAATCTCGGCGGCCTTGAGGGTCTCGATGGGGTCGGGAAGCAGGTAGTAGGGATCGGGGGTGACCTCCAGCTTGATCCAGGGCTCGCAGCCGGCGGCCCGCGCCAGCCGCGCCAGCCGCACCGCTTCCTCGGCGTTGCGGGCGCCGCTGGTGTTGGGCAGCAGCAGGTATTTGTCGCGGTCGATATGCGCCAGCAGGTCATCGTCCGGCCGCTCGATGTCGACCCGGCGCAAAGCGACGGTGACGATCTGCGAGCCGGAGGCGGCCAGGGCCTCGGCCATCAGGGCGTTGGAAGCGAACTTTCCGGTACCGACCATCAGTCGGGAGGAAAAAGTACGGCCGGCAATGACGAGTTTATCCATGAGTGCAACCTTTAGTCAAAGCGACGGGGTTTCAGCCTCCGCCGACGAATTGGACGATTTCCAGGCGGTCGCCGTCGCTCAGCGCGGTGGCGGCAAAGCGGTCCTGCGGCACGATAGCGCCGTTGTGCTCGATGGCTACCCGCGACGAGTCGAGATTGAGATGCCCCAGCAGTTCAAGCAGGCTGGCAAGGGGCGGATAGCTGTGAGTATTTCCGTTTAGAGTGATGTTCATCATAGTGGTTCCGTATTTCGATCAGACGGGGTTTTCCCCGATCAGAAGCCGCAGTACGGCATTGGCCTGGTGGTGCGCGGCCACCCCGACGCGGGGCGCCATTAATCCGGTACCGGGCGCAGCTGCGGTCTCGCCATCACCTACCAGGTACAAGTTGCCGATGGCGCGGCGAGTGATGATGGTATTGGAAGGCCCTGCCCCCGCAACGCCAGAAGCCGCAACCAGCGATTTTTCCGGAAAACGGGACAAAAAAGTTTCGGTCAGCATGGCTTTGGCCTGCGGATCGTCGAAGGCTTCCACCATGACATCGACCCCGGCGAAAATCGAGGCTACATTGTCGCGGGTCAACCGCACCGCGTGGGGGACAAGTTCCACTCCCGGATTGATGCGAGCCAGGGTGGCGGCCAGCGCTTCAACCTTGGTCATGCCTATCTGGTCGATGAAATACATCTGGCGGTTAAGGTTGGAAGGTTCCACCACGTCATAATCGGCCAGCACCAGTCGTCCCACGCCGCTACGGGCCAGGGCAACGGCAATCGGGGAACCGAGGCCGCCGACTCCGGCAATGCCGACAGTAGCCCGCTTGATCCGGGCATGCACACCGGGAGTATGGCGTGCCATCAGCAGGGATTCCAGTTCGTCGGCGGAGGGGATTTCACCGCGGCGAATCAGTACCATGCGGTCACCGTCCTTCAGGAGTCGGTCCGAAGATACCGGAAATCCGTTGAGAATTACCACATCGGCTTGCGGTTTGACGCGATCGCGGACTTCAAACAGGCTGTCGCCTTGCGGTATTTCATGAAGCTGTTCGTTTATCCAGATATGCATGAAGATGGAATCCCCAAAAACAAAAGGCCGCAATACGCGACCTCGGCGGAACTTGTCAGTTTCGCTGGTGTGCCGCTTCCCTACGCCGGCATGACCCGGATCAGGTTCAAAGGGTTATCCCGTATCAGAAGTCCGTCGGACTTCTGGCAGGACTCTCAGTTTTGCAACTCCCCCAGGGCTGAACTACACTAGCTAAAGTAGCAGCAGGGCAGGGTTTTCGTCAATGTCTAACTTGGACTCGGGCAATGCCCATCTCCCCCGATGTCCCACCAAAGATCGGTGGAGATGGCACGAAAACGGGATATGTGAGGTTTGTTGTCGGTAGAGGTTGTCCCTGACCGCCGGATGTGGTTAAAATGTCCGGCGTTGCATCGATAATCATTCCAAGGAGTTTTCATGAACATCTCAGACCGTTTTCGCGCCCTGGTGGACGAAGTGCGTAATTTACAGAACGCTTCGGGTGAATCTCAAGCCGAGCGCCTGTTGGTGCAGGCCGAACAGGAACTTGCTCACCATGAAGAAGGGGTTGGCGAAATTCCCCAGATGCGGTTGGAGAGCGAATTGACCCCGGTGCTGCTCAAGGCCTATAATTTCCTCGACCGAGCCCGCTTGCTGTTCGACGAGGTCGGAGAGGAGGATCGGGTCGGTGCCATATGGGAAACCGAACAAAAAATTTACCGGTTGCTCAATTCCCTTTAAACACGCCGGATTCATCCCTTCAGGTGGTTGCATGTTGCCGTCGTTCTTTTAAAGTTAAACAAAGGCTTTGGTGCTGCGCATTTCCCGTAATCGATTCCGGGGCGGGTCCGTGCCGCCGGTGGAAAGGAGAACAACACATGTCGCTGGTGAAAACCTGGTATACGCCGGAAGAAGCGGTAGGCATGTTCGGTATCAGCAACGCCCTTCTGCTTGCATGGGTGGATGAGGGGCTGGTTCGCAGCGAACGGGAAGATGACAGGGTCATGCGGGTCAATATCGATGATGTCAAGTTGCAGGTCGATTCGATGGTGCACCGCGATTAAATGAATCCTTACTGAGGATGAAGGGTTGCTCGGGAAAAAGGAAACGGCTTTCAGGTGTCTGAAAGCCGTTTCCTTGGTTTTTGAGATTTCAAGCTGGCGAAAGGTGTCAGGATATGGCCCGTCCGCCGCATTTTTTCAATTGCGCGTGGGCGTAACGCAGCATCCGTTCGGTGGTTTCCCAGTCAACGCACTTGTCGGTAATGGAAACGCCGTATTTAAGCTGCTTGATATCGGCGCTGAGATTCTGATTGCCGGCTTCCAGGCTGCTTTCGATCATCAGGGAACAGATGGAGCGGTTGCCCGCCACTACCTGCTGGAGGGTGTTGATCAGAACTTCTTCCTGGCGGTCGTGATCCTTGTAGGAATTGGCGTGACTGCAGTCGACCATGATGGCCTGAGTCAGACCGGCCCGGTTCAGCAGGTTTTCGGCGCCAGCGATGTCTTCCGGGTAGTAGTTGGGTTTGCCGGCCCCGCCGCGCAAAACGATATGGGTGTCGGGATTGCCGGTGGTCTCAACGATGGAGGTTCGGCCGTCCCGGCAGATTCCCAGAAAGCTGTGCGGGTGGCAGGCAGCGCCAATGGCGTCGATGGCAATCTGCAGGCTGCCGTCGGTGCCGTTCTTGAAGCCGACCGGGAACGACAGGCCGCTGGCCATCTCCCGGTGCGGTTGGGATTCCGAGGTGCGCGCCCCGATGGCGCCCCAGCTGATCAGGTCGGACAGATACTGGATAATGATGGGGTCGAGCATTTCGGTAGCTATGGGAAGCCCCATTTGGGTGATGGCACTTAGCAGGCCGCGGGCAACCCCGAGACCTTTGGAAATCTGGTGCGTGCCATTGAGATCGGGATCGTTGATCAGACCTTTCCAGCCGATGGTGGTACGCGGTTTTTCAAAATAGACGCGCATGACCAGAAACAGTTGGTCACCCAGTTCCTGTTTCAGTGCTGCCAGGCGCTCGGCATACTCGATGGCCGCTCTGGTATCATGGATGGAACAGGGTCCTACCACGACCATGATGCGGGGATCTTGCTGCTTGAGGATCGCCCTGATGGTCTGCCGGCTGGTCATGACGAATTCAGCCGCTTCGTCACCGAGAGGGAATACTTGCTTGAGGTCGGCAGGTGCGATAATAGGGGTCAGCGAACGAACATTAAGATTGGTAGTTCGGATCATGGCGGTTCCTTGTCTGTGGACTGGTCATGAATTGCCGCCGCCGGCGGACACATCCCCGAGCTGGCGAAGCCAAAATGTAACGGTTTTTCTGGTGTTTGTCAAAGGTAGACGTATGCAGGGATATTTCATCTTGTTGAAAGCGTTGACACCCTGCCCGCGGTTTGGGTATAAATTGGGTTAATTATCTAAAAAAACAATAAAAATTATTTCAAGCGAGGTCGTGTTGTGGGTATTGTTCACGGGTTGCAGTTCACTCTAATTAAAATGTTTGCTTCAATTTTCGAGATTTATGCCTACATTGTGGTGGCGCGGGCGATCCTCTCCTGGGTCAGTCCCGACCCTTACAATCCCATTGTGCGGTTTCTTTACGGTGCAACGGAGCCGGTATTGCAACGCATGCGCCGGATCCTGCCGTTGCAGTTCAGCGGCATCGATTTTACGCCGATGGTGTTGATTTTTGCGTTGTTTTTCGTAAGTACTTTTCTGCGGAGCTTGCTTTACCGCTAAACAGGATTTCACCCATGTCCATTACCCCCATAGATATTCAGCAGCATCGTTTTAAAACTCGCCCTTTCGGGTACGACAAGGCGAGTGTCGATTGTTTTCTCGAGCAGGTGGCCGATGAACTCGAACGTTTCCATCTTGAAAGCCAAAAACTCAAGGAAGACCTGTCACGCACCCGTAGCGTTCTCGATGAAATGAAAGACCGCGAGGTGACGCTCAAGGAAGCCTTGTTGACGACCCAGCGCATGACCGACGAACTGAAGGCCAATGCCCGCAAGGAAGCGGAAATCGTCATTGCCGAAGCCGAGCTTCAGGGCGAAAAGATTGTACAGGAAGCCCAGGGGCGGCATAGGGATCTTCTCGCTGAAATTCAGGACTTGCGGCGCCAGAAGGTTTCTTTTGAAGCCGGGTTGCGGGCAGTGGTTGAAAGTCATCTGCGCCTGCTGGAATTGAATACCTTGCCCATACAGGAACAGGGTCGCTTTCAACCGGTGATGATGGAAATTCTGGAAGAGGATGTGCTGGCACGGATGTCATCCCCGGAGGAGGAGGATGCAGGCTGATGCCCGCATGTCTTTCGCAAACCGATGGCGGCTTGCTGCTTGATATCCATGTGCAACCGCGCGCCAGCCGCAACGAATTGGCCGGTTTGCAAGGGGGGGTTCTGAAAGTGCGCCTCACTTCGCCACCGGTTGAGGGGGCCGCCAATAAATTGTGCCGAGAGTTTTTCGCCAAACTGCTGGGGGTTGCCAAAAGCCGGGTAACCCTCGTTTCAGGCGAAAAGTCCCGTCATAAACGCCTTCTTATCGAGGGTGTTACCCTTGAAGACGCCCAAAAAAAACTCTTTTAATACGGACACTTGCCGCTCGCCTGAACGATCTCCCCCGCTTGACAATCGTATCTGACTCACCATAGGCCATTTACCTCATAGGATTTTGAAGGTAGAATTATAACAAGACAAGTTATGAAAGACCGCTGGAGATCAGAAAGGAGCGGTGGACCATGGCATCCATTGTAAATATCGATACGCATAGCAAACACCTTGAGGAAATTCGTTCCCTGAAACGGGAAAATGAAGAGCTCAAGTCCATCAACAAGGATCTGATGGAGCGCCTTGAGGGGCTGCACGGGGAATACCAGGAGTTGCGGTATTTCATGAAAGGGATGGCTTCCCATGCTGAAGTTCTTGCGTTGCGCCAAAAAATTCTTGAATTGCAGAACGAGCTGCATTTCCGGCGCTAAAAACGCAGGGACGGCTGTTCGCCACCCCTGCGTCGATTGCAATGAATCGGGTAGGGTTCACACGTGGATGTCAGCCGATCTGATTTGCCAGGCGAATTTCCGGAGGCTCGGCGCATAACTCATCGACCATTCCCAGCAGTGATTGCAGATACGGCATCTGAAGATGTTCTTCCAGGTCTTTCCTGCTTTTCCAACTTTCCAGAAAGACAAGAACCGCCGGGTTGTCGATGTCCTGATGCAGGTCGTAAATAATGCAGCCGGGTTCGGAGCGGGTCGGGTCGATGCGTGCCAGCAGTTCGGTGCGCAAGTGTTCTTCCTTGCCCGCTTTTGCAACGAATTTAGCGATGACGGTCAGTGCCACGTGATGCCTCCTTATTCAAGACAGGTGAAAATATGTCAGCCACAAAGACACCTGTTATCCATCTCGGCAGGGCGGCTGACGGGCTGCGAAAAACGGTGTCCAAAGTAGCGGACGCCGTTAGTATTTTTTATGGGGTGGTGTTGGCTTCAACAGGCTCGTCGGTAATGCTGGACAGATCAAGCGTGCCCTTTTTGGAAAAGGGCAGGCTGCGGCTGCCGAGCAGGAATCTGCCGAGAATCACATCGCCGGAAATCTTGTAAGGCAACGGTTTGCTTTGCTCGAGCAGAGGTCCCAGACGCAGCAAGTTGAAATAGGAAGTCGATAACCGCAACGGGAGTTGGCCGTATTGGCGGGCGCCCAGGCGGACGCTGTCCAGGGACAGGCCCTGAGCCACCTGGATGTTGTTGACGGCCAGCTGGTAGCGGACTTCGCGAACATTGATGCTGAAATCGTTGGGATTGAAAACGCTTAAGTCGGCAGTAAGAATGGCGTGACTCAAGGTCAGATTCTCCACCTGCAGTCCGACCAGGGCGATCTCGGGGGGGGCGGCTCGCAGTGTCGCACACCCGGACAGCAGCGCCAGAAGCGCAACGAAAGGGAGCAGGCGATTCAAAAAGGGGATGCGGATGGTCATGTCATTCTCCTCGGTCCATGCCGACGCCATGTGGCGTGATGGTCGTATCCTGTATGAAAGGACGGGTGTTTGCGAAGGTATCATCATTGATTGCGTTCGTTAATCCAGCGCGTCAAACGCAACAGCAGCCCCTGGTGGGTCAACAGCGCGCCTTCAGGGCATAACTCCTGGCAGCAAAAACAATAGATGCAGCAGCGGTAGTCGATATGCAGGCGGTCATGCGCCAGGCGCATGGCTTGCGGCGGACAGTGCTTGACGCACAAACCGCATTGGCGGCAAAGATGTCGATCCGCATACGGGCGGGCGCTCAAAGAACGTCGTAGCGGCGTGTGCAGCCATTGCGGAAGGCCCCAGGCCGTATCGGAGCTCTGGGCCGCGCGAATGCGTGGCACCGCTAACTTCTCAAGGTCGTCGCCGCGTAGTTCGATATCGGCCAGGTGACTGCCGAGCCGTTGGGTCTGTTGCGCCAGGCGCTGGGTCCAGACGTCTGCTGCGGTCATGCCTACCAGACGGGTTGCGACACTGTCGATGGCCAGGGCTTCGGAGCCGGCCAGCAGGGCGCCGATGGAGACCGGTTCGCCGCTGCCGGGGCCATTACCTTCCATACCGACAATGGCATCGACGATCGTCAGGGCCGGCCGTATGTGCTCAGCCAGTTCCAGCAGCATCAGGGCGAACAGGCTTTTATCGGCGCCGGCCTGCAGGTGCAGGGCCGGTTTGCGCATCCCGACCACCGCGCCGAAGAGATTTTTGACACTGCAGGTCAATCCCATCATGCCATGGGTTTTAAGTTTGGGCATGTTGATGATGACATCGGCATCCAGTATATCGCGGGCCAGTTCCAGCTGCCGGAAGGTGCGGCCGACCGTACCGACACGCACCGAGTCGCAAAACGGCGCAAATTTCGCGCCGGTATCTTCGATGACAGCCATGATGCCACAGTGGCGGGCCACTTCCATGGGGCTGCCGATACCCGGCGAGTCGCCGACCGAGACGATGCCGCCCGCGGCCTGAGCCATGCGAATCACCGCGCGCACCACTTCCGGATGGGTGGTTACCGCCTTGTCGGGGGCTTTGCCGGCCAGCATGTTGGGCTTGATCAATACCCGCTGACCGGGTTGGACAAAGGTGCTCATGCCGCCCAATTCATGCATCAGCCGCGCAAGGGCCTGCTCCACCGCGGCGGGGTGGTAATCGTTGGCGGCCACCAGGGCGACGCAGGGCTTCATGCTGCAAGAATCCGGATGTGGAGCTTGCGCCTGCGCGGGCCGTCGAATTCGCAGAAGTAAATCCCCTGCCAGGTACCCAGTACCGGTTCACCGCCATCGATCAACAGGGTCTGGTCCACGCCCAGCAATGAGCTTTTGATGTGGGCATCGCTGTTGCCTTCGGCATGGCGGTAGCCGGCATCGCGCTGGGCGAGGCGCCGCAGGCCAAGCAACAGGTCATGCACCACATCGGGATCGGCGTTTTCATTGATGGTGATGGCGGAGGTGGTGTGTGGCACATGCAGATAAGCGATTCCGCGATCGATCCCCGTATTGCGAATGGTCTGCCGGATCAGGGCGGTAATGTCGATCATGTCTTCGCGCTGACGGGTCGTGATATCCAGGGTGATCATGGCGGTGTTTCCTCAAGATGAGCGATGATGCGTCGGATAGCCGACGGGCGAAACAACATGGAGGCGTGGCCCATGCCGGTCAGTTCCTCATTGGGGATGCCAGGCAGAAAGGCGTTTTCGGCAGGCAGAACCATGTTGTCGTGTCGAGAGTAGATATTGATGATCCCGGTGCATTCGGGCCATGTCGCCGCTGCCAGGCGTTGCAGAAATGCAGAGCCCGGCACCAGCAGCAGCCCCAGGGGCGAAAGTGCAAAGGGCGCCAGTTTCGATCCCCCGTGTGGAGCACCGAGGAAAACGCAACGATCGATTTTCCCGGCACCGCCGCGAATCTGCAGGTAGTTGCGGGCAATCAGGGCTCCCATGGAGTGCCCTATCATGTGTACACGAGATACGCCATGGCGATGGCGCAAGGTGTCAACGGTTTTGGCCACCCGCTCGGTAAGCACCTCCACGTCTTTCCAGGGCGGCAGGGCGATGGCATACAGCGCCGAGCGTCCCTGGCGCCGCAGGTGCAGCCTCAACCACCACCAGCAGGCACGGCTCTGAAACAGTCCGTGCAGCAGGATGATCGGGGTCTGGTCCCGTGTGACGGACGGTGCTTTGCGGTTGAACCAGCCGGTAGGGTGCAGTAGGATGGTCACCATCAAACAGGCTGCTTCGCCAAGGATCAGTCCACCTGCCAGACCCAGTCGCGCCGGGCGAAACCGTTGCAGGATCAGTTCGGGATTCCGGTTGGCGGATTCGTACCAGTACGCCGCGTAACTCAGCGCTGTCAGGCCGATAATTATCCCGAAAAAGAGGGCCAGTAGTACGAAGAAAATCTGCACGTTTCCTCCTGATGGAGGTCATTATGGCACGCCCATGCACAAGCGTCAACGCGCTCATCACAAGCTTCCTGCCAACCTTTTTCAACCGTCCGGAAAGGCTTCCGACATGGACAGCTTGATCGCCCGCTTCTGCCGTCATCTTGAAGTCGAACGCAACCTTTCGCCGCATACCTTGCGCGCCTACCGGCAGGATTTGACGGAGTTCGCCCTATTTCTCCAAAATGATGCGGGCAAGGGTGGCGAATCGACGTCCTCGGTCTCTATTCGCCAGGTCGATACCCTGATCCTGCGTCGTTATCTGGCCCGCTTGCACAAAACCAACCGGCGGACAAGTATCGGCCGTAAACTCTCTGCGGTACGCAGTTTTTTCCGTTATTTGGTTCGTCAGGGAGAGCTGGACGTCAATCCCGCCGAGACCATCGCCACGCCTAAGCGGGAACACTATCTGCCCAAGGTTTTGACCGTGGACGAAGTGTTCGATCTGATCAAGGCTACCGATGGCTGCGAACCGCTTACGGTGCGTGATCGTGCCATCCTGGAGTTATTCTATTCCAGCGGATTGCGCGTGGGAGAGCTGGCGAGTCTCGATGTCGGCCATCTCGATCTGCGCGAGGGGCTGGTAAGGGTCAGGGGCAAAGGCGACAAAGAGCGCATTGTGCCCATGGGGCGGCCGGCGCGGCAGGCCCTCGGGGGTTACCTGGCCGAGCGAGGCGTCCCCGACCGGGATCAGCCCCTGTTTCTCAACTACCGCGGCGGGCGTCTGTCCGCCCGCAGCATCGAGCGTAATCTCAAAAAATGGCTGCTGCGCGCCGGTATCCTCAAAGATGCCTCACCGCATGCCTTGCGGCACTCCTTTGCCACCCACCTGCTCGATGGCGGTGCCGACCTGCGCGCCATCCAGGAGCTGCTTGGTCATGCCTCCTTGTCCACCACCCAGAAATATACCCAGGTCAGCCTCGATCGGTTGATGGATGTCTATGACCGCGCGCATCCGCGGGGCCGCAAGAAGGGTTGAACCTCAGCAGCTTCAGCGAAAGCTTGAACCTGTCTGTGGAGCGGTTAGACTATTCAAAAGACTTCTACCCCCTCTGGTCCGCCTTCGGACCGCTGCTCCAGGAAGGTCCCCATGCAGGAATTGTACTGGAAAGTCGATAGTCCCGTGGCCAGGCTGGCAG
Source organism: Pelobacter sp. UBA6093 (assembly GCA_002435955.1). Lineage (GTDB taxonomy): Bacteria > Desulfobacterota > Desulfuromonadia > Desulfuromonadales > Syntrophotaleaceae > Syntrophotalea. The sequence continues at coordinate 10,854 of DIWZ01000017.1, forward strand.
AGTTGACCAGTTTTGCCGGGGATCTCTGGGAACGACCGCTGCGGCGCGATGTGCGCTCCCTGGGGAAATTGCTCGGCACGGTGCTTCGGGAACAGGCCGGATCCGCGATCTACGCACTGGAGGAAGAGCTGCGTCATGGCGCCATTGCCCATCGCCGCCGACTTTACCATGCCGAACCGGATTTACACACCTGGCGGGATGATCCGCAGTTGCAGGCAGCGGTTGGTTTGATCCGGGAACTTTCCCTGGCCGATGCCGGACAGATCGTCAAGGCTTTTTCCACTTTTTTCGAACTGGTCAACCTGGCGGAAACCCAGCATCGCAAAAGACGCCTGCGCGCGGTACGTCTGGCGCCTGATACGATGGATAAGCCAGGCTCCCTGCGCGGAACACTGACGCGATTACGCGAAAAGGGTTTCAAACCGGAGCAACTTCTCGGGATTTTGCAAAAGGTCGAAGTCATTCCGGTGTTCACCGCCCATCCGACGGAGGTGGCACGTCGGGTAACACGCACCAAGCGGCAATATATCGCCTGGGCCCTGGAGCAGCTGAACCGTCTCCTGTTGTTGGACGCCGAAGCCGCGCTGCACCAGCAGGCGATCCTTTGCGAGATTACCACTCTGTGGCAGACCGAAGAAATTCGGCGCCAAAACCCCAGCGTGGAAAATGAAATAGATATGGGGCTTGATCATTACGCGCCTTTTCTGATCCCCGCGCTGGGCGATTTTTATCCGGATATGGCCGCGGCGTTCGAGGAGATATTCGGTTATCGGATTTCCCCCGGCGACCTGCCGACCGTGGTGCGTTTCGGGTCCTGGATCGGCGGGGATCGCGACGGCAACCCGTCGGTAACCCCTGCTTCAACCCGCACCGCCCTGGCCAGCGCCCGCACCATTATTCTCGACAGGTACCTGCAGGATGTCGCCCTGCTCAAGGAGCTGCTTACCCCCTCCGGTTGTCGGGTACCCACTTCCACTGCGTTTCGGCAGGCGTTACTTACCTATCGGCAAAACATGCCTGTGGCGGCTGCTCGCATGGCGTCCTGCCCGGAATGCGAACTCTATCGGCAGTTTCTGGCGGCGATCGGCTATCGTCTCGAATGTACCCGCAACACCCCTCAGCATGTCGATGCGTATCCGTCGGTCCGCGAATTCAAAGAGGACCTGCTGGTGGTGCGCGCCAGTCTTGAGCATCACCGCGCCGATCGCCTGGCCCGGCAATATCTGGATCCGGTGCTGCGCAAGGTCGCCACTTTCGGGTTTTATCTGCATGCTCTCGATATTCGCCAACATGCCCGCATGCACACCCGGGCCGACAGCGACCTGGCGCAAGGTCATGCGACCAGTGCTGCGATTGCCACGGTGATGAATACCTTGCAAAATGTTGTGGCGCTTAAACAGGAGTTTGCCCCTGAAGCCATCACTCGCTATGTCATCAGCGGCACCCGTTGCGCCGAGGATGTGCTGCTGTGGCTGCGGCTGGCCGCCAAGGCCGGGGTGCAGGTTGCTGCCGACACGGGCAACCACGATCCCGGTCTTATGCCGGTCCCTTTGTTCGAGTCCATCGAGGATCTGCGCAACGCGCCGGAAATCTGCCGCCTTCTATGGAACGACGCGGCGTACCAACCGCTACTCGATAGCTGGGGCCGTTGCCAGGAGGTGATGCTCGGGTATTCCGATTCCAATAAGGACGGCGGCATGTTCACCAGTACCTGGGAGATCCACAAGGCCCAGCGGGCCTTGCACGGCGTCGCGCACCAGCATAACGTGACCCTGCGGCTGTTCCACGGACGGGGCGGTACCGTCGGCCGCGGAGGTGGTCCGACCCATCGCGCCATTCTCAGTCAGCCGGGGGGCGCCTTTTCCGGATCCATCAAAATCACCGAGCAGGGCGAGGTTATCAATTGGAAATACGCCGATTCCGAACTGGCGCGCCGCAACCTGGAACTGATGGTTTCTGCCAGCCTGGAATGTCTGCTGTGTCCCGAACTCGGAGCTGCCACCGCCTCTCCCGCCTGGGAAGCGGCCCTGGAAGAGATGTCCGCCGAGGCTCTGGCCTTTTACCGTCGGCATATCGCCGACAATCCCGACATGGTGACCTACTTCGAGCAGGCCACGCCGGTGCTCGAATTCGAGCTGGCCAAGATCGGTTCGCGACCGGCGCGGCGTAAGCCTGCAGGCGGTCTCGAGGATCTGCGCGCCATTCCCTGGGGCTTCGGCTGGATGCAGAGCCGTCACGTGCTGCCCGGCTGGTTCGGCGTCGGCCATGCTCTCACCACCTTTGCCGAGCAGGGAGCGGAGGCAAAACGCCTGTTATCCGAGATGATGGCGGATTGCCCGTTTTTTGCCGACCTGATCCGCAACGTCGAACTGGCTCTGACCAAGGTCGACCTGCCCATCGCCCGACGCTATGCCGACCTGGTTACGGATTCCGCACTGCGGGAGCGCTGTTTCAACCTGGTGGTCGATGAGCACCGGCGTACCCTCGACGCGGTACTTGCTGTCACCGGCCAGACCCGTCTGCTGGAAAACGAACCGAGCCTGGCGCGTTCCCTGCGGTTGCGCACGCCCTATGTCGATCCCTTGAGCCTGATGCAGATCGAACTGCTACGGCGTAAACGTGCCGGAGAGGAAAGCGACGAGCTTAACTATCTTCTGGCCGCCACCATTCACGGGATCGCCGCCGGGTTACGCAATACCGGGTAGAAACGTTGGTGCTGAGTGCTGAGGGCTGAGGGCTGAGTGCTGAGTGCTGAGTGCTGAGCACGGACCACGGACCACGGACAAACACCTCAATCATGCCCGGTCAGTCGATAATAAGCATGCGGACGCAGGGTTTTTACGATGGTGCCCGTCATCGGCGCAAACCAGATCCGCGTTGGCAAATGCACCATGGATAAACCCAATTCATCCTTGTAATGGCATAAGCCGGGTGCTTCGCGGGCGTGCAGGCCGTGGACCACTTCCCGGATCGCTACGGTCCTGCGGCAGATCTGAACCCACTCGAAGAACAGGCCGAGGCTGATGTTGGTGCGCAGATGTTGCGAGTCCAGAAACAGGTCGTCCACATAAGCGGTCTTGCCGACCGCGTGACCGGTCAGATATCCGATGAGTTTCCCGTCCAGCAGCCCGCCGATCACCAGACCGTGCCCCGTGGCATAATACTTCTCGACGTATTTTCGATAGATAGCCGGTCGGGTAACCCGGCCATAATTGTTGCGCGTATTGGCGGAACGCAGGATCTCATACCCCTGGTCGAGAAGCAGATCCGGTTTATGCAGCTCGACGACGCGAACTTGCTTGCGGAGATTGCGGAGCTTGTTGCGGTACCGCGAGCTAATCGCCTGCCAGGTATAGGTGTCGATGTCGGATAGCAGATGCAGCGGCAGGCTGCCATTGGCCTGGTCGGCATCCTGGTCGCGCAAGGAGGTGCGAAAGCCCCAGCAAAGTGCGGCCGGACGGGTAGCTTCATGCACCCCGAGCCTGGCCAGGGGATGCACGGTGGCATAGAAGCCGGGGAAGGCTTGCATCCAGTGGCGGCCTTTATGGCAGATGATTTTTGTCCCTCTGCGTGCCAGCCAGGTGGCGAATTCCAGTTCTGTCTGTGCGACCAGCGATGCTTCGGCAACATCCCGATAGCTGTGGATGTATGTGTCCATGGCTCAGGCTCCATCGGAAGGTGCCAAGGCGTGTAAAGCTGTGTCGCCGAAATATCCCAGCCAGCTGGAAAGACCGAAAAGTTTAAAACCGTCTTCAAAAAAGTGATGGAAAGGCCTGAAACCCTCATATTTGACGGCGATGCCATCGATGACGATAGACAGGAAGAAAAAGCCGAAGGCCAGCACCAGGGTGACGAAATTACTCTTTAATATTGTTGTTCTGAATCGAAGGAGGTAGACAAAAATAACTGCAACATAGCTCAGGTAAACATACCGTTGCCGCCAATGGAAATATTCAGGGAATATCCTTTCGTGCAACAGGAACAGATCGTCCGCCAGCAGCATGCTGGTGATCAGGCCGGATATGAAAAAAAATACGGCCATGCCGCCTGCGTTTTTGCGCTTGAGGAAAAGCGCTGCAAAGAAGCAGATCGTTGCGGATGCACACCATAACAGAATGCCGATGTTGGAGAGGACACCCAAAAACGGCGAAGAGTCCGTGATATCGGCCGGATCCCTGGTAAACATGGCAACAGGGATGCCAGTGCGCAGGCTTATCGCAAGAACCGTCAACAGAAGCATCCCCGTGGGAAGGTAGAGACTCAGCAGCAACTTGGCGGAGGTCGATTGCATAGCAGCGGGAAATTTCATGGTCACCGATCATTGAAAGAGGGGACGGTTGTCTGCAGGATTTCAACGCTGTTTGCGAGCAGTATCCAGGAAGCGTTTTAACCGGTCGGCGGATCCGCCATCCGGATGGGCGGCAGGTATCTCTGTTCCGCCAGTTTCAATTCGTCGACATTCTGCAGACGAAAAACCTCCTGCACCGGAATGATTTCCTTTTCGACACCGAGCAGCGACTGCTGCGCATGAATGGAAGCGGCAGTTCTTTGCATGGCGGCAATGCTCGAACGCAGCAGGTGGTTGGCCCAGATTACCAGGCTGATGCCGGCATCCTGGAAGACCGAAGTAGGGGTCTGGTAGTACTTGGTCGGCACAACCACGATTGGACAGGTATCCCGCCATTCGTTCATGAAGGCCAACACTTCCTCCGCCGTGGAGAGCTTGCTGTGGATCAGCAGGGCGTCGGCTCCCGCTGCATGGTAGGCTTCAGCGCGTTTGAGCACCTCGCCCAGTCCCCATCCGGCTATGAAGGCTTCGATGCGCGCGACCACGCAAAAATCCGCGTCCTGTTGGGTATCCTTGGCCGCCTTGATTTTGCCGGCAAATACGTCGATGGCTTCCAGCGGCTGGCGGACGTTGTCCATCAATGAGTTGTTCTTGGGAAACAGCTTATCCTCGATACAGGCTGCCGCTACCCCTCTTTGCTCCAATTTTCGCACCAGCCTGCGAACATTGTTGAAATTGCCGTAGCCGGTGTCGGCATCGAGCATGATCGGGATGCGGGTTGCATCGCTCATGAACTCGACCACTTCCAGTACCTGAGTCCAGCTGGCTTCGTTGTTGTCCCGTACCCCCAACGCTGCGGAAATGCCCAGGCCGCTGCCCCAGATTCCTTTAAATCCGGCCTCTTCAACGATTCTGGCGCTCAGGCCGTTATGGGCTTCCATCAGGAATTGGATATCCTGCGACTGCAACAGCGCCTTGAACTGGGATGTTTTCTTTATCATAGGCCCTCCCACGTGAAAAATTCAAAGTGGCTGGATTCCCTCCGCTGTGTTGCTTTGGACATGGCGTGCGGTATGGGCGAAATCATCGACTATGGCGATGATCCTGCGACCGATTTCGCGTTGGGAATCCAGGGTCATGGCACCGATGTGCGGAGTGAGGACGACATTGGGCAAGTCGGCCAGGGGTGAGATCTGGTTGTCGCCTTCGGCCTGATGAACATCGAGGGCCGCGCCCGCCAATCTCCCCTGCCGCAACGCCGCGCTCAAAGCGGCTTCGTCGACAATTCCGCCCCTGGCCATGTTGAGCAGGAAACTGCCGGGTTTCATCATCGCCAACTCGGCAGGACCGATGAGGTTGCTGGTCGAGTCCTTCAATGGGACGCACGTGCACAGGTAATCGGCACTCGACAGGACTGTTTGGAAGTCGGCGAGGCGTATGTGCTTTTTCTTGAATTCCGCGACCCGTTCTGCAGAAGGGTGCTCAACGCAGCCGAGAACCTGCATGCCCCAGGCCTGCCCCATCTGCCCCAGCAGGGTGCCGATGCTGCCCAGCCCGACGATACCGAGGTGCTTGTTGGCCAGTAGATGACCGGTCAATTGATGCTTGGCCCATTTCCCGTCGCGCAGCAGACGGTCCGCGACCAGGATCTGGCGGGACAAAGCCAGCATCATTCCGAATGCCAGTTCCGCCACCGCCCTGGCGCCGGGTTCCGGAATCCTGACCAGTTCAAGACGGTGATTGCGCAGGTAGTCCAGGTCGATATTATCGAGCCCGGACCCAGCTCGAATAAGCAGTTTCAGATCTGGCGCGCAGGCCATGAGGTCGGCGGTGATATGCACTCCGCTACGGAAAATCAAGGCTTCGCGGTCACGGATCTTTTCTTTCAGCGTATGGGGCTCGTTGCCGTTGCCTTGCACGACATCATGTTTTTGGCGCAAGGTTCGCACTGCTCCGTCATCGATCTGGCTTGCTAGCAGGATATTCATCTTCCCTCCCCGATTGGCCGATCCGGGCTTCTTTTACGACGTTCGCTTTTGTGGGTAAACAGGCGTGCGGAGCGCCACAGGTCGCCCCAGAAGGGGCGAGGGTCCGACCATGAAAAAATAGCAAAGGTCTTTTTTCCGCGCACCGATTCCCGCCATTGCCTGAAAGTCAGTTCCCCCTTGCGCCAGTAATACAACGCCGAGCGCAAGTCCTGGCGGAGGTTGATCCACTTCACTCCTGTGTAACGCTGCTGACGGTTGGCGGGCAGGGGCCAGCCCAGGGCATCGCAGTACATGGTGTATAGCAGGTCGACGCCGCCGGCTTCGGCGATGGCCGATCTGCCGGTGGGGCGGCAGATATTCGGTTCGACGATAAAATAGTCTCCCGAGCGCTGGTCGCGCTTGATTTCCAGGTAGGCGAGGCCATAAAAGCCGACACTTTGAAACAGGCGAAGGGTTTCGCTCAGGACGAAATCGTCACGACACTCCTCGCCGAGGGAACTCTGCCCCATTTCCGGAGGCCATTGGCGGAGTTTTCTTGCTACAAAGGTTGCCAGCGGTTCAGAGTCGGCGTTGAAGTAGGCATTGCACGAGAACAGATTGGCATCCGGACCTTCGATCCAGTTCTGTAAAATGAAGCATCCGGTGGCTGAATTGTATTGCTCGAATGTAGCGATCAGTTGTTCCGCGGTGGTGATTTTGAAGGCTTTAAAAACGGACAGTTCATTCCACGCGGCGGTTCTGTAGTGCGGTTTGAAAACGCAGGGAAACGCAATTTCCCGAGCAGCTTCATCGAGATCGGCGCGGTTGTAAATAAACCAGGTATCGGGAATGCGAAAGCCGGATTGTTGGGCAAATGCATAAAAATGCAATTTGTCCATCAGCATCTCGACCACCTCCGGTTCCGGCAGGCACAAATGAAACCATGCGGATAGCCGTTGCCGGTTTCGCGAGATCAGCAAAACGTCCTGGTCGCAGCCGGGATACAACACGGCCTTTTGATCTAACTGCCTGCCGATCATTTCCAGCGCGTCTATCAAATTGTCCTGGCTGAACACAATTTTATGGCAGCAGTTGGTCCTGCAGTAGGGGTGATCTTGGTTTCCGGAGATGCCGATAACCGGCAGATGATGGCGTTTGGATAGAATCCTGGCCGTTTGAAGACCTTGCATGTATTCAAGCCCGGTAACGACAGCTAAGGGCTTATTGTCGCGAGTTGTCTTCATAGCCTGACGCTTTCGGCTGGGGGGATGGAAGAGCATGAACAATAGTCCGGTAGTCGTCAACCGTGCTGCTCTTCCGAAACCTTAACGTTGTTGGTATTAAAGTCAAGCAGACAGCGTAGTGAGGCGGTTTTAAGGCGGGGGACGGAGTTTAAAATCGAATCGACCTGATATAATCGACAGACACGTTCCGGATAAAGGAGGTGGCTCCATGACTGGGAAAAATAACGATATCAAGGTGTCGGATGCTTCTGGAGTAAGAAAAGTCGAGTTTCAATATGTTGTCGGTGCCAATCGACCCTACTACTGGAGCTGGTACCGAACCGTGTTTGACGAACCGACAGTGCCGGTCAAGGTGCCAGTGAAAATTCCACCCAACTAGTTTTCATCCGGAAACGGCCCTTTTCCCCAATTTCAGCGGTCGCAGCACAAGGCTTTATCGTCCGAACCACTTCTTCTTGCCGCTGAAAAGCACGACTTGATTGCGGCCCTTTTTCTTGGCCTGAAACAGAGCCTGGTCGGCGAAACCGATCATTTCGTTTTTGGTATAGGGCTCCTCGGCCGGCGTCATGGCGAACACCCCGAAACTGGCCGTGACATGGTGCCTTTCGTGCTCATGCTCGAAGGTGTGACGGGCGATCGCCAGACGAAGTTTTTCGGCTACCGCCTCGGCTTCCTGAATACCGGTCACCGGCAGCACCATGGCAAATTCCTCTCCGCCGTAGCGGGCGAACAGGTCATACTCGCGCAATTCTGCGCGACAGACTTCGCAGAACTGACGGAGTACCTCATCGCCGACCTGATGGCCGAAGGCATCGTTGAGCTGTTTGAAATGATCGATATCGACCAGCACCAGTGACAGCGAATGCGAGTGACGCCGGGAACGTTTGATTTCCCTTTCGAGAAAGTTCTGAAAGTAACGATGATTGTAGGCCTGGGTCAATCCGTCGACGTTGGCCAGCATTTCGAGCTGGCGGTTCTTCTTTTCCAGTTCGGCGGTCAGCAGCTCCAGTTTGACGGTTTTTTCTACCAGGGCCCGATTCATCTCCTCGTAACTGAGGTTGAGCACGCTTAACTCGGCATTGGCGATCTGCAAGATTTCGGCAATGGATTTCTGCTCGCTGATTCTGAATTCGAAATAGTCGGCAGTCTGGTTCACCTCGGCGTGAACGGTATCGAGCAGGTTCTTCAGAAACGGCTCTTCCAGGCCAAGCAGTTGCTGAGCCTGCGCAAAAAAGCGTGCGATGATCGCATCGGGAGTTTTACTGCGATAAACGCCGGATAACAGGCCGGAGAGGTAAACGACGTGGCACAACCGTTGGATGTCAGGCTTGTCTCCGACATAACCGGAGGGATCGCCATGGTAACGCAGAGGCATCACCAGGGCATCGGGAAAGCCCCAGTTACGCGCCACCTCGCTGCCGATATAGGCGTGATCCACGCCGAGCAGTTCGGTTTCTGCCTGAATACGATTTTTGCCATCTTCCACGATGGCCTGTTCGACCTGGTGGTATCTGTCAGATAAAGCGCGGGCCAGAATCAGCCCTCCCAGGTTCTGCAACAGCCCTGCGACAAATGCCTCTTCGGCAGCCTCCTTGTCGATCGCTGCCATCAGTCTGCGCGCAGCCACCGCTTCGGTGAGGGCCTGTTCCCAAAAACGGGTATAATCGAAACTGCCGCCGGTACTTTGACTGGGTTGCAAAAAGGAAAAAGACAGAACCAGGCTGCGCACGGCATTAATGCCGAGGATCGAAGAGGCCTGATGAATGGTGACGATGGATTGGGGAAAGCTGTAAAAGGCTGAATTGACCACCTTGAGGATCTTGGCCGAAAGGGAAATGTCCTTGGATACCAGTTCGGCGATATCACTGATGGTGGTATCTTCCCTGGCCGTAATGGTAATCAGCCGCGATGCGACGGGCGACAGGGTCGGCAGTACATCCGAATGCAAAACAGCCTTTAACACGGCCTCTTTATTCATAAAAAACCCCCTCCAAAGGGGCTGCTGCACAGTCTGTTGGTTCTCCGGTGGATCATTGAGGTGAAGTTGGGATTAATCCATAGAAACAATATTATTTCAATTGCTTTCTGGATTTTTGCGGACAGGTCGAAAGGGCTGGCTGAAAAGAAGCGGCGATCTGATTAGGGGCAAATTGCGGTAACCGGTAGCATGCGTACCTGTTTTACCCGATGCGCAGTACGGCCTTTATGGTTTCGCCGCGCCGGACATCGGCAATCGCCTGGTTGATCTGCCTGAAGTCGTAGAATTGGACCAGCCGATCGAAGGGGAACCAGCCTGACTGGAAGAGACGGATGAGCTCGGGGATGAATAGCCGGGGGATCGCATCGCCCTGGATGACACTCAGATGCCGGCGGCCTGCCATGGGTTTGGGCATGGCGCCGCCTGCTACAAAAGCTGCGCGGCCCCGCGGTTTCAGCACGCTGGCGGCAACCCGTCCCAACTCCAGATCTCCCGTGGTGTCCACGAGGCAGTCGAGGCCGGCGGCAAGCTGGGCGGCAAGATCGTCCTGGCGACTGTCGAGGACGCAGGTTGCCCCCAGTTCACGCGCCAGTGCCAGACGCGCCGGCTGCCGATCGATGGCGATGATTTGCGATGCTCCGGCAATGCGGGCCGCCATGACCGCTGCCAGCCCCACGCTGCCGCTGCCGAAGATGCCGACGGACTCGCCCGGTGCTACGGCCAGGGAATGCAGGATGGTGCCGGCCCCGGTCTGCAGTCCGCAACCCAGGGGCGCCAGCAGGGCCAGCGGCAGAGCGCGGCTGACCGGTACCAGATTGCGCGAAGCGACCAGCGCATGGCTGGCGAACGATGACTGACCGAAAAAATGGCCGCGCACGTCGCTGCTTCGCAGGGCATTGCTGCCGTCCAGGCGCCGGAAGCCGAAATTGAGCTCAAAAAAGTGCAGGCAGTCAAACGGTCTGCCCTTGCGGCATTGCCCGCACTGGCCGCAGAACGCGTAAGAGACCACTACCGGGTCCCCCGAACGGAACTTCTCGACTTTCGTTCCGACTGCTTCCACCACTCCGGCGCCCTCGTGCCCGAGCACTATCGGTCCCATGGTGTCATCCCAGCCGTCCATCATGTCTATATCGGTATGGCAGATGCCTGAGGCCACCAGCCGCACCAGCACCTCGTTGCCTCGCGGGCCCTCCATCAGCAGAGATTCGATGGTCAGCGGGCCCCCCCGGCTCCGGAGTACGGCGGCGCTGATGGTATGCTGATCTGCGCTGTCCTGGTTCATGACAACTCCGATCATTGGACAATGCGTTCTCCGCAGATCTCACCAATTTTCGCAGTAGAATATTCAGATTATACGGTAAAACAATCTTCGGTAATTTGTGTAATCTGCGGATAAAAACCGATTTCTGCAGTTTATAGGTGATATCGAGCCGTTCGAGGAGAATTCCAACCTTTGATCTTTAAACCTTGTCTGCCCGAAAACCTCTCAGGTGCTGTCTTCCACTGGAGGTGAGGAACTTGAAATCAGTGCGGAAAAAAAAGAAAAGCCCCGGAGCGTGGCCATGCCATGCTCTCGGGGCTTAGATGATTTTTTTTGTTTTTTTATATACGAAAAATAGAAGGGTTCGACTAAAACGGAATGTCATCATCCGGATTGAAGGGCGGTTCCTCATACTGGTTTTGCTGCGGGCTTTGCTTTTGCTGGCTGCTGCCGGCAGGACGGTCCTGACGCGGTTCGCGGCGCTGGTAGCTGCCGCCGCCACTGTCGTCGCCGCCGGCGCGACCGAGCATTTGCATCTGGTCGACGACGATTTCGGTGATGTAGCGCTTGTTGCCGTCACGGTCGTCGTAGGAACGGGTCTGAAGCTTGCCTTCGATGTAAATCTGTTTTCCCTTGGTCAGGTACTTGCCGCAGATTTCAGCCAGCTGACGCCATACGACGATGTTGTGCCACTCGGTTTTTTCCTGGCTGTTACCGTCGCGATCTTTGTATTTCTCCGTGGTGGCCAGAGAAAAGTTGGCAACGGCCGTGCCGGACGCCGTGTAGCGCAGTTCGGGATCTTTGCCGAGATTGCCTACCAGAATGACTTTGTTAACCGACATGAGCTATAGCCTCCATGGGTTTTTGCGAAAGCATCTTGTTGAACTATGAGATATCTGGCCGAGTCTAACGAAAATATTCGGGGGTGTAAAGTAGTCTTTTAAAAAGGTTTGACTCCCCTCGGGCTGCTCCCGTAAACTGACGACTTTAGATATTGATGGCGTCGCAAAAAGTCCGCCCTCAGGCGTTATAGCGTTTTTCTAGGAGTCTGTCGACAAGCTCCTGGCCATCCCATGAGTTTTGCGAAAGCTTTTAATTTTATCGGGAGTCAACTGCCATGCTGCGTACATTGTTTTACCTGATTACTTTCGTGCCCTGGACCCTGTTCGTTATCTTCACTGGGTTGCCGATTTCCTTTGTAAGCGAAAGCGTTCTGCACAGTTATTCCCGATTCTGGGCAATGGTCAGCCTGAAACTGGCGGGTGTTAAGGTGGTGGTGAAGGGGCGGGAAAATCTGCCTTCGGAGGGGGCGGTGGTGTACATGCCCAATCACCAGAGCAACTTCGATATCCTGGCGTTGTTTGTCAGTCTGCCCGGACATTTTCGCTGGCTGGCCAAGGAAGAGTTGTTCCACATTCCCCTGTTCGGATTTACCATGCGTCGCTCCGGTTATATTCCCGTCGACCGTTCCAACCGTAAAAAGAGTGTCGAAAGCATGCGCTATGCCATCGAACGGATCGCCCAAGGCAATTCGGTGGTGATTTTCCCGGAGGGGACGCGTTCGCCGGACGGGCACCTTAAAGAGTTCAAGGCTGGAAGTTTTACCCTGGCCATTCAGGCGCAGGTGCCTATCATCCCCATCGCCGTTACCGGCAGCCGGGACGTGATGCCGAAGCACAGCCGCTGGATTCGTGGAGGGGTGATCACCGTGACGATTTTTCCGGCAGTGCAGACCGCCGGGCGGTCGGTGCAGGAGCGCAATACTTTACTGCAGGAAGTGCGTGACCCCATCGAAGCGGTGGTGGAGAAGGCTTTACAATCATGACCGAGGCGCTGGCCGCCGCGATGACGGAATTGCCGCCCGATGCAGTGCGGATTATGCCGCTGGGAGGGTTGGGAGAAATCGGCCTGAACATGATGGCGGTGGAATACCGTGGCGATCTGCTGCTTATCGACTGCGGTCTGATGTTTCCCGAGCCGCACATGCCTGGCATCGATCTGGTGATCCCCGACATTACCTGTCTGGAAGGACGGCTTGACCGCATTCGCGGCCTGGTCCTCACCCACGGTCACGAGGACCACATTGGCGCTGTGCCGTTTTTGCTCCGGAAGCTCGGCTTTCCGCCCGTTTACGGATCGCCCCTGACGCTGGGACTGTTGCGTCATCGTCTGGAGGAGCACGAACTGCTCGGGCGGGCCGACCTGGTCGAGGTGGCGCCGCGCAAAGCCCTGCAGCTCGGGGCTTTTCATATCGAACTGTTTCGCGTTGCGCATTCCATCGTCGACGGGTACGGCGTGGCCATCCGCACCGAGGCCGGGTGGGTTGTGCATACCGGGGATTTCAAGCTGGATCAGACCCCGGTTGACGACCGGCCCACCGATCTGGTGCGACTGGCGGGGTACGGTGAGGAAGGGGTTCTGCTCCTGTTGTCCGATTCCACCAATGTGGAGAAAAAGGGTTTTACCCTTTCGGAGCGCGAGGTGGCGACCGCGTTTGCCGAGATCATGCCGCGTGCCCGCGGGCGGGTGGTGGTGGCGACCTTTTCATCCAATATCCATCGCATTCAGCAGGTGGTGCAGGCGGCGATCAATTGTGGACGCAAAGTGGTCATCACCGGCCGCAGCATGGAAGCCAATACCCGCATCGCCCGGGATCTGGGGTATCTGAAAATTCCTGATGAGGTACTGATCGATGTGCGTCAGGCCAGGGATCTGCCGCACCATCGGGTGGTGGTTTTGACCACCGGCAGCCAGGGCGAGGCGCAAAGCACCCTGGTGCGTATGTCCATGGATGAGTATAAGCCGTTGCCTCTGGACACGGGAGACACGGTTATTCTTTCCTCCAAGTTTATTCCGGGCAACGAAAAGGCCATAAACCGCCTGATCAATCATCTGTACCGGCGTGGTGCCGAAGTTTTTTATGAAACGACCAGCGAAGTGCATGTGTCGGGGCACGCCAGCCAGGAGGAGCTGAAAATGGTGGTATCCCTGGTGCGGCCCGAGTATTTCGTGCCCATTCATGGCGAATACCGTCATCTGGTCAAACATGCCGACCTGGCGTGCAGCATGGGCATCGCCAGGGAGCGCATAGCGGTGCTGGAAAACGGTTATCCGCTGGTGGTTACCGCCCAAGGGTTGGTACGTGAGCCACGTTTGGAAACCGGCCGGGTCCTGGTCGACGGCCGCGGTGTCGGCGATGTGGGCCATATGGAACTACGTGACCGGCGGCATGTAGCCAACCACGGACTGGTGGTCGTATTGCTGACCGTCAGTTCCTCGGACGGCCGTTTCCTGTACGGCCCGGAGCTGCTATCCCGCGGGTTTGTCGCCGAAGGAGAAAACCACCTTCTGGAAACGGCCCGGCAGCAGCTTTGCACCACACTGGCCGAGATCACCCCGGAGACGGCTGGCGAACGCGAGACCCTCGAGGTGGAGGTTCGCAAGTGCCTGCGGCGTTTCTTTAATCGCACCATTGAGCGGCGGCCGCTTATCCTGCCGATCATTCTTGAGCAATAAGTACGGTGCAGCTCATGCGGAAATACAACTAGAGTCCATCCGGAAACTATGGAAGGACACGGTTCAGTTTTCATATGGGAAAAAGACCGTTTTCGGATGAAAACTAACTAAAACAAGAGAGGTCCAATGGATTCATTGCATGCTATTTTCTTGGGCCTGTTGCAGGGCCTCACCGAGTTCCTGCCGGTTTCGTCCAGTGGTCATCTGGTCATTGCCCAGCATTTTCTGCCCGGGTTCGAACAGCCCGGCGTGCTGTTCGATGTGCTGTTGCACGCCGGCACCATGGTGGCGGTGCTGGTTTATTTCCGTAGCGATTGCCGCAGTCTGGCGCTGGCATATTTTCAGCAGGGCGAGGAGGCGCATCGTTACCGCCGCCTGCTGCGACTGCTGGTGTTCGCTACCCTGCCGGCGGCGATAATCGGTCTGGCTTTCAAGGATTTTTTCATCGGCATGTTTCATAACCTGCCCTTGGTGTCGATGATGCTATTGGTAACCGGCGGGCTGCTGTTTTTTTCCGAACGATTTCGCAATAATGGTGGGGGAGAAAAGCCTTTGACTAGCTGGCATGCCCTGATGGCCGGGGTGGCCCAGGCCGGAGCCATCATGCCGGGCATTTCCCGCTCCGGGTCGACCATCTCCGTCCTTTTGTTCAAGGGCATTGACGGCGAAACGGCGGCGCGATTTTCCTTTCTGATGGCTCTGCCGGTGGTTGGCGGGGCCACGCTGTTATCGCTGCTTGATTGGCCCGCAATGGCTTCCGCCGATATAGCGGTTTACGCCTTGGGTGCCATCATGGCTTTTTTGAGCGGACTCGCCTCCATACACATGCTCATGGGAGTGGTAAGGCGACGTCGTCTTTATGTCTTCGCACTGTACTGTTGGCTGGTGGGGGGTATATTTTTTGCTATATCCTTTTAAACGATCTCCTTTTAATTTTTCCAGCGCTCAGATGGCGGTATCCGGCTTGAGGGGGCTGGTTTTTCAAACGTCACATCTGTCCCGGGCCAGAGGTACATTATGAGCAAGGAACAGACCGTCAAGTCGACTGTATCATTCAAAGATCGGTTCAAGCAGGAGTTGTTGGGGGTATTCTGGTTGGCAGCCGGCATTTTTCTGCTGCTGGCACTAGCCTCCTTTCACAATGGCGACGCCTCCTTCAACGTCTCCCCTTCCGGCCGCATTCACAATCTCGCAGGGGTGGTCGGTTCCTATCTTGCCGACCTTCTATTCCAGAGCTTCGGCTTTGCGGCATTGATGTTGCCGTTGGGTGCCTTCGGGTTGTCCTGGCACTACTTTGCTTGCAAGCAAATCCGTTTCCGATGGCTGCGGATTGCCGCCTTTCTTGGCTTGTTGTTGTCGCTGGACGGGCTTATAGCTCTGCGGTTTGGGCCTGCGTCATGGTTTGGCGAACCGATCGGGGAAGCCGGCGGACTGGCGGGCCGGCTGCTGGCCAACTTTCTGACCTCCGGGCTGAATACCGCCGGTTCACTCATTCTGTTGATAGTGATGCTGCTGGTGTCGCTCATGCTGGCAGCGCGCTTTTCGCTGATATTGATGCTGGACCGGATTCTGATTCGATGGGGCGCCTTCATGGAAAGCCGTCGTCAGCAACGGGCCGAGCGCAAGGAGGCCACCCGGATAAAACTTGCCCATCGCGTCGCTGCGTCTGTCACCGTTCCCGCGGAAAGGGTCGCGGCGGCTCCTGCCAAACCGTCCCCGAAGCGCCTGGACAAGCCGATTCAAGAGGCGTTCGATTTTATCGAATGTACCGGGAATTATCAGCGTCCGCCGTTGACCTTGCTGAATCACGAAGAAGACGGTCCGGTGCCCGTGGATCGTGAAGCGCTGGCCACGAATGCGCGGATTCTGGAGAAAAAACTTAAGGATTTCGGTGTCGATGGAGAGGTTTCCGAAGTCAAGCCGGGGCCGGTCGTGACCATGTATGAATTCGCTCCGGCGCCCGGGGTCAAGGTCAACAAAATTGCCGGCCTGGCCGACGATCTGGCCATGGCGCTGTCGGCTATAGCCATCCGTATTGTGGCGCCTATTCCCGGTCGTCCTGTAGTCGGCATCGAGATCCCCAACAAGCAGCGGGAGACGGTTTACCTCAAGGAAATTTTGACCGCCGAGCAGTTCCAGAAATTCGGCGGACGGCTGCCCATGGCCCTGGGCAAGGATATCTTCGGTCATACTGTGGTATCCGATCTGGCCAAGATGCCGCATCTTCTGGTGGCTGGCGCCACCGGTAGCGGAAAGTCGGTGTCCGTCAACACCATGATACTGTCGCTCTTGTATTGTTCCTCGCCGGAAGACGTGCGCATCATTCTCATCGATCCCAAGATGCTGGAGCTATCCATTTACGAGGGGGTTCCGCATCTGCTGCTGCCAGTCGTGACCAATCCCAAAAAGGCGACTCTGGCCTTTTCCTGGGCCGTTCGGGAAATGGAGCGGCGCTATCGACTCATGGCCGACAAGGGTGTCCGTGATATCGATGGCTACAACAAGTGCCTACTGAAAGAAACCAAGCCGCCACTCCCCAAGCCGAACGAAAGCGATCCGGGCGATGAGGAAATGCCGGTCGAGGAAATTGTCGCGGATGGTGAGGTGCTGGAGCACGGGCATCTTCCGCGCATCGTGGTGATCGTTGATGAATTGGCCGACCTGATGATGGTGGCCGGGCGCGAAATCGAGGAATCTATCGCCCGTCTGGCCCAGATGGCACGAGCCGCCGGCATCCACCTGATACTGGCAACTCAGCGCCCGAGTGTCGATGTCATCACCGGCCTGATCAAGGCCAACCTGCCGACCCGTATCTCCTTCAAGGTTTTTTCCCGTATCGACTCGCGTACCATCCTTGATCAAATGGGTGCGGAGAATCTCCTGGGCATGGGGGATATGCTGTATTTGCCGCCTGGAACCGGCGCTTTGCAACGGGTTCACGGGGCCTTCGTATCCGAACACGAGGTCAAACGGGTGGTCGATTTTCTGACCAAACATGGGCAGCCTGAATACGATGCGTCCATCCTCGAAGTGCCCGCCAGCAGCGATGGCGGCGCCGGGGGCGACGAGGAGTACGATGAAAAGTGGGATGAAGCCCTGGCCATGGTTGCCGAGACCCGCCAGGCGTCCATTTCCATGCTGCAACGGCGTTTGCGAGTCGGTTACAACCGTGCGGCGCGCATGATTGAAAAGATGGAGCAGGAAGGCATCGTCGGCCCTTCGGACGGGACCAGTCGGCCACGCGAGGTGTTCATCAGCAAGACGTAGTGCCGGTTACACGCTGAACCTGTCTTTCCGTCTGGAGGGTTTATGGACGATATCTTATGGTGGCACTGGCTGGTGTTCGGTCTGGTGCTGGTGACGCTCGAGTTGGTTATCCCATCCTTTACCATTGTCTGGTTCGGACTTGGCGCCTGTTGTGTCGGTCTGGTGATGTGGGTGTTTCCGACCCTGCCTTTTGCCGGACAATTGTTGTTGTGGGCGGGCACCTCGACGCTTTGGACTGTGCTCTGGTTCCGCTGGCTCAAGCCGCGCATGGCTGATCGTACCAAAGCCGGTATGTCCAAGGACGCTATTGTTGGCGAAGTCGGGATAGTGGTGCAGGCCGTGCGACCTCCTCAGGGCAAAGGCCGTATTCGCTTTACGGTACCTCTGTTGGGGGATGACGAGTGGCCTTGCACCTGCGATGTGCCTTTGACTCCTGGAGACGAGGCGCGAGTGCTCGATATAGATGGGCACGTGTTGCGCGTGGCCAAGAAATAGGACGTGAGGTTGGGCCTTTTTGCCTTGGTGTGCAGGAGGCCTTTTCAATTTAATTGGTTTTCATCCGGAAACGGCTCTTTTCCCATATGAGAACTACACCGTGTCCATCCATAGTTTCCGGATGGACACTCATTGGCTGATGTATTGGCGCATCGGGTGTCTGATGCAGGGAGGTGTATCATGGAGTTTGTTCTGGCCGCAGTCGTGATGGTGATGGTTTTATTGACCATTTTTCTCGGGGTGCGTATTGTTCCCCAGGGGCACAAGTTTGTGGTGCAACGTCTGGGGAAGTACCACAAATCACTGAATCCCGGGCTTAACTTTGTCATCCCTTATCTCGATGTCATAGCTTACCGGGTGCTGACCAAGGATATATCCCTCGATATCCCCAGCCAGGAAGTGATCACCAAAGACAATGCCGTCATTATGACCAATGCGATTGCCTTTATCAGTATCATCGATCCGCCCAAGGCGGTGTACGGCATCGATAACTACCGTGTCGCCATCACCAACCTGGTGCAGACCTCTCTTCGCAGTATCGTCGGTGAGATGAATCTGGACGATGCTCTCAGCTCGCGAGATATGATCAAGGCGCGGCTCAAGGAATCGATTTCGGACGATGTCTCTGCCTGGGGTATCGTTGTCAAAACCGTGGAGATTCAGGACATCAAGCCGTCCCAGACCATGCAGATGGCGATGGAGCAGCAGGCCGCTGCCGAACGTACCCGGCGGGCGGCTATCACTGAAGCCGAAGGCAAGAAGGTCGCAGCGGTGCTCAACGCCGAAGGGGCCAAGGAGGCCGCCATACGGGAGGCTGAAGGTAAGCTCGAGGCTTCCAGGCGGGATGCCGAGGCAAAAATGATTATGGCGGATGCCAGCCGCGAAGCCATCGCCCGGGTGACCTCGGCCATCGGGGATAATCAGTTGCCTGCCACCTTCCTGCTCGGTGAGCAGTACGTCAAGGCCATGCGGGATCTTTCCGCGTCAGGCAACGCCAAGATGGTGGTTTTGCCAGCGGATGTGCTGCAGGCAGTGAAGGGGCTGCTGGGCAAGTAAGACCAGGTCATCATCGAAAAAATAAAAAGGGGGAGCGCTCATGCCGCTCCCCCTTTTTTAGCTTTCGTCATCCGGCTTGCCGGGTGGTGAATCGGCAACAGGCTTCTGGCCCGGATTGTCGTCTTCGCCTATCAGGTCATCGTTCGGCTGAAGGTCGCTGCTCTTGGTTGCCTGAGCGACTCGTCGGAGTTGAAACTGCCGCACCGCTTCGTTGTGTTCCCGCAGGGTACGGGAAAACTGGTGGCTGCCGTTGCCCTGAGAGACAAAATAAAGGTAGGGCGTGTCGGCCGGATTGGCTGCGGCGCGCAGGGCCCTGGCGCCGGGATTGGCAATGGGGCCGGCCGGCAAGCCGCGCTGGGTGTAGGTGTTGTAAGGCGTGTGGGTGCGCAAATCGCGACGGGTCAGATTGCCGTTGAAGTCGACAATCCCGTAGATGACAGTGGGATCTGCCTGCAAAGGCATGTTGACCTTGAGACGGTTGTGAAACACCGCTGAAATGATGGGCATTTCCGAGCGCTTGGCCGTTTCCTTTTGAATAATGGAGGCCATGATCACCAGCTGGTGCAAGGTCAGACCGGACTCGGCCGCCGAGGTCACCCATTCTTCCGACAGGTGTTTCTGGAATTGGTGGACCATGAAGCGCAACAGATGACGACTCGGCAGGTTGATGCCAAACCGGTAGGTTTCGGGGAACAGATAACCTTCCAGGTTCGGTGCATCGATGCCGAGTTTTTGCGCAAAGGCTGGATCCATCGCCAGGCGCAGGAATTCTTCATGATCGGTGTAGCCGGCGTTCGCCAGGCGGTGGGCAATCTGCGCAATGGTCAAGCCTTCCGGGAGGGTGACCTGAAGACGCAGTGTATCGCCCTTTGTCAGTCGCTCGAGTACCCGGCCAGGCTTGCTGGCAGCGGCAAAATTAAAGGTGCCGGCCTGTATCTGGCGTACATCCCCCCGCAACGTAGCCAGGACTTTCAGATTGAAAGCACTGCTGACAACCCCTTCTTTCTCCAGGTTGCCGGCAATCTCGCTGAAAGACTGGCCAGGCTGGATGGTGATGATGACGGGCTGTTGTGGCAGGACCGGGCGCAGGATAAACAGCCCCAGAGATAGTCCGAAAGCGAACGCTGCCAACAACAGCATGGCAACGCCACATAATAGCAACGGACGCATTTTCTTAGGTAAAGGACGTATTTTCATAGCTCCATGAGGCCGGCCCGGTGAGACCGTGCCCTGGTGAGGCCGGTCGGTCCGGGCGTTAAGCCTTGAATTGGTTTTCGCTGCCGCTCAGCAGCCGTTGGATATTCTGGTGGTGGCGCAAAATGACCACCAGACCGATAAACAGGCTGGTAACCACCAGTTCCAGATTACCTTCGATGAAGTATACCAGAAGCGGAATCGCCGCAGCGGCCGAGATGGAACTCAGGGAAACATAGCGCCATTTCCATAATACCAGCGCGAAGACGGCAAAGGCGCCCAGGACGGCCAGAGGAGAAAGGACCAGATAGATGCCGAGAGCGGTCGCAACGCCCTTGCCCCCTTTGAATCCCAGGTATACCGGATAGCAGTGCCCGATAAAAGCCGCGGCGGCCACGGCTCCCACCTGAGCATCGCCAAGCGCCATAAGCTTCATGGCAATCAATACCGGCAGGGCGCCTTTCAATGCATCACCGATCAAGGTCAGGATGCCGAGCTTTTTACCGGCCACCCGATAGACGTTGGTGGCGCCGATATTGCCACTGCCTGCCTTACGGATGTCGGCAGTGCCGAACAGGCGGGTGAGAACCACACCCGTTGGAATAGCTCCAATCAGGTAGGCAGCGATCAACATGATGAGAAAACTTATCATGGCAGACTCCATATACACTAAAAGCGGCCAGGGCCGCTTCAAGGTATATATATAAGATATAGGGAGACAAAAGCCAATCGGCGCAGCCCCCCCAGGCCTCGAGGCCGGCACAGTTTGTCGCTAAGGCCGAGTGACGAGAAAATCAAAAATTCGAAGTTGTTTTCTAGCATGCTCGCAAAGAAAAGACAAGGATATTTCAAGTCACAGGCACGGGGAGGAGAGGCATGGCCGGTCTGGAGGTTGCGACAGGTTGTAGGCATGGTAATGTTCTAATGGAATTAGGGAAACGACTCGTACACAAGGAGGATGCCATGCAAGGTTTTTTGAGTGCGTTTATGAATCAGCTGGGTCAGTATTTACCCAATGTTCTTGGAGCCTTGGTCATTCTGGTGCTTGGCTGGCTATTGGCGATCGGAATCAAAAAATTTGTGGCCGCCGTTCTGTCAAGGCTCAGACTGGATGAGCGCTTGGCGGAAAAATCCCATGAACCACTGCAGTTGGAAAAACTGCTGACCGGTCTGGTGTATTACCTTGTCCTGTTGTTCGTGCTGTTGTTGACCCTGGAGGCTCTGGGAGTGGTTGGTGTGCTGGCGCCGGTCATGAACATGGTTGACAGCTTTTTAGCCATCCTGCCTAACCTGGTTGCTGCCGCATTAATCGGAGTGGTGGGGTATGTGCTGGCCAAGATCCTGGCCAATGCGGTGCTGATAGGTGGTCAGGGCCTCAATGGCATGGCGCAGAAAGCGGGATTGAGCGATAAAATCAAATTGCCGCGCCTTGTCTCCCAGGTTGTTTTCCTGGTGATATTCATCCCCGTTCTCATCTCGGCCCTTGGCGTCCTGAATATTGATGCTATCTCTGTTCCTGCTACCCAGATGCTGAGTGACTTGCTGGCAGCAGTGCCCGATATCCTCGGGGCCGCCGTTATCCTTGCCGTGGCTTATGTTCTGGGGCGGTTCATCACCAATATATTGCGTGACCTGCTGCAGAATATGGGGACCGACTATTGGCCGGAAAGACTCGGGGTTGGACGTCTGCTGGGACCCGAAACGCAGTTTTCGCAGTTTGTTGCCAATGTGGCGTTTTTCTTCATTATGTTGGCAGCAAGTGTTTCGGCGGCGGAAAAACTCACGATTCTGCTGCTGGCAGATGCTCTCAACACGCTGTTGATTTTTGCAGCGCAGATTGTTCTGGGCCTGGTGATCTTGATTATCGGTAATTACATCGCGACCTTTGCCTATAAAGCGCTGGCTAACTCACCAACCAAATCGGCACTGGCCACCGTGGCGCGCGTAGCCATTCTGTCATTGGTGCTGGCCATGGGCTTAAAAGCCATGGGTATTGCGGACGACATTGTCAACTTGGCTTTCGGCCTGGCCCTGGGTGGCGTAGCCGTAGCATTTGCCTTGTCGTTTGGTCTGGGCGGACGTGAAGCCGCGGGGCGACAAATGGAACATTGGCTTGCCAGATTGCGTGAAAAGGGTGGAAACAAGGAGGGCTGATCCATCTGGGGGCAAGGGTGGTCTTCGGATACTTGCAAGCTATCTCACATTATCTCACTTCATTTTTCCGTCTGCCGCGGTTGTTACCGATCCGCTAGATGTTAGAATGTTGTGAAGTGGTACTTTGAATAAATCAAGACCCATACAATCGAAGGAGGAGACAGAATGCCTGAGTTTGCAAACCCGTTTTCAGGGCTTTCGGCCGATCGCAAGGTAACTCACGAGGAATTGATTCGCGCCATTCGTTATATGGTTGCCGCGGAATACGAGGCGGTGCAGCTTTACATGCAATTGGCGGAATCGACGGACAACGCGCTTGCCCAGGCAGTCCTGAAGGATATCGCAGATGAAGAGATCGTTCATGCCGGTGAATTCATGAGACTGCTAGTGGAGCTTGCTCCCGAAGAAGCAACATTTTATGCCGAAGGGCAGCAGGAGGTGCAGGAGATCATCGACCGTCTTGCGGGTCAGGGGCAATCTTCCGAGGTGTCTGCCGAGGTCAGCAATCCCGGGTCCGGTGCTGCTGAAAGTGGTGCGCCAGAGGGGGCCGGCAACCCAGAATCCGGGTCTTCTGCTTCCGACGTTGAGGAAAAGCGGGATGAGGAAGAACCAGCTCCAAAAACGCCACCGCCGGGTGTTGGAAACATCTACGGCAAGTAATCAAACCAATTTCATATAGGAGTGATTTATGGATATCCTCGATAGAAAATCCTCTCCCTTGACGGAAGAAGAATGGCACCGGATCGACGAAGCGGTTATCGTCACGGCGCGTAACATGCTGGTAGGCCGCAAGATAATCGAAGTCCTGGGTCCGCTTGGGCCCGGCGTATATGCTTTGCCCTATTCGATTTTCAGCGGTCGTCAGCCCGCCGGCATGGACATGGTTGGCGACAGGGAGGATCTGATGGCAGCGGCAGAGCGTCGTGAGACGATTAATATCCCTATGCTTTTCAAAGACTTCAAAATCTTCTGGCGTGACGTCGAGGCTGACCGGCACCTGGGCATCCCGCTGGATGTCAGTGTCGCCGCGGTGGCCAGCGCCGATGTGGTTATGCAGGAAGACGAACTCCTGTTCAACGGTAACAAGGAGCTTGGCCACAAGGGATTGATGACCGCTGAAGGGCGGTTAAAGGTTAAAAAAAGCGAATGGAAGGAGGGCGGTAATCCCCTGGCCGATGCCGTCAAAGCCGTCAACGCCCTGACTTCGGCGGGGCATTATGGCCCCTACGCCATGGCGGTCAGTCCCTTCCTGTATGGACAGATGATACGCGTTTACGGTAGCACCGGCATGCTTGAACTGGATCAGGTCACCGCCCTGCTGCGGGGTAAGGTATATCCGTGCAGCGCCATCCAGGAGAACAAGGCGGTTATCGTTGCCACGGGCATCCAAAACCTCAATCTGGCCATCGGGCAGGATCTTGTCACCAGTTACACCGCGTCGGAAAACATGAACCATATTTTCCGGGTGTTCGAAACCGTTGCGCTTCTTATTCGCAGGGCCGACGCCATCTGCACCATCGAGTAGTCTCTCGCGTACAACGGCGCCGGGGGCAACTTTTCCCCGGTGCCGTTACCGCATCGCCGCGATCCTTGACCCCGGTCAGGCGATGCGGGGAATGCAGCCATGCCGATGAAACAAAAAGCCCCACCCCCTATACAGGGGGTGGGGCTCAATTGGTTGCAGCAAAATGAAGATTATGGTCGGGATGACTGGATTCGAACCAGCGGCCCCCTGCTCCCGAAGCAGGTGCGCTACCAGGCTGCGCTACATCCCGATCATGGGTTGAGATAAGTAGCACGCCTCGGGCCAAAATGCAACCATATTTTCTTCATAAAGATCACTGTGGGTCGTGACCTTTGTGAAGTTTTTCCTGCAGGTGGCAGAGGCAATAAGCAAAAATTCAAAAGGGGGCAAACTAAAAACAAGCAAGTCGATAACATTTATCTAACATTGCGGCAGTATTTCATGCACATCGCATGGTGACGGATTGTCTGTCATCAGAATTTTAATTTTGTTAAAAGATGGAGAAAGGAACCAGGGGATGAAGAACATTTTTTGCACAGCCGTTGCTGCATTGGCTATGTTCGGCCTTAGCGGTACCGTGCAAGCCAAAACCTTGGAGGATATCCTCCGCGACAAAGGGGTTATCACCGAGGAGGATTACAAGGAAGCCGTCAAGAGCAACGACGTGGCTTCCTATGTGCCGGGCAAGGGTATTACCGTTCAGACCAGAGACGGCAACTATGTTGCCCATGTCGGCGGTCGGTTGCAGGGCCGTTACACGTTTGAGGACTTTGATGACGACAGCGAGGATAGCAGCAACTTCAGCATCCGCCGCATGAAGTTCTGGCTGAGCGGCAATGTCTTTTCCAAGGATCTTACCTATAAATGGCAGATGAATTTCGGCGGTGGCGACACCGTCCTTGAAGATGCCTGGGCCGCCTACCAGTTCGCCAAGCCCTTCAAGCTGACCGTCGGCCAGATGAAACCAGCCCAGTCCCGTCAGGAACTGACCTCTTCGGGCAAGCAGTTGTTCATCGACCGCTCCCTCGCCAACGACACTTTCAATCTTGGTTATGATCTGGGTGTGCAGGCTTCCGGCAGCTTCGCCGACCATCTGGTGGAGTACATGATCGGCGGGTTCAACGGTAACGGCGGCAATGAAAGCAATGTCGAAGACGAGCACATGTTCGCCGCCCGCATCGACGTCAACCCTTTCGGCCAGTACAAAATGGATGAAGTGTCCTTCGGCGATGACAAGCTGTTGCTGAATATCGGCGGCTCCTTCGCCACCGCCACCTTCATCCCCGGAGACGCCGGTAACGTCGACAGGGGCAATGAGATTTACGACAAAGCTCTCGACCTGGACGGCAACACTCCGGATTCGGGTTCGTTTATCGCCGCCTTCGGTGACGAACTCGACTGGGATCTGTATACCGCCAACGTGCACGCCCGTTGGAAAGGAGCCACCTTCGGTGCCGAATACTTCCGACTGAACGCCGAGCCCGATACTGGCGACGATTTCGACGCCGATGGGTACTATGTGCAGGCAGGTTACATGGTGATGCCGAAAACTCTTGAGCTGGCGGCCCGCTATTCGGCCATCGAGTCCACCGACGACAATGCTCCCGAGCTATTCGACAAGCAGGAATACCAGGCCGGCATCAACTACTACTTCGCGAAGCACAACGCCAAGCTGCAGGCCGATTACACCCATGTCAAGGATGATCTCGAAGACGACGCCGACGACAATATCTTCCGGCTGCAGGCCCAAGTCATTTTCTGATCATTCTTGAAAGAATTCAGTTTTCTGTTCCCTTCAGCCCGGTTCTCCTCTCACCCATCCGAACCGGGCGGTTTTCCCGCCGTTGGCCGTCCGCATTGCGGGCGGCTTTTTTTCTTGGGTATATCCTTGGCATGGGGAACTCTTGCAGTTAATCTAATACGAGCCTAACAATTATGAGTTAGTGAGGGAGGCCGGATTTTAAATTCAGGAGAGGAGTCAGGCTGTCTCATGGCGAAAAAACATATACTGGTGGTTGAGGACGAAGAGGATATTCTTGCCCTGTTGCATTACAACCTGGTGCGGGAGGGGTTTCGGGTATCCCTTGCCGGCACCGGTGAGGAGGGCCTTGAGGCGGTGGCGGAAGATCATCCCGATCTGGTGGTTCTCGATCTGATGTTGCCCGGCATGGATGGGTTGCAAGTGTGCCGCACCCTTAAGGAAAATGCCGATACCCGCAATATTGCCGTGGTGATGGTCACCGCCAAGGGGGAAGAGTCGGATGTGGTGGCTGGTCTGGAACTGGGCGCGGATGATTATGTCACCAAGCCTTTCAGTCCCAAGATTCTCATCGCACGGATAAGATCGGTGCTGCGCCGCAGGGAAAGCGCCGAAGAGCCTGCTGCCGAGCAGGATGTTGTCCATATCGACGATCTGGTAATCCACCCGGGCCGCAATCAGGTTACAGTAAAGGGGGTGCCAGTCGACCTGACGTATACCGAATTTCGGGTGTTGCATCTTCTGGCCAGTCGGCCTGGTTGGGTTTTTACCCGCTACCAGATTGTCAACGCGGTGCGTGGCGATGATTATTCGGTTACCGATCGTGCGGTCGATGTCCAGATCGTCGGGTTACGTAAAAAATTGGGAACCTTCGGCCAATATATCGAGACGGTGCGGGGCGTCGGCTACCGCTTCAAGGACTGACCATGCGTGGAAAACCGATTTTCTGGCAGATTTATCCATCCTATGTACTCATCATTCTGTTGACCCTGATCGCGACCACCTGGCTTTTCTCGCGGGAATTGCGGGGGTTTTACCAGGGGCAGGTTAAATCGGATCTCGCGGCGCGAGGACATCTGTTCGAAGAGCAGGTTCATGGGCTGTTGACCTCTGGCGATCGTGTCGCCGTTGATGCGCTCTGCAAGGACCTGGGGCTGCGAACCTCCACCCGTTTCACCGTAGTGCTGGCTTCCGGCGAGGTGATTGGCGATACCCTGGAGGATCCCGATCGCATGGAAAATCATGCAGGCCGACGGGAGGTGGCCCTGGCGCTGAAAGGTCAGATAGCAGAGTCGGTTCGCTATAGTCGCACCGTACAGGAAAACATGATGTATGTGGCCATTCCGGTTCATGCACAGGAACAGGTCGTCGGTGTGGTGCGGGCCGCTCGCGCCGTGAAGGAGATTCGTTGGGAGTTGACCGGCGTCTATCGCAGCGTGGTTTTCAGTGGACTGCTTGTGGCCCTGGCTGCCGGCCTGGTCGGACTATATTTGTCACGCCGCATGAGTCGCCCGCTGGAACTTATGAAGCGCGGGGTTGAACAATTTGCCCAGGGGCGATTCGAGCAGAAGCTATCCGCCGCCGGATCCCGGGAAATCCGCGCCCTGGCCGGCGCCATGAATGTCATGGCCGGCCAGCTTGACGAACGCATCCGCACCGTAATCCGCCAGCGCAGCGAGCAACAGGCGGTTTTGACCAGCATGGTGGAAGGGGTTCTGGCTCTCGATAACGACGAGCGTATTATCCATCTCAATCGGGCCGCTGCCGACCTTTTTCACGTAACGCCGGAAGCGGTGGAAGGGCGGCGCATACAGGAGGTGTTGCGCAAGGCCGATCTACAGCGATTTGTGGAGCGCGCCTTGTCCAGCCGGTCGCCTGTGGAAGGCGAGATCGTGTTGCCCGGTGCCGAAGGCGACCGTTTTCTACAGGCCCACGGAACCGTGCTTCAGGGTGGCGAAGGCAAGGGGATCGGGGTGCTGATCGTCTTGAACGACGTGACACGGCTGCACCGTCTTGAAAATATCCGGCGCGATTTTGTCGCCAACGTTTCCCATGAATTGAAGACCCCCATTACCGGTATCAAAGGGTCGGTGGAAACCCTGATCGATGGTGCGATTGAGCGTCCTGAAGATGCGGCGCGTTTTCTCGGAATCATTGCCAAGCAGGCGGAGCGACTTAATGCCATCATTGACGATCTGCTCGATCTGTCCCGCATTGAGCAGGGCGAAACAGAAAAGGCCATTGAGCTGATACCGTCTTCGATCAGGTCGGTACTGCAGGCGGCCATGCATGCCTGCGAAATCAAAGCCCGGGAAAAATCCATTGAACTTGTGCTGTCATGCGAGCCCGATATTATCGCTGAAATCAATCCACCTTTGCTTGAACAGGCGGTTATCAATCTGGTGGATAACGCCATAAAGTACAGCGAAGCCGGCAGTACCGTCCGGATCGAGGGGCGCAGCGATGGGCGGCAGACCCAGATTCAGGTGCGGGACCAGGGGTGCGGCATCGATCGAGAGCATCTGCCTCGCCTGTTCGAGCGTTTTTACCGGGTCGACAAGGCCCGCAGTCGGCGTGCCGGCGGCACCGGCCTGGGTCTGTCTATTGTCAAGCATATCGTCAAGGCCCACCACGGTCGCGTGACCGTCGACAGTGTTCCGGGGCAGGGCAGTACCTTCCGGATTATTTTGTCTGGCGAATGAGGCTGCCGTTGTGCGAAGTTTTCCCTCCCTTCCGTGGTAAAATTGACAGCGTGGTTTGCAAACTATTCATACAGGTCTAATATGACGCTAACACTTCATCGCCACAATAGTCTCCGTTCCAGAGGTAATGATCGTTTCCCTTGCATGAAGAAAGAGAAACCTAATTTTCCACAAAGGAGAGCAGGAATGAGCATCGAGGTAATGAAGGGCTGGAAAAAAGCCGTGCGTGTGGTATTGGCGGCGGTGGTTGCAATGCCGTTGGTGGCGGCTACCGGGTATGCCGATACCATCAAGGTGGATCCCAAGCTTGGCAGCTATAAAAAGGTGCAAGGCGTGTCGGGGAATCTGAACTCCATCGGTTCCGATACCCTCAACAACCTCATGGCTCTGTGGTCCGAAGGGTTTCGCAAAGCCTACCCCAATGTCAATATTCAAGTTGAAGGCAAAGGTTCGAGCACCGCACCCCCGGCCCTGATTGAAGGAACCGCGCAGATCGGTCCCATGTCCCGGCCCATGAAGCGTCAGGAAATCGAAGCCTTCGAGAAAAAACATGGCTTCAAGCCAACCGCGATCGGCGTCGCCCTCGATTCCCTGGCTGTTTTCGTCAACAAGGACAACCCCATCAAAAGTCTGTCCTTGCCTGAAGTCGATGCCATTTTTTCCCAGACCCGCAAAGGCGGCCATCCTGAGAATATCGCGACCTGGGGTCAGGTTGACCTGAAAGGCAACTGGGCGCAGCAGCCCATGAGCATCTACGGACGCAACAGCGCTTCGGGAACTTACGGTTTCTTCAAGGAGAATGCCCTGTTCAAAGGCGATTACAAGAATACCGTGAAGGAGCAGCCAGGGTCGGCATCGGTGGTCCTGTCCGTTACCGAAGATAAAAACGGCATCGGTTATTCCGGCATCGGCTACAAGACGTCCGGGGTCAAGGCCATTGCTCTGGCAGAGAAAACTGGCGGGACCCCCTATGCCGCCAATTACGAAAACGTCCTGGCCGGCAAATATCCCCTGGGTCGCATGCTCTACATTTATGTAGCCAAAGCACCCAACAAGCCGCTGCCCAAGAATCTCGAAGAATTTGTGAAGTACGTTCTTTCCAAGGAAGGGCAGGAAATCGTGGTCAAGGACGGCTATCTGCCGCTGCCTGCCGACGTTGCGGCCAAGCAGGCCAAAGCCCTTAAATAATCCGCCGCATCTTGTCGGCCTTTCCGACGGTTGCGAATTGCCTCTGAAAAGCCTGCCGGTCCCAGGGACCGGCAGGCGCTGTTGCGTTCTGAATAGATTGCTTTGGTAAGGTGTCAATGAATCGTAAAGTCCTCAAACGGATCAAGCGCAGGGACCGTATCGCCCGCTACGTGATCACCGTGGGCGGCATGGCTATTATCTTCAGCGTTATTCTGATCCTGTTCCTCATCGCCAGGGTCGCCTTCCCGTTGTTTCAGGGGGCCCGTACCGAGATGGTGACGCAGTTTCCGTTGCCTTCATCCACCCCGGCGGTCCCCCTTGTTGCCGCGGGTCTTGACGATTACCGGGAACATCCCTTCGTGTTCGACAGGGACGGGGTGGTGCGCTTTTATTCTCCCCATGAGGGACCGGTTGCTACCGAGTTGCGACTGCAACCCCCGGTGCCTTCGGCACGGGTGCGCAGCGTTGAACGGTTTGCCGGCCTGTCTTTCGGCGTATTGTGGGATGACGGCTCGCAGACCCTCGAACAGGTGCATTTCACCAGCAGTTTCGATGAACACGGCAAGCGTGAGCAGGACCAGCAGGTCGTGCGCCTGGCATCCTTCCCTCCTCCTCTCTCCGGTACGGTAAAGCTTTCCCTGGTCAGGGTTTCCGAAGATGGTCGGCAAACTCAGGTGACCCTGCTGAACGATGGCAGTTTACTTGTGCGCCAGCATGTCGAGAGCGAGGATCTGTTCGGCAACCTGTCAGCAGAAAGCCATGAATTCGCGCTTTCCGGTCAGCCCGATGAAGAAATTGCGGCTCTTGCCCTGAGTGGCGGCGGCAACACGCTCTACGCCGGTACAGACCAGGGCACCCTGCTGCGCTGGGATCTGTCCGAACCGGGTGCGGCAGAACTGCGCGATCGCCTGCCGGCCTTTCCCGATCGCCGGGCGATTACCGTTCTGGCGCTGGTGTTCGGCGATGTTTCCCTGGCCGTGGGCGATGCCAAGGGGGGTGTTTCCACCTGGTTTCCCGTGCGGGTGAACGCGGAAGAGGAGGGGAAACATCTGCAGCGTATTCACACCCTGACCTCGCATAAATCAGCCGTGAAATCCATCTACCCATCGTTGCGGGATAAATCCCTGGTCAGCATGGATGTCGAGGGGGTTTTGCATTTGGATCACATGACCAGCGAGCGACACCTGCTGAGTATCGAAACGGATACACCGCTGCTGCTCAGCAGCCTGTCTCCCGACGGGCGCGGCTTGTTTGCTGTCGATGCCAGCGGAATGGCACATCTTTGGGAAGTGCATAATCCGCACCCCGAGGTCAGCTTGAAGACCCTGTTCGGGAAGGTCTGGTACGAAGGGTATGACGCGCCGGCTTATATGTGGCAGTCTTCTGCTGCAACCGATGATTTTGAGCCGAAAATGAGCCTTACGCCGCTGATTTTCGGTACCATCAAAGGGACGTTTTACGCCATGCTGTTTGCTGTGCCCCTGGCCATTCTCGGCGCCATTTATACCAGCCAGTTCGGCAACCCCCGCCTGCGGGGTATTGTCAAGCCTGCGGTGGAGGTCATGGCAGCCATCCCGTCGGTTATCATCGGGTTCCTGGCGGCTCTGTGGTTCGCACCGCTACTGGAGAAATCGGTCCCGGCGCTGTTTGTCAGCCTGGCGTTCGTACCGCTGTTTCTGCTGCTAGCCATCGTTGCGTGGCAGTTCATTTGTAAGTATCCCCTGTGCAAAAAGCTTGATCGCGGCTTCGAGTTTCTGCTGCTCGCGCCGGTACTGGTGGCGGCCGTGTTCTGTGCCATCCAATTGGGGCCCGTAGCGGAGTCCATGTTTTTTGGCGGGAATTTTCAACTGTGGTTGTTTGGCGAGACCGGTACCCGCTACGATGCACGCAACAACATCATCATCGCTTTTGCCCTCGGTTTTGCCGTCATACCGATTATTTTCACCATGGCCGAGGATGCCCTTTCTAACGTTCCTCCCAGTCTCAAGGCCGCTTCGCTGGCTCTTGGCGCCAGTCGCTGGCAGACGGTATGGCGGGTCATTCTGCCGTCGGGCAGTCCGGGTATCTTTGCCGGCACCATGATCGGTTTCGGTCGTGCCATCGGCGAGACCATGATCGTGCTGATGGCAACCGGCAATACAGCCATTATGGACTGGAGTATTTTCAATGGAATGCGACCGTTGTCCTCGAATATCGCGGTGGAAATACCCGAAGCGCCGGTGGACGGCAGTCTTTACCGGGTGCTGTTTCTGTCCGCCGTTATTCTGTTTGTCATGACTTTTGTTCTCAACACCGTGGCCGAACTGGTTCGCCAGCGTTTGCGCAACAAATACGGCCGGTTTTGACAGGATCGAAAATGAAACATTTCTGGAAAAAAGGGGAGCCTTTTGTCTGGCTGACAGGTGCCGCTTTGTCGATCACCCTGCTGATGGCTGCGGTGCTCATCGTGGTGGTGGTGGTTAACGGCCTCGGGGTGTTCTGGCCGTCGCGGGTTGTGACCGCCACGCTGCAAGACGGTGGTGCGGTCATGGGTGAGGTGGTGCGCAGCGAGTCAGTCCATGAAGCAGAAGGCGAACGTTTGCAATTGAAGATCGGCAACCGCGATCTCTACGGACTCGATTTTCGGTGGGTGGATGAATCCGCTATCTCCCGCCTCGAGTATGCCGATGATACCCTGGTGCTGGAGCGGATGGAGTACGGAAATTTTTACGGTCGATTGGTCAGCCTGAGTAGCGAGGCGCTTGCTGTTGCGGCGCCTGGGAATCCCTTCTCGCAACTGCGTCAGGCCCATCGGCATGTCATGCAGCAAAAAACGCAGCTGACGAAGGTGGACGAGGAACTGGCGGTTGTCAGTTCCCGAATGGCCCGGACTCAACGCCGCGAAAAGTCGCTGTTATACAAAGGGCGCAGCGCGTCGGACCCGGAATTCCTGGAACTGAGACAGGAACATGCAGCCCTGCAGCATGAATCCGAAGCCCTTATGCAGCGTCACGCGGAACTGGCAGGTGAATTGCACGCGTATTCCGCGACCTTTGCCGATGTGTCGGGCCGCGAACGCACCATGCCGCTGATCGAGCTGGTGCGCTTCTACCAGCCCAACAGCATGTCCGTCTTCAGCAAAATCCAGTATTATGTTGTCCGACTGGTCGAGTTGATTTTCGGTTCTCCGCGTGAATCGAACACGGAAGGGGGACTCTTTCCGGCCATTTTCGGTACCGTCATGTTGATCTTTGTTATGAGCCTGTTTTCCTTCCCGCTTGGCGTGCTGGCGGCTATCTATCTGCGCGAGTATGCCAGGGAGGGGCTGGTAGTGCGCATGGTGCGGATCGCCGTGAACAACCTGGCAGGCATTCCTTCCATCGTTTACGGGATTTTCGGGCTGGCGTTCTTCGTGTATGGCATCGGCGGCAGTATCGATCGGATGTTCTTTCCCGACCAGTTGCCGACCCCCACCTACGGCACCGGCGGCATTCTGTGGGCCAGCCTGACCCTTTCGCTGCTGACCGTGCCGGTGGTCATCGTAGCGACCGAAGAAGCCCTCGGTGCCATCCCCAACGGTGTGCGGGAAGGTTCGCTGGCTCTGGGGGCGACCAAATTCCAGACGCTGACGCGGATTCTTCTGCCCATGGCCTCGCCGGGGATCATGACCGGGCTTATTCTGGCCATGGCCCGCGCGGCTGGGGAAGTCGCGCCACTGATGATCACCGGGGTGGTCAAGATCGCGCCGGCATTACCGTTGGACGGGACTTTCCCCTTTTTGCATCTGGACCGTAAATTCATGCACCTGGGATTTCACATCTATGATATCGGGTTTCAATCGCCCAATGTCGAAGCGGCCAAACCGATGGTGTTTGTGACCACGTTGTTGCTGGTACTCATCGTTCTGGTCATGAGCAGCGTGGCTATCTATTTGCGCAATAAGATGAAGAAGCGCTATACGTATGGGACTTTTTGAGTAAGGTGAGGTTATGAGTGATACCTATTCCGTCACGGTGACGGATCCGATAGTCCAGGTAAAAGATCTGTCTTTTTATTACGGCACAGCCAAGGCCCTGCACAACATCAGTCTGGATTTCCCGAAGAACATGGTAACCGCCCTGATCGGCCCTTCGGGGTGCGGCAAATCGACCTTGTTGCGCTGTTTGAATCGTATGAACGACCTGGTGGACAAGGCGCGTGTCGAGGGGAGTATCCTGCTGGACGGTACGGAGATCAATACTCCGGCCATGGATGTGATTGAGTTGCGCCGCAGGATCGGCATGGTGTTCCAGAAATCCAACCCGTTCCCCAAGACCATTTACGAAAATGTCGTGTATGGTTTGCGCATAGCAGGGGTGCGGGATAAGGCGGTTCTGGACGAGACCGTGGAGCGCAGCCTGCGCAATGCGGCTTTGTGGGATGAGGTCAAGGATCGGCTGCATGAATCGGCGTTGGGGATGTCCGGTGGCCAGATGCAGCGACTGTGTATTGCGCGGGCCATCGCCGTCAATCCGGAGGTGGTGCTCATGGACGAGCCCTGCTCGGCTCTCGACCCCAAGTCCACGGCCCGGGTCGAGGAACTGATCAGTGAGCTACGTGAGAAATACACCATCATCATCGTCACCCATAACATGCAGCAGGCCGCGCGGGTGTCCGATTACACGGCGTTTCTGTACGAAGGGGTGATGGTGGAATTCGGCGTCACCGAAGCCCTGTTCGTCAAGCCGCGGCATAAGCAGACCGAGGATTACATCACCGGTCGCTTCGGGTAAGGCCTTTACAACTCAAAGAGGTAACGATGCATATCGCACGAGAAATCGAAAGTCTCAAAAAACGTATACTTACCCTCAGCGCCATGGTGGAGGAGAGCTTCGACCGTTCCGTTCAGGCCCTTAACCGCCTGGACGGCGTACTGGCCCAGCAGGTTATCGATGCGGACGTTCAGGTCGACCAGTTCGAAGTCGATATCGAGGAAGAATGCCTCAAGGTGCTTGCGTTGCACCAGCCGGTAGCCAACGATTTGCGCTTCATTGTCTCCATTTTGAAGATCAACAACGACCTGGAACGCATCGCTGATCTGGCGGCCAATATCGCCGAGCGGGTACTTGATCTGCAGAAACTCGAACGCGTGCCTATCCCGTTTGACTTTGCGACCATGTCCGGCAAGGTTCACGACATGGTTAGAAAGAGCCTCGATTCGCTGGTCAATCTCGATCCGCGAATGGCCAGGGAGGTGATCAGCCTGGATGATGAGGTCGACCAGATGCACCATGAAACCTATGGCCTGGTGATCGATCAGATCAAGCAGCACCCCGACCGTATCCATGCCCTGATCTGTTACCTGGTCATTTCCCGCTATCTTGAGCGGATTGCCGACCAGAGCACCAACATTGCCGAGGATACCCTGTATCTCGTCGAAGGCAAGATCGTGCGTCATCAGTTTTGAGATGCGCATAACCGTTCTTTTATAAAAAAAGCCCTGCCGCAATGGCAGGGCTTTTTAAACTTTCCCAGCACCCAGCACCCAGCACCCAGCACGCAGCACCCAGCACGCAGCACCCAGCACCCAGCGCTCAGCACTCAGCACTCAGCACTCAGCACTCAGCACTCAGCACTCAGCACTCAGCACTCAGCACTCAGCACTCAGCACTCAGCACTCAGGCCTGCCGTTATAGATCTCCCCCCCCTGCAACCTGTACTGGTCCAACACAGCCACAGCTTGCGACCGGCAGATGTCACGCAGCACGCGGATACCACGTTTTTCCAACAGTCGGTGCCAGTGCGGCGGTTTGTCGCCTTCGTCGAAGCCGACAGCCCGTGCATCGCTGTCGCGGGCACCGCAGGACAATTGCCTCAACCCCGCCCAGGGCAGGGCGCCCAGGCACATGGCGCAAGGCTCTGTGGAGCTGGTCAACTCCGCGTTGCAACCGGCCGCAGACAACGAAAAATTCCCCACCAGACGCTGCGCCATCATTAATGCCACCAGCTCGGCATGGGCCACGGAACAGCAGGTGGCAGTGACGAGATTGACCCCCGGGGCGATCAGGCGGCCACTGTCCAGATCGAATACCGCGGCGCCGAAAGGACCGCCGGTGCCTTGACGGATATTGTGGGACGCCAGGTCGATGACCAATGCCATGCGGCTTTCCGGCGTATCGAATATCTGCTCAGGCGAAGGCAGAAATGCCGACAGCCAGTCGGGTATGGGCAGGGTGATGGCAGGAAAATTCATGCGCCACGCCGGGGGATCTGCGCTTCGATGCCCTGAATGAGTTCACACTCCTCAATGCATCGCGGACTGTAATGGCGTTTGAGCCACAAGCTCAGACCATCGAGTCCCGGAAACAGAACCCGTTCCGTGATGTTGGCTTGATCCAGTTTATCGCGGATCTCCCATTTGAGTTCGGCCGGGATGATGATTTTGCGCCAGACAGTAGGGTGTTCGCGCAGAAAATCGCACAAGGTTCTTTGCGGGTCCGACATGACCGAAAAGAACGCGAACTGGTTGACGATACGATCCTCCATGGACGGCGGTTCCAGAAACAGCGCAGCATTGTCGTGTGACAGGGCCTGCAGATCGTGCAGGCCGGGAATGGCTTCATTAAGCATTTCGACGGTAAAAACGTTGGCGCCCTCTTCTTCGAGCTTGTTGCACAGCGGCCTCGGCAGCAGCTGGTGGGTTTTGACGTAATTCACTGCCCAGATAGCGCCATCCAAATTGAACTTGCAGATGTTGGCGGTGGCAAAGTGCATGGCCACCAGGGGGGAATAGGTCCAGTCCAGCATGCGGGTTGGCAGACCGTAGTGCTGCGCTACGGACATCCAGTGCCAGAAAGCATCGGACTCCACCGCCGAGCGATGAGCGTACTTTTTGAAATTGCGCATCAGGTGGCGTTCCAGTTCGGCGTACGTGCCTCCCAGGCGCATCAGAGTTGTTTTGAGGGTGTAGCTGGCATCAGATAGACCGCGAAAAGCGAAACGGGAGCGGAACCTGCCGATTTCCTCGTTCCAGGAATCGGCAAACAGTTCTTTATGCAGTTCGTCGTAGGTGCGTATGCGGATCTCATTCATGTAGCCGGACCTTTGTCTATAAATGAAGAGGTTTTCAGACCACGCCCAGGATCACGCTCGACTCCTGCACCACCGCCCAGGCATCATCGCCCTCCTTAAGTTCAAGAGACAGATCACTGGCCTTGGTCAGGGTTGCGCTGACCGTATTGCCGCCGGGCAGTTCAAGGGTGATTTCACAGTCGACCTCGCCTTTGACGATGCGCTGGATGGTGCCGCGCAGGATATTGCAGGCGCTGAGCCGGGCTGAGCCGAGATCTTTGACGATCATCACCGCGGGAGCTTTGGCCATGGCCACCACTTCGGCGCCGATTTTCAGTTCCAGCGCCTCGACGCTTTCGTTGGTGATGAGGGATGAAAGGCAATCCCCGCCCTTGAGCCGGATGGTGACCAGGGTGTTGATAGCCCCTTTTTGCAGCTGGACGATTTCACCGGACCACATGTTTCTGGCACTGACTTTCATATTGACCTTCCTCAGGAATTGGTAAAACCTCTCACCGTCTTCCAGGTGTTTGCCGATGGAGCGCAAAAAGCGTTCGTGCTCTTCCTGGATCAGACGATAGCGAAGAATAACTTCCTTGCCGGCTTCGGTCAACTGGGTGCCGCCACCCCCGCGTCCGCCCGTGGTTTTGACGACCAGCGGCTGGTCGGAGAGATTGTTCAGCATTTCTATCTGTTCCCAGGCGGTCTTATAGCTGATCCCGACCGCTTTGCCGGCCTTGGTGATGGAACCCAGTTCGCCTACCTGTTCCAGCAACCGGATGCGGCTGCTGCCGAGAAAGTCCTGTCCCGATTTTTTAAACCACACAGAGCCTGACAGGCTGAGGTCTTCCGCCGATTTCTTTTTCACGCAAATCTCCTTGTCGCAGAGGCGAGTTGGTTGCTTTGCAACTAATTTAGTGGGTTTGCAGTGATAAGGCAAATGCAAATCGCGTTTTTTCATGTGCTGAAGAGTGTTGGAATTGGGGGATGATTACAAAGGAGACGGGAACTTGAGGATATTTCTGCATCCGACAGCCGTTCGGGCCCGCTAGGAGTCTGTCGGACTATCCGGGCCGAAGCGAAAATTTGGATGTTTGAGAACAGATTTTAGCTCGTTTGAAGGTTCATAGCCGTAGCTATGGGCCGAAAAGGAGCTGAAATATGGGCCAAACAGCCGAATTTGCAGCCGGCTCATGGATAGTCCGACAGCCTCCTAGGAGTCTGTCGACAGACTCCTAGCGGCAAATCATTGATGTGAACGAACGTTGGCGGCCTGACGTCAAATCAGGTGCGGGGTGCCGATTTAACCAGGGTGGAGGATGGCCGGGGATCGAAGTCGCGCCGCAGGGCATGGCCCAGTGCGTCTGACAGGCAAGGGTTCTGGAATAAAAACCCTTGCCCGCGCAGGCAGCCCATGGCCAGCAGCAGATGGTGCTGGGCAAAGGTCTCGATCCCTTCGGCAACCGCCACCAGTCCGAGATTGCGGGCCATGGCAAGGATAGCTCCCACCATGGCGGCATCGCACTGACTGTGGGGCAGATTCTGGACAAAATGGCGATCGATTTTCAAGTAATCAAAGGGCAAGGTTTTCAGGCGCTGCAAGGAAGTGTAGCCCAGGCCGAAATTATCCAGCGACCAGCGTACCCCGAGTTGTTTGACTTTGTAGAGGATTGCCTCGGCCCGCTCTTCGGTTTTTTGCAGGGTCGGCTCGTTGATTTCAAGCTCCAGACAATCGGGGGGCAGTCCTGTCTCGTGCAGAATGCCAGCAATGGTCATGTCAAGATCCGCCTGTCGGAACTGACTGCAGGAAAGATTGACCGCCACCGGCAGTTGAGGCATGCCGGGTTGTTGCCAGTCGGCAGCAATCTCACAGGCTTTGCGCAGGATGCAGTTGCCGAGGGATGCCATCAGCCCCATCTCTTCGAGTCGTGGCAAAAAGGTTTCAGGGGGGAGTATGGAACCGCCTGGATGCCGCCAACGCAAAAGCGCCTCAACCCCAACGGGTTCCTGGGTGGCAAGGTTATACCGGGGCTGGAACAGCAGGAAAAATTCCCAATTGTCCACGGCTCGCCGCAATTGCGATTCCAGTTCCAATTGCGCCATCAGGGCCTGATTCATTTCCTGAGAAAACAGCTGATAGCCGTTGCCGTGTTCCTCTTTGGCCACATACATGGCCGTGTCGGCGTTGCGCAACAATTCATCGACGGAGGTCCCATCTTCAGGGAACACCGCGACCCCGATACTGGCGGTGACAGCGATGCGGTGACTATCGAGGCGATATTCCTGTGACAGGGTGCTCAGAAGTTTGTGAAGGATTCCGGGTAGATTGGCCTGATTCCGAAATCCACGTAGCAGGATAATGAATTCGTCGCCGCCCAGGCGCGCAACGGTATCGTTGCCGCGCAGGCATTGCAGCAGCCGCTGACCGGCGATTTTGAGAATCTCGTCCCCGACGGCATGCCCCAGCGTGTCGTTGACCTGCTTGAAGCGATCAAGATCGACGAACAATACCGCCAATGGTTGCTGGAACCGCCCGGCTTCCGCCAGGGCCTGGTCCAGTCTGTCATGCAGCAGGGTACGGTTGGGCAATCCGGTCAGCTGATCGTAATAGGCCAATTGTTCGATGCGCGATTTTCCGGGTCGCTGTCCGCCATGCCCCAGAAACAGACCGACCGTATATTGCCGACTGTGCGTGGAGAAGGGTGACAGCCACAGATCGGCCGGCAGCGCTGAGCCATCTTTGCAACGGCAGATGACCTTGCGCGGGCTGCGGTGTTGATCGGCATATCTGGTGGAAAAAAAATGCGGCCAACCGTGTTCCAGGGAGGCCTGATCATGCCAGGGGGCGAGCAGGACGTGAAGATTCTGGCGAAGCATCTCCTTGCCGGTATAGCCGAAAAATGCCGCGGCCTGGGGGCTCCAGTGCCGGATTTTTCCCTGGTGATCGAGCAGCACGTGGGCAGCCTGATTCCCCGCAGGTATTTGCTGCAATATCCGCAGCGCCTGCCGGGTTTGCAGTTTGGCCTGGTAGCGGGTAGTGATATCCTGGAATGTCGCCCTGATGGCGCCTTGTAATGCCGGAGTGGCCGGGGTGAAATGACCCAGCAGATAGTGGACTTTCCCATGTCGGGACTGGCAGGCCAGCAGAGCCGATGTGGCAGAATGCTTTTGAAGTTTGGCGAGGATGCGCTGCCAGCGGTGTTCCTGGCTTGGCAACAGCAGGTCTTGAAGGTAGCAATGTGGCTGCTGGTTCGGCGAAGAACTCCACATCGTTTCCAAGGCGTTGCTGGCCGCGACGATGAGGCCGTCCGGCTGCAAGATGCAGAAAAGGTTGCTGTGGTTCTTCAGGGTATCCCCCCATGCATGAATGCGCGCCGCGTGTATGCAGCCCCCATAGGCGTGGTGCTCAGTAGATCACCCCACGCAAAAACCGCGAATCTCGAATGTTCATGGGAAAGCAAGGGTCTTGTGTCATAAAAAAGCATTATTTGATTTTATTCGTAATGGGTCAAGAAAAATCTTGCAACCTAATGAGAATGTAAACATTTTATGAATTTCAGACACAAAAGCATCTTCTTGTCATTCAGTCCGTGACTATGCTTGCGCAAAAAGACATGAGTGGGCAGTTTTTATCCGGAAACGACCCTCGTCTCCCCAAAAGATGCCATGCCCCTGATTTGACACGCGGGGGGTGCATAACCGCGCAAATGGAATAGCCCTTGACTCATAAATCAAACGTTTGTTTTAATAGGAAAGAATCACACGCAATTCCTTTTGTCGGCTGGAGATGTCATGAGTCAACCGGATACCAGGCAGCGCCTGCTCGATGCGGCCGAACGGCTGTTTGCCGCGGAGGGTTTCCACAATACTTCCGTGCGGGCGGTAACCAGCGAGGCGCAAGCCAACCTCGCGGCCGTCAAGTACCATTTCGGGTCCAAGGAGGCACTGCTCGAAGCGGTCTTCGAGCGCCGCCTGGTGCCTCTCAATCAACTTCGTCGGGAACGCCTGGAAGCCGTGCGCGCGGCGGCGCGTCAGCACGGGGGGCGGCCGGTAACCACGGATGTCTTGCGTGCCTTTATCGAGCCGACCCTTGCCTTTCGCGACCATGGGCCGGGGGCGGAGGCGTTTGTGCGTCTGGTGGGCCGCGCCATCGCCGAACCGGATGATACCATTCGCAAAATTTTCATGCAGTTGGTGAACCCACTTTTTATTCTACTGTACGATACCCTGGGCGAGGCGCTGCCGGAGTTGTCAGCCACGGAACGCTTCTGGAGGCTGCATTTCGCGATCGGGTCGCTGAGTCATGCCATGTGCCTGGCCGGCCATTTTCAGATCCTGCCGACCGGTGTGACCTCACTTCCCGACGCCACCGCCCTGACCGCGATGATGTTGAACTTTTTGACCGCCGGCATGGAGGCACCATGCGCCTGAGATGGACACTTCGCATCGGATGCTGGCTGTTTGTGCCGCTGGTCGCCGGCTGCACCCTGCACTCGCCACAGCCGGTAACCATGCCGGTGGCCCTGCCGTCAGGTTATGCGGAACCGTCCGGCTCGGGTGAGCCGCTGGCGGCTCTGGAGCGCTGGTGGGAACGTTTCAACGACGAGGATCTCAATACCCTGCTGGCCGAAGCTTTTGCCGCCAATCTCGACCTGCGGCAAGCCTACGCCCGGCTGGAGCAGGCGGAGGCACTGGTGCGGAGCAGCGGCGCGGCCCAGCGACCGTCCCTCGACTTGTCGGCAGCCGGCGGGCGTCGTCAGCAGACGGTCAATCCCATCGGCTCGATGACCGCTGACTCCTATAGTCTGTCCCTGCCTGCCAGCTTCGAGATCGATCTGTGGCGCAAGCTTGCCTCCCGTACTGCGGCCTCCCGCCTGGAGCTCGGTGCTTCGCGCGAGGAGCTTAAGGCGCTCTATCTGAGTCTTTCTGCCCAGGTGGCAGATATTTACTTCCTGGCCGTGGAACAGCAGGCCCAACTTGAGCTGACCGACCGCAATATCGCGGCTTTCGGCGATACCCTGCAGCGGGTGGAGAGCCGTTATCGCGAAGGGCTGGTGCCGGCGCTCGATGTCTACCAGTCGCGTCAGAATCTGGCCTCGGCTCGCTCCCGCAGGCCCCAGTTCGAAAACTCCCTGGCGGCAGCCGAACATGCTCTTGCGGTGCTGCTCGGCCGTTACCCCGGCAGCAAGGTGGTCGAGAACCGCGGCACACTGCCGCCGGCCATCCCTGAGTTCCCGGCCGGCCTGCCGTCCCGGCTGTTGTCCCGCCGACCCGATGTCGAGGCCCGCCTGCTGCGTCTGGAGGCGAGTGATGCCCGCATCGCCGCCGCCATCGCCGAGCGGTTTCCAGCCTTGCGTTTGACCGGCAGTTATGGCGGTCAAAGCACCGAACTGGGGGACCTGCTCGGCGCGGGCAACATCTTCTGGAACCTGCTGCTCAACCTTGCCCAGCCTTTGTATGACGGCGGCAGGCGGGCCGCCGAAGTGGATCGTACCCGAGCCGTGTTTCGCGAAAGCCTGGCCGGCTACCACCAGTCCGTCCTCACTGCCTTTCGGGAGGTAGAGGACGCGTTGGCCGCCGGACGCACCGGGGAGGAACGCATCGCCCGGCTCGTCGAAGCCGAAGAGGCCAGCGCCGCAGCTCTGCGACTGGCCCTTGACCGTTATTTACAGGGGCTTTCCGAATATCTGCCGGTGCTCACCGCTCAGGGGTTGCATTTTACCGCTCAGAGCCAGTTGCTGGCCGCGCGTCGTCAGCTGATCGCCGACCGCATTACCCTGGCCCGGGCTCTGGGAGGCGGGTGGATGGATGAGGCGATGCACCAGGGGATGAGCCCGGAGATCCGCTAGGGTTTTCGATTGCACGGGTCCCATTTGTCCCATGGGTCCGATGGTCCCGGAATGATCGTGTTGATTCAAGTTCAACTTTTTGAAACAGGACACCTCAAATGAGCGCGAAATCGAAACTGATCAAAATCGGCCTGCCGCTGGTGATTCTGGCGCTGGGTTTTGCCGCCATGCGCATCATGATCGCCAGCCGGCCTGATCCGCGACGGGAGGTGCGGGACGATCCCGGCGCGTTGGTCGAAGTGTTGACCGCCACCCGCGGCGCGCACCCGATCAAGGTTCAAGGCACAGGCACGGTGCAGCCGCGCCAGGAAATCAGCCTCACCCCCCAGGTCAGCGGCCGGGTGACGAAGGTCGCCGCCGGGTTTATCGCCGGCGGGTTTTTCCGCCAGGGGGAGTTTCTGTTCCAGATCGAGGAGGCCGACTACCGATTGGCCGTGGATCGGGCGCAAGCCGCGCTTGCCAAGGCCGAATACGACCTGGTGGCCATGCAGGGCCAGGCCCGTATCGCCCGCCAGGAATGGCAGCGGCTGCAGCTCGGCAACGCCGAGGAGCCGAATCCTCTGGTCCTCTACGAACCTCAGCTGAAAAACGCCCAGGCGGCCCTGCTTGCGGCGAACGCCAGTCTGCAGCAGGCGCAACTCGATCTGCAGCGCACGGTGCTGCGGGCGCCATTTAATGCCGTGATCCGCTCCGAGTCTGTGGATCTCGGCCAGTATGTGCGCGCGGGTACCGCGGTGGCGATGCTGGCCGGCACCGACCAGGCCGAAATCGTGGTGCCCCTGCCTCTGGAGGAACTGGCCTGGTTGCGGATCCCCCGCCAGAACGAGCCGACCGCCGGTTCCACCGCTACTGTGCAACTGTCCTCCGGCGATGAAACCTTTCGTTGGTCGGGGCGAGTGGTGCGCCGGCTTGGCGATGTCGACCCCCAGGGACGCATGGCCAGGCTGGTAGTGGTGGTGGTGGATCCCTACGGTCTGCACAAAGGTGCCGTCGCCCGCCCGCCACTGGACATGGGCACCTTCGTTCAGGTCATCCTTGAAGGCTCCTTATTGCAGGATGTGACAGTGTTGCCGGCGGCAGCCCTGCGCGATGACCACACCGTCTGGGTCATGAACGGCAATCAGCTCAAAGTCCGTCCGGTGGAGGTGGTGCGCCGGGCGCGTGACGAGGTGGTGATCGGCAAGGGGCTGGTACCCGGCGACCAGGTGGTTCTGACCAATCTTGCCGGAGCGGTCGAAGGCATGAAGCTCCGTCCGGCCGGCGCACAGTCGGCGCCGGTGCTCGATGCCGGCAATGGGGAGGTCCGATAGATGAACGGTGCGATCCGCTGGATGGCCAACCATCATGTGGCTGCCAATCTGCTGATGCTGGTGTCTGTGGTCGGCGGACTGATCCTCGCCCCCAAGGTCAAGCAGGAAGTGTTTCCGGAGGTCTCCCTTGACTGGATCTCCGTCAGTGTCCCCTATCCCGGAGCCGGTCCCGAGGAGGTGGAGGAGGGGATCCTGCTCAAGATCGAGGAGAATCTCACTGGCGTGGACGGCATCATCCAGATCAAGTCCACCGCCCGCGAAGGCAACGGTACGGTCATGGCCGAGGTGCAGGAGGGCATGGACCCGGACAAGGTTTTGCAGGACGTGCGCAGCGAAGTCGATCGCATTACCACATTTCCCCTCGATGCCGAGAAGCCGGTGATCAGCAAACTGCTTAATCGGCGCGAGGTGATTTCGCTGGTCATCTATGGCGATCTTTCCGAGCACAGCCTGCGACAACGTGCTGAAGCGCTGCGTGAGGACCTGCTCACCCATCCGCAGATCACCCAGGTTGACCTGGGTGGCGTGCGCCCCTACGAGATCTCCATCGAGATTCCCGAAGAGCAGTTGCGCCGCCACAATCTTACTCTCGAGCAGGTGGCGCAGCGGGTGCGCAAGGCTTCTCTGGATCTGCCCGGAGGCACAATCCGGACCGAAGGCGGGGAGATTCTGCTGCGCACCAAGGAGCGTCGTTATTTCGGCCCCGGCTACGCGGATATCGTCGTGGTCACCCACCCCGACGGCACTCAGGTGCGCCTGAGCGATATCGCCCAGGTGCGCGACACCTTCGCCGAGACAGATACCTCAGCCAGCTTCGACGGCAAACCGGCGGCCATGGTCAAGGTTTTCCGGGTCGGCGAGCAGAAGCCGACGGAGATTTCCGAGCTGGTCAAGCGCTACGTCGAGGAGCAATCGGCGAAGCTACCGCCGACCGTGAAACTCGCCACCTGGAACGACACCAGCGAGCTGTTTCAGAGCCGCATGAATCTGCTGCTCAAGAATGCCGCCCTGGGGCTGATCCTGGTGTTCCTGGTGCTGGGCCTGTTTCTGGAAATCCGTCTGGCTCTGTGGGTGATGCTCGGCATCCCCATTGCGTTTCTCGGCACCCTGTTTTT
This sequence comes from Pelobacter sp. UBA6093, assembly GCA_002435955.1. GTDB lineage: Bacteria > Desulfobacterota > Desulfuromonadia > Desulfuromonadales > Syntrophotaleaceae > Syntrophotalea. The sequence goes on from DIWZ01000017.1 coordinate 55,751, forward strand.
CATGCCGGCACTGGGGGTTTCCATCAACATGATCTCCCTGTTCGCCTTCATTCTCGCCCTGGGGATCGTCGTCGACGACGCCATCGTCGTCGGCGAAAATGTGTACGAACACCGCCAGCGAGGCATCCCCTATCTGGCGGCGGCGGTAGACGGATCCCAGGAAGTCGGCGTGCCGGTGGTTTTTTCGATCCTTACAACGGTGGCCGCTTTCATGCCGCTGCTGTTTATCAGCGGCACCATGGGCAAGTTCATGGGCGTCATTCCCGTCGTCGTAATCACCATTTTGCTCATGTCGCTGGTGGAATCCCTGTTTGTGCTGCCTGCGCATCTGGCCATGGGCCGCAGACGGGAAGCCACCGGCGGTTTCCTCGGTCGCATCGATGGAGTGCGGCGCGGGTTCGGTGCACAGCTGGATCGTTTTATTGCCGGTCCCTACCTGCGAACTCTGCAACTCTGTCTTCACCATCGCTATGTGACCCTGGCCATGGCTGTGGCGTGCCTGTTGCTGGCGGTGGGAGTGGTCAAGGGCGGCATCATCAAATTCACCTTCATGCCGGAGGTGGACGGTGACGTGATCACCGCCTCGCTGCAGATGCCCCCCGGCACGCCGGCGGCGGAAACCGCCCGGGTGGAGCGCTACATCGAACAGCAGGCGATGGAGACGATCGCCGAATTCGACGCCGGTATGCCTGAAGATCGCACGCTGCTGCGCCATTTTTATGCCGTGGTCGGCGGGACCATCGCCGAGGGGGGGCCGGGTGGGGGCTCTGCCGAGAGCTCCGGTGCCAACCTCGCCGACATGGCCCTGTTCCTGACCAAAAGCGAGGAGCGCGGCGTCCCCGCCGCCGACATCACCGCCGCCTGGCGCAAGCGAGTCGGGGATGTGCCGGGGGTGGAATCCCTGGTGTTCAAATCGAATCTGGTGCGCATGGGGGCCAACATCGATATCCAGCTGGCCCACGAAAACTTTGCGGTGCTGGCTGCCGCCGCGGATCGTATCAAGCAGGAGTTGGGCAGCTATCCAGGGGTGGGGGATATCGAGGATTCTTACAGTCGCGGCAAGCAGGAACTGAAAATTCGCCTCAAACCCGAAGCGCAAACCCTCGGCATTACCGAAGAAGATCTCGGCCGTCAGGTCCGCGGCGCTTTTTACGGCGCCGAGGCCCTGCGTCTGCAGCGTGGCCGCAACGAGGTCAAGGTCATGGTGCGTTATCCGGAACAGGACCGCCAGAGTCTGTGGGGGCTGGAGGCGATGCGCATCCGTACTCCGCAGGGCGGCGAACTGCCTCTGGAAAGGGCCGCCAGGGTGGAGGCGGGGCGGGGCTATGCCGAGATCAAGCGTACCGACCGCAAGCGGGTGATCAACGTTACCGCCAGCGTCGACAGCAAGGCGGCCAACGCCCAGGAGATTCTGACTGAGTTGCGCCAGGGCCTGCTGACCGAATTGCGGCATGATTATCCCGGGCTCTCCTTCGATATGGAAGGGGAGGAAAAGGAGCGCCGCGACTCCATGGCCAGCATGGCCAGCGGTTTTCAGTTGGCTCTATTTGCCATCTTCGCCCTGCTGGCCATACCCTTTCGCAGCTACAGCCAGCCGCTGATCATCATGGCCGCTATCCCCTTCGGCATCGTCGGCGCCATCGCCGGCCATCTGATCATGGGCTACGATCTGTCCATTCTGAGCATCTTCGGCATCGTCGCTCTGGCCGGGGTGGTGGTCAACGATTCACTGCTGCTCATCGACCGGGTCAACCAGAACCGCCGGGATGAGAAGGAAGAGCTGCTGCAGGCGGTGCTGGATGCCGGACAACGGCGATTCCGGCCGATCCTGCTGACCTCATTGACCACCTTTTTCGGACTGGCGCCGATGATCATGGAACGCAGCGTGCAGGCCCAGTTCCTTATCCCCATGGCCATCTCGCTGGGTTTCGGCATCCTCTTCGCAACCGGCATCACCCTGCTGCTCATCCCGACTCTGTACATGGCGCTGGAGGATATCCGAGGATTGCTGGGATTACGGCCGGGGCATGCTGATCATAGCGGCGGCGGGGCGCAGGCCTGACATTTATCGGGGAAGCGTGGTATCGACAGGTGTCGGGGCGGACGAACATGGCGGCCAGCCTCCTAGGAGTCTGTCGGACTATCCGGGCCGAAGCGAAAATTTGGATGTTTGAGAANNGCAGGAAATCGATCTGAGGCGTAAATTATTGACTGGCAGGTGGGGCGGGTGAAGCCCAAGGAGGATGCTGCGTAAATGGCCAAAAAACTGATTCCCTTTGCAATTGCCTACGACTTTGACGGTACGCTGGCTCCCGGCAACATGCAGGAGTTCGATTTCGTGCCGTCCATCGGCATGACCAAGAAAGCGTTCTGGCGCGAAGTTACCGAACTGGCCAGGCAGCATAATGCCGACAGCATCCTCATGTACATGAAACACATGCTCGATAAGGCAAGGGCTGCCCATGTGCCGGTGCATAAAAAAGATTTCGTCGACTTCGGCCGCTCCGTCACGCTTTTCGAAGGAGTGCAGAGTTGGTTCGATCGCATCAACACGTACGGCAAGGAGCGAGGCCTGAAAGTGCAGCATTTCATTATCTCCTCCGGCATCCGGGAGATGATCGAGGGCACACCCGTCGCCCGAAAATTCTCCGCTATCTACGCCTCATCCTTTGTCTATGATCACAACGGTGTTGCCGAATGGCCCGCGCTGGCGGTGAATTACACAACCAAGACNNATCAACAAAGGTGTTGCCAACGTTTATGACAACAGCCGCATCAACGAGTTCGTACCCAGGCAGGACCGCCCGGTGCCGTTTGAAAACATGGTGTTCGTGGGCGACGGCGAGACCGACATCCCCTGTTTCCGGCTGGTGAAAGAGCAGGGAGGCCATGCTATTGCGGTGTACAAGCCTAGCACCAGAGGTGCCAAAGGCACGGCGGAAAAACTCGTTGAAGAGGGTCGCGTGAACTTCATCGCTCCTGCGAATTATGCTGAAGGCAGTGAGATGGAGTGCTTCATCAAGGGGGTTATCGGCAAGGTTGCTGCGGATGGTTTGCTGACGCAGTTGGGTAAGNNGGGGCTGAGCTCTGGCATCCACCCGGACCAGGGGCAAACCCTGTACCATTTACGCTTTAATGAAACAGGCCCTCCCATATCCCCGCTCTGTACACGGTGCTGGAGGGTATCCGAGCCCTGCCGGCATTGTGACCGGGAAACAGCCGGCTGCGACTTGCAATAATAGCCAAAATGCCGTAAAAATGCCTATCATTTCATGCTAGGAGTCTGTCGGACTATCCAT
>DIWZ01000020.1 GCA_002435955.1 Pelobacter sp. UBA6093
GACACCGAGAAGATCCAGACCAAGGCCCGGTTTGATTTGGTTCGAACCTGATTGAGAGATTATCCTCCGTGTTCTCCGTGTCTCTAGCGAGAGCCGCGAGCGGGTGGTGAGACGATTTTGAGGTTTAAACCCCGAAGATCCGCCTACGGAATACTAAAAAACCTTTGTCATGGGTTCCGAACAAATGCCCGATGGCAAATGACAAATAATAAGTGACTGATTTATCTCCGTTTTACCTTTGATTTGTAGGATGAAACCATGGAAAATTCCAACGAAAATAACAGCTACACCTACCTCGATGAGGAAGAAGTCCATCTTCAGGATTACATCAACGTACTTCTTCGCCGACGCAAATCCTTTGTGATTGCTTTTTGTGTCATCTTTTTCGGGGTGGCGCTCTATACCTTCTTTGTCAGTCCACTGTTCGAGGCCAAAGCCACCTTGCATGTGCGGGACGAAAAGGTCAAAGGCAACGGTGTACTCGATGATCTGGGGCTGAGCCGCGAAAACCCCATCGAAACCGAAATCGAAATCCTGCGCTCCCGCACCAACATCGAGGAGGTCGTACGGCGTCTGCATCTGGACTGGAAGATCGAAAAGTCCTCCGCCGACATGACTTTCCGGGTAGTCGATTTTTCTTCCACGGCCCAGGAGCCGAGTTATACCATCGCGCTTCTCGATGACCAACGTTATCAGGTGCGTGATGCCGACGACAGGCTGATTGGCGAAGGGCGCTCCGGGCGCTTGTTCAAGGCGGCCGGGTTTCGTTTGCTCATCGACAACCTCAAAGGCAAAGAAGGTCAAAAATTCGAGTTGGCGCTGAACCCGTTCAATGCTCAGGTGCAGGGCCTTCGGAGCGCCATTAACGCCTCCGAGGTGGGCAAGGGCACCAACATCATTCAACTGACCTACCGTAACAACGATCCCGTTCGGGCCAGCGAGGTGGTAAATACCCTGGCCAATGTCTACCTCGAGCGCAATGTTCTTTTAAAATCCGAAGAAGCCAATAAATCGGTGGAATTCATCGAAAAACAGCTTCAGTCCGTGCGGGAAAATCTCGATATTACCGAAGAGCAGCTGGCGGCCTACAAAAGCACCTCGGGCGTTATCGAGATGGGCACCGAGGCGACCAGTTTGATAGGACTGCTCTCCGGGCAGGAAAAAGATCTTGCAAGCGTCGAGCTGCTCCGGCGTCAGGCGCAATTTGCCGTCGAATCCTTGAAAAAGGCCATGGCGGTAGGGGAAGGTTACGTCCCCGCTGTGCTGATGGACGATCCCGTGGTTGCCTCCATGGGGCAGAAACTTGCCGCTCTCGAGGTTGAAAAGCGCCGGATGCTGGTCGATATGACCGAGATGCATCCCGATGTGCGTGCGGTGCAGGGGCAGATATCCCAGGTGCAGCAAAAATTGTTGTCGACCTATGAACAGCTGCTGTCCGGTTTGGGCAGGCAGTCCGACACGGTGCGTGAGGATATGCAGCGTTATGAAGCCCGTGTCCGCCAACTGCCGGCCGCCGAGCGTGACCTTGCGCGCTTGACCAGGCGTTCCACGGTAAATGCCGATATCTATATCTTCATGCTGCAAAAACACGAGGAGGCGCGTCTGGCCAGGGCCGCCACCATCAGCAGCGTCAACATCATCGATCCGTCCATCGTGCCCGATCGTCCCATAAAACCGCAAAAAGCCAAAAACCTGTTGTTGGGGCTCATCGTCGGCTGCATGGCCGGTATCGGCCTGGCTTTCCTGCTCGAATATCTGGATGATTCCATCAAGGACGGCGAACTTGCCAAACGCGAAGTCGGCCTGCCGCTGCTGTCGGTGATTCCCTACATCGGTTTCGACCGCAAAAGTAAGACGGATATGGCGCTTGCCGAGCCCAACAGCAACCGACGGGTACTGATCGCCCAGTTCAAGCCAAAATCGGCGGCGGCCGAGGCTTTCCGAAGCCTGCGCACGGCGTTGCATTTCTCCTCCCTGGGGCGCGAAAAGAAAGTGCTGCTGGTAACCAGTGCCTTTCCGTCCGAGGGCAAGACCACCATTTCCGGCAACCTGGCGGTAACCCTGGCCCAGACCGGCAACCGGGTGTTGCTGGTCGGGTGCGACCTGCGAAAACCGACCCTGCAGGATATGTTCGGTAACAAGGATTCCCTCGGTCTGACGGATGTCCTTGTAGGGGATGCCAAGGTCGAGGATGTCATCACCCCGACCGGGTTGTTTCAACTTGATTTTCTGCCGTCCGGCGGCGTTCCGCCCAATCCCGCGGAACTGCTCGATTCACCGCAGATGAAAAATCTGATCAAAGATTTACGCCATCAGTACGATATCATTCTGCTCGACGCCCCGCCGGTGCTGGCGGTTACCGATGCCATGATTCTCACCTCCCTCGCCGAGCAGGTGGTCTGGGTACTGCAGGTCGGCGGCGTTTCCATCAAAGCGGCCCGCAGGGTGAAGGAAATCATGGACGGCATCAAGGCCCCGCTGGTCGGGTTCGTGCTCAACGACAAGAACCAGGAAGGTCAGGGGTATTACGGCAATTATGGACGTTACGGTACCTATGGCCGCTATGGCTACGGTTACGGCTATGGCTACGGCTATTACCAACAGGATCCGCCCCTGGAAAACCCCGGTTTTGTCGGCAAGCTCATCGGCCGCTTCACGGACAAGGGCAATTAAAGCAAAGGCATTTGTTGAACACGGATAACTACGAATAACGGCGGATTAGACCTGAAATCCTGTATTAACAGGGATGAAGGGAATGCTGGGGACAACGCCTTAACCCTGCATAATCTTTCTTCCAACACTCTCCGTGTCTCTAGCGAGAGCAGNNCTTCGTTCACTAGAGCCACAGAGGACACTGAGAAGGGCCAAAACCAAGACCCTTGGGTTGGTTTGGTTTGAATCTGATTGAGAGTTTATCCTCCGTGCTCTCCGTGTCTCTAGCGAGAGCAGCGAGCGGGTGGTGAGGATACTGGCTTGATGTGGACGTCATGATCCTGACCCATTAAATGGGTCCGGTTCCTGGTTGGTGATTTCAACAGGGGTTTGCGTTTTTATCCCCTTCATCCCCTTCATCCCAGTGAAACGGACTTGGGTTTTCGAGAATTTTTTTTCAGGGGAGGGGCGAGACGAGACTCCTCTCCTTTTTTTCCCAGGGAAGGGAAACCATGATCGACTGGCATTGCCATTTGTTGCCAGGTGTGGACGACGGTTCAAACAGTCTTGACGAATCCCTGGCCATGGGCCGCTTGCTGGCCGAGGCAGGATTCACCGAGGTGTACTGCACCCCCCATTGCCTGCATGGAGCTTACGACAATACCCCCAAGGGGGTTCAACAGGCCACTGCAGCCCTGCAGAAGGCTTTTCATCAGCATAACATCCCCCTGAAGCTGCATCCCGGTATGGAATATTACCTGGATGAAATGCTTCTCCGCAACATGGATGAACTTCAGCCACTGGGCACCAGCCGCCTGATACTTGTCGAGGCTGCCCAGCAGGCCCATCCGGACATGCTCAAAGACGCCCTGTTCCAATTTTTGCGCCGCAAGTGGATCCCCGTCGTGGCTCACCCCGAGCGGTGCGTGCTGTTTGATCAGCCCTGTTCGGATACTGAAACCTCCGTGGCAAGCTGGCTCGCCCGGTTCTGGCCTTTTCGGCGGACCGCAACGGTGGATGTTCTGCCCCCCGCAACCACTCTGCTGCAAACCCTCATCGACATGGGTTGTCAATTCCAGGGCAACATCCCCAGCTTCGCAGGCTGCTACGGCCCCGAAGTCGCCGAACAGGCCCACGCCCATCTGGCCGCCGGCCTATACGGATATTTCGGCAGCGACGGTCACGACGCACGCTCGCTCAAACGAAACCTGGCCCGCGGACTAAGGATGGTTACTGACGCGCAAACGTTAAGTGTTAACAGCGAGTGCTGAGTTGAGAGACAAGTGCTGAGTGCTGAGTGCTGAGTGCAAAAGCTTACAATCTTAACGTCAAGTTCGCCGGTTCCGGCCGGCAGCCGGGATACTTTCTTTGCAAGGCC
>DIWZ01000011.1 GCA_002435955.1 Pelobacter sp. UBA6093
CAAAGAGCTGTGGGTTATCATTCACTACCCGGTTACGGCTCGGTAATCTCTGTGAACCGCCCGGTGCGGACCCGCATGCCGGGTGGTGTGGGGGCTGGGGGTTAAAAACCCCCGGCTACCCGATTAACTGATTAATTATTGATGTCAATGTAACTAACTGGATTGTTGTTCTTAATGTAGTGAAACTCAATATTATTATTTGCTTGATCGTGAATAGACGAAATTTCATGCTCATTCAAAATGTGACTGAAATCAAAACAAAGCATATAACACTGATTTGTATATTTATTCAGTTTTTCAATATCAGATATGATTAACTTATACCATCTATTTTTGGATGGAATTGAGCTCCTACTTGTACGTGAAGCCTTAATTTCGATAAATATGTGATTACCGTCTTTAATCCTGATTCCTGGATTATGACCATTAGCATTTACAGTAAACACCGTGCGATCTAAGTCTAATACTGCCAAATCAATTCTTCCTTCTGGTAATAGTAATTCAGAATGAAGCTTTCTAGTTGATACCTTTCTTAAGTTTTTTGGTTTATCAGTACCCCACATAAATGTATTTTTTATCTCAACTTCTTTATTTAGTTTCTCTGCCAGTAAAGCAAATAAATCTGATTGCAGGTCTGACTCACAGAAGTATATGTCTGGATTTTTCGAAAATGTTTCAGATATTTTCCTGATACAGTCCTTAATAAAAGTGATACTATTTTCGTGAGTCATATTTGTATAGTTTTATAGTTAACGGTAATTTAAGCGGAAGCGTAGACGCCTAGGCGGACCACTGAACTTTTCGAGAGCCACCGTTATTGAACTGTTCGCTTGTAATTTTGGTTAAGCCACGATTTTATTGTTATTCATCTAATCTTAAGTATGTGATTTTCGTTTTTACTTCTTCTAGCTTAAGCTCTCTCCGGAGGCTTTCCCTTAAATCATAAAGCAGTTCGTCTGTTGATGCATGACTGCTTTCGTCGATGTCATAAGCGAATTTTCCAGCAAGAACAACTTGGTCTTGACTTCCCAGAAGCTGAATATCTGCAATTGCTGACTCAAGATCTAAATTATTATCGAACTCTTTAGGCCTATTAGAAGCTCTTTCAATCCGGCGATATGCTTCAATGAGATATTGAATTATTAACTCTCTTCTCTTATTGTTGCGATCTCGCCTGACGTTTAGATAATGAACTATGTACCAGCCAATTATTGCGACAAGCGTTGTTATCAGTGCCGGGATGAGGAGATTGAAGTTTATCATCGTCTCTATTTTTTTGGCTTAACTAGGAATATACAGACTGTATAAGACCATCAAAGTGCATCAAACGGTCTGCGTACGCCTTGTCCGCCCTTGTTGAGAGCATGGCGTGTGTTTGCTTGGGGTCGAGCCAAGCCAACCCATTGACAATTAAGATAAAACATCACAAAAACGGCTCTCAATTGGTGCTATAGCTCGATTTTCTGGGTCAAAAATGACCTCAATGATTTCTGGAGACTTTCGGAGCACATAGGCATCGCCCGTCTCGGGCCTTGCTTTCTATGAGACCCACCGACCCATCAAGCCCAACACCTGCCCGCACAAAAAAACCGCCAACCGGATCTACTCCGGTATGGCGGCTCTGTGCTTTTGGTTATGGCCTCGGCTCTTCCCCGACATATCCCCTCCAAATTGCAATCCATAAAGACACTCATAAATACGTGCAAATAAGCGTACTTGTCAAACTTTTTAATGTTTATGGATTATGCATCAAACTCACGTTGAGGTTTGCAACGCCACAAGTCAGTGATTCCTGCAAATACTAAGTGCAAAGGCCTGAATGGAACACGGATCAAATCTGATGCGCACTAAATAGCCAGGCGGACTATTCGGGCCGAAGCCGTGTCAAAATCCTGAAAAATACGTTCACCGTGAGCATCCAGACCCGCAACTTTTTTAAGATTTCCCCCTCTTGCCGGGCAAAGGCAAAATTACCCCCCACTATACCCCTCCCTAAAGGCAGTCATGATCCGCACCCCGACTCGGATGCGGTGTCCCCGGAGGGCGTCCCATTCACAGCAAACATTATTCATCAGTTCGGCAGGTCAAAATGCTGACAAGCCACAGAAATGCCCGCCTTGGCCGTGGCGGTTTTCCTGCCAGAATCTCTGCGGATAATTGCCAGGCCATCAACACACCCCTTCAACAGCTTAATAAATCAATACTTTTTAAGCAGGGGAGAGACACACCACGATAATCCGCGCGACTGGCACGCTCTTTGCGAAAAGCGGTCAGAGTACAAAACTTCAGGCGCTACCACCCACGTCCAGGCGTGGACGCTCATTCTACCGAGGGGTACCATGGACTTTTCGACCATTGCAGGCATCGCAGCGGCTTTCATCCTGATGATTCTGGCTATTTCCAGCGGCGGCGGTGTCACCCTTTTCATCGATCCCCCCTCGGCCATGATTGTTCTCGGCGGCACCATCGGTACAACCCTGGTGCATTACACCTTCAAGGACATGATGGGAACCTTCGCCATTGTCAAAAAAACCTTCTTCACCCACCATTTTTCATCTACGGAACGTATCGCCCAGATCATCAATTACGCCGGCAAGGCGCGTAAGGAAGGGATCCTGTCCCTGCAAGCCGTCACCAAGGAAGTCGACGATCCGTTTTTTCTCAAGGGACTGCAGATGGCGGTGGACGGCCAGGAGCCGGAAAAACTCAAGGAGATGCTCGACCGGGAAATCGAATATCTCGAGGAGCGTCATGAACGCGGCTCCGAAATCATGGTGGCCATGGGCACCTACGCGCCCGCCATGGGCATGATCGGGACCCTGATCGGTCTGGTGCAGATGCTCCAGACCATGAACGATCCGTCATCCATCGGACCGGCCATGGCGGTAGCCCTGTTGACGACCTTTTACGGCGCAATCATTGCCAACATCCTTTGCATGCCGATGTCCGGCAAGCTGAAAAACCGTTCCGCCGAGGAAGTCCTCGATAAAACCCTGATCGCCGAAGGCATGCGTTCGATTCTGGAAGGGGAAAATCCCCGGGTTCTGGAACATCGTCTGCACGCTTTCGTCGCCCCCAAAGACCGGCAATCCCACTTCGGCAAGAAGAACTGATCATGTCGCGAAGAAAACCCAAAAAAGCCGCAGCAGGCGCGCCGGCCTGGATGGTCACCTACAGCGATATGGTGACCCTGCTGCTGACCTTTTTCGTGTTGCTGCTGTCCATGGCCAATATGGACAAGCGCAAATTTTTTGATGCCATCGGCTCGCTCAAGGGGGCTTTCGGCTTCATGCAAAGCTCCAGTGTCAGCGAGGTCAATAAACCGCAGGTCATCAGTTATGCACCCATGGATGATGACTTTGTAAGCCGACTGTACAACCGCGTGCAGACTGTTCTTGCCCGACTGCGCATTGACCGTGACATCGACCTGGTGAAGGATCGGGGAGCCGTCATTCTGCGGGTCAAGGATGCCGTGCTGTTCGATGCCGGCAGTACCACACTCAAACCTGAGGCACTGCCGATACTGCGGGAGATCGCCGGAATGGTGCAGCCCCTGCCGCTGCTGCTGCGCATCGAAGGGCACACCGATGACCTGCCGCCCTCCAATCCCGCCATCACCAATTGGGACATATCAGTACAGCGCGCCGTGGCGGTTTTGAAGTTTATTGCCAGTGAAGATCTGGTGCCCCTCGATCGGCTTTCGGCCGTCGGTTACGGCGACCGTCGCCCGGTGGCGCCCAACCTGGGTCCGGAGGAACAAGCCATCAATCGGCGCGTGGAATTCGTCCTGGAAAATCTCAATCAATACAAAGAGCAGTTGCCTTACCTGATTGACGCTGCCGACCAACTCCCCTTCTAGCCTGCAAGGAAACTGATCATGGCGGAAAAATCACTTCAACAGGAGGGCATGGCCCCCCCTAAAAGCAAAAAGAACCTTATCCTTTTCGCCATTCTTGGCGTTGTGCTGCTGGGCGCCGTCGGTGTGGCGGCCTACATGATGGGCAAAGCCAAAGCTCCAGCTGCACAACCTGCGGCACAAGCCCAAGCCGGAACCGGAACGGCCCCCGCGTCCGGCACCAAAGTGCTCAGCGGCTTGATGGTGGAGATTGAGCCGTTTGTGGTTAACATACTCGACGACCAGGGGACTCGTTATCTGAAAGCAGCCATCACCCTGGAAGTTGACAGTGAGGCCGCCATACAGGAGTCCACTGACCGCATGCCCCAAGTTCGGGACGCGATACTGCTGCTGATCAGCAACAAGACGTTCAGCGAAATGTCCGACCTGCAGGGCAAGTTGCAGTTACGCGCCGAGTTGATGTCTAAAATCAACAGCTTTTTCCGTAAGGGAAAAGTTCAGAAAATTTATTTCACTGAATTCATCGTTCAATAAGGGTCGAAGCGTGGAACGTATCCTTTCCAAAGAAGAGATCGCTGAGCTGCTTTCGGCAGTGCAGGAGGGGGAAATCCCCCTGCGCGATGAAGACCCTGAACCGTCAAGCACCAAACGGACGGTGTCCAGCCTTAACCTGGTGGCCCTGCAGGGTCCCCGCCATTGCAAAATTGAAAATTTCGATCTTGTACTGGATACCCTGGCTCGCAATCTGGGAATCTCCCTGACCAATCGCATGCAGCGCAGTATCGGCGTACGCAGGGGGATCATGGAGGTCTATGAGTTCGACACTTTTTTGCAGCAGTTGGCCGGACGGGATGCCCTGGGGGTTATTCGCCTAGATCCTCTGCGCTGGCGAGGGGTGATTATTTTCAAGGAGCGCCTCTCCTTCTACCTGCTGGAACACCTGCTTGGCGGGGCTCCGGACACGCAACTGATATTGCCGGGCAGACCTCTGACCATTATCGAAACCAATATTTTGCGCAACGCCGTCGCGGACGCCTGTCAGGATTTGAACAAAACCTTCGCATCCCTGGAAAAACTCGAAAGCGCGTTGATAAAAATCGAGAGTTCGCCGCGCCTGATCAACATTGTCCCGGGGGATGCCTCCGTGCTGGCGGCACGCTTCGTTGTCACCAGCGAGAATCTGGAAGACGAAATCATTCTGGTGTTGCCCATGACCATGCTCGAACCGCTCAAGGAAAAAATGCGCGCACGCTCCGCCGTCTTTTCCGAAGCCACGGATCGCCCCTGGCAGGGGCAGCTGGAGCAGGAAATTTATCAGATGGAGGTTGATCTTTCCGCACGGCTGGCGACCCTGAACCTGACGGTGCGGGATATTCTCAATTTTGAAGTTGGGGACATCCTCGATTTGGGCTGTGCCCCTTCCAGCCCTCTGCAGGTCAGAGCGGCAGGACAACCAAAATTCCAGGCCATGGGCGGCACCCACCAGGGGAAAAAGGCCGTCCGCATCTCCGGCCGGATTCAACGAAACAGTTTTTAGGAAGCTTTCGGACTATCCGGAAAAAGGCCTTTCCAAAATAGAATTCCAGCAACAACCATATAGCGAGGACAACATGCCCACTGACGAAAACCCGCAGGCCAAAACCCCGACCACCCAAAAAGAAATTCGCGAGTTGGGATTCCTGCTCGATATCCCGCTGGAGGTTTCCGTGGAAATCGGATCAACCCGCATGCCCATCAAGGATCTGCTGCAATTGCAGGAGGGCAGCATTATCGAGCTGGATAAACTCGCCGGCGAACCGCTGGATCTGTACGTGAACTCGCGATTGATCGCGCGTGGTGAAGCCGTCATGGTCAAGGACCGTTATGGCCTGCGCCTGACGGACGTGGTAAGCCCTGCGGAGCGCCTGGAGAATCTTGGATGACAAGGGGTATCGCCATCGGGACGGCCCTGCTGTTGGTGCCGGCACTCGCGCACACTGCGGAAAAAACGCCGGGATCGCTTGCGGGAGGACTCCAGCTTTGGGCCGGAATGGCCATAGTAATGGCGCTTATTCTGCTTCTCTACGCCGCGGCCCGACGTTGGTTACGTTGGCCTGCAGGCGGCCGGGCAGGCATCATCCAGGTGCGTGAAACGCGGCCGCTGGGGCCGAAAAAAGCCCTTTATCTGGTTAAAGTACGCGACCGGGAATTGTTGCTGGGGGTTACCGGCGAGCGTATCGAATTATTGTGCGATATGCCGTTGCCTGCAGATGAAGTCAATGAGGAACCCTTTGAACAAACGCTTCGCAAGCGCATGAAGGATAATCCATGAAATCCGCCGCAGGCCTGACGCTGGCCCTGCTGATCCTTCTGGTCCTGCTGCCGACGGCGGTTTTCGCCGAGCCTCTTCCGGCAATTACCATCGGCTTCGGACAGACCGGTGGCCAGCCGCCTCCGTCAACCCTCATGCAGATCCTGCTGATCATGACGGTTTTGTCGGTGGCCCCGGCCATTCTGCTGATGACCACGGCGTTCATCCGTCTGGCCGTGGTACTGTCGTTTCTGCGTCAAGCCATGGGCACCCAGCAGATGCCTCCCAACCAGATCATTATCGGGCTGTCGCTGTTTCTGACCTTTTTCATCATGTCGCCGGTCTTCAACCAAATCAACGATCAGGCCGTGCAACCCTACCTTGAACAAAAAATTGACCAGAAAAAAGCGCTGACCCTGGCCGTGGAGCCGATGCGCCAGTTCATGTTCGCTCAGACGACGGAAAGCGAACTGACCCTGCTGATGGAGATTTCAGGTCATCCCGATCCTGCCAACATCGACGAGGTGCCGACCCTTACGCTTATTCCGGCGTTTATGCTGTCGGAACTCAAACGCGCTTTTGAAATCGGTTTCATGATCTACATCCCGTTTTTGGTCATTGACATGATCGTCGCGTCGGTTCTCATGTCCATGGGCATGATGATGCTCCCGCCGATCATCATTTCGCTGCCGTTCAAGCTGCTACTGTTCGTACTGGTCGATGGCTGGGCTCTGATCATCGGCTCCCTGGTCCAGAGCTTCAACGTTTTCTAACCTCTGGCCTGCTTACCAAGGAACCCGCACCATGACCCCTGAATTCGCCATCAGCCTGGGACGCCAGGCCATCGAAACCGTGTTGTTACTTGCCTCGCCCCTGTTGCTTGCCGGTCTCGCCGTCGGTCTGCTGGTAAGTATCTTTCAGGCCGCTACCCAGATCAACGAGCAGACCATGACCTTCATCCCCAAAATCGTGGTGGTTTTTGTTACCCTCTTGATTTGCGCCCCCTGGATGATCCGGACCTTGCTCACTTTCACCCGGAGCATCATCGGCAATATCGCGAATGTTGGCGGCTGATGCAGATCGAGCTGCTGCCACTTGAAACGATTCAGGCGTTTCTGGTCTGCGCTGCGCGTGTGACTTCGCTGTTCAGCGCCGTACCCGTTTTTGGCAGCGCCCAGGTACCGGTTCGGATCCGCGTCGCCCTGTCTGTCACCATTGCCCTGGTGGTATTCCCGGTCCTGCCCCCCATCCTGCCAAAGATCGCCCTGCACCCCATCGCGCTGGGCATCCTTATGGCAAAGGAAACAATGGTCGGCCTGATGATCGGCTTTATCGCCCGGCTGGTCTTTATTGCCGTGGAATTCGGCGGCGCCATTATCGGTTATCAGATGGGGTTTGCCGCGGCCAACGTTTTCGATCCCCAAAGCCAGCATCAGATCTCCCTGATCTCGCAGTTCCAGAATGTGTTTGCCATTTTTATCTTTCTGGCCCTCGACATCCATCATCTGTTTTTGCGGCTTATTGCCGACTCGTACCGATTGCTCCCCGCCGGGGCCATGAATCCGGGTGGCGACGCCGCTCTATACCTCTCCCGGTTGACAGGCGACATGTTTACCCTGGCCGTTAAATTCAGCGCACCGGTACTTATCGTTCTGATCCTGTCCGGCCTGGTGCTGGGCATCATGTCGCGCATCTTTCAACAGCTCAATGCGTTCATGCTCTCTTTCCCCATCAACATCGGGGTATCGTTTATCGCCATGGGGCTTACCCTGCAATTGCTGGCGGTCATGCTGCAACGGGAATTCGGTGCCTTGCAGCAGCGTTTTTATGCATTGCTGAATCTGCTCTAGGAGGGCTCATGGCGGACTCGGATCAGGAACGCACAGAACAAGCCACCGGCAAGCGACGCACGGATTTTCGCGAAAAAGGCCAGGTGGCACAAAGCAAGGAAGTCCACACTGCAGCGTTGATGACCGGTACGCTGCTGTTATGGACCTTTTACGCGCCGCTGTTCTGGCGTACACTGTCGGGCATTTTAAGCCACCTGTGGAGTCTGGCCGGCGAGTTCGAAGTTTCGCCCCTGTCGGTGGTCATGCTATTCGGGCAACTGCTGCAGCAACTGGCCTTGCTGCTGGCACCGATCATGCTGATGACGCTTGTTATCGGGTTTGCATCCAGCTACTTGCAGGTAGGCTGGATATTCACGACCAAACCTCTGGAACCGGATTTTTCCAAAATCAACCCGGTCACGGGCATGAGCCGTCTCATTTCCAAGCGATCGATCGTCGAGGTGGTCAAATCCCTGCTCAAGGTACTGGTGATAGGGGCGGTCGCCTACAAGGTGATCATTGCCGAATTCGGTGAGGCCCTCGATCTTGTCGATATGGATATCAATGACTCTGTCAGTTATCTGGCAAGAGTGGCGGGACGCATCATGCTGCGCACCTGCGGTGTCATGATCCTGCTGGGTCTGCTTGATTTTCTGTTCGTCCGCTGGGAGATGGAAGAGAAAATGAAGATGACCAAGCAGGAACAGAAAGAGGAGCACAAGGAAAGCGAGGGGGATCCCCAGATCAAGGCCCGCATCCGTTCCATGCAGATGCAGGCCGCCCGCAGGCGCATGATGGCGGAAGTTCCCAAGGCCGATGTCATTATTACCAACCCGACCCATCTGTCCATCGCCCTGGCTTACGATCGTACCCGCATGGGCGCACCGCAAATCGTAGCCAAGGGAGCTGGCGCCGTGGCCATGCGCATCCGCGAAATTGCCAGGGAACACAAGGTTCCGCTGCTGGAGAATAAACCGATCGCACGGGCACTGTTCAAGGTCGAGATCGGCAAGGAAGTGCCGGAGGAGATGTTTCAGGCGGTCGCGGAAATACTGGCTTATGTGTATGGGCTTAAGAAACGTTGACCGAGTGCTGAGTGCTGAGTGCTGAGTGCTGAGTGCTGAGTGCTGACAACTGACAACTGACAACTGACAACCGACAGGTTTCAAGATGCTCAATCAATTAAGACAGCAGGACTGGAGAGCCCTTATCTTCCGCAGCGACGTGATGGTGGCGTTTGGACTGGTGGCCATTCTCATGGTCATGATTCTGCCACTGCCGTCCTTTCTGCTGGACATTTTCCTGTCACTGAACATCACCATCGCCCTGCTGATCCTGGTCATCTGCCTGTATACCCAAAAAGCTCTGGAATTTGCGCTGTTCCCCTCGGTGCTGCTGGCCACGACGCTGTTTCGCCTGTCGCTGAACGTAGCGTCCACGCGCTTGATTCTGTTACGCGGCAACGAAGGCCCCGCGGCTGCAGGTTCGGTGATCCAGTCTTTCGGGCAGTTTGTGGTTGGCGGAAATTATGTGGTCGGGGTAGTAATATTCGTTATTCTGGTGATCATCAACTTCATGGTTATCACCAAGGGCGCCGGGCGCGTGGCCG
Source organism: Pelobacter sp. UBA6093 (assembly GCA_002435955.1). Lineage (GTDB taxonomy): Bacteria > Desulfobacterota > Desulfuromonadia > Desulfuromonadales > Syntrophotaleaceae > Syntrophotalea. Next base: position 9,585 of record DIWZ01000011.1, read on the forward strand.
AGGTTGCGGCGCGTTTTACCCTGGACGCCATGCCGGGCAAGCAGATGGCCATCGATGCCGATCTCAATTCCGGTTTGCTTACCGAAGCGGAAGCGCGTTTGCGGCGCAAGGAAATCGCCAGCGAAGCGACCTTTTTCGGGGCCATGGACGGCGCCAGTAAATTCGTCAAAGGGGATGCCATCGCCGGCATTATCATTACCCTGATCAACGTTGGCGCCGGGTTTATTATCGGCGTATTGCAAAAAGGCATGGCCGCCGGTGCCGCCGCCGAAACCTATACCATTCTTACCGTCGGCGACGGGCTGGTGGGGCAGATTCCGGCCCTGATCATCTCCACTGCCGCCGGCATCCTGGTCACCCGCACCGCTGGCGAGCAGAATTTCGGCGCCTCGCTGAAATCGCAATTCACGATTCATCCCCAGGCACTTTGGGTGGTCGCCTGTATTCTGCTGGCCTTCGCGTTGATCCCCGGCATGCCGACGGTTCCTTTCCTGGTGATCTCCGCGGGACTTGGTTTTGTCGCCTTCAAAGTGCAAAAAGAACAGGCCGATGAAGAGGTTGCTCGCACCCAGGAAGAACGGCGTCCAGCGGCCGTGCAGGAAGACAATTACGAAGAAATGCTGTCCGTCGACCTGCTGGAACTGGAAGTCGGATACGGGTTGATCCCTATGGTGGACGCCAACCAGAATGGCGAGTTATTGCCACGCATCCGTTCGATCCGCAAGCAGTTCGCCCTGGATTTCGGCTTTATCATCCCCCCCATCCATATCAAGGATAACCTGCAGCTCAAACCGAACGAATATGCGGTACTGCTCAAAGGGATGCGCATCGCCAGTGGCGAGATTCTCCCCAACCACCATCTGGCCATGAACCCCGGCATCGCTACCGAACCCCTCAAGGGGGTGGCAACCACCGAACCGGCCTTTGGCCTGCCGGCTACCTGGATCGGCGAAGATCTCAAGGAACGAGCCCAGATTGCCGGGTACACGGTGGTCGACGGCACCACGGTGATCACCACCCATATTACTGAAATCATAAAAAGACATGCTCATGAACTGATCGGTCGTCAGGAGGTACAGAACTTGCTAGACAACCTTGGCAAGAGCTTCCCGAAACTTGTCGAGGAGCTGACACCGCACCTTTTGCCTTTGGGATGTATCATGAAAGTTCTGCAGAATCTGCTTCGCGAACAGGTTTCCATCCGGGATCTGCGGACTATTCTGGAGACCCTTGCCGACTGGGGCGGCGCCTCCAAGGACCCCGACCTGCTCACCGAGCAGGTGCGCCAGTCCATGGCCCGCGCCATCAGCGGCCGACATGCCCAAAACGACGAACTTCTCGAATTGATGACCCTGGAACGGCAGCTCGAAGAAACCATCGAGCAGTCGGTGCATCGCACCAGCGAAGGCAGCTATCTGGCGCTTGACCCTGGTACGGCACAGGCACTGCTGGAAAGCCTGGCCGATGCCATGCAGACCCTGGACGGCGGCATGACCCCGGTGCTCCTCTGCCCGCCATCGATTCGACCGCATGTCAAGCGCTTGACCGAACGCTACCTGCCCACCCTGGTGTGCCTGTCCCATAATGAAATCGCCCCTCATCTGAGGGTGCAATCGGTAGGAATGGTGAGTATCCATGCTGGTTAGAATTTTTGAAGCTGAAACCATGCCCCTGGCCCTGAAAAAGGTCAAGGAGGCACTGGGCCCTGACGCATTGATCCTGTCAACGCGCACCGTGCGTAAAAGCGGACTGGGGGTTTTCCGCAAACCGATCTGCGAAGTGACCGCCGCCATCGATTCGGCTGATGCAGAGGAATTCGGCCGGACAGTCACGGCACCCGAGCCCCCAGCAACCACGCAGCAGGATGATCTGAACTATCAGGATCTCTGGCAGCAACCGCGACAATCCGCCATTTCCAGCTACAACCAGCACATTCAGGGGGTAAAGCCGCCCGATGACAGCCTCAAGGATGTTCGCAATGAAATCGACGAACTCAAAGCCCTGGTGCGGCAACTGGCCAAACCTGCCGAAACACCGGCGCAGCGGCCTGTTGTAGCGGCACCGCCGCGCAAGGTGGTGCAAGGCGTCGATGTGCAGGAGATGAGCCTGCTGCAAAACGAACTCGACCGGCTGGGCATTTGCGGCGAAGCTGCCGCGACCCTTGAGCAATACGCCTGGGAAAAACTGTCCCCCAGGCAACTGGGTGATCCGCAAGGTATCCGGGAATTCCTCGGCGATTCCATTGGCAGACTGGTAAGCGTCGTCTGCCCGTTCCAACCGGTTGCAGGCCAGCAAAAACGCATCGCGCTGGTGGGCCCGACCGGGGTGGGGAAAACCACCACCATTGCCAAGATGGCGGCCAGTCAGTTGCTGCAGGGGGTCTCCCGCATCGCCCTCATCACCATCGACACATACCGCATTGCCGCCGTGGAGCAACTCAAGGTGTACGGCGAAATCATGAATCTGCCGGTGGAAGTGGTTACCACTCCAGAGCAGCTGCAACAGGCCATCGCGCGGCATCGGGACAAGGATCTTATCCTCATCGATACCGCGGGGCGCAGTCCCCGCGATGATATGAGCATTACCGAATTGGCCGCTTTTCTGGGGCATGCGCAGACGGAAAATCATCTGGTGCTGTCCGCCACCACCCGCGATCGGGAGTTATCCGAAGTTGTGCATCGTTTCAGTCGTATTCCTCTGCACAGTCTGGTTTTTACCAAACTGGATGAATGTGAACAATGTGGCACCTTGCTCAATATTTCACTGACGCAACAACTCCCATTGTCGTTTCTCACCAATGGACAGCGCGTTCCGGAAGATTTGATGGAAGCGGATGCTGAAGCCATAACCGGATTCATTACCGGCAGCTATCGAGAGAAAGCCGTATGACGACTTATTACGAAACTACCGACCAGGCTGAAACGTTGCGCGGCATGCGAGAGTTCCATTCCGAGCGGGATGAAGAGACGACGCCCCCTCCGACCCGCGTCATTGCGGTTGCCAGCGGCAAAGGCGGCGTGGGAAAAACCGCGGTGGTGGCCAATACGGCCTATGCTCTGGCGCAATTTGGCAAAAAGGTGCTGATCATCGATGCCGACCTGGGGCTTGCCAATATCGATGTGGTGTTCGGCCTCAATCCCCGTTACAACCTCAACCATTTTTTTGAGGGTCTTAAATCCCTCGAAGAGATCATGGTCGAAGGCCCCTGGGGGATCAAGATATTGCCGGCCGGTTCGGGAGTCCAGCAATTTACTCGTCTCGACTCCCGGCAACGCATGCGTCTGATCGAAGACCTGGATGGCCTGCAGGAAGATTTCGACGTGGTGCTCATCGATACCGAAGCCGGGATTTCCGAAAACGTGACCTACTTTACCGTCGCCGCCCAGGATATTTTCATCATCACCAGTCCTGAACCGACGGCCATTACCGATGCCTACGCCCTGATGAAATTGCTGTCCACCCGCTACCACCAGAAGCAGTTCCAACTGATCGTCAATTCGGTCAGCAATACCGGCGAAGGACTGGATGTTTACCAGAAACTGACCACGGTAGCCAATCGATACCTGTCCATCAGCATCGATTATCTGGGCTGTATCCCGTTCGATAAACGGCTGCGCGAGTCGATCCGCCGGCAAAGCCCCATGGTTGAAATCTATCCCGGCAGCAAAACCAGCAACGCATTTACCGGATTTGCCAGAAACATTATCGATGCCCCTGCGGACATCCAGCCCAAAGGCACATTGCAGTTTTTCTGGAAACGCCTGCTTTCTGCCGGCGGAAGGGATATGCCATGAATCTGGGACCTGTATATGCCCCCGTCAGAGCGGATGAAAAGGATCGCCTGATCAAAAGCCATCTGCACATGGTGAGCTTTCTGACCGAACGCATGGTAAGTCAGGTACCGGCCTTCATGACCCGCGAAGACATCGCCAGCGCTTCCATGGTGGGGCTGGTAGACGCCGCCAATCGTTTCAAACCGAGCCTGGGCGTCCTGTTCAAGACCTTTGCCGAAAAACGCATGCGTGGCGCTGTACTTGACGAAGTCCGCCGCATGGACTGGTTTTCCCGCTCGCTGCGGCAAAAACAATCGCGCATCTGTAAAGCTATCTCAGATCTGGAAAAGCGCCTCGGACGTCCTCCGGAAGAAGAGGAAATCGCCGCCGACCTGGAAATGAACCTGGAGGATTACCGCTTGATGCTGGGTGAAGTCAGCTATCTTGGGTGCGTCAGCCTGCATGAGTCGATCGAAGACACTACCGATGGCCCGACCCTGATGGACAGCATCGAGGACGAAAACAGCCCAAACCCTCTGGCAATGATTGAAAACAGTCAACTGACTCAGGAACTGGCCCGTCAAATCGAGCGCCTGACGGAAAAGGAACGGCTGGTTATTTCCCTCTACTACTATGAAGAACTCAGCCAGAAAGAGATCGCGGAAGTTCTGGAACTCTCGGAAGGACGCATATCGCAACTGCACAGCCAGGCCCTGCTGAAGCTCAAGACCTCCATCAACCGGACTCAAACCGAAGGAGTCGGGCACCCCTTGTCGCCCCGTTAGCCACCATGCCACCATTGCTGATACCACTCATGCTGACTGCCGTTATCGGAGTGGCAGGCGTTTGTGCCGCCATCGTGCTGGCATTGCGCCTCAGGCACCTGCAACAGCAGATCAAAAATCACCGGGTCTCTGAAACGGCTGCGCCCGTACAGCCCGAGGACCTTCCCGATTTTCAGACGCCCCTGCTGCAAGCCACTCTCAGGCAGCGCCTGCAACAGAGCCAACCGCAACGACCGACCCCCGACAAATACAAACTGGCGGCCGAAATGGCGGCGCAGGGCATGCCGGCACAACAGATAGCCGACCTTCTGACGCTCCCCCCCGCCGAAGTCAGACAGCTCATCAGCCTCAGTCGGGCAAGCCGGCCCGGCATTGTCGCACCGTTCGCCATGGTTGCATCGGGCTGCTGTACCAGCGGCGTCAGGGATTGATTGGCCACTGAAAAAACTAAAGGAAAGCCGCGCAAAGGTCGATAGGGATGCATCGACCAACCGAACAAAAAGAGGCTGCTATGAATCGAGGAACCTATGTCGCCCTGTCGGGGGCGCTGGTACGTCAGCAAATGATGGACACCATCAGCCATAACCTGGCCAACAATCAGACCGTGGGCTTCAAAAAAGGCCAATCGGTGTTCAAGACCATGTTGGAACGGGCCCAGACCGGCGAAGTGCTCGAGCGTGTCAATCTGGCAGAAATCGAACAAGGATTTACCGATTTTTCCCAAGGTACCCTTTCCCCTTCCGGCGTGCCGACTCACATAGCCATTCAGGGGGAAGGATTTTTCAAGGTTCAGGACGATGCCGGCAATAATTACTACACCAGGCAGGGAAACCTGCGACTGGACTCCGAGGGGCAATTGATCAATAGCCAGGGGATGGCCCTGCTGGGCGAGGACGGGCGGCCCATTACCTTGACCGGCCCCGACGTAACCATCGCCGAAAACGGTACCATTCTGATGGAAGATGGCCAGAGAGCAAAGATCCCCCTGTATACCTTTGACGATTCGTCTGTCCTTACACGCCAGGGTGGCGGGCAATTTACCATCCCGCGCGAGGAAGAGCGTCAATTGGAAGTGATGGTGTCGGATCCCCATATCTTTCAGGGGCACCTGGAAGGGTCCAACGTCAATCTGATGCAGGAGATGAGTCACATGGTCGAATCGACCCGCGTTTTTGAAGCCTGCCAGAAAATGCTTAAAACTTATCACTCCCTGGCCGGTGAGGCGAACAAACTCGGCACGTTGGGATAAATAATCTGACAGCTTTCCGGTTTAACCATTTTCAAACATTCAGGTTGCAGCGTGAGAACCTGAGCGAATAGCGCGCTGCGGCGCAAAGGAGTTTCCGATATGATCAGGTCGTTATGGACCTCGGCAACCGGTATGGAAGCCCAGCAGATCAACATGGATGTGATCGCCAACAACCTGGCCAACGTCAACAGCACGGGTTTCAAAAAAAGCCGTGCCGATTTCCAGGACATCCTTTACCAGACCGTCAAGATGGCAGGCGCGGATGCCAACTCGGGGATCGAACAACCCACCAGCATCCAGGTCGGCCTCGGTTCGCGCGTAGCCTCCATTCAGAAAGTCTTCACTACCGGTGACTTTCAGCAAACCGGCAACGACCTCGATGTCGCCATCGAGGGATCGGGGTTTTTCCAGGTCACCCTGGCCAACGGCGATGAGGCTTATACCCGTGCCGGTTCCTTCAAAAAGGACGGCACCGGTCGCCTGGTGACCTCGGACGGCTACCCTCTTTCGCCTGAAATCATCATCCCTGAAAACGCCACCCAAGTATCGATCGGCAGCTACGGTTCGGTGGAGGTGCTGCTCGATGGCCAGAGCACTCCCACCCAGGTCGGGACCATCTCCCTGACCCGCTTCAGCAATCCGGCCGGTCTCAACGCCATCGGTCACAACCTGTTTACCGAAACCCCGACCACCGGTGCGCCAGTGACCGGCAATCCCGGCGAAAACGGTTTCGGCAGCCTGTCCCAAGGATTTCTGGAAGGCTCCAACGTCAGCATCATGGAAGAAATGGTCAACATGATCGCCGGTCAGCGCGCCTACGAAATCAACTCCAAGGCCATCAAAACCGCCGATGAAATGCTGCAGATGACCAACAACCTCGTGTAAGGGATAATCGGGATGGCTTTTGCGCAACGGACAGGTTTATTGCTGATTTTTCTTTTGACCCTGACACTGCCGCACACGGCGGGCGCCAACGCTCCGACCGTCAAGCTCGGCGATGCAGAGATCCGCAAAGTCTTGTCCACCTTTGTGCAAAAACAGCAGCAGCGCTATGCGCAGATGGAACTGAGGCTGCGCAATATCCAGAGTATTGCGCCGTTCGAAGTCGAGGCCGGCCGTCTGCAATGGGAGGTTACCCCCTCCAGCCCGCGCCTGCTCGACAGTCGCCGCTTCAACCTCATCTTGCGTTCGGATGGCAGGGTCGTCAAGAACATGACCCTGTCCGTCGACCTGGAAGCACTGGCACCGGTGGCGATCGCGGCAGACGACCTGCCACGCGGGACCATCCTCAACCCCGAAGATCTGAGGATGGTCACCATGGATCTGGCAACCCTGCGCAACCCTTGTCTCGATGCCCAGGAACTGGTCGGCAAGAAATTGCGGCGCTCGATTCGCATGGGAGCTCCCTTTATACGCTCGGGACTGGAAACCCCGCCCATGGTCAAACGCGGCGAGATGGTCACCATCACCGCTAGTAAAGGCACGCTGACAGTAACCGCGCGGGGCCTGGCCCAGGAAAACGGGGCCGAGGACGATACCATCCGGGTGAAGAACATCAATTCCCAAAAAGAGATTTTCTGCCGCGTTACAGCGCCCTCTTCGGTGGAAGTGGAGTTATAACATGAGACGCTCTATGCACCCCTGGCTGGCCGTACCGGGCCTGCTGCTGATGGTCGGCTGCAGCAGCACCTCCAACCGACTTGCAGAGACCCAGGCCAAAAATTCGATCATCGCCGCACGCCAGGTACAAGTCGAACAGCCGCAAGCCCCCGGATCCTTGTGGACCGAAGGGCGCGGCAGTCTGTTCCGCGACAACAAGGCCCGGCATGTGGGTGATATCGTTACCGTTGCGATTTACGAAAAAGCCAGCGCCAGCAAAGAAGCCAGCACCGCCACCGGACGCTCCAGCAGCATGTCCGCCGGAATCACCAATTTCTTCGGCATCGAAGGCAATATCGCCAACATCAACAAATTCATCGACCCGACCAGCCTGGTCAATACCAGCTACAAAAACGATTTCGACGGCTCCGGCAGTACCTCGCGCAAGGAAGACCTGGTCGCCACCCTGACCGCGCAGGTCATCGAGGAATTGCCCAACGGCAACCTCTGTATCGCCGGGGGCAAGACCGTTACCGTCAACAACGAAGACCAGATCATCCTGCTGGAAGGGATCATCCGCCCTTCGGATATATCATCCCAGAATATCGTCAGCTCCGCACAAATTCTGGATGCCAAGATCGCCTATACCGGCAAAGGGGTAATCAGCGACAAGCAACGCCCCGGCTGGATGACCCGGGTCCTCGACCACGTCTGGCCGTTTTAAGGCGTAAGTGCTGAGTGCTGAGGTTTAAGGTACCAGATCATAGATTTAATGGCGGTGCAAAAAGTCACCCCTGGAACCGTCGGGCGTTTCACCACGAAGAGCACGAAGGACACGAAGAATAACCGAATCCAGGACAATAGGTTTTACGTCTCTCTTCGTGATCTTCGTGTCCTTCGTGGTAATAATGCGCCTTTTTAAGCTATCATCCTTAAGGATTCCATTTATGCTGCGTCATATGCTTGCCCTTCTCTGCCTTGGCCTGACCTTGTGCGTCTTCAGTACGCCGGCCAGTGCTACCCGGATCAAGGATATTGCCCGTCTGCAGGGGGTACGCAGCAACCAACTGGTCGGCTACGGGCTGGTGGTCGGTCTCAACGGCAGCGGCGACAGCGCCAGCACTCGATTTACCGTGCGTTCGCTGGTCAACATGATGGAACGTCTCGGGGTCACGGTGGCCGCCAATGACGTCAAGGTGGACAATGTCGCTGCCGTCATCGTAACAGCGGAACTGCCGGCGTTTTCCAAAACCGGATCCAACATCGACGTGCTGGTATCCTCCATCGGCGATGCCGACAGCCTGATGGGCGGCAGCCTGCTCATGACGCCTCTCAAGGGTCCCGACGGGCAGATCTATGCCGTGGCTCAGGGGCCGCTGACCGTGGGCGGTCTGGCGTTCGGCGGCAAGGCCGCCACGGTGCAGAAAAACCACCCCACTGTCGGCCGCATCCCCGGCGGTGCCCTGGTTGAGCGGGAAGTCCCCTTCATGCTCAACCCCGATGCGGAACTCCGCTATCAACTGACAAATCCCGACTTTACCACCGTGACGCGCATGGTCGAGGCTATTAACAGCCACTTCAAACAACCCCTGGCCCGCGCCGAAGATAGCGGCAGCCTCAGCGTCACGATCCCCGAAGCTCAACGGGGCCGATCGGTGAATTTTATCGCCGCTCTTGAAAGTCTCAGCGTCCGCCCCGACAGCATGGCCCGTATCGTGGTCAACGAAAAAACCGGCACCATCGTCATGGGAGAAGATGTGCGCATCGCCACCGTTGCGGTCTCCCACGGCAATCTCAATCTTGTCATCACCGAAAGGGATCAGGTATCGCAGCCCATGCCGTTCTCCAAGGGAGAAACCGTGGTGGTCCCCGACACCACCATGGAGGTCAGTGAAGAAGCCGGCAACCTGATTGTCATGGAAATGGGCGTCAGCATCGGTGACGTCGCCCAGGCGCTTAACGCCATCGGTGCCACGCCGCGTGATCTCATCGCCATCTTTCAAGCCATCAAGGCATCCGGCGCCCTGCACGCGGAAATGGTTGTTTTGTAAGGATAAAAGCGTTAGTGGTCAGTGGTCAGTGGTCGGTTGATGCCGATTGCCGATTGCCGATTGCCGTTAGCCGTTAACCGTTAACCGTTAACCGTTAACCGATAGCCGTTAGCCAATAACCGATAGCCGCCCCCGTCTTTCTCCTTTCTTCCTAAATTTTTCCTCTTCTGCTGCCGAAAAGGTCTTAACAGTCATTCTGGTTCGGGATTCATCCCAACCGGACACAATTTCGGGAGTTGCGAGCATGTCGAACATCATCAATCCTGCTGTCACCGTTGCCGCTTTTGGTGGGCAAACTCGGAACATTTCTTCCAATAAGCAGGACGAAGCTGCGGGTTTGCGTAAGAGCTGCCAGGATTTTGAAGCGATCATGCTCAAAACCATGCTCAAGGAAATGCGCTCCACGGTGCCCAAGGACGGCCTGCTGGATGAAGGCAGCGACCGGGAAATGTTCCAGGATCTCATGGATCAGGAAGTGGCCATGCAGATGTCACGCAGTCAGGGGATCGGCCTCGCCGAAAGCCTCTTCAGACAATTGTCCAAAAACCTGCCGGCGCAATCCGGGGATTGATTCTCGAACCGGTTTTTTTACTCGGTCCCTTTTTGCAAAAAAATCCTAAAGTTCTTGAACCCACCTGCCGATACAGGTTATAGGAAACCCCTGATCGGGATGCACAACCTTTCTTTTTTTCACCAGCACCCCTTTCAGCCTGGCTGATGTCTTCATCATCGGCATCGTAAATCCGGCTAGGAGCCTGTCGGACTATACGGGCCGAAGCGAAAATTTGGATGTTTGAGAACAGATTTTAGCTCNNCATGGATAGTCCGACAGGCTCCTAGTAGGGAGGATAGAACCATGACGATAAAAATCAACGGCAACGGCTTGGGTGGCATTGACCCCCTCAACAGGGTCAAAAATAATGCAAAAACCCAAAAAGGCAACGCGGCCGCGCAAACCGGCATCGACCGGGTGCAGTTTTCCTCGGTCATCGCGGAAACCATGCGGGCCAAGGAAGTCTCCGCCACTACCGAAACCGCGCGCGCTGAGAAACTGCAGTCGCTGAAAGAGCAGATCGCCGATGGCAGCTACAGTCCGGACGCCACCAAAGTGGCGACCAGCCTGCTCAAATTTCTAGCGGAAAATCAGGTGAAATAATGACTCCGGATATTACCCGGCAACTGCATCAACTGCATGGCCTGATCCTTGAGGAACGGGAACATGCCAAGGCTCTGCGCATCGAAGAGATGCTGGCTACGGTGCGGGAAAAAGAGCAGCTGCTCTCCCGCATGGATCTGCAGGAGGAAAACCTTGTCGATCCGCAGATCCAGGAGTTGGCCAAAACGGTTCGCGAAGAGAACCGCCGCAATGCCTACCTGTTCTGGGCAGCCTTGCGCTGGGTCCGGGATCTGATGGGATTTTTCGGCCAGCAAACCTCCAACACCCTGTATGGTGCCGGAGCCGCTCCCCGGTTGGTGACCCACGGCGGCGCTCTGCTCTCGGGAAGGATCTGACATGGCCGGCCTTAGCGATGTTTTGAACTTGGGGAAAAACAGCCTCACCACGCATCAGACGCTGATCGACGTGACGGGCAACAATATCGCCAACGTCAATACCGTGGGCTATTCCCGTCAAAGTGTCGATCTGGGTACGGTTCCAGCTCTTAATTTTCGCGGGTTTCAAATCGGACGCGGCGTCACCGCGAACAACATCCAGCGTGCCGAAGACACGTTTCTGAGTCGTCAGATTCTTGGCAAAAGTGCCGCGCTTGGCGAACAGTCGGCGCAAGCCACGCCCCTTGCCGAACTGGAAACCATTTTCAATATCGGTGACAACAACCTCACCGCCAAAATCGATCAGTTTTTCGAAAGCTGGCAACAGTTGGCGGTCACACCCGAAGGGTCAGTGGAGCGGGACAGCGCCTTGCAGTACGGTTCGCTCCTCACCGACAGTTTCCACGCCATGTCCCGGGACCTGGCCGAACTAACCCTGCAGGTGGACGGTTCCCTGACCTCCAAACTTGGCGAGATCAATCTCAAGCTGCAGCAGGTCGCCGAATATAACCAGCGCATCACCACCATCGAGGCCAGCGGCATCAACGCCAATGCCGACCGCGACGGACGCGATGCCCTGCTTGAAGAGCTGTCGTTCAGCCTCGGCACTCAGTCCTACGAAAACAAGGACGGCAGTGTCAATGTGCAACTGCCCACCGGCCTGCCCCTGGTCAGCGGCAATCAAGCCTTTTCCCTGGAATCCACCGCTACCGCAACTGGCACCGCCTTGCAATTGAACCTTGGCAGCACCACCCGCCCGGTGGACAGCGGCAGCCTCGGCGGTGAATTCAAAGGCCTGCTTTACCTGCGGGACGAATTCATCCCCCAAGTCGCCAGCGATCTCGATAAATTGGCCTACAGCCTGGCCAGCGAAGTCAATGCCCTGCATGCCGGCGGTACCGGCCTCGATGGCTCCAGCGGACTGGACTTCTTCAGCCTCCCCCTGCCCGGCGGCGCAGCCGATCCCTGGACCGGCGCCGCGGCGGGCATCCAAGTGGCGTTGACCGACAGTGACCAGGTGGCCGCGGGGCAATCGACCGCCAGCGGCGACAATCGCAACGCCCTGCTCATGGCGGCCCTGAAAGACTCCAAGACCATTGACGGCACCCACAGTTTCGGGACATTTTACGCCAAAATCGCCTCCACCGTCGGCATCGAAAGCGCGCAGAACCAACTCTCCGTCTCCGGCCTGGAAGATACCATGCTGCAGCTGAAGAACCTGCACGACAGTAAAGTCGGCGTGTCGCTGGAAGAGGAAATGATCAATCTCATCCAGTACCAACGCGGCTTTGAAGCATCCGCCAAACTGCTGACAACTGTTGATGAAATGATGGACACCGTACTGTCGATCAAGCGATAGCTGAAGCCATTACCCTGCATGACCTAGGAGGCAGGCGATGAAAACCACCTTGACCGCCACATACCGGACCCTGCAATCTCAGGTCAGCCGCTCAAGCGCCAAGCTGCAGCAATACCAGGAAACAGCCGCCAGCGGCATCAAGCTGAACAAGGCCTCGGATAATCCTTCGGTCGTGGCCTCGGTTCTTTCCGCCCAGGGTCAGATTCGCAGCGGCGAAGCCTATCAAAACACCATCGCTTCGGCTTCGAGTCAGCTCGGCAACCTCGATTCGTCCCTGGACCAGCTTGAGAACCTCATGGTGCGGGCAAAGGAACTGGTGGTGGCGGCTGGCAACGGTTCGCTGGGAGAAGGCGATCTATCCGCGTTTGCCCAGCAGATGGGCAGCCTGAAGGAAGAAGCCTTTGCCCTGGCCAATACCCAGGTGGATGGCAAGTACCTGTTTTCCGGCTTCGCCGGGAACACCCTGCCCTTCCCCGATCCCACCGACCCTGACAATTACCAGGGCGACGACAATCATGTGGAGCTGCAGATAGGTCCGGGTCAAAAAGTTGTCACCAATTTGACCGGATCCGAACTTTTCCAGGGTCAGGGTGGCGGCATCAACATTTTTGCCCTGCTCAGTGACCTGGAGCAAAATCTGGGCGCCATGGATACAACGCAGGCCCTGTCCAGGTTGGATGACCTGGAAACAGGTGCCGACCAGGTGCGCGGCGCCCGCGGCAAAATGGGCACCACCGCCATGCGGGTGGAGGAAGCCGGCATTCGCATGCAGGATTTCACCGACAATATGGCCGCCAAACTCTCCAATTATCGGGATGCCGATCTGGTCGAAGCCTACTCCAATCTGGCCCAACAGGAACAAGCCTTGCAAGCAGCCCTGAGTGTCACGGCCAAGATCAGTAATTTGTCCATCCTCGACTACCTCTGACAGGCCCGCAACCCCTGAAACATTTCATCCGGCCAACCGTCGCAGGCTTTTTTGCGAGCCGCTGACGGCAACCGAAACCGAAGGCCCTTGGAGAAGGGCCCAGCGCAGCCATGGAGGGCGATATGCTGGTACTGACCAGAAAACCCGGTGAAGGCATCGTCATCGGAGACGATATCAAAATCACATTCATAGAGACAAAGGGGGTCGGTATCCGCATCGGTATCGAAGCCCCGGCCGATAAAAAAATCTACCGCCAGGAAATCTACGATCGCATCTGCCTTGAAAACAGGGAGGCCAGCCAGTGGAACCTTGCCGATCTCGATATGTTGACGACAGCCATGGTGAAAAAGGAGTCGTTATGAAAAAAACCATCATGACACGCTTTGGCGAGGTCGAATACGATCCGGCCAACACCGTACTGTTTGCCGAAGGGCTGATCGGTTTCGAAACCCTGCGCGACTTCATCGTCATGCCCAACCGTAAAAACGGTCCGCTGTTCTGGATCCAGAGCGTCGACGATCCCGAGATCGCCTTTGTACTGACCGACCCGACCAACTTTTTTCTCGACTACAAGGTGGTACCCGACCGGCGCGAGCGCATCAAACTTGGCATCGAAGACGGCGATGAGTGCCATGCCCTGGCAGTTGTAACCGTGCCGCCGGATCGCAAGGTAACGCTGAATCTCATGGCACCCATCCTGTTCGCGCCGTCCACCAACCGCGCGATCCAGGTTGCGCTGGAAAACAGCCAGTACAAGACGCGGGAGCCGTTGCCGGCGTAAGCCGGGACGGTTGGCATCGACCATGGAGAACACACAAAACCAGGCCGAAGCCTGTACGCTTTCGGGGCACGGCTCTTCGGATACGGCGACTTTGCCGGAATTTATGGCGGGCAACTTTGCCATTCTGTCCCGACGTTGGCCGGATCTAGCCGAAAGCATCGAAAAGGCGGCGGATACCCTGCCGCCTTTCTCATTGGTACAAAAACTCACACAAACGCTATTTGTCGATGGCATCCACCTGACCAGCGCCTATGATCGTGGCAAGGAAGCGCAACTGCAGGCCTCCCAAATCCCACCGGAAAGCCCGTGTGCCTGGGTGTACGGCATGGCCCTGGGCGATATCCCGCGGGTTCTGCTGTCCCGGAAGAATCTTAAAGAGTTAACGGTAGTGGTCATGAACTGTGCCGTTGCCGCCTTGAGCCTGTACTTTTTCGATCACCGCGACTGGCTGGACGACCCACGCGTCACGCTGGTCGCCGCCAGCCCCACAGACCGCTTGCACAAACCCTTTGCCGCAGCCCCCGCCTGCCTGCAACTGGCTGCCGATTCGGCCGGCAGACTGCGCGACCTGGTATGCCTGGAGCTGGCCACGCCGTTTATCCGCAAACGCCACCAGGCGGACAATCCACACCTGCAAAAACGTCTGGCCGACAATGCCGTTTATGTGGCGAGGGACCTCTCAATCGATGAACTGACGGCGAAACTGCGCTCCCGCACGGTTGTCGTCGCCGCGGCCGGTCCCACCCTGAGCGAGCAATACGGATGGATGAGAGACCACAAGCCGGGTCCGATCATCGCCGTCGACGCCGCGTTGAAACCGTTGATGCAGGCCGGCATCGTGCCCGACATCGTGGTGGCCATCGACGGGCATGCCGATATCTATGACCTGTTCTTTGCGGAAGTCGACCCGGCGCTGCTTCAACGCACCTGCCTTGTCTATTTTCCGGTGGTGCAGACCGAGCTTCTCAGGCACTGGCCGGGGCGCCGGTATGTCGCCTGTTCCGTGGCACCTGTCTATGCCGGGATAGCTGGCCTGCAGGCCAAGCAACGCCTGTTTTCCTCCGGCAGCGTCATTCATCCGACCATCGACCTCGCAACCCGCCTGAGTACGGAAAACGTCATCCTGACCGGTGCCGATTTCTCCTATCCCGGTGGGCACAGTCATGTCTCCGGTTGTACCCAGGCACGCCCCGTCCAGGGCAGTCACTGGGTACTTAATGGCTACGCAGAGCGCGTATCGACCATCCCCAGCATGCGCGCCTACCTGCGGGATCTGGAGGGTTTCCTGGCGGGAAAACGCGGCATAAAATTTCTCAACGCCAGCCCCAAAGGAGCGGCGATCCTGCACACTACCCCGCTGTCGGAGTTGCCATGACCCCGGATATCCGTCTGTCCAGGACTGCCCTTTTGCATGCGGCCGCTGCTTTCCGACTCGGACGTGAGGCCGAAGCCAGTGAAGAACTTGTATCGATTATCGATCACCTGGGACGAAACCTGAGCAGTCTTCCCCAACAAATCCTTGCAGACCTGGCGGCGCTCCTGCAACAAACCTTCGATGCCCAAGCGCGTCAGGACCCCATCGGCGTTGCCGACCTTTTGGAACATGAGCTCTTGCCCAAACTCCTGCCAACTGGCCTGTTAAACGATTAACTGCACGAAAAGAGGCGTTTGTGGACAATCTTGCTACCATCGATCTTGGACCGTTTATCTCCAACGAATTCGGGGATCGCTATTTGTATCCGGTCAATCGCGACACATTCCGCCGTATCGGTGCCCACGACCGGTACAAAAAACAGTTTGGCGAGGGGCTCTTTACCGAAAAGACCCTGCATATCCTGGTAGGCACAGACTCAGGGCTGCTGCTCAGACATTTGAATGCCACGACCATTCCGGACGCCTCTCGTTATGTATTCATAGAACTCCCCCACGTCATCCAACGCTTGAAACAGGACGGATTACTGGAGGAGCTTCAGGAAAGAATCACCTGCGTCCCCATCGATCAGCTTAAGCAAACAGCCGATCTGTTCGAATTCCAGAATTACCTCTACACGGAAAAAATCCTCATCTGGAAATCTCTCGCGGCGGTCGATTCTTTCCTGCCCGATTACGCCGAGTTATATTGGCTGGCCAGGGATTTTATCGATGCATTTGCCTGGCAGATCAAAGTCCAGTTGGGCAGCCACATCTTTATTGCCCGTCAGTTGGAAAACCTCACGGAAAACCGCGTTTCCGCCGCCTGTCTGAAAAATCTGTTCGTCGGCAAGACAGCCGTTCTTTTAGCCGGCGGCCCCTCGTTAGATGACCATCTGCCGTGGGTAAAAGAACATCGGGACCATTTGGTGGTGCTGGCGGTCTCCCGTATCGCACGTCGCCTCAAGGAGGTGGATCTGGTACCGGATATTTTCTTTTCCGTCGATCCCCAGCCGGCCAGTTTCGATGTCAGCAAAGAAATGCTGTTTTTCGGGGAAAGGACTCTGTTTGTCAACAGTTTCCATGTCGTGCCCCAACTTTTAAGCCAATGGCAAGGTCCGACAGCATTTATCGGCAATCGGTTTCCGTGGCAGGAAACCTCCACCGAAACCTTTCTCAACGCCCCCGGTCCCACAGTCACCAACGCGGCTTTTTCGACTGCCATGCAGATGGGGTTCGATCAGATCATCCTTGCGGGGGTCGATCTCTGTTTCAGCCCGGAAGGGTATTCCCATGCCAAGGGCAGTTACGAACGTCAAGCCGGCCCTCAATTCAACCAGTTCGACGCCCAAGTTGAAACCAACCAAGGGATAAGAACCTTTACATCCAGGGCCATGGCCGAAGCGATCACCTCGCTGGGACAGCTGGCCGGGGCGGCTTTGCAAAACGGTTGCCGCGCCATCAATCCGACTCCCCTGGCGGCCAAAATTCCCCATATCGAACACATGCCCCTGGAAAACATCCGCTTTGCCCCCTTGACCGAAACCGCATGGGATGAAATCAGACGGGTGCTTCCTGAAGAAGACACGACGATCCGGAAGAACTACTTCAATGCGCTTGCGGCGAAGCTGCGCCTTGCCGAAAAAAATGTCATAAAAATCCGGAAGCTGGCCAGAGAAGGGCTTAGATGCAATGAGGGCCTGTTCGGACGCAACGGCATGCAGGCGGATTACAAATATAAAATCCGTATGGACAAGGTGGAAAAAGCGCTGAGCCGCCCCCCCGTTGCGGCCTACGCCAATCTTGTCAGAGAAGCGGGATTGCGCCAGTTTGTCAAGATTGCCCGCCCTGACAGTTCGCAGGAATGGACCGATGAGCAGATCGAGGAAACCGGTCGTATTTACTATCAGGCGTATATGGACAGTGCCGCGCAAATGCTTCAATTCATCGCATCGGCCATAAGGCGGGTCGAATTACGGATGGAAGAGGAAAATCCCCGAGCTGATCTGACGCGGCTTGTCGATGCCTGGCGACTCGACGGGGAGGCCGGACGTGCTTTGCTATGGCTCCGGCGCCATCACCATGGCACCGGGGAAGATGCGGATGCAATGGATCCCCGCCTTGCCGATATCCGCAGGGAGTTCGCGCTCAGCCTTACAAAAAACGCCGACTATCTCGTGCAAGGCACCAGATACAATGCCGAACCGCAAATGGCGCGGCATCGGGTAAGGATCCTTTTCAAAAACAAGGACCGCACAGCCTTATCAGGCATACTGCAGGGGCTGGCTGCCTCGCCTCAGAAAAACAACAAACCGATCTTCCATCTGGCGGCCGCTTATCTTGCCGAACTCAAGGGGGATTTTGCGGAAGCCTTCGAGGAATATCAAAATGTGCTGGATTCCGCTTCAGAGGAGGTCGCGGAAGACGCACTACTGCGCATCGCCTCCCTTTCCCTAGCCCTTGATAACCCTCCGAACGCCTTGCTTGCGCTGGAATGTCTGGCGGGATATTCCCCAGTTTATCTCGCGCAATACGCCGATCTGGCAAAGATGCTCGGCCAGACCAGAACCGCCCTGGATGCCTACGCAAATTACCTGGAACAGTTTCCCGATGATTCGATGGTGCTGCTCAAGGTCGGCCAACTGTACCAGCAGCAAGGCCAACACGAATCTGCCCAAACTGTATTCCAGCATATTCTGAATCAGGATCCTGCAAACGAAGCCGCCAGAAAAGCACTGGAGATCTCCGCCAACCTTCTTGGTCTCCCCTGCGGCTAGGAACATGGTCATGTCGAAATCCGAAATATTATTTATGCGGAAGCACCTTTGTCGTATTTTTGACGGTACACTTCCGGGCATATAACTGCAAAAATGCCCCCCATCATCCCTTCCGCACCGCAGTCTGGTATCGGTCCATTCCATGTTCTTTTGGTGCGTGGAAATCAACAACCAGGTTTAATCCTTAAATTCAGGTCCGAATAACCTTCAATCTCCGTGGCAGCCATATTTTTGACCAAATTATGCAGAGATGCCCCGCGAATCCATTCCCCTGCGGTTCGAGGTGCTTCAATCGACGGTTTATGGCGCCAAAATCCCCGTGCAAATCGATACTCGACCCAAAATCATGCCTAAATTCATTCCCCGGCAGGTACCTGGCCTTTTTTTTGCAAAAGACCCTGGACATCGCAAATATCGCAATAAAACCCGATAAATGACCGCATTACTTTGGCGGGAGGTGAGCCCCATGCTAAACGGTAAATCGATTCTGGTCACAGGCGGCACCGGATCCTTTGGTCGTGCCTTTACCAGAACGGTACTGGCACGTTACCCCGACATAAAACGACTCGTCATTCTTTCCCGCGACGAGCTCAAACAGTTCGAAATGGCCGAGGATTTCCCCCGAGAGCAGTATCCCCAGCTGCGTTTTTTTATCGGCGATGTGCGCGACATTCATCGACTTCAGCGGGCCCTGGAAGGGGTCGATATTGTGGTCCACGCTGCGGCCATGAAACAGGTTCCGGCAGCCGAATACAACCCCTTCGAATGTATCCAGACCAACGTCCTGGGGGCCCAGAATGTGATCGACGCCTGCTTCGACAACAAGGTCAAACAGGTTGTAGCGCTTTCCACCGACAAGGCTGCCGGTCCGATCAACCTCTACGGCGCGACCAAACTCTGTTCCGACAAATTGTTCGTGGCGGCCAACAACATGCGCGGGTCCCGCGATATCCGTCTCTCGGTGGTGCGCTACGGCAACGTCATGGGCAGCCGCGGCAGTGTCATCCCGTTCTTTTTAAAGAAAAAGCACGCCGGCGAGCCGATCCCCATTACCGATACCCGCATGACCCGGTTCAATATCAGCTTGCAGCAAGGGGTCGACATGGTGCTGGACGCCCTCGACCGCATGTGGGGAGGCGAAATATTCGTCCCCAAAATCCCCAGCTACCGCATCACCGACGTGGCCAAGGCCATTGCACCGGAGCTCCCCGTGGAGATCGTCGGCATCCGTCCCGGGGAAAAGCTGCACGAGGAAATGATCACCGAAACCGACGCATACAACACCGTCGAGTTTGATAACTATTTCGTCATCCTGCCATCGATGCGGCTATGGGATGTGGATGCATTCATGCAGGAATTCAAGGGCCGTCGCTGTACTGCCGGCTTCAAGTACAACAGCGGTACCAACAGCGACTGGCTGTCTGCAGAACAATTACGCGATCACATCGAAAACTACGCGCGTTCCAAGCCTCAGGGAACGCAGGGAGATTCTCTGACGTGGACTCAACCTTCATCCCTTATGGCCGCCAGCAGATAGACTCCGATGATATCGAATCCGTCCTGACCACCCTGCGCTCCAATTGGCTCACCACGGGTCCGATGGTCGAGGGTTTCGAGGCTGCCCTGGCCCTGGCGGCGGGCGTAAAGCACGCGGTTGTCGTTTGCAACGGCACCGCCGCCCTGCATGCGGCCATGCATGCCCTGGACATCGGGGCCGGCGATGAGGTTATCGTCCCGCCCATGACCTTTGCCGCCACCGCCAATGCGGTGCTTTATCAGGGCGGCACGCCGGTATTCGCCGATGTTGAAGCCGAAACCCTGCTGATCGATCCCAAAGCGGTTGAAGCGCGCATCACTCCCCGCACCAAAGCCATTGTCGCGGTCGATTACGCCGGTCAACCCTGCGACTACGATGCACTGCGCAAGCTGGCTGATCGCCACAATCTGCGCCTTGTCACGGACGCTTGCCATTCCCTCGGCTGTGCCTGGAAAGACAGGCCGTGCGGGTCACAGGCCGATCTGACGGTTTTCAGCTTCCATCCGGTCAAACCGATCACCACCGGCGAAGGCGGCGGCATCGTCACCGACGACGAGGACCTGGCCCGCCGCATGCGCACGTTCCGCAACCATGGCATCACCTCCGACCATGGGCAACGGGCCAAATCCGGGAGTTGGCATTACGAGATGGTGGAACTGGGGTTCAACTACCGGCTGACCGATCTGCAATGCGCACTGGGTCTGACCCAACTGAACAAATTGCAACGGTTTATCGACAGCCGCCGCCAGCTGGCCGCCCTTTACGACGCGGCTTTTGCCCGGGATGCTGCCATCCGGCCCTTGGGGGTTCGTCTCGAAGCGCGCCACGGCTACCATCTCTACGTCGTGCGGGTTGCCGAGCGTGATCGCATCTTCCGTCACCTGCGCGAAGCCGGAATCGGTGCCAACGTGCACTACATTCCCGTTCATTACCATCCCTACTACCGGCAACGATTCGGCACGGGCGAGGGACTCTGCCCGATCGCCGAGGCGGCTTACGCCGAAATCCTCTCGTTACCGATCTTCCCCGGCTTGACCGTCGAGGATCAAACCCGCGTCATTGACACGTTGCGGGAAGCCGTCAGCCTGGAGACATCATGACGAAGCCATTATTTATTTCCGAGGTTTCGAGCAACCATCACCGCGATCTGCAGCGATGCTTTAAGTTTATCGATCGTTCGGCCGATATAGGGTGCTGGGGGGTAAAGTTTCAGCTCTTTCGCATTGACGAGCTGTTTGCTCCGGAAATCCTCGCCAACAGTGAAATCCACCGCCAGCGCCGAAACTGGGAACTGCCCGAAGCGTTTATCCCTCAGTTGGCCCGGCGCTGTAGACAGCGCGGCATCGCCTTCGGTTGCACACCGTTTCACCTGCAAGCGGTCGAGGTGCTGGCGGCACATGTCGATTTTTTCAAGATCGCCTCCTACGAACTGCTGTGGACCGATCTTCTGCAAAGCTGTGCAGCGACCGGCAAGCCGGTGATTATTTCTACGGGCATGGCCACCATGGATGAAATTGCAGATGCGGTAACCAGCCTAAAAAATGCCGGCTGTACAGACCTTACTTTGCTGCACTGCGTTTCAAGCTATCCTTCCCCTGCCGCTGAATGCAACCTGGCGGCCATGGATACCCTGCGCAATGCCTTCGGCTGCAAGGTCGGCTGGTCGGATCACAGCGTATCGCCGGGGGTGATCAACCGTGCCGTAAATCGCTGGCAGGCTTCCATGATCGAATTTCATCTCGACCTGGACAGTCAGGGCGAAGAATTTTCGTCCGGCCACTGCTGGCTGCCCGAGCCGATGGAACATGTCATCCGGGATATTGAACTGGGTCTGTGCGCCGACGGTAACGGGCATAAACATCCGGTTGCAAGCGAATTGCCGGACCGTGAATGGCGGGCCGATCCTTCCGATGGCCTGCGGCCTTTCAAACACGTGCGAAAAGGATTCGGTCATGCCTGACATACAGCAAGCCAGAACCATCCAGGATCTGTTCGGCCTTAAAGGACGGGTTGCGCTGGTCACCGGGGGAACCGGCAACGGCTACGGATCCCAGGCCGTCCAGGCACTGGCGGAGGCGGGCGCTACGGTTTTCATCACCTCCCGCGACCTGTTCCGGGTGCAGCAAACGGCTGAAATCTTGCGCGACAAAGGTCTGGATGTTCGCGGTCTGCCCCTCGATTTGGAAAGCGAACAAAGCATTTCCTGCGTCGTCGACACCCTTGTTTCAGAGACTGGACGCATCGACATCCTGGTCAACAACGCCTGCAGCAATCACTTTGAATCGTTCGAGACCATTTCGCTGAAGGACTGGAACCAGGTGCTGGCAGTCAACATGACCGGCACCATGCTGATCTCGCGGGCAATCGCGCCCCACATGCTGAAAAGCGATGGCGGGGTCATGATCAACCTCTCCAGCATTTACGGTGTGGTGGCACCCGACCAACGGATCTACGGTGAGAGCGGCACCAACAGTCCATTGGTCTATGGAATGACCAAAGCGGCCCTGATCCAGATGACGCGATACCTGGCAACCTTCTGGGCGCCCAAAATTCGGGTGAACTGCCTCACCCCCGGAGGCCTGTTCAATAACCAGGATGAGCAATTCATCAGCCAGTATGTCGCCAAAACCCCCCTGGGACGCATGGCCGGTAACGACGATCTCAAAGGAGCGGTACTATTCCTTGCCTCGGACGCCTCGGCCTGGGTAACCGGGCAGAATCTCGTGGTTGACGGCGGCTGGACGGCATGGTAGCCGCCATGGAATACCGGGAAATCCCCCGAGCCGGCCTGCGCGTCTCCCGCATCACCCTGGGCACCGTGGAATTGGGCATGGAATATGGCATCTGTGCCCCCGGCAAAGCCAACCGCCCCCAGACGGCCGAGGCTGAAACCATTATCGGGACCGCGCTGGAAAATGGCATCAATCTTCTGGATACGGCCCCGGCCTACGGAGAGAGCGAAGTTTTCCTGGGCAAAGCTCTGCACCGATTGGGTAACCCCGAAATCCATATCGCCACCAAAATCGGCCCTTTTGGCGACGATGCCATCTGCGCCGATGCGGTGAGGCAGAGCCTGGAACGCAGTCTGCGCAATCTGGGACGCGAGCGCCTCGAGCTGGTACAGATTCATAACGCAACCGCAAGTCAGCTGTTCGATTCGCCCCTGCTGGAGATTCTGGCACAGGCCCGCGAGCAGGGGAAGATCGGCGCTGTCGGGGCTTCGGTCTATGGCGAAGAAGTGGCACTGGCATCGTTGAACCATCCGGACATCGCCACCCTGCAGATCGCCTACAATCTTCTGGACCAGCGCATGGCCGACAGGGTGCTACCTGCCGCCAAAGCATGCGGCATTGCCGTTTTGGGCCGGTCGGTCTTTTTAAAAGGAGCCCTGACCTTGCGCCGCCGATATCTGCCGGAGCGGTTGCACAAGCTCAAGGATTATGCCGAAACCGCTGCCGACTGGGCAAAGCGCCATGCCCTGACCTTACCCGAGGCGGCCCTGCGCTTTTGTCTGACGGAAGAGGCTCTGTGCTCGGTGCTGGTCGGAGTTTCGTCGCTGCCGGAGCTGCACACCGCCCTGGCCGTGACCGGTCGTGGCCCGTTGCCGGCCGAGCAACATGCCGAAGCAGGCGGCCTCGCCGTATCCGAGGAAGAAATTATCGACCCACGCTTCTGGGGAATAAACTGATGCCAAACCCTGTCACCAACACTCCGAAAAAGGTTGTCGCGATCATTCAAGCCCGCATGGGATCGAGTCGGTTGCCGGGCAAAATGATGGAACCGATCATGGGGCAACCGCTGATGTATCACATAATCGCCCGTGCTCTGCAAATCCGCTGCGCCCAGGCGGTCTACCTCGCCACCACCGATCAGCCGATCGACGATCCGCTGGTCGAACTCGCGCAGGACATGGGGTTGAAGGTGGTACGCGGTTCCGAGGACAACGTCATGCAGCGATTCTTCCTCGCCATCGACGATGCCGACGCCGATTACATCGTTCGCATCTGCGGCGACGCCCCCCTGTTCGATCCCGAGTTCATCGATGCCAGTACGACCGCCATCATGGCGCTGGATGCGGATTGCATCCGCCCGACCAGCAACGGACCGTCCGCCTATCAGGGCGCCGGCCCCATCTCGCGCCGTGCGCTGGAATGGTCGAGTAAGGTTGCGCCCGACGATCCACGCACCTACGAACACGTTACTGCTTACGCTTACGATCACATGGACGAACTTAAAACCGTGCCGTTCGATATCGCGCCGGCCTTTCTGGGGGAGTATAAGCTGTCCATCGATACCGCGGCGGATCTTGAATTCTTCCGTACCCTGTATGCGCATTTATACAAGCCCGGGCACATCGTTTCCCTGGAAGAAGCGTTGCAGTATTTAAAAAATCAAAACCGGTAACGGCGGTCTGATGGGCATTTCAACAACCCAAAATAATCTGGAAATCCTGATTCGGTGCGATGGTTCCCCCCAACTTGGCTTGGGCCATGTGGTACGCTGCCTGGCTCTGGCCTGCGAACTGCGGGACACTTACAGCCTGCAACCCGGGTTTGCCATGAGAGATATGGGCGTGGCCGAATCCCTGGTGGAACAGGCAAGTTTTCCGATTTTCATACAACCGGACCACATCGAAGAAGCTCAATGGATCGACTCCCTTGTCAAGGATCACTCCCCAAAAGGATTGATTCTGGATATTCGCACCCAGCTTGCAGCCTCGGCAGTGCAGTGCTGGCGCGACACCGGCATAACGGTCGCGGTCATCGACGATCCGAGCGATCGCCGGGAAGCCGCAGACCTGGCCTTTTATCCGCCGGTACCCCAGATGAGCGAGGTAGACTGGAGTCGATTTACCGGCCAAGCGTTTATCGGCTGGGACTACCTGCTGTTACGGCGCGAATTCAGCATCAGGCGGGATCCGCCACAAAACCGGATGCCTTCGATCCTGATCACCATGGGTGGCAGCGATCCCGGAGGCTTGACCTTGTTGGCATTGAAGGCGCTATGCCAGGTCAATGAACCCTTTCGTGTCCGCGTGGTGCTGGGGCGCGCCTTCTTACACGACCAGGCTTTGGCACAACTGCGCCCCGGGCTGCCGGACCACTTCGAGTTTTTGCGTGACGTGAGCGACATGCCCTCGCTAATGGCCGATTCGGATCTGGCAATCGCCGCCTTCGGTGGTACCGCCTACGAACTGGCCGCGCTCAATATCCCGGCCATCCTGCTGGGGCTGACAGAGGATCATGCCCGGTCTGCCGAAGCACTTGCCGATACCGGAATGGCAATCTCCCTGGGCGGTTACCACCACTTTTCGGAAACACGACTGGTGGAAGTCGTTGAGACCCTGCTCACCAATCCGGACCAGCGTCGCGCCATGCGGGACGCATGCTCCGTGGTGGATGGCAAGGGCGCAAAACGTATTGCCGGCCGCTTCGTCGACGCCCTTGCGGGTCCGAAACAGCCGGTGCCGACATCCAGGCCCCATCAACAGGAGGAACCATGATCCCCTGGAATTCCATCGACAGTTTTCCCGGCAACCACACCGATGCCGAGCTGGCCATGCACAGGCCTTGTCCGGTTTGCGGTATTGACCGACCGACAGAAGTGCTGTGCATGCCGGCTTTCCAGTTTTTTACCGACAGCGCCGACCAGCCCAAGCGTGTCGACATTCGACAGGTTCAATGCCAGGAATGTCGCGCCCTTTACCTGGAATCCGCGTACACCGTAAAAGGCTTCCAAATATTGTTTTCGGAAGCCGGTTGTTCCTATGGAGCCACCGACGGTCGCGCCGGTGAACAACTTGAGTGGCTGGACTCGCACAGACTATTGGGAAAGAATCAGAGTCTTTTGGATGTTGGCTGCTACGAAGGGCGGTTCCTGTCGATGATGCCCGACGACATGCAGCGTATCGGTGTGGACATCGACGGTCCGGCCATCGAACGCGGCCGCAAAACCCTTGAATCGCGGGGCGTCATACTCATTCAGGGCGATTTCAATCAGGTAAAACTGCCGGAAATCCCGGATACCATTACCATGTTCCATGTCCTGGAGCACTTGCCCGACCCGTTGGCAACCCTGGCCAACCTGCGTTGCCAGGCCGGCGACAAGACCCGCCTGGTGGTCGAGGTGCCGATCCTCGAAAAAGGCTTCACCAACGATATCAACGGATTTTTTTCGGCCCAGCATATGACGCATTTCAGTCGTCAGAGCCTTTCCAATCTTCTGACCCGCGCTGGCTGGGCCATCGACGAAATGTTTGAGCAACCCGACTATAACGGCTGCCGGGTCCTCGCCAAGGCCGCGGTTCCGACAGCGACGCTAATAAGCAACGCTGAGGATGACACCACCTTGCAACGACTGCTTGCTCACTGGCACAACGCGACCGCAGGCGTCAATCAGCGTCTGGCCTGGCTCGCCGAGACGGAAAAGATCGTCCTGTGGGGTGGCGGCATGCACACCGAATTTTTGTATCAGCACACCGATCTGTTCAATGCCGATAGCCGAAGATTTGTCATTGTCGACAGCGATCCCATAAAACAGGGAAAATCCTGGCGCGGCATTCCCATTTTGCCGCCCGAACATCTGGAGGAGTGGAAAAACGAAACCTTTTCCATGGTCATTTCCAGCTACGCGGGACAAAACTCCATTCTCCGGAGTGCTCTGAGCATGGGCATTGAAGACAACCGCATTGTCCGTTTATACGACAATTTTTATCTTTATTGAGCAAGGCACACATACTTCATTGTCATTATCTTTTTAAGAAGTTTTGTTTTGGGAGACAAAGAACCATGAAGGTTGTCATTTTGGCGGGGGGATTAGGAACCAGAATCTCCGAAGAATCCCACCTGAAACCAAAACCAATGATCGAAATTGGTGAAAAACCGATCCTGTGGCACCTCATGAAAATCTATGAAAGCCAAGGATTCAATGATTTCATCATTTGTCTCGGCTACAAAGGGCATTCGATCAAGGAATATTTCCTGAATTATTATGTGTACAATTCCGACGTTACCATAAACCTGCAAACCAACAGTTTCGAAGTGCACCGGACCAATTCGGAAAAGTTTCGCGTGACGCTTGTCGACACGGGTTTGCAGACCCTGACGGCCGGCCGGCTCAAGCGAGTGCAACACTATATCGGCAAATCGGATTTCCTGCTGACCTACGGTGACGGCCTTGCGGATATCAACCTCAAGGAACTGATCGCCTACCACCACCAACATGGCAAATTGGCTACGCTCACCTCGGTGCAACCGGCCGGCCGTTTCGGTCTGCTCGGACTAGAAGAGGACAACCTGGTGTCCAATTTCAAGGAAAAGCCGGTGGGCGACGGCGGTTGGATAAACGGCGGCTTTTTTGTACTCAAGCCGGAAATCTTTTCCTACCTTTCGGATGATGCCGACAGCCGCATGTGGGAGGACACCCTGGAGCACCTGGCGGAGGATTCCCAGTTGATGGCCTACAAACATCATGGTTTCTGGCAATGCATGGATGCCTTGCGCGACAAGGAAATCCTCGAGCAGCACTGGAAATCGGGCAAGGCGCGGTGGAAAACATGGGAGTAAATCGGGACTTCTGGCAGGACAAAACTGTCTTTGTCACCGGACATACGGGATTCAAGGGATCCTGGTTGTCGCTTTGGCTGCAACGTCTGAACGCAGCTGTTCACGGATATGCGCTGGAACCGCCGTCCTCCACCAACCTCTTCAACACGGCCCGGGTTGCCGACGGGATGCAGTCCACGACTGCCGATGTCCGAAATTTGCCGGACCTTCAAAAAGCCATGCAGGCGGCCCAGCCGGAAATTGCTTTTCATCTCGCCGCGCAGCCTCTGGTCCGAGCCTCCTATCATAATCCGGTGGATACCTTTGCCGCCAACGTCATGGGAACGGTCAACTTTCTGGAAGCGGTCCGATGCACCCCGTCGGTGCGTGTCGCGGTGGTGGTCACCAGCGACAAATGCTACGAAAACGGTCAGGGAACCATGACGTTTCGGGAAACCGACCGGATGGGCGGCAACGATCCTTATTCCAGCAGCAAGGGTTGTGCGGAGCTGGTTACCGCCGCCTACCGCCGATCATTTTTCAACGAGGGCAAGGCCGCGATCGCCACAGCCCGCGCCGGAAACGTCATCGGCGGCGGCGACTGGGCCGATGACCGACTTATCCCCGACCTGGTCAGGGCGTTCGCGGAAAAACGCCCTCTGGCTTTGCGTTATCCGCAGGCAGTGCGCCCCTGGCAGCATGTGCTGGAGCCACTGCGGGGCTACCTGATGCTGGCCGAACAATTGTGGCAGAATCCAGGCATTTCGGATGGGGGCTGGAACTTCGGTCCCGGCAGCGACGATGCCTGGCCGGTCATCGAGGTGGTCCGCACAGCTGCCCGCATCTGGGGGGAAGGAGCGCGATGGGTCGCCAGCACCAACGCGTCGCTCCATGAAGCGCATTACCTCAATCTCGACTGCTCTCTGGCCCGCGAGAATCTGCGCTGGATACCTGCCACCTGCCTCGAACAGGCCCTCGACTGGACCCTGACCTGGTACCGCATCCATCTGGATGGGGCAACCGATATGCGGGCGATCACCGAAGCGCAAATTGCCCGTTACGAACATCTTGCAATGCCTGCGGGGCATAACCCCGAATTCCTGATGGGAGCCCGTTGTGCTGGATAAACGTGAACAGGAACTGCGGCAAAAGGCGATTGATGCGGCGATGGACTATTGTCGGCATGTTCATACAGACAAAAAACAAGCCTTTGCGCCGGGCGACCGCATTGCTTACGGCGGACGTATTTTTGACGAACAGGACATGGCCCATCTGGTGGATGCCTCCCTGGATTTCTGGCTTACCGCCGGACGTTACGCATCCCGCTTCGAGTCGGAGTTAGCTCGTTACCTCGGAACCGGCTATTGTTCCCTCGCCAATTCGGGATCATCGGCGAATCTTCTGGCCTTCATGGCGTTGACCTCCCCGATCTTGGGCGCGCGACGCATCCGGTCGGGGGATGAAGTCATCACCGTAGCCGCCGGGTTCCCCACCACCGTGACTCCCATTATTCAATACGGAGCCATCCCGGTGTTCGTGGATGTCTCCCTGCCGACCTACAATATCCAGGTATCCGATCTGGAGGAAGCTCTGTCCCCCAGAACCAGGGCGGTCATGCTGGCGCACACCCTGGGCAACCCGTTTGATCTGCAGACGGTAATGGCCTTCTGCGAAAAGCACAACTTATGGCTGATCGAGGACAATTGCGATGCCCTCGGTTCCCGATACCGGATCGACAACGCCTGGCATTACACCGGAACGGTTGGCCACCTGGGCACCTCCAGTTTCTATCCGCCGCACCACATGACCACCGGCGAGGGTGGAGCCGTCTATACCAACGACCTCCAAATGAAAAAACTGGTCGAGTCGTTCCGGGACTGGGGCCGCGACTGCTGGTGCGCCTCCGGCCACGACAATTCCTGCGGCAACCGTTTTACCCGGCAATTCGGTGATCTTCCCTTCGGGTATGACCATAAATACGTCTATTCCCATTTTGGCTACAACCTCAAGATGACCGACATGCAGGCCGCCATCGGCTGTTCGCAGCTGGAAAAACTGCCATTGTTTGTCGAGGCCAGGAAAAGGAACTGGCAAATCCTCAGAGACGGCCTTGCCGACACGCAGGAGCTTCTGGTGCTGCCGGAAGCCACCGCCAACTCCGATCCCGCGTGGTTCGGATTTCCCATTACGGTCAAACCCGCGGCTCCTTTTTCAAGGGATCAGCTGGTCAACCATCTTGAACAATGCGGCATCCAGACCCGCATGCTGTTTGCCGGGAATCTGGTCAAACACCCCTGCTTCGACGAAATGCGCCGCGCCGGTACCGGTTATCGCACGGTCGGCGATCTGGCGGTTACCGACCGGATCATGTGCGACACCTTCTGGCTGGGGGTCTATCCGGGCCTGACCGGCCCCATGCTGGATCACATGTTGAACGTGATACACGAATTTGTGGCGTCCGTATGCAGATAACGGTCATGGAAACCGCCATAGCGGGATGTTACGAGATCCTCCCGAAGGTGGTCGGCGACACTCGCGGATCCTTCGTCAAGACCTTTCATGCGGAGACTTTTTCCAACTACGGACTATGCACCGATTGGCCGGAGGAATATTTTTCCATATCCAGGCGGGGCGTTCTGCGCGGGCTGCATTTTCAAACCCCTCCGCATCACCATGACAAGCTTGTTTACTGCGTCGAGGGAGCCGTGCTGGATGCGGTGGTGGATTTGCGCAAAGGCTCGCCCAGTTTTGGAAATCACCTGGTTCTTGAACTGACGGCGGACAAAGCCAATATGCTGTACATTCCCAACGGCATCGCGCATGGCTTTTATGTCGTGAGCGACTCGGCCACCATGATGTATAAGGTCTCGTCGATGTACGCTCCCGAGCATGATACAGGCATTCGCTGGAATTCCGCCGGGATCGGCTGGCCGGACGCAAAGCCCATCGTCTCCGCAAGGGACGCAGGGCTGCCGGCATTTTGCGCGTTCGAATCCCCCTTCGATCTGAGGGGCAGGTAGCATGCACGTATTGGTCACCGGCGCCACAGGTTTTATCGGTCGGCATGTTGTCGCCGGCCTGCTGCAAAAAGGGCATCAGGTTACGGCCGTTGCCCGAAACGAAAACAAAGCCCGGACGATGGCCTGGTTCGAGCAGGTACGTTTCCTGCCCTGTGACATCCATCAGGCTACTACCGAGGTTGAAAATTTTGGTCCGCAGGACGCGGTCGTTCACCTGGCCTGGCCGGGGCTGCCGAACTACAAATCTCTTGTCCATATCGAGGAGACCCTGCCGGCGGACTACCGGTTTTTAAAAAACCTGCTGTGCGCCGGAATAAAGCATCTGGTCGTCGCCGGCACCTGCTTTGAGTATGGCATGCAAAATGGCCAACTCAGCGAAGCTATGACGACCCATCCGGTTACCCCTTACGGTCTTGCCAAGGACAGCCTGCGCAAATTTCTCCAGACTCTTCAGGGCAGCCAGCCGTTTTGCCTGCAATGGGCACGGCTGTTTTACACCTACGGCGAAGGCCAAAACCCGGGCAGCCTGCTGGCCCAGGTGAATCAGGCGATAGACAATGGAGATAAGATGTTCAACATGTCCGGCGGCGAGCAATTGCGGGATTACCTGCCGGTCGAGGATATCGCCGCCTGCCTGATCGCCTTGCTTGAACATCCGGATTTTGACGGCGTGGTGAATATTTGCAGCGGCGGGCCGGTTTCCGTGCGCAAGCTGGTTGAGGATCACCTGGCGAAAAAAGCGGCCGCCATCCCATTGAACCTTGGATATTACCCCTATCCCGATTACGAACCGATGGCATTTTGGGGCGATGATGCAAAGTTAAAGGAAATCCTCGCTGACGGGCGGTAAATACCCGTACATAACCGAATCAGAAGTGATCCCCGGCACCAACAACCGCTTTTTGCAACCATTCCCGGATTGGCGAATAACCATGAAAGCTGAAATCAAGCCCCGTATCAATCAGACAGGCCGCAACCGTCTCGAAACGGTCATTCCCCTATCGACCCCCTTCGTCCTGTTTGTCGACCCCTCCAGCGCCTGCAATTTCAAATGCAGATTCTGCCCTACCGGAGAGCGGCAATTGATTCAGGACACCGGTCGCTGGCAGGGAAACATGAATTTTGATCTGTTCAGGAAAATCATCGACGACCTTGCCGGGTTCGACCGTCCGATCAAAGTCCTGAGGCTCTACAAGGAAGGAGAACCGTTTCTCAACCCCTGCTTTGCCGACATGGTCCGTTACGCCAAGCAATCGGGCTGCGTGGAGGCTGTCGACACCACGACCAACGGCTCCCTGTTGACCCCGGAGCGCGTCGGACCGGCGCTGGAAGCCGGACTCGATCGCATCAACATTTCGGTGGACGGTCTGAGCGACGCGCAATTTCTCGAGTTTGCCAGGGTTAAAGTCGACTTCAGGGGATTCGTCAACAACATCCGGCAACTGTTTGAGATGAAGGGCGACTGCGAAATCTGCATCAAGACTGCCGGAGACTTCCTTTCCGAAGCGGATAAGGAAATGTTTTACCGCACCTTTGGAGACTATGCGGACCGGATTTTTATCGAAAATGTGGCCCCCTGCTGGCCCGAGTTCGATGTGCAGGATCGGTTGGGCATCTCCATCGCCAAGGGTATCTACGATCAGCCCGTGGAGAACATAAAAACCTGTCCCTATATTTTCTACTCGCTGACGGTTAATTCCGACGGCACCGTCAGCCTCTGCTTCCTGGACTGGGCGCGAAAGTTGATGGTCGGGGATGTCCGCCAGCAGAGCCTGAAAGATATCTGGAACGGTAACGCGTTACACCTCCACCGGCGGGAACATCTGCGGGGCAACAGAGGCAACCAACCCGTTTGCCATGCCTGCGGACAGCTTTCGCATGGCGCCGCCGACAATATCGATCCGTATGCCGCGCAGCTTCTGACACGTTTGGAAAAGCAACGCCCATGAGTCTTCAGGTGCTCCATATCACGGCACACCTGGGAGGCGGAGTCGGTCAGGCCTTGGGCGGGCTGGTGCAAAAGGCACCGGGGCCGATGGGTATAATTCACCGCATCGCCTGCCTGGAGCAACCGGAAAAACTGCAGTTCGTTCGGCAGATCGAGACCGGAGGGATCGAGGTGGTGCCGGCCCCCTCCATGGACGAACTGAAATGCCTTATAGCGGATGCCGACATTGTCCAGCTGGAATGGTGGGGCCATCCGGCGGTCATGTCGGCTCTGTGCCAGGCCGCGCTGCCCGCCATGCGTCTGCTCCTGTGGTGCCATGTTTCCGGCCTTGACTCTCCGGTGCTCCCGGCAACCCTGATGAAAGCCGCTCACCAGTGTCTCTTCACCTCCCCTGCTTCGATGCAGACGCCCGAAGTCCAGAGCCTGCCGGAAACGGCCAGACAGCACTTGGGGGTGGTGCACAGCGCCGGGGGGATCGATCATCTTCCCTCCCCTGCACGTTGTCCGGAAGAACCGATGGTTGCCGGCTATCTGGGCAGTCTCAACTTCGCCAAACTGCACCCGTGGTACGCTGGGTTTCTGGCCCGGGTGGGGCTGCCGGGATTCAAGGTTCGAATGATCGGCGACGCGACGAACAAGAAAACCCTCGAAGAAGACTGTGAACGGCTAGGCTGTCCCAACATTCTCGATTTCAGAGGCTACTGCACAGACATTGTCACGGAACTCTCGTCCATCAACGTCATGCCCTACATCCTCAATCCCCGGCACTACGGCACCACGGAAAACGCTCTCCTGGAAGCCATGGCCATGGGAGTGGTACCCGTCGTCCTGAACAACGCCGCCGAATCCTGCCTGATCCAGGATGGCGAAACGGGTTGCATCGTATCCACCCCACAGGAATTCGGTGAGGCCATGCGCTGGCTTCACAATCATCCGGAAGAAAGAGTCCGCATCGGCCGGCAAGCCGCGGAATCCGTCCGCCAGCGGTTCCCGGCCGAATCGATGAGAAAGGCCTTCGCTTCGCACTATCGGCGGTTGCTGTCCCGGCAGAAAAAACAGATTCTGTTTGCCGATCTGCTTGGCCCAAATCCCGCGCGCTGGTTCCTGAGCACCCAGCGTCATCCCGATTTTTTCCTTGCGCCGGAAATGAATCCCAGTCTGGTGGACCACTTCTCACTCCACGGATTGTTTGAGCAAACCAAGGGCTCAGCGATTCACTATGCCGCAAATTTTCCCCAGGACCCGACACTGCGCAAATGGAAAGAACGGCTGATTGCACTGGAAGCATCACTGGACAGGAATATAAGGACACCGTTATGAGCCTTGCAAGCTGCCCCATCTGCGGATCGCAGGACAACATAAATCTTCTCGATTTGAACTGTGGCAATCTTGATGCATCGTCTCTCTATCCGAGGGTCAGGCTGACATGCTGCGGCGGTTGCGGCCATGGCTACAACAGGCTTTCACCCTCCGAAATTGCAGGGCTCGCATCCTACTACAACGATGAGTATGCCCCGACAAATCTTCGCTCCATTGTTAAAACCGGCGACCTGCCCGGCAGTGCAAGCGAAATCACGCACAACAGGTACGAGCACCTGTTCAAGCTGCTGAGCCCGCACCTGCAAAAAAACGCATCCATCCTGGATGTGGGCTGTGCCGCAGGGGGCTTTCTCGACTTTCTCAAGGCCAGGGGATATTCCCGATTGTATGGCGTGGAACCGACAACGGCCTACCTGGAAAAAGCCCGACATGGTGGCTACAACGTACGGGTCGGCCACGCGGAAGACCTCGGATTTGAAACGGATATGTTTGACGCGCTGGTCATTGAACAGGTGATGGAACACCTGATCGATCCTGCAAGCGCCTTTAAGGAGGCAGCGAGAGTGCTCAAGGAGGGAGGAGTCCTGTGCCTTGGAGTCCCGGATGCTTCCAGGTATGACGATTTCTACTACTTTGATTTTTATTGGCTGCTGATGAGGGAACACATCCAGCATTTCACAATCCGGAGCCTTTCTCGACTGGCCTCTGAGCATGGCTTTGAACTTATCGAGTATCAGCAGACGGCTTTGCCCCTCATGGGAGCGGCCATGATCATGCCGAACCTGTCAGCCTGCTTTCGGTTCAAGGGGCCGGGCCGACGGGAAAATCATGCGGAAGCGGTTCCCAACCCTCAAATATTTAAAAAATATGTCGATAAGGAATCAGCCCGGCTTGGCGTCAAGCGGGCGCAAATCGAAACGCTGACCAGGGATAGGAAGCCTGTCTATGTATGGGGGATAGGCAGAGAATGCCTTTATCTGTTCGAAGCTGCAGGGATGAAACATTGCGATGTCCGCGGACTCATCGACCTCAACCCCTTCAAACAACAGAACGCCACGGTTCAGGGCATGGAAATATCCCCTCCGGACATCCTGACCCATGCGCCGCAACAGAGTGTTCTGATCATCGGTGCCCTGGCCCATGAAAAGGACATCCTGCGAAGGCTTGACGCTCTGGCTTATCCGGGTACGGTCCTGGCATTAACATCCGCCGGGTCATAGACGTGCTGCCTGCTTGCCGTTATACGGCCAGGTTTGATTTTCGCTAAGGATTCCCCACATTGAACGTATTACTCGTATCACCCTATACCCTTGGACATGTTAAACGGGTCGACCGACAACCCTCCCTGGCGCTTCTGCACCTCGCCTCCGTGTTGCGCGATGCCGACCATTGCCCCTGCATTTTTGATCTGAATACCCTGCCCGTGCCGGACGGGGAACACGCCGAAAAAAATTATACGCATGCCGTCCTGCAGACCGTCGCAGAAAAGCTCCCGGGGATGATCGGACTCAATTGCCTGCTGTCTGAACATTTCCCCTATATGCGCAGGCTGGCAAAGGCCATAAAAGCCCAATATCCGAACCTGCCTATCGTCATTGGCGGTCTGCACCCGACACTCTTTTCCAAAGAGATCATCGGCAACTGTCCCGAGATCGACGTAGCCGTAATGGGCGAGGGAGAAGAACAGATCGTTGCCCTGGCAAACCACTTTTCATCCGTGGAGCCTTCCGCCATCGATCATATCGATGCCATCTGTTTTCGCAACCCCACGGGTATGCTTCAACAGAATCCCCGCAACGGATTCATCACCGACTTGAACAGCCTGCCGGGGCCCGCTTGGGATCTGGTGCATTTCCCCGAATATTTCACCGATCATTCCAGCTGGCACAATCCCAGAGGGCTGGACATAAAAATGTCCGTTCCTGTATTAACCAGCCGCAGTTGCCCCTACGACTGCAGTTTCTGCTCGGTTCATCCCCTGATGGGGCGTGGTCTCAGACTGCGGGACCCCATTAAAGTGGTGGACGAGATGGAGATGTTGTACCGTAAACACGATCTCAATTACTTTGGATTTTTGGATGACAATCTCACTTTGAAAAAATCCCATGTCATGGCCATTTGCAACGAGATCGTAAAGAGAGGGATGAAGATTCAATTTGAATCCATAAACGGTTACAATCTCGCGTCCCTAGATGATGAAATTATCCACGCCATGGTTCAGGCCGGTTGTGTTTATGTCATTTTACCGATAGAGCATGGATCGGATCACATCAGAAATACCGTGATAGGCAAACACCTGGCCCGTGAAAAAATTTACGAAGTCGTTTCTCTTTACAAAAAGTACAAGCTGCTCACCCGCGGATACTACATCATGGGTTTCCCCGAAGAAACGACCGAGACACTTATGGAAACCTATAATTTAATTTTGGAATTACAGCTTGACATGAACAACGTGTTTAATCTTATCCCCTTTCCCGGCACCCGAATATTCGAACAGGCTTTGAGGGATGATTTATTTATCAACGACGTTGATCCGAGCCGGCTTTGGACTGGAGAGTTCGGGCTCCACGCGGATGCGCAACATGAGTTTTATATCAAGCCGTATGCAATGGAAATAGAGGAGCTCCTCGCGTTCAGGAAAAAATTCGACGAGCTTCGATTGTTTTCCGATCGCATGAAATCAAAAATCAGCTCCTAGGCTCCATATTAATAGCAAACCGCCAACACCAGAGGATAGTTATGGGATCCGAGATTAAACCAAGCTACGGACTTGAAAGAATCAAACTTGACGAGGCGGTCCCTCTTGCCACCCCCTTCACGGTCTTTTTGTCGGTCGCCACCGTCTGCAATTTCAAATGCAAATATTGCATTCACTCGATCGGTAAAGCAGCGTTGTCACAAAAAGGTTTCACACCGGAAATCATGCCCTGGGAAATCTTTCTGGAGGCGGCGAAGCAGATCCAACAATTCAAGTCCAAGCTCAAGACCCTGTTTCTCTACGGTGTCGGTGAACCAATGTGCAACAAGCGCCTGCCCGAGATGGTGGCCCACCTGAAAAAACTGAATGTGGCCGAAGAAATCGCCTTCATCACCAACGGTTCGCTTCTCGACCGGAAAAGCTCCACAGCGCTCATCGATGCCGGACTCGATACGCTGCGCATCTCTCTGCAGGGCATGAGTTCGGGAAAATACCGCGAGATCTGCGATTTCAAAATCAATTTCGAGGAATTGGTGGAAAATATCCGATTTTTCTATGAAAACAAGGGCAAGACACGCCTGTATGTAAAAATCCCCGACGTCGCTCTCGACGCCGGGGATGAAGATCGATTCTATCAAACATTCAAGGCGATCAGTGACAGGATGTTCGTCGAGAAGATCGTGCCGGTCTTCCATGAAATCGACTACAGTAGCATGATAAAAAGCACCTCCACCACAGACCTATGGGGCAATGTGCATGACGTTCGCATGGTCTGTCCCATCTGCTTTTACACGCTTACGGTACTGCCCAACGGGGATGTCTATCCCTGCTGCATGGAGTCCGACCCGGCCGGGCTGGGAAACATTAAGCACACGCCGCTGCCGGCCATCTGGAACGGGGAAAAACACCTGGATTTTCTCAGGATGCAGCTGGAGAAAAAGCGCATGTCCAATGATATATGCAAACATTGTACAGCTCCGGACACCTCCGCAAAGCTGGAGGATGAATTGGACTCCCGGGCCGACGAAATTCTGTCGCGATTTTGACCAGGCACGATAATCCGCTCAAGAACCACGAGAGAAGGTAAATGAACATCCCGAATCATTCCCCACTCGTTACGATAGCCATACCCAACTACAATACGGCCACCTACATCGGCGAGGCCATCGAAAGTGCCCTTTCCCAAACATTTCAGGACATCGAAATCCTTGTGATCGACAACGCCTCGACCGATAACTCCCGTGACATCATCGCGCAGTGGAAAAGCCGGGACGACCGGATCATCGCTCTCGACTTCGACAAGCATGTATCCTCGCTTGAGAACTGGAACCGTTGCCTGGAGCATGCCAGGGGCCGATACATAGTCTTTCTGCATGCCGATGACAGGCTCAAACCACCGTTTATTGCAAGCGCCTTGGAGGTTTTTGCCCATCGCCCTGACTTGGGGTATGTCCTCGCCGAGAAGGAATTCATCGATGGTCAAGGCAACGTAACCGCCAAAAGCCAGTTTTATTCCGACAGCGCCATCATACCCGGGTTATCCGAAGCACGCGTCAATTTCGTGGGATGGCATACCGTCGCGGTACAGATGCTTATAAGAACCGAGTGCATGAAGGCCATCGGTGGCTATTCCTATACCGATGTGATGGCCGTGCTTCAGCTCAATATGCGGTGGGACGTTGGCTACCTGCACACGCCCCTGGTGCAGTACAGGCAACATGAGCAATCGGATACCTCGCAATTCATAAAAGACAAAACGATGTTGATGACCATCTACCTCACAAAGATGCTGGTTCTCAACTATCATCTGCCCCGTGAGGGGGCTTATTTGAAAGATCTGAAACCTCGGGTTATGGAATGGGCTGCCATGACTTGCCTGAAGCTTTATGGCATGGAGGTCCTGGGGCGCAACGAAAAACGCCTCTGTGAGGAGTACCTGGCACTGGCTCGGGGTTTCTGGCTGGAGATCGACCAGACGCCGATCTGCCGGTTTCTGGAAAAGGCGCTTTCGGCACCGTCCTGGACACCTCAAAGCCTCCGGGAAGCCTGGATGGCAAATCAGCCCCCGTCGGCCGCCCCGGGTCCGCCCTATCCTTTGCCGGAGGGTTCCGTACTCTTTTCACCTTCCCTGGCCGCAGCTGGATAGTGCCTTATTTTCTTTCAGAAACGGCATCAACTTTGCTATAGACAATAAAACAGACGTATTTCACAGACAGCACCCAAGGAAAAAATCAATGTATGCTTCCGCCCTGATCGCGACGCTCATAAAACATTTCGACAAAAGCCTGTATGTCTATCCCGGAGGCACCATTGCCCCGATCTTCCATGAATGCAAGGCTGCGGGGGTCGATCTGATCTGCACCAAGGCTGAGCAGGGCGCCGGCTACATGGCTATTGCCGACGCGGCGTTGAGCTATGGACCGGCCTTTGTCGCGGTGACCAGCGGCCCCGGCGCCACCAACCTGATTACCTGTATCGCGGATGCCTTTTATGACAGCGTGCCCCTGGTGGTATTCACCGGACAGGTCGGCACCCGCGATCTCGGCCGCGCCCGGGAACTTCGCCAACGTGGCTTTCAGGAAGTACCGACTCCGCAGATGGTTGCCCCCATCAGCAAAGGGGTCTGGCAGCCCCAGACCACCGAAGAACTTAAGCAGGCCCTGATCGATGGTGTCCGACTATCTCTTGATGGTCGACGTGGCCCGGTGGTGATCGACCTGCCCATGAACGTGCAAATGAGCTTGATCGATGAGGCCATCTGCCGGGATTTCGCCGCCAGCTTGGACGCCGACCTGAACTCCGGGACAGCCCCTGGCAAGCCGTGCCCGACCGCGTTTATGGAGAGTGTGAAGGACGCTCTGACCTGCGCACAGCGCCCTCTGCTGCTGGTCGGCGGCGGCGCACTCGAGGCGGCCTCGGAAATCCGTACATTGGCGGAGCGCTGGCAATTGCCGGTCGTCTCCAGCATGCGCGGCATTGGTGTTTTCCCCAGCGATCATCCGCTGTCAGCCGGGTGGATCGGCCATACCGGCCTGCCCTGGGCCAACCGCACCCTGTTTGAAGCCGACTGTATCGTGGCCCTCGGTAGCCGTCTTGATGTCAGGCAGACCGGCACCGAACTGGATGTCTTCGCTGGAAAAAAAGTCTTCCAGATCGACCTCGATGCAGCCGAACTGCAACATGCCAGACTGAGTAAGGTTATTGCGGCAAACTGCTGTGTGGAGAATTTCCTGAAGGGATTTCTGGCCTTTGATGCTCCTGCTTGCCAACATCGCCCATGGCTGCAGCAGATAGATGAATTCCGCACCACTTTGCAGCTTGCCGATCATGGCGAATTGCCCGGCGTGGCCCCCGACGAACTGCTCCGTTATCTCGACCGGGCCACCAAACAGCAAACCACTACCGTTGTCACCGGAGTCGGTTCGCATCAGCAATGGGCGGCGCGCTACTTTTCTTTCGACAATCCCCGCAAACGGTTACTGACCTCCGCGGGTCACGGCACCATGGGATATGCCCTGCCGGTTGCGCTGGGAGCGGCCCAGGTGCAACCGAGGCAATTGGTGTTGTGCGTCGACGGCGACGGCTCTTTTCAGCTGAATATTCAGGAACTGGCGCTGGCCCGCGAATTGGACCTGCCGATCAAAATCGTGCTGCTGGACAATAATAGACTGGGCATCGTCTCCCAGTTTCAACGCATCACCTTTACCGACGACCCGGTCACCGGCGATTTCCGCAATCCCGATTTTCGCGCCATCGCCGAGGCTTACGGAATTGCCACGTATCAACTGGAAAGTTTCGACCCATCCGTTATTGATGCTTTCCTTCGGGATACCGGGCCAGCCTTGCTGCATGCCCGTATTCAGCATGATGCTCCCGTTTCTCCCATGCTGCTGGGGGGACAAACCCTGGATAACATGTGGTATCTCTAACCATCGCATCTTTTGACCAGTTACCAGGTAAATGGTAGAGTAGCCGACGCTATTTTCCAGGGGGAATCTTCATGTCCGACACGCCGAAAAACCAACGCATCGTTTTCGTCACCGGAGCTAGTCGCGGCATCGGCAACGCTATAGCCAGGCGATTTCTTGGCGAGGGCTATCCGGTTGCGGTCGGCTACTGCGCACATCCGGAAGGAGCACGAAAACTGGCCGCTGAATTTCCCAGCGCGCTTGCCGTGCGCGTCGATGCCGGAGACCGCCAATCGATTCGCCAGGCGTTGCGACACATCCGTGAAGGCATGAATGGACCGGTGTCGATTCTTGTCAACAACGGCGCCATGGCCCAGGAAAAACCGTTTTTGGAACTCCGTGACGAAGACTGGGATCGAATGCTGGGCACCAACCTGCGCGGGCCCTTCGCCCTGGCGCAGGAGGTGCTGCCAGGCATGCTCGACGCCGGCTGGGGACGCATCATCAATCTTGTGTCCATCGGCGGCCAGTGGGGCGGCATGAACCAGGTCCATTATGCCGCGGCCAAAGCCGGTCTGATCAATCTCACCCGCTCTCTGGCAAAACTCTATTCCCGCCGCGGCGTCACAACCAACGCCGTGTCCCCGGGGCTGGTCGCCACCGACATGACGGCTGCGGAACTGGCATCGGAGGCCGGTCAGGCAAAGGCCGACGGCATCCCTTGCGGCCGGCTCGGCACAACGGAAGAAATCGCCGCGGCGGTGGCATGGCTCGCTTCGGATGAAGCGGCTTACGTCACCGGTCAAACGCTCAACCTCAACGGGGGGATGTACTTTGTCTGAATACGCAGGGAAAACGTTGCTGTTTATCGGAGGCGGCATGGAGGCCCTGCCGGGCATCGAAAAGGCGCGCGATCTTGGCTTGCACGTGGTGGTGAGCGATATGAATCCGTATGCGCCCGGCATGTTGGCGGCCCATGGCCAACTGGTAGCCAGCACCTACGATGTGGCGGCTACGCTCAAAGCGGCCATAGGTTATCACCAGCAGGTGCGACCGATTGACGGCGTCATGTGTCTGGCCACCGACGTACCGTTGACCGTCGCCTCGGTAGCTGTCGAACTCGGATTGCCCGGCATCCCTGTCGAGGTGGCGGCCCGTGCCATGGATAAACTGGCCATGAAGCAGAAATTTGCCGCTGACGGCGTGGCCGTTCCCTGGTTCAGCACCGTGGAATCGGCCGATCACCTGCAAAACCTTGCCAAGGAACACGGTCTGCCGCTGGTACTTAAACCGGTCGACAGTCGCGGTGGCCGCGGGGTGCAACGCCTGACGCCGGAAGTGAATCTGGCGGCAGCCTATGAGCGGGCCCTGGTGCAATCGCCCAGCGGCCGGGTGATGGTGGAACGATACCTGCCCGGACCGCAGATCAGCACCGAAAGCGTCGTTCTGGATGGCGTGTGCCATACCCCGGGATTTGCCGATCGGAATTATGAATTCATCGACCGTTACGCACCCCATTTCATTGAAAATGGCGGCACCATGCCGAGTCATCTGCCCGCAGAGGCACGCCAGGCGGTACGTGAACTGGTGCAGCAGGCTGCACGCAGCCTCGGGGTGAGTCGTGGCGTAGTCAAGGGGGACATGGTCATCAGCGACGGAAAACCTTACGTCATCGAGTTGGCGGCGCGACTTTCCGGCGGCTGGTTCTGCACACACGAGATCCCGCTCAATGTCGGGGTCGATCTGGTGCTGGCGGTAATGCGGTTGTCCCTCGGCTTGCCCGTCGACCCGGCCACATTGCAGCCACGGTTCGAGCGAGGAGTGGCCTTGCGTCTGATCTTTCCTCCTCCTGGCCGCATCACGACCATCGAGGGTGAACAGGCAGCCGGCAACCTACCCGGCGTAGCCATGGTACGCCTGGCCGTACAGCCCGGCGACATCGTTCGCCCGCCAACCGACTCAAATGCCTCGGCAGGATTGATCATCGCCGTCGCCGACGACAGGGAAGAGGCAGCCCGTCGGGCTGAAACCGCCGTACAGGCGATTCAGGTAACAACGGAGCCAGCATGAACGTTCTGATCATCGCGGCCCACCCCGATGACGAGGTGCTCGGCGCCGGCGGAGCCATGGCCCGGCATATCCAAGATAACGATACGGTAACAATCGTTATTCTGGGCAGCGGTCTGTCATCCCGTCTAGATGCCCCCGAAGCCTTGGAACAACCCGCTTTGTCCCAACTGCGCAACGAAGCTGCCAGGGCCGCCGCCGCTCTCGGCGTTACCGATCTGCGCCTGCACGATTTTCCCGACAACCGCTTCGACAGGGTGGATCTGCTCGATATCGTCAAAACCATCGAGGTCGTTATCGATGACGTCCAGCCAGGCATCGTCTATACTCACCATCCCGGCGATCTCAATATCGATCACCAGCGCACCGCCATGGCCACCCTGACCGCCTGCCGCCCGCTGCCGGGTAGTTCCGTGCGACGCATTCTGGCCATGGAAGTGCCCTCCGCCACCGGCTGGGGCGATCCGGCCCTGCCGTTTGTGCCGAACGTTTTCCTGGATATCACCCAGGTGATGACAAAAAAGCTCGAAGCCATGTCAGCCTACCAAGGTGAACTGCGTCAGTTCCCTCATGCCCGTTCGTTGCCTTCGATGGAAGCGCGGGCCAAGGCCTGGGGCAGCCAGGTCGGTGTCGAGGCTGCCGAACCCTTTGTATTGCTGCGCGAGATTCTGCCATGAAACCCGCTATGCGCAATCTCCGCATCGTCTATATCGGCGCCCGGATTGTCGGACATGGCTGCCTGCAGGCCTTGCTGGAAGCCGGAGTCGACATTGTCGGGGTGCTGTATCTGGACGAATCGAAATCCGGCGTCACCGTGGCGCATTGCTCCTTTGACGACCTGGTCCGGGACTACCGACTCAACGCGCGCCCCTTCACCACCCTGCACGATCCTGACATTCTGAGCTGGATGCAAAAATGCCGCCCCGAGGTCGGCATGGTGATCGGCGTTTCCCAGTTAATCGGAAAAGAGCTGCTGGCCGCACCACGCCAGGGTTTCATCGGCATGCATCCGACCCTGCTCCCCGAAGGCCGCGGCCGCGCCCCCATCCCCTGGACGCTGATCAAGGGATTGCAGCGCACCGGCGTCAGTCTGTTCTGGTGCGACCCGGAAGCCGATACGGGAAAGCTTCTGCTGCAGGCATCACTGCCCGTATATTACGAGGACACGGCCGCCATCCTCGGCGCGCGGACCGACGAGGTAGCAGCCAGGCTGCTGGTGGAAAGCCTGCCGCTGTTGGCCTCGGGACATCCGCCACGCATCCCGCAGGATGACAGCAAAGCCACGGTTTGGGGCCGCCGCCGCCCTGAAGACGGTGTCATCGACTGGACCTGGCCAAAACGGCGGATCTACGATTGGGTGCGGGCCCTGACCCATCCCTATCCCGGCGCCTTCACCTGCGCCGACGACTACAGGCTTTACGTCTGGAGCTGTCGCGAATCCCAGGATGAACGCAGAGCCGTCCCCGGCACCGTGCTTGAAATCCTCCCTCACGGGGTGCTGGTGGCCTGCGGAGATGGCGCGGTCCTGCTGTCCGGGTTTCAATGGGAAAACCAAGTCGAGGTTGATGCGAAAAAAGTCGGCCTCACCGCGGGACAACGACTGGGAAACACACCATGAACCGATTGTGTCTTTTCTCCATATTTCACCTCAACCTGATGTTCTCTTCCATCGAAGAAGAACAACGCTCCGAGGTCATTCAGCGCTGCTACTGGCCCCTGCTGAAATTGATCCGCCAATTTCAACTGCCCATCGGCATCGAGGCTTCGGGCTATACCCTCGAGTCCATAGCGGCCATCGATCCGACCTGGATCGCCGAACTGCGCGTCCTGTGCCAGGACGGTCCGGCGCAATTCATCGGCAGCGGCTATGCCCAGCTCATCGGCCCATTGGTTCCGGCAGCGGTCAATCAGGCCAACCAGCGTATCGGGCTGCAGACCTATGAAAAGATTCTCGGTTTCCGGCCGCAACTGGTGCTGGTCAACGAGCAAGCCTATTCGGCCGGGATGGTACCGATTTATCGGCAGGCCGGCTACCGCGCCATAATCATGGAATGGGACAACCCCGGCAGCAACCATGCCGACTGGGATACCAACTGGCGCTATCT
Organism: Pelobacter sp. UBA6093; assembly: GCA_002435955.1. Classification (GTDB taxonomy): domain Bacteria; phylum Desulfobacterota; class Desulfuromonadia; order Desulfuromonadales; family Syntrophotaleaceae; genus Syntrophotalea. The sequence continues at coordinate 53,996 of DIWZ01000011.1, forward strand.
CCCTCAGTACGCTGTGGGACCGGACAATTCAACCCTACCGGTGATCTGGAACAAATCGATTCCGTTCCAGAAGTTCCAGCGCTACACCCATGGAGAAATCGAGTTGCCGGAATATCTCGATTTCCTGTCGTCCCACCAGAACGGGGATGCGCGAACTTTTGCCCTGTACGGCAACGATGCCGAAATATTCGATTTCCGCCCCGGCCGGTTCCACACCGAGGCCGGTCTCGGCACGACAAGCGAGTGGCAACGTATTGCCCATCTCTACCAGGCCGTCATGGCCGATCCGCGTTTTTCCCTGATCGGGCCGCAAAAAGTCCTGGATTTTCTGGATCTTCCCGGCGCCGGCAACCGCTTGCGCCTCGAAACGGCGGAGCAACCGATTCCGGTCAAGAAACAGGCCAAATACAACGTGGTGCGCTGGGGTCTTACCGGCCGGGACGACCTGGCCCTCAACACCACCTGCTGGCGGCTGTACCAGGCCATGGTCGACCATCCCGACTGCAGCGACAACGACTGGCAGGAGCTCTGTTACCTCTGGAGCAGCGATTTTCGCACCCATATCACCGCCAGCCGCTGGCATGCCATGCAGACGCGCCTGGCGACTCTGGAACAACGCCTGGCGCCGCCACCCCTGCCCGGGATCGCCTGCCCCGGCCATATCGGATCGAAAAACATCACAACCTGGCATGAGGGCTCTATTCTGGTTATCGAAACCCCGACGCAGAAACTCCGGCTCAATCAACGTCGCGGCCTAGCTATCGAAGCCTGGTGGGATAAATCCCTCTCTCCGGTGCCCTTGATCGGCACCCTGCCCCACGGGTATTTCGATGACATCCAGTACGGCATGGACTATTACACCGGCCATTTCGTTCTGGAAGTCGCCGGTCAGCACAAAATCACCGATCTGGTTGCCGTGGAACCCGCATTGGTGTTCGACGAAAACGACCTGCTCATCAGCACCACGATCCAAACCTCCATCGGGCCGGTAACCAAAACCATACGGGTGAGCGCGGATGCCGCCCGCCTGCAAATCACCCACCAGTTTCACTGGCGGTCATGCCCGCTCGGAACCCTGCGGTTGGGACACATTACCCTCAACCCCGCAGCCTTTCAAAGTGAAAGCCTGTTTTACCGGACGCATAACGGGGGATACGCACCCGAAACCTTTATGTTGCACGGCGAGAAGATCAATCACCTGACACCCGTGTCAACGCTGGTGTCGGCCAACAATGGCTTGGGCATGACCTCCGGCCTGACGGAAATCGGCGACGCCAGCCACTGGGTCCGGATCGAAGCCGATAAATCATCCGCGGCCGTAACCGGCCATATCGTTCATGCGCCGGTGGACGATCGGTATCTGTACCGTCTGGTGGTATCCGCCATGGAAATGGACGACACCGCCTGCCACGTGCAACAACGCAGCTGTTTTCATGAACGACAGATTCGCCTGACCATCAGCTCCGGCAGCTGAGCACCGCCCTACCGACATGCCAGGCTTTTTTCCCGAAACCGCCAAGAAAATACCTCCTTGTAAAAAAAAGTCTAAACTTTGCCCTCCCTCATCCGATATGAATATTGAACCCTGGGGAAAATCGAGTACGCCCGCATAGGATTGCAGGCAAACGACCGTTTTCTGAATGAAGTAAATGACTATTCGGCAAGTCAAGGCAAGGATGCCCTGACTCAACTTTCACGGAGGAAAAATCATGGCAATCACAATCAACACCAACGTACAGTCTCTCAACACCCAGCGAAACCTGTCGAAATCACAAAGTGCTCTGTCAAAGTCGATGCAACGCCTGTCTTCGGGTCTGCGCATCAACAGCGCCAAAGACGATGCTGCCGGTCTGGCCATCTCCGACCGCATGAGCGCCCAGATCAAAGGTATGAATCAGGCAGTGCGTAATGCCAACGATGCCATTTCTTTCGCCCAGACGGCGGAAGGCGCGTTGGGCGAGATGACAAACATCCTGCAGCGCATGCGCGAACTGTCGGTCCAGTCCGCCAACGGCACCAACAGCACCGACGACCGGACCGCTCTGAACTCCGAATTCAGCGAACTGAGCTCCGAACTGGATCGCATCGTCGACACCACCAAGTTCAACGGTAAGGAGCTGCTTGATGGTACCTACGCCAGCTCCAATGCTGCCGTGTTCCAGGTCGGCGCCAACGCCGGCGAGAAGATCTCGGTGGCCATTGGCAACATGGACACCAACGCTCTAAGCGGTGGTGGTACCACCATCAACGCCGCCAACATCCTCACCGCAGGTGGGGCTTCCACAGCCATCACAGCTATCGACGGCGGTTTAAAAATGGTCGACTCCCTGCGCGGCACTCTCGGCGCCAAGCAGAACCGTTTCGAATCGACCATCGCCAACCTGAACAACGTTTCAGAGAACCTCTCCTCCGCGCGTTCCCGGATTGTCGATGCCGATATCGCCACGGAGACATCGGAAATGACCAAGATGAACATTCTGCAACAGGCAGGTGTTTCGATCCTGGCGCAGGCCAATCAAAGCTCCCAGTCGGCCCTGTCCCTTCTCCAGGGGTAACGGGTAAAACTGAGTAACGGCGTGGTTCCATAGAGAACCACGCCAACTCACAGGGCATTTACCATTAACCCGTAAACGACGGTTTCGGGGGCTGGCCCGGGAGAAAATCCACCTAAAAGTCATAAAAAATCTCGGGTCACTGCTGGGCGACGGGCTGCATCTCCGCCTACAACCCAAATGATCGATACAGGCTTATCGAAGCCCCCTTCAATGCCATGGAAAGGGGGTGAAACCGACAAAAGTACTTCAATCTAATTATCGGTAAGGAGTCGTAGAAAAAAATTGGGCACGGAAGCCCGAAAAACACCTTTCATGGAGGAAAACCATGGCAATTACAATCAATACTAACGTTCAGTCGTTGAACGCACAGCGGAATCTGTCGAAATCGCAAAGTGCTCTGTCAAAGTCGATGCAGCGCCTGTCTTCGGGCCTGCGCATCAACAGCGCCAAAGACGATGCTGCCGGCCTGGCCATCTCCGACCGCATGAGCGCCCAGATCAAGGGCATGAATCAGGCGGTGCGTAACTCCAACGACGCCATTTCTTTCGCCCAGACGGCGGAAGGCGCGTTGGGCGAGATGACCAACATTCTGCAACGCATGCGCGAACTGTCTGTACAGTCCGCCAACGGCACCAACAGCACCGACGACCGTACCGCTCTGAACTCGGAATTCGGCGAACTGAGCTCCGAACTGGACCGCATCGTCGACACCACCAAGTTCAACGGACAGAACCTGCTCGACGGCACCTACTCCGGCTCCGATGCTGCCGTTTTCCAGGTCGGCGCCAACGCCGGCGAGAAAATCTCGGTGGCTATTGGCGCCATGGACACAGGTGCCCTTAGCGGTGGGGGCACCACCATCAACGACGCCACCATCGCCTCTGCGGGTGGTGCTTCTACAGCCATCGCGTCTATCGATGGCGCATTGAACCAGGTCGACTCCCTGCGCGGCACGCTTGGTGCCAAGCAGAACCGTTTCGAATCGACCATCGCCAACCTGAACAACGTTTCGGAGAACCTCTCCGCCGCGCGTTCCCGGATTGTCGATGCCGACATCGCCACGGAGACATCGGAAATGACCAAGATGAACATTCTGCAGCAGGCAGGTGTTTCGATCCTGGCGCAGTCGAACCAGACCCCGCAAATGGCTCTGTCGCTGCTCGGATAATAACAGGATAACCACCAAGGGGGCGGCACTGCCGCCCCCTTTCCCCGGCGACCTGAGGGCTGCCAAGGGAGGATAAGATGAAAGTAGAATTAACATCCGTCGGCTCAGGCGCCCCGGCACCGACGACATCTCCTGCTGAAAACATCGAGCGCAACCGCCATAAAGCCGAATCCGAACCGGAACTTGCCGATTCGGAAAAAATCATCGCGCCGGAAGAAGTTCTGAACAAGATCAAGGCCCTTACGGACGATGGCGTCTACAGTGTGCGGTTTGAAAACGACGAGCAGAGCAAACAGCTGATAATCAGCCTGGTCGACGCTGATTCCGGTGAACTCATCCGCCAGATACCGCCGGAAGAATTAATCGGCATTTCTGAAAAGCTGACCAATCTGCGTGGATCACTGCTCGACACAACGACCTGACAGATTAGGAACGGGCTATGTCGTCAATCAATTTCGGTGGTCTTGCAAGTGGTATCGATACTGACAGTATCGTCGCCGCCCTGATGGGAATCGAAAAACAACCCCTGAAACGGCTGGAATCGGATAAGGAATATTTCACCAACCGGCAGGCTGCGTTTAACACCCTCGATACCAAGTTGAAAGCCCTGCTGGGTAAATTCGAGGCTATCGACTCCAGCAAGGAAGTTCGCGCCTATTCCGCCAAGGCGGCCAGCGAGGAGTTCTTTTCGGTATCCGCTTCCGGAAGCGCATTGCCCGGCAGCTACAACATCGAAGTCCAGAGTCTGGCCCGGCAGCAGAAGGATGTCAGCGACGGCAGCTACGAAAGTCTCAGCGAAGCCAATTTTACCACCGGCACACTGACTATCGGCACCACCGACATCGTCATCGACAACGATTCTTTGGACAGCCTGGTGAAAAAGATCAATGACGCGAACACCGGTGACAATGCCACCGGTGTAGCCGCCAGCGTCATCAACGACGGAACCGGTTATCGGATGGTTCTGACCGGTGAAGATGCGTCCAGCGCTTTTTCCGCCTCCATCACCGGCGGCACCACGGCAAACGGCTATGCCGACCTGACTTTCAGCACCACCCAGACCCAATCGTTGGCGTCCATCGTCGTCGACGGTGTGACCATTACCAGTGGCAGTAATGTTTTTGAAAATGCCATCCCGGGTGTGAGCCTGACCGTCAACAAGGTACACCCCACCGTGGGCGACACAACGGTCATGGGCATTACCGAAGATGTCGATGCCGTCAAAACCAAGATCAAGGATTTTGTCACGGCCTACAATGCAGTCATTACCAACATTTCCTCCCAAAAGGATAGCGACTGGGGGCGAGACAGTGGCCTGATGTCCGTCAAGCGCAACCTGCAGAAAATGTTGACCTCCCCGGTTGCCACGGGAGGAAGCTTGACGACGCTTTCCCAGTTGGGCCTCAAGACGCAAAAGGACGGGACCCTTACTATCGACAACAAGATATTGGAAGAAGCTATTTCGACCAACATGGGAGAGATGGATAGGTTGTTGGCGGGAGGTGACGGCATAGAGGGTATCGCCACCAAGTTTAAAACCTACCTTAAATCGGTCACTGACCGTTCCGATGGCCTGGCGGCCACCCGGCAAGTCAGTACCGACCGAACCCAGAAAACCATCGCATCCAACATAACCAAAATGGAGGCGCGCCTGGAAAAGCGTGAGGCTCTTTTACGGGCCCAGTTCGATTCAATGGAATTGCTCATCAGCAGTCTCAACAGTACCGGCTCTTACCTGACTCAGCAGCTGAACCTTTTTAATTCTTAGATCTCCGGGCTGCGGAAGGAATAAACCATGAATGCCTATCTGAACCAATATAAGAACAATCAGATTTTCAGTGCTTCGCCTGAGCAGATCATGATCATGCTCTACGACGGCGCGATTCGTTTTCTCACCCAGGCCATACAGGGTATTGATGATGGCAATATCGAACTGAAAAACCATGGCATCAACAAAGCCATGGCCATCGTCATGGAATTCCGCAACACCCTGGATCACAATATCGGTGGGGAAATTGCCGCCAACCTCGATGCCTTGTACGATTACATGATTCGCGAAATGATCCAGGCCAATATCAAAAAAGACCGGCAGAAGCTGCAAAATGTGCATGCCATGTTGTCCGACCTGCGGGACACCTGGAAAGAAGCCATCATCATAGCCCGCAACGAATCCCAGACTGGCGCCAACGTTGCCAACGCCAATTATCAACCGCTTAAGGCCAGTTTGTAGACAAGGAGCTGTTTTTTAAGGGTGATCCTATTGAACAGGGTTGACACCACCATGGAAAAACTCGTAGAAAAGTCGACGCGGCAATATCACACGATTCGGGAACTGCAGTCGGAAATGGCCTTGCTGCTGCAAGAGGGACAAACGGCGGCTCTTGTGCGGGTTCAACAACAGTGGCAATCCCTGAATGCCGAAGCGCAGCAAACGGACCGGCAGATCAATACGCTCATGCAAGGGCGCCTGCCGGCAGACCAACTGCTTGCCGCGATGAAAAAAAAGCAGCAGATCATGCTGCAGGTCCAGCAGCAATGCGAAACCATGCTGCAGCAGGCCCGCACCCTGCAAGCCTTAACGGGGGATGAACTTACCCGTCTCAAACAGGGGCGCAAAGCCATGGACGGCTATCGAGCTTCGAACCAGGGCGAGGGGCATGCGACCCTCGGCAGTTGCTGACCATGGCGCAGCTGGCCGTCCGCACCTCAGATATCATGGCAAACCAGCAGTCCTCTGCTCTTGCCGGCAGGACACTTTGGACAGAAATGCATAATACGATACTGGACCACTTTCAAGATGGCCGGGATGCCAAAATAGTACTGCCTGTCCACGGGAAACGTGCCATCTCGGTGGATGGCTCCGTTCATACCGCGACCCTGGGGAATCTTATCATTGCCCTCCCCCACGATCGCGATTTCAGCGAGCTCATAAATCCCCGGGAAATCTGCCAGATCCTTTTTTCTCTACAAGGCCGCAAGTACCGATTGTTTACCCGCATCGAGAACATCCTTGGCCCGTCGGATCTGCTGGTCAAACCCAAGCCTCCCGCCATTGCCCTTCAGGAACGCGAGTTTTTCCGTATCGATACCAGAATCAAGCTCGATTATTACTGCCTCGGATCGGATCGCACCAACAAGCCTCACTCTCTGCACACCAAGGTAAATCTCAGTGCCAGTGGTGCCAGGCTGGCTGCTCCCGACAACCTGGATGTCGGCGACCTGGTAGCCCTGGTATTATGGTTGGACGGCAAAACACTCGAAACCATCGAATGTCTGGCTCAGGTAATTCGCTTTTGCACTTTGGCCAACGGTAACCTGGCCGTCGCCTTTCACTTTGCAGAGATCGAAAGCCAGGACCGCGACAAGATTGTGGCTTTCTGCATGGCCAAGGAACGTGAGCTTCTGCGCACCAAGGTGCGAACCCGGGAACTATTCTAACCTTCCCGAGAAAAGTCAATACCATGACACTGACCGACGATTTGTTGAATGTTTTTCACCAATGGCACATGGTCGAGATCAGTGTCCCGACCTTGCAGGGCGAAACGACTCAATGCGACGGAGTTGCTCGACTGAATGGGCCATTCCACCTTGAGCTGCAGATCTTCCCCTCCAGCTGGCCGATTCCTGCGCTCGACCCGCGCGAAAGCTGGCATCTGCTATGCGATCAGGGGCTGCATTTCATCAACATCACCGCCCACCCGGAAAAGCTGGAACATCCCCGCCACATCCGACTTCGGATCGAAAGTCACGAGACACGCGATCATCTGCGACAAAACCTGCGCATCGAAACCGATATTTACATCGCCTGCTGGAAAGGTGAAGTGACGCCAGCAGCGCGACCGCAGCCGTTACGGACCCATGCAAGTCTCAGCAGCCAGGGGCTTAGTTTTACAACGGAAGATACTTTCGCCACGGGCGAATTAGTGAGCCTCCACTTGATCCTGCCGGGCACCACGCTGGAAAGCCTGTTGTGCCAAGCCCAGGTTCTGAACGTCGGCCAGGCAAAAAAAAAGGGCCGTAAAACGGCCCTCAAAATCGTTCATATCACGCCCGAAGACAGTGAAAAGTTTTCTTTATTTATCCTGGCCGAACAATTCAGGAGCATGCAGGCCAAAACCCGCCTCATGGCTCTGATGCTTGGAACCTGGTAGGTTTTGTCAGTGGTCAGTTTTCTGTCTTCAGCACTCGCTTCTACGCCGATGCAAGAGCCACTTTAAACTTCCGGAACAACCTCAGGTCGGAAACCACGCCGGTATTCATGACAACAGACTCAACCCGGTTGCGCCCTTTGCGCTTGGCTTCGTAAAGCGCACCGTCTGCTTCGGCAATAATGTGTTCCGGCAACAAACACTTTGATACCTTGGCGGAACCGACGCCGATGCTGGCCGTAAGGGGAAAACCCAGATCCAGTTGGGCGATTTTCTTGCGGATGCGCTCCGCCACGATCACCGCATTGGAATTTGTGGTCTCGGGAAGGATGATGGCAAATTCTTCCCCACCGAACCGGCATACCGTATCACTGGTCCGGCTCATACTGGTCAATACCTGGGCAACGGCCTCAAGTGCTCTGTCGCCTGCCAGATGTCCGTAAGTATCATTGATCTTTTTGAAATAATCCAGATCAACCATGAGCAACGTCAGCGGCAATCCGCGCCGGGCGCAACGGGCCATTTCCTGACTGATGGTCGCATCGAAATAGGCCCGATTAAATAATCCTGTGAGGCCGTCGGAAAGGGCGATACGCGCCAACTGGCTCTGCGCCTTGTGCAGCGCCTGAATACGTTCGCGATTTTTCATGTGCCAGCGAATCTTGACGCGGTGCTCTTCCATGGGCAACTCCATGGCCAGACACTCGCTTGCCCCCATCTCCATGCCGGCCAACCAGAGCTCCCGGTCATCACCGGAAGTAAAAAGGAGCACGGGCAGATCATGCCATTCGGCGCGCCGACGCAGAACACCCACCAGATCGTTGATTTCCTCGTGGGCCTCCCAACGCCAATCGCAACACACGATATCGATGTCGTATTCGCTTAACCAGCGAATAGCCCGACGGGCATCCTTGCAATAAAGCTTGCGATGCACGAGCCCGGTGTTGTCCAGACAATTGGCCACACCCTCGCGAGTCGCTGCCGAGCTGCCCAATATCAGTGCGGTATACGCCATAAAAGTTCTCCCATAAGATTACCAGCCCGTTGACTTCAATATCGACACAACAAACGATGATCTTTAGGTTTTTTGTCTGACAATAGTCATAAAAACGGTTATAAAAACATAAAGAAAATCCAGCAGGCCGCCGAGGAGTGATCATGAAAATCACCGATGCAACCTTCACCGTGCTGCCGATATCCGGAACCGGCCAGACAAAAACACAGCCGAACGGTGAACAGCCGTCCTGGCGGCCCGGCCAGATTCTCCAGGCTACCGTGACTTCATTCAAAAACGATCAGGTCATGCTGGAAATGGATGGTCGTCAGGTTATGGCCCGCTCCCAGCTTGGCTTGCGCGAAGGGCAGCGACTCCTGTTACACGTCACGGCAACCACTCCTCAGGTTCAAATGCAAACTTTGGGCCTGAACTCAGCAAATTCGCAAGGGGCATTGCTGCAGCTGCTTGCCGCCGGCTGGGATCTGCCCGCCCTGTTGCAGCAACTCCAGAACCGCGGAGAAACAGCAAAAAGCCCCTTGTTCGACACGATTCGCAACGCCTTGAAGAGTTTCATGGGGGGACTGGAGGAGCCGGAAGAATACGCGGAGGGATCCGTCCTGGCTACCCTTTTGGGGAGTCTGGGGGTGGCCCGGCTGAAGCATGGAAACGCTTCCGATACCCTCCGACAGGTGCTGGCGCAGATGGCGCGCGATGAAGTCAACCACGAAGATGGTTTTGCAGGTCTGGCAGACAAACTTTTGCAGGGTCTGGAATTGACCCATCAGTTGAACCTTCAGTTACTGCCGGAAGGGGCGTTACTGCTGCCTTTGCCCTTGCCTTTTCTCAAGCAGGGGTTTCTTCTCATTGAAAACTCCGCCGAAGGGCCGAATGGGCCACCCGAGCTTCCAAAAAAACTGAGTTTGTTTCTGAGTCTGGAAAATTTGGGGGAGATACGCGTGGATATGCTGTGGGACAGGGATGACCTACTTATCAAGTTCACCTGCGAAGACACGCAGACGCGTGAAAAGCTGTCCGCTTTGGGGGAGGATTTGAGGCAGGCGTTGCATTTCCGGCCACCCCGTGAGATCCTTTTCACCACGGGGAGTACCCACCCCGAAGAGGAACTGATTGAGCGTCTTGGGGGGGACCCGTGTGGGTTCGTCAACACCCGGATTTAACAAACTGCGGCGGCAGCGGACCCCGAAACGGCGGTATTCCCCCGATAAACACCGAAGGCTTCCATGAAAGAAAAAACCCGGCAGGATAAAGCGGTCGCCCTGACCTATAAAAAAGAAAGCGGCGGCGCCCCGGTAGTGGTTGCCAGCGGTAAAGGCGCCGTGGCCGAAAAAATCCTGGCCACAGCGCGCGAAGCGGGTGTCGAAGTCGTTCAAGATCCCGATCTCGTGGAACTGTTAAGCAAGATTCCCCTGGGAAAAGAAATTCCCGCGGAGCTTTACCAGGCGGTTGCGGAAATTCTCGCCTTCGTATACCGCGTCAACAAGCGCATGGGCTGAACCGCCCGGCCCGATTCGGCCATGAGGCTTTGGCGCGTATCCAGGACAGGTCTCACAACGGTGCCCCCATGTTATCGATGTCCTGGCACTCAACATCTAAAGGCATCACGTCCCTTGCCTGAACCCGGATTCCCACCACCTTGCTGCTTTGTTCCAGATCCTCGGAAAAATACGCATAGCGGTTTCGTCCCATGCCCTTGGCGGCATACATGGCAATATCGGCGCGCTTGAGAAGCTCCCCCAATTGGCTGCCATGTTCAGGGAAGAATACGATGCCGATACTGGGCGTTACGACAACCTGTTGGTCTTCAACCTGAAAGGGCACAGCCATAACCTTGAGGATTTTTTTGGCAACGGCGGAGGCTTGCTCGCGGTGCTCAAGACCAGGCAGCAGAATCACCAGTTCGTCCCCGCCGAGGCGGGCAACCGTATCATTGCGGCGGATGCAGGAAATTAGACGCTGCGCGGAAGCCTGCAATACCATGTCACCGGCGGCATGCCCATAGGTATCGTTGATTTCCTTAAAACGGTCGAGATCCAGGTACATGAGGGCCAGCATCCTGCCGTCCCGCTCGGACTGGGCCAGGCTCTGATCCAGACGGTCGATGAACAGTGCACGGTTCGGCAAACCCGTCAAGGCATCGTAAAAAGCCAACCGACGCACCTGCTCTTCAGCTTTTTTACGATCGCTGACATCGAGCATGACCCCCTGAACATAGGTAACGATCCCTCCCTCATCGCGGCTCAGCCATAGACGGGCATCGACCCAGCAGATGTCACCACTGCGTTTGATCAAACGAAATTCCAGCGAAAACCGGTCGTCCTGGCTTTGTTGCATGCGCAAATTCGCCTCAGCTACGATCCTGTCCAGATCACTGGGGTGAACAATGGACAAAACCTTGACTTTATCGGCGGTGAAATCCGCAGGCTCGTAGCCAAACTGAGTGACATTATCCGATACAAACTCGACCCTCCACTTGCCACCCAGCCTCCAGAGAAAAGCTACGGCCGGACTGTGGTTGACAATCGATTCCAGCTCTGCACGCTTCGTGGAGGTCGCCCGGAGTTCCGCCTCCACCTTGGTGCGTTCGATGATTTCGCGGTTGAGTTCGTTGCGTGAGGCCGTAACCGCCTTCAAGTTGTCGATCATACGGTCGAAGGCCCTGGCTAACTGCCCTATTTCATCTTCACGTTGGATATTTAAATGCCGGTCCAGGCGTCCTCGACCAATCCGTTCAAACAATACAATAGTCTTTTCCAGGGGCCGGACAATGCCTCCGGCTACATAGAATCCGATCAACAGCGAAAATAGCACAATACACAGTGCCACTACCGAAATCCAGAAAACCGCCTGCGACAATGAATCCACAAAACGATTCTGGATATCGACGTAATCGTCCCTGTAGGCGCCGGCCACGATAACCCAGTCCCATGGCTCGAAATAGGTCACCGCGACCAGCTTTTCGCGATATTCCTCCTCAGGACTGTTCCGCCACGGATATTTCTCAAACACAACGGGAACAGCCCCCCGGCTGTGATCCCGGCGGTTAAGCTGCGAAGTCTTTTGCAGCAAACGACGCACTAAAAGCTGTGCATGACGTCCGGCACCAGTGAGCATCTGCTTGCCATCGAGATGGCTTTGGGGAGAAATGAGCATTTTGCCGCGCTGGCTGCCCTTGCTGCCGAGAACATAGACATAACCGGTCTTGCCAACCACGATATCGAGGATACCGCTGCGCAAACCAGCCAGACTTTCTTGCCGATACCCGACAAACAGCGCACCGATAATGTTCTTGCCGGTGCTGTCCATGAGCGGTTCGTAGCGGGTGACATACCAGTCATTGACAACAAAGGAACTGCCGCTGAAGGGTTTTCCCTTGAGCAAGGCATTGATGACCGGATTGAGGCTGCCATCCGGATTACGATGAGGGATATAGGTGCCGGTGGCACGAGTGCCGTCATCGTTCCGGATATTGGTGGCCACCCGCAGCATGTCACCGGATTCGTTCATTCGCTGGAACAGGGTGCAACTGACCCCGAGCATATCGTGAGCCTGATCGACCACTACAGACCTGCTGCGGATGTCGGAATCTTTTCCGAGCCAGCGACCTCCGACCTGCACCATGGGAAGACGTGTCTCGACAACGCTTTGATCGAACTGATTTATGGCACGCCACTTGACCTTTTCCTGCCCGAAAGTCATCCCCCCCTGTTCGCGCAGAAGCTTTGCGACAACCGCGTGATTGCGTGCCAGCGCCTCGTCCTGGAGCTGCTGAACGGAACGACACATGAGATAGACACTCTCCGCCACCTTGCGCGTTTCATTATGGATGAAGCGCTCCATTTCCCCATTAATGGCGGAATCCAGGACATAAACCTGCTCAATGGAGACCCCCACAATGGAAAACGCCGTCATCAGAACCAGCAGGAGCCCCATTCCGATGATTTTGGTACGAATCTTCATAAAAAATCCGATTGTGGCGAGGAGAGGTTGGCTTGGCCAGAAGCCCGGATCATAGTTCCAAAAGCAGAGATTGATTTCCGCCAGCAGGCAAACAGCGGCCATCACCCTACCCTTAACCGGCAGCATGCGTCAACAGATTCCAGGGTGTATGGGGGCGGAATTAAAACAACATTGTAATAAAAACCACAAGGAACTTTTATCGGCCAGATGCGACTCAATCTTTAAACTGACCCAAAATTTCAAAATAAAAAAAGTGTGAAAAATCCCCCTTGTAACTAGCCGGTGATTTGTCTATAGTGAATTTGCAGATTGGCTCTCTGCTCTGCAGGTGAGGTTTTGATACGCCCCAGCGGAATATTTTTGAAACGGGTTGACCAAGGAAGTGTTGTGAGCCAGCCCAACCTGGATTGGGACGCCTGATGCACAGCCTGTGATTCCCACTTATTTAGGACTCGCTTGGAGGCCTGAAAACCCACGGCAGCAGTGGAGAGCTTTCTACCGGAAGCGCACGGATATTAGCCGTGCGCTTTCTGCTTATAGGCAATCGCTAAAATTGCGCTACTTTTTCAACCACCGATGCTCCAACGGGAGCGTCTCACGATACGGGAATTTTGTCCGCAATGTCCACCTGCCAGACAACCCAGAAATCTCCGACGGAAACAGCAAACATGCATTCCGATATACGGCGCATACAACTCGATGACAAACAGGTAATTCTGATCGGCACCGCCCATATTTCGCGCGATTCGGTCAACACGGTACGCCAGGTCATCGAGGACGAACAACCAGACACCATCTGCGTCGAGCTTGACGAGCAGCGCTACCAGGCGATCCGCGACCCTCATCGCTGGCGCTCCCTCAATCTTATAAAGGTGTTACGCAGTGGTCAGGGGGCTTTTTTGCTGGTCAACCTGGTGTTGTCATCCTTTCAGAAACGGATGGGCATGGGAACCGGCGTCAAACCGGGAGAGGAACTCGCCGCAGCAGCCGAAGAGGCCGAAAACCGTCAGCTGCACCTGAGCCTGATCGATCGGAATATCCGTACCACGCTGCTACGAGCCTGGCGCCAAACCGGCTTCTGGAAAAAACTCCAGCTATTCTCTGCTTTGTTGTCGGGGTTGTTCGATAATACGCGTCTGGATGAAGAGCAACTTGCCGAATTGCGCCAGCAGGACACCCTTTCGGCTTTGTTGCAGGAGATGGGGGACAGCTTACCCGGCATCAAAACGATCCTGGTGGATGAACGCGATCGCTTCATGGCCTATCATATTTCCAGGGCACCCGGCCACAAAATTGTGGCGGTAGTCGGTGCCGCCCACATGCCGGGCATTCAGAAAAACCTGCCTTGCCATGTTGCCGAAGCCGAAATCGAAGAAATCAGCCGCATTCCGGAAAAGCCGCGTCTATCCAAGCTGATCCCCTGGCTGATACCTGCCGTGGTCCTAACTCTGTTCGTCGTCGGATTTTTCCTGGGAGACCGCTCCCGTCTGACCGATGCAGCGGTGGCCTGGTTCCTGGCCAATGGTGTGTTGGCGGCTTTGGGAGCTGCCATTGCCCTGGGGCACCCCTTGACCGTTGTCACTGCCTTCGTGGCGGCGCCCTTCACTTCCCTTAACCCCGCCATCGGCGCCGGATTCGTTACCGGCCTGACGCAGGCGTATCTGGCCGGTCCCACCGTCCAGGACCTTGAAACCGTCAGCGACGACATGGCCACCCTGCGTGGCTGGTGGGGCAACCGGCTCACCCGCGTCTTGCTCGTCTTCTTGTTCTCCAATATCGGCTCGGCGGCTGGCACATTTCTGGCGCTGCACTGGCTCAAGGATCTTATCTGATCACCTCCGGCTCCGCTTCCCCGTCCAATCCATCCATGCCGACCTGAGACATCATCTCGGGCTGTTGATCTGTAGACATCGGCCGATCCTGCAAAGCTGCCTTTAATTCCGTATCACGGCGATAAACATCGTTGCGAAACTGCAGCCGCCCCTGCGCGTCGACCCAGGCGGTGCGATACAGGATATGCACCGGAATGGGTCGCTGCAACTGAACGGTATACGGTTTGGAGCCGGCCATTTCTCTTTCGACCCGTTCCCGGTCCCATCCTTCTTGCCCCTCCAGAAGATAAGCGGCAAGTTCCAGCGGCCTCGCAATGCGAATACATCCGGAACTAAAAGCACGCTCCTGTTTTTCAAACAGATGCTGTGTCGGCGTATCATGCAGATAGACGTGGTAAGCATTGGGAAACATGAATTTGACTTTTCCCAGAGGATTCCAGGCGCCCGGCTTCTGCCGCAGCATGCCGGGAAATCTCTGTGCGGTCATACTCTTCCAATTGATGCCTGATGCAGGGATGATACGATTCGGATCCTTGCCCCAGGCGACAATCTCATAGTGATGGATTTTCAAGTACCTCGGATCGGCCTTGATAAGCGGCCATTTATCCTGCTTGAATATGGTGGGGGGGACCGTCCAGTAAGGTGCAAACACCAGGTACTTCATCAATGCGGAAAAAACCGGAGTACGGCGAAATGAGGTTCCCACCACTACCGGCATACGCATGATTTCACGCCCTTCATCAACCACTGTCAAATTGAAGTCGGTAATATCAACCTGCAGATAACGGGCACCCACATCGTGGGTCGGCCAGCGTTCACGTTCAAGATTGAGGGTGAGTTGTTCCATGCGCCGGTCGACAGGCACGTTGATCTGCGCCAGGGTATCCCTGCCAAGCACCCCATCCGCCCGTAATCCATGCCTGGCCTGAAAGCGTTTCAACGCCTCAACCGTATCCGGATCGAGTTGCCAATCCGATGACTCGCGGGTTGTTTCGAGATCCCCAACAAGCACCAGGAAGCGCCTCAACAACGGCACCCTCGCATCTTTCTTCCCCAGGGCAACGGACGGGCCGTCGGGCAGAGTGGGCCAGCCTCCGGCCATGGCCAGCTGGCGATAATGCTCCAGATAGACGGCCAAGCGCCGGAAACCGGTACCATCAGGGAGAAACTCATTCAGGACAGACCCGACCTGCTGCTTGAGCAGAACCTGACGCAACACGGTAACCGCATCGGTAGCAGGAACAACAGTCTGCCATTCTGCCGCGTAAAGCCGGGAGATATCTACCCGCCCGCCAAGCAGGTGGGACACGTATTTCAAAAAAGCGTCCGTCAGCAGGACATCCACCAACGCCAGACCAACCGGATCGCACTCGACACCGAAGGACCGGGTAATGTTGGCTATTTCCAGACAAACAGCCAGCGTCTCGACATGATAATCGCGCGGATTCAACCCTTCAGCCGCCACCCCCTGGACCCGCTCATTCCATTGCCAGGCAACCGGGGAAAGCTCCCCATCCTGGAACCAGGCCGGTTGATACGCGCGCTGTCGATAAAACGAAACCAGTTGTTCATGCAGTGGCAGCCGCAACTCTTCCATTTCCAGAACTGCAGGGGCAGATAAGCCGTGCGCGGTAAAGGGCTCGATGATCTGCCGTAACTGACTGGAGACAGAACGAGAGATCTCCTCACTTCCCGCACAACTTGCCGCAACAGCAAACAAGCTGATCGATACCAGAAGCCACACCCCAATCCATTTTTGCCGGAATGCCAAATGCAATGCCAAACTGCCTTTCCTTATAGATGAGACGAACATGTCCCGGTAACCAGATACTACCTTCAAAAGGCCCGCCTTCCGTTTTGGTTCATGAGACGTCTTCATGCCTGATGAAGCAAGTGTACCCCATTTATTTGTCTGGAACGAATCACGCAATCCACACGGTCTGTATATTGACGAATTCCATCAAGCCGTAGTGGGAAAGCTCGCGCCCGTAACCGGAGTCCTTGATGCCGCCAAACGGCAGGCGTGGATCGCTCTTGACCATGCCGTTGATAAACACCGCCCCGGCTTCGATTCGTATCGCCAGCGCTTCGGCCCGCACCGTATCACGATCCCACACCGAGCCCCCCAGGCCGTAGGGCGTATCGTTGGCCACCGCAACGGCCTGCTCGACATCGGCCACCCTGATGACCGAGGCGACCGGCCCGAACAGCTCCTCGTGATAGGCAGGCATGTCGGGTGCTACTTCGGCCAGGATCGTGGGAGCATAGAAAAATCCCGGTCGATCCAGCTCCATGCCACCCAGCACCAGGCGTGCCCCGGCGGCCACTGATGCTTGCACCTGCTGGTGCAGTTCTTCACGCAAATCTCCCCGGGCCTGGGGACCGACCTGAGTATTTTCGACCAGCGGATCACCCACTACCAGCTTTGCCATGGCCTCCTTGAACAGGCCCAGAAACTCCTCGTACACCTCATCAAATACAATGAATCGCTTGGCCGCTATGCAACTCTGGCCCGAATTCTGACACCGCGCCCGGGCCCCGACCTGCGCTGCCAGTGCCAGGTCCGCCCCGGGGGTAACGATAAACGGATCGCTGCCACCCAATTCCAGAACCGTTTTTTTCAGCATCTGCCCGGCCCTGGCGGCCACCTTACGACCTGCAAGTTCGCTGCCGGTCAGGGTCACGGCGCGGACATGGGGATGCTCGACAACCCCATCGACGCCACCGGAACCGATCAGCAAGGTGCGGAACACATTGCCGGGCAAGCCCGCTTCGACGAACAATGCCTCAATGGCCAGGGCGCAGCGTGGCACATTGGAAGAATGCTTGAGCAGTGCTGCATTGCCGGCCATCAAAGCCGGCGCGGCAAACCGGAATACTTGCCAGAAGGGAAAATTCCAGGGCATCACCGCCAACACCACCCCCAGGGGACAAAAGGTGACGTAAGACCGGGAAGCATCGCTGGCAACCGGCTGATCGGCCAGCATGGCGGGAGCCTGTTGCGCATAGTATTCGCAAACCAGGGCGCACTTTTCGATTTCACCGCGTCCTTGGGTGATCGGTTTGCCCATCTCCAGTGCCATCAAACGTGCCAGTTCTTCAGATCGCGCCCGCAACAACTGCGCCAGGGAAACAAACCGCGTACCGCGCTCCTGCGTCGGAACATGCCGCCAGCCCTGCCAGGCCTGGTGTACCTGTTCGATAATATTAACCACCTTTTCGGTATCGTATTCCTCAAAGGACCCGGATTCTTCACCGGTAGCGGGATTGATCGATTTCATGCTCATCGTGCCAACTCCTTGTCATTCGCCAGTCATTGCGGCTCTATATTTAAACCAACCACCCCAGGCCTCGAAAGTCAAGAGTATGCAGCCGCTTTAGCACCCGGGCACACGGCAGCATTAACGTGTTGCGGTAAAAACACGGCGGTTGTTGAACCGCAGGGAAATTTCTGCCATAGTAGCGGCACCTGTCGCAGAAAGGAACCCACTCTTGGATACTGCTGAAAACTTCATCCGCCCTTTTGCCCGCCTTCACTGGCACTGGCGCGTTCAGCGCTGGAAACGCACCCTGTCTAGATATGTATCCGATCCGCGGCTGCCCTACAGCCCGGTGTGCGTTTCGCGTGTGCTGATCGGCGTCAACCTGCTGTGGTTCACCTTTATGATTCTGCGCGCCCTGGCCGCCGGGCTGGGCCCGGGGGTCGCTCTCAATCCCCCCACCGGCCTGCTCATGTATTTCGGCGCCCAGCGCTGGAACCCCGAGGTGCTGATTTTCAACCAGTGGTGGCGTTGCCTGACCTACGCCTATTCCCATGGTGGCCTGATCCACCTTGGCTTCAACATGGTGGTGCTTTACCAGGTCGGTCCCCTTGTCGAAGACCAGATCGGACCGGCACGTTTTTTCACCCTTTATACCTTTACCGCCCTGACTGCCACCCTGCTCGGATTGCTGTGGCACCCGATGGTTCCGGTAGTGGGCGCCTCCGGCTCCCTGTTCGGGCTCATCGGCTTCGCCGCGGTCTACTTTCATCGGCTGGGCAATCACGCTCATACGGTACGCAATTTCATGCTGCAATGGGCGGCCATGGCCTTTATTTTCGGCCTGCTTCTCGGGGCTGACAATGCCGGACATCTCGGCGGCGCACTGGGCGGAGCGGCTTTCGGCCTGCTATTGCCTCTGGGTGGGCGCGGGCACAAGGCGACCTCCAACCTGTTCAGCGGCTTGGCCGGCCTGGCCGGCATCGTTACCGTGGCCAGCCTGCTGTTGCAAATTATTTTCCCCTTCCCACGTTGATTCGGAACGCTTCATGGCCAAACATAAAATCCCCGTGACGCCGGCAATCCGCATGTTGCGACAACACGACATCCCCTTCACCGGCCACCTCTACGCCTACGAGGATCATGGCGGCACCGCCGTCTGCGCTCGGGAGTTGGGGGTGGACGAGCATGCCGTGATTAAAACCCTGATTATGGAAACGGACCAGGGAGATCCGCTGATCATGCTTATGCACGGCGACCGCGAAATCTCCACCCGGGAACTGGCGCGCGTGTTGGGCACGAAACAGGTTACACCCTGTTCGCCGCAGACGGCGGACCGGCATTCGGGATACCAGGTGGGGGGCACATCCCCCTTCGGAACGCGAAAAAGCATGCCGGTTTACTTGGAAGAAACCATCGCCGAGCTGCCGGTTATCTATATCAACGGCGGCAAACGCGGGTTTCTGGTCGCCATCACGCCGCAGGATCTCATAAAAGTGTTATGCCCCGGCATGGTGCGGGTAGCCCAGCCCTGACGCGCAACTGGCTAAAATGAAACTGTTGCTATAATGGAAACAACAGCTTTATGCGCCATTCCACCGTCGAAGGGGGTGCCATGTCCACTCACCGCTATTCCGCGCTGCTGACCGATCTGTACGAGCTGACCATGCTTGCCGGCTATTTTGAAAAAGACATGCATCGGCAACCGGCGGTGTTCGATTTGTTTTTCCGTCGCAATCCCTTCATAGGGGGATACGCCATTTTCGCCGGCCTGCAACCGGCCCTCGAATACCTGTCGCAACTGCAATTTACCGCAGATGACCTGACCTACCTGCAATCACTGGGCATATTCAAACCGGCCTTTCTCGACTACCTGAAGGATTTCCGCTTTCGCGCCAAGGTCACCGCCCCCGCCGAAGGTACGGTGGTGTTTGCCAACGAGCCGCTGGTTACCGTCGAAGGGGAGTTGGCCCAGGCCCAGCTGGTGGAAACCGCTCTGCTCAACATCATCAACTTCCAGACCCTGGTGGCCACCAAGGCCGCACGTATCGTCAGCGTGGCCAGCCCCGGCACCGTTGTGGAATTCGGCTTGCGCCGCGCCCACGGTCCGGACGGCGGTTTGAGCGAAGCCCGGGCCGCTTTTATCGGCGGCGCGCGCAGCACCAGCAACACCTGGGCGGGACAAACTTTCGACATTCCGGTCAAAGGCACCCATGCCCACAGCTGGGTGATGGCCTTTCCCGATGAACTCAGCGCATTTCGGGCCTATGCGGACTGTTTCCCCGACCAGTGCATTCTGCTGGTCGATACCTACGATACTCTGGCAAGCGGCCTGCCCAACGCCATCACCGTCGCGCGGGAATTGCGTGCCAAAGGGCACGAGGTCAAAGGCATTCGCCTCGATTCCGGAGATATGGCTTACCTGAGCAAGGAAGCGCGTCGCATGCTGGATGAAGCGGGTTTCCCCGGCATAAAGATCGTCGCTTCAAGCGACCTGGATGAAACCGTCATTCAGTCGATCCGCACGGAAGGCGGTTGTATCGATACTTACGGGGTGGGAACGCAACTGGCTACCTGCGGGGGAGTAGGCGGCGGTGCCCTGGGGGGGGTCTACAAACTCGTGCGCTTCGATCATCAGCCCAAGTTGAAAGTGACCAGCGATATTGCCAAGGCCACTCTGCCCGACCGCAAGCGGCTCTTGCGCGCGGTATGGCCCAACGGAGAGTACTGCCTCGATGTTATCTGTCTGGAAGGCGAAGAACCGGCTGCCGGCACGACGGTGTTCGACCCGATCAACCCGTCCCGTACCAAACGCATCCCTCTCGAGGTGCGGTTTGAGGAAATACGCCAGGTTGTCATGCAGGAAGGTCATCCCACCCTGCCCGCCTCGTCACTGGCTGCCATGGCCGATCGTTGTGCCCGGCAGCTGCGCTTGTTGCCCAAGGGAACCACTCGCCTGACCAACCCGCATATCTACAAGGTCGCCATAAGCGCCGGTCTTCATCAGTTGCGCAGCCGCCTGATACAGAAAGCACTCGACAACCAACCCCGCAATCCGCAGTAGTGAAAAACCCATGTCGAAACATCATGGACGATCCTGGTCAAGTCCCTGATAGGCCTTGAAAAAGCGTCTGCAACATGCTATACAGCCAGCCTCCAGGCGCACTTTTTGGCCGGCAGATATAAAAAAATCATCGAGGAGCAAACCTTATGAGCCATACCAATCCCGTCGCACGCATCGAAACTTCGAAGGGTCCCATTACCATCGAGCTCGACATCGAAAAGGCCCCTGTTACCGTAGCAAACTTTATCGAGTATGCAAAAAGCGGCTTTTACGAAAACACTATCTTCCACCGGGTTATCCCCGGCTTCATGATCCAGGGCGGCGGCATGACCGCGAGCATGGAAAGCAAGGCGACCCGGGTCCCCATCAAGAACGAGGCGGGCAACGGGCTGCTTAACAAGCGCGGCACTATCGCCATGGCCCGGACCCAGATCGTGGACAGCGCAACGGCGCAGTTTTTCATCAATGTGGTGGACAACGATTTTCTCAATCACCAGGGCCCGACCCCCGCAGCCTTCGGCTATGCCGTTTTCGGCAAGGTCATCGACGGGATGGAGACGGTCGATGCCATCCAGCAGGTAGCCACCGGCAGCCACAGTGGACATCGGGATGTACCGGTCGACGCGATCGTGATCGAACGCATCACCATCATCGACTGAAGGGTGGACAGGTAATACCACAGGACCCACGGGGACATATCGAACATTCCCTGCGGTCCTGTGGATCCCTGGTTATCGCAAACGCGTTTCAGCCCTTGACGCTGATCAGATATTTCAGATACCGCCCCTCGGGAAAGGTGACCGGATAGGGAAAGTCGCCCGCCTGGCCGTAATTGCCGATGACCCGCAAGGTCGCCCCCGCGGCTAGGGCACCACGCCGTAATTCCTTGAGATAATCGGCCAAGTCGACTTTCTGATGATTGGATGAGGTGATCAGCACCCCGCCTGACTGCAGCAGCGGCAAGGCCTCAGTCACCAGGTCGGAGGTGCCGCCGCTGGTGGTAAAACGACTCTTGCCGACGGTGGAAAAACTCGGCGGATCCATGATAATGATGTCAAAGGTTCGCCCCTGCCGCTGCAGATCCTGCAGTACATTGCGGCAATCGCCGACCAGAAAGTCATGCCGTTTGGGATTGAGGCGGTTGGCTTCAAAGTTCTCGCGGGCCCAGTCCAGGTACTGCGCCGAGGCATCGACGCTGGTGACCCTGGCGGCGCCGGCCACCGCCGCCGCCACCGAAAAGGCACCGGTATAGGCGAACAGATTCAGCACCTTTACGCCTGCGGCGCGCCCCATCAGATCCCGACGGTTGTCCCGCTGATCCCCGAAAAGACCGGTATTGAGGCCTTCCTCCAGATCCACCAGCAGGGTCAGACCGTTTTCAAGCACCTTCAATCGGCCGGAAACCGGTCTGCCACATAACAGTTTGCTCAACTGTTTGGGCTTGTCGGCCAGCTTGCGGGTTTGCTGCGGACGAAATTTTTCATAAATCCCGACCGGCTGCAGGGCCTTCTGTAAAGCGGAAACCAGCAAAGGCAGATGCGGCCGCCAGATCCGGCTGAAGAGCTGGATCATCAGGTAGTCGCCATACCGGTCCACGGTGAGGCCCGGCAGAAAGTCCCCTTCGGCATTGATCAACCGATAGGCGTTGGTATCGGTCAGATCGAGATGACGCTGCCGCAAGTCGAGAGCTTGCTGCACTTTTTCATCAACCCAGGCCTGGTCAAGGTCCATGGGAGTAAAATCGAGTACCCGCGCCACGATCCGATCATCAGGATCGAGCAAGGCCATGGCCAAAGTGCGGTCGGCCTCGTCGGCAAGTCGAATCAGGTCGCCGGCACGGCCCTTGGGCCATTGTTTGGTATAACGATCGGCGATCACCCATGGATGACCAAGCTGCAGCATTTGCACCGTTTGCGGACCGACGATAAAAGCAGGTTTTTTCATACAGATTCTATCCTTGTGGAATATACGCTTTGCTCATCCCCGGCTTCCGAATCGGAACCCGGGAGTTATTCATAAGAAACCCGATCAATGGCGAAGCGCGCCATTCTAACCGGCAACGTACGATTCGACAAGCCCGGTGTCTATATGTGACGCATCGTCTCGAAACAGCGCGGTTCATGTAGAATCCGGTCAGGCCAGGAAAATCTTGAATCCTCGACTGAACTTTACCGACAAAGGTAGACACAATGAATGACAATCCCAAAACCTCAGCGGAATCCCACATCGAAACCATCATGGGGCAACTCGAACCCGGCTCCGACCGTTATCGGGTTCTCGATGTGGCTCGCCGCTTCAAATCGTCCTGGGTGGAACTGGGAGAAGAACTGCTGCGCGTCAACCAGGGCGGGCTTTATCAGCATTGGGGTTATGCCTCGTTTGAAGAATACTGCCAGAAAGAAATCCGCATCCGCAAACCAACCGCGCAGAAGCTGACACAGGCGTATCGTTTTATCAGTCGGGAAGAACCCCAGTTGTTGGCGGAACAATCGCCGCTGCAATCGGTGCCCGACTACCGCAGCATCGACCTGCTGCGCCAGGCGCGAGAGGAACATTCTTTCTCGGATGAAGATTACGCCGCCCTGCGCCAAACCGTCATCGATCAGGAGCGCAGCCACCCCACTGCCGTCAAATGTTTTAAAAGCTTCGTCTCTGAGCCGCCACCCGACGGCAAGGAGCGCCATCGACTGTGCAAACAGGCGCTGTCTGCCGCGCGGCGCCTGACCGACACGCTGGAACAGATGGATGATCTGCCGCCAGGACACAGGGATGTGTTGCGCGACATCGTCGCCTGGCTCGATGCCGCAACCACCGAATCGGAGAATAGCAACGACAACGCCTGAATGCGCCCTTTTTCGGTCCGACACCTTGCAATACGCGAAACAGGACATGGTGGCACGGATCGGACGTTACCGATCATGACGTCCCGGGCCCTCCGAATCGATGAACCAGGGCACGACCGCCACAGCGTCGCACATGCCGTTGATACAATGCATGGACAGGCAAACTGATACTTTCCAAATCGGTCCTGTTCATGCTATCCTCCATCCTCCGCGCGGCCTGTCCCCTCAAGTGACTTTCATTTGGGACAACCCCCAGCAAGGGTGCTATAATCGTTTCATTCCAGGAGAGATGAATGTCCAAGAATTTCAAGGATAAAGTCAGGGAACAATTCAGCCGCACGGCCGAAAGCTATGTCCAGAGTCCCGGTTTTTCCCAAGGGGGCGACCTGGAGGAAGCGGCCAAATTGCTGCAACCAACGCAGGACGATATTCTGCTTGACGTGGCATGTGGCGGAGGGCATTCAGCCTTATTTTTCGCTCCGATGGTACGCAGCGTGGTGGCTTCGGATCTGGCCATGCAAATGTTGAAACGGGCTCAGGAATTCATCAGCGAAGAAGGGGGCGTCGAGAACGTCACCTTCCGGGAAGCCGATGCCGAGGACCTCCCGTTTCCGGCCGGAGCCTTTACCCTGCTGACCTGCCGTATCGCCCCCCACCACTTTCCGGACGTACCGCGCGCCCTGGGTGAATTTCATCGGGTGTTGCGCCGCGGCGGTCGCATGGCCATTATCGACACGCTCCTGCCGGACGACCCGGAAATCGCCGAATTCATGCATGCATACGAGCAGATGCGCGACCCCACCCATGTACGCTCCTACAGCAGGGAGAGTTGGACACAGATGGTGGAAGCGGCCGATTTCATCCTGCATGACATCAAGATCATCCCCAAAACCCACGAATTCCAGGAGTGGGCGCGGCGCACCGGCATGAACCGTGACGGCGTGCAAAAGCTCAACAAGCTTTTCATCGAGGCCTCCGCAAAAATCCAGGATTTTTTCCAGGTGGAAACCTTCGCCGGAGAGGTGGAAAACTTCACCGACCAGAAAATCCTCATCTATGCCAGTCGGCCCGCCAAAAAGCCGCATGTCCAACCTACCAAACAGCAGGAAGCTTGAAGTTTCTCAAGGCTCCGTGGCTCACGCTACGGGGCCTTGTTTTTTGCAGTTGTCAGTTGTCAGTTGTCAGTTGTCAGTTGTCCTTGGTCTCAGCCCTCAGCCCTCAGCCCTCAGCCCTCAGCCCTCAGCCCTCAGCCCTCAGCACTCAGCACTCAGCATTTCCTCAAGCGCCGCCATCCTGGACACGGGTGCGCAAATATTTGCGAATGTGGTTATGGGCCCGGGGTGTTACCGCCCATTCGAGCCATTTGGGCAGTACCGTGGGATTCATCCCGCGTTCTATCTCGACCTGGTCGCCGTCCATAAGGCGCGACTTGAGTTGCCGGGTCTGACCATTGACGCGGGCGCGCCATGCGAACAGACCGACCTTCTCATGGATGGCGAAGGCAAAATCGAGGGCACTGCTACCAGCCGGCAGGGTACAAACATCCCCCTTGGGGGTATAGACCTGAATGGTGGATGCGGCAAGCCGCAGGCTTTCGGTATCGAATGCCGCCTCCCCTTCCAGCAATGACTTCATAAGCTCCTGGAAGTTTTCTTTCCTGAACTCAAAACCAGGAGTGAGTACCCCCGATTCGTTGAATCGTGCCAGTTTGTGCGTGGTTATTTCCACCCTCAGCCGAATTTCGCCGGCCTGCACAGTGGTTTTCAATGCCTGGTAACCAAGGGGGGACGGGATAGTGAGATGATCGCGCAGTTTACCGGGGATGGCATTGTACAATTCATGCACCACCCCCAGAGCCAGATAGGCATCCATGGTGCGGGCAACCTGAATCTCCAGGGTATAAAGTGCGGATATGCCGCGTCCCATGGTACGGGTGGCATCGATGGAAAAAGGCCGCCAGTGATCCTTCATGGTTGGAGCAAGCCGGTAATGCTCAAAGGCCTGTCGGAAGTTGGCGCGGATCTGGCGCAGTTGCGGTTCGACCTGCCTGCGTAAAACCTGCAGGACACGTCGATAGCGACTGGCCCGCGCCGGGTACAGAATACTCAGGGAAAGAGCTTCCATGTGGGAGGCCACGTAGCCCATGCCCAGGTGTCGTGCCAGCGGAATGTAAACAGCGCGCGTTTCCTTGGCGATAAGCGCCTGCTTGTCGGGGTCGAGGGCCTGGATGGTCTGCAGGTTATCGATGCGGTCCCAAAATTTCAGACAAAGCACCCGCACATCCTCGATAGCCAGTAACAATTGTTTGCGGTAGGTCTGTGCCTTGAGAGCCTCGCGGCTGAGTTTTTCGGACGATACCTTGGTCAGACCGTTGACCAGCAACGCCACCTCGGAGCCGAAGGTTGCTTCCACCTCGGCCAGGGTCATGGGGGTATCCTCGACCACGTCATGCAGTAGTGCGGCGATCACCGAAGAAAAATCCATCCAGTGTCGAGCGGCTTGATGAGCTACGCGCAAGGGGTGGATGAAAAAAGGTTCGCCCGATTTACGCAACTGACCTTCGTGAGCTTGCGAAGCGATGGCAATGGCGCGGTGAAAGTCGGCAATGCCGCTGTCGAGTTCGTCTTCACTCAACCCGCCACCATAATGGGTCACCAGCAGCTCGAGGATATCGTTGACCATGCGCCGTTCTTTTCTCTTGTTTTCTGCCACACATCCTCCAAGGCAGGGGGCTGGATTGGATCCTGTCTAATCAAGTGGAAGCCACCGTCCGACAGGCTCCTGGACTTGATGATTTTTCAGGGACGAAGGCATACTATAGTATGTTGCGATCCTGAAAAATTGCCGTAACGCGGTAGGACGGACTTTTTGCAACGCCATCATCTTTGACTTACCGCAGAATCGGTTTACTTTTGAAGGTAGACTTCCAGACATCCGGCATGCCCTGAAGGAGAAAAATCATGACCCGAAACCGCCTGGACACTATTCGTAAAACACTTCTGAGCCTGCGCGAAGCGCGTCTGCAACAATGCCGTCGACAGAACGCCGATGCTGCCGCCCTGCTCGATGAAGGCGTGGCGGATATTGCGGACCAGGGGCAGACAGACAACCTCAAGGATTACCTGCACCTGCTCAGCGACGCCGGGCGGGAAGAGATCCTTGCGATAGACGCCGCCCTTGAACGCCTGAGGGACGGAAGTTACGAAATTTGCGAGAGCTGCGGCAAGAATATCGGCATGGCACGCCTGGAAGTCCTGCCCTTCACCCGGCTGTGCCTGACGTGTCAGCAAAACGTCGAACAACAGGAGTCGAGCAAGGCCGGGCCCGTAAAGGGGCAGATTTGAGCCATGCCACAGACGGTTCCTGTCGGACTACCGGAACCGGAAACTATCCCGGAGGCCAGGTCATGACACGGCCGCCGAGCAGATGAAAGTGCAGATGCCAGACAGTCTGGCCGGCACCCTCATTGCAGTTATTCACCACCCGAAAACCGCCACCGGCAAAATGGCGCTGCCTGGCCAACTGCGATGCCACCTGGTAGACATGCCCGACAAGGTCGTTGTCCTCCACCCCCAGATCAAGAGTGGTGCGAATGTGCTTGCGCGGGATGATCAGATAGTGATGCGGCGCTTGCGGTGCGATATCCTGCAAGACTACCACCCTGTCATCTTCATAGATATAGTTCCCAGGGATGTCACCGGCTATGATTTTACAGAAAAGACAATTGTCCGTCATGGTCGTTTTTCTCCTCCTTGCCGGCTGTTGGAGAGGAATCCCCGGCGTTCAGGGGGATCAGATTCCAGTTATCCCGTATGGCTTTCCGACGCAGGGTTTCCTCGTGGCTGAATAAAATGACCTGGTGGCCAGCCGCATAGTGTTCAAGAACCTTCAGCGCCTGCCCCCGGCGTTTTTTGTCGAGAGCCCCCAACGGGTCGTCAAGCAGCAGCGGAAGCCGTGCGGTTTCGCAACGCAGCTGGCCCAGCGACAGACACAAGGCCAACTGAAGCAAGGTGCGTGTGGCACTGCTGAAACGCTCTACCGGCAGCCAGGCACCATCCGCTCCTGGCAATTGTACGACAAATTCCTCGGTGACCTGCACCTTGTCCACCACTCCCCCTGTCAGACGGCTCATCACCTGCCCGAGAATGCCGGCAAAATCCTCCAGATCGGTCCCGGGAAAACCGGCCAGCGTTTCCTGCAACAGGTCACATTCCAGGTCGAGGGTATTTTTGCGATGTTTAAGTCGGGACTCTCGAGCGCGCAACACTTCCCCTTCGGTCTCAATACGGGAGCGTGCATCCAGCAGGCTTTCCAGGTCGGCAGAGTCCCGCGTGGCAGTCAGTGCTTCAGCCGGGGAATGCTCCGCCCCATGCCGGCAACAAACTTCAGCAGATGCAGGTTCGACCGGTTGATCATCGGGGCCGGCGGCGATCATCTCTTCAACCGCAGGTACCGACGCGGTGGCGGGCAAATCCGGATCCGTTACCGTCGGTGCAGCAGCTATCGCTTCCCGGGGATCGTCCATCTGCCGCAACTGCTCCAGGAGCTGCTGATAGCGGGGAAGATTTTTTTGCATGCGCACCGTTTCCACGGGCGAGGGCGAAAGCCCCAGTGCCTCGAATCGATGGTTCATGGCTGCCAGCTGTTGCTGCAGTTCGTGAACCCGGGCCTCCACGACGGCAATCTGACTATCGCGTTGCTGCCCCTCGCTACGAGCCAGCAAAATGCGCCGGACATGCCATGCACCGATAGCGACGGTGACCAGCACCCCTCCCCAGATCGGCAGGGCAGTGGCTTGTATCCGGGACCAGAACAACACCCCTGCCCACATACCCGTCAGCCCCATTGCCGGCCTTTGCCAGGCAGGCGGGCGACATTTGCGTCGCTCTTCCTGGCGGACGCTAAGGCCATGCTTCTGTTCGGCCATCGCCTGTCGCAGGGTTGCACAATCGCTCAGCAACTCCGGCAATTCCGCTGGCAGACATCGCGGCAGGCCGATTTTGGCCAGTTCCCTTTCCAGCTCGGCACGCCTGGTTGCATAATCCGCCGCCTCATCCTGTCTCACATCCGTGGTCGTCACGGCAGCCTCCGGGATGTTCGGCATCGATTCCGCTGCCCCGGGTTCCTGCGGCAACGACGTTCCGGCATCGGCTGCCACACCATCGCCGGTGCAGTCGCTGTGCTCACCGACCTGGTGCGACTTTTGGAGACGGATCATCTCCTGCAGAGCAAACCATTCTTTTTCAAGCTCTGCCAGCCGGCGCGTAATAACCGCCAATTCACCCTCGCCGGTAGCTTGAAGCCCCCACGGATTGGTGCTGGATATCGCAAGATACTCGGCCTGCAAATTCTTTAGAATAGCGCTGTATTCGGTTATCTCCGGGTCCGAAAGACATGCCTTGAGGCGCTCGGGAGAGAAACCGGAGCTGCCATCAGACGGATCACCATAGAGCAGGGCCTGAAAGAGATCGCGGCGACCCACACCCAGCAACTCCTGCAGCCGTGACAGATAAGCGGCCTGGTCTGCTTCCGCGCCTGGGCATCCACAAAAAACAGGAACAAACTCACCATCGGTATCTGCTTCGGACCACCCCGCGCAGCCGGTGAAAAAATCCCGTTCGATCCTGACCTGACGCCCGCCCGCCTCTAACAACAACGCGGCCCTGCATATACCGGAGTTTTCCCATGGCACGAATCGTGCGGCATCGTCATCGCCGAACAGCACCGCCATGACCGCCTGCAACAAGGTGGTTTTGCCCGACTCGTTGGGACCTGACACCAGGTTCATGCCTGGTGCGAATTCGATGACTTCGTCCTCAAAACGTCCGAAAGCCTGCAGTTCAAGCCGCCGAAGCATCATCATTGTTCTCCATGCATGGGTTCACGCCTCTGCAGGATATCCCGCAGCGCAGCCTCCAGTAAAGGCCGCTCCGCTTCCGACAGGCGAGCCGCCCGGGATTGGGCCTTGCGAATCAGCATACCTTGCAAATTTTCCCTGCGGGCCGAATCTTCCAGCAGGAAACTGCCGAGAAGCGAAATCCGGTCATAAATTTCCAGGCAATAAAAAGCATCGGCACGCCTGCTGGCGGCGCGATCGGCCAGCTCCGGGAAGACGGCACCAAGATGAAGATCGGCGGTATTTAAAATACGGATCATAGATACAGAACCCGAATAAGAAATAGAGTAACTGCAGATCAAGCCCTCAGGTTCAGGAACGATGACGGCGCACGTTTAATCGCCGCTGATCCCACCAGCTTCGATCGGGCTTTGCCGTAAGGGTTTCCCCGACAATGATCAGGGTAAGATCGGCCCGCCCCTTTTTATCAAACAGGGCACAATCACTCGTCTGGTTGACGATATCGTCGAGAGTTCCCAAAAACATTCTTTGGCCAGGCAAGCCGATACGGTGCGCCAGGGCGATCGGTTCGTTGCGACCGTAACCGGACCGTAACCGGGAGACCAGTTCCGTCAAAGGATAGTGGTTCATGTAAATAAGCAGCGTAGTGCCGGGCTTGGCAAGATCCTTCAGAGCGGGAGCCCCCGGGACCGCTTCCAATACGCGAGAAGAAACCAGGATGGTACGGGTGCAGACCCCGGAAAGATTCAAGGTCTTTTTCAAAAGAGCGGAAGCCGCATTGGCCGAGCCGATACCCGGCACCACTTCGACCTTGTCACCCAGCGCTTCGATGAGCGCCTGGAAGGGCGAAAAAAAAGTCATATCGCCTGGTTGCAGAAAAACCACATCCCCCGCCTCAAGCAAAGCATTAAGGCGTGTCAGCAGATCATCAAAATCGAAATCGTAGGGGTCGTAAACCGGTCGATCGCCGATCAAGCCGGCAAACGTTTCACCCAGGGGAGCAAACGTAAAGACCGCCTGACATCCACCCAGCAAGGCAGCGCCACGCAGGGTTATCAGGTCCGGGTCGCCAGGCCCCGCGCCGACGAAATAGACACGGTTCATGCAACCAATCCCTTTTTGAGGTAAATGAGGAATTCCCGATTACCCTTGGGCCCCAGGACTGGGCTTTCGGTCACCCCCAGCACCTGACAACCAAGCTCTTTGGACAACCGCCGGATGCGCTCGACCACCGCTTCGTGCTGACTGGCATCCCTGACCACCCCTCCTTTGCCGACGGCCCCTCGCCCAACCTCGAACTGGGGTTTGATCAAGGCCACCACTTCAGCCTGTTCATCCAGTAGCGCCAGGGTCGCGGGCAAAACCTTGTCCAGGGAAATAAAGGAGGCATCGATCACCGCCAGGCCAGGCTTTTCTTGCAGGATTTCGGGCTGCAAATGGCGGATATTGGTGCGTTCGAGGTTAATCACCCGATTGTCCTGACGTAGCGACCAGGCCAGTTGCCCATAGCCGACATCCACGGCATAAACCCGAACGGCGCCACGTTGCAACAGGCAGTCGGTAAACCCGCCGGTGGACGCGCCGACATCCAGCGCAACCCGCCCCGTCACGTCGACTGCGAACGTCTCAAGGGCTTTTTCCAGCTTGAGACCGCCGCGAGATACGTAAGGGATATCGTCACCTTTGAGACGCAGGGACACTTCCGTCGATACCTGGGCACCAGCCTTGTCGATGGTATGGTGACCCACCACCACCTGCCCGGCCAAAATCAAGGCCCGCGCACGCTCCCTGGATTGAACCAGCCCACGGGTCACCAGAAGTTTATCCAACCGCTCTTTTTGAACTGAGTTTTTCCCCATGCAAGCCCCTTGATTCCACTTTTTTAAAGCTATAACAGGGTAGCATAGCCCCCTTTGACGGGCAACCGTTTTGCGGGCTGCCGTTCGCCGTGCAACCCGCTGGAACTACGCCTGCAATAGCCTCCGAAGGTCGAGATTCGGCCTTCGCGCGAGACCACTGCAGGAATCTGTCGAACTATCCATGAGGCAGCTGCAAATTCGGCCTGCATAATCCGACAGGCTCCTGGGACTTCTTTGTCCCATGCTGCGGCTTAAAGCATGCGATGGATACACAGCGACCCATACCGAAACGGCATTTATAGACTATACTTTAATCAGGAGGCTGTCGGACTAATCATGAGCCGTCTGCAAATTTAGTCAGGATAGTCCGACAGCCTTCGGGATAAAGACATCTAACCATATCTTTTTATCGGCTCCTGCCACATCGACCAGGGGGACGCACTTCATGCCGGGAAAAATTCTGCTCGCCCGAAAAAGCAATCAGACCGGAGATCGTCTCTACCGCATGCTGCGCGAGAAAGGCTATTTCATTCTCAAGTCCGGTGATCTGCCCGAAACGGTACGCATGCTTGACGAACGCCCGGATCTGCTACTGTTCGACACTGAAATCTCCCATGAACTGAGCCCGGAGCATTGGACTTCCATGGTCCTGCGTTGCCGGGACAACCCTCTGCCCTGTCTGCTGTTTTCGTCCAATGGGCGCAACCCCGTACCCATCGAAGCCCTCACCCCCTGGGTCGCCGACACCCTGCGGCACCCCATTGATGAGCGCGAGGTTCAGTATAAAATCGCCACCCAGTTGACTATTCATCGCCTCCAGTACGAGGCCAACCTTGCCCAGCGAATGCTGCTGACCAAGCAAACCGAACTGGAGGAGTATCGACGCTCCGCCGCACTGGTCCAGCGCGCGCTGTTGCCCGAGCATTTGCCGGCGGTGGAAAACCTTGAATTTGCCTGGAGTTTTCTGCCCTGCGACAAAATCGGCGGCGACCTGTTTAATATCATTCACCTTACAGACGACACTATTATGATTTATCTGCTCGACGTAAGCGGACATGGTGTATCTGCCGGCATGGTGACTGTATCGGTTTTCCAGAGCCTTTCCCCGACCAGCGGCAGACTGTTCAAAACCGTGCCCAAGGCAGGTGGCAAACCCCAATGCCTCTCCCCGGCTGCGGTATTACGACAACTGGATCGGGAATATCCTTTTGAACGATTCGGTATGTTCTTTACCATCACCTACATGTTGCTGCATACGCCTAGCGGACGCCTGCAATTCAGCTCGGCAGGTCATCCCCCGCCGGTACGGATTCGCCAAGATGGCAGTTTTTCGTTTCTGACCTCGGGCGGGTCCATTATTGGAGCGGGCGGCACTGTTCCCTTTGACGAAGGGGAAATCACCCTTCAGCATGGCGACCGGATTTTTCTCTACTCCGACGGGATTATCGAGCACTGCGACTCCCAGGGCAACATGTTCGGTCTCCAGCGCCTCTATCGGAAACTGCTGTTGCAAAAAAAACGCAGCCTGCCCGCTGCCTGCGACAAAACCATTGAAGCACTGCACTGCTTTGGTCTGGAAAACCCCTTCAAGGACGATGTAACCCTGCTGGGGGTCGAATACCGCGACCCGAAGCATGCATCAACCCACCCTTGACAATCCATGGAGCACCCTGAAAAAATGCCGCGTTTTGAGCTTTTCTGGATCGATATGCTGAAACTGAAACGCCACCCGGAGGGGGGGGGATTTTTCCCGCAGCCGCTTTACCCGATCGCTTCCAGGGGTCCCGTCCCTTTGCTACGGCCATTTACTAACTTGCTGCAAAGTGACGACTTTTGCGCCCTGCATCGACTGCCATCCGGCGAGATATGGCATTTTTACGGTGGCGCCCCCCGGAACATACACCCCTCATCCGACAACTTACGCGCGGTTGAATAGTTTGCCTCTGGCCCTTGACAAGATTTCGGTCATTGGGCATATTGCACACCCATTAATGTACGATGAACCAGGCCCCTACCCACGGGAGGAAAAAATGATCGGGACCCCACTGAAAAAATCCGCCACCAGGTTGCTACTGCTCGGCTGCGGCGAACTGGGCAAGGAAGTCATCATAGAAGCCCAACGCTTTGGCATCGAAACCATAGCTGTGGATCGCTATGCCGATGCGCCGGCCATGCAGGTAGCCCACCGCAGTCATGTCGTCAACATGCTCGATCGCGACGCCCTGGAGCGGATTATCAAACAGGAATCTCCCGATCTTATCGTTCCGGAAATCGAGGCTATTAATACCGCATTTCTGCTCGAGCTGGAACAGCAGGGATTTCGCATCATCCCCACCGCCCGTGCCACCAATCTGACCATGAATCGCGAAGGGATTCGCCGCCTTGCGGCCGAAGAACTGCAACTGCCGACGGCCAATTACCGGTTCGCGTCCAACTATGAGGAGTTCTGCCAGGGTGTGGAGGAGATCGGCCTGCCTTGCGTGGTGAAACCGATCATGAGTTCGTCAGGCAAAGGGCAAAGCACCGTCAAAACGCCGGACGATGTTGAAAAAGCCTGGAACTATGCACGCCAGGGAGCTCGTGCCGCCGGCGAACGCGTCATCATCGAGGCCTTCGTTCCCTTCGACTATGAAATCACCTTGCTGACCGTACGCCATGTCGACGGGACCAATTATTGCCCGCCTATCGGACATCGCCAGGAGGGCGGCGACTACCGGGAATCGTGGCAACCGATGCCCATGACGGACAATGCCCTCGCCGAAGCGCAACGCCAGGCCAGCGTGATTACCGATGCGTTAGGCGGGTCCGGCATCTTCGGCGTCGAGTTCTTTATTCAGGGGGACAAGGTCTATTTCAGTGAAGTATCACCACGCCCCCACGATACCGGCATGGTTACCATGGTGACCCAGAACATGTCGGAATTCGAACTGCATGTGCGCGCCATTCTGGGCCTGCCGGTTCCCGCTATCGAACTGCTGTCCCCCGGCGCATCCCACGTTATCCTGGCCGATGCCGCCCATGATGCTGTCTGCTTCTCTGGAGTCGAAGATGCCCTGCGCGTACCTGGCAGCAAGATCCGGTTGTTCGGCAAACCCGAAACTCGCCCCGGCCGCCGCATGGGCGTAGCCCTGGTCGTTGCCCCTGAAGTGGATACCGCTCGCATGCTTGCCGAACAAGCCGCCGGCAAGGTAAGCATCCATCCCGTCAAATAACTGCTCAGTTGGCTATATCGCAACAAACAACGGCCGGAGTTCCTGTGAACT
>DIWZ01000038.1 GCA_002435955.1 Pelobacter sp. UBA6093
AACTGCATGAACACCAGGTTCCACAATTCAAGATAGCGATCGCAATCGCAGTCGCCGATGCCGCAATCGTCGCCGCAGGTCATCGATTCGCCCTGATCGATGAGGATTTCCGAGCA
Source organism: Pelobacter sp. UBA6093 (assembly GCA_002435955.1). GTDB lineage: Bacteria > Desulfobacterota > Desulfuromonadia > Desulfuromonadales > Syntrophotaleaceae > Syntrophotalea. Next base: position 117 of record DIWZ01000038.1, read on the forward strand.
GGGTCCGCAGGGGCCGGTGTCGCCCATGGACCAGAAGTTGTCCTTTTCACCCATGCGGATCAGGCGCGATTCGGGGATGCCGATCTGGTCGCGCCAGATGGCGTAGGCCTCGTCGTCCTCGCGGAACACCGTGACCCACAGCTTATCCTTGGGCAGGCCCATTTCCCCGGTCAGAAACTGCCAGGCATGCGCGATGGCATCCTGCTTGAAATAGTCGCCGAAGGAGAAGTTGCCGAGCATTTCGAAAAAGGTGTGGTGGCGGGCCGTCTGACCGACGTTTTCCAGGTCGTTGTGCTTGCCCCCGGCACGGACGCACTTCTGGGCCGAGGTGGCGCGCACGTAGTCGCGCTTTTCATGGCCGAGAAAGACATCCTTGAACTGGTTCATGCCCGCATTGATGAACAGCAGGGTCGGGTCGTTGTGCGGGATCAACGCCGAGGAGGGGACCACCGTGTGGCCGCGTTCCTGAAAAAACTGCAAAAAACGGGTGCGGATATCGTTGCCGGTCATGAGCTTGGACTACCTCTCTTGGCTGAAATATTGAAACAGAACCGACGGAGCAAAGCCGCGCCGCTGCAGGTAAGTAAAGACCCGGCGTCGGGTGCGGTCGTCGGCTGTTTGAAAGTCAAAATCCGGGAAACGGCGCTGGCACAGGGTGCGCAGCACCTCGGTCTGGCTGAACTCTTCTTCCATCGCGGCCATGGCCTGCCGGGCAACGGCTTCATCGATGCGTTGTTGCTTCAGATCGGCCAGCAGCGCCGGTCCGACGGCGCGGCCCGCGGATAAAAGCTGGCGAGCGCGCAGTCGGGCAAAGCGTTCGTCGTCCACGTAACCGTAGCTGCGGCAGCGCTCCAATGTCTGGTCAATCTGTTCATGGTCAAAACCTTTGCGCTGCAGGCGCTCACGCAGCGCACCCTCGGAGAGCTCCCGCCGCGACAGCAGGCGCACCGCGCAGCTCCAGGCATCAGGACGAACGGCCATGATCCTGGATGATGCCTTCGTCCTGCTCCGTCTGGTCTTTTTCTTTGTCAAAGTCATCCCAGCTGAGATCGGATGCCGAGGAGATGCCGGAGGCTTTGAGTTTAAAATCGTCCGGATTGGAGCTCTGCCGTACCGCTTCTTCAAATGTGATCAGCTCGTTGCGGTACAGTGCCATCAGCGACTGGTCAAAGGTCTGCATGCCATAGGCCACGAAACCCTGCTGGATGGCGTCGCCCAGCAACTTGGTTTTTTCCTTGTCGTCGATAAGGTCGCGGGTGCGGGCGGTGGAGATCATGACTTCCACCGCCGGTACGCGCCCCTTGCCATCGGCGCGCGGCACCAGGCGTTGGGAAATGACCGCCTTGAGGATACCCGACAGCTGGGAGCGGATTTGGCGGTGCTGATGGGGCGGAAACACCGAGACGATGCGGTTGATCGATTCCGGCGCGTCGATGGTATGCAGGGTAGCCAGCACCAGATGGCCGGTCTCGGCCGCGTGCAAGGCGGTCTCTACCGTTTCGACGTCGCGCATCTCGCCGACCAGGATGATGTCCGGATCCTGGCGCAGGGCATGCTTGAGCGCGGCGGCAAAGCTGTCGGTGTCGCTACCGACTTCGCGCTGGTTGACGATACACTTTTTATCCCGATGCAAAAACTCGATGGGATCCTCGACGGTGATGATGTGTTCGGTACGCCGGGTGTTGATAAAGTCGATCATGGCCGCCAGGGTGGTCGATTTGCCCGAACCGGTGGCGCCGGTTACCAGCACCAGACCGCGCGATTCCATGGCGATCTTTTTGATCACCGCCGGCAGGTGCAGGTCGTCCAGGGCCGGACAGGTAAACGGGATGACGCGGAACACCATGCTGATACTGCCACGCTGAGAGAAAATGTTGACGCGGAATCTCCCCAGTCCGGCTACCCCGTAGGCCATGTCGACTTCGTGATGCTTTTCGAAGTGCTCCTGCCGGTGCTGGTTCATGATGTCGTACGCCATCTTGTGCACGCCATCAGCGTCCAGGCGGTCGGCCTTCGGCAGCGGGCGCAGGGCGCCGTCGATGCGGTAGATGGGCGGCAGCCCCGACTTGATGTGAATATCCGAGGCGTTGGCTTTGAGAGCGACGGCCAGAATATTATTCAGGTCCATATCACGGTGCCTCTTCGGCTGCGACGGCGGCCGGTTTCAATCCGAAATGTTCCAGCAGGCGCTGTTCGATGGTCTGGCAGGTTTCCGGATGCTCGCGCAGGAACTGCTTGGCATTCTCACGGCCCTGGCCGATGCGTTCGCCAGCAAAGGAATACCAGGCACCGCTCTTTTCGACAATCTCGGCTTCAGCCCCGAGGTCGAGCACATCGCCCTCCCGGGAAATGCCCTGGCCGTACATGATGTCGAACTCCGCTTCCTTGAAAGGCGGCGCGACCTTGTTCTTGACCACCTTGACCCGGGTGCGGCTGCCAATGACGTCCTGCCCCTGCTTGAGGGTGGCGATCTTGCGGATATCCATACGCACCGAAGAGTAGAATTTCAGGGCGTTGCCGCCGGTGGTGGTTTCGGGGTTGCCGAACATGACGCCGATTTTCATGCGGATCTGGTTGATGAAGATCACGCAGCAGTTGGATTTGCTGATGGTTCCGGTCAATTTGCGCAGAGCCTGGGACATAAGACGCGCCTGCAGGCCGACATGGGCATCGCCCATCTCGCCTTCGATTTCGGCGCGCGGTACCAGGGCGGCCACCGAGTCGACGACCAGCACGTCGATGGCGCCGCTGCGTACCAGCACCTCGGTGATCTCCAGGGCCTGTTCGCCGGTATCCGGCTGGGATACCAGCAGATCGTCGGTACGCACCCCGAGTTTACGGGCGTAGTGGATGTCGAGGGCGTGTTCGGCATCGACGAAGGCGGCGATGCCGCCTTTTTTTTGCGCCTCGGCAACGATATGCAGGGCGAGGGTGGTTTTGCCCGAGGATTCCGGGCCGTAAATTTCAATGACACGACCGCGTGGTATGCCACCTACCCCCAGGGCGATATCCAGGCTCAGGGCTCCGGTAGGGATGGTCGCGATATCCGGCACGATGGCATTTTCGCCAAGTCGCATGATGCTGCCTTTGCCGAACTGTTTTTCGATCTGGCCCATGGCCAGGTCGATGGCGCGTTCACGATTGTCGGTCGTCATGATGCGGATATCCTCCAGGGAAAAGTGTTGTTAATATTTTCAGTGACGACAACCGGGCGTTCCGGTCAGCATCGTTTCGCGGCGCGGCAGGTGATTGGCGCCCTTTGCCGTCAGATGGCTTTCGTACAGCACCAGTCGGGATATGCGCAGCTGGCCGCATTGCCTTTGCGTGAATGGAGCCAGCAGTTGACCGATGGCCAAAGCCGGCTGTCGGCAGCGTCCCAGAGTCAGGTGGGGTTTGAAAGGTTTGTCATCCCAGGGCATCTGCAGTTTCCGTAACATGTCGGCCACGGCTGCCTGCAGATCCAGCAGCGGACGGCCGCCTTCCAGCCCGAGCCAGACAACCCGTGGCCGTTTCAGGGACGGAAAGGCTCCAAGGCCACCGACCAGCACATCGACGGGGGCGAAACTATCCCCTATCGATAGCATAGACCCACCGATTCTTTCAAGCGATTCTTCGGAGATATCGCCCAGGAAAGCCAGGGTCAGGTGCAGGGTCTGCGGTTGCACCCAACGAATGCCCGGCAGGGTGGCGGCCAGCTCCTGCTGCAGGTGCACGATTTTGTCAAAAGTGGACCCTTCCAGGGGGGCAGCGATAAAGGCGCGAACCGTCTTCATGCAGGGGATCTCCTTGGTTCAGTCGTCGTTACTCAGGTAACGGCGCAGCCATTCCAGCGCCATGCAGGCGGAGATGCGCCGAATCTGTTCGCGGTCACCACTGAAACGGTAGCCTTGCACCCGTTCTTCGCCAGGAGTGCTCAGGGCGAGAAATACCGTGCCGACCGGTTTATCCGGGGTGCCGCCGTCGGGACCGGCGATGCCGGTGACAGCCAGGCCCAGGTCGGTGCCGGCGGCTCGCCGAATACCCTGCGCCATAGCCTGGGCACAGGCTTTGCTGACCGCGCCTTCGGTGTCCAGAATCTCTTGGGGTACCTGCAGCCAGTCCCGTTTGGCGGCGTTGGCATAGGTTACCGCACCCCGGTTCAAAAACTGCGACGCGCCGGGTATGTCGGTCAGCATTTGCGCAACCATGCCGCCGGTGCACGATTCGGCCAGAGCCAGGGTGAGTCCGGCATCGGTCAGCATACGGGCGACATTGCCGGCCAGGGATTCCTGACCGATGGCGAAGACAAACGGTTGCAGCTGCCGGCGGGCATGCAGTTCGGCTCGATCAAGCAGTGCGTCGGCGTTGTCGCCGCCGGCCCGCAGCTTGACATGCACAAACGGGAACTCGACGCCGAACCCCAGTTGTACCCCCTGTGGCAGAGGCATCTGTTTGAAACGTTCCTCGACCTTCGGCTCCGACAGGCCGAAGACTTTGAGGATACGCTCCTGCAGTGGCGAACAGCCGCCGCTACGCTCATGCAGACGCGGCAGTACCTGCTCTTCGAGCATGACCACCATTTCGCGGGGCACACCGGGTAAAAAGTACAGGTCGCACTGACCATGCCGCAGGTGAAAGCCGGGGGCGGTGCCGAGGCGATTGGGCAGGATCACGGCCTTTTGCGGCAGCAGAGCCTGCTTTTCGTTGCGGGGATGCATTTCCTTGTTCTTCTCGGCGAAAAAGCGGCGGATCTGCGCCAGTGCTTCGTCGTTGAGGACCAGCCGACGGCCGAAGGTGCGCGCCGCCACCCGCGCGGTCAGATCGTCGTCGGTCGGGCCGAGTCCGCCGGTGCTGATGACTACCTCGCGCCTGGCGGACATATCGCTCAAGGCGGCTTCGATGTCAGCCTCGTCGTCACCGATAGCGCGCGACTCCCTGATGGCATAGCCTCGGGCGCCGAGGAGCAGGGCGATGCGGGCGGTATTGGTATCGGACATTTCCCCGTTGATCAATTCGTCGCCGGTGGTCAGTACCGCGATATTGAGACTCATGTCACTCTCTCCCGAATCTGCATGTAAAAAATGATTTGCCTTTCGCGGACTATCCCAGGCAGTAAAGAGTCAGGCGCAGGGCCAGGGCCCCGTAAAGGCCGGCAACGACGTCGTCCAGCACCACCCCGAAGCCGTTTTTTAAATGTCGGTCGATCTGGCGCGCCGGCGGCAGCTTGAAGATGTCGAAAAAACGGAAAAAGACAAAACCGAGCAGGGCGTTTTGCCAGGTAAAGGGCAGCAGGGCAACCGTCACCAGGTAACCGATCAACTCATCAATGACGATGCGGCCGTCATCGGCCACCCCGTAGATGCTACCGGCCCGATCCGCGATCCAGAACGACAAAACCAGCAGCGCGGTCCAGGTGGCCAGGTACAGTGCGGCGGGCAGCGGGGCCAGCAGGTAAAAAGCCAGGATGCCGGCCAGGGTCCCGAAGGTGCCGGAGGCTACAGGTGCATAGCCGAGTCCGGCATTGCTGGAAAAAAACAGAATAAAGTGGCGCATGGGGTCAGTCTTTCTTGCGGAAAACCTCGCTGGCGGCTTGTTCCGCCAGGCGATAAATTTCAGGTAACGGCAGGCCGCTGCTGTTTGCCAGTTCCCGGCAGCTTTCAAATTCGGGGGCCAGGCGAACCAGATGATGTCCCTCGTAGAACAGTTTGATCCGCACTTCCCCCAGGGGCATCGGCACGCTTTTGACCTGGCGGCGCAGTTTGAATCGGCGACTTTCCCGGGAACGCACGCCGCTGGCGGTACTGTCGCGCAGTATGCGACGGGCCAGGGCGGCTGCCTTGTCCGGCGGGGCTATGACGGTCAGATGCACGCCGGGGCGGTTTTTTTTCATCTGCACGGGGGTGAAGGTCACATCCAGGGCCCCTTCCTCCAATAGACGCTCCATGAGTGCGCCGAGCCATTCGGGGTTGGCATCGTCCAGGTGACTCTCCAGGGTAGCGACGCAGTCCGTTTCACCCTCCCATGCATCGTTGGCGGTTCCCAGCAGGCCGCGCAGCAGGTTGGGGCGATCGCTCAGGTCGCGGTCGCCGGCGCCGTAGCCGATATGGCGCAGCGTCATGGCCGGCAGGCTGCCGAACTCGGCAATCTCGGCAGCAATGGCTGCGCCGGTCGGGGTAACCAGTTCCACTTCGGCCGGATCGCCGACGGTAGGCAGGCCTCGCAAGATCTCCAGCGTTGCCGGCGCCGGCAGCGGAAAACTGCCGTGAGCGCAGCGCACCGTGCCGCGGGTCAGGGGCAAGGGGGCGCAGATGACCCGGTCGGGGCTCAGATGGTCCAGTCCAATGGCGGCGCCGACGATGTCGACAATGGAATCGATGGCGCCAACTTCGTGGAAATGCACTTCGTCAAGGGCAAGGCCGTGAATTTTCGCCTCGGCTTCGCCGATGCGGCGAAAGATGCGGCGGGCCAGGTCGGCTATGGCAGGCTTCAGGGGACTGGCGGCCAGCATGCGGTCGATATCCCGCCAGCTGCGGTGGTGATGCTGCTCCTGGTGTTCAACGCTGATCTTGCAGGCGGCCATGTGCTGGCGCTCGGTGCGTTGCTGGTGCAGTCGGTATCCTGTCACCGGCAACCTGGCCAGTTCGTTCCGGATGGTTTCCAGCGGGACGCCCAGGTCCACCAGCAAGCCGAGAAACATGTCGCCGGAAATGCCTGCAAAGGTATCCAGAAACAAAAGGGTCATGGCTGCTCCAGTCGATTGATGCGGGAGGCGGCGCAGGCCGCGCCGAAACCGTTGTCGATATTGACCACCGTCACGCCGCTGGCGCAGGAGTTGAGCATGCCGAGCAGCGCCGCCACGCCGCCGAAGCTGGCGCCGTAACCGACCGAGGTCGGCACGGCGATGACCGGTACCGCCACCAGGCCGCCGATCACCGAAGGCAGAGCCCCTTCCATGCCGGCCACGGCGATAATGACCGATGCCCGGCGCAGTTGATCGAGGTGCGCCAGCAGGCGGTGCAGTCCGGCCACGCCAACGTCAGTCAGTTCTTCTACTTCGTTGCCCATAAAGCGGGCGACCATCGTCGCCTCGCGGGCCACCGGCAGGTCGGAGGTGCCGGCGCAGACCACCAGGATGGGACCGCGACCGGTTAGCACTGCGGGGCACCGGACGATGGCCAGGGTACGACCCAGGGGGTCGTACTCGGCTTCGGGCCAGTGTTCTATAAGCAGGGCGGCCCTGTCGGCATCAAGCCGGGTTACCAGTACGTTGTTGCTACCATTCAGCAGTCCGTTGGCGATACGCAGGATCTGGCCGGCTGTTTTGCCTTCGCCGAATACGACTTCTGCGGTCCCCTGACGCAAGCCCCGATGATGATCGATCAAGGCGTCTCCGACATCCTCAAAGGGGAGGGTAGCCAGTCTGGTCATTCCATCCTGCACGGATAATTCCCCATCACGGATGGTTTCCAGAAGTATTTGCAATTGTTTGGGATGCATGGATGGTCCTCGCGCTGGTTGAAGACCCAAAAGATAGCAATTTGGGGAGCAAATTCAAAGGACAAAGTAGGCGTTTGTCGGACTTGGGAATGAAAGTCGCGCAGTTCAGAACAGGGCGTCGATGGCATCGAAGTCGATGGCGGTTTCGGCCAGCTTTTTCAGCAGGCTGATTTTTTCCTTGTCCTCCGGATGGATTTTGGCGGTTTCGTTGGCAATGGCCAAAAAGACGTCGGCACTGCTGAGTTGTTCCGCGCGCATGTAAGGGATGTTGCTGCGGTCGAGGATCTGTTGGGTGACTTCGGAGATGGGATACAGGCCGGGAATGATCAAGGCCACGATTTTGGAACGATATTCCGGAATATTGTAGAGAGCCGCCAGGGTGACCAGCAACTCATTGCGGGTACTGGTGACGATGATCAGGGTCGACTCCTTCAGCAGGTCGGAAACCCTCTGGGTAGAGGCCGCGCCGAGGTGCACGTGGTGGATGATGTGATGTTCTGCCTCCTGGTTGCCCTTGAGGACAACATCCAGCAGGTTGGCGACGTGTTTGACCGTCGGGTCGGCGAGGATCGGCGAGTAGTTGAAGCCGCCCATGACTTTGAAAGGCATGCCGGCAAAGGCGATGCCGAGGTATTTCATCGTGTTGTCCCGTTTGGAAGGCAGCAGTTTGTTCACCAGCACCAGACGCAGATCGGCCTGTTTTTGCTGGCACAGCGCGTAGTTGAGGTGCACGTTATCGATAACCCGGCCGATGCCGGCGTCGCTTACCATCAACATGGGAGCGTCAAGCAGTCGGGCCACGTCCGGATTGCTGAGACCGGCGACGGAACCGACCCCCAGGTGCCCGGCGCCCTCGATGACCAGAAAGTCACAACGTCTGGCAAGTTCCTCGGCGGCTTCCACGATACGGTTTTTCAGGGCCTGTGCCGAGGTTTTGCCCTCCAGTAACTGGCGGGTCGATTCGGGTTGCAGCACCACTGGCGACATGATGTCCAGGTCGTCCTCAAGCCCAAATATTTCCGCAATCAGGGCCGCATCCAGATCGACCCAGCGGCCTTTGTAAACAGTCGGTTTGGGCCCCAGCGGTTTGATGAAACCGACTCGCCGGTATTTTTTCCGTGCCATGTGCAGCAAAGAGATGCTGGTGGTGGTCTTGCCGCATTCCTGACCGGTTGCAGCAACGAAAATCTTTTTGGTCACGGGCCATTCCTTCAATTGGGAGGGGACCACAGCAAGATCAGTCGACAACCCTGCCGGGGGTCATTATAGGGCACCATCCGGGAGCTTTCAAAGACTAAAAAAAATGGCGTTGCAAAAAGTTAGCCCTACGGCGTTACGGCGGTTTTTTCGTATGCTATGGTCATAAGGTGCCAAGCGCGCCCCAAATTCTCAGGCGAAGGGCAGATGCATGGGAAAGCAGACAGCATTTATTTCGAAGGGGATGAACGAAGCTGTTCAGTTGCCGGTAGAGAGTCTGTCGGCACAGAACTGGGATGTGATCATTGTCGGGGCCGGCCCGGCCGGCAGCGTTGCGGCCATCGAGCTGGCTGGCATGGGGCATCGCGTATTGTTGGCCGACCGTGAGTGGTTTCCGCGCGATAAAGTTTGCGGTGACGGCCTTACACCGGGTGCGATGCGAATTTTGCGGCGTTTAGGGATTTTCGATGCGGTAAGTCGAGCAGGTTTTCACTGTTCGAAGATGAGTTTATTCAGTCCTGCCCATGTTCGTATCGATGTGCCGGGTGATTATCTTGCCGTAAGGCGCGAAATTCTTGATCATCTGATCGCTCGCAAAGCTCTTGCCGCCGGGGTTGCTTTTGTGCGAGGCACTGCCGATACCCTGGAGTCGCAAGCTGATGGACAGGCAAGGGTCCGCTTTCGCGAAGGACATGCGGTGCAGACCGCGCGCTGCTGCCTGTTAGCGACCGGCGGGAGGCTGGCATTGGCACAAAGGACAGGCCTGGTGACCCAGTCGGTAGCCAGCGGTGCCGCGGTACGCTGCTATGTTCGCTCAAGTGTGCCCCTTGATCGGCTGGTGGTTGCCTGTGAACGAAACATCCTGCCTGGTTACGCATGGATCTTCCCCGTGGAAAAAGATCTCTTCAATGTGGGTTGCGGCCGGTTCATGTATGGCCGCAACGAACCGCATATTAATCTTCGAAAAGTCTTTCATATGTTTCTGGATGCATTTCCCCTGGCCCGGCTAATGCTGGCACAGGGCCAAATCGAGACCCCTTTGAAAGGTGGAGTCCTTCGCAGTGGCTGGCAACAAGCCGGACCGATAGCACGGGGGCCTTTTCTTGGCATGGGGGAGATGATCGGTACGACCTCGCCTTATACCGGCGAAGGTATCGGCAAAGCCATGCAGAGCGGCATTTTGTCCGCCAGGCTCGTGCACAGGTGTCTTCTGAATGACGATATGTCCGGGTTGCAGCGTTACCCTGGATATCTTCAGCAGCTTGGAGGGTTCCACTATGAAGGTTTCCAGCGTACCCGCAAATGGTTTTTGAATCCCTGGCTGGTCGATTTTCTCGCGCGCCGCATAAACGGCAGTTCTTATCTGTATGAAAACTTCATAGCTGTTCTGCAGGAAAAAAACGACCCCGCACAGATTTTCTCCTGTCGCGGGGTGTGGCAATCCTTGTGGCGCTGAAACGCTGGTATCGACTCCGTTGACTTACTGTTTCAGTGGAGGGAATTTTGTCGATTTGTCAGGAGGGTCTGAACCTCTGGATAATCGTCAAACCAGTGCGCCTCCGGATTGCGCCCGAATGCCAGCACTTCGTCCAGCCTCTGGTTCGCATATGCCGCGCGGTGGTAGCGGAAGAAAACTTGGTCTGCGGTGAGGCCGGCTACCTCGATTTTGCCCGTGGCGTGGGACATGGCGTAACGGCAGCGGCGGGCCAGTCCGGAGCAGTTTTTCATGGCTTGAGTAAAGATTTCATAGCCTTTTTCAATGGGCACGGTGTAGGCGGCATTGCCCTCGGTGGGGCGGCACTGGAATATGTAATAGGGTGCTATGCCGAGATAGGACAATTCGTTGAATAACCTGGATAAAACCACAGGATTGTCGTTGACGCCTCGGATCATGGGAGTCTGATGCATGATGGTGACCCCGCTGTTTTGAACCAGGTCGAGGGCGCGTCGTGCTGGCGGCGTCAGTTCTCTTGGGTGGTTGAACTGTGCCATAAGATAAATGCGTCGATCCGACAGACTGTGGGTTTTGAACATCCGCAGAAGCTCCGGATCGTCCAGAATACGGAAGGGGTTGAAGGCAAGCATCTTGCTGCCGATGCGAATGATCCGCACATGCTCTATGTTGCGCAGCTGTTCGATGATTTTCGTGAGCTTGCGCGTTGAAAGGAGCAGCGGATCCCCTCCTGTCACCAGAACATTGTTGATTTCCGGATGCTCACGGATGTAGTCAAGCCCGCCGGAAATGTCTCTGGTCACCTCCTGATTGTCATCCATGAAAAGGCGCTTGCGAAAACAAAACCGGCATAAGGCTCCGCAGACGTCACTGACCAGCAGTACCGCTGTGTCGGCATATTTGTGTTCAAGCCCGGGGGCTTTGGCATAGCGGGACTCGCCGGAGGCGTCGAGGTCGCCCCAGGCTTCAAGCTCGTCCGTACTGGGAATGACAATGCGGCGAATGGGATCCTTGGGATCCTCCCAGTCGATAAGGGATTGGTAGTAACGGTTGGTGCGAAAAGCATAACGTTTTTCGACGGCCCTGAGCTTCTGACGCTGCTTATCGCTCAGCCCGGCCAACTCAGGTATCTGGTCAATGCTGGTGATGTACTTTCTGTCGCTCATGTGTCCTCCTTTCCCATATTTTTACCGGCTTCAAATGGGGCAGATGTACCTTGTTCCCGGGGTACCCGAGAGAGGAACAGGCTGGCCCTTTAAAAGGGGCCTGCACACCGGAATAGGGGAGTTCGTGGTATTGGCAGAATGAGTGCGGAACGTCTTTGAAAGTGTCTTGTTAAGTCGAGGCAGTTCAGTATGTCGCTATCATCACGTTCATGTGAATTCGGAGGCAGCTGCTCGCTGGCAGAGTTGTTTTGCTGACCATAACATGGTTTTTCTAATGGATCAATGATTTACCCTCCACCTATTTTTTAGCAGTGCCGTTGATCCGACCAAATCAAAATAATGATCTATTTTAGTGGAAAGTTTGGTTTGCCTGGTAGAATGATATTATACAAATTTTTAGCAGTTTCCGTATGCGGAAATGGCCATGCTGGCGAAGTCCGGATACCTGCGGGTCTGTCGAAACATAAAATAGATTGTACGAGACCCGACAGGCTCCTGGTTTTTCGTCGAAAGAAGCTTGCGATACCCTGTGTGGACAAGCTCTGCCGTGGCTGTAAGGAATGGTTTCCGAAAGGTGTTGATCGGGAGTGCGTATGTGGTGTCGGCAGGACCCGGACGTTAGGGGTCATTTTTGAGGTGTTTGGCACCTGAAATCCGAAGAGCTTGTCGTTAGCATTACCGATTATTTGTAAGTTTTGGTCATTTTTAGATCTTTTTATGAGTCTATGGAATTGTATTGACCAAAAAAAACCATCAGTGATATATTGCAGCACATGGATTCTTCGGCTGGTGAATTGCGGGACAATGATCCTGTATAAGTCAATCTCCCCGGCCACTTTTCCGAACGTGGCCTTTTTCTCCTCCTCCTGGTATCCGGTCGTTGCTTACGGCCAACTGGCCAGCGTGCTTTTTAGCGGCGCTGGCTTTTTTTATTTCGTCGAGTCTATTTTTGAGCTGGGTTGTTTGCGCTTGGCTGTGCAAGGTGATTGTCGAAACGTTCCCCGTTTGTTGGACACGCCATTGCTGCGCGACGGGAAAAAATAACCAAAGCAGTGTGCGAACCATAAACAAACAGCCTCCGGCCATGTGGCCGGAGGCTGTTTGTTTATGGATGGATCCTCCTGGTTATCGGCCGATAAGGCCGCTAATCCCAGGAGTCGATTTTCATGGTGCCGTGGGTGGCAAGGTGTTGCTGCATGCGGAACACCCTGTCCAGAAGTTGTGGCTGGTGACCGGCGCCGCGAGCCAGACAATCGCGGCTTGCGCGATCGAAATAATCCTGCAGCAGTGGCCGATAATCGGGATGGGCGCACTTGTTGATGATCTGTTGCGCGCGGTCCCGGGGGCACAGGCCCCTCAGGTCGGCCAGCCCCTGTTCGGTGACCAGGACGTCGAGATCGTGCTCTGTGTGGTCGACATGTGGCACCATCGGCACAACGCAGGTGATGCCGGTGGGGTCGGTTTTGGTTGGCCGCACCGACGGGGAGTGCATGATCGACAAAAAGGCGTTGCGCAGGAAGTCGCCGGACCCGCCGATGCCGTTGATCATGCGAGTGCCCCCTACCAGGGTGGAGTTGGCGTGACCGTACATGTCGAATTCAACCGGGGTGTTCATGGCGATGACGCCCAGTCGCCGGATCATTTCAGGATTGTTGGCCAGTTGCTGGGAGCGAAGCACAATTTTCCCGGTGTATGCATCCCAGTTGTTATAGAACCGTTCAAAGCCATTGGCTGAGAAGGACAAGGAGGTAGCCGAGGCGTATTCAAGCTTTCCCGAGTCAAAAAAGTCGAGCATGGTGTCCTGCAACACCTCGGTATAGACCGTCAGGTTGCTGAATGGTCCTTTGACCAGGCCTCCGACCACGGCATTGGCGATATTGCCGACCCCAGACTGCAAAGGCAGCAGGTTGGCAGGCAGCCTTCCGGCTCTAACCTCGGCCTGAAAGAAGTCGAGGATATGGCCGGCAATTCTTTCCGAAATCTCGTCCGTCGCACCGAGTGAGCGCCCGTTGTCGGATTCCCGTGATTCGACGATGGCGATGATTTTGTTGGGATCGCATGGCACATAGGTGGTGCCTATGCGGTCGCCGACCTGGCTGATCAAGTAAGGCTTGCGATAAGGCGGCATTTCAGGCAGAACGATGTCGTGCAGCCCTTCGTAGGTGGGGATGGATGTGTTCAGCTCGATGATCAGATGCTCTGCGGTCTGAATGATTTCGGGAGCAATACCTACCGAGCCAGCCAGAATGATGTGGCCGTCCTCGGTAATGGCGCTTGCTTCAACGATGCCGAGATCCAGTTTGCCGCCGAGATCCTTGGTGTAAAATCCGTAGACCAGGTCCTGGGCGAACATGGAAAGGTGCTTGTCGTTCATGCGGATGCGGCCCGCGTTGATCCCTTTTTGAATGTTTTTGCCGCTCTGATAGGGCCAGCGCCTCGCAATCATGTCGAGGGAGGCCCAGCGGTCCTCGGTTTCAGTGCCGACAGAGGCGCCGATGAGTAGATTAAAGCGCATCTTGCCCTGGAGATTGTGGAGTTCCACGTAGTCAGCCAGCGCCTTGGGAACGGCTTTGGGGTATCCGACAGGGGTGAATCCGGACCAGCCCAGAGTCATGCCGTCCTTGAAATAGGGCAGCACGTCTTCAACGGATCGGACACGTTCCCGCAACGGTGGGCAGGCAATACGGTTATACAGATTGGGCATGGTTGAACTCCTTGGTCTATAGCTTCCGGCCAGGCAGGGCGGGGGGCCGAAGCGGCAACGGACCGGTCATGACAGACCGGCCCGTTGTATTTTATTCATGGATACAACGTGGATTGTAAATTCAGTCGCCCAGGAGACAGCGCGACTGGGGCGTTGGTTCCCTGCTAAAAGTCCTCACGCAGAATGGTTTTCGCTTTTGCGGCCAGAGGGCTACGGGGAAACTCGGCGATCAGCTTCTCAAAAGTAGCCACGGCAAGATTGGGGTGTCCGTTTTTCAGAAAGGTGTCCCCCAGGTAGAAGAAGACCTGGTCTTTATCCGGGTTGTCGGGGAATTTTTGCAGTAGCTCGGAAAGCCGGCCGATGGCAGCTTTGTGTTTGTCGATCTTGTAATAAAACATGCCTACATACAACTCGTTGGCGGCAAGATGATTGCGACAAGCCTGAATTCGGTCGGACGCGATGCCCCTCTCGGGGGTTTCGGGGTAGAGCTTAAGCAGGCTTTCAAAGGTAACCAGGGCGTTGCGGGTAGCTGTCTGGTCACGGTCGATAGCCAGGATCTGGTTGAAATAGGATTCGCCAAGCTGGAACATAACCCGTGCTGATTGGGGTGTGCCGGGGTGACGCTTCAGGAAATCCTCGTAACCGGCAGCGGCTTCGACATAATCCTCATTCGCGAAATGCGCATCGGCGATACGCAGTTCCGCGCGTCTGTTCAGCTCCGCTGTTTCGTATATCTCCATAGCTTTTTCATAGGCCTTGATAGCGTCCTGGTAGTCTTTGTTGGCAAACGCCAGTTCCGCCTGGTTGTAATAATCCTCAGCGGTTTTCGGCTCCGGAGTGCCGGTGGTCGCGCAGGCGGTAAGCATATACAGAATGGACAAACAGGCAAAAATAGCTTTCATGAAGTGTCTTCCCCGCCTTCTATGATGTGTCGTCGGGCTCAGTTTAAAATCGGCGATCGCGGACCATACGGAGCAAATGTTTTATCGATGGATTTTGGATGCGCTGGCTGGGTGCAGTCCCCTTTTTCATGGATCTCAGAGCCAAAAAGTCTTTTCGGGAAGAACCTGGTTCAGGCAGCAAGCCCGCTAAAGGTAAGGGATTCAGCCGGATTTGTCAATCGTGCAGCACGCATGAAAAGGGTCACCGTTATGCCGGGTTGGCATTCAGTTGGTCACTGGACTGGGGGAGTCCGCCGTCAGCGCTTTGCGGATTTTCTCCAGTGCGGTTTTTTCCAACTGGCGGATTCTTTCGCGGCTGATGCCGTAATCGTCTGCAAGGACTTGCAGAGTGCAGGGTTCGTCACTGAGGACGCGTTGTTCAACAATGCGGCGTTCCCGTTCGTTGAGGTGGCGCATTGCATCCTGCACACGCAACGCCGTAAGTTGTCTTTCCTGGTTGCTGATGAGCAATTCTTCCTGATTGACGCGTTCATCAGCCAGCGAGTCCAACAGGCTGTATCCCTCACCTTCGATCAGGGTCGCATCCAGGGATGTGTCGCGACCCGCCATGCGCAGCGTCATGTCCTCAACTTCTTTGTCCCTGACATTTAGCTCCAGCGCGATGGATTGGGTATCATCGCTGCCGGTCAGACGCTGTATGGTTTTGCGTGCCTGGTTGAGTTTGAAAAAGAGTTTTTTCTGGGCCTGGGTGGTGCCTATTTTGACCAGCGACCAGTTGCGAATGATGAAATTATGCATATAGGCCCGAATCCACCAGACAGCGTAAGTGATGAAACGCAATCCACGATCCGGCTCGAATTTTTTTAAAGCTTTCATCAGGCCGATGTTGCCCTCCTGAATGAGGTCGAGCAGTTTCAGGCCATAACCCCGGTATTCGTGGGCGATTTTGACGACGAAGCGCAGATTGGCGCAGATAAGACGCTGTGCTGCTTCCAGGTTGCCATTGAGGTGGTAGGCGCGTGACAAATGATATTCTTCTTCTTTGGACAGGACTTCGAAATCCCGGATCTGGGCAATGTAAAGAGACAGGCTGTCCGACGGGACCGGTATGGGCAAGGTACTCATGCGATCCATCTCCTTTGGTTTAACAAATTTTAGCACTCCATGGCGTTGAGTGCTAATCATATATAGCAAATCTTGCCGGCCTGTTCAACCCTGAATGCATGGTGGCCCCTTGCCTGCAGTGAGTTGACAGGGGTGGGGGGAGGGCACATAATGGGCGGCATTGTCACCAGCTTAAGGCAACCTGTTCCGCTTATGTGATTTACTACCGACCAAAGGGGTCAATATGCTGCCAACTCCCCTCGATACCCTCAGACGGGTCTTCGGGTTTCAGTCCTTTCGTCCACTTCAGGAAGAAATCGTCAATCGCCTTATATCAGGGCAGGATGCTTTTGTGCTGATGCCGACCGGGGGAGGCAAGTCGCTTTGTTATCAATTGCCGGCACTGCAGCGTAAAGGCCTCGGCATCGTGGTGTCCCCCCTCATTTCCCTGATGAAAGACCAGGTCGATGCCTTGCGAACCAACGGCGTCCGGGCTGCTTACTACAATTCCTCCCTGGCGCAGAAGGAAGCTCGCCAAGTGCTGGCCGACCTGCATGCGGGGCGTCTCGATCTGCTCTATATTGCCCCGGAGCGCTTGCTGAGTCCCGGTTTCCTTGAGCGTTTGCAAGGCATCGATATCGCCCTGCTAGCCATCGACGAGGCCCATTGCATTTCGCAGTGGGGGCACGATTTCCGGCCGGAATATACCCAGCTGGGCTCGCTGCGTAAAAGTTTTCCCGGCACCCCGCTGGTGGCTTTGACCGCTACCGCCGATGACCAGACCCGACAGGATATTCTGGCGAGACTCGATCTTACGCGGGACGATTGTTTTATCACCAGCTTCGATCGTCCCAATATCCGCTACACGGTTCTGGAAAAACATCAGCCGGCCAGGCAGTTGATGAACTTTCTCGGCAATCGCGGCAACGAGGCGGGGATCGTCTATGCCCTGAGTCGCAAGCGGGTTGAAGAGGTGGCAGGCCGTCTATGCGATGCAGGGTTGTCCGCGGCCCCTTATCATGCGGGCCTCAGTGACAGCGAACGGCAACGCGTGCAGGATCTGTTTTTACGGGATGACCTGCAGATCGTGGTGGCGACGGTGGCCTTCGGCATGGGTATCGACAAATCCAACGTGCGGTTCGTGGTGCACTACGACCTGCCGAAAAATATCGAGAGTTATTATCAGGAAACCGGCCGGGCCGGTCGCGACGGGCTTCCCGCAGAGGCCCTGTTGCTGTTCGGCTACGGGGATATCGCCCTGTGCCGGGGACTGATCGAAAAGGGTAACAACGAGCAGCAGAACCGTATCGAATTGCATAAACTCAACGCCATGGCGGGCTTTGCCGAGGCGCAGATCTGCCGGCGGCGTGTATTGCTCGGTTATTTTGGTGAAAGCACAACCGAAGCTTGCGGTAACTGCGATATCTGCCTGCAGCCGCCGGAAACCTACGATGCGACCGAAGATGCGCGCAAAGCCTTGTCCTGCGTCTACCGGGTCGGGCAGCGCTTCGGTGCCGGGCATGTGATCGATGTGCTGCGGGGAGCCCGCAATGACCGCATCGTCCGTCTGGGGCATGATCGCCTCTCCACCTACGGCATCGGGGCCGACGTCAGCCGGGACGCCTGGGGCAGCCTGCTGCGGCAACTGGTACACCACGGCTATCTGCATCTGGATGTCGGAAACTATTCGATATTGCGCCTGACCGAAAAAGCCCGGCCGCTGCTACGTGGTGAAGAAGCATTATGGCTGGCTAAGCCGCGTATCAAGGTGCGCACGGCCAAAAAGGCGTCGCCCCGCAGTGCTGCAGGCTGGTCATACGATCAAGGCCTGTTCGAGGCTTTGCGTGCGCTTCGCAAGCGTTTGGCTGAACGTGATCAGGTGCCGCCCTTTGTGGTGTTTTCCGATGCAACCCTGGCGGAGATGGCTGCCAGAAGGCCGCGGGACGAGGAAGGGTTGTTATCTGTCAACGGAGTCGGTCAGCGCAAACTGGAGAGTTACGGGGAAGATTTTCTGGCATTGTTGATTGATTATTGATGGAGCCAGTTGGGGGAAGGACTTGTTTTTTAACACGAAGGACGTTGAATAGCCCCATGGTTTTGCGGTGGCTCAAGCATTTCCTCACCTGTTCCCGTCGTGCTCTTGGTGTCCTTCGTGGTGAGAGAGTGAATTTGGTAATCGTTGCATGAAATTGACGCGGATTTGCAAAATGGGGGGATGCACAGATGAAGATTGTATCTTTTAACGTGAATGGCATTCGTGCCCGCCTGCATCAGTTGCAGGCCGTTATAGAGAACCATGCACCGGAAATCATCGGCTTGCAGGAAACCAAGGTTACGGATGAGGACTTCCCTGTCGATGCAGTCCGTGAACTGGGTTATCACGTTGAATATTATGGGCAGAAAAGTCATTACGGTGTAGCGCTGCTGTCGCGCCAGGCACCGCTGCAGGTCGTCAAGGGGTTGCCGGGGGATGCTGAGGATTCCCAGCGGCGCCTGATCGGTGCGGCCTATGAAACCGTTGACGGGGGGCTGCTATGGGTGCTTAACGCCTATTTCCCCCAAGGGGAATCACGGCAACATGCCGTTAAATTTCCGGCCAAAGAGCGATTTTACCATGAACTTGGCGAATTTTTGAAGGGCAGATTCACTGATCGGGATGCCCTGATTGTGATGGGCGATGCCAATGTGGCGCCCCGGGATGAGGATATCGGCATCGGAGAGGATAATGCCAAACGCTGGCTTCGTACCGGTAAATGCAGCTTTCTTCCGGAAGAGCGCGTCTGGCTGCAGACCCTGCTGAATGGGGGGCTGGCCGATACGTTTCGACTATGCCACGCCGATGCCGCAGATCTGTTCAGCTGGTTCGATTATCGCAGTCGCGGTTTCGAAAGAGAACCGCGCCGAGGATTGCGCATCGACCTGATACTTGCCAGCCAAATATTAAGTGCCAAGTGCACGCAGGCCGGCATCGATTACGCGGTGCGGGCCATGGATAAATCTTCCGATCATTGCCCGGTCTGGACAGAAGTAGATATTTGCCTGTTGAATAAGTTGTCGAAATAACAGATATTCGCCGGCATTGCTCTTTCAAGATTTATTCGGGACGTATGTTAATCATGTTAGATAACGGTAAGCAATGCATTGTATACACCACTATGGCGTTGACAAAAGTGTAGACGCTGTTTTATATCACAAATGTAATTCGCCCTGTAAAAGAGGGCCCATGTTGTTAATTAAAAATTGAGTTTTGGGAACGGCGCGGTGTCGTTCTTTTTTTTGGGAATATTTCCATTTGGAGGTAAGTCGTGAAAAACAAAATTGTTGGTATTGTGTTGGCGGCCATGATGGTCGTCTCCGTGGCTTCTGTAAGCTGTGCAGCCGAAGATTTTCAGCGCTGGGGCGTTGGTCTGCAGACGATGTATCTCAATCCGGATGCTGATTCCATTGATGTTCCCATCCTGAGCGCTGAAGATGCAATGACCGGCGGTCTGACCGTCGAGTACTTTTTCACCCCCAATTTCAGTACCGAACTGGTAGCGGCTATTGCCCATGTCGATCTTGAGTTGGCCGATAACGTGGTTGGTTCCGGTGAAACCTGGCTTCTCCCCCCCTCCCTCTATGTCAAATACCATCCGATGCCGCAGTGGAAAGTCAGCCCCTACGTTGGTGTCGGCTTCGATTGGGTCTACGCCTGGGATGAAAACCTGAATGTCTTGGGGGTTCCTGTAGAACTGGAAATCGATGACAGCTTCGGTTGGGCCGCCAAAGTCGGCGCCGATGTCAAGATCACCGACAACCTGTTCGTGAATCTGGATGTCATGTACCTGAATAACGAGACCGAAATGAAGGTCGGTGGCGGACCCGATATCGACCTCGACCTTAAAATCTGGAGTTACAACATCGGTATGCGTTACCGCTTCTAAAAATTTGATCTGCAATGATTTTTGGAGGGCCTGCTTCGGCAGGCCCTTTTTTATGTGCTGGCCCGGGCAAACTCATCAGCGTTGGTCACGCCAAGATCGCCATTCACCCAAAACACAATAACCCAACGTAAAAACCTTCTCACGCGAAGCCGCGAAGCCGCAAAGGAAAGGCAACCCCGAAAATCATCGCACGCAGCGATGCGACGAAAAACCACGGCACTTCTTGTTTCTCACGCGAAGGCGCGAAGAACACCTTTTAAGTGCATGAATTTAATCATCACTTACTGATTACGGGTTAGCTTTTCCGTTGTGTCGTCGCGGCGTTGCGTGAGGATTGAGATGTTGGTTTTGGTTCCTGGGTGAGAATGCGTAGGGTCATCGAGGATGGTTGGCAGGCAATAAAAGAGGAACAGTCTATTGCAGTCCCTCTTTTTTCATGACGGGAAAGTCTACTTTTTGCTCAGACCATAGACGCTCAACTCGACCCGCCGGTTGCGCTGCCGCCCTTGAGCCGTGCCGTTATCGACGATGGGGAAGGTTTCCCCATAGCCTTTGGCCTCCAGGCGCTCGGCCTTGATGCCGAATTTGCTGATCAGATAGTTGCGCACGCTGTCGGCGCGGCGCTGAGACAATCGGCGGTTGTAGGTGCCGGAGGCGGTTGAATCGGTATGTCCGGCGATGAGAATCCGGGAGGTTGGATATTTGCGAATGAAATCAGCGCCGCGTTTCAATTCGGCGTGATGGCGCGGCTTGATATCCGCCTTGTCGGCGTCGAATTCGATGGCCAGGGTCAATGAAATGGGGCACCCGGTTTTGTCGATCATCAGCCCTGCCGGGGTACCGGGGCACCGGTCATTTTGATCGGTAACGCCATCACCATCTCTGTCAGCCATGCCCCGGAGGGCGGTCGGGAGTTTTTCGCGACCGTCGATATCTTCGGTAGATTTGTCGAAGGCGCACCCATGTTTGTTGACATGTGTCGACCTAGGGGTGTTCGGGCACTTGTCCAGATAATCGGGGATACCGTCGCGGTCGCTGTCGAGAGGACATCCGATTCGGTCGACAGGTGCTCCGACCGGGGACCCGGGGCAGGCGTCGTTGGCATCGATGACGCCATCGCCGTCAGAGTCTTTGGGGGCAGGCCGGTCGGCCGGTTGGCTGCCGAACAGGTAGGTCAGACCTGCGGAGTAGATGAAGTTGTTTTCCGGATCCCCAAAAGCAAAGACATGGCGCAGATCGCTGCGCAGAGCCAGACTGTCGGTTAAGAAGTACTTCAGTCCGATGCCGTAGTTTAAGAGAAAGTCAGTTTCGCTGCCGCCGCGATCCGGGTCAAGGGTTATCCCACCGATGCCGCCGGCCAGGTAGGGTACCAGGCTGCTTTCCGGCATGAAGTGATACAATGTGTCGAGATGATACAACAGACCATTGACTTCACCGCCGCCATGACTGCGCTTGAAGTCGGTGTTAAAATAGTTGAGCACGAACTCGGTGCTCCAGCTGTCTGTAAGGTTGTACCCTAATCCGAGGCTGTACGTCAGATCGTCTTCAAGGCCCTGGTCGCCTTCAAAAACATAGCCCCCTATCATGGGAGACAGCGAAAAGTCTTTTTTGGCGCGCGTGGCCGCGTGACCGGTGAAGGCCGGCAGACAAATCAGACATATGCACAGAGCGCTCACAAGGATGCGCGGAAACACGGTTTTCATTATATCCCTCCCGAGGATAGCCAACGGGAATATGTACGCAGAACTTTATGGGTGTGGAAGTCCCATCATATTAACATTTCAGGCTTTTAATTCAAGAGCAATCTTCAAAGATGCCGGCGCATGGATAGATCGACTGGCTCCTGGGATCCCTCTCATTTACAGACCAGTCCTCGCAGCGATGGTGCATTGCCGTGGCGGCTTTTGCGCAGGCCCTTGACCCTGGACAGGCCCTGCATTACATTGTCCGCGCCATCTGTTCAATTATGATGGCGTCGCAAAAGGTCCGCCCTGCGGCGTTACGTTTTTGCGAAAGCATCAATTATAAACAAGGGAGTTTTTATGAGCAAAACCGAAAAACCGGGGGAAGAAGGCAAAGCCAAATCGATGGTCGCCTCGTCTCATCCGGCACGAGACTCTCGCCCATTCGCCAGTTTATCCCTTCAGGAACAGAAGGATCGGGTGCGTCGGGCTGACGCGTCCACCCGTTATCGCTTGATTCTCGACGTTGCCGACGGTCGTGCGCTGGTGCAGTCGCTGACCTCGCAGGATCTGTTCCTGACCATCAAGGAGCTGGGTCGGGACGAGGTTCCGGAGCTCGTCGCCATGGCCTCGGGTGAACAGTTGACCGCGTTCGTCGATCTCGACTGCTGGCGCAAGGACCA
Organism: Pelobacter sp. UBA6093; assembly: GCA_002435955.1. Classification (GTDB taxonomy): domain Bacteria; phylum Desulfobacterota; class Desulfuromonadia; order Desulfuromonadales; family Syntrophotaleaceae; genus Syntrophotalea. The sequence continues at coordinate 22,407 of DIWZ01000038.1, forward strand.
GATCGATGCGCCGGAAGCGCTGCACTGGTTGGCGCTTGCCATGACCGAAGGCGAAGACAAGGTCCTGGAAGCTGCGCAATCCCTGGATTTTGAGCTGCTGGTGCTCATCATGCGACAATTCGTTCAGGTGTTAAGGGGCGCGCAGGCCTTCCACGATGAGGACAATCCTGCCGACTATTCCAAGTGCATCGGCGCTTACGAACTGGAGATGCTGCAGCCGAAGTACGCGCTGCTCGTCACCAGTATGCTGGATTGCCTGTATCGTCTGGATCAATCTTTTTTTACCCACCTGATGGAGGTGTTGCGTTGGGAACTTCCGTCCTGCCTTGAAGAGAACTCCTTTCAATCGCACTGCGACCGCCTGCAGGATCTCGGGTTTCCCGATCCCTCGCAGGTCGGGGAGATCTATGCCTGGGTCGACCCGGATACCTTTGATGTGGATCAGTATCGTCGCTACCCGGGGATGGTGGAAGCAGAGCCGGCACCCGGATTTGTATTGAGCGTGGTGCGGGCCAGGGACCTGCTGGCAGAGGTTCTGGCGGCCGGACTGAATGATGCTTGCGGCTGGGATCTGACCTATCTGGCCAACAAGGTGCTGGTTGCCGATGGCATCGATTTTGGCGATCGCGTGCAATTGCAGGCCGCCATGGATAAGGTCTACGGATATCTCAACCTAGCGCTCGAACATTTGTGTCAGTCCGATGAACAACGCGCAACGCAACTGTTCGGCGATACCTATCTGTTGCCCCTTTTTCGCCTGGGATACAGTCTGACCCTGCAACTGCAGCGTCAAGCCCGGCGTTTGCGGGCGTCGTCTGTCGGGCCCTGGCTGGATGGCATCTGGGCAGAGTGCCTGGAAATCCTTGCCATGGGACAGCCGCTTTGTCCCGGGGTACTTGATGATCCTTCCGGTGAAGGCGGACGCCCATTTCGCAACATGGCCGATGTGCGCCGAGTCAAGGAGTTGCTGGCCACGGCGGACGCGACCCGCAGGTTGTTCGAGGAACATTTCCCCTTCCATTTGCCGACGCCGGACGATCTCGACCTGGGCGGCTGCCAGCCGGAGCAAACCCAGGCTGTCGGGTTGCGACATTTTTTCCTTACCGCCCTGGCCAATCGCCTGCAGGGAAGGGCGTTTGACGCCACGCCGCTACCTGTAGCCGAACTGGCCGCTTTGCACGGCAGAGTATGCCGGGATAAAGCCCTTGCCGAGGCATTGCGCGAGGAAACGCGAACCTGGCTGCAAACCCTGGAACCTGCGGCATGGCCCTTCGCCGAGGCATGCCTGCAATGTTGGGACGATACCCTGTGTCCCTTGCGGGCAGATATGCTCGATCCGCGCTTCGTCGACGGTTTGCTGATCAGGACCGCCTGAGGCGGCTCGGCCGTCCGTGTGCGGAAAAAAGAAGGTTGATTTTGCGCCACCGTTATGCTAGTGAAATTATATTAATAAATTGCTGGTCATGTAGTCATGTCAAATGGCGTGTTCTCACAACGACAGCATGACGGTTCCGTCCCATTTGATGGCGGAGCCAGGCAGGTGTTGATGCTTTCGCAAAAACTTATGGGATGGCCAAGCAAAAAATTCGTCCCGAAAGGTTTGGTGGTTTTTCAGGGACGCAGGCATATATAGCGTATGTCCGTGATCCTGAAAAAACGCCGTAACGCAGCCGGGCGGACTTTTTGCGACGCTGTCAAGTATTGGCGTAGCGCGAGATCAAAGGAGTGACAAAATGGCAGTTGGCGTGGTGAAGTGGTTTAATGACGCAAAAGGGTTCGGTTTTATCGAGCAGGAGAGCGGTGCGGATGTGTTCGTGCACTTCTCGGTGATTCAGACTGAAGGCTTCAAGAGTCTGGCCCAGGGGCAGCAGGTCCAGTTTGAGATTATCGAAAGCCAGAAAGGGCCCCAGGCAAGCAATGTGATCAAGTTATAGGGACTTGCACTCTTGATATCATCCTGTATGTAAACAACAACGCTCCGCGGAAATCCGCGGAGCGTTGTTGTTTGAGACAGTCGAATAGTGACGAATTAGTTATCGAATAGCAGCCACGAATCAGCAATTACGGATTTGAAGGTTTGCCGATTTTGACCAGGCGCGCCACCGATTCGACATGAGCGGTTTGCGGAAACATGTCGACGGGCTGGATCGCGGCGGTGCGGTAACCCAATCGGCTCAATTCGTCCAGATCGCGGGCCAGCGTTTCGGGGTTGCATGATACGTAGATGATAACGCGGGGTTGCAGTCGAGTCACGGCCTGCAATACTTCGATATCGCAACCGCTGCGAGGCGGGTTGAGGACCGCTGCCGCCAGCGACGGCAACTCCGTAACCAGGTCCTGCAGCAGTTCCGCCGTGTCACCGGCCAGAAAACGGCAGTTGGTAAGATTGTTCATGACCGCGTTCTGCTGCGCATTGCGAACTGCGTCCTCGACCATTTCGATGCCGATGACCCGGCCGGCATCCTGTGCAAGATGCAGAGCGATGCCGCCGATGCCGCAATACAGGTCCAGGGCGTATTCGTGCTTTTCAAGCATCGCCCAGCGCCGCACCAGATCATAGATACGGGCAGCCTGGGTATGATTGACCTGGAAAAAGGAGGTCGGTGAAATGCGCAGGCGAATGTCGCCGACCTGGTCGAACAGATCGGGCTGGCCAACCATGTTCAGGGTTTCCCGGCCCATGATGACGTTGCCGCTGGAAGCATTGACGTTCTGTTGCACCGAGACGACTTCCGGCACTTTGCGCGCAACCCACTTGGCCAGCGTCGTGATGCGTTTGTACTCCCGTTGCGCCGTGACGAAGGTTACCATGGCTTTGCCGGTGACGGGACTGACCTTGATCAGCAGGTAACGCAGCAGCCCTTGGCGGGTAACCGGATTGTAAAGGTAGATGTCCTGCCGCGTAATTTCCTCGCGCACCACATCGACGATGTGATTGACGAGGGGATGATGCAGCGGGCAGGCGCCGATATCGGCAACCTCGTGGCTGCCGCGCCGGTACAGGCCGATGACAATCCGGCCATTGCGCCGCGCAAGGGCCAGTTTGACACTCGTACGATAGCCAAGAGGTTCTTCGGCGGCCCAGATTGGCGAAATCCCCGTGTGTTTCAGTTGCGGATAGGTGCTCAAAGCATTGAGCACCTTGTTTTGTTTAAAGCTCAGCTGGTCGGCATAGCCCATGGACATCAGGGAGCATCCCTGACAATCGCGCAGGCACGGGCAAGGTGAGGGCTTGCGAGCGGGGCTCTTGATCACCAACCGCCGAAACTGGCCGATAATCCGCCGCTGACCGGCATGTTCGATGGCGATGCAGATCTTTTCGCCCGGCAGAGAGCCGGCTACCAGCACCTCCTTGCCCTGGTAACGGCCGATGCCGATACCGTCGTCATTAAGGCGGTCGATGGTGACTTCGATTAGCTCCGCGGGTGGTTTGCGCCGGGGGCGCGATGGGTATGATTTTTTTTCTTTTTGTTTGGACATGTGGTTGTTTTCCGGCTCTTTTGGCTCAATTTAAGTGTGTCGGCACCATAAAGCGTTCTCCGGTCAGTGTCAACGGCTCTTTTGCCGGCTTGACTTCGCACATGACGGGTCGTAAACTCGATCCGCCGCGGCCCGCAGACAGCCGATTCCGTTCAAATGTTCGCATGATTATCCTTTATATATACAACATATTGCAGTGCCAAGGGTTTTTAACCCGGCCCGGATTTCAGGAGCAAATCGTATGAGACGCGTTTCCCGACGGATTCAACTCGGCAACGTCGCTATTGGCGGCGATGCGCCGATTTCAGTGCAATCGATGTGCAGTACCCCCACCAGCGATGTAACGGCAACCCTGGAACAGATCGGCCGCCTTGTCGACGCCGGTTGCGAAATCGTGCGCTGTGCGGTTCCTGATGAAGCAGCAGCCCAGGCTCTTTCCGCCATACGTGCCCAATGTCCTATCCCCCTGGTGGCGGATATCCATTTCGATTATCGTCTGGCCCTGACCGCTTTACAAAGCGGCGTCGACGGCCTGCGCCTGAATCCCGGCAACATCGGAGAGCGCTGGAAGGTTGAAGAGGTGGTTAAGGCTTGCGGCGAGCGTCGCGTACCGATCCGCATCGGCGTCAATGCCGGGTCTCTGGAAAAAGAGTTGCTCCAGCGTTACGGTCACCCCACCGCCGAGGCCATGGTAGAGAGCGCCCTGGGGCATATTCGTATCCTCGAGGATCTCGGTTACCAGGATATCAAGGTCAGTCTCAAGGCCTCGGATATCCGGCGTACCGTCGAGGCCTACCGTCTGCTGGGCGCCAAGGTCGATTATCCCCTGCATATCGGGATTACCGAAGCCGGCACCACCTGGGCCGGCACCATCAAAAGCGCTGTCGGACTGGGGGCGCTGCTGTACGACGGTATCGGGGATACCTTGCGCGTCTCTTTGACCGGCGATCCGGTGGAAGAGGTGCGGGTCGGTTGGGAAATTCTCAAGTCCCTGCAATTGCGTCAGCGTGGGCCGGTATTTATCAGCTGCCCCACCTGCGGGCGATGCCAGATCGATCTGATCGCCGTTGCAGAAGAGGTGGAATCGCGCCTGCAGAATTTGCCCATCACGATCACCGTGGCGGTCATGGGCTGCATCGTTAACGGCCCCGGCGAAGCCCGTGAGGCCGATCTTGGCATCGCCGGCGGTAAGGGGCAGGGGATTTTGTTCCGGCGAGGCGAGGTACTGCGCAAGGTGCCACAGGCCGAACTGGCCGACGCCCTGGTGGCGGAAGCCTGGAAGTTGGTGGAGGAAGCAGCTGCGGATCATTAGGTTTTGGCCGGAAACTAAAAAATACAAGCCGATTTCCACTGCGACTGGAAATCGGCTTTTTTTATGGCTTACTTGGGCAGGTGGTATTTTTACTATTGACCGCTAGGAGTCCGACAGCCTCCTAGGTCAATTACCTTTTGACACTATTTTGGTTTTGATTAATTATTACCGTTGTGGATTCTCCGATCCCGGTAGCCAAAGAGGAGGCAAGGTGCTTACCCAAACACAGGCATGGAAACAATTGCAACACCATCATCAACAGATATCCTCATCGCACATGCGTGATTGGTTTGTACAGGATCCTGAGCGATTTCAACGTTTTTCCCTGCAATTCGACGATCTGTTGTTCGATTACTCCAAAAATCGCATCACCAAACATACCATTGAGCTGTTGTGCGATCTGGCTCGCGAGTGCGGCCTCGAAGACAAAATCCAGCGGATGTTCGCCGGCGATCAGGTCAACTGCTCGGAACAGCGTCCGGCCTTGCATGTGGCGCTGCGCAATCGTTCCAATCGTCCAATCCAGGTCGAGGAGCAGGATGTCATGCCTCAGGTGAATGCGGTATTGCGGCAAATGCGGGAGTTTGTCACTCAGGTGCATTCCGGTGCCTGGCGCGGTTATAGCGGGGAACCGATCAGCGATGTGGTCAATATCGGCATCGGTGGTTCCGACCTCGGGCCACGCATGGTGGTCGAGGCCCTGACCCCTTACCATCGGCCCGGGTTAAAGGTACATTTTGTTTCCAATATCGATCCCGCCGACCTGCTCGACACGCTGGCTGGATTGCGTCCGGAAACCACCCTGTTTCTCATCGCATCAAAAACCTTCAGCACCCAGGAAACCCTGGCCAACGCTCATGCGGCGCGTGACTGGTTTTTAAACACCGCCAAACATTCGCAGCATGTTGCGCGGCATTTCGTCGCCATGTCGTCCCACCGACAACGGGTACAGGAGTTCGGCATCGATCCGGACAACATGTTCACCTTCTGGGATTGGGTCGGCGGGCGTTACTCGCTGTGGTCTGCCATCGGCCTGTCCATTGCGCTGGCCGTCGGCATGGACCATTTCGAGGAACTGTTGTCCGGTGCCCATGGCATGGACGAGCATTTTCGCAGTACACCGCTGGTGAAGAACCTGCCGGTCCTCATGGGGCTTCTCGGGATCTGGTACGTTAACTTTTTCGGCGCAGGCAGTCATGCGATTGTGCCGTATGCGCAGCACCTGAAAAGTCTGCCCGCCTATCTGCAACAGGCCGATATGGAGAGCAACGGCAAGAGTACAACCTGTGATGGCTGCATGGTCACATGCGATACAGGTCCGGTGGTCTGGGGCGCAGCCGGCACCAACGGACAACATGCCTTTTTTCAGCTCCTACATCAGGGCACGCATCTGGTGCCGGTCGATTTTCTGGTGCCTCTTCAGGGTCATTCCCCCCTCGCCCGGAATCATGAGATATTGTTGGCCAACTGCCTGGCACAATGCGAGGCGCTGATGCGAGGGCGTACTGCCGATGAAGCCCAAACGCAGATGCGGCAGCAGGGCCTGGACGAAGCGACCCTTCAGCGTCTTGCTCCTCACCGGACTTTCCCCGGTAATCGTCCCAGCAATCTGCTGATGTTTGACAAGCTTACGCCTCGTACCCTGGGGGCCATGATTGCGCTGTACGAGCACAAGATCTATGTGCAGGGCGTCTTGTGGGGGGTCAATTCCTTTGATCAGTGGGGGGTTGAGCTCGGCAAACAGCTGGCCGGCGCCATCCTCCCGCAATTGCAGGGCGAAGGGGCGCCGCAGGCACACGATGGATCGACTGCCGGCTTGATTCGACATGCCCGCCAGAAACTGCGCCAATCATCCTGAATCGGCCTTAGCGTTTTGAACGTGACCTGAATCCCGCCTCGTCCTTTCCCGCTTTTTTCCTTAAGATTTGGCGTATTGCTGCCGATGAGACCTTCAGGATGCCGCCTTGTGCGGCACCCTGTCCGTTTCTTCATGCTAACAGGTGGGAATCCGTTGTGCGTTTTGTCCTGAACTTCACTCCAAGGTGGTTGACATCCCTGCGGCTGAGTATTGTCATGTTTTCGGTGATACTGTGCCCCGGGGAGGCGGCGGCCTTCGAGATCATTTTGCGTGAGCTGCCCCGGGGCACTGGTTCGAACTCCCGGCTGCTGCTGGGCGGACTGCTGTTTCTGGTTCTGCAAAGCCTGTTGCTGGTCATGCTGCTCCCCAAGGTGCGGTCTCTAACGCTCACCCGGCAGGCGCTTAAGGGGAGCGAAAGACGTTTTAATGCCGTAGTCAAGGTCATCAACGATGCCCTGGTCGGTATTAACGAAACAGGCCTGGTGGTGATCTTTAATCCAGCCGCACAACGGATGTTTGGTTATTCCGAAGGGGAAATGCTCGATCAGCCTCTCGACATCTTGATCCCTGAACGATTTCGCGATTGCCATCGTCAGAATCTGGAGCAGTTCTTTTCCGGTGAGAAATTTTCGGATCTGCTCGGTCAGAGTATCGAATTGCCGGCCCTGCGTCGCAACGGGGAGGAATTTTATGTCGAATTGTCCCTGTCCCTGTGGCAGCATGGCCCATCCTCCAGGGTTATCGCCGCCCTGCGCGATGTCACTCAGCGCCGCCGCGCCGACGAGGAAGTGCGTCGCAGCGAAGCGCGTTACCGGGCCCTGGTGCAGACCCAGGTCGAGGCGGTTTGCCGCTGGCTGCCCGATACCACCCTGACCTACGTCAACCAGGCCTATTGCCGCCTGTTCAATAAACGCCCCGATGAGTTGCTGGGACGCAAGTTCATTGCCGGGATGCCGGATGACATCCGTGCATCGATGGATGAGCATATCCGGATTCTGTTGTCCCATCCCGGCACCCTGTACCATGAGACCCCTGTCCCTCAGCGTGATGGCGGTTGTCTGTGGTACCGATGGAGCAATACGGCCATTGTCGGTGAACTCGGCGAGGTGACCGAGGTGCAGTCCGTCGGGCTGGATATCACCGCGCGCAAAAAGATCGAGGAAGATTTACGTGAAAGCGAGTCCCGTTTTCGCGACACGGCGGACTTGTTGCCGCAGTCGGTGTTTGAGACCGATACCCGCGGGCAATTGACTTTTGCCAACCGCGTGACCATGGAGATGTCCGGCTGCACCGATTTGGACCTTGAGCAGGGGATAAGCATTTTTGACTTGATGGCCGCGAGTGATCGCAGCCGCCTGACGGAGGCTTTTCAACAGGTTCTCGCCGGTGAAACCATCCATGCCTATGAATGTGTGATGGAGGCGCGTAACGGAGTTCGCTTCAAGGTTCTGGTCTCGGCTTCCCCTTTGGTTCGCAAGGGACGGATTATCGGGGTGCGCGCAGTGGCGGTGGATATTTCCGATCGGATTGTGGCCGAACAGGCCCTGCGTCAGAGCGAAAAGAAATTCAAGCGCTTATTCCGCGAATATCAGACCCTGCTTGACGGCATCCCGGATCCCATCGCGCTTATCGCCCCCGACCGCACCGTACTGCGTACCAATCTCAGCACCGCCCGGACGTTGGGGCTGGCGGTGCAGGAGATCCCGGGTATGACCTGTTGTTCGCTGTGGACCGGCTGTTCCTGCCAGGGCGAGGGATGTCCGGTGATGGAGAGCTTTCGTACCGGTGTGTCTCAAAAGGTTGTGCTGAAAGCGGCGGGTGGTCGCACCTGGGAGGTACGAACCTTCCCGGTCATGGACAAGGCCGGCAAGACGGTGCAGATCATTCGCTATGCCAATGACATCACCCGTCAGATACAACTGCGCGAGGAAACCCTGCGGACCGGACAACTGGCCTCGCTGGGCGAACTTGCGGCCGGGGTGGCGCATGAAATCAATAATCCCATCAACGGCATCATCAACTATGCGCAGCTGCTGGCTGACAGCCTGGAAATCCAGCAGGAAGACATGGAAATTCTGCGCGGCATCATCGACGAAGGGGAGCGTATCGCCAACATCGTGCGCAACCTGCTGGCTTTCGCGCGGGCACGCAAAGAGCATAAGGGTCAGGTTGCGCTCTGGGATACGCTTGCCTGCTCCCTGGCATTGACCGAATCGCAGTTGCGCAAGGACGGCATCCGCCTGCAGCTGGATGTGCCGCACTATCTGCCCGAAGTTTTGGCGCATACTCAGGAAATCCAGCAAGTTATTCTCAATCTTTTCAGTAACTCCCGCTATGCGCTGAATAAAAAATATCCCCTCTCACATCCTGACAAGGTATTGCGCATCAAGGCCGGATCCTGCATGTATCAGGGGCGGCCGGCGGTGCAGTTGGCCTTTCACGACCAGGGGACCGGAATCCCCCAATCAGCTCTGCACAAGGTTCTCGATCCTTTTTACACCACCAAGCCCACCGGTGAGGGGACCGGACTGGGGCTCAGCATCAGTCACGGGATTATCAAAGACCACCAGGGGGAGATTGTCATCGACAGCAAGGAGGACCACTATACGACGGTCACCATTATTCTTCCCGTAGCAACAGAGGATAACCATGAATCATAATGCCAGCAACCCTGCCAAAATCCTGATCATCGACGATGAAAAGTGCCTGCGCTTCAGCTTCGAGCGATTTCTCTCAGCCGAAGGCTATCAGGTATCGACGGCAGCCGAGTTCGATGAGGCCCTCAGTCTTCTACAGGACAACGCTTTCGATCTGGTGTTTTCAGATATCGTACTTGGCGGTCGCACCGGTCTCGAGTTGTTGCGTGTCCTGCGGGAGTATGATCAAAGCACTCCGGTCGTTATGGTGACCGGATTTCCTCATGTCGATACCGCTTCGGAAGCGATTCGTCTTGGGGCCTATGATTATATTTCCAAACCTGTGGTCAAAAAAGATCTGTTGCAGGTCGCGCGTTCCGCTCTCAAGTATAAGCACGCCCTCGACCGCGAGGCAAAAACCAGAACCAACCTTGCTGCTATTTTTGACAGTGTCAAAGATGGCCTGGTGTCGGTTGATGAGGCGGGGGTTGTCACCGATTTCAACGGTGCATCCCGACGTGTCTGCGGATTGGGGGATGATGATCGTGGAGAGGGGCTCGACAGTCTCGCCATGCTTTGTAGCGGAAAATGCCGCGAACTGCTAAATCGAACCCTTAACGAGCGGCGCCCCCTGATGCTTGAGCGTATGGCATGTGAGCATATCGAGCGCCCCGAGCAGGTGGTATCCCTGTCCACCGCTCCACTGCAAAACACCGACGGCGAATTTTTCGGCGCTGTAATGGTCGTTCGTGATGAAACGCGCCTCAACGATCTGGAGCGCAGCCTCAATAAGCGCCAGTCATTCCATCGCATGATAGGCAAAAGTCAAAAAATGCAGGAAGTCTTTGGCTTGATCGAAAACCTTGCGCAAGTCCCTTCCACTGTGCTGATTGTCGGGGAAAGCGGTACCGGCAAGGAACTGGTTGCCGAAGCCCTGCACCTTTCGGGACCCCGCAAAAATCGCCCCCTGGTTAAAGTCAACTGCGCCGCTTTGTCCGACACCTTGCTGGAAAGCGAACTTTTCGGCCACGTCAAGGGATCCTTTACCGGTGCCGTCAAGGATCATGTCGGACGTTTCCAGAAAGCTGACGGGGGGACCATTTTTCTTGATGAAATCGGCGATATCTCCCCGCGCATGCAGTTGCGTCTGTTGCGCGTGTTGCAGGAAAAAGAGATTGAGCGCATTGGAGATTCGACCCCTGTCAAGGTCGATGTCAGGATCGTTTCCGCCACCAATCAGGATCTTGAAGAAAAGATCCGTTGCGGTGAGTTTCGACAGGATCTTTATTACCGGCTTAAAGTCATCACTCTGGGATTGCCGCCTTTGCGCGAACGCAAGGAAGACATCCCTTCGATGGTGGAACACTTCATCCGACACTACAATTCGGAGCTTGGGCGTAATCTCCAGGGCGTCACGCAGGAAGGCATGCAGGCCCTGATGGATTACGATTGGCCGGGGAATATTCGTCAGCTGGAACATGCCATCGAACATATACTGATTCATTGCAAACAATCTGTCGCGGCACTCGACGATATGCCTGTCGAGATCCAGCAGTCGCGTTCGCTTGTTGCCAAGCCTGCCGATGAGTCGGGGGAACAGGAGCAACAGGCTGTCCTTGCCGCTCTCGATAAAACGGCCTGGAACAAAGCCAAAGCGGCACGTTTGCTGGGGATCGATCGCAAGACCCTGTATCGCAAGATTGAGAAGTTCCAGATTCTCGAACCGGCCTGCCCTGCATAGGGGGCTACCATTTAAAGATGGCGTCGCAAAAAGTCCGCCCTCCGGCGTTACGGCGTTTTTTCAGGACCTCGACATACTATATGTATGCCTTCGCCCCTGAAAAACCACCAAGCCTTGTAAGGCGAAATTTTTGCTTAGCCATCCTATGAGTTTTTGCGAGGGCATCTTTAAATACTGGCAGAGGTTCCCATTATCGAAAAGCGGGGCAGTAAATCGAAAGATTGCTGCTCCGCTTTGTGTTTTGGGAAGGGAATGTTGATCCTCAGATCTACGGGTGGGCAGCGCTACCACAGCCATTGCCCTGCTGGGTGGTCATGGGGTAAACAGTTGTGGCATGCCACAAAAGTGGGGTGTATACATGGGGAGCAAATTGAGGAGGTTGGCTGATTGCCCCGGATTTTAATAGCGTAATCGTTGAAAGACCATGTTATATCAGGTTTTTTGGTTTTATGAGATAGCCAACCTGGGTGGGCATGTGTTTTGCTAGAAAAACACTGTTAAAATTCGTGCCGGAATAGAGTCTTGTTGAGGTGGGTGTCGGGGATGCGTGTTGCTGGAAAAAGGGTGTTTTCAGCCCCGCCATAACGTTGTTTGTGTAGTGTGAATCGGACATAAGGGCCAATTAGTGTTCATCCGGAAACTATGGGTGGGCACTAATTGGTTTTCATGTGGGAAACGAGCAATTTTTTCCAAGGTTAAGGAAATCAAGCGCTTGCACGGAGGCGTAGNNGCCGTTTCCGGATGAAAACCAATTAAAATCGGGCGAAGGGATGGGGCAAACGATGGAAAATACGGCACGCAATGATGAGGGGTTTGGCTTTGTCGAGGAAGACACCCAGAAGGATAAATATCTCACCTTTTCTCTGGCTGAAGAAGTCTATGCCATAGACATTTCCTATGTTACCGAAATCATTGGTATTTTAAAGATAACCAAAGTCCCTGGCATGCCCCCCTTCATCAAGGGTGTGATCAATCTGCGTGGCAAGGTGATACCGGTCATGGATGTCCGCGCCCGGTTTAAATTGCCGGCCCGCGATTACGACGAGCGCACCTGCGTGGTAGTGGTCAATGTCGCCGACAATGTCATGGGGCTGGTGGTCGATCATGTCAATGAAGTCATGGATATCCCTGTAAGCCAGGTAGAACCGCCACCGGCGGTTAATGCCAACGGGGGCGGGAAGTATGTCAAGGGGATCGGAAAAGTAGATGGCGAGGTTATCATTCTGCTCGAGGTAGAGTGTCTGCTGGGGTAAATCTGCATGCCGTGAAAAACATCGGTCGGCAGGCGCCCGCGATTATGTTTGTGAAATTACTCAGGGGGGAGTGATGGAGTTGCTTAGAAATCTCAAGATAAGTGCGAAGCTTGGTTTTGCCTTTGCCATTATGGTCGTCATGATGGCTGCTCTGGGGATCTCCGGATATGGGAACATCGTACGATTGAGCACCCACCTCCATGCCGCAGACGAGAGCTATCCTCCGATCCTCGAACACCTTGGTCAACTGGAGCGGGATCTGCATCAGATGCATGTGGGAGAATCCGGCGCCAGTTTTGAAACCATGGTCGCCGAACTCGATGGTTTGATTCAACAGGTGGAAAGATCCGCCAGCATGAATGCGGAACAGAAGAAGAAGGTGCGTGGCGATATGGTCCTGCACCTCAGTTTGTTGCTGGCGGCTATGATCGCAGTTGGGGTGGTTTGTTGGGGGCTGTCGCGCATGATAACCGCTCCCCTTAAAAAGGCCTTGGGGATGGCGGAAAATATCGCCAACGGCGATTTCAGCCAGCGGCTGGATATGCAGCCTCGGGACGAAACCGGTCTGCTCGCGCAGCAACTCGACCTGATAGCTGAAAGGTTGACTCGCCAGGCCTGCCTGGCCGAAAACATTGCCCAGGGGCATCTTGACCACAAGGTCGTGCTTGCCTCTGACAGAGATCAACTGGGTAAGGCTTTGCAGCACATGAGCGATAGCCTCAACGATCTGGTTATCCGGGTGCAATCGTCTGTCGGGCAGATCAATGCCGGCTCGCGGCTGGTCTCCGACGCAAACCAGACCCTGTCGCAGGGGGCGACGCAATCAGCAGCCTCCATCGAAGAAATTTCAGCCGCCATGACGCAGATGGCTTCCCAGACCAAAATGACAGCGGAAAATGCCAACCTGGCCCATTCCTTGTCCAAGGGCTCGCGCAATGCGGCGGCTCGCGGCGACACCCTTATGGAAGAACTGGTAGGGGCCATGGGCGAAATAGATCGCTCCGGTCAGGATATCAACAAGATTATCAAGGTCATCGATGAAATCGCTTTCCAGACCAATTTGCTGGCTTTGAATGCCGCGGTCGAAGCGGCTCGAGCCGGCCAGCACGGCAAAGGTTTTGCCGTCGTGGCGGAGGAAGTCCGCAATCTGGCAGCGCGCAGTGCACGCGCCGCCAAGGAGACAGCTCAGCTGATTGAAGGTTCGGCCGAAAAAACCCGCAACGGATCTTCCATTGCCAGCCGTACCGCGGCAGCGCTCAAGGGGATTGTGGCAGGCGCCGCCAAGGTATCCGGGCTGGTCGATGAAATTGCGGCGGCGGCCAATGAACAGGCCGCAGGCTTTGAGCAGGTCAGCAGAGGGTTGATGCAGATCGAACAGGTGACACAGCAGAACACCGCCAATGCAGAGGAAAGTGCCGCGGCCGCCACCGAGCTGTCCGGCCAGTCGGCGCAACTCAAGGCTCTTGCCGGCCGCTTCCAGGTGCGCGGCGGTGCAGGCGCATCCGGCGGCAGGATACAGCAGGTGCGCAATACCGAAATTCTGCCTCCGGTAAAGGCCGAGCGATCCCGTGGTGTGAAAATCGGCCAGGGGGCGGTTAAGCACCGGCAGATAGCCGCTGTGGAGCAGACTGTCGTGGCTGCTTCAACCCCGGCCCGGAAGACCGCCTTGAAACCGGAAGAAATCATAGCCCTGGATGACTCGGAATTCGGAAGATATTGACGATCTTTGCATATCTGCAAAAGCAGGGGACCTCACCGACTGGTGCGGTCCCCTGTTGTTTTTATACAGGGATTTTTTCCAGGGAGATGACCGTGATGCGGTTTTGTTCGGCTTGCCAGCGCAGTTCAAAATCGAGTACGCGCATGCCGAAAGAGTGTTTCCCCGGGCGGGTAGCATGGTAGGCCGGACGCGGATCGTGCTCCAGAATCTGGCGGATCAGCTGCATCAGTTGCGGATACCCGGCGTTTTGCCGGGCCAGGCAACAGGCTAACGCTTCCGGCGTAAACTCGACTTGCAGGGGCTGGTCCGGACGTTCGGCGGCAAATCCACCTCGTGCGTCGGGCAGGGCATCGGCGTAAGGCAGGTATGGCTTGATATCGAGTATCGGGGTGCCGTTGAGAAGATCGACTCCGCGCAGGTGCAAAGTGGTGTGGCCTTTGTCTGTGGTTATGTGATCCAGGGCAACGGCCGACAGACCGATGGGGTTGGGGCGAAATGGTGAACGGGTAGCGAAAACGCCCAGTCTTTTGTTGCCGCCCAGGCGTGGCGGGCGCACCGTCGGTTTCCAGCCACTGTCGAGATGCGCATGGAAAACAAAAACCAGCCAAACGTGGGAAAAACCTTCCAGCCCCCTGACGGCTTCAGGAGTGTCGTAGGGCGAAACCAGTTCCAGCGTGGCGCAGGCTTCAGACACCAGCCCGGCCTGGCGCGGGATGCCGAATTTTTCGGGGAAGCAGGAGTTTATGTAGCCAATGGGTTGCATGGGGATGATCATGGCAGTGTAAATACCATGAATTCAGGTAGCGAGATAGAAAAAATTCCCAGGAGCCGGTGCATGGATAGTCCGGCGGGCTTCTGGGGGATTTGCTCATTTAATTTTCATGGATACACTTGGTAGCGTGGTATAAAAAGGGACACTAATTTTTCCGGGTAACGAGTTTTGGATGAGGTGTTCCATGGTAACTCTCAGTGCTGCGGGTAACGAGGGCAAACAACAACTTGAGGATCTGCAATGGCCGGAGCACGTTTGCCTTGTCTATGATGAAGCAAAAGACTGGGCCTGCGCCGTGTCCCGTTTTTTAAAGGCCGGACTATGTCGTGACGAGAAATGCTTTTGCCTGCTGCCTGACGGTTTTTTTTCCGGTGGAGCACCTCAGCTTGAGGTCGATGGTCCTTTCTTCCGGCAGGCTATCGCAGAGGGGCGTCTGGTGCAATGGCACGATGCCGGAGCCTTCAGTCAATCCATGGGAACGACTGACGGGTTGACGGAGCTGCTGGCAACCCGGTACAACGCCGAAACGCAGACTGAATGTCGTATTGCTTGTGATATGACATGGCTTAAGGAATGGGGATTTCCGGAAAAATGGCGATCGGACTTGCTGGCGTGGCTGTGTGAACACTTTCAGGATCAACATCTGTTGGTCATGAGCGGTTATGACCGTCCCGGCACCACTTCGTCTGAACTGCGCACCGCTTTCGGCATGCACAGTTACATTCACCATGGCGGCCAGCTTTTGCCCGGTGGCTTTGGTGGCACCCCGACATCCACGCATGTCAGGCGATTTAAACCAACGGTTTCCGCCTGGCGACGCACCTTTCGTCGGGGGCAGGTTCTGGATGCGATTTTTAAAGCGGCACCGTTTGCCATGTGGATGCTGGACCGGAACAAGGAAGTCGTCTTCGTCAATCGGCAGGTATGCGAAATCCTGGGCGTTGCGGAGGAGCAGATCCTCGGCACGGAATATTGTGCGCAGCCGGATTGCCCCTCTGTGCAGGCTGTCGACTGCTTTGCCCTGGACGATATCGGTGCGTACCAGACCGAAGCACCGCTGGAAAAAGAACAGGTCTTTTTGCATGCCGATGGCCGGTTGCATGACTATCGGGTGATTCGCACCAGGGTTATGGGAGACGATGGGCAGGTCGAGGGGTTATTGGGCCTGGCGTTGGATATCACCGCTCATAAAAAAGCCGAACGTCTGCTTCGGGAGGGTGAAAGACGGTTTCGGGATATCGCCCTGAGCGTCGGAGATCTGATCTGGGAGGTCGGACCAGACTGGCGGTTTCGATATCTTTCAGAGCGGGCCAGCAGCATCATCGGTTACGCCGCGGAAACCCTGGTCGGGCGATCCCTTGCCGAGATGGACAATGCTGCCGACGCGGATGCCTGGCGGCTTCTGTTCCGTGAGTGGGAAAAAGCACCGACCACTTTCCGCAATGTGGAAAAGTGGCTGCAACATAAAGACGGGCGGCAGCTGTGTCTGTTGCTGAGCGGGGTGCCGATTTTCGATGAAGATGGTATGCCGGACGGTTTTCGCGGCGTGGCAGAGGACATTACCGAGCGCAAACAGCAGGAAGCAAGCCTCAAGAATGCTTTATGGGAGGCAGAGGATGCCCGCGACAAGATCGACAGCATCCTCCGCTCCATTACGGATGCGCTGGTGGTCATCGACCACGCCGGACAGGTCGTCATGCTTAATCCGAGGGCTGAAGCGTTGTTCGACACGACTGCCGAGCAGGCGGTCGGGCTCCATGTTTATGGTCTTTGCCAGGGTGATGCGGTACGTGACGGCATGATGCAGGTGCTCGAAGGTGTGACAACGGGGGTTCGCGAAGCTTGTTTTGCCTGGCCGGCCGGGGCGGAAAAACAAGAGGTTTTTTTTAAAGCTCGAGCTTCGCGGGTGCGCAACATGCAAGGGGAGAACACCGGGTCCATCGTCATTTTTCAGGATATGACCAGCGAGCGGGAGATGGAGCGGGTCAAGACGGAATTTATTTCCACCGCGGCCCATGAATTGCGTACGCCGCTGACTTCCATCATGGGATACATGGAATTTTGCATGCATCCGGAGGAGTTTGGAGGGTTTTCAGCGGCCCAGCTTAAAGAGTTCATGTCCGAAATTTACGATAAAGCCGAAGTGTTGGAGCGTATCGTTTCCGATTTGCTCGATATCAGCCGTATCGAAGCCGGGCGGGATATCCCGCTGGTCATGGAGTCGGTAAACGTAGAGGAAATCAGCCGCAAGCTCCTGAAACATTTCCAGTTGCAATTTCCCCATTACCGATTTGAAATGGAGTTTGCCGCGGGCGGATCGCATCTGGTACGGGCTGACCGGGAAAAGCTGGTGCAGGTCATGGAAAATCTGATCAGCAATGCTGTAAAATATTCCGCGGAAGGCAGCTCGGTCAGGGTTACGGGAGTCCGCGAACCGGCTTGTTACCGGATTTCGGTCCGTGATAAGGGTATCGGCATGACTCCGGCGCAGATTGAAAGGATGTTCGAACGGTTTTACCGGGCTGTCGATCTCAACAGCGGGGTGCGTGGGCTAGGGTTGGGGATGCATATCGTCAAACACATCATTGAGCGCCATGGGGGAACCATCCAGGTTGTCAGCGCGCCCCGGCAGGGTACCGAAATCATTTTCACCCTGCCTTTTAACGAATAGGGCTCGGTGCCGGCCGACAAAGGGGCCGGGCCAGGCGCTCGAAAATGGGGCGATCGGCCTCTAAAATAGCATATTGCCGGTCCTCCCGTGGGTGGATCCAGCGATGCTCGTCCACTTCCAGGTGTTGCAGGACCCCCGCGAGCCAGCGGCATTCGTAGGCCAGGATCAGTACCGCTCCCCAGTCGTAGCGATGGTAGACCACCTCAAAAATATCATCGACGGCAACCTGTATTCCCAACTCTTCACGCAATTCCCTTTCCAGGGCTGCCCGGGGTGACTCGCCGCCGTTGAGTTTTCCGCCGGGCAACTCCCACATGCCGCCATGGGGTTTGTGGGCAGGGCGCCGGGTGATCAGGATGCGATCCTGCTGCCGCAGGATCGCCGCGGTAACGACAAGTGGTTGCATAACATGCATCTCTTCTGTAGTGATGGGTAAGGATCGATGCCGGCCGCCTGTGTTTTTGCTGGTCAGGCCCGGCGACCTGTGCTACTACACGGGATCGCCACTGACTACCGGAATATTGAAGGATGATTCATGGCCATAGATTATCGGCCGGGGCAGACTACCCGGCATCTATTCGATCGTATCGCACCGCGTTACGATCTTCTCAATCGATTGCTATCCTTCGGCATCGACCGTCGCTGGCGCCGGGCCGCAGTGCAGGCGCTTGCGCTGCCTGCAGATGCCCGCGTCCTGGATGCGGCTACCGGTACCGGTGACGTGGCGCTGACGGTTGCTGCGGCGCATCCGCGGATTCAGGTCGTTGGGGTGGACCTGTCGGCCAATATGCTGCACGCTGCTCGGCCCAAACTTGGTCCGGCCCGGGGGCGCATATCCCTTGTGCAAGGGTCGTGCGAAAGCCTGCCACTGGCGGCAGCTGTCTGCGACGGGGCAGTGATTGCGTTTGGCATCCGCAATGTCATCGAACGGGAAGCGGCCCTGAAGGAGTTCTACCGAGTGCTGAAACCTGGAGGACGGTTGGTGGTGCTGGAATTTTCCCGACCGACCAGACCGTTGCTTGCCGGTCTTTACCGTTGCTATAGTCGGCATGTACTGCCGCGTATCGGCAGCCTGCTGTCCGATGGCGCTGCTTACCGCTACCTTCCCGATTCCGTCGACGTGTTTCCAACCCGGCAAGCTTTCCTGGCCATGATGCAGGCAGCCGGTTTCCGGCAGGTGCGTCATCACGATCTGACCGGCGGCATCGTTACCCTTTACTGTGGTGCCCGACCTGTTTCAGATCTCTGCCCAAGGTTGTCAGATTCTGATCGCCCGGCCTGATTCTGCGATTTTTTTTCATCCTGGAACAGATTGTTCACATCGCTGACGACCTTGCCCGGCAGGCCAAGGACTCGCTGGAATATCCCCAGGACCTTTTCCGAAACCGAAGTGATGGGGATGGCATTCACTTCAGGCGCCTCGCTCGATCCCTGAATCCGGAAATGCGCGGTGATCAGGGCTTTGTTTTCTCCGGTAAGGATCCAGCCGGCCACCGGGATTTTGGATACGATCTTGTCGACGGTGCCAAACGGCTTTACGCCCATCAGCAGATCGAGCCGGTCTTGCCGCAGGTCGACGCTTCCCACCAACGACAGGTTCATGGCGTTGCTCGCCACCGCCAGATCTTCCGTGGTCAACCGCCCCTGGCGCAGGTCGAAAGAACCATCGAGGGAGGTGAAGGGCATGCCTTGACTGGCCATGTCCGGCAGGTGCAAGGTGAAAAGCTGTGAGACATTGAGCAGAGAAAAGACCTTGGATAAAAAAGAGAATTTGCGCAGCACGCCGTCCTTGATATGAAGGTCGGCCTGTCCCGTACCCGTGGTGAGCAAGTCGGGCCCGGCAGGCCCCTGCAGTTGCACCTGTCCGCTCAATTTACCGGTCACCAACCCCTTTTGTTGCAGCAGTTCGTTGTGCAGATAGCCTGCGTCGATGTCCGCGAACTTTCCGGAGATGGTCAGCGCGGATTGGGTTTCATGGCCGTTGTCGACAAGCACCTGTCCTTGACCGGTTCCCGATCCGGTGCGGAAACTCAAAGGGCTGATGGCAACCGTGTCGTTTTCGGCAACAATGGTGCCCCTGGCATCCGAAAAAGACAGCGGTCCGTAACGTCCCTTGTCGACGGCAGCCCGGATGACCAGCCTGTGCTGGCTCCTCTGGTCCTTGATTTCTGGCGGCTTCGGCGGTGCTTCTGCTTCCCACAGGGCCAGGACTTCGTCGATGGAGGCCATTTTTGCATGGATATCCAATTCGGCCATGACCGGAGCGGAAAGTCCCTGACTGCCCTGGAGTTGGAAGGCCTGGCCGGTTTCCAGATTGAAGCGGATATCTTCATAACGTATCCGGTCGCGGCTGAACACAATGGAGCCGTCCAGGTTGCGAAAGACTACCTTGCTGCCAGGAAAAATAATCTCCCCGGCACCGACACGAGGCGCCTTGAAGTGCAATGTGAAGACACGATCGACCTCGCCGGTCAGCTCTCCATCCAGAGTGATGGCCGATTGGCCCAGACGGGCCTGGACGCCGGTGAACCGGCATTGCTGATTGCGGATGGCAATAGTTCCGTTTATATCCCGCGCTTCGGCTTCCAGTACATTTATATCCAGGGTCGCAGCGTCAAGACGCACCTGACCGGTCAACACCGGTTTTGCAAGGGGCCCCGCCAGTTGCCCGTTCATGGCCAGCGTTCCCGAGGGCCGGTAACTGGCCAGGGCCGGCACCAGTTGCGCGGCTTTTCCAAGATCTGTTCGGGGGATGTGAAGCCGCAGCTCAAGGGGAAATTTATCTGTCAGTCCGATTTGTCCGGAAAATTCCAGATCGAAGGGGGATAGGCTGAACAGGCCCGCTTCGACGATCAAAGCCTGGTTCTGCTGGTGGCCCGACAGCCGGAGTTCCGCAGGGCTGCCGGCAGGCTTGGACACAATGCCCGGCCAGTCGAGGACGCAACCGGCAAGGTTGGCCTGCATATTGCCACGCAACTGTCCCGGTGAGCCGGTCAGCGACAAGGTGACCGGGATGGTTCCGCCGGCTTTGCCGGTCCAGTCCCGGTTGGCTGCAAGTTCGTTCCATAATTTGTGCGCAGGTGCGGCCCATTCGGCACTGAAGGAAACGCTCCGGTCTTCCCTCAGCAGATGCTCGGCTGTTCCTGAAAAACGCAC
Organism: Pelobacter sp. UBA6093; assembly: GCA_002435955.1. GTDB lineage: Bacteria > Desulfobacterota > Desulfuromonadia > Desulfuromonadales > Syntrophotaleaceae > Syntrophotalea. The sequence continues at coordinate 43,006 of DIWZ01000038.1, forward strand.
AGGGCTATCCATGAGCAGGGCCGTGCCCTCGTGCAAATGCAAATCGCCATCCTTGAGCGTCAAGGCGAGGTTCAGCTGTTCAAGGGGGGGAGCGCCCGGTAAGGGTAGTCGGGCATCGCTCAAGGTGATACGGGCGTCGTTTATCGGAAGCGGGGAGCCGGCTTGCCAGACATGCTCAAGCGGGCCGGCGAAACGCAGATGGTGAATTTCCACCGTGCCCTGGTCCAGGCTGGCATGCAGCAGCTTCAAGTCCGACAACCGGATGCGGTCGGGCACAAATCTGCGGATATCGGCCAACGCCAGAGGCGAGCTGCTCAGGGTCCCTTCCAGCCAGGGCTGATTCTGGCTGCGTTGCAGGGAGAGGTGACCTTGCAGGCTTAAATTGTCGAGCTGCAGGGACAAGTCACTGAATTTGTCCAGGCCCTTCGAAGCGGTCCAGATACCACTAACCGCGAAGTTTTTTATGGACGGAGCCTGGCTATAACGGCTCGGCCAGACAAGGGCAAGGTTTTGTCCTGCCAGGCTGGCAGTAAAATGGAGCCCGGTGGCGACACTGCCTTCGGTGGAAAGGTTCAGTGCCGCTTTGCCGGCCACCATCGGGCTGCCGGGCGGCGGTGGGAGCCATGCAAAAATCTGCTCGGCAGCGATATTTTTCAGCTGCACCTGCAGGTTGCCCCTGACCTGCCTCCAATTGCTCATGTCGGAGTCCATGGCGACACGTCCCTCAACATTCAGGTCGGCGACCTCTTCCTGGTGTAGCAGTCTGGCGCTGAGTTCCAGCTTGCCGGGGCGCCCGGTCAGCAGATTGCCGATTTTAAGCTCGACAGCACGAAGCTGCAACTGATTGGACGGGCCGGTTGTCCGACGGTCATCGAGGTCCAGTCGGCCATCCACGACCGTCAGATTGCGCACCTGCACTGTTCGCAACAACGTCGTCAGCACCTCGGTGCCGGTGAAACTGTCGGATGGCAGAAGGTCCAGTTTGTACTGGGGGCGAACCAGGATCATGTCGTCGAAAACGACAATGCCCCGCAACAATGGCAACAGGCGAGGTTGTAAAAAAAGGTGTTCGATTTCGACAACAGGATCAGCAAGGGGATCCCCGATACGAATGCCTGCGATATCGAATGCCGGCCCCCGCTGCCAGGACATGTTTGCCGAGTCTATGGTGACCGGTTGAGCAAGGGCTTCGCTTAACCCACTTGCCAGGGATTCCCGATAGGCATTCAGGTCAAAGGTTGCGAAAAAGGTGCATGCGGCTGCCAGGCAGGCAGCGATTAGCAGGGTGGCCCCAGTCCGAAACGGATGTCGGCGGAACAAGGAGGATTTTGGGGCAGGTTGTTTGGCCATGATTTAAGTTTCCGAAGGGAGGAAGGTGAACATCAAGTGCAACCTTCCGGGGGTTCAGGTTGGTAATGGCAAGTCGATATGCATAGTACCTAGAATATTACGCAAATCCCCTGGCAGCGGGCTCGATACGCAAAAATGCGGGGGTTCAACCCCCGTTGACCAGGCCAGTTGCCAGCAATGCAGAAACAGGCGATCCAGGCTGGCGAGTGCCGGCCCGCCATAGCGGCTGTCTCCATACACCGGCCATCCGGCGTGGGAACACTGTTGGCGGATCTGATGTTTGCGACCGCTCAAAAGTTCCAGTTCGAGCAGGGCAGCGTTGTCGTGGCGGCCAAGTACGCGGTACCGGGTTGCTGCCTGTTTGACTTTGTCCTGAACCAGGATCTCGGTAGTTAGCGTGCCCGATTCCGGCGGCGAGCCATGAACCAGCGCCAGGTAGGTTTTGTTTATCTGGCCGGCTTGCAGCAACCGTCCCAGTTCGGCGGTAGCCTTGCGCCCCTTGCCGAACAGCACCGGCCCGGAGGTGCCGATATCCAGGCGATGAGCCGGCGCCACCTGATAGGGGGCCCTGCGGTGATGCATCAAGCTGCGAAGTTGGTCGGTGAGGTTGTTCTCGGTATGATTCACGCTGCTGTGGATGGCGAGGCCCGCGGGTTTGAAGACCGCAAGGAAATCGTCTGTTTCCAGCAGAATAGTCAGTTGCGGCAGGGGGCTGGCGCAGAGTTCCCGCAGTCGGCCGCTGTCCGGGAGTTGTAAGGTTTCATGACCGTGCAGCCGGGAGTGTTCATCCAAGGTGCTATCGGCGCAGGAAACCTTGCCGCGGCGCAGCAATTGCCGCAGGTAAGACTGCGACGCCGCCGGTATGCGCTGTTGAAGAATGTCCAGAGCTGTGTGCCCCGCATCCTGCTCGGTAAGTTCAATAGTAATCATAGGCGCTCATCATAGCTTTTGTTTGGCATTCAGGCAAGAGGGCTCGATTTCAAGATGAATGCCGGCGCCGGGAAAGTGCTATTCTCATGCGCATCATCGGCCTGTCGTGAAAAGTCGGCATCCTGGGAGGCTGTCGGACTATCCNNACGGCTATGAACCTTCAAACGAGCTAAAATCTGTTCTCAAACATCCATATTTTCGCTTCGGCCCGGACAGTCCGACAGCCTCCTGGCTGAAATCTTTCGCCCGCAAACTCCTTTACATGGTGTTTTGGGCTTGTTAACATGCTGCGTTATCCAAACATTCCGGCCAGAAAGGACTTTTCCAGCGCGCATATGCAGATCAAACGGATAGAAATCGCAGGATTTAAATCGTTTGTCGATCGCGTGACCCTGGATTTTGGTTCGGGAATAGCGGCAGTGGTTGGTCCGAATGGCTGTGGCAAGAGCAATGTCGTCGATGCCATTCGCTGGGCAATGGGAGAGCAGAGCCCCAAAAACCTGCGCGGCCGGGCTATGGAAGACGTCATTTTCGGAGGCAGCGAGAGTCGCAAGCCGGTAGGCATGGCCGAGGTATCGCTGGTCTTTTCCAACGAAAAAGGGCAGGGCCCGGTTGCGGTGCGCGACTACGCCGAATTCATGGTTACGCGTCGTCTCTATCGTAATGGTGACAGTGAATATCTGCTGAATAAAACCCCCTGCCGTTTGCTCGATATTTCCGAACTCTTCATGGATACCGGGATTGGCGCCCGGGCTTATTCCATTATCGAGCAGGGTAAGGTGGGGCAGTTACTCAACGCCAAGCCGGAAGACCGCCGCTATCTTATAGAAGAAGCGGCCGGGGTCAGCAAATTCAAGGTGCGCAAAAAAACCGCCTTGCGCAAGATCGAGGCGACCCGGCAGAACCTGTTGCGTTTGCGGGATATTATCGGCGAGGTGCGCCGGCAGCTCGGAACACTCAAACGTCAGGCCCGCAAGGCCGAACAATATCGCAGCTATCGCGAAGAGCAAAAACAGATTGAACTCCACTTTGCCCGGCGTCGACATGCCGAACTGGTAAAAGACCGCGATTTGCGAGGCCGCGAAGAAACCCGGGCCCAATTGCAGGTTGTTGAGCTGGAAGGACGCTTTGGGCAACTTGAACTGGAGCTTGAGGAGCTACGACTGGTGCAGGTGGTTTCCGAAAAAGAACTCGGCCAGTGCCAGGAGGGTTTTTTTAATCTGAGCGGAGAATTGCAGCGCGTCGAGGGTGGCATCGAACTCGGTCTTCAGGGCTTGCAGAATATAGCGCGTCAGCAACAGCAGTACAGCCAGGAACAGCAGGACATTCAGCGACGGTTGGGGGAGGTTCGACAAGAAGAAGCAGTCCTGACGGCTGCCGGTGCTTCATTGGTGGAGGAGCTTCAGGTCCAATCTTCTGTACTGCAGCGCGAAACAGCAACCCTTGAGGAACAACTGGCCCAGGAGAAACAATGCGTGAACGGTCTGGAGACTGCGCGCCGGGGCCTGTTCGAGCGTATGGCGGAGTTATCCCGTAGTCGCAATGTTCTGGAGGATGCGCGGCGCCGTTTGCAGGGGATGGATGATCGCAGCGCAGCGCAGCGGCGCGAAACGGTGCAGCTGCATGAAACAAGAATCAGCACCGAATCCGTGATCGCTGGCAGCGAGCAGAGCCTGGAAGCATTTTTGGTCCAACGGGACGAGCTGGAGCAGGCTCTGGAGCAGAGTCGCGAGCAATCCCTGGTGGTGCGGCGGCAACTTGAGGAGAATGAGCAGCAGTTGCTCGAAGGCCAGGGGCGCCTTGGAGAGTGTCGTTCCCGGCTGCAGTCGCTGGAGCAGATGGAACGCAATCTTGAAGGCTATGGCACAGGGGTCAAGCTGTTATGGCAGGATACGCCCCTGCAAACGCGCATGGCCGGGATGGTGGCCGACTTGCTCGAGGTGTCCGCCGCCCATGAACTGGCTGTCGAGGCGGTACTCGGTGACCGCTTGCAGGCCTTGGTGACGCGACAACCACAGGATGCACTCGCGGCTTTGGAGGCCCTCAGGGACGGCGGCGGGCGCGCAACCCTCGTGTTGCCATCAAAGGTTGGCGTTGTTCCCGAGGTGCGGTTCGATGCCGGCCAGCCGTTGGCAGACCTGATTTCGCCGCGGCCGGATGTCGCTCACCAGTTATTGCTCTTGTTGCAGGGGGTTTTTCTGGTCGATGATCTGAGTCCCTATCTGAATGCGGCCCTGCCGGCTGGAGTGACCCTGGTCACATCTGCCGGCGATTGTTTGACCCACTTTGGAACTTTGTGTGGGGGCGCCAGAGAAGGCTTGGGGCACAGTTTTCTTTCGCAAAAACGCGAAATTAAGGAGCTTAAGTCCCGACAGGAACTTCTGGATGAGGACCTTTCGCGGCTGCGTCAGCAGCGAATCGATCAAAAAGCGGCCCTCGTTGTGGCTGATGAGCTGCAAAAAACTCTGCGGGAAGAGCTTCATGTTCTGGAATTGAAGCGCGCCGCAGCGGAAAAAGATCTGACCCGGGCCCGGCAGGAACTTGCACGCATCGGCGAGCGTCTGGAAATTGCCGCGTTCGAACACGATCAGCTTGAGGAGGAATACGGCGCCTTGAAGCGACAGCAGGTCGAGGCCGACGCCGCTTGTCTTCAGCTTGAAAAGGAACGACTTGAGCAGGAATCCGTCGTCGCTCGCGGGGAGGAAGCATTGCACGTGTGGCGACAGGGGCAGGAGATCCTGCGCGAAAAGGTGACCTCCCTCAAGGTGACTCTGGCGGAATTGCGGGAACGCCAGGAGGGAGGACGCCGTCAACTCCGGCACCTTGCCGCCACCGGCCAGGACCTGGAGCGGCAACTGCTTCAACGGAATCAGAGTCAACAGTTGGCCGAAACCGAGACTGCACGCTTGCAGAGTGAACAGCAGCGCCTGCGGGCGGAGATGGAGGTATTGCATGCACGGCGGGAGGAACAGCAGGTTCGTCTGAATCGGTTGAAAGACGTTTTCGGCGAACAGCAGCAGCGGATCGAAGCGCACGAAGAAGCCATCCGGGCAGTGCGGGGACAGTTGCTGCAGGCACGTGAATTGTTGTCCGGACTTCAGATACGGGTCCGTGAAATCGATATGGAAACCGAACATCTGCGCCAGGATGTCGATTTTCGTTACCGCTTTGATCTGACCCGCGATGATGCCTGCGAAACGGACGAGGCCTTTGATCCGGATGCAGCCGAGGCTCGATTGGAGGATTTGCTCCGATGCATCGACACAATCGGCGAGGTCAATTTAATGGCCATCGACGAGTACCGTGAACTTGAGCAGCGCTGGGAGTTTCTCTGCCAGCAGGATCAGGACCTTCAGAGCTCCATGGAGGGGCTGCAAACCGCTATCGCCAAGATAAACAGGACGACACGCAAACGGTTCCGGGAGACCTTCGATCAGGTCAATGCCATGTTCCAGGAAATTTTTCCGAGACTTTTTTTGGGCGGACGTGCAGAATTGATCCTGACCGACGAACAGGATCTGCTTGAAACAGGCATTGAGATCGCCGTACAACCTCCCGGCAAACGACTGCAGAATGTCGGTTTGTTGTCTGGAGGTGAAAAGGCCCTTACCGCCATTGCCTTGATTTTCGCCATATTCCTCATCAAGCCATCACCTTTTTGCGTTCTGGACGAGGTCGATGCGCCGCTGGACGAAGCCAATATCCAGCGTTTTAATGAAATGGTGCGCGAAATGTCATCCAAATCGCAGTTCATCGTCATTACGCATAGCAAGCGGACCATGGAAATGGCCGATATTCTCTACGGCGTTACCATGGAAGATCCGGGGATTTCCAAGCTGGTTTCCGTCCAGCTGAATGACTATTGAGGATGGCGTCGCAAAAAGTCAGACCTACTGCGTTGCAGCGCTTTTTCAAGACTTCGACATACCCGATGTATGCCTTCACCCCTGAAAAGCTGTTACGCCTTTTAGTCCGAACTTTTTGCTTAGTCATCTTACCTCCATTTGCGAAAGCATCATTATCGAGGGTTTGCGATGCCTTTTAAATCTGTTCTGCTGGATCTCGTGAATAGCGTTCCCGGTACCAACGGCGCTATTATCGCTGATTGGGAGGGTGAAGCTGTCGACCAGGTCGGGACCATGGATGTTTACGATCTGCGATTGGTTGGCGCGCACAAGGGGATTATTCTCGGGAACTTACGCAGCATGCTGGACCGGATCGGTAATGACGATTTACAAGAGGTTATAATCTCCACCCGCGAAACCCGGACCTTGGTGGTGCCCATTACCACCGATTATTTCCTGGTGCTGACCGGTTGTCGCAGGCAGTTGCTCGGTCGGGCCCGGTTTGCTGCTCGCCGTTGTGTCAGCCTTCTTAAAAAGGAAATTGCATGATTGGCTTCGGCCGAACGGCTTTTTCATTGAATATTGATGGCGTCGCAAAAAGTTAGCCCTACTGCGTTGCAGCGCTTTTTCAGGACTTCGACATGCCGGCTGTATGCCTTCGTCCCTGAAAAATCACCGAGCCTTGTAGGACGAATTTTTTGCTTAGCCATCCTACGAGTTTTTGCGAAAGCATCAATTTTCAAGGAGTAGAAACGATGGACCTGATTTTCCGCTGTATTGAATGGCTGACTGAGACAGCCGCCCTTGTGGGAGTACCCGAACCGCATCGTTCTTGGGTGGCCATGGTCCTGCTCTGGGCCGGCGTAGCCGTGGTGGTGGTTCTGGGCTTTGTGCTGGCGCGTCGTTTATTGCGGAATGTTGCCGGGAAAACAGCCCCGAAGATCGAACCGGTGGTGGAAGAACCGGCGGTGGAAGAACCGGCGGTGGAAGAACCGGTGGGTCTGCTGCTGCGCATGCGTGCCGGACTTGCCAAAACCCAGGCCTCGCTGGTGGGCAGAATCGATGCCTTGTTGCGAGGCAGCCAGGGGGTCGATGAAGATCTTCTCGAAGATCTTGAGGAAATTCTTATTACGGCCGATCTCGGCATGAAAACCACTCAGCAGCTGATACAATCGCTTGAAGCGCGCCTGGCTAAAGGACAAGCCAGTGATCCCGCCGCAATACGCATCGCTCTTAAAGAGGAAATTCGGCAACGTCTCGCGCGGGAGTCCGCTCCCATGGATCTGCAGCGTGCCACACCCTTTGTGATCATGGTGGTGGGGGTCAATGGCGTTGGCAAAACCACGACCATCGGCAAACTGGCCCATCAGTTCGTGCGTCAGGGCAAAAAGGTCGTGGTCGGAGCCGGGGACACGTTTCGAGCAGCGGCGGCCGAACAGCTTGAGGTGTGGGGACAACGCGCCGGGGTCGACGTGATTCGCCAGTCTGCGGGGTCAGATCCCGCGGCCGTAGCCTTTGATGCCATCAAGGCCGCCCAGGCTCGCAAAGCTGATGTATTGCTGCTCGATACTGCCGGGCGACTGCACAATAAGGTTCATCTCATGGAAGAGCTTAAAAAGATCCGCAGGGTTCTTGACCGCGAGATGCCGGGAGCACCGCACGAAACTTTGTTGGTTATCGATGCAACAACCGGGCAAAACGCTCTGGTGCAGGCACGATTGTTTCAGGAATCCGTGGCCGTTTCGGGCGTGGCGTTGACCAAACTCGACGGCACGGCGCGCGGTGGAATGCTGGTCGCCATCGGGGATGAACTTGGATTGCCGATTCACTTTGTAGGTATCGGCGAAGGGCTTGAGGACTTGCGGCCTTTCGACCCGGACCTGTTTGTTGAGGCCCTGTTCCGGGAAGATGGATAATTCCTTGACTAAAGGGCTCTTTCTTTTCTAGAATTCAATATTACTGAGCAGAGGTTGCCGTGGATTTAGCTCTGGTTCTTCAATTGGAAAAAAAGATCGATCAACTTCTTGCCCGCAAACAGGCGCTGGAAGAACAATGTCAGCAATTGCTTGCCGACAGGGATCGTTTGGCGCAGGAACGGGAACGTTTTGTCGCCGAGGTGGATCGGATTCTGGCCAAGCTTGACGGTTTGGATCTGGAGGTGTCTTGAAACAGGCTGTCCAGGTTACAGTTTTAGGTCAGCAGTACACCATCAGAAGTACGATGGCGCCGGAAGAGGTATGTCGGGTCGCCGATTTTATTAATGCAAAGATTGCCGAGGTTGTAGCTGCCAGTCGGGCGGTCGACACCTTGAATACGGCAGTACTTGCTCTGCTTAATGTGGGCGAAGCTTATTTACGGCTGCGCGATGCCAATCAGGTTCGGGAAGAGGCCTTGACCGCGCAACTACGGGATCTTGTGGCGCGTCTTGAAACCGCCTGCCCGGAGTCGCCTCCACAAGACAAGTGAGTTCGTGGGCGTCGCTGTCGGAAGGCAGCTTGAAGTTTCATGTAAAAGGCGCGTTGCGCCAGGTCATCTCTGTTCGGAGATTTCAGATAGATTCGGTTGGTTGATGCTTTCCAGACCCCTGCTGCTTTTGCCAGGTGTTCTGTTTGTTCGGTTTTTCAGATATTTGCAGCGCGTACTGCGCGTTTTCGTTTCTTGTTAGCTGATTTGTCGCTGTGTCCAAGGCGGAGCCAGATGCTGTCGTTTTGGCCGGAGGAGCTGCAGGTGAAATCCCGGCGCCGTCGTCGGAATGAAAACAGGCAAGAAGCGTTTTCTGTAAACCCGGACAGGTTGACTCCAGTCCTCCCTTATCTCATCTAGAAGTACTCCCCTCGGAGATCGCAGTTGTCTGCGGGATCTCTGCCTATGCCCAAAAAATCGCTTCGCGGGGCCATGTTGACCCGCCGCAAACATCTGGCAGCAGAAGTGTGTCTGAGCCATAGCCTCAGGATCCAGCAGAGGGTGGTGATGTTGCCTGCCTTCGAACAGGCCGAGATTGTTGCTCTTTACAGTCCGATCCTGAACGAAGTATTTACCGAAGAGATTTTTCACGAGGCCCTGCGTCAGGGCAAAACCGTTGCCTACCCGCGGGTGGTCGGCGAACGACTCGATTTTGTCTCGGTGGCGGCTCCATCCGAACTTTCGCCCGGCGCGTTTGGTGTATTGGAGCCGACCGGGTCCATGCTGCTGCCTCCCAACGTCTTGGATCTGGTGCTGGTGCCCGGCGTGGCATTTGATGTTGGGGGCAATCGCCTGGGATACGGCAAAGGCTTCTATGACCGGATCCTTGGTGGAACAGGGCGACCTGCACTGTCCATAGGTCTTTGTTTTGAAATGCAGGTGGTCAAGCGTTTGCCGGTTGAGGACCACGATGCGTGTTTGGATATATTGATTACCGAGGAAAGAAATTACTCTTTCACGCCGTCTGGACGGTGTATGCTGGAAAGCACATAAATTTTAGGAGGTTCGAACTTTGAGCATAGAAATTCAGTGGATAGGGATGGGCGCGGCCTTTTTGGTTGGTGCCCTCGGGGGTGCGCTGGTGCGTCGCAAGGTTGCTGCAACGCACCTGGCTGAAGCGAAACGAACGGCCGACCAGATTTTATCGGAGGCCGCCAAGGAAGCGGATATTCTTCGCAAAGAGGCGGAGATTCAGAAAAAAGACGCGTTGCTGGAGGCAAAGACCGCATGGGAGCAAGAATCCCGTGAAATGCGCAAGGAGTTGCAGGCTCAGGAAAAGCGGCTCTTGCAACGGGAAGAAAACCTTGATCGCAAGGTTGCGCAGGTTGATGTACGTGATGAAGAGATCATTCAGCGTGAAAAGCGCCTTGTCCAGCAGGAAGCCAAGATCCGCACTTGCGAAAAAGAGGCCGAAGAGCTGGTTTGTCAACAGCGTGAAAAGCTCGAGGAGATTGCCGGGCTCGGGGCCGAAGAGGCTAAAAAGCTGCTTATGGCGCAGGTAGAGAGCGAGGCGCGTCACGAATGTGCCAAATGGGTCAAGCAGATCGAGGACGAAGCCAAGGAGACTGCGGATAAAAAGGCCCAGGAAATCCTGGCGCTGGCGGTGCAGCGCTATGCAGGGGATTATGTTGCGGAACATGCCGTCAGCGTCGTGCCGTTGCCCAACGATGAAATGAAAGGCCGCATTATCGGTCGCGAAGGGCGGAATATTCGTGCCATCGAGGCGGCTACAGGCATCGATCTGATCATCGACGACACCCCTGAGGCGGTTATTATTTCAGGGTTCAACCCGGTGCGGCGGGAAATCGCTCGTCTGGCTCTGGAGAAACTTATCAGCGATGGACGTATCCATCCGGCGCGCATTGAAGAGGCGGTAACCAAAGCCAGCCAGGATGTCGATAATGCTATCCGGGAAGCCGGCGAACAAGCCACGTTTGATGTCGGGGTGCATGGCATCCATCCTGAAATTGTTAAACTTATCGGACGTCTGCGTTACCGGACTTCCTACGGTCAGAACGTGCTGCAGCATTCCATCGAGGTTGCCTTTCTGTGCGGCATCATGGCAGCGGAGCTGGGGATCAATGTCAAACAGGCCAAACGAGCTGGGCTGCTGCACGATATCGGCAAGGCCGTCGATCACGAGATAGAAGGGTCGCACGCAGTCATCGGTGCCAATCTCGCGCGCAAATACGGTGAATCTGCCAGTATCGTTCACGCCCTGGCGGCCCATCACGAGGACGAGAAGCCTACGACGGTACTTGCGGTGTTGGTGCAAGCGGCTGATGCCCTCTCGGGGGCGCGCCCCGGGGCCCGTCGTGAAATGCTGGAAACCTATGTCAAGCGCCTGCAGGACCTGGAACGGATCGGAACATCGTTTCCCGGAGTCACCAACTGTTTCGCCATCCAGGCCGGTCGAGAAATCCGTGTCATGGTCGCCAGTGAAGAAGTGTCGGATGTACAGTCGCACGTCCTTGCCAAACAGATCGCCAAGCAGATCGAAGAAGAGATGGCCTATCCCGGGCAGATCAAGGTCAATGTCATTCGTGAAACCCGGGCGGTTGAGTTTGCCAAGTAAGGGCAGAAGTTTAAGTGTTGCTGGCAAGAGATTCTGTGATCAGGTGTCCCCGAAATTGGTTGTTTAACATGGAGAACTGAGCTTTTGAATATTTTATTTATCGGGGATATCATCGGTCGCACCGGGCGCCGAGCGGTTGAGGCTCGACTTCACCATCTGGTGGATGCCCAAAATGTCGATCTGGTTATAGCCAACGGTGAAAATTCCGCAGCCGGATTCGGCCTGACGGTCAACATCGCTGCCGAACTGTATGACCTGGGCATCGATGTGATCACCTCCGGGAATCATATCTGGGACAAACGGGAAATCTACGATTATCTTGACCGTGAACCGCGTTTGTTGCGGCCAGGCAACTATCCACCGGGCTTGCCAGGTCGCGGTAGCGGGGTTTATGCTACTGCGGCCGGCTTGAAAGTCGGCGTTCTTAACCTGGAGGGCCGGGTCTTTATGAATAATCTTGATTGCCCCTTCCGGGCTGCCGATCGAGAGATCGACACCTTGCGTCAGCAGACGCCGATCATCCTGGTCGATTTTCACGCTGAAGCTACCAGCGAAAAGGCAGCTTTGGGCTTTTATCTTGACGGCAGGGTTTCCGCGGTTATCGGCACCCACACCCATGTGCAGACGTCGGACGAGAGGGTTCTCCCTGGCGGAACGGCCTATATATCCGATGCAGGTTTGACCGGAAGTCGCGATGCCGTTATCGGTATGCGCAAGGACGAGGCCATCGACAAGTTTCTTACCCAGTTGCCTGTTCGTTTCGAGGTTGCGAAAAAAGATCCGATCCTGTGCGGTGTGCTGGTTGAAGTTGACGAGGTAACCGGCAGGGCGCTAAAGATCCAGCGCATTCTGGAGGAAGTTGGTTAGTTTTCATCCATAGTTTCCGGATGGACACTAGTTCGCTGGTTGACTGTATGAGGTCGCTGCCAGTGGAAACACGGGGTGGGGATGTCTGGCCAGTTGCGCGGGTACCATCCAATTTAGTGAAAAGGTGTGAGTATGAAGTTGGTTCAGGAGCAGATGGCAATCATCCGTCGCGGTGCGGTGGAAATTCTGGTTGAAAGCGAGCTTGAACAAAAACTTATAAAGTCTGTGGAGACCGGCGTTCCTCTTAAAATCAAAGCTGGGTTCGATCCGACTGCGCCCGATTTGCACCTCGGACATACGGTGTTGATTCAGAAATTGAAACAGTTTCAGGATCTGGGTCACGATGTTCATTTTCTGATTGGGGATTTTACCGGCATGATCGGTGATCCCACCGGCAAAAACGAAACCCGCAAGGCGCTGACCCGCGAAGAGGTTCTCAAAAACGCCGAAACCTACAAGGAGCAGGTGTTCAAGATCCTCGATCCGGCTCGCACCAAGGTGGTGTTTAATAGCAGCTGGATGGGGCAGATGTCTGCTGCTGACCTGATCGGCCTGGCCGGGCGCTACACCGTAGCCCGCATGCTGGAGCGGGATGACTTTCATAAACGATTCACCGGCCAGCAGCCTATCGCCATTCATGAGTTTCTCTACCCTCTCGTCCAAGGATACGACTCAGTGGCTTTGCAAGCGGATGTTGAGCTTGGCGGGACCGACCAGAAATTCAACTTACTGGTTGGGCGGGAGTTGCAGAAACAGGAAGGGCAGGTACCGCAATGTGTTCTCACCATGCCTCTTCTGGAAGGGCTGGACGGCATCAACAAGATGAGCAAATCCCTCGGCAACTATATCGGCATTACCGAGCCGCCCAAGGAAATCTTCGGTAAGGTGATGAGTATCTCCGATGAACTGATGCTGCGTTATTACGAGTTGCTTTCTGATATCGATCTTGTCCAGTTGCGGCGCGTCCGGGACGGAGTGCTCGGTAAGGACGGGGGTAACCATCCCATGGAAAGCAAAAAAGCCCTGGCACGGGAAATGGTGGCGCGGTTTTATGATCAGGAGACAGCGCGGCAGGCCGAAGAGGATTTCGTTCATCAGTTCAAGCAAAAAGAAATCCCCGACGATATTCCCGAGGTCGTTATCGACAGCGATCAGCCCACCTGGATATGTCGGTTGCTGACCGAGGCAGGCCTCACCGCCTCCAACGGAGAAGCCCGGCGTCTCATCAAGCAGGGTGCGGTCAAGCTCGATGGGGATAAGGTGGAAGATCCCGACAGGGAAATTCTTCCGACCGGGGAGCTGATTTTGCAGGCTGGTAAGCGTCGTTTTGCCCGAATAAAGTTTTTTGAAAAAAACTGAAAATAAAAGGTTGACACTAAAACGAACATCTCGTATATTCGCCTTCCCTTCGGCGAGACGGAAAGCAAGTCGCTGCAGGGAAGCTGGTCTTTGAAAACTAAATAGCAGATAGAAAAGATGGTTTGCGGGTAACAAGACAAACCAAAAGTAAGACAAGAATCAGAATCAAATTATACAGTTATATAAACTGGAGAGTTTGATCCTGGCTCAGAACGAACGCTGGCGGCGTGCTTAACACATGCAAGTCGCACGAGAACGCTTCAGCTTGCTGAGGCTAGTAAAGTGGCGCACGGGTGAGTAACGCGTGGGTAACCTACCTCTGAATC